>NZ_JBITMA010000018.1:0-144829 GCF_044465765.1 Nocardia sp. NPDC049526 | reverse complement strand
CGGTCCCATTCCGAACCCGGAAGCTAAGGCCACCAGCGCCGATGGTACTGCACTCGACAGGGTGTGGGAGAGTAGGACACCGCCGGAACATCCTTGCGAAAGGCCCCCAACACCAGTTGGGGGCCTTTTTGCGTATCAGAGCCCCCGCAATGTATTTCAGTGCATCGGGCGTGAGCTACTTCTTGATCGGACGGCGAGCCTGTAGCTGGGCGCTGTCAGCTGCGGCACGCCCCGCCGCCCAACCATTGGCGTTGCCGATGGAAATCCCCCGGTCTCGGATAGTTGGGAACAGCGCGTCGAACGCCTCATCCACTTTGTGTTGGTGGGAGCGGAGCGCCGGAAGCAAACGCGCCGGATCCGTGGATTCCGCAATCGTCGTCTCATTCGCTTCTTCGAGTCGCTCACCGGTGCGCGTTGCATAGGCGATAAGGAATGACTTGCGGTATGCGCGGCTTCTTGCATCGGCGCTGCGCTTGGATTCGTTGCCGCTGGCGATCACCGCCCGGGTGGCCTGAACGAGCAACGAGGTCGTCAGCAATTCGACTGCCTCCAAGTCGCTTTCGTCACCGACGACTGTCATGAAGCCGAATGCCGAGGCAAAGATCGCGCGGCACCGGTTGGCCTTGGTGACCACATCGACAAGCAGCGCTTTCGCGTCGACATAGGGGGTGTCCAACCAGATCCGGCACGCGCCGGGCAGATCGGGTACGGCGTTGTCCGCATCGATGAGTACCCGATCGAGCGCGTATTTGGTCATCAGCTCCTGGGCCTTGGCCGAAAGTGCCTCCGCCTCTTCGGGGTATGACGTCGACTCGGCCTTCGCGAGCAGTCCGCGGACCCGGCTCAGGACCTTGGCGTCGACGGTGTGGTGGTGAGCTGCGGCTTGCGGTCGTGCGGTGCCGGGCAAGGGGCGGATCAGTTCCAGCTCGGGTAGTCGGATCAGCATCGCAAGTGCCTCGACCACAGTCGTTACCGCCTCTGCCGCAGTCAGCAGTTGCTTCGCGGCCCACTGGCCGAGGTGCGGTTCGGCCGCGGACCACCAGATGTCTGCTCCCAGCTCGGCGAGCTGCAACTGCCAGGTCTCATCGATTGATCCCGGCGCGAAAGGCCGGACGTAGGCGGCCATGACATCGATGAGTAGCGCGATCGCGAACTGGTCCACGCGTCGGCGCGCGACCTGGTGGATGTCTTCCGGAAGCCAGCCGTATTGAAAGATTCGGCCGATAATGTGCTGTGCCGCCAGGTGCGCGCCGTCCGCCTGCTCGTTCGTCAGCAGATCGCGACCGACGAGCTGTTGTGCGAATTGCTCAGCGGCGCGTGCATTGCCCTGAGCGGTCTCCATTGCCGTGGCCATGATCGCGTTCGCGATCTGCTCGGAATCCCGTGGCCCACTCGACTGCGCAGACCAGGATGCGGACCTCTTGGCGGCGTGCTCTTCCGAGCGCCGTCGACGATTTTGCTTGCCCATGACCGATCCCCCTCACATAGTCCGGCGGCAACTTCGCCAACAACCGTATAGGCCGGGAGAGGCCGAGGATGACGTGCATCCAATGCGGTGCGTATCGGAAGCCGTCGGATGCGGGAAGCACAGGTAGTCGGCGGCTCTCCGGGTAGACCCTGAGCTGGAGGCCGGGGATATGGGGGATGCGTCCTGATCCGCCATGCCGGAGTGCGGACCTACTGTCGTGGCAGGGAGGTCGCAATGAAATCCGTCACGGTTCCGCTGACCGTCATCGGGGTCTATGCCGCGGTCGCGAGCTTCGCGTTCGCTGCCGCCCTCACCGAGACGATCATGCTGTATCCCAATATCTTTCGTGATGTGCCCGAATCGCTGACGCAGACCCAGCAGTTCATGAGTGAGGTCGCGGTCGGTGATGTGATGCGCCCGCTCGGCGGGGTGCTGACGGTGTGCGCGCTGGTCGCCTGTGCTGCAGCGGTCCGGTATCGCCTCGCACGGGGATGGGTTGGCGCATCGATGATTTCTCTCATCAGTGGCCAGTTCTTGCTGTCGATCCTGTACCTGTGGCCTCGCGCGACGATTCTGTTCGACGAACGCTCCCGGCACAGTCTCGCCGAAATCGAGAGTGCGGCAACCGAATTCCAGGTAGGCGAGTGGGTTCGGATTGCGGCGGCGCTGGCGACCGCGGCATTCGCGGTCGCCGCCACGCTGAGTTGTTATCGCACACGGGTTCTCGCCACGGTTGACGCGCGGTTCGAGCGGCTGGCTCAGGGGCGGGTGCCCGTGGACCACAGCGGCGTCGTCTCCACCCGCGACAGCCGCCAGCCCTCCGCGGTGCGAACCGCGTCGAAGCGGTAGACCTCGCCGAGGGTGTACTGCGGCTCCGATACGGCGGTCGTGGCCGGCGCGAAGGTAGCGATGAGATTCGCGCGCACCTCGGCCGCATCGCCGTGCAGGTCGATTATCACATTGGTGATGAAGTGCTGAATGCGCTTGTCATCGGAGTGGTTCCGGCTCGCCTGCGCGATGAGCGCAGCACGACCCTCGGCCCGGCCGCCGGGGGTTTTCGCGGTCGCGTCGGCGGTGTAGATCGTGCGGAAGTCATCGAAGCGGCCTTCGTCCAAGGTGCGGCCCAATTGGTTGACCAGCCCGGTGATCTCGTTGCGGTCCACGAGTTCGCGGAGTTGGAGCGTGTCGTCCTTGGTGGTGGTGCAGGCGGTGAGCAGCGCCAGCGGCAGCGCGGCGAGCGGGAGGAAACGGCGGATCTTGCTCATTGGTCGACCCTTTCGAACTAAACGTTGGTTGCTCCAACGTTGGCAAGTCCAACGATAACAGATCGTGGGTTACACCAACAAGTCTTGCTACATTGCTCTCATGGAGATAGCGCACGAGGACACCCCGGGCAGGCTGCGCGTCCTGCCCACCCGACTGGTGAACCAGGTGGCCATCCTCGCCAACCGGGCGACCGAGCGTGCCTTCGAAGCCACCGGATCCCGCCGCTACCACTACGCCCTGCTCGCCACGCTCGGCGAGTTCGGCCCCGCCAGCCAGGCCGATCTCGGCCGTCGCACCCGCATCGACCGCAGCGATATCGTCGCCGCATTGAACGATCTGGCAGAGCGCGGTCTGATCGAACGCACCCCGGATCCGAGCGACCGCCGCCGCAATATCGTCACCATCACCAAGGCGGGCACCCGCCACCTGGACGAACTGGACCAGCGAATCGAAGGCGCCCAGGACGATCTGCTCACCGCCCTCTCCGTCGCCGAGCGCCGCGAACTGGTCCGGCTGCTCAGTCGGATCCTCGATGATCATGTGCAAGGGTGATCGCGCCGCTATTTCCGCAGGCCGGGGGTAGGGAGCGCGGAGCGAGCAACTAAACTGCATCCGTGAGTCTTGTGCTGCTACCTGCTGTCGATGTCGCCAATGGAGAGGCCGTGCGCCTGGTTCAGGGGGAGGCGGGCAGCGAAACCAATTACGGCTCCCCGCGCGACGCGGCACTCGCCTGGCAGGAAGCCGGTGCGGAGTGGGTGCATCTGGTCGATCTGGACGCGGCATTCGGCCGTGGTTCCAATCGTGAACTGCTGGCCAAGGTCGTCGGCGAACTCGATGTCAAGGTGGAGTTGTCCGGCGGCATCCGCGACGACGAATCCCTGGAGGCCGCGCTGGGTACCGGCTGTGCCCGGGTGAACCTCGGCACCGCCGCGCTGGAGGATCCGCAGTGGTGTGCCCGCGCCATCGCCAAGCACGGTGAGCGCATCGCCGTCGGCCTGGATGTGCGGATCATCGATGGCGAACACCGGCTGCGCGGCCGCGGCTGGGTCAGCGACGGCGGTGATCTGTGGGAAGTGCTCGAACGCCTCGAGCGTGACGGTTGCTCGCGCTACGTGGTCACCGACGTGACCAAGGACGGCACCCTCACCGGCCCCAACCTGGATCTGCTGCGTGAAGTCTGCGCGGCCACCGACGCGCCGGTCATCGCCTCCGGCGGCGTTTCCACCATCGAGGATCTGATCGCCATCGCCGAACTGGTGCCCGAGGGTGTCGAGGGTTCGATCGTCGGTAAGGCGCTGTACGCGGGCCGCTTCACGCTGCCCGAGGCGCTGGCCGCGGTCCGCTGACGATTCGATGACCGCCAACCGCCTCGATACCGAACTACCGGCCCTGCTCGACGTCGCCGGCGAAATCCTCGACGCGGCAAGCCCGCGTTTCATCGAGGGGGTCGGCGCGCCGAGCGCGGTGGCCAAGGGCCGCAACGACTTCGCGACCGAACTCGATCTGGAATTGGAGCGCACCATCTCCGCACAGCTCGAGCAGCGCACCGGGATCGAGGTGCACGGTGAGGAATTCGGCGGTCCGCAGCTGACATCGGGGACCGCGTGGGTGCTCGATCCGATCGACGGCACCTTCAATTACTCATCGGGACATCCTCTTTCGGGCATGCTGCTGGCGCTGGTGCACGAAGGGGAGCCGCTGCTCGGGCTGACCTGGCTGCCGCTGCTCGGCCAGCGCTATTCGGCGGCCGTCGACGGTCCGGTGCTGCTCAACGGCGAACCGCTGCCACGCCTGCCGCACGGGAAGCTCGGCGAGGCGATGATCGGCTTCGGCGCGTTCAATGTGGACTCCGCCGGACGCATTCCCGGCCGGTTCCGTTTCGACCTGCTCGGTCCGCTGAGCAGGCTCTCGTCGCGGGTGCGCATGCACGGCTCCACCGGGATCGACCTCGCGTTCACCGCATCGGGCGTGCTCGGCGGCGCGATCGTCTTCGGGCACCATCCGTGGGACAACGCCGCGGGCGTTGCGCTGGTGCGCGCGGCAGGTGGTGTGGTTACCGACCTGGCGGGGGATCCGTGGACCATCACCTCGGGTTCGGTGCTGGCCGCTGCGCCGGGGGTGCACGAGGAACTGCTCGAAATGATTTGCACGGTCGCCGATGATGCGTGAGGCTGTGCACGAAACACAGGGGATGGCAGCCGGCGGAGCCGGCGGGGTGGGTGAACACAGCAAGATTCGAAGAAGGGTGAGCCGATGACGTTGGCGGTACGCGTGATTCCGTGCCTGGATGTCGACGCGGGCCGGGTGGTCAAGGGCGTCAACTTCGAAAACCTGCGTGATGCGGGCGATCCCGTCGAACTCGCCGCCGCCTATGACCTGCAGGGCGCCGACGAGCTGACCTTCCTCGACGTCACCGCCTCCACCGGCGACCGCGGCACCATGATCGATGTGGTGACCCGCACGGCCGAGCAGATCTTCATCCCGCTTACCGTCGGCGGCGGCGTACGCACGGTCGAGGATGTCGATCGGCTGCTGCGCGCGGGCGCGGACAAGGTCTCGGTCAATACCGCCGCCATCGCGCGCCCCGAAGTCTTGCGGGAAATGTCGGAGCGCTTCGGCTCCCAGTGCATCGTGCTGTCGGTGGACGCCCGTACCGTTCCGGACGGCCAGCCCGACACCCCGTCCAGCTGGGAGGTCACCACACACGGCGGCAAGCGCGGCACCGGCATCGACGCCATCGAATGGGCCGTGCGCGGCGCCGAACTCGGTGTCGGCGAGATCCTGCTCAACTCGATGGATGCCGACGGCACCAAGGCAGGCTTCGACCTGCCCATGATCAAGGCCGTCCGCGAAGCGGTCACGATACCGGTGATCGCCAGCGGCGGCGCGGGCGCCGTCGAACACTTCGCCCCCGCCGTCCAAGCCGGCGCAGACGCAGTCCTGGCCGCCAGCGTCTTCCACTTCGGCGACCTCACCATCCCGCAGGTAAAAGCCGCCATGCGCGCCGAACAAATCATCGTCCGCTAGCCCGCGCCCCGGCGCTCACGAAGAAACAGCGGCTGCCTCGAACAAGGTATAGCCCCTGGAAATTCTCAGCAGATATGCGACAGCCTCCGGTGGAATCCAGCGGTGAAACCCTCAGTGCCGTAACGCCGATGCTCGCCGCGGTCGAGGGTTCCACCGATGTCGTTGTGGCCCAACCGGATTTGGTTTCCGAGGCTGATCGTCGGCGTGCCTGACAGGTCCTCGGGAGCTGAATCGCACTCGCGCGGCTTTGAATTTTCTTCGGAGAGTTCGGCCGCCACGCCGGGGCGGTGATTGCTATCTGCTCGACAGTTACCCAGGCTTAGCGACCATGTCCGCCACGTGTCCCGCATGCTCCTGGTCATCGCCGATGCTGGTGTCGACACATGGTTCGGTTCGTTATCTGCGTTGTGTCTGTGGCAAATGGCTGGTTGCCCACCGGGGTGGGGTGAACTTGGTCACCGGCAGGGCCGCCTGCGCCAAAAAGCCTGTCGCCGAACATCTCGAACTGATTCCGCTGCCGGAGGAGTAGGAACTGTCGCGGCGGGTGGTGTTTCGGCACTACACGATGTGTTCCGGCGGGGAGCCCCCTGTATAACGGTGATATGACTCTCGACCCCGCCATCGCCGCCCGGCTCAAGCGCAATGACGCCGGACTCGTCGCCGCGGTCGCGCAGGAGCGCGGCACCGGCGATGTGCTGATGGTTGCCTGGATGGACGACGAGGCACTGGCCCGCACGCTGGAAACCCGCAAGGCGACCTACTATTCGCGGTCGCGCCGGCAGTACTGGGTCAAGGGCGAAACCTCCGGCCACACCCAGTACGTGCACGAGGTCCGCCTCGACTGCGACGGCGACACCATTCTGCTCGTCGTCGACCAGGAGGGCGCGGCCTGCCACACCGGCACGCACACCTGCTTCGACTCCGACCTGCTGCTCGCCGACAGCTGAGCCGGACCTGCTAAGAATTCGGCTGCTCGCCGCGCTCCTCGACCGGCGCCGACCTGCTGTTGGACTGGCTCAGAGTGTCGCCGAGCTGCCTGACGAGCAGTTCGCTGAGGTCGGCGAGTTGCGCAGTCTGTTCGGCGTCGAGACCATCGAATACCAACTGCCGCACCGCATCCAGATAACCGGGCGCCGCCTCGACCACCTTCGAGTAGCCGTCGTCGGTGAGCACCGCCTGCACGCCGCGGCGGCCGATGGTTGCTGACCGTTGCGCCCAGCCCATTCGCTCCAGCTTCGACACCACATGGGACAGTCGCGATAGCGATGCATTTGCTTTGTGGGCAAGCTCACTCATCTGTAGCCGATGGCCGGGCTCCTCGGATAACAGCGTGAGCACCCAGTATTCGAAATGCGTCACCCCGGATTCGCGCTGCAGGTGGGTGTCCAAAGCGCCTGGTAGACGTGTCATCAGCGCTACGATCGCGTGCCAAGCTCGTTGTTCGTCCGGGTTGAGCCACTTCGTCACTGGGTGCCTTCTTTCGAGCCAAGTGACGTCTTATTGTCAGCGAACCTAGCGATTAACGAAAAGCATGTTCACGGTCACTCGCGTCAATGAGTTTGCCACGACTTCGCTCGACCGTCATGGACTTGGTTCGCGACGTGAGGTCACTCACAGAGCCGGATGGTGTGTCGGCTACCTGTCCTAGGTGACCGTCGGCGTTTGCGGAGTGGCGGCGGGCGGCGTCGGTACCGCCTGCTTGCCGGGATGCCTGCGCCGCCACCATCGCCGGCTGATCAGGGCCGAAGCGGCGAGGAAAATCGCGACCGCCACGATGGCGCCTACCAGTGACGCGCCACGGAAGGCGGGCGCGTCGACGTCCAGAATTCGTTCGCCGGCATGTGCGGCACTACTCCCGCCGAGCACGATCGAGAGTGTCATCAGATTCGGAATCGCGACGATTACCGCGAGCAACGCGGCAGCACCCGCGACGAACTTTCCGGCTCGCCGCTTCCAGATCAGCGCAGCGAACAACAGCAGGAGCAGCGGTATGGCGGTGCAGAGCAAGCCGTACACCAGACCCCAGCCGATGCCCTTGCTGAAACTGCCGCTCACCAGCTCGGCGATGCGCTGCGCCCACCAGCGCGGAATGAACGCCGCCAGAATGAAGTAGGCGATGATCAGTACGGCGATGACCGCCAGTGCGCCGATGATCCGGGTGCGCCACGTGGCCAGCGTGGATTTCTGCCCGTCCGGCCGAACCTCGCTCGAAGTCATGAATCCAGCGTATGCCGGGCAACCAGGAGATCAATGGCGATAGACCTGGCGTTTTTCGCGGTGGTTAGCGCGTGTTCGCGAACAGGGCTACTGCATAGCGCGCTCGCGCAGGAACTTCAGCGCCTCGTCCGCGTGCACATCGGACCGCAACTCGCCGGTGATCACCTTGGCGACCTTGCGATCCCGGTCGATCACGAAAGTCTGCCGCTTGACCGGTGCGAGCTTGCCGAGCAGTCCGCGCTTCACCCCGAACGCCGAGGCAACCTTGCCGTCGGCATCCGACAGCAACGGGTATCCGAGGTTCTGTTTGGAGGCGAATCCGGCCTGGGTATCGACACCGTCGGTGCTGATGCCGACGCACGATGCGCCCAGCGCCGTGAATTCGGCGGACAGATCACGGAAGTGGCAAGCCTCCGCCGTGCAGATCGGCGTATTCGCGGCGGGGTAGAAGAACAACACCAGCGGACCGTTCGCGAGCAGCGCATCGAGCGAACGTGAGGTGCCGGATTGATCGGGAAGCTCGAATTCGGGAGCGAGCTGACCTGTCTGCATAGTGGGGACAGTACCGGGCGCGAGGTCGGTTTGCCGCCCCCGCGCTCGGTCCTCGTCACGCCAGAGACCGGAATGACGGGTTCTTATCGCGACTAAGCGCCGATGAGAGCGGCGACCTCGGGATTTTTGATCTCCATGACATCGAGAATTCCGTGCGCGCGCAGGAGCGGCCTGAGTTCCCTGATCCGGTCGCTGTGGGTGGCGTATTCATCCGGAAAATGGTGCTTGTCCAGGGCTTCCAGCGCTTTCACGTAGGTGACGAAGGAAGCTAGGGCGTTCACTTGGTTGGAACTCGGTGATCCGCCCATCGAATGCAGGCCGACCATCCGAGGGGGTTGACCGGGCAGGCCGGAGCCGACGGCGTGCCGCCCGTCCGGCGCACCAGGTTGCGAGGGGTACATCAGTTGTCTCCTCCCGAAATGGATACCGCGTTTGAGATCGAACGGGGCGAGTGTAGTGACGGCTGTCACCAGCGCCTGCAGCACGTCGGAACCGGACAGTCGGTTCAGGAGGATGGGACGCGCCGACAAGGCTGTCGGTGCCGCCTGGGATGATGGACACATGCCTGGCGCGTCCACTCCCACCACCACGACCCGCGAACAGTTCCACCAACTGGCCGCGGAGCATCGGGTGGTCCCCGTGACCCGAAAGGTGCTGGCGGACTCCGAAACTCCACTGTCGGCGTACCGCAAGTTGGCCGCGGATCGGGCCGGTACCTTTCTGTTCGAGTCCGCGGAGACCGGGCGGTCCTGGTCGCGCTGGTCGTTCATCGGCGCGGGCAGCCCGTCCGCGCTGACGGTTGTCGACGGTGAAGCGGCCTGGCTCGGGCACACCCCGGTGGACGCGCCCTCCGGTGGCGATCCGCTGGTTGCGCTGCGCGAAACCCTGCAGTTGCTGCAGACCGAGCGGCTGCCCGGTCTGCCCCCGCTGACCGGCGGCATGGTCGGCTATCTCGGCTACGACGCGGTGCGCCGGATCGAGCGGCTGCCCACCCTCGCCGCCGACGATCTGCGGCTGCCCGAGATGGTGCTGATGCTCGCCACCGATCTCGCGGCCTTCGATCACCACGAGGGCGCGATCACGCTCATCGCCAATGCGGTCAACTGGAACGGCACCGCCGAACGGGTCGACGAAGCCTATGACGATGCGGTGGCCCGGCTGGACCGGATGACCGCCGCGCTGGCCGCGTCCTCGGAGTCGACGGTGTCGGTCTTCGATCAGCCCGACCCGGAGTACATCCGCCGCCGCACCACCGAAGAATTCGGTGCGGGCGTGCGCCGCCTGGTCAAGGAGATCGAGGCGGGCGAGGCCTTCCAGGTCGTGCTCTCGCAGCGCTTCGAAATGGATTACGACGGCGCGCCTTTGGACCTCTACCGGATGCTGCGCGCCGCCAATCCGAGCCCGTACATGTACCTGATCCACATCCCGGACGGCGACGGCGGCACGGCATTCTCCATCGTCGGCTCCAGCCCGGAATCGCTGGTGACCGTGAAAGAGGGGGTGGCGACGACACATCCGATCGCGGGCACCCGGTGGCGTGGCGCCACCGAGGAGGACGATCTGCTGCTGGAGAAGGGACTGCTGGCCGACGAGAAGGAGAACGCCGAGCATTTGATGCTCGTCGACCTCGGCCGCAACGATCTGGGCCGCGTCTGCCAGCCGGGCACGGTGCGGGTCACCGAGTATCGGCATATCGAGCGCTACAGCCACGTCATGCATCTGGTCTCGACGGTCTCCGGCCGCCTCGCGCCGGGCAAGATCGCACTCGACGCGGTCAACGCCTGCTTCCCCGCGGGCACGCTGTCCGGTGCGCCGAAGGTACGTGCGATGGAACTCATCGAGGAACTCGAACCCACCCGCCGCGGCGTCTACGGTGGCGTCGTCGGCTATCTCGACTTCGCGGGCGATGCGGATACCGCGATCGCCATCCGCACCGCACTGTTGAAGGACGGTATCGCCTATGTGCAGGCGGGTGCCGGCATCGTCGCGGATTCGGATCCGGACTACGAGGACGTCGAATCCCGCAACAAGGCCATGGCGGTGCTGCGGGCGGTGGCGGCCGCGAAAACCGTTCGGGCGTATAGCGCACCTGCGGACGGCGGCGCGGAATGACCGATTCGGAACCCGCCGATACCGGTCCGACCACCCCGGCGGACGCACATCCCCCGAAGCGTAGATATCCGGTCGGCGCGATCGTCCTGCTCGCCGTCGCCGCTGCGGCGCTGTGGGGCTCCTCCCGGATGACGTGGGTGACTGTCTCGTCCACCGACGGGCTGACCGAACCGCGCACCGACAAACTGAACGGCGGTGTCTGGTTCGGTGCGCTGACTCCACTGGCTCTGGTACTGCTGGCCGCCATCGCCGCGGTGCTGGCGACCCGCGGCTGGTTGCGGCGCATGTTCGGCGTCCTGATCGGTTTGGTCGCCGCGGTGACGGCCGTTCCGGCCTTCGCTCTCCTGACCGGATCCGGCGCGACCGCGGCCCGTGCCGCCACCCTGGCGGAGCTGCCCGGCCGCGCAACGGTCACCGAGGTGGTCACTTCCCAGTTCCCGGCCGTACTTTCGCTGCTGGGAGCGCTGGCGGCCTTTGTGGCCGGTGTCCTGCTGGCCCGTATGCCCGAGGACGCCGTCCGCCTGTCCGGCAAGTACGACAATCCGGTCTTCCGCAGGGCCGCCGCCACCGAACAGGTGACGCGTCAGCGCACCGACGCGGCGGCCGGCGATACGGGTCAGCTTTCCGAGCGCGTGCTCTGGGATGCGTTGGACGCGGGGACCGACCCGACCGAGGAAGCGAGTCGGCCCACTTCGGCCGCCGACGATTCCGCCGATCATGATCAGGGGAAACAAGGGCATCGAGGTGTCTGAGCAGGTGACTACAAACCCCGGCGCAGTTGCGCCACAAGCAGCCATTTATTCTTTGTCAGCATCGGTGAGACAGCGCCTGGGGGGATTCTCAGGCAGCAAGTCCGTCTCCCCAGAAAGGATTCGAGCCAGATGACGGTACTCGACTCGATTCTCGACGGGGTCCGCGCGGATGTGGCCGCTCGGGAAGCCCTTTTGGACTTCCAGGCGATCAAGGCGGCCGCGGCCGCGGTGCCCGCGCCGCTGGACGCCCGCGCCGCGCTCCTCGAAGACGGCATCGGCGTCATTGCCGAGGTCAAGCGGGCCAGCCCGTCGAAGGGGGAGCTCGCGGATATCCCGGACCCGGCGAGCCTGGCCAAGTCCTACGAGGACGGCGGAGCGCGCATCATCAGCGTGCTCACCGAGGGCCGTCGCTTTCATGGGTCGCTCGACGATCTGGACGCGGTCCGCGCCACCGTGAACATCCCGATCCTGCGCAAGGATTTCGTCGTCGGGCCCTACCAGATCCACGAGGCCCGCGCACACGGCGCGGACGTCATCCTGCTCATCGTGGCCGCCCTGGAACAGGACGTACTGAGCTCGCTGATCGACCGCACCGAATCGCTCGGCATGACCGCCCTGGTCGAGGTGCACACCGAGGAAGAGGCCGACCGCGCCCTCGAAGCCGGTGCCTCCGTGATCGGCGTGAACGCCCGCAACCTCAAGACCCTCGAGGTGGATCGCGATGTCTTCGCACGCATCGCGCCCGGTCTGCCCACCGAGGTCATCCGCATCGCCGAATCCGGTATCCGCGGCACCGCGGACCTGCTGGCCTATGCCGGTGCCGGTGCGGATGCCGTGCTCGTCGGTGAGGGGCTGGTCACCAGTGGCGACCCGCGCGCGGCCGTCTCCGAACTGGTGACCGCGGGCACCCATCCGTCCTGCCCGAAGCCCGCGCGGCGGGGTCGGTGACGAGAGTGAGCGAGCGAAGCGAGGGAACCATCGACACAGCGGCCGGTGCGGGCACGACAAAGCCGAGCGCCGGCGAGGCGGAGTCGTGACGGCACTGCCCAAGGCTTCCGACGGTGTCCACGAGCGCAGCGACCACGAGCCGGATCCAGGCGGCCACTTCGGCGTCTACGGCGGCAGGCATGTGCCCGAGGCGCTGATGGCGGTGATCGAGGAGGTCACGGCCGAATACGAGAAGTGCCGCTTCGATCCCGCCTTCCTCGACGAACTGGACCGGCTGCAGCGCGACTACACCGGTCGCCCGTCGCCGATCTTCGAATGTCTGCGGCTCGCCGAGCACGCCGGTGGTGCGCGCATCATTCTCAAGCGCGAGGATCTGAACCACACCGGTTCGCACAAGATCAATAACGTGCTCGGCCAGGCATTGCTCGCCAAGCGCATGGGCAAGTCCCGGGTCATCGCGGAGACCGGCGCAGGTCAGCACGGCGTCGCCACCGCGACCGCGTGCGCACTGCTCGGCCTCGAATGCGTCGTCTATATGGGTGCGGTCGATACCGCTCGCCAGGCGCTGAATGTGGCGCGCATGCGGCTGCTCGGCGCCGAGGTGATCTCGGTGCGGACTGGTTCGCAGACCCTCAAGGATGCGATCAACGAGGCGCTGCGCGACTGGGTCACCAATGCCGACGCCACCTATTACTGCTTCGGCACCGCCGCGGGTCCGCATCCGTTCCCGATGATGGTGCGCGATCTCCAGCGCATCGTCGGGCTGGAGGCCCGCGCCCAGGTCCAGGCGCTCACCGGGCGCCTGCCCGATGCGGTCACGGCCTGCGTCGGCGGCGGCTCCAACGCCATCGGCATCTTCCATCCCTTCATCGACGATCCCGGCGTGCGGCTGATCGGTTACGAGGCGGCCGGCGACGGCGTCGAAACCGGAAGGCACGCCGCGACTTTCACCGGTGGCACCCCCGGCGCGTTCCAGGGCGCGTACTCGTATCTGCTGCAGGACGAGGACGGCCAGACCATCGAATCGCATTCGATCTCGGCCGGTTTGGACTATCCGGGCGTCGGTCCCGAACATGCCTACCTCAAGGACATCGGTCGCGCCGAATACCAGCCGATCACCGATACCGAGGCGATGGACGCGCTGCTGCTGCTCAGCCGCGCCGAGGGCATCATCCCGGCGATCGAATCCGCGCATGCGGTGGCCGGTGCGATGAAGCTGGGCAAGGAACTCGGCAAGGGCGCGATCATCCTGGTCAATCTGTCCGGGCGCGGCGACAAGGATATGGACACGGCGGCGCGATGGTTCGGGCTGTTCGACGACCACGCCGACAAGGAGAGCCACCAGTGAGCGAGCGCAGCGAGCGAACCATGAACACAGCGTCCATCACGTCGACGGAGCCGAGCACCGGCGAGGCACAGTCGTGAGTCAGCAGTCCCGCCTTGCGAACACCTTCGCCGCTTGTCGCGCCGAGGGCCGGGCCGCGCTGATCGGCTACCTGCCCGCGGGTTATCCGGATCTGGCCGGTTCGATCGAGGTGTGCCGCACCATGGTCGAATCCGGTTGCGACATAGTCGAAGTCGGCGTCGCCTACTCCGATCCGGTGATGGACGGACCGACCATCCAGGCCGCCGCCGATCAGGCGCTGCGCGGCGGAGTCCGGGTGCGCGATGTGTTCTCGGTGGTCGAGGCGATCACCGCGGCGGGCGGTAAGGCCGTCGTGATGAGTTACTGGAATCCGGTGCTGCAGTACGGCGTCGACCGTTTCTCGCGCGATCTGGCCGCCGCGGGCGGGTCCGGCATCATCACCCCCAACCTCATCCCGGAAGAGGCCGACAGCTGGTTCGTCGCCTCGGCCGCACACGATCTGGACCGCGTCTTCCTCGTCGCGCCTTCGTCCACCGAGGAGCGTCTGGTCAAGACGCTGGAGGCCAGCCGCGGCTTCGTCTACGCGGCATCGACCATGGGTGTCACCGGCGCCCGTGATGTGGTCTCCTCTGCGGCTCCGGCGCTGTGTGCGCGCATCCGCGCGCATTCCGATATCCCGATCGGTGTCGGCCTCGGCGTGCGCAACGGTGCGCAGGCGGCCGAAATCGCCTCCTACGCAGACGGAGTCATCGTGGGCTCGGCACTGGTGACCGCCGCAGCACAGGGACTCGACGCGGTGCGCACCCTCACGGCCGAACTGGCCGAGGGTGTTCGTTCCGCGACCGTCGCCTCCTAGGCGCCTGCGAGCGGGGCACGCCGACCGCGAATCTCGCGATGTGGCCGTGCTCCGCTACGGTTGGGGCCGTGACCTTACGAGTCCTCGCAGACAGCGTCCTGAGCAACGGTGCCGTCACCGCTGATGTGCTGGCCTACATTCCCAGCCCGTCCCAGGGCGTATGGCATCTCGGTCCATTCCCGCTACGGGCCTACGCCCTGTGCATCATCATCGGCATCGTCGTCGCCATCTGGTGGGGTGAGCGGCGCTGGCAGGAGCGCGGCGGGCAGAAGGGCGCGATTCTCGATGTCGCGATGTTCGCGGTGCCCTTCGGTCTGCTCGGCGGGCGGCTGTATCACGTTGCCACCGACTGGCAGAAGTACTTCGGCGCCGACGGCCATCCGATCGATGCGCTGAAGATCTACCAGGGCGGCCTCGGCATCTGGGGTGCGGTCTTCCTCGGCGGCGTCGGCGCCTGGATCGGCTGCCGGGTCTACCGAATTCCATTGCCCGCGTTGGGCGATGCGATCGCGCCGCCGATTCTGCTGGCCCAGGCCATCGGCCGGCTCGGCAATTACTTCAACCAGGAGCTCTACGGCCGCAAGACCGATCTGCCGTGGGGTCTGGAGATCTACCTGCGCTTCGACGATCAGGGCAAGCTCGACATGATGAACGGCGTCTCCACCGGCATCGTCGACAAGGTCGTGCAGCCGACCTTCCTGTACGAGATGATCTGGAACCTGCTGATCGTGGTGCTGCTGGTACAGATCGACAAGCGCTACCGCATCGGGCACGGCCGCCTGTTCGCGCTCTACGTCGCCGGGTACTGCCTCGGCCGATTCGTTGTCGAACTGCTGCGCGACGACGAGGCGACCAAGATCGCGGGTATCCGCATCAACTCGTTCACCTCGGCACTCGTATTCCTCGCCGCCGTGGCCTATTTCGTCTTCGCGACCAAGGGCAGGGAAACCGCCGACCAACTGCAACCGTCGACGGTCTCGCGGCCATGGCCGTGGCAGATCGGGGCCCTGCGGGCGGCGGGCGCCGAATCCGAGGCCGCGTCGAAGGCGGCCGCGGTGGCGGAAGCCGCGCCACCGAAGCACAGCGCCGAGAGTCCGGATCCGACAAAATCCGAGAAGTCCGGCAACGAACCGGATACCGCCGGCGATAACTCAACGGGGTCCGAAACCTCGGACGCCGAGCAGGGCAAGGTCGATACCTCGAAAAAGGACGGCTGATCCCATAACAACTCGGGCAGCTCGTCGGTGCACCGAGTAGACACGTGAACGCGTGTCCGCGACGATACCTTCGGGCGCCCAAATGCCCGGCAAAAGACGCGGGGAGGCGGGTGAGCGCCCGTCGAAATGCACGAATGATGGAGGACATTTAGTGACCGACCCCTACCAGAACCAGCCAGGCTTCGGCGGCCCCCAGTATGGTCCGCCTGGGACGGGGCCGGACCTGAACAAGCAGCCGGATGCACCGGGGCAGCAGTACCCGTCGGATCCGTACAACCAGCAGCCGCCGCAACAGTACGGTCAGCCGCAGTACGGTCAGCCGCAGTACGGTCAGCCGCAGTACGGCCAGCCCGATCCCTACGGTCAGCAGCCGGGCGGCTACCCGCCGGCGCCGTACCCGGGCGGCGGCTACAACCCGAACGATCCGGAAGCGCCCTACGGTCGCGACCCGTTCGGCGTGCCGTTCTCGGATAAGCAGAAGCTGACCGCGGGTCTGCTACAGATCTTCCTCGGCGGCTTCGGTATCGGCCGTTTCTACACCGGTCACACCGGCATCGCGATCGCTCAGATTGCGGTCACCTGGTTGACCTGCGGTATCGGTGGCATCTGGCCGCTGATCGACGGCATCATGATGCTGACCGGCAAGGTGCCCGACAGCCTCGGGCGGCCATTGCGCGACTGACCGCCGCGAACTATCGACCGACTGGCCCCGTCGCATCGGATGACGATGTGACGGGGCCCGTCGCCATTTTCGGCAGGCTGTGCGAGGATTCGGCGCACCATGATCGCAATACTGTCGGTCGGTATCTGCCTGGCGTAGCCTGAGCCGGGTTTTTGTGTCGAGAGAGGGACTTCCGTGCGCCGCAAGCTGTTCGCCGCCGCCATGCTCGCCATCGTCGCAGCCACCGGGCTCACCGCCTGCGGCAGCAGCAACGATCCGAACGTGCTGAAGGTCGGCACCGAAGGCACCTACTCGCCCTTCAGCTACCAGGGCTCCGACGGCAAGCTCACCGGCTACGACATCGAGGTGATCCAGGCGGTCGGGGACAAGATCGGCAAGAAGATCGAGTTCGTGCAGACGCCGTGGGACGCGATCTTCGCCGGTCTCGAGTCCAAGCGCTTCGACCTGGTCGCCAACCAGGTGTCGATCACCGACGAGCGCAAGTCCAAGTACGCCCTGTCGCAGTCCTACACCACCTCCGAGGGCGTGATCCTCACCCGCGCGGACAGCAACAACATCACTTCGCTCGCGGACCTGAACGGCAAGACCAGCGCGCAGTCGGCGACCAGTAACTGGGCCAAGGTCGCCCAGGGCGCGGGTGCGAAGGTCGAGGCGGTTGAGGGCTTCGTGCAGGCGGTCCAGTTGCTGAAGACCGGCCGCGTCGACGCG
Source organism: Nocardia sp. NPDC049526 (assembly GCF_044465765.1). NCBI lineage: Bacteria > Bacillati > Actinomycetota > Actinomycetes > Mycobacteriales > Nocardiaceae > Nocardia > Nocardia sp. NPDC049526. The sequence continues at coordinate 127,658 of NZ_JBITMA010000018.1, read as the reverse complement.
ACCGTCAACGACAGCCTGGTCGCGCTCGACTACATCAAGAAGAACGGCGACACCGGCGTCAAGATCGCCGCCAAGGCCGGTGAGGTCAGCAATCAGGCATTCGCCGCCCGCAAGGACGACGCGCTGATCGGCCAGGTGAACACCGCGCTGGACCAGCTGCGCGCGGACGGCACGCTGGCCAAGATCTCGGAAAAGTACTTCGGCACCGACGTCAGCAAATAACCGTCCGTGGATCCCGCAACCAGGGAGCTGATCTGGCACAACCTGTGGCCGATGCTGCAGGCCACGATCGACAAGACCATCCCGCTCACCGCCATCAGCTTCGTCATCGGTCTGGTCATCGCGTTGTTCCTGGCGCTGGCGCGGATGTCACCGCTGTGGTTCCTCTCGGCGCCCGCCAGGTTCTACATCTCGATCATTCGGGGCACGCCGCTGCTGGTGCAGCTGTTCATCGTGTTCTATGCGCTGCCGCAGTTCGATATCGTCATCGATCCGTTCCCGGCGGCGGTAATCGCCTTCAGCCTCAATGTCGGCGGTTACGCCGCCGAGGTCGTGCGCGCCGCCATCCTGAGCGTCGCGGAAGGACAGTGGGAGGCGGCCAAGGCGCTCGGCATGTCGTATGCCCAGGAGTTGCGGCTGATCATCCTGCCGCAGGCCGCGCGCATCGCCGTGCCGCCGCTGTCCAACACCCTCATCTCTCTGGTGAAGGACACCTCGCTGGCCTCGACCATCCTGGTGACCGAACTCCTGCGCACCGCGCAGCTGGCCGCGGCGCCCACCTTCGACTTCTTCGCCCTGTACGGCGTCGCCGCACTGTATTACTGGGTGATCTGTCTGGTCCTCGGCTTCGGCCAGACCCGTCTGGAAACTCGGCTGTCCCGCCATGTCGCCCGCTGACGAGGCCCGTTTGTACTTTCCACTAAGCCTTCGTACATATTTTTCACCTAGCTTTCACCGAGGCCACAGCGGGCTAGGGGCACTGCACGGGACTAGGCTCTACTCGTGATGCGACGGACGAAGATTGTGTGCACTCTCGGCCCAGCGACCGCTACCGAGGAACGTATTCGGGAACTCGTCGAGAGCGGCATGGATGTGGCGCGGCTGAATTTCAGCCATGGCGAGCACTCCGACCATGCCGAGAACTACAAGAAGGTGCGGCAGGCCTCGGACCATGTCGGCCGGGCGGTCGGAATTCTCGCCGACCTGCAGGGACCGAAGATCCGGCTGGGCCGCTTCACAGAGGGCAAGACCGTATGGGCCAACGGTGAAGAGGTCCGCATAACCGTCGACGAGATCGATGGCACCCACGATCGCGTCTCCACTACCTACAAAGAGCTGGCCAAGGACGCTAAGCCGGGCGACCGCCTGCTCATCGACGACGGCAAGGTCGGCGTCACCGTCATCGGGGTCGAGGGCAACGATGTCGTCTGCCGGGTGACCGAGGGCGGACCGGTCAGCAATAACAAGGGTGTCTCGCTGCCGGGTATGGACGTATCCGTGCCCGCGCTGTCGGAGAAGGACATCGAGGACCTCGAATTCGCGCTCAAGCTCGGCGTGGACTTCATCGCGCTGTCCTTCGTGCGTTCACCCTCGGATGTCGAGCTGGTGCACGACGTGATGGACCGGGTCGGCCGCCGCGTTCCGGTGATCGGCAAGTTGGAGAAGCCCGAGGCCATCGACAATCTCGAGGCCATCGTGCTCGCCTTCGACGCGGTCATGGTCGCCCGCGGTGACCTCGGCGTCGAACTCCCGCTCGAGCAGGTGCCGATCGTGCAGAAGCGGGCCATCCAGATGGCTCGCGAGAATGCCAAGCCGGTCATCGTCGCGACCCAGATGCTGGAGTCGATGATCGAGAACTCCCGCCCGACCCGCGCCGAGGCCTCCGATGTGGCCAATGCGGTGCTCGACGGCGCCGATGCGGTGATGCTGTCGGGTGAGACCTCGGTCGGCGCGTATCCGATCGAGACGGTCCGCACCATGGCGCGCATCGTGCACGCGGTGGAGACCGAATCCACCCGGGTGCCGCCGCTGACCCACGTGCCGCGCACCAAGCGCGGTGTCATCTCCTACGCCGCCCGCGATATCGGCGAGCGGCTCAATGCCAAGGCGCTGGTCGCCTTCACCCAGTCCGGCGATACGGTTCGCCGGCTGGCGCGTCTGCACACCCCGCTGCCGTTGCTGGCGTTCACCCCCCTTCCCGAAGTGCGCAGCCAGCTGTCGCTCACCTGGGGCACCGAAACCTTCATCGTCCCGACGGTGGACAGCACCGATGCGATGATCCACCAGGTGGATGTAGCACTGCTGTCCATGGAGCGATACCACAAAGGTGATCTGGTGGTAATCGTGGCAGGCTCCCCGCCCGGTACTGTCGGCTCCACCAACCTGATCCATGTGCACCGTATCGGTGAGGAGGACCATTAGCCGTGAGTGAGCGCAGCGAACGAACCGAGAACACAGCAACGCCAGCGGTCGCAACGGAGCCGACCGTCAGCGAGGCGCAGTTGTGAGCGCTTCGCTAGGTGGCGCTGTCGGCCTCGGGGCCGCAGCGGAGGGTACCGACCTCGACGTGCTGCTCGGACTGCTCGATCTGGAACAGGTCGACGAGGATGTCTTCGTCGGCCAGCATCCGGAGAAGGTCTGGAGCCGCACGTTCGGCGGTCAGCTGGTTTCGCAGGCGATCATGGCGGCGGGACGGACGGTCGACGGCGACCGTCCGCTGCACGCCGTCAACGCGCATTTCGTGCGTGGTGGCGATGTGAAGAAGCCGATCGAATATCAGGTCGACCGCCACCGCGACGGACGCTCGCTGGCCAACCGCACGGTCACCGCGACCCAGGACGGTCAGGAGCTGTTCGTCATGCTCGCCGCGTTCCAGGATTGGGGCAAGGGGCTCGAGCACGCGCATGCCCAGCCGGAGGTGCCGGATCCGGAGACGCTGCCGCGCGTCGAGGAGAGTTTCGCAGGCTTGGAAGACAAGCTGGAGATGTTCGTCAAGGCGCCGCATCCGATCGATATGCGGTACACCAATGATCCGGCCTGGATCCTGAAGGGCACGGGGGAGCGGCTCAATCACAACCGCGTGTGGATGCGGGCCGATGGCAGGCTGCCCGACGATCCGCTGATTCACGTTGCGACGCTTGGCTATTCGTCCGACACCACGGTGCTCGATTCGATCATCACCACGCACGGCCTGTCCTGGGGTCTGGACCGCATCGTGGCCGCGACGATCAACCATTCGATCTGGTTCCACCGCCCGTTCCGCTTCGACGATTGGGCGCTCTACGCCACCGAATCGCCGGTGGCCGCTGGTTCGCGTGGCCTTGCCACGGGCCGATTCTTCTCCCGCAGTGGCGAATTGCTCGCCACCACGGTCCAGGAAGGCATTATCCGCCACTTCCCGGCGCGTAGATGAGCCCCGTACCCATGTGTATTGCGGACAGTAGCAACTGATTTCGCAAGCACATGGGTGCGAGCATCATAGGGATTCGCGCTCGATTTCGAAGTCGAAGCTGTCGCGGCGCTGCACTCGGATGGTCCGCGGGATCTCGAGATCCATTGGGCAGCTTGCGGTTTCCAACATCAGGCGCTTCTCCAGCGCGCTCAGGCTCGATGCGGTCAGGTCACGCGGCGCACCGACCAGGCTGAGTGCGATCTCATAGGTGCCTCTGGCGCCCTGCTCTTGGCCGGGATGCTCTACCCGCCACTGGGTTTCGAGTAGTAGGTGCTCCGGTGCGTCGGGCTCGACGGGCAGTGTGAAGCGCCAGGCGAAGACATCGCGGTCCTGGAGGTGGTCGTCCACCACCTCCCGCACCGAATCGACGACGCGATCGAGGGTTTCCGGTGTCACATAAACATGGAGCGAAACATCCGAAATTCGTTTCGGCATGTCTGATTCCTGTCGTGTGTCGAACCATCAACGGCGGAAGTTATTCCGCGCGCGAGTGTAATCCCTTTACCCGCTGATTGGACACCGGGCCCTGCGTGTCACCGGATACGCTGGGCGGCAAGGAAGGCGGCCAGCGGCGCGGGACGCGCTCCGGGGGCCACCACGAGGCCGGGGCGTTCGCTCTCGTCCGGCCGTTGCTGCTCGTGCGGCGCCAACGCCAGCAGCAGCGGCACCAATGCCTCGGCGATGCGGTCGCCCACCTCGCAGAACGCGGCCTCCGATAGTCCGACCGGGTCGGCGATATTCTCCCGGCCGACGAGTGCCAGGTCGTGGCGGGCGCGGTCCAGATCGGCGATCGTCTCGGCGCCGGTGACCTTGGCGATGCGATGCGCCTCCAAGAGGGTGAAGGTGCGCGATCCGGCGCCGAACGCCATCTGCGCCGCCTGATCGCGGATCTGTTCGGTCATGGCGAGCACCAGATCCGCGCGATCGATCAGCTCCGGCTTGAGTTTGCGTGCCCGGAAATGGTCGGCGCCTGCGCCGAGCCCCTCGATCGTCCGCGCGGCGAGCGGCTCGATCGGAAAGCCAACCAGCGCACGGGTTCCCGCACTCTCCGCGGTGAGCCCGGGCAGGTTGTATTCGACCGCTACGGCGCGGGTGAGCCGCTCGGCGATTACCGAACGGCAGACATTGCCGTTGCAGACGAACAGGACGTGCATGCGGATACGGTAGGCCGCACACGGACCGACCAGAAGGCCGTCGACATCGAATCACAGCCCGCGGAATATATATTCATCTGCTGGTCAAGTGCCGTACACGAAGTACGCCCCGGTATTCGGATAGACGCTCGATACGCGTTGCCGCTAGGTGGTCGATCGGTAATCGAGGTCTGGGCGTCCTGCTGAAGGTACCCGGCGCGAGCGGTTTCAACCATCACAGTATTGCCACGGTTGGGGATCCGATTTACTCGGACTCCCCACGGTAATAAGCGGATTCGGCGACGACCGGCGCCGTCTTGTCCGCTTCGCCGTGCACCCGGCCCCGGGTCGTGAACATCCGGCCGCGCGAGGCCACGACGGGTGCGAACCGCGGCAGGCCGGAGGCGCCTTCCATATCGTCGTACATCGCGTCGATACCGCCGCGCATGAAGTAGGCCTCGTGCCAGAACCCGGTCCCACCGGAGTCGCGCAGGAACTTCTGCCACCAATCCCGATGCGGCGCAGAGCGTGTCCACCGTTCCAGCGAATCCAGATCCCGCCAATACTGCCGCGCCCCCCAATGCGGCGGAAACAGCGACCAGATCACGTCCTCGTGCAACAGCAGCCCATCCGGCCGATCCTTGTGCGACCGATACAGTTTCGGGCCCAGACCCAGCAATCGCAGGATGCCGCGTGGCTTGCGCACGCGCATCCCGAGATAGATGACGACCAGATCCGGATACCCGGACAGATCGACAGTGGTCCTGTTCACCCGCATCGAGGCACCTCCGCATCGGGCCGCCCATTGCAAACCCTACGCCCGAAATACGAGACAGCCCGCGCTCTAGTTCGATCGGCGCCCGAGCGGGCCTCCGGTGAGAACGGCCCATGCTCTCCAAGAGCATGGGCCGCCTACCAGTTGGTGCCGATTGTGGGACTCGAACCCACACGTCCTTTCGGACAACGGTTTTTGAGACCGTCGCGTCTGCCAGTTCCGCCAAATCGGCGCACCGGTGGAAAAGCATAGCGGGTCACTGTCGAAAATCACGAATGGGCTGGGTCAGAAGTGATCGACGCCCGGTTTGCGCAGGGTATATGGGTTGTATGCGGAACTGAAAGGTACTCTTTACATCACTCGACGGCGATAGTTGGGCGTTGGACCGGTGCCCGGACCGCGGCCACTCATTCGCGTGTCGGGGACACGGCATCGGAACCAGAGGGGTCTACCTATGAGCAACACAGCAGGGGGCGCCGGCACGAAGCGGGACGCCGGGGCGAAGCGGGTCGTCGTCGCGGAAGACGAAGCGCTCATCCGCATGGATCTGGTGGAGATGCTGACCGAAGAGGGCTACCAGGTTGTCGGTGAGGCGGGCGACGGCCAGCAGGCGGTTGATCTGGCGGTGGAGCATCGGCCGGACCTGGTCATCATGGATGTGAAGATGCCGCGCCGCGACGGTATCGATGCCGCGGCCGAAATCGCGTCGAAACGCGTTGCGCCGGTTGTGATTTTGACCGCATTCAGTCAGCGCGATCTGGTCGAGCGGGCGCGTGACGCCGGTGCGATGGCATATCTGGTCAAGCCGTTCACGAAGTCGGATCTGGTGCCCGCCATCGAGTTGGCGGCGAGCCGCTTCCACGAGATCACCGCGCTGGAGAGCGAGGTCGCCAATCTGGCCGACCGCCTCGAGACGCGCAAGCTGGTCGAGCGGGCCAAGGGCGTGCTCATGCAGACCCAGGGATTGTCGGAGCCGCAGGCATTCAAGTGGATTCAGCGAACGGCGATGGACCGCCGCACTACCATGAAGGCGGTAGCCGAGGTCGTGCTGGAAAATCTGGCCCCGAAGTAGGCGCGTCCTTGCGCTTCGGCCGTCCAAGGCCGGAAATTTTACTTTCCGGAAACCCGATCGCGATGAAAAATTCGAAACGATGTCGATCGGATGGTCCGAATGTGATGCGCAGCTAACGTACCAACGCTATGTTCTGACCGGGCTGACGTGGTCGGCCTCCTCGGAGGAGAGCCCGGGGGAGCACAGGACGTAGAGGTGAAACGTGCTTAGTTCGACATGGCGCAGTCGTTCGATGCGGGGTGCATTGGCCATCGGTGCCGCCGCCGCGCTCGTGCTGACGGGGTGTAGCGATAAATCGACCGATGGTGGTTCGGGCACCTCCGGCACCAGCGGCGCGGGCGGTCTGAAGATCCAGCCGGTCATGCAGATCGACGCCAACGGCAAGCAGGTGCCGAAGTCGGACAGCGCCTCGGCCGCCGACCCGGCCGGCGACGGCAAGGCGACCTGCCCGGCGGGCACCGCGATCGCCATGGCGGGCGCGCTCACCGGTCCGGACGCAGCCCTCGGCATCAATATCGTCGACGGTGTGAAGCTCGCGCTGGACAAGCACAACAAGGCCAACCCGGGCTGCAAGATCGAGCTCAAGCAGTTCGACACCGAGGGCGACCCGCAGAAGGCCACCCAGGTCATCCCGCAGATCGTCAATGACAAGTCGATCATCGGCCTGGTCGGTCCGGCGTTCTCCGGTGAGACCAAGGCGACCGGCAAGATCCTCAGCGACGCCGGCCTGGTTTCGACGACCGCCTCGGCCACCAATGAGACGCTGACCCAGAACGGCTGGACCAGCTTCTTCCGCGGCCTGGCCAATGACGGCGTGCAGGGTCCGTCGGTCGGCAAGTACCTGGTCAACACCGCGGGCTACAAGAAGGTCTGCGTCATCCAGGACAACACCGATTACGGCACCGGTCTGGCCAAGACGATCATCGAGGGCCTCGGCTCGGCCAACGACGCGTCCTGCAACGCCAGCATCAAGAAGGGCGACAAGGACTTCTCCGCCACGGTCACCAAGATCGCGAGCGCCGCGCCGGACGCCGTCTTCTACTCCGGCTACTACTCCGAGGGCGCCCCGCTGGCCCAGCAGCTGAAGTCCGGTGGCGTCAAGGCGGTCTTCGTCTCCGCCGACGGCACCAACGATCCGCAGTTCGTCGCCCAGGCCGGTAGCTCGGCCAAGGGCGCGGTGCTGTCCTGCCCGTGTGGCCCGGCGCCGGATAAGTTCACGGCGGACTACAAGGCCCTCAACGGCGCCGAGCCCGGTGTGTACTCGGTCGAGGGTTACGATCTGACCACGATCTTGGCCAAGGGCATCGATGGCGGCAAGCTGACCCGTCCCGACCTGCTCGAGTACGTGCGGTCCTATGACGGCCCCGGCCTCGCGCGTCAGTACAAGTGGAACGCGACCGGTGAACTGTCCAACGCGCTGATCTGGATCTACGAGGTCAAGTAGCCCTAGACAATCCGCACGGCGGCACGTACAGGGGTTCGTGGAATCCCCGTACGTGCCGCCGTGTCGGGTGGGCGAATGAATGAGGGCAAAAGACGAATGAAATCAACGGCATTGGCCGGTGTAGCACAACTCGCCGGCGGTTCGATCGACTTCAACTACCACGGAGTGATCGATAACTTCTGGCGACTGACCGTCGACGGGGTGACCTACGGCTCAATCTATGCCTTGGTCGCCGTGGGCTATACCCTGGTCTACGGCGTATTGCGGCTGATCAATTTCGCCCATTCGGAAATATTCATGCTCGGCATGTTCGGTCAATTGGTCGGGCTCATGCTGTTCGGATTCGTGGCGAATCCCGATGTGTACACCCAGGGCATCATCCTGACGGTTACCTATCTCGCGTTGGCGATGATCATCGGCATGCTGGTGTCCGGTGGCGCCGCAGTCGGATTGGAGCGTGTGGCCTATCGGCCATTGCGCAGACGCGGGGCCAAACCGCTCAGCTTCCTCATCACGGCGATCGGTATGTCGTTCGTGATCCAGGAGTTCGTGCACTTCATCCTGCCGAAGATCAATCCCAAACTCGGCGGCACCAATGCGCAGCAGCCGATCAAACTGGTCGAGCCGAGTGTGCAGTTCAGCTTCTTCGGCGCCGAGGTCGACAACATCAAACTGCTGATCGTGCTCGCGGCGGTCGCGCTGGCGATAGTGACCGAGGTGCTGATCAACCGGACCAAATTCGGGCGCGGCATCCGCGCCGTCGCCCAGGATCCCGATACCGCGACGCTGATGGGCGTTTCGCGGGAGCGGGTCATCATGTTGACCTTCTTCATCGGCGGTGTACTCGCCGGTGCGGCCGCGCTGCTGTACGCGATCAAGATCCCGCAGGGCATCATCTACTCCGGTGGATTCATTCTGGGCATCAAGGCATTCAGCGCCGCGGTGCTCGGCGGCATCGGCAATCTGCGCGGCGCACTGCTCGGCGGCATCCTGCTCGGTGTGGTGGAACAGTACGGCCAGTCGCTGCTCGGTTCGGAGTGGCGCGATGTCGTCGCGTTCGTCGTGCTGGTGCTGGTGCTGATGGTGCGCCCGACCGGCATCCTCGGTGAGAGTCTCGGGAGGGCCCGCGCATGACCGACTCGACCAAAACCCCGGACTCCGCACCCGAGACGACCAAGGCGGCCCCGCCCAAACACGGTGCCGGAGACGCGATTCGGACCTGGTGGGACGGCCTGAGCCGCCCCGCGCAATGGGGTGTCGGCGTGCCGATCCTCATTCTGCTCGCACTTCTTCCGCTGTTCCCGCCGCCGCTGCTGGATACCCCCGGCTACAACTTCGGTCTGGTCATGGCGCAGGTCGCCATGTACGCGCTGATCGCCATCGGCCTGAATGTCGTTGTCGGACAGGCGGGTCTGCTCGACCTCGGCTATGTCGGCTTCTACGCCATCGGCGCGTATACGGTCGGCCTGCTCACCAGCCCGAACAGTCCGTGGAATCAGACCGACGGCGGCTGGCTGAATCCGACCTGGGCCTGGATGGCCTGTCTGCCGATCGCGGTCGCGGTGACGGCCATCTCCGGCATCATCCTCGGCACCCCGACACTGCGGCTGCGCGGTGACTATCTGGCGATCGTCACCCTCGGCTTCGGTGAGATCGTGCGGCTGCTCGCCGACAATCTCTCCGATATCACCAATGGCAGCCTGGGTTTGTCCGGTGTCGCCTTCCCACATGTCGGCGAATCCGCCAGCAAGCCCGAGGGTGTGTTCTCCGGCGGTAACAGCGGCAACGCCGATAGCGCGAATCTGCTCGACCGGGCCAGTTACGGCACCTGGTGGTACTGGTTCGCGATGGTGCTGGTGATCATCGTGCTGCTGATCGTCGGCAATCTGGAACGCAGCCGGGTCGGCCGCGCCTGGGTGGCCATTCGCGAGGACGAGGACGCCGCCGAGATCATGGGCGTGCCGACCTTCAAATTCAAGCTGTGGGCCTTCCTGATCGGCGCTGCCGTCGGCGGCATGTCCGGTGCGATCTACGCCGGTCAGGTGCAGTTCATCAATCCGACCGGGTTCAACATCATCAACTCGATGCTGTTCCTGTGCGCGGTCGTCATCGGCGGTCAGGGCAATAAGCTCGGAGTCATCTTCGGCGCGTTCATCATCGCCTATCTGCCCGCGCGGCTGCAGTCGGTGAAATTGGTGAGCAACGAGTCCACCGGGTACATCCTGTTGGCCATCGACGTGCTGGTCTTCGTCGGATTGGTCCTCGTGTGGAAGTACAAGGGCGACAGCCTGAGTGCGTGGCCGCGGCGCGGCTGCATCTTCGGCATGGTGGTCACCGGCGTCTTGGGTGCACTGCTGCTCGGCAGCGTGCTGCTGTTCCGGGTCGGCGGTGCGCAGTCCCTCGGTGACCTCAAGTACATGTACTTCGGAATTACCTTGGTGGTCATGATGATTCTGCGGCCACAGGGTCTGTTCCCGGTGCGGCAGAAGCTGCTGACCTTCGGTAGGCAGGTGTATCAGGCCGTGCGCAAACCGGGCGAGCGTGAATTGATCGGAGCAGGACGATGACCGGGCCAGGCGCGGGTGACGCCCTGTTCGACAACGAGGATATGGCCGCCGGTTACGCGGCCCCGCCCGAGGTCGAGAGCGCGGGCGAGGTCGATGTCACCGCCGTGATCCCGGTGCTCGCCGATGCCGAAGTCGTCGCGGATGTGGTTGCGCCGCACCGCGACATCGAGACCGCGGTGGGTGCGCCGCTGCTGCGCACCGATGGGCTCACGGTGCAGTTCGGCGGTCTGACCGCATTGGACAAGGTCAGCTTCGAGATCCGCCGCGGCGAAATCCTCGGACTGATCGGCCCCAATGGCGCGGGCAAGACCACCTGCTTCAATGCCATTACCGGTGTCTACAAACCGGCCTCGGGTCTGGTGTATTTCGACGGCAAACCGCTGACGAAGACCAAGCGCAACGAGATCACCCGGCTCGGTATCGCTCGCACCTTCCAGAATGTGCGGCTCTTCGGTGAGATGACCGCGCTGGAGAATGTGGTGGTCGGCACCGACGCCAGGCATAAGACTTCGGTGCCCGGCGCGATCTTCCGCACCCCGCGGCACCGCAGCGAGGAGAAGGACGCGATCGAGCGCGGCATGGCCTTGCTCGAATTCGTCGGGATCGCACCGCGCGCGGTGGAGAAGGCGCGCAATCTCTCCTACGGCGATCAGCGCCGATTGGAGATCGCCCGCGCGCTGGCCACCGAGCCGAAACTGCTCTGCCTGGACGAACCCGCCGCCGGGTTCAATCCGAGCGAGAAATCGGCGCTGATGGATCTGATCCGCAAGATCCGCGACGACGGGTTCACCGTGCTGCTGATCGAGCACGATATGCGCCTGGTCATGGGTGTCACGGACCGGATCGTGGTGCTGGAGTTCGGTCGCAAGATCGCCGACGGGCTACCCGCGGACATTCGCGACAACCCGGATGTGATCGCGGCGTATCTGGGTGTTCCGGATGCCGAGGCCGCGGCGGCCGAAAAGGCCACCGCCGTAACCGAAGTGATCGAACCGGAACAGCCTGTCGACGAATCGACTCCGGCCGGTGGCGAGCATCGCAGAGCGGAGCCGCGCGACTTCAGCGAGGCGCCGCCGCTGCTAGAGGTCGACGACATGGTCGTCAACTACGGCAGAATCCAAGCGCTGCACGGGGTTTCGCTCCGTGTCGCCGAGGGTGAGCTGGTGACTCTGCTCGGCGCCAACGGCGCGGGGAAGACCACCACCATGCGTGCGCTGTCCGGTTTGCTGCCGCTGACCCGCGGCAAGATCAGGTTCGAGGGCCGTGACATCACCCAGATGAAGGCGCACGAGCGGGTGACGCACGGGTTGATCCAGGCGCCGGAGGGCCGGGGTGTATTCCCCGGTATGACGGTCCAGGAGAACCTCGATATGGGTTGCTACGGAAGGGCTTTCAAGCAGAAGGCGGAGTACGGCCAGACACTCGAGTGGGTCTTCGAGCTGTTCCCACGGCTGTCCGAGCGACGCAAGCAGGTCGGCGGCACGCTCTCCGGCGGTGAGCAGCAGATGCTGGCCATCGGCCGCTCGCTCATGGCCCGTCCGCGCCTGCTGCTGCTCGATGAACCCTCGATGGGCTTGGCGCCCATGGTGATTCAGCAGATCTTCCGGATCATCAGCGAGATCAACCAGCAGGGCACCACGGTGCTGTTGGTCGAGCAGAATGCCCAGCAGGCGCTGACCCGCAGCGATCGCGCCTACATCCTGGAGACCGGTGAGGTCACCAAGAGCGGTATCGGCGGGGATCTGCTCACCGACCCCGCGGTAAAGTCGGCCTACCTGGGCGTGGGCTAGAAGTCGGACCGTCTGTGGCCGCCTCGAGGCAAGATGGCGGGATGTGCACGGCGAAGGCCGAGCTGGTGCTCGGTCTTCGCTGTGCACATCAGACGCTGGCCAGTGTTGGGCGCTGGCGCGCCCAACGACCACTACCGGAGGAATGGCGCTGTGGACGGGCATGACGAACTGACGAATCTGGCCGACCGCTATTGGGACAGTGTGCTGGCGGCCGCACCGAGCACGGCCACCTTGCTCGGCGACCACCGCTTCGACGACCGCGTCGAGGATCGCTCGCCCGAGGCCGAACAGCGACTGCTCGCGACCTTGCGCGAGTTGCGCGATCAGGTCGTCGGTCTCGACGCCGAAAAGCTCAGCGGAACCGACCGGGTCACCCACGGTCTGCTGCGCACCGAACTGGATACGGCCATCGACAATCTGGCTTGGCGGCCGACCGAACTGGCATCGGACCAGATGGACGGCGTGCACGCGGGCATGCTCATGATGGCCACCCAGACCAAGGCGCCGCAGCCCGAACATGCGCACGCCCTGGTCCGGCGGTATCGCCAGTTCGGCACGCTGTTCGACCAGGCGGTCCAGCAGTTCCGCAACGGCCTGGCCGCAGGCCGCACGCCCGCGCGCATCACCATCGAACGCTCGCTCAACCAGTTGGATGGCTACCTGGCCTCCGATATCGCCGCCGATCCGTTCGTCACCTTCGCCGGCCCGGCAGATTGGGACGGGGAAGCCGACTGGCGCACCGAACTCACCGAGGTCGCGCGCGAGGTGATTCGCCCGGCCTTCCAACGCTATCGAGACGTACTGGCCGACGAACTGCGCCCCGCCGCCCGTCCCGATGACAAATGCGGTCTGTGCTGGCTCGGTGCCGACGGCGAGGACATCTACCGGCGGCAGCTGCGCCGCCACACCACCCTGCCCGATCTCGGCGCGGACGAGATCCACGAACTCGGTCTCGCCGAATTGGCGCTGCTGCGTGCGGAGTACGCCGCGGTCGGGACCCGGCTGTTCGGGACTGCCGATACCGCCGAAATCTTCACCCGCCTGCGCCGGGATACCGGACTGCGTTACGGCAGTGGCGCGGAGATCATGGCCGATGCACAGCGTGCGCTCGGCGCGGCGGTCGCGGAGATGGGCAACTGGTTCGGCCGCCTGCCCAAGGAATCCTGCGATATCGTCCCGGTGCCGGAATTCCTGGCCGCGGATGCGCCTGCGGCGTACTACTTTCCGCCCGCCGCGGACGGATCAAGGCCGGGCACCTACTTCGTGAACCAGCACGAACCCACCGGCCGCAGCCGCTACGAGACGGCGGCGGTGGCCTATCACGAGGCGATTCCGGGGCATCACCTGCAACTCACCATCGCCAATGAACTCGATCAGCTGCCGCGATTCCAACGGCAGTCCTTCGCGAATACCGCCTTCGTCGAGGGCTGGGCGCTCTACACCGAACGTCTTGCCGACGAAATGGGTTTGTACGACGACGATTTGGCGCGCGTCGGCATGCTGGCCGCCGATTCGTGGCGCTCGTGCCGGCTCGTCGTCGATACCGGAATCCACGCCAAGGGCTGGAGTCGTCAGCAGGCCATCGACTTCATGGTGGCCAACGCACCGGTCGGGCTGACCGAGATCGAGGTCGAGATCGACCGCTATATTGCGATCCCCGGTCAGGCCGTGGCCTATAAGGTCGGTCAGCTCGAGATTCGCCGGCAACGTAGGCAGGCCGCCGAGCGGCTCGGTGCCGCCTTCGACATCAAGGCATTCCACGATGTGGTGCTCGGCTCCGGCTCGGTCAGCCTGCCGGTGCTGCGCGAACTTGTGGCCACACTGTGACCCGCTGAGCGGCTCTACGAGTTGCAGACCGATGTGGGCGGAGTTCCAATGAATGTGCGGTGATCGAGCTCTCTAGGTAGGTCATGAACAGCACGTTCAGCTCTCGGCTCGGTCAGTTGCGCGGCAATCGCATCGTGCTGATGTGGGTGGTGCTCGGTGTGATCGGTGCGCTCACCGCGACGGGCCTGCTGGTGACCGGACGCTCCGCCGACGTGGGCGAAATGCATACCGCGCGTACAATTTCCGATTCGACGACACCGGGATTCGCGGGCGCCCTGCCCGACTCGGCGAATCCGATCGGCGATGCCGCGCCCCCGGTCGCCTTCGCGCCGTTGGCCGGGTTATCGCCGGCCGGGATGCCGGTCGCGTCGAGCCGCGCGGTGCAGGCGCTGGCCGATCATCCGCTCTTCGCCCAGCACATCGGACTCGGCAGGGTCGATTGCAAACTGCCCGCCTGGCACGACGATCCGGAGACGGCGCGGGCCTTCTACCGGTCCGCGATCGCCTGCCTGGACGCGTCATGGGAACCGACACTGCGCGGCGCCGGACTGCCGTTCCATCCGCCGCGGCTACTCGCCCCCACCGAATCCCGTGATGTGGCAAGCCAATGCGTGCAGCGACTGCGCAACGGCCCGACAACCTTCTACTGCGCCCTCGACGAAACCCTGGTCCTGCCGTACGACGCCATGCGGCCGCTGTCCAGCGGCTCGCGCCGCGGCGCCCAATTGGCCGTCCTCAGTACCGAATACGGCCACCACGTGCAGAACCTGATCGGCGTCATGCAGGCCTACAACGAGAAACGTGCGACCGTCGGCAAGGAAACCACCGCCGGTCGCGAACAGAGCCGCCGCATGGAACTGCAGGCCCGCTGCTTCTCCGGCATGTTCCTCGGCACCAACTTCGGCCGCGCCGATATCGATGAACAAACCTGGACCGAAGCCTCCCGCACCGTCCAGAGCAGCCACGCCACCCGCGATCCACGCATGCAGGGCACCGAAGAGAACGTATGGGGCTGGTGGAAATGGGGTTCCGACAAGGGCGACACCTGGGAGTGCAACACCTGGTACAGCTCTCCGGCCCACGTGGAATGAGTGCGTGCTTCTATCAGTGGTGCGCTTCGGTCAGCACCTCGACGACGGCCGCGGTATCCAGATAGAACGGCCGGATCTCGGCGATCAGCCCGTCGCGGAAGGTCATCAGCTGCATCACCGAGGTCTCCAGCATCCGGCCGGTGTCGCGGGCCAGCATGCGGCCGCGGTTGTAGATGACCACTGTGTCGCCGTCCACCACGAATCGCTGCTCGAGGAACTCCAGCGTGGCCCAGGTCCGGCTCATCGCCGCCATGAAGTTCTCGATGCCGTCGGGGCCGTGCCATTCGCCGCCGTAAGGGAGGTGCTCGGCCTGGTACATGACGACATCGGGGGCCAAGCAGGCGGCCATCGCATCGAAGTTCGCGCCCTCGGTGATGTAGGCGGCTTCGGCGGCGAAGAAGTTCTGCAGTGCTGCGCGGGCTGTGGTCACCGGGAAATCATGGTCGCCGCGGCGTGCCGCTTCCGGCGGAAATCGGACGGCTCGCTGGACTCGCACAACAAGGGGGTGCCGCGGCTGTGGATTGTCGGTGGGGCTCCCTAGACTCTTGCACGTGACCCCAGCGACTACTGATCAGCGTTCCAGCGTCGGGCCTACGGCAGCCAGTGATGCGGGTGGTGAGCGGCCGACGTTGTTGCTGTTGGACGGGCATTCGGTCGCCTATCGCGCGTTCTTCGCGCTGCCCGCGGAGAACTTCAAGACGGTCACCGGGCAGACCACGAATGCGGTGTACGGATTCACCGCGATGCTGATCAATCTGTTGCGGGACGAGAAGCCGACGCATATCGCGGCCGCTTTCGATGTCAGCCGCAAGACCTTCCGTACCGAGGCGTATCCGGAGTACAAGGCGGGGCGCAATGCCACGCCCGATGAGTTCCGCGGCCAGGTCGAACTCACCAAGGATGTGCTCGGCGCCATGGGCATCCCGGTGATGGCGATCGACGGTTTCGAGGCCGACGACCTGATCGCCACCATCGCGACCCAGGCCGTGGGCGAGGGTTTCCGCGTTCTGATCGTCTCCGGTGACCGTGATGCCATCCAGCTGGTCAGCGATGAGGTCACACTGCTCTACCCGCGCAAGGGTGTCTCCGATCTCACCCGGTTCACCCCGGATGAGGTGATGGCCAAATATCAGCTCACCCCGGCCCAGTACCCGGATTACGCGGCCCTGCGCGGCGACCCGAGCGATAACCTGCCCGGCATTCCGGGCGTCGGGGAGAAGACCGCCGCCAAGTGGATTCGCGAATACGGCGATCTGACCACCCTCGTCGACAAGGTGGACGAGGTGAAGGGCAAGGTCGGTGACGCACTGCGCGCCAACCTCAGCAGTGTCGTGCTCAACCGTCAGCTCACCGAGATGGTCCGCGACGTTCCGCTGCCCTACACCCCCGATCAGCTGGCCCAGCAGCCGTGGGATCGCAACAAGATCCACCAGCTCTTCGACGACCTGGAGTTCCGGGTGCTGCGCGACCGGCTTTTCGAAACCCTCGCCCCGCCGGAGCCCGAGGCCGAATCGGGCTTCGAGATCAGCGGCGGCGCGCTCGAGGTCGGTGCGGTCACCGGGTGGCTCGCCGAACATGCGAAAGTCGGCGTCCGACACGGTATTTCGGTCGTCGGCACGAGTGCGCCAGGTAATGGGGACACCCGCGCGCTCGCCATCGCCGCCGCGGACGGCGAGAGCGGTTACATCGATGTCTCTGTGCTGACCCCCGAAGATGAAGCCGCACTTGGTGCTTGGCTGGCCGATCCGGCCGTACCGAAGGCGCTGCACGAGGCCAAGGCCGCCATGCACGCGCTGCGTGGTCGCGGCTGGACCCTGGCCGGTCTGACCAGCGATACCGCCCTCGCCGCCTACCTGGTTCGCCCCGGTCAGCGCAGCTTCAACCTCGATGATCTCTCGCTGCGCTACCTGCACCGCGAGTTGCGCGCCGAAACCGACGAAACTCCGCAGCTGTCTCTGCTCGACGATGCCGACACCGTGGACGCCGAGCTGGCGCAGACCGAAATGCTGCGCGCCAGGGCGGTTCTCGACCTCGGTGAGGCACTCGACGGCGAACTGCGCCAGATCGAATCCAGCGCACTGCTCGACGATATGGAACTGCCGCTGCTCAGCGTGCTCGCCGAACTGGAGAACGCCGGCATCGCGGTCGATATCGAGCAGCTCGAGAACCTGCAGCGCCAATTCGCCGATAAGGTCACCGATGCGGCCAACGCCGCCTACGGCGTGATCGGCAAGCAGATCAACCTCGGCTCACCCAAGCAGCTGCAGGTGGTGCTCTTCGACGAACTCGATATGCCGAAGACCAAGCGCACCAAGACCGGCTACACCACCGACGCCGACGCGTTGGAGTCGCTGTTCGAGAAGACCGAGCATCCGTTCCTGCGGCACTTGCTCGAGCATCGCGACGCCACTCGGCTCAAGGTCACCGTGGACGGTCTGCTCAAATCCGTCGCCGACGACGGCCGCATCCACACCACCTTCAACCAGACCATCGCCGCCACCGGCCGACTGTCCTCGACCGAGCCGAATCTGCAGAACATCCCGATCCGCACCGACACCGGTCGCCAGATCCGCGACACCTTCGTCGTCGGCCCGGGCTACCAGTCGCTGATGACCGCGGATTACAGCCAGATCGAAATGCGCATCATGGCCCACCTTTCCGGTGACGAGGGCCTGATCGAGGCCTTCAACTCCGGCGAGGATCTGCACACCTTCGTCGCCTCCAAGGCCTTCGATATCCCGCTGTCGGAGGTGACGCCCGAGATGCGCCGCCGGATCAAGGCGATGTCCTACGGTCTCGCGTACGGCCTGAGCTCCTATGGTCTTTCGACGCAGCTGAAGATCAGCACGCAGGAGGCCAAGGAGCAGATGGAGGTCTACTTCGACCGCTTCGGCGGCATTCGGGACTACCTGTACGAGGTCGTCGAACAGGCACGCAAGGTCGGCTACACCGAAACCCTCTTCGGTCGTCGCCGCTACCTGCCCGATCTGGATTCCAGCAACCGCCAGCGCCGCGAGGCCGCCGAACGCATGGCCCTCAACGCGCCCATCCAGGGCACCGCCGCCGACATCATCAAGGTCGCGATGATCAACGTGCACAAGGCGATCAAGGAGGCGGGCCTGCGCTCGCGCATGCTGCTGCAGATCCACGACGAACTGGTCTTCGAGGTCGCCGAGGGGGAGAAGGACGCCCTGGACGCACTCGCCCGCGAACAGATGTCCTCGGCGATCACGCTGTCGGTCCCGTTGGACGTCTCCGTCGGCACCGGCCGCAGCTGGGACTCCGCGGCGCACTGAGCAATGAGTGCGGCACACCGGATTTCTGGTGTGCCGCACCGCATTTCAGCGCCCGGCGGCCAACAATTTGTACTGCGCGGCGGCCTGCTGATAGAGATCCTGGACCTGGGACGCTCCGACATTCCCCACGTAACGGTCATAGGCGACGTAGCACTGATAGTCGGCGGACAGATCGACGACGACCGGATCGTCCAGCTTCTTCAAACATTTCGCATCGGGTAATCCCGGCGGCGGATCGATGACCGCGAAACTGTCGGTCGCCTGGTCGACGAGTCGCGCGATGAGTCGAGCCGCCGCGGCGGCATCGGCGGTTCGATAGACACCCGAATCGTCCAGCGCGAACGCATCGACCTCGGTATCGGTAAACAGCCGACTGGTCAGGTCCGATCGACCGTGCACATGCGGGGTGTAGACACCGGGCGTCCAGTTGACCGCCGCCTTACTCGCGATGGTGCGTCCGAGCAGTCCATCGACATCGACGGGCAGCTCCGCCAGCTTGTCGGGCGGTGTCGGTAGGTAGTCGCGCAGCATCTCGAACTGCTTATCCAGGACCTGCTTGGTGAATTCGGCAAGCGGCACCGGGTCGGGCGGTGTGGCGAGCGGATTATTGGTCCAGATCCGCAGCAGGTATTCGCCTCTGGTCAGCCAGGTGGTCAGCGAATCCAGTTCGCTGACCCGGGTGCGCGCCTGCGGGTAGCCGGGCATGCTCGCCGAGGCCGAGCGCCTCCTGAATCGCACCCTGCTCCTCGGACCGCTCGATCGTGCGCGGGGTGGTCGGATAGTTGCCCGAGTCGAGTTTCGAGATATCGACGGCGGGCCGTGCCGTCGATTCCGATTCACCGCAGCCGCTGGTAATCGTGAGCACGGCGACCAGCAGCACACCGCCGAATGCGATCCGTGCAGACTTCATCGGCCGCTCACCCGTTCTTGGCCAGGATCGAATACTGGGCGGCGGCACGTTGATAGAATGCCGCTTCCGGGGTATTACCGCTGAACGCGGCATTCGCGCCGATAACCGCGACATAGCGGCCGAAGACCATGGCGCACAGGTATTTATCGTTGCGAATGGGCTCGGCCTCGTCGAGTTGGATGCACCGGGCATCGGCCACGCCAGCGGGATCGGCGACCTCCTCGTCGTTCCTACCGAGCACCGTGAGTGCGGTCTGCAGGCGGAAGGCGGCGGCGAGATCCCTTGTTCGATAGACAGTTCCGTCGTTCTGCCCGACGAGATCTACACCCGCGTCGGCGAATGCGATCGTCGCGACTGCTGCGTCGCGCTCGAAATGCAGTTGTCCGGCCGGACTGTAGATGCCGATGTTTTCTTCGCGCAGAAAGATGCCGGGCGATCCCTTCGCCGTGCGCAGCGCCAGGCTCATGATCCGGTCGGTATCGAGCGGCAGATCCAGGATGTCATCGACCGGTGTCGGATTCAGCTCCGCGAGCCGCGCGTCCTGCAGTTGCAGCATCTTTTTCAATTGCGTGGCAAGCGCATTCGGATCCGGCTGCGGCACGGTCACCATGCTGAGCACCACGAACGGGCCGCGCCAGGCATACACCCAGGCCCTTGGCATCGGTGACCGAGGAGGCCGTTGCGTTCGCGACGCCGTCCAGCGTGATGCGGTGGCGGCCAGGCAGGGAATTCGCACTGTCCTGGTCGAATTCGGTCGCAGCGGCGCGGGCGGCGGCATCGCTCGGGAATCGCATGATCGAGATCGTCATGAACTTCCGGTTGCGCAGATCGCCATTGGACCGTGTGGTCAATGCACCGCCGATGAGGTGGTTGCGTTCGGCGATCGGTGCATAGCTCTCCGGGAATTCGCCGGTAATGCTGCGAAAGCTGCTCTGGTCGATCACCCGCACCGCCTCGAGCAACTTCATATCCGGATCGATCTGGTAGGGCGAGACGAGATAGCTCATCATGCGGCGGGACTCGATATGGAAGACCTGGGTGTTGTAACTGATCTTCGGCCGGTAGACCTGCGGTGCGGACTGGTATGGCCCGGTATCGAGACCGGCCAGGTTCGCCGGGGTCATGCCGGGCTCGGCCTGCCCGGAAATCGCGGAGCCACAACCGGTCACTCCGATCGCCAGTGTCACGGCGACAACCAGCGCACATCCGGCTCGAGCCTAGACCGATAACGACATCAACGCCCCCGGGACAGCTTTCCGACGGTGCGGATACTACGTCAGACCGCGGTATCGTTCACCTTCGAATGATCACTGCTCGCGCCGCACCAGCTTCGCGGACCCGGTGCGCAGATCGATCTCATCGCGTGGCGGCGCTCCATCGGACTTATCTTCTTTATGCATCAGCGCCGTCTGCCGCTGCTCGAACTCGTAATGCTTCGAACCTTGAAAGGTCGCGGCGACTTGTTCGAATCCGGTCGCGGCGACCGGCGTGTGCTTGCGGTGTTTGAACCACGGCAGTATCCGACTGCCAGTGAGCCGGTTCCACAGCACCTCGACGAATGCGAGTCCGATCAGCAGGATGGCCAACCCGGGGATGGTCATGGCGACAAGGGCACCCATGTGA
Source organism: Nocardia sp. NPDC049526 (assembly GCF_044465765.1). Taxonomy (NCBI): domain Bacteria; kingdom Bacillati; phylum Actinomycetota; class Actinomycetes; order Mycobacteriales; family Nocardiaceae; genus Nocardia; species Nocardia sp. NPDC049526. The sequence goes on along the minus strand of NZ_JBITMA010000018.1, from coordinate 106,679 downwards.
CCGAAAGTACCGCCGCGACGGCGGCTTGCCATCCGCCTTCGGCGCTATGCCCCTGAGCTGCGCGGACGGTACTCGCGAGTAGGCGCGACGGGGTGACAAATGTGGTTGCTATTGCGTCAGGAGCGACCTACTCTGGTCGACGTGCCGAATCCCGCCGACCGCCACAGCGCCGCGCTCCATGTCGCAGACCGCGACAGCGCAGTGCTAATTCCGCTTACCGCGATGGTGGCAACCCGGCGACTTCTCGTAGTAACCCGCCGTAGCGGGGTCTGATTCGGACCGGCCCCCTCGCTGCGGGCTATCGACTACTTACTGCTGGTCCCCTCTGTCAATTGAGAAGACAATCCTCGGGAAGACCTCCGCACAATGACCATCCTGACTCTTGACCCCAACATGTTCATCGCCGCCGCCCCCAAGGCGCTGCGCGCCGAATGCGCCCATCTGACACCCGCGCAATTCCACCACCGCTATTGCGAGCACTCCGGCCCGATTCGGGTCGGCGACTGGTCGCCCGCGGGCAATCGGAGCGCGGAGTTCACGGCCACCCTGGAATTCGCCGACCACCTGCGCACGGTGATCGCTACCGGCAGCCCGGTCGCCGCGATGACCTCGGCCCTCTACGACGAGGGCTATCCGGTCGAAATCCTGCAGTTCCACCAGCGCCGCACCGCTGTGGGCACCGCGACGTTCGTGCAGTGCGAATGCAATGGCAGGCGCGGCTGGGGCGCGGCGCTGGCCGACGACGGCGCCGAATCGACGGTCCGCGCCATGATCGCGGGCGTCAACAAGCTGGGCGCCTGACCGTACGAAAACACAACGGGCCGTTTACATTCCACGGAATGTAAACGGCCCGGTGGCGTAGTTGTGCGCGCCGGAGCTTACTGACCGGCCTGCTGCTCGGCGAGTTGCTTGCGCACCTCGTCCATATCCAGCGCCTTCACCTGGGTGACCAGATCCTCCAGCGCGGCGGGCGGCAAGGCGCCCGGCTGCGCGAAGACCAGCACGCCCTCGCGGAACGCCATGATGGTCGGAATCGAGCGGATATTGGCGGCGGCGGCCAAGCCCTGTTCGGCCTCGGTGTCGACCTTGCCGTGCACGACATCGGGATGCTTGTCCGAGGAGGCCTCGAAGGTGGGCGCGAAGCTCTTGCACGGACCGCACCAGTCGGCCCAGAAATCGACGAGTACCACGTCGTTTCCGGTGACGATCTCATCGAAATTCTGTTGGTTCAGCGTCTGGGTGGCCATGACGTCCTCTCGTATCGTATGTCGCCAGCTATAACGTCCGGCGCGATATATATCTTCCGGTGGTGCCTCTATCTTCCTCGGGCGACCGGCCACTCGCGCCGTTGATCGCCGTCCCACCGCCGGATACCCACCACGGTCGCGGGGAAATCACGGTCCCTGGCGATGGCGTGTATCGCCTCGCCCAAATGCTGTGTCTGCACCCTTCTGGCCAGGGTGATATGCGGCGTCCATTCGTCGGGTTGCACATTCGACGGTATGCCGGGACACGGCGAAACGATGGCGAGAATACGACGTTGCAGTGCGAGCAGGTGTTCCGAGGGCACCACCGACCGGACCAGGATCGGATTGCGCGCACCGAAGACCAGCACGCCGCCGAGTCGTATCGGAATCGGCCGGAAGGTGAGCTGGTCCAGTGCGTGATCGATGCGCGGCCAGATCTGCCTGGCCACCGCGACGGTGATATGCGGTCGGTTCGTTTCGGCATGCTTCCCGGCCAAACTCGGAATGCCGGCATCGGCGAGCAACTGCCACTGCCGCCGGATCTCCGCATCGGCCACATCGTCCAATAACAATTCGACCGACTGCACCATAGTTCACGAGAGGTTAGCCGCCCGCGCGGCTCGATGGGCGGCGAACACGCGGCCCGGTTGTCGGCGAACAACTTGCGTCGCGGGAGGATGGCCAGGTGAACCGTGATACGTCGCCCATGCGACTCGGCCTCATCGAAGGTGACGGCATCGGCCCCGAGGTGGTCCGCGCTACCCACGTGGTGGTCGACGAAGCACTCGCCGCGGCCGGCGCGGCCTCGATCGACTGGGTTCGGTTGCCGATGGGGCAGCACGCCATCGCAGAATTCGGCAATCCGCTGCCGGAGCAGACCCTCGCGGCCCTCGACGAACTCGACGCCTGGATCCTCGGCCCGCACGACAATGCCGCCTACCCGCCCGAACATCGAATCGCACCTGGTGGCGCCATCCGCAAACGCTTCGGCCTCTATGCGAATATCCGCCCGGCCCGTGCCTTCGCCGGAATCAAGGCGAGCGCTCCCGATATCGACTTGGTGATCGTCCGGGAGAACAGCGAGGGTTTCTACGCCGACCGCAATATGTTCGCCGGGTCGGGCGAGTTCCAGCCCACCCCCGACGTGGCGATGGCGGTCGGCCTGATCACCCGGCAGGCCTGCGAGCGGATCGCGCACGAGGCCTTCCGGCTCGCGGCCGCGCGTCGCAAGCGGGTCACGATCGTGCACAAGGCCAATGTGCTGCCCATGACCATGGGCTTGTTCCGCGACGTCTGCTATGACGTCGCCCACGCCTATCCGGGCGTCGAGGTCGACGACGAACACGTCGACGCGGTCGCCGCCCATCTGGTCCGCGCCGCCTGCGACTACGACGTGGTAGTGACCGAGAACCTCTTCGGCGACATCCTTTCCGATCTCGCCGGTGAGCTGAGCGGCTCGCTCGGCATCGCCGCATCGCTCAACTGCTCGGCATCCAAGGCGATGGCACAGGCGGTACACGGCGCCGCGCCGACACTGGCCGGACACAACCGCGCAAACCCGGCGGCGCTACAACTGTCGGCGGCAATGTTGTTGCACTGGCTGGGAATTCGCGACAACAACCGCGCGCTGTCGAGCGCGGGTGAACGCATCGAACACGCCGTCGCGGGCGCCTTCGCCGCGGGCATTGCCACCGCCGACCTGGGCGGCCTCGCCTCGACCAGCGAATTCACCGAGCAGGTCTGCGCCAGGGTGCACCGACGCTGACCTGGACCGGCGGGGCGACCGGGAACCCAACTCATTCGAACATCGGACCGTCCGGTAGGGTCCACCGCCGGTACCTGAGTGTTTGCTGTGCTCGGAGTGTTCCGCACAGAACGGATAATCTTCCGTTACTGTCCAGCACGAAACGCCACGATCGCTTAGATTGCCAAACGGGTGGTGACACCCGGGTTTCTCGAATCCGAAATGTGGAGGGCTGCTGTGTCTGTTCGATCGGTTCTTGGCAGGCGCGCCCTGCAAGCGATGTGCGTACTAGCCGGTGGTGCACTGGTGCTGACGGGCTGTAGTAACTCCGAGGACGACTCGCCCGCGGTTGCGAAGGTACAGGGTATCGACAAACTCGACACGGCCGCCGCGCTGCTCCCGGACAAGATCAAGCAGTCGGGCAAGCTCGTCGTCGGAGTCAATATTCCCTATCAGCCCAACGAGTACAAGGATCCGAGCGGCAAGATCGTCGGCTTCGATGTCGACCTGATGGACGCGGTCGCCGCAACCCTCGGCCTGAAGGCCGAATACCTCGAATCCTCCTTCGAGAAGATCATTCCCGCGATCCAGGCGGGCACCTACGACGTCGGCATGTCCTCCATCACCGACTCGAAGGAACGCGAACAGAGCGTCGACTTCACCACCTACTTCAACGCGGGCAGCCAGTGGGCGCAGCAGACGGGTAAGCCGATCGACCCGGACAACGCCTGCGGTAAGCGGGTCGCGGTTCAGGCCACCACGGTTCAGGACACCGACGAGATTCCGGCGCGCAGCAAGAAATGCGAGGCGGAGGGCAAGCCCGCCATCGATAAGAAGCCGTTCGACGAGCAGAGCGCGGCGACCAACGCACTGGTGCTCGGCCAGGTCGACGCTATGTCGGCGGATTCGCCGGTGACCGCGTACGCGATCAAGAAGAGCGACGGCAAGATCGAAGCGTCGGGCAAGGTCTTCGATTCCGCACCCTACGGTTGGGCCATCCCCAAGGGTTCGGCGCTCGGCAAGGCGCTGCAGGCCGCTGTCCAGCACCTGATCGACAACGGTAAGTACCTGGAGATCACCAAGAACTGGGGTGTGCAGGAAGGCGCGATCACCAAGTCGGTCATCAACGGCGCCGCGAGCTGATCGATGTCGTCATCCGAAATCACGTCGGCGCCCGGAGACAACACCGGGCCCGGCGGGCCGATCGACGCGGCAGAACCGGAGCCGATCAAGGCCGTTCCACTACGTAGGCCGGGCCGCTGGATCGCCGCGGCGATCATCCTCGCCCTGCTCGGGTTGTTCATCTACGGCGCGGCCACCAATCCCGCGTACGGATGGGGCACCTATCGAAAGTACTTGTTCGACAGCCGTATCGCCGCCGGCGCGGTGGTCACCCTCGAGCTGACCGTGCTCGCGATGGCGATCGCGGTCGCGCTCGGCACATTGCTCGCGGTGATGCGCCTGTCGCCGAATCCGGTGCTGCGCTCGACGGCCTGGGTGTATCTCTGGATCTTCCGTGGCACACCGGTTTTCGTGCAGTTGGTCTTCTGGGGTCTGTTCCCGTCGCTGTACAAGTCGATCCAGTTCGGGGTGCCGTTCGGGCCCGAATTCGTGCAGATCGACGTGCAGGGCCTACAGGCCGCGTTCACCTTCGCGGTAATCGGCCTAGGCCTCAACGAGGCAGCGTATATGGCCGAAATCGTTCGTGCCGGAATCAATTCCGTCGGTGAGGGACAGCGCGAGGCCTCGACGGCGCTGGGCATGTCGTGGTCGCAGACGATGCGCAGGACCGTGTTGCCGCAGGCGATGCGGGTGATCATCCCGCCGACCGGCAATGAGCTGATCGGCATGCTGAAGACGACTTCGCTGGTCACCGCGATTCCGTTGAGCACCGACCTGTACGGCCGGGCCCGTGATATCTACGGCGTGAACTTCCAGCCGATTCCGTTGCTATTGGTCACCGCCACCTGGTATCTCGCGGTCACCAGCGTGCTGATGGTCGGGCAGTTCTACCTGGAGCGCTACTACTCGCGGGGCGCCTCGCGGCAGCTGACCGCCAAGCAGCTGCAGGAACTGGCCGACGCTCAGACGATTGTGAAGGCGAAATGAGCGAGCGAACAATGGACACAGCCGCTTTCGCGGTCATGCCGGAGCCGAGCGCCAGCGAGGCGCAGGTATGACCGCGACGACAGACAAGATAGAGCCGACCGACGCCCAGCCGATGATTTTCGCGGACCGGGTGTGCAAGAACTTCGGTGCGCTGCAGGTGCTCAAGGGTATTTCGCTCGAGGTCGGGCGGGGCGATGTGCTGTGCCTGATCGGGCCCTCGGGTTCGGGTAAGTCGACCTTTCTGCGCTGTATCAACCACCTCGAGCAGGTGAATGCGGGGCGGCTGTACGTCGACGGCGATCTCATCGGCTATCGCGAAAAGGGCGGCAAACTTTACGAATTGCACCCGCGCGATGCGGCCAAGCAGCGCCGCGATATCGGCATGGTGTTCCAGCATTTCAATCTGTTCCCGCATCGGACGGCGCTGGAGAACATTGTCGAGGCGCCCATTCAGGTAAAGGGCATCCGCAAGGCGGACGCGGTGACGCGTGCGCACGAGTTGCTGGACCGAGTCGGCATGGGGGACAAGGCGAATGCCTATCCGGCCCAGCTCTCCGGCGGCCAGCAGCAGCGCGTCGCGATCGCCCGGGCGCTTGCCATGGATCCCAAGCTGATGCTCTTCGACGAGCCCACCTCGGCGCTGGATCCGGAATTGGTCGGCGAGGTGCTCGGGGTCATGCGCGAACTCGCCGCCGACGGTATGACGATGGTGGTCGTCACCCACGAAATGGGTTTCGCCCGTGAGGTTGCCGACCAACTGGTGTTCATGGACGGCGGTGTGGTCGTGGAGGCGGGTAATCCGCGCGAGGTGCTCGCCGCCCCGAAACATGAACGCACCAAGGCGTTCCTGTCGCGGCTGCTCTGAATCAGCGGCCGCCCAAGCCGATACGGAGTTGTCCGAGTAGGACTTTCGCGGCCGGACTGCCCGGGCGATCGCGCCGCCACGCCAGCGCGAGTTGCCCGCGCAGCTCCGGTTCGGTGATCGGCAGCACCCGCACGCCGAATGCCGCGGCCTCCTCGGCGGTCAGCGCGGGCACCACCGCGATACCGAGGCCGCGGGCGGCGAGCCGGAGCAACAGCGGGGGAGCGGCGGCCTCGAATGCGATATCGGGTTCGAATCCCGCTGCGGCACAGGCACGATCGAAGACACCCCGGATGCCGGTGCCGCGCGGTAGACAGATCAGCGGGTGCTCACGCAACTGGTCGAGCGCGATCGATGCACGCTTATTGCCGCCCAGCGCGACCGCCGCGACCACCGGCGTATCGAGCACAACATCGGTGCCGATATCGGCACCGATCTCCGCACCGGTCAATCCGACCAGGGCGATATCCAGCTCGCCGCTGCGCACCGCCGCGAGCATCCGTTCGGAGGTGTCCTCGGTCAGGCTGATGCCGACCTGCGGGTGGTCGTCGTGAAAATCCGCGAGCACCGAGGCGATATCGAATTCCTCGTCGCCCGCGCCGGAGATGCATCCGAGGCGGACGTGTCCGCGCAGTAGTCCGGTGAATTCGTCCACCGTCGTGGTAATCCGCTCGGTCGCTGCCAGCGCGGCCCTGGCATGCGGTAGCACCGCCGCGCCCACCTCGGTCAAGGTCACCGAGCGGCCGCCGCGATCCAGAAGTGGTTGTCCCAGTTCGTGTTCGAGCTGGCGGATCTGCGCGCTGAGTCCGGGTTGGGCCAGGTGCAATCGGGCGGCGGCGCGGGTGAAGTTGGCCTCCTCGACCACGGCCACGAAGTAGCGGAGTTGACGCAGTTCCATAACTATTGATTATAGGTCTAAGCAGAACTATCTGTTGTACTTCTGGCTTGGCGCGCGGCATCGTCTAAGGCATGGGAAACACCGCAGAGATCATCGACACCTTCACCGGCCCGGTCTTCCGCCCCGGCGACGCCGGATATGACGAAGAGATCACCGGCTTCCAGGCCGCGTACCACCACCGCCCCGCGCTGGTCGTCGGCGCGGTGCATGCCGAGGATGTGCGCAGTGCGGTGGAATATGCCGCGTGCCACGGACTTCCGGTCGCGGTGCAGGCCACCGGGCACGGACTCTCGGTCGCGGCCGACGGCGGCGTGCTGATCAGCACCCGCCGGATGACCGATATTCGGATCGACCCGCAGGCACGCACCGCCTGCGTCGGCGCCGGAGTGCGGGCAGGCGCGCTGGTCGAGGCCGCCGCACCGTACGGGCTGGCGCCGCTGAATGGGTCCTCGCCGTCGGTCGGGGTCGTCGGCTACAGCCTCGGTGGCGGATTGGGCCTGCTGGCACGGCAATTCGGCTACGCGGCCGAACATGTGCGGGTCATCGAGATCGTCACGGCGGACGGTCGGGTCCGCACGCTGACCCCCGGCGACGAACTCTTCGGCGCGGTGCTCGGCAGTGGTGGCAACTTCGGCGTGGTGACCGCGCTGGAACTGGAACTCGTCCCGGTCGCCACCGTCTACGGCGGCCAGTTGGTCTTCGACACCCCACTGGTCGAGCAGGCTCTGGAAGCCTGGAAGGACTGGACCGCGACGTTGCCCGACGAGGTGAACTCGACGGTCACCGTCATGACATTCCCGCCCATTCCACAGATTGCGGAACCGCTGCGCGGGCGCTATGTGGCATCGATCCGGATCGCCTACAACGGATCCGCCGAGGACGGCGAGCGTCTGGTCGCGCCGTTGCGCGCGGCCGGGGATCGTTTGAAGGACGACCTACGGCTCATGCCGTACACCGAGTCGCACACCATTCACAGCGATCCCGACCACCCGCATGCCTACGCCGCCACCAACGCCTTGCTCGGTGAACTCACCGGAGAAACGTTGTCCGCGTTGCTCACTGCCACCGGACCCGAATCGTCGATCCAGGCGGTGGTCGATATCCGGCACCTCGGCGGTGCGCTGGGCAGGCGTGGTCCGGCGGGGATCTCGGTGGACAACCGGGATGCCGAGTACATCGTTCGCGTCATCACCATGCCCGCACCCGATGCGGGTGACGCTGCGCCCGAGGATCATGCGGTGGTCCGCGCGGCACTCGCGCCGTGGACCGTCGGCCACAGCCTGAACTTCCTCTACGGTGCGGGTGCCGCCGCCGACGAGGCGCAGACCCGAGGTGGCTACGCGCCGGACACCTACGCCCGGCTGGCCGCGCTGAAGGCGAAGTACGACTCCCGCAATATGTTCCGCTTCAACCGCAACATCACACCCGCGAACTGACCGCCGCAAGCACCTATCTCCCGAGGCGGTCGGGTGCTATCTTCATGATATCACTTTGATACTCGGAGGATGTTATGAAGCTTCGGTCGGCGTTCCACGTCAACGGCTTTCTGGTGCTGGTGTCGTGGTTTGTCCTCACGCTCCTGATCGGTGGCGGCGCCATCGCCGGATACGCCGTGGCCGCGCACAACGACAATGTGCCTGCCCTGGTCGGCGCGATCATCGCGACCGTGGTCGTGGTCGTGCTCCTGCTGCTGGTCACCGGGCTCACCGTGGTGAATCCCAACGAGGCCAAGGTCGTTCAGTTCTTCGGCCGCTACATCGGCTCGCTGAGCGAACCCGGCTTCTACTCCGTGGTGCCGCTCACCGACCGGCGCAGCATCTCGCTGAAGGTGCGTAACTTCGAAACCCAGAAGCTCAAGGTCAACGATGCGGACGGCAATCCGGTGGAGATCGCCGCCGTCGTGGTCTACCGGGTGGTCGACAGCTTCAAGGCCGCATTCTCGGTCGACGACTACGAGGAGTACGTCGAGACCCAATCCGAGGCAGCGGTACGGCATCTGGCCACGACCCACCCCTACGACGCCCACGACCAGAACACAACCAGCCTGCGCGATGGCGCCGAGGTGGCCGAGGAATTGACCATCGAACTGCGCGACCGCACCGATCTGGCGGGTATCGAGGTCATCGAGGCCAGGATCACCCACCTTGCCTACGCGCCGGAGATCGCCCAGGCAATGCTCGTGCGGCAGCAGGCTGCCCAGGTGGTCGCCGCGCGCACCCGCATTGTCGAGGGCGCGGTCGGTATGGTTCGGCTCGCACTGGACCGGCTCGCCGAACAGGGCGTCGTCGAGCTCGACGAGGAACGCAAGGCCGCCATGGTCTCGAACCTGCTGGTCGTGCTCTGCGGTGATCGCGCCACCCAACCCGTCGTCAATACCGGCTCGCTCTACTCCTGAGTCGCCTCATGGCTGAGCGCAAGAAGATCCTGCTACGCCTGGACCCGGCGATACACGAGGCCGTTGCCCAATGGGCCGCCGACGATCTGCGCAGTATCAATGCCCAGATCGAGTACGCATTGCGCCTCGCGTTGAAACAGGCGGGCCGAAGCCCGAAGGCGAAACCGGCCGAGGAGTAGCCGGAATAGGCTCTGCCGCAACGATGCCGAATGCCCACGGGTGTTCGGCATCGTCGGTATTCGTCTGCGATGTGTCAGCGCGTGAGTTCGCCAAGGAGTTCGAGGCTATCGGTGTAGAGCGCGTGTTGCGCGTCCTGGTCATAGGACGCCTTCGATGACGGTTTCGCGGTGCGGCCCACGAAGTACCGGCCGGTCACCTCGGCGAGCGACGGATCGGTAACCAGCCGTGCGAGAGCCTTGCCCGATCGGCGCGGCGTATTGACGCCGGGTAATAACACCAGACCCCGAGCGACCGTGTGCCACCACAGTTGTGCCACCGATCCGGAATCCCTGGCGAGTCCGGTGCCAGGCATCAATCCCGGATCGAAGGCATTCACCGTGATGCCGCGCGCCTCGAACTGTCGTGCCAATTCGTAGGTGGTCTGCAGGTTCGCCAACTTCGACGTGCTGTAGCGGCGGCGACCGTCGCGCGGCGCGGATTCGGTCGGCTTGGGCGGGTATGCGAGTTCGCGGACATTGGTATCCAGCGGATCGGGCATGCCGGTGATCTGTTTCGGATCATGTGTGGCCGAGCCGACGAAAACGATGCGCGCGGGTGCGATCAGGTCGCCGAGCAGCGCTTGGACCAGTGCGAGGTGTCCGAGATGGTTGACACCGAAGGTTGCTTCCACACCGTCCTCGGTGTAGGTCCGGCGGGTGTACTGCAGTCCGGCATTGCACACCAGCGCGCGCAACGGGGGCAGTCCGCTCGTGCGGAATTCATCGGCGAAATGGGCGACAGAGGCGAGTGCGCCGAGGTCGAGTGTTGCCGCCTGCGCGCCGATGGCGGCGGCTTCGGCACGGGCCCGTTCGGCGTCGCGCCCGGTCACGACGACCGTCCACCGCGGGTCGGCGGCGATCGCCCTGGCGCATTCGCGGCCGAGTCCGCTGGTGCCGCCGGTGATCACAACGGTTCTGTCACTTGTTGTCATATGGCAGAGTCTGCCATATGGCGCGCTATGCGACAATATTCCGATGTCATTGCGGGATCGGAAGAAGGAGCGGACCAGGCGGGCGATCGCCGATGCCGCGCTGCGATTGTTCGTCGAGCGCGGGTACGACGCGGTGACCGTGGCGGATATCGCCGCCGAGGCCGATGTCGGGACGCGCACCCTGCATCGGTACTACGCCGGCAAGGACGAATTGCTGTTCGCCGAGGACGACGAGAACCGCGCGGAGTTGGCCCGGCTGCTGGCCGACCGCCCGGCCGATGAATCCCCCGAGGACACCTTGGTCGCGGTCATCGGCCCGCTGGTCGAACGTGCCGCCGGCCGCATCGCCGACGCGCGCGCCCGCGATGCGCTGATCGCAGGCAACCCGGCCCTGCAGGCCCGTGAGCTGGCCAAGCGAAATGCGGTGGAATCCCTTGTCGCCGAACACCTTGCGCGCCGATTAGGAGTGACGGCGGGCACCGATGTCCGGCCGCTGCTGTGGGCCAAGGTCGGCATGGCATGTTTCTTCGCCGGCTACGAGATCTGGCTGCATACCGGCGGTGACCTAGGCACACATATCGGCGATGCACGTGCCGCGCTGCTCACCGAATTTCGTTCGGCCGGTATATGACTTCGCAAACTGGTGGTTTGGTCGCGGCCGGTTTCGAGAGCGCCGCCAGTTCATCCGGGGGGCGCGACATTCGACGAGCAGGCACTGAGCGCACGGGCGGGTAGCGTGATCGGGTGCCAATCTCGTTCGACACCAGTGGATTACAGCAGCTCGACAGCAACGCGTGGCGGGATCCCGCCACGGGCGACATTGTCCAGTTGAGTTACTTCGATCTGGTACCAGATCTGCCCGCACCACTGACGGACCTGGCTACCCTGCGCCGCAGGCTCGCCGAAATCCATGCCGAAAGCGGTTGTCTCATCGAGGCTTTCGTCGTCGGTATCGATTCGCACCCCGCGCTGCTGCGGCTGCAGAAGATGCGACTGCCGGATCAGCCGACGGGCCTGATCTTCGCCGCCTCGCTCACCGTGCCGAAGGCGAATTGCAGTGCGGTGCTACAGATCCTCTGCCCGGAGACCGGCACCACCGGAATCCGTGAGGCGGTCCTCGCGCTGGAAATCGGCTTCGACAATATGTACCCGCCCCATCCGTACGCACCCGGTCTGCAAGGCGCGCTGCCCTATAACTTGGCAGATGACCTGCGCTGGGACGAGCGCTTCCCGGATCATCCGCTCTCGCGTGCCCGCCGCTGGGTGGCATATACCTGCCCCGCCGCCCGTCTCGATCCGAACTTCGCGGCCCTCCTGGCGTTCTGAGAAATCAGGCGTCGACCGGTTTGTGGGTGACGAAGATGGCGGTGCCGGGGAACAACTCACCCCGCAGCGGACTCCACTGTCCCCACTCCCGCTCGAGCCACTCCGGCCAGTCCGGTTCGACGATGTCATCGAGCAGCAGGCCCGCGGCGACGATCTCGCGCACCCGATCGCCGATCGTGCGGTGGTGTTCGACGTAGGTCGGCGCGCCCTCGCTGTCGACCTCTACATACGGCGTGCGGTCGAAATAGGGGATCGAGGCGGTCAGACCGGCGGGTCCGGGGTCGTCCGGAAATATCCAGCGCATCGGATGGTTCACCGAGAACACCCATCGTCCGCCCGGCCGCAACACCCGCGCAACCTCGCGCATCACCAGTTCGGAGTCCGCGACGAACGGGACCGCGCCGAAGGACGAGCACGCCAGATCGAAGGATTCATCGGCGAACGGCAATGCCTCGGCCCCCGCCTGCACCAATGGCACCCGCGGTCCGCCGCGCGTCATCGCAGCGAGTCCGCGCGCGAGCATCCCCATGGACAGGTCGAGCCCGACCGGCTGCGCCCCCTGCCCGGCCAACCAGCGCGAACACGGTGCGGATCCGCATCCGATCTCCAGGATCCGCTTACCCGCGACCTCGCCGAGGAAATGCATATCGCCCTCGTGTAAGCCCTCCGGGCACCAGATGAATTCGCCCTCGGGGGAGTCGACGCCGAGAAAGTCGGCGTGGGTTTCGTGATACTGGTCGGCATCGGCGTCCCACCAGCGCCGACTGGCCTGCTGACTGGCGGCCGAGCCGATTCTGGTCCGCGCGGTCGCGGTGGTCCCTAGCAGTGCATTTGCCTGCGCATGGCGATCTTCCGACACGCCGTCAGACTATCCCGGCGTGGCGTCGGGACCGGTTTGCCCGGCCGGACCAAGGTCGCGTACGCTGAACGCGCGAGTGTCTTGGGTATTGCCCGTACCGGTGTCATTGCAGTAACAATCTGCGAGGGCAACTGTACAGAAGTAACGCCAACACCCGTGCTGAGTTTCACAAGCGTTTGCGTGCGGTACGTTCATTATGTCCGTCACGTCGCGTCATCGCGGTGAGATCGCAGCGTACCGAAAGTTCCAATGTCCGCAACCGACCACAATCCGTCCGGAGCAAACCGACATATGCCCACCACCGTCACCTCGCCGCAGGTAGCCGTCAACGATATCGGCTCCGCCGAGGACTTCCTCGCCGCCATCGACGCCACGATCAAGTACTTCAACGACGGCGACATCGTCGAAGGAACCATCGTCAAGGTCGATCGCGACGAGGTCCTGCTCGACATCGGTTACAAGACCGAAGGCGTCATCCCCTCTCGCGAACTCTCCATCAAGCACGATGTCGACCCCAACGAGGTCGTTTCCGTGGGCGATGAGGTCGAGGCTCTTGTTCTCACCAAGGAGGACAAAGAAGGCCGCCTGATCCTGTCGAAGAAGCGGGCGCAGTACGAGCGGGCGTGGGGCACCATCGAGGAGCTCAAGGAGAAGGACGAGGCCGTCAAGGGCACCGTCATCGAGGTCGTCAAGGGCGGTCTGATCCTGGACATCGGTCTGCGCGGCTTCCTCCCGGCCTCCCTGGTCGAGATGCGCCGGGTCCGCGACCTCCAGCCGTACGTCGGCAAGGAGATCGAGGCCAAGATCATCGAGCTGGACAAGAACCGCAACAATGTGGTCCTGTCCCGCCGCGCCTGGCTCGAGCAGACCCAGTCCGAGGTCCGCAGCGAGTTCCTGCACCAGCTGCAGAAGGGCCAGGTCCGCAAGGGTGTGGTCTCCTCGATCGTCAACTTCGGCGCGTTCGTCGATCTCGGCGGCGTCGACGGTCTGGTGCACGTCTCCGAGCTGTCCTGGAAGCACATCGACCACCCGTCCGAGGTTGTCGAGGTCGGCAACGAGGTCACCGTCGAGGTCCTCGATGTCGACCTGGACCGCGAGCGGGTTTCGCTGTCGCTCAAGGCGACCCAGGAAGATCCGTGGCGTCAGTTCGCCCGTACCCACGCGATCGGCCAGATCGTGCCGGGCAAGGTCACCAAGCTGGTTCCGTTCGGTGCGTTCGTGCGCGTCGAAGAGGGCATCGAGGGCCTGGTGCACATCTCCGAGCTGGCCGAGCGCCACGTGGAGGTCCCGGACCAGGTTGTCGCGGTCGGCGACGACGCGATGGTCAAGGTCATCGACATCGACCTGGAGCGTCGCCGGATCTCGCTGTCGCTGAAGCAGGCGAACGAGGACTACCACGCCGAGTTCGACCCGTCGAAGTACGGCATGGCCGACAGCTACGACGACCAGGGCAACTACATCTTCCCCGAGGGCTTCGACCCCGACACCAACGAGTGGCTCGAGGGCTTCGACAAGCAGCGCGAAGAGTGGGAAGGCCGCTACGCCGAGGCGGAGCGTCGCCACAAGATGCACACCGCGCAGATGGAGAAGATGGCGGCCGACGCCGCGGCCGAGGCCGCGAACGGCGGCGGCGCGTCGGGCAACTACTCCTCCGAGAGTGGTTCGCAGGCGTCCTCCGGCCAGGCTGAGTCGGCTGGCGGTTCGCTCGCCAGCGACGCCCAGCTCGCGGCCCTGCGTGAGAAGCTCTCCGGCAACGCCTGATTCGTAGAGCAGTAGCGAAGGCCCCGGTCCGATCGGACCGGGGCCTTTGTGTTGCGGCAACCGGTAGTGTGCCCGGACTGGGGAGCAATCCGGGCAAGAACGATTATCTCGACCAAGTGGTGGCGCAGCAGGCGGCGCTCGAGGGTGATCTGTGCAGCCGCAAACCCCGGCGCCCCGGCGCCGATGCCGGCGGCCGCGGCGCCGGCGGCACCGGGCGGTCCGGTGCGGCGCAGTGCGATCGCCAAGCGGGCCGAACAGATCGGGCCCGCACCACATGGCAGTGGTCCGGGGCCGGTGGAGGTCCGGGTCACCGGATTCTGGCGCTGGCAAACGGTTTTGGTGCCGCCCAACGCCTTCGTCGTGCACACCCGCCGCGGTCGCGGCGAACCGCTGCACATCGGACTCGGGGTGTCGTTCCGGTTCAACCCCGCGACGGATTCGTATCTCGTTGTGCCGGGCGCGATGCAGACGATTCTCATCAACGCCTACTGCATCTGCAATGAACTGCAAGGTGTGCTGGTGCAGGGCTATGTGCAGTGGATCATCGAGGATTTCGCCACCGCGTATCGCAAGCTGGACTTCTCCGATGCCGAAGATCCCATGCGGCTGGTCAACATTCAGCTGCGCGAGCAGGCCGAGGCGGCCATCAAGGACAAGGTCTCCACGATGGGTGTGCGCGATGTGCTCAGCGATAAGCAGCCGATCATCGAAGAGTTGACCGCGCGGCTGCGGGCGGTCGCCGAGGGCAGCGCCGATCGAAATGCCGAGGCGGGCAGCGATCGTGGGCTCGGCCTGCGCATTGTCACGGTGCAGATCAAGGAGGCGGTGGTCAGCTCCTCGACGCTGTGGGAGAACTTGCAGAAGCCCTACCGCAGCGAACAGAACCAGATCGCCCGCCTCGCGGAACTCGCTGCGCAGGAAGTGCTTTCGGCCCGTGGGACCGAGGCGAATCGGGTCGCGGAGGAGCGCAGGATCGAGAACGAGCGGGAATTGGCCGAACTGCGGGCACGCAACGAGGCCGCGCAGTTCGACCGCGAGACCGCGGAACGGTTGCGGCGCACCACCCGTGAGCGAGCGCAGCGAGTGAACCATCGGCACAGCGCGCCGGTGCGCACGACGGAGCCGAGCGCTAGCGAGGCGTAGTCGTGAGCACGACGATCAGCGCGCGGTCGCCGATCTGGCCAAGGAGACCGCACTGCACGCGCTGCGGTTGGAGCGCGAGCAACATGGTGAGCAGGCCGAAAACCTACGCAGAAAGCTGGAATTGCGGGAGCTGGAACTCGACGGTGAGATCGCTGTCGCGGCCCGGCGCTCGCGGGCGGCGCATGATGACGCCCTGCTCGATCTGGAACGGGATCGGATTCGGATCGACAATACGAATCACCGCTCGGCCTCCGCTACGCAGGCGCAGCTGGTCGATTCGCTCCCGCAGATCGTCGCGCAGTTGCCGACTCCCGCTGAACTCAAGACGTATCAGTTGGGCGGGGATCTGTCCGGATTGTCCGCGCTGATCGGGCAACTGACGCGAGTGCTGGAAACCTGGTCCGCGGCCCGGCCGGTCGTCGAGCCGGGCAGCACCGAACTCGACGGATAGTGCTGCGCCGCAGATGATCTCGGCCATCTCATGCGCTCCGTCGTTGATCCGCCGTCGTCAGTGTGGCGCCACGCCGATCAGATCCGCCTCGTCCCGTCGCGGTTCGCGTGCGCTCCGGCGGCGGCGCAGGCAAAACGGCAAGTCGGACACTTGACCAAGTTCACCGCGAGGCGTGATCGACTTCGCGGTAGGGTGCAGGCGGCACGCGGCTCGATCGAGCCGGGTGGCAGTGGCTTGGCAGGTGCAGGGAAGGAACAGCACACATGTGCGCAGCGAGTCCGTTCAGCGGTCTCAACCGTAGGCAGTTCCTGGCGAAGGCCGCCGCGGCGGGAGCGGTGGGCGCATTGGCGTCCTGGGCCGATCCGATCATCGAACGCGCCTACGCCGCCGATCCGGCCGGCACCGGCGGGCTCGGCGATATCGAGCATTTCGTGCTGCTCATGCAGGAAAACCGTTCCTTCGACCACTATTTCGGCACCATGTCCGGTGTGCGCGGCTTCGGCGAGGCATCCAAGGCGTGGCAGCAGTACGGATGGATGCCCGGTGTCGGTCCCACCCCGGACGGCTTCGTGAATCCGTTCCGCCTCGACACCACCCGTGGCGCGACCCTCGACGGTGAATGCATCAACGATCCGGACCACAGCTGGGGCGGGATGCACCGCGCTTGGAACGGCGGTGCCAACGACCAATGGATGCCGATGTCCATTGCCGGCGTCGGCCCGGCCAACGCACCCGCGGCCATGGGCTACTACCTGCGCGAGGACATTCCGATCCACCATGAACTCGCGGATGCGTTCACCATCTGCGACAACTACCATTGCTCGGTGCTGGGCCCTACGGACCCGAACCGGCTGTACTGGATCAGCGCGACCATCGACCCGGACGGCGTGGCCGGTGGGCCCCTGCTGGAGACGCCCCCGCTGATCCCACAGCACGTCTACAGCTGGCGGACCTACCCGGAGAACCTCGCCGAGGCGGGCGTCAGCTGGAAGGTCTACAACAATCGCGATGTCGGCCCGCTGTCCTCGGTGATTCTGGACGGCATGCTCGGCTGTTTCACCCAATCCTCGGATCCGAATTCCGAATTGGCTCGGCGCGGTCTTGCGCCGGTGTATCCCAACGACTTTCAGGCCGATGTCGCCAATGACACGCTGCCCGCCGTGTCCTGGGTGATTCCGTCGTTGATCAACTGCGAACATCCCGCGTTGCCCGCGGCGTTCGGTGCGTACGGCATCGTGCAACTGCTCGATATCCTCACCTCCAATCCGAAGGTGTGGGAGAAGACCGCGCTGATCATCAGCTACGACGAGAACGGCGGCTTCTTCGACCACGTCACCCCGCCGACCGCGCCTGCGGGCACACCGGGCGAATTCGTCACCGTGCCGCTGGATCGGGTGAAGGCGTCGAATGGCATCGCGGGTCCGATCGGTTTGGGGTATCGCGTTCCCGGCCTGGTGATTTCGCCGTACAGCCGCGGCGGGCTGGTCGCCTCGGAGACCTTCGATCACACCTCCCAGCTGCGACTGCTGGAGACCCGCTTCGGCGTCGAGGTGCCGAATCTGACGCGGTGGCGGCGCAGCGTCACCGGCGATATGACCTCGGCCTTCGATTTCGGCTCGACCCCGGATGCGGCGAAGCCGGTGCTGAGTGATCCGAAGCCGAAGATGGATGCCGCGATCGCCCAGTGCGGCCCGAATATCACATTGGGCACCACAAACTCGGGTGTGCCGTATCCGGTGCCGCCCAATCAGATGCCGACTCAGCAGCCCGGTTCGCGACGCCGTCCGAGTGGCATCGTTCGGGGCTAGGTCGCGGGTATTCTTGCCCTGATGTCCGAGTCCGCCGTCGAGTTCACCGGGACCGCCTGGGAACGCAGGAAGATCGAGGCGATGAGCCGCATCCAGCGTGTCGCGCTGGATCTGTTCGATGCGCACGGGTATCGCAACGTGACGGTGGAGCGGGTCGCGGCGGCGGCCGGGGTGTCGCCGAGTTCGGTGTACCGATACTTCGGCACCAAGGAGATGCTCGTCCTCTACGATGAGGCCGATCCGCGGGTTCTCGATGTGCTGCGGACGGCCGGCGGCGGCGATACCGTCGAGCCCGCCGAGCTCATCCGCGTCGCGCGTTTGATCGTGCCGGTGCTGATCGAATCGCTGCTGACCGCCGAATCCGAGCGGCGGATCCGCAGGCGGCTGCGGTATGTGGCGACGATCCCGGAGATCAAGGACGGGCAGACCAGGCAGATGCGGGATATGGCCGACCAATTCCGGGTGCTGTTCGCCGAACGGATCGGCCGCAAGGGCGACGACCTGACGATCGGAATCGCCGCGGCCTTCGGTGTGTGGGGATGTGTTGCGGCCCTGGACCATTGGGCCGCCGGGGATTTCACCGAACCGCTGAAGGACGTCTACACCAAGGCGATCGGCTCGATCATCGATTCGATCGAGGTCATGTTCCGGTAGTCGCGGCGGTTTCCGCCGTGCGTCCGCCGATGCGCGGCAGCCACCAGTTCCACCGGCCGAACAACTGCATGAAGGCGGGCACCAGCACCAGCCGGACCAGCAGTGCGTCGATGGTGATGGCCACGGCGAGCGCGAATCCGATCTGCTTCAGCTCCAACACATTTGCAGTCAGGAAGCTCGCGAAAACGGCGACCATGATGGCGGCCGCCGCGGTGATGGGCCGGGCGGTGCGTTGCAGTCCATCCGCGACCGCGGCGGCGTTGTCGCCGGTTTCGTCCCAGTGTTCCTTCATTCGCCGGATCAGGAATACCTCGTAATCCATGGACAGGCCGAACAATACGGCGAATACGAGCATCGGTAGATACACCTGCAGGAATCCGGTGCCGTGGAAGCCGAGCGCGGATTCGCCGACGCCGTGCTGGAATACCGCGACGGTCAATCCGAGTGCGGCGCCGGTAGCCAGCAGGTTGAGCAGAATTGCCTTGAGTGCCAAGACAATACTGCGGAATGCCACGATCAGGAATGCCAGCGATACCGTCAATACGAGCAATATCACCCAGGGAAAGCGGGCGGTAATCCGTTGCGACACATCGGCGAACGCCGCCGACGTGCCGCCGACTCGAATTTCGACACCGTCGAGAGCCGTTGTACGAGTGCGGATATCGGAGACCACGTCGGTGGCGGCGGTCGAGTCGAACGCGACCTTTGGCACCACGACGGCCAGTATCCGGCCGTCGGCCTGCTGCGGCAGCACCGTGGCGATGCGCGGGTCACGGGACAGTTCGGTGATGAATCGATCGGCGTCGGAACGGGTTTCGTCACCGAGCGACCCGCTGTCCGGACCGGTGGCGACCACCTCGATCGGCGCGAGCAGCCCGGGACCGAAATTGTCCTCGACGAGTTCGGTCGCCTGACCCGTCGGTCGATTCGCCAATGAGGTGAGGCCCATATCGACGCCGTAGCGGATGTCGGTAATCGGTGCCGCCGCGGCCAGTAGCAGACCGACCCCGATCGCGCCGAAGAGCACCGGGCGTCCCATGACGGTATGCGCCCACCGCGCCCACGCGCTCGAGGCCGTTGCGGGGCCGCAGCCGGATCGGCAGCGGACCGCGATTCACCGCAGGGCCCAGCGCCGCAAGCAGCGCGGGCAACAGGGTGAAGGCCGCGATCAGCGTGGCGATGACGGCCACCACCACACCGATCGCGACACCGTTCAGCATCGGCAGCCCGACCACCGACAGCGCGCACAGCGAGATCATCACGATGAAGCCCGAGGCCAGAATGGTGCGGCCGGTGGTATCGATCGCTGTGCCGACGGCCGCCGCGATGGCCTGCGTCGATCGTCGATCACGCACTCCGCGCCGGGTCAACTCCTCGTTGAATCGGCTCACGATGAACATCGCGTAGTCGATCGCGGTGCCGGTGGCGATCATCGTGGCCACCGAGAGCACCAGTGAATCGAAGGTCAGAAAGGTGGTCAGGCCGAAGAGCGCGCCAACGGCCACGGCGATGCCCGCCGCCGTGACCGTAATGGGCAGGGTGGCCGCGACCACCGCACCGAGGGCCAGCACCAGCACCGCGGTCGCCACGGGCAGGCCGATGGCCTCGGCGCGTTGCATATCGGTGGTCTCGATTTCGATGAGATCGGCCTGTGCGGGCGCGAACCCGGTGATCATGACCTCGACACCCGCCCCCGAAGCGGCAGCCAATTCGGACTTCAACTGTCGGGCGATCGCGACGCGCTCCGGTGTTTCGCCATCGACGCCGACAATGCCGAAGGCGGTGTGCCGGTCGGCCGAGATCTGGGCGGCGGCATTGCCTTCGAACGGGCCGATCGCACCTGCCACACCAGCGGCGGCACGGGTGGTGCCCAGCGCCCGATCGATCACCGTGCGGAACTCCGGCGTGTCGACGGTGCGCTGCTCGGAATGGAAGACGATGAGGTCCTGTTCGGTGCCGAAGCGCGCGAAGTGTTCGGCGACAAGGTGATCGACGGTCACCGATTCGGATCCGGGGACCGAATAGTCGGGCGTGCTGAGGCGGTCGTGCAGTGCCGGATAGGCCGATCCGCAGGCGATGGCGAAGAGCAGCCAGGCACCGAGCACGACGCGGCGACGGCGGGCCATCAGGGCGCCCCAGCGGCCGACCGCGCCCAGTTTTCCGGTGCCCGTGGACTCGGGCGGGTCCGTCCTGGTCGCGGTCAGCTGCGTCATTGCCCCTCCACAAGACTACCTGAGAGTCACTCTCAGGTATTTTTCGCCATCCTAAAGAGGTTCGCGCATAAAGTGCAAGTGACTGTCAGAAAGTCATGGGTGCTGACGGCAGCACGAAGTGACCCAACCCCTGATGGGGCTGGGTCACCGGAAGTTTATGGCCAGATAGGCGGCTGAAATCAGCTGGCGGTCGCAGGCGCCCAGTACGCGGTCGCGGCAGCGGAGCGTTTTCGCATGGCCGCGAAGCTGTGCCGGGCGGGGCTGATCAAAGCGGTGAACCACGAGCGGCGGTGCTCGGCGAGCGCGGCCGCGACGGCGGGGTGCTTGATGCAGTGCATGCCCCCCGCCCTACCCAGGCGGTGGCGACCCACCTGGTTGATTTTGGTGCCCAATGATGTTCCTTTGCTTGCTGGTGCTGGCCTGGATCGCCACGGCGAAGATTAGTCGAACGAAAGTGTTCGGCACAGTATTTTGCACGAGTAATTGCCTCGGCGTGTCGGAAAGTTGTGGTCCGGGGGCGGGAATCGACCGGAAATGTTGCGAGATGGTCTCGGCCTAGTCACGGATCGGGCAAATGGTGTTTCAGACGGTGGAATGCACGGCGCGAGTGGGTATTCCAGCCGATTGGATGGATTGCGCGCACAGGGGGTTGCGTTCGGCGCCACAGCGCGGATGCGAGACTGGTCGAATGTTGCGGATCGGCCTCACCGGAGGCATGGGAGCGGGCAAGTCGACGGTGGCGCGGATTCTCGCCGAGCTCGGCGCGGTGATCATCGATTCCGATGTGATCGCCAGGGAGGTCGTCGAACCGGGTACCGAGGGCCTCACGGCGTTGGCGGCGGCGTTCGGCCCCGACATCCTCGCCGCCGACGGCAGCCTGGACCGGCCGGCGCTGGCGGCCAAGGCATTCGGAAACGACGACGCCCGCACGACGTTGAATTCCATTGTCCATCCATTGGTCGGTAAACGAACCACGGAATTGATTTCCGCCGCGCCGTCGGATGCGATTCTCGTTCAAGATATTCCACTTCTGGTGGAAAACGGTCTCGCGCCGCTGATGAATCTCGTATTGATCGTCGACGTGCCCGCGGAAACTCGGATACGGCGATTGGTGGAATTCCGTGACGTTTCCGAAACGGATGCACGGGCGCGTATTTCGGCGCAGGCCACCGATGAACAACGCCACGCCGTGGCGGATGTGCTGCTGGACAATAGCGGTGAACCGGGGGCCATCGATCCGGTTGTCCGGCAATTGTGGACGCAACGGTTGGTGCCGTTCGAGGAGAACCTGCGCACCGCGACACCGGCGCGGCGCAAGGAGTTGCGCGTCGTGCCCGCGAATCCGGAGTGGGCGGCCCAGGCACAGCGGCTCATCGCCCGGCTGTGGGTGGCATGTGGTCCGGCGGCATCGCGAATCGACCACATCGGCTCGACAGCGGTGCCGGGATTGCCCGCCAAGGATGTGATCGATGTGCAGATCACCGTCGCGGATCTCGCGGCCGCCGATGGGCTGCGAGATGCGTTGGGGGCGGCCGGTTTTCCGGTTCGGCCCGATATCACCGGTGACAGCCCGAAGCCGACGGCGGCAGATCCGGCAGGCGGCGATACGGCACTGTGGGCCAAGCGGTTTCATCAGAGTGCCGATCCGGGGCGGTTGGCGAATGTACATATCCGGGTGACGGGCTCGCCGGGGCAGGAGTTCGCGCTGCTGTTCCGGGACTGGCTGATCGCCGATGCGGCGGTGCGCGCGGAGTATCTGGAGGTGAAGCGCGAGGGCGAGGCCAAGGCGGCCGGGCTGACCGGCGAGGCGGCGACGCTGGCGTATCTGGATGTGAAGGAACCATGGTTCGACGCTGCCTACCCGCGGGCAGCGGCCTGGCGCGACAGCGTCGAACACTGAGCGGGCGGTACTACAGCCAGGTCAGGGTGATGTCCAGGGTGGCGAGCCAGCGGTCGAGCGAGTAGCCGTTGGCGGCGATGCCATCGATCGCGATCGACGCGTGTTCGATGGCGGCCTGGGCTTCGCGGAGGGTGATGAATCCCGCGGTGTGCGCGGCGAGTAACTCGTCCACGTCGAGCAGTTCGATCTCGCGTTCCGAGCGCACCACTATGTCGAGGTAGTGGTCCACCGACTTCCACTTCTTCGGACCGACCTGGGTGAATTGGCCGAGGTCGAGGTAGTAGTCCTGATCGCGCTGATGCGCGGGGTGATAGTGGAAGATCGTCACCCGAATGGAAAGGCCGGGGAGCAGCCACGATTCGACGTAATGGAACTGCGGATGATCCGAGGTGCGCGCCATGTACAGGCCCCACGGCTCGGCCCGGTAGCGCTCGACCGGCCGGACGAAGCCCTTCGGGTCCGTGTTGGTCAGGTCCGCGAGATTGAAGTACTCGACCTTGGGCCTGTGCACGTCCACTGATGGTGCCTGTGTCATGCAAATAGAATCTACCGCCGCTGCCGCGCCGTCGAGTGGTACGGCAGAGGTTGGGCAGATCGTCCGGCGGATCGGCTACATCCAGGTGAGCGTGATCTCCCTGGTGGCAAGCCAGGGCTCGACCTCGTGTCCGTGTGCGGCCAGGCCCTCCATCGCCTTGGTCGCCCGGTCCAGCGCATGATGCGCGTGTGTCGAGTCGATGAGACCGGCCGAATGGGCGGCCAGCAGATCGTCCACCCCACGCAATTCGGCCGCGCGGGAGTGGCGCACCGCGATCTCGAGGTACTGGTCCATCGACTTCCACCGCTTGGGCTCGATCCGGGTGTACTCGCCGATATGCAGACAGTAGTCCAGGTCGCGGTGATGTCCGGGCTGGTAGTGCACGATCGTCACGCGCAACCAGAGTTCGGGCAGCAGCCAGGTCTCCATGTATTGAATCCGTGGACCGCCGACCGTGCGCGCTACATACAGGCCCCACGGCTCGACGTGCACGCGGTCGATCGGGCGCACGAAACCCTTGGGATCGGTCATGGTCAACTCGGCGATATTGAAATGTTCGATCTTCGGTCTTAGCTGGGTGGTAGTCATCGGCGATCCCGGTGCGGCGGTGGTGGTTGGCTGGATCAGGGGCGCGACCCCCCGGAAGTCACGCGCAACGTAACCGGCGATACCGGTCACAGCGGGCGCGGCGGCAAGCAATGGAATCAGAGCGCTCATGGCCTCATCCTCATGTCCGACAACCAAATCAGGCTACACCTGCTGCGGCCGGTTCGCCGATGCAGAGAAAACGCCGAATCTCGTTGCGACAACGGACATTAATGTCCGTTTACCTGCCCTATAAGACAGGTAACAGATTGCGTACCAGCCCTGGTGCGGGGTGGTGTATCAGATCGCGAAAGGATACGCCGATCGTGATCCGGTGACGAGCCCTTCGGCGGCAGATCCGCGGGCCGCAGAATCTGTCGGTGCCTGCGCCTAGGCTGGTGACCATGGCATTCGCAACCGAAATCCCGACGGAAGGCTACGAGGACCGGGGCACCCCGCTGGCGCATTCGGAGTTCCGGCCGGTCGGGGAGATCGAGCGGGCCGATGGGCAATTCCAGGTCGTCAGCGAACACCAGCCGGCCGGTGATCAGCCCGCGGCCATCGCTGAACTCGAGCGTCGCATCAATGCGGGCGAGCGTGACGTGGTGCTGCTCGGCGCGACCGGCACCGGTAAATCGGCCACCACCGCCTGGCTGATCGAGCGGCTGCAGCGGCCGACACTGGTGATGGCGCCGAATAAGACTCTCGCCGCGCAGTTGGCCAATGAGCTGCGAGAGATGTTGCCCAACAACGCAGTCGAGTACTTCGTCTCGTACTACGACTACTACCAGCCCGAGGCATACATCGCGCAGACCGATACCTATATCGAGAAGGACAGCTCGATCAACGACGATGTCGAGCGGCTGCGGCATTCGGCCACCTCGAGTCTGCTCTCGCGTCGCGATGTCGTGGTGGTCGCGTCGGTGTCGTGCATCTACGGCCTCGGTACACCGCAGTCGTATCTGGATCGGTCGGTGCAGCTGGATGTCGGCACCGAAATCGATCGCGACGCATTCCTGCGGCTGCTGGTCGACGTGCAATACACGCGCAACGACATGTCCTTTACCCGCGGTTCGTTCCGGGTGCGCGGTGACACCGTCGAGATCATCCCGTCCTACGAGGAACTCGCGGTGCGCATCGAATTCTTCGGCGACGAGATCGAGGCGCTGTACTACCTGCATCCGCTCACCGGCGATGTGGTGCGGCAGGTCGATACCGTCCGGATCTTCCCGGCCACGCACTACGTCGCGGGTCCGGAGCGGATGGAGCGTGCGGTTCGCGATATCGAAGCCGAACTCGAGGAGCGGCTGGCCGAGTTCGACCGCCAGGGCAAACTGCTGGAGGCGCAGCGGCTGCGTATGCGCACGCAGTACGACCTGGAGATGATCCGCCAGGTCGGGTTCTGCTCGGGCATCGAGAACTACTCGCGACATATCGACGGGCGCCAGGCAGGGTCGGCGCCCGCCACGCTGCTGGACTACTTCCCGGAGGACTTCCTACTCGTCATCGACGAGTCGCATGTCACCGTTCCACAGATCGGCGGTATGTACGAGGGCGATATGTCGCGCAAGCGCAATCTGGTCGAGTACGGGTTCCGGCTGCCGTCGGCGATCGACAACCGACCGCTCACCTGGGAGGAGTTCGCCGAGCGGATCGGGCAGGCGGTCTATTTGTCGGCTACTCCGGGGCCGTACGAACTGGGCCAGGCCGGCGGCGAGGTGGTCGAGCAGGTGATCCGGCCGACGGGTCTGGTCGACCCGCAGGTCGTCGTCAAGCCGACCAAGGGCCAGATCGATGATCTGGTGCACGAGATCCGGCTGCGGACCGAGCGTGACGAACGGGTGCTCGTCACCACGCTGACCAAGAAGATGGCCGAAGACCTCACCGACTACCTGCTCGGGCTCGGTGTCCGGGTGCGGTATCTGCATTCGGAGATCGACACGTTGCGCCGGGTCGAACTGCTGCGACAGCTGCGACTGGGTGAGTACGACGTGCTGGTCGGCATCAACCTGCTCCGCGAAGGTCTCGACCTGCCCGAGGTGTCGTTGGTCGCGATCCTGGACGCGGACAAGGAGGGCTTCCTGCGCAGTAGCACCAGCCTCATCCAGACCATCGGGCGCGCGGCGCGCAATGTCTCCGGTGAAGTGCACATGTATGCGGACAAGATCACCGACTCGATGCAGCACGCGATCGAGGAGACCGACCGCCGCCGGGCCAAGCAGGTCGCCTACAACGAATCGATGGGCCTCGACCCGCAGCCGCTGCGCAAGAAGATCGCCGACATCCTGGATCAGGTGTATCAGGAGGCCGACGACAGCGAGGTGGCCGTCGGTGGCTCCGGTCGCAATGCCAGCCGCGGCCGTCGCGCCCAGGGCGAGCCGGGGCGGGCGGTCAGCGCGGGGGTGTACGAGGGCCGCGACGTCAAGTCGATGCCGCGGGCCGAATTGGCCGATCTGGTCAAGGAGCTCACTGCCCAGATGATGAATGCGGCCCGCGAGCTGCAGTTCGAATTGGCCGGTCGGCTGCGGGACGAAATCGCGGATCTGAAGAAGGAACTGCGCGGGATGGATGCCGCGGGGTTGAGTTGAGCGGCGGCGTCTTTCGACGCCGCCGGGCTCGGCATGGCTCAGCTCTGGGTGGCCATCCATTCGTTGACGCGGCGCTCGGCCTCTTCGCGCGAGACATTCTCGACCTTGGTCAGCACCGCCCAGCGGTGGCCGAAGGGGTCGAGGACCACGCCGAAGCGGTCACCGGTGACGAAGGTCTGCGGCTCCTCCGCACTGCGGGCGCCGTTTTCGATGGCTCGCTTGACGACCGCGTCGACATCGGGGCAGTAGTGCACGATCGAGGTGTGCACCCATTCGCCATTGGGAGCCAGGACATTGTTGTCCGGAATGGGCATGCCCAGTTGCAGGGTCGAGTCGCCGATCTTCAGTTCGGCGTGTGCGGGCTGGCCGTCGGGGAGATCGTTGCGGCTGATCACCTCGGCCTCGAAGACGTTGGTATAGAACTCGATTGCCTTATTGCCGTCGGGGACGGCCAGGAAGCAGGTGATGGAGTGGTAGCCGTCGGCGATGGGGTTCACGGTGTTCGCTGTTTCGCTCATGCCGATAAGCCTCGTCGAGCGCGGCGAAGTGGTCTTGTAAGAAAGCGACAGCCGTGACCGGCGCAGCCGACGGGCCGGTTCCGGTGCCCGCGCTCGACAATGTGAAGGGCATTCTGCATCCCGACGAGCAGGCCAGACATCGCTCGTTGGCGCGGTTGTCGGCCGGGCCGGAGGTCGGGCGGTTCGTCGAGTGGTATTGGTCGGTGCGCTGGGATCTGACCGGTCGGCCGCCGTACCACGCCGAGGTGTTGCCGTTCCCGTGCGTGAACGTCACCTTCGAACGCACCGAAACCCGAACCGGCGGTTTCGTCAACGGCGTCTGCACCACAAAGTTCGTCCGGGAGCTCAGCGGTATGGGGGAGACCTTCGGCGCGCGCTTTCGCGCCGGTGGATTCGGTGCGTTCACCGGACTGGATGTCGGTGCGTTCCGGGACACCGCCGTGCCGCTCACGGACGTGCTGCCCGAGGCGGCCGGACTGGCCGACCGCGTGTTGGCCGAATCCTCGGATATCAAGCGCCGCAGCATAATCGAGGATTTCCTGATCGGCCGAAAGGCCGCGGCAGATCCCAGCTACCGGCTGGTGCTGCGCATCGTCGACGCCATGGAACAGGACCAAGAACTCACCAGGGTCGATCAGGTCACCGATCGGTTCGATATCCCGATCCGCACATTACAGCGGATGTTCCGGCGCTATGTCGGCGCCGGACCGAAATGGGTGCTGCGCCGATATCGGCTCCAGGACGGCGCAGATCTACTCGCGCGCGGGCGCATCGAAGATCTCGCCGCCCTGGCCACCGAGTTGGGTTATTTCGATCAAGCGCATTTCTCGCGTGAGTTCACCGCGGAAGTCGGAATGGCGCCGCTGGAATACGCCAAGCATTCGCTACGCTCCCGTAACGAGGTGACTTCGAAGGTCGTCCCGACCACAATGTAGCTTGCAGGACCGCTCGCGTTCGACCCATTCGAGCACGAATCGGAATCGGCTCTCCACATCGGCGAATGAGGAGTTCGTGATGGATGTCTTGGTCTTGATAGGGCGAGTGCTTTTCGTGGTGTTGTTCTTCAGTTCCGCGTTCGGGCATTTCACGCAGACCGACGCGATGACCGATTATGCGCGGAGTCGCGGCCTGCCGCAGCCGCGGGTCGCGGTCCTGGCCGGTGGCGTCGTTCTCGCGGTCGGCGGCCTCAGCGTGCTGCTCGGTGTATGGGCCGACCTCGGGGCCCTGCTGCTGGTGATCATGCTGGTGCCGACGGCATTCTTGATGCACCAGTTCTGGAAGGAGACCGATCCGCAGGGCCGGCAGGGCGAGATGATCCATTTCAACAAGGATCTCGCGCTCGCCGGCGCTTCGCTGATGTTGTTCGCCTTCTTCGCGCATGTCGACGAACTTGGATTGACCATCACCGGACCGCTTTTCACCGGTCTGTAGATACGACCGGATTTGTGCCGATCACGCCGATATTGTGAGCCGTATAGACGCCGTCGGCATTTTCGGGTCGACGGACCTCCATCGCGGTAACTGCGGAACCGGGTGGATGGCGTCGGCCCGGCCGGGTACGTTCTTACCGGTCCCGGTCGGGCCGACATTGCCGTCGTATAGCGGCCGCGGTGGGGTATATGTGATGAATATCCCAGGGGGACAAGAACGTTCGCGCCGGTTGTGATGGATCACAAGTCGTGGACCCGGAAATTAGATCCGCCCAGGTCGCAAAGGTCCTGCGGCATTCGCCGGATGAACCTGTGTCGGTAAACCCAGAACACCAGAAGTGTGATGTGTTGCGATTTCTGCTATTTCCGGCCGATTTGCCGCTATGGTCGACCCCAGTCGCCGCGCTGGTGCCACGACTCCACGTGGCACCGGCGCAGGCACCCGACACCACATAGTTGGAGGAGAAAGCCGTGAGGGAGCGAAGCGAGCGAACCATGGGCGCAGCGCCACAGGCGGTCATGCCGGAGCCGAGCGCTAGCGAGGTGGAGGCATGACCGCCTACCGGACCATTGTCGTCGGTACCGATGGCTCGGACTCGTCGTACGTCGCCGTCGACAAGGCCGCTTCGCTGGCCGCGGCCGCTGGTGCGACCCTGGTTGTGGCCTGCGCCTACTACCCGACCGACGATCGCGATGTGGCTGCTGCCGCCGATGTGCTCAAGGACGAGGCCTACCAGGTGCGCGGCTCCGCGCCCACCAACGAGATCCTGCGCACCGCCCGCGACCGCGCGACCGCCGAAGGCGCCGAGGAGATCGTCGAGCGCGCGATCGTCGGTGAGCCCGTCGAATCGCTGCTCGCGCTCGTCAAGGAGGTCGAGGCCGATCTGCTGGTCGTCGGTAACCGCGGCCTGAACACCCTGGCCGGCCGGTTGCTGGGTTCGGTGCCCTCGGATGTGGCGCGCAAGTCCCGTTCGGATGTGCTGATCGTGCACACCGTCAGGTAAACAGTAAACCCGAAGCGACAGCCGCACATTCCCCAGGAATGTGCGGCTGTCGTCGTTCTCGTCAATCCAGTGCGCTGAGCACCGGTGGCAGGTCGCCGGTGTGCACCACGCCGAGTCGCTGGGTCGCTCGGGTCAGTGCTACGTACAGGTCGTTCATCCCACGCGGCGATTCGTCGAGGATCCCCTGGGGTTCCACCAGATAGACCGCGTCGAATTCCAGGCCCTTGACCTCGTGCACCGTGAGCACCCGGACGGATTCGCCCGCCAACTCGGCGAAGTCCGCGACCATCTCATGCGGTGTGATGACGGCCGTGGTACCGGGGCCGGTCTCCCCGGCGACTAATTGCGCTACCGCACTGCACAATTCGCGCGCATCGACAGCATGGGCGCGGGCCCGCACACCCGTCTCCCGCACCGACCGCGGCACCGACGCGGCCGGATCGATCTCGGCGAGCACATCCGCCGCGACCGCCATGATCTCCGCTGGGGTCCGGTAGTTCACGGTCAACTCGGTGAGCTTCCATCGTTGTGCCACATAGGGTTCCAGCATCCGTTGCCAGGACGAGGCGCCCGCCGGATCACCGGTCTGCGCGACATCGCCGACCACCGTGACCCACCGGTTCGGAATGCGGCGCATCACCATTCGCCAGGCCATCTCCGAAAGTTCCTGCGCCTCATCGACGATCACATGACCGTAGGTCCAATTGCGGTCACCCGCCGCGCGTTCCGCAGTGGTCTGCCGGTTGCGCACATCCTGACGTTCGGCCAGCTGGCCGGCGTCGATCAGGTCGTAGGCCATCAGGATCTCCGGATCGAGGTCGTCCTCGAGATCCTGTGGCGCGGAACCGGTCAGGATGTCGAGCGCGTCCTGCGCCTCGGCCAATTGGGACCGCCAGCGGCGGCGGGCGCGTTCGCGTTCCTCGGTGTCGTCGATGCCGAGCAGTTCGGCTAGTTCGTCCAGCAGCGGTGCGTCCGGCGCACTGAATTCGCCGTTGTCCGAGCGCGCGAGTTCGGCTCGGTCGGCCGGATCCAGACTGCTCGCGGCCCGATCGAGTCGCTTCGGATCGGCCAGCAGATCCGCGAGCACCTCCTGCGGCGACAGGATCGGCCAGAGCTTGCCGATGGCCGCCTGGATCTCCGGATCGGCGCGCATTTCGTCCCGGATCTCGGCGAGATCGGTTCGGCTGAGCAGACTTTCCTTACCCACCCCGTCGGCTGCGCCTCCTGCCATCCCCCGGTGGCCGCCGGACAGATCCGCGCCCATGGTCTGGGCCAGTTGTTCGGTGAGCGCGTCGATGACCGAGGAGGCGAAGATCGGCCGGGCCAGATTGTGCGGGCGCCGCGAGGAGCGGGCGCGACCGCGCGCCTTGGTGGCGATCTTGCGATCGAGTGTGACCGGGTAGCCGTCGAAGGCGAGGCGGACCGGCTCGGAGGGTACCTCTTGACGGTCGCGCACCGCCTGCTTGAGCACCTCGAGCATGGCCAGCGAGCCCTTGACCGCACCGGCGCGCAGCGAATCCTCGCGGGTGGCCTTCACTCCCGGATACAGATCGCCGATGGTGGACAGCAGCACGCCGGTCTCACCGAGCGATGGCAGCACCTGACCGATGTAGTCGAGGAAGGTGGCGTTCGGACCGATGATCAGCACACCGCTCTTGGCCAACTGTTGACGGTAGGTATACAGCAGATACGCCGCGCGGTGCAGTGCGACGGCGGTCTTGCCGGTGCCCGGACCGCCCTGGACCACCAGCACGCTCTTGTGCTCGGAGCGAATGATCGCGTCCTGCTCGCTCTGGATGGTCTCGACGATGTCGTTCATATGGCCGGTGCGCGCGGCATTGAGCGCCGAGAGCAATGCGCTCTCGCTGCCGACCCCGCCCTCGCCATCGGTCACACCGGCAGTCCGAGCGGCGTCGAGGTCCAGGTATTCGTCATTGATGGCCGTGACCCGCCGATTGCGGGACCGGATATGCCGGCGTCGGATCACCCCGTCCGGGGCGGCGGTCGTGGCGAGATAGAACGGACGGGCCAGGGGCGCGCGCCAGTCCAGCAGCAGCGTCTCGTAATCGTCTTTCTCGTCGAGGATGCCGAGCCTGCCGATGTAGCGGTATTCGCCTTCTTGGCCGCTGGCGACTGCTTGCGGGTCGCTCGAAACGGCGCCGCTGGCGACTGCTTGCAGGTCGCTCGAAACGGCACTGCCGTCGAGGTCGATGCGGCCGAAACACAGGCCGTGTTCGGCGGCGTCGTATTTGGCCAGATCCTCGGAATAGAGCTGGCTGAAGGATTCGCGTTCGGTGCGGGCCTGCGGGGTGCCACCGGTTTCCAGCAGCACGGTGCGCAGCCGTTTCGTGGCGTATTCGCGCATATCGTCGAGTCGTTCATAGAGCACGGACAGGTAGGCCTGCTCCAGGTCGATTTCGCGGTTCCGCTCGGGTGTGCCGTCGTGCGCGGCACGATCCTGAGTGAGGCGGTCGGGCAAACTGAACTCCTTGTCACCGCGATGAGCCGGTGCACACGCAGGTCACGGTGCACGCGAACGCCATTGAAAACAGAGTTTTCGATTCTACTGCCGGTTCGGCGGGCTCGCTGTAACCGCAGGTAGCAGGTCCGTGGCCAGGACCGGCGTGAAATGTTGGACGACGGGGAACGGTTCGTAGAAGTGATGCAGCAGTTGCTTCCAGCGCTGATATCCGGCGGACCCGCGGAAGCCATCAACATGGTCGCTCAACTGTTCCCATCCCACCAGCAGCAAATAGGTGTCGGGCGCCTCGACGCACCGTGACAGCGATAGCGACCGGAAGCCCGGCATGCTCTCGATGATCGGCCTGGCCTCGGCGAACGCCGCCTCGAAGGCCGCCGACTCGGCGGCGCGGACGGGCAACAGCGCGTGTTCGATGATCATGGAACCCTCAGGAAGCGTGCGTGTTATTCGGTCTGCGGCCCAGGCTGGTGGCTTCTCGGTGGCCGGTCGGCTTGGCGCGGTACATCGCCAGATCGGCGTCGTGCAGCACCGCCTCGGGCGTGCGGTTGTCGCCCTCTGCGAGTTCGGTCACACCGATCGAGGCGTTCACCTCGATCCGGTGCCCGCGCGCGATGATCGGCTCGGCCATGGTCGAGCGCAGCCGCTCGACCAGCGAGTCGAGATCGACCCGTCGGGTCCGGCCGGACAGCAGCACCAGGAATTCGTCGCCGCCGAGCCGGCCGACCAGATCGGTGCCGCGCAGTGCCCGCTGCAACCGCTGGGCCACGATCTGCAGCACGGTATCGCCGATCGCGTGGCCGAGGGTGTCGTTGATCGCCTTGAAGCCGTCCAGGTCGATGAACAGCACCGTCGAGACCGGCAGATCCTCGCTGGCGGCCAGCGCATTGGCGAGCTGGGACAGGATCAGTGAGCGGTTGGCCAGTCCGGTCAGCGAGTCGTGTGTGGCCTGGAACTCCAATTGCCTTCGACTGGCCCGGAAGTCGGTGATATCGGCGAAGGAGGACACCGCGGATGAATTCGGATCGCCCGGATTGAGCAGCCGCGAACTGCCGGAGAGCCAGCGACGCTGACCGTCGTGACGGTCGACGCCGAAGATGTATCCGGTGATCGTTTCGCCGGTCGCCAAGGTGCGTGCGACCGGATGTCGGCTCGGCGGTAGCGGCTGGGCATTGGCGTCGAGCAGGATCAGCGGCAGTTCGTCGATGGCGGCGCCGATGAGTTCGCCGGTGCGTTCGTCGGTGCCGAAGATCCGCACGGCCGCGGGATTGGCCGATTCGATGCGGCCGTTCCGGTCGATCACCACCACGCCCTCCTCCAACTGTGAGACCACCGTGGTGAAGTGCTGTTCGGCCCGGCGCTGCGCGGCCTCGGCGGCGCGCTGTGCGGTGAGATCGTGGATGACCACCTGATAGGCGAGATGGTCGTGCCATACGGTGAGCACCGAAACGGTCTCGACCGGGACGATCTCGCCGTCGACCCGGATCAGCTCCATTTCGGTGGGATCGGAGGCGGCGCCCGCGGTGGTCAGCTGGTTGATGCGGTCCACCATGCCGGGTACCGAATCGGGATGCACGAATCGGGTCAGTGGCCGGCCGATCAGCTGATCGGCGCTGTCGGCGGCGAGCATGCGCGCAGTGGCTTGATTGGCGTAGACGACGGTGCCGCGCTCGTGCACGACGATCCCGTCCGGGGTGTGTTCGACCAGGGACCGGTAGCGCTGAGCCAGCTGCTCGGCGTCGACCCCGGCGTCGACCGCCTTGTCCTGATCCACTCCGAACCCCCGATCATCGACCCGATCATGGCCATTGGAACATGGGATTATTCTGGTCTCGACGTGTACAAGATCACATCGTCGACGCTATTGCTTCGCTCACAGTCCGGGCACTCCATCCGCCGCTATCT
Source organism: Nocardia sp. NPDC049526 (assembly GCF_044465765.1). Taxonomy (NCBI): domain Bacteria; kingdom Bacillati; phylum Actinomycetota; class Actinomycetes; order Mycobacteriales; family Nocardiaceae; genus Nocardia; species Nocardia sp. NPDC049526. The sequence goes on along the minus strand of NZ_JBITMA010000018.1, from coordinate 73,115 downwards.
GATGATCATTGGAGAACCCGGATTTGTGAACATTTCTCGAGCCGAACGTCGCCTCGGCCCCGGGAGCCGGTAAAGGAGCGATGCCATGCCGGGTACCAACCCGAACCATGAAAAGCGCCATCAAGATCATATGACGATCGCCGGGATCGGTGCGGTCAGCGGGTACGGCTGGGGTCGGGAGACGCTCTGGCAGGGGCTGCTGAGCGGGAAATCCGCGGCCTCGCTACAACCAGGCTACGGCTTCGGCCGCGATGAGTACGCCTGGGTTTCGCTCATTCCCGATGGCGGTGATCCCATGGTCAGCACCAGCATCTACGGGCGTGCGATGCAGGAGGCGGGTCGCGAGGCGATCGCCGACGCGTCCGCGCGCGGCTGGCGACCCGGCCGCACCGTCGGCCTGCTGCACGCCATCGTGCTCGGCGACGTCGCCAATTGGCGCGACTTCTATCTGATCGATCAGGGGCACCGGCGCTCGCGCGACTACATGCGACTATTGCCTTCCACACCGATCTCGGTGCTACAGCAGGAATTCGGCTTCCACGGGCCATCGATGAATGTCTCGGCGGCGTGCAGTTCGGCGAATGTCGCGCTGATCACCGCCGAACTCTGGCTGCGGTGCGGTGTCGCCGACGACGTGATCTGCATCGCCACGGATATGTCGGCCACCCCCGAGATGCTCGAACACTTCGTCCGGCTCGGCGCCGCGGTCGGCGATGCCGAACCGCTGGCGGCCTGCCGCCCCTTTCAGGAGGGCAGCCGCGGTTTCAGTATGGGTGAGGCGTCGGTCGCCTTCGTCCTCACGCGCTCGGTCGAGCGGCCCTATGCCGCGGTGCTCGGCGGCGGCATGACCAATGACGCCTATCACGTGGTTTCGGTCGATCCCGGGCACACCCAGATCTTCAACTGTGCGCGCCACGCGCTCGCGGACGCTGCTATCGCCCCTACGGACGTACGGTATTTCAACGCGCACGGCACCGGCACCCGGCAGTGCGATATGGCCGAGCGGGATCTGCTGCGGCGGATGTTCGCCGACCGGCCCCACGTCTATTCGGTCAAGCCGCTGGCCGGGCATTGCCAGGGCGCGGCGGCCGGTGTCGAAGTGGCCGCGGCGGCACTGACCTACGACCGCGGCATCGTGCCCGCCGCACCGATCGTCGCCCCCGCCTACGAGCGACTATTGGGTGGTCCGACGCCCTTCGAGGGCGGGATCACGGCCAAGCTGTCGCTCGGCATGGGCGGCAATAATTCGATGGTCGTGCTCGGTCCAGTGGACTGAGCCGAGCTACGGAAGCGGCACCGACCAGGACAACTTCGTGCCCGGCGTGCCCTCTGTTTCGTGCATACCCGCCACCGCGGGTCCGATGGTGAACTGCCCGTCCGACTTCTCGGCCCGCTGCTCCAGATTCCGCAATCCGCTGCGGATCACGTGATTCGGGATGCCCCAGCCGTCATCGGTGACCACGATGGTCAGATCATCGGCCACACTGATCTCCACCGAGACGGTCGCCGCGCCGGAATGCCGGACCGCATTGCTCACCGCCTCGCGCACCACCGCCTCCGCGTGATCGGCCAATTCGGCCTCCAGCACCGATAGCGGCCCGATCACCTGCACGGTGGCCCGCAGCGGCGAATCGGTGGTCTGCTGGCGCACGGCATCCTCGAGCCGCTGCTGCAATTCGATGCTGCCGCCATTGCCGCCGTGCAGATCGAAGATCGAGGTGCGGATCTCCTGGACCACCTCCTGCAGATCATTGATGACCGTAGAAAGGTGTTGGCGCACTTCGGGTACCTCGGCGCGCGGTACCGCGCTCTGCAGGGTGAGCCCGATGGCGAACAGCCGCTGGATCACATGGTCGTGCAGGTCGCGGGCGATGCGGTCGCGGTCGGCGAGGATATCGAGTTCGCGCATTCTGCGCTGGGTTTCGGCCAGCTGCATGGCCAGTGCGGCCTGGTCGGTGAAGGCGTTGGTCAGCTCGACGAGTTCGTCGGGATAGGGCGGTGAGCCGATGGGACGCACGGTGACCAGCGTGCCCAGGGTGGCGTCGGGTGTGCACAGCGGCAGGATCAGCGCGGGCCCGACATCGTGCAGTGGGACGCCGAGGTCGATCAGGGCGGCATCGTCGAAGCGCAGCGGTGTCCGGCGGGTGAAGGCTTCGCCGAGTGCGGTGCCGTCGGCGTCCACGATCAGTCCGTCGAATCCGCTACCCGGACCGGACCATTGGGTAATGACGAGTTCGGAGACCGCGGCGAGTTGGAGTTGCGGTACCGCGGTGCTGGCGAGAAACGATTGATGCGAGCCGGTCAGGGTGCGCGCATGGTCGACGACATGGGCGAGCACAAGATCGGGTTCGGTACCCGCGAGGAATTCGGTGGCGATATCGCGGGTGGCCTCGATCCAGGCCTGTCTGGTGCGTGCCGATTCGTAGAGCCTGGCGTTGTCGACCGCGATACCGGCCGCGGCCGCCAGCGCCTGCACCAGCACATCGTCATCCTCGGTGAACGGCTGACCATTGGCCTTCTCGGTCAGGTAGAGACTGCCGAAGACCTCGTCGCGGATGCGCACCGGGACGCCGAGGAAGGTGTGCATCGGCGGGTGGTGTTCTGGAAATCCCACGGACGCAGGGTGTTTCGAAAGTTCGGCGAGGCGCAGCGGTTTGGGTTGGGTGAACACCTCGCCGAGTACGCCGTGTCCGGCGGGAAGTCGGCCGATGCGCTCCCGGATGGTGTCGTCCATGCCCTCGTCGAGGAACTGGGTGACCTGCTGCTCGTGCCCGCGCACCGCCAGCGCGCCGTAGCGGGCGTCGACCAGGCTGGTGGCTGTGTGCACGATGGCGCGCAGCGTTTCGTCGAGGTCGAGGCCGGAGGTGACGGTCAGCATCGCCTCGACCAAGCCGTCCATCCGGTCGCGTGAATCGATGATCAGCTCGACGCGTTCCTTGACCTCCGACAGCAGCTCCCGGAGCCGAAGTTGCGACAGCGTGTCGCGTACCGAATAGAGGCCGCTGCCCAACTCTTCGGTCATGACGGCATCCTGTTCTGGCAGGCGCGTAACAGCGCCTACGCCAGTCTAGTTGGTCGATCGAGGACTTTCGGCCCTGTTCGCGGTGGCGTAGCGGTGATGGCATGGTCGCACACCGGGAATAGAAAGTAGGGATGTCCTATGAATTCGCCGTTGCGTTCGTCGGAGCTGTGGGCCACTGCCGCCGACCCCGAGCTGGCCGTGACCACCCGTGGTGCCGTGCCGCCCGCGGATGTGACCAGGGCGGTGCGGGGGATCGGCCGCGTACTGCGCCGGTACCACCTCGACGCAGCGGCGCGGGTGCGGGTGACTGCGCCGTTGGATTCGGACGAACCCACGTTGGTGCAGGCCAACATTCGCATACACGACACCCCGACCCGGGTGCAGGTCACCGGTCCACGCGGCTTCGCGGTGACCTTCGCGGTGGAACGGCTGGACCGTCAGATCGCCCGGCTGGCGACCAAACAGTCACGCGAGTGGCCCGATCCGGCGCGTCCGCCCCTGGCCAGGGTCACCGAGCCGCGCCCGATCGTGCGGAGGAAGCACTGCGCGTTGCTGACCGGTACGCCCGCCGAGGCGTGGGCGGTGCTGGATGCGATGGATTACGACTCGTACCTGTTCATCGATGCCGAAACCGGTGAGGATGCCCTGGTGAGCTGGGCGGATCCGCTCGGTGTCCGGCTGACCAGGCAGCGCACCTCACAGCCGCCGCCGGCTCCGGCGCAGCGGCCGCTCACCGTGAATTCGCTACCCGTGATCATGGATTCGGATCCGGCGCCGTTCCTGATCGAGGAGGCGGCGGTCACCCGGCTGTGCCGCAAGGGGTTGCCGTTCCTGTTCTTCACCGATGCCGACAGCGGCCGCGGTCGCCTGCTGTACCGCCGCTACGACGGGGATCTCACCATCGTCGTTCCGGTCGAAATCCGCTAGCTCTCACGCAGTTTGGAGGCCAGTACCGCGGCTTGGGTGCGCCGTTCCATGCCGAGTTTGGCCAAAAGCCGGGAGACGTAATTCTTGACGGTCTTCTCCGCCAGGAACATTCGCGCCGCGATTTGTCGATTGGTCAATCCCTCGCCGAGCAGTGCGAGCAGTCGGCGTTCCTGTTCGGTGAGGCCGGCCAGCGGCCCGTCTTTTTCGGTGCTGGAACGTAGCCGGGCCTTGAGTGCGGCCGCCGCGCGGTTATCCAATAGCGAACGTCCGGCGCCGACCTGTTTGATCGCGGCGGCCAATTCCATGCCCTTGATGTTCTTGACTACATAGCCGCTCGCACCCGCCAATATCGCGTCCAACATGGCGTGTTCATCGGTGTAGGACGTCAGGATGAGGCAATGCAAATCGTCGATTTCGGCCAGCAGGTCGCGGCACAGTTCGATGCCGTTGCCGTCGGGAAGTCGGACGTCCAGTACAGCGACATCGGGTCGCAGGGCATGAATGCCCGCCATGGCGTCGGCGACATCGCCGGCCTGGCCGATCACGGTGAGTTCCGGATCGCTCTCCAGCAGGTCGACGAGGCCGCGCCGGACGATCTCGTGGTCGTCGACGAGGAACACTGTGATCACGCGACCTCCTGTGCGGTGCAGGGGATCTCGTGCGCCCCCGGCGTTTGGTCCTACCCGACAAGGTATCCCTCGATGGGCCGCACAGGTATGTCGGGAACGACAATTTCGAGGAATGGCGACTCGAATTTACCGACGAGCGCTATCGAAACACCGAAAGAAACCGACCGCGTGAATGGCATTGTGCGAATCGGGGTTCCGGGTATGCTGAGGCCGAAGTCATTCATAGCGGTCTTTGGTAGCGCGGCCTTGGAGGGCCCCATGCATAGTTATGTCGAACAATGACATATTCAGCGACGCTCGATTTCGGCAATATTTTCGGTCCGCCGCGGAGCTGTCCCGATTGTGGTTCGCATGCTATCGGCACCTTCGTCGACCACCGGGACGCCCTGTTCCGGTGCCGAGAATGCGGCGTGCAATGGCGGTTCGCACATGGCCGCGCCATTCGGGAGCTCCCTGTCATCGATCCCCAGCCGGGACCCGAAGAAGCGTGGATGTGTCCATGAAGATCGGGCTGATCGTGCCGCCGTGAGTGCCCGCACCGGTGGCTACATCGTCTTCGTCGGCCGGATGCATGCGGAGAACGGGTGCATCGGGTGGTCCGGATGGCCTGGCTGGCGCGCCGAAAACTGGTGATGATCACCAAGATCCGCGAACCGGAGCAGTGGCGCTACTACACTGAGCGGGTGCGTCCACTGATGGGAGCCGACGACCCCGAACCGCGTGAGGAGCCACTGGCGCCTCGGGTAGCGACGAGCCGGGCCTTGCTGCCCACGCCGGTCGCTTGACCAGCCCCTGGGGTGACGGCGCCGATCCCGTGGCGCCACGAGCGGTCGCCGGGGTCACCTTGGTCGAGGGCTCGACCTTCTGCATCAGCGAGGACGGCGGTGTCATCAGCCCGTATCGTGCCGAGGGATTGTTCGTGCGCGATACCAGGGTGCTGTCGCGGTGGCGGCTGACCGTCGACGGGTTGGCGCCGCAACCGCTCACCGTCCAGCACACCGAGCCCTACAGCGCGACGCTGTTGGCCAGGACGCCGCCGCGGCCCGGACGCGCCGACAGCACAGCACTGGTGACCGTCGCGCGGTATGTCGGTGACGGTATGCGCGAGGACGTGACCGTCCGCAATCTTTCCGGTGCGGCGATCAGCTGTGTGGTCGTACTGGAACTCGATGCCGATTTCGCCGATCTGTTCGAGGTGAAGGAGGGACGGATCGGCGACAGCGTGGTGGTCACCAAGAGCAAGTCGACGGCGGGCGCGGTCGAGATCAGCCGGACCGATCTGCCGCTGGCGGTGACGGTGACCGCCGCGGGGGCGACCGCGGTCGATCGCGAATTACGGTGGCAGGTCGATCTGCCCGGGCGCGGGGAATGGTCGGTGTGTATCCAGTACCAGCCGACGCTCGGCTCGGTGGTGACGCCGCGGCATCAGTGCGGGAATCCGATCTCGCACAGCGCGCCCGCACTGCGGATGCGCGAATGGTACGAGAATTCGCCGTCGGTGCAGACCGGCGATCAGACGCTCGCCGCGGTCTTGCGGCGCGCCGTCGTCGATCTCGGCGCACTGCGCATCTTCGATCCCGGTCATCCGGAGCGAGCGGTGGTCGCCGCGGGCGCACCGTGGTTCATGGCGCTGTTCGGGCGGGACTCGCTGCTCACCTCATGGATGGTGTTGCCGCTGGACCGGCGGTTGGCCGTCGGCACGCTGCAGAGTTTGGCGGGTCTGCAGGGCAGCGAGGTTCGCGCCGTGACCGAGGAGGAGCCGGGAAAGATACCGCACGAGGTGCGATTCGGACGGGCGGCGACATCGCTGCTCGGCGGTGACACCGTGTACTACGGAACCGCCGATGCCACACCGCTTTTCGTGATGTTGCTCGGTGAGTTGCATCGGTGGGGACTGGATGCCGAGACCAGGGACGAACTGCTGCCGCATGCGGATCGGGCGCTGGAGTGGATCGAGCACTTCGGTGACGCGGACGGCGACGGATTCGTCGAGTATCAGCGCGCGGCCGAGCACGGTTTGGCGAATCAGGGGTGGAAGGACTCCTGGGACGGGGTGAACTTCGCCGACGGCAGGCTGCCCGAGGCGCCGATCGCGCTCGCCGAGGTGCAGGGATATGTGTACGCCGCGTATGTGGCGCGGGCGGCGCTCGCGGCCGATGTGGGCGATCATCCGACCGCGGATCGGTTCCGCGTCAAGGCGGCCGCGTTGAAGGAAGCGTTCAACAAGGCGTTCTGGTTGCCCGAGCACGGTTGGTTCGCCATCGGTCTGGACGGGGACAAGCGGCCGATCGACGCGCTGACCTCGAATATCGGGCACTGCCTGTGGACCGGGATCATCGATGAGGACAAGGCGCGGTCGGTCGCGGATCACCTGCTGTCGCCGGAGATGTTCAGCGGGTGGGGTATCCGCACTTTGGCCACCAACATGGGTGCCTACAACCCGGTGAGCTATCACAACGGATCGGTGTGGCCGCACGACAACGCGATCTGCGCCGCCGGACTGATGCGCTATGGCTTCACCGAACACGCCAACCGCGTGATCGACGGGGTGCTCGACGCGTCCACCCGCTTCGGCTATCGGCTGCCCGAGCTGTTCAGCGGTTTCGACCGCGCGGAATTCGACGCGCCGGTGCCGTATCCGACCTCATGCTCACCGCAGGCGTGGGCGTCGGCGGCGCCGCTGCTTTTCATGCGGAGCATGTTGCGGTTGGAGCCGGGCACCGGGTCGGCGTCGGTCGCGCCCGCCGTACCGGATCGATATCTGCCGTTACGGGTCAGCGGGGTGCGGGTGGGGTCGGATGTGCTCACCGTCACCGTGGACAATGGGGGCTGGCAGCTCAGCGGATTGGCTGGAAAGCTGCGTCGATCCGACTCCTGACCTGGACCGATGACCGGGGAACCCGGTGTGCGACGAAACTTGTCGGTGGGTCGGCCTAGCATGGCGCTGGGGGTTATCACGTCTGTTGGACCGACACGATCGAGAAGGGACACCTGGTGGCGGAACGCCTCACTGTGCGCGGAGCTCGGGAGCACAATCTCAAGAGCATCGACCTCGATCTGCCCCGCGACAGTCTCATCGTGTTCACCGGTCTATCCGGTTCGGGCAAATCCAGCCTCGCCTTCGACACGATCTTCGCCGAGGGACAGCGCCGCTATGTCGAATCGCTGTCGGCCTACGCGCGCCAGTTCCTCGGGCAGATGGACAAGCCGGACGTCGACTTCATCGAGGGACTTTCGCCTGCCGTTTCGATCGATCAGAAGTCGACCAACCGCAACCCCCGGTCGACGGTCGGCACCATCACCGAGGTCTACGACTACCTGCGTCTGCTGTATGCGCGCGCCGGTACTCCGCACTGCCCGGTCTGCGGTGAGTTGATCGCCAAGCAGAGTCCGCAGCAGATCGTGGATCAGGTGCTCGCCATGGCGGAGGGCATCAAATTCCAGGTGCTCGCGCCTGTGGTGCGCACCCGCAAGGGTGAATTCGTCGATCTGTTCGACCAATTGAACAGCCAGGGCTATTCGCGCGTCCGGGTCGACGGCGTGGTGTATCCGCTCACCGATCCGCCGAAGCTGAAGAAGCAGGAGAAGCACGACGTCGAGGTCGTGGTGGACCGGCTCCAGGTGAAGCCGAGTTCCAAACAGCGCCTTACCGATTCGATCGAGACCGCGCTGCGGTTGGCCGACGGCATCGTGGTGCTGGACTTCGTCGACCGCGACGAGCACGCCCACGATCGGGAGCGCCGGTTCTCCGAACGCCTGGCCTGCCCCAACGGTCACCCGCTGGATATCGAGGATCTCGAACCGCGCTCGTTCTCGTTCAACTCGCCCTACGGCGCGTGCCCGGACTGCACCGGACTCGGCATCCGCAAGGAGGTCGATCCGGATCTGGTGGTGCCCGATCCCGAATTGAGCCTGGCCGAGGGCGCGATCGCACCGTGGTCGCGCGGACAGACCGCGGAATACTTCACCCGGCTGCTGTCGGGTCTGGCCGAAACCATCGGATTCTCCATGGATACGCCGTGGCAGGACCTGCCGCCGAAGGCACGCAAGGCGGTGCTGGAGGGCAGTTCGGATCAGGTGCACGTCTCCTACACCAACCGGTACGGCCGGAAGCGTTCGTATTACGCCGATTTCGAGGGTGTGATGCCGTTCTTGCAGCGGCGTATGGAGAGCACCGAATCCGAGCAGATGAAGGAGCACTACGACGGGTACATGCGCGATGTGCCGTGCCCGGTGTGCAGCGGTGCTCGGCTGCGTCCGGAAATTCTGGCTGTCACCATCGCCTCGGGCGGTGAGAAGAAGTCCATCGCCGATGTGAGCGAATTGTCGATCGGTGATTGCTCGGCATTCCTGAATGCTTTGACGCTTGGGGAGCGGGAGACCGCCATTGCCGGGCAGGTGCTCAAGGAAGTGCAGGCGCGCCTGGGCTTCCTGCTCGATGTCGGACTGGAGTATCTGAGCCTGTCGCGAGCCGCGGCGACGCTGTCCGGTGGTGAGGCGCAGCGCATCCGGCTGGCGACCCAGATCGGATCCGGGCTGGTCGGGGTGCTGTATGTGCTCGACGAACCGTCGATCGGTCTACACCAGCGCGACAACCGGCGGCTCATCGAAACGCTGACGCGGCTGCGGAATCTCGGCAATACGCTGATCGTGGTCGAACACGACGAAGACACCATTCGGGCCTCGGACTGGGTGGTCGATATCGGTCCCCTGGCCGGTGAGCACGGTGGTGAAGTCGTGCACAGCGGTCCGTATCAGGAACTGCTCACCGACCCGAAATCGCTCACCGGCGCATATCTTTCGGGCCGCGAGCGCATCGAGGTGCCGATGGTGCGGCGGCCGGTGAGCAAGAAGCGCCAGCTCACCGTGGTCGGTGCGAACGAGCACAACCTGCGCAATATCGATGTCAGCTTTCCGCTCGGTGTGCTCACCGCGGTCACCGGTGTTTCCGGTTCCGGTAAGTCCACGCTGGTCAACGACATTCTGGCGACCGTGCTCGCGAATAAGCTGAACGGTGCGCGGCAGGTGCCGGGCCGGCACACCCGGATCAACGGCCTCGATCATCTGGACAAGCTCGTGCAGGTGGACCAGTCGCCGATCGGCCGGACGCCACGCTCGAATCCGGCCACCTATACCGGCGTATTCGACAAGATCCGGACCCTGTTCGCGACAACCACCGAGGCGAAGGTGCGCGGTTACCAGCCCGGCCGGTTCTCGTTCAATGTCAAGGGCGGCCGCTGCGAAGCATGCTCGGGTGACGGCACTTTGAAGATCGAGATGAACTTCCTGCCGGATGTGTATGTCCCGTGCGAGGTCTGCCACGGCGCCCGGTACAACCGGGAGACGCTCGAGGTGCACTACAAGGGCAAGACCATTGCCGAGGTGCTCGATATGTCGATCGAGGAGGCCGCGGGCTTCTTCGAGCCGGTCACCTCGATCCACCGCTACCTCAAGACCCTGGTCGACGTCGGCCTGGGCTATGTGCGACTCGGCCAGAGTGCGCCGACCCTCTCCGGTGGTGAGGCACAGCGCGTCAAACTGGCAGCTGAACTGCAGAAGCGCTCCACCGGACGTACCGTCTACATCCTCGACGAGCCGACCACCGGCCTGCACTTCGAGGACATCCGCAAGCTGCTGCTCGTCATCAACGGCTTGGTGGACAAGGGCAATACGGTCATCGTTATCGAACACAATTTGGATGTCATCAAGACCTCAGACTGGGTGGTCGATATGGGTCCCGAGGGCGGTTCCGGCGGCGGCACGGTCGTCGCCGAAGGCGCCCCGGAAGATGTAGCGGCAGTGGGCGACAGCTACACCGGCCAGTTCCTGAAGGAAGTCCTGGCCCTGCCCGCCGCGACCAAGCCCAAGGCTCCCGCCAAGAAGGCTGCGGCGAAGAAGGCCCCGGCCAAGAAGGCGACGAACAATTCGTCGGCCACCAAGGCGACGGCGACCAAGATTCCGGCACCGAATGCCGCCGCCGCGAAGCGTGCATCGCGGAAGGCCGCCGCGCTCCGCTGATCTCTCGGCATCCCCTCTGGCTGGGCCGAACATTTACCCGGTTGTGCGCCTGTGCCAGCAGAGCAGGCCCGGTCAAATGGCTATACAACCTAGGGGAGGTAGTCAAATGGTGGTTGTGAGTGCACTTGGGTGCAGCCACCATTCGACTACCGTCGACGGGCCGCGGGCTCAGCGGTTCGCGATGGTGTGGATCAGTTCGGCGAGTTCCTTGTATCGGGACCACATCGGCCAATGGCCGGTGGGCAGGTCGATGTATTCGGCGTCGATCTTGGCCAACTCGGCGAAGAGTGGTTCCTGACCCGCGTCGCGGAGTTGTTTGACCAGGTCCGCGGTGATGCTGTTGCAGATCACCGTCGTCGGGATGGCAAGGCGCGCCGGGGAATCGCTCAGTCGCAGGGGAGCGGCGGCGACTCCGGCGGGTTCGGAAACGGCACGCTCGCGGAACCGGGCCAGGGACACCTCGTCCAGTCCGGTGAGGCTGTTGCCGTCCGCCTCCAACTGATCCCAATCCGGCAGCGCGAGTTCGCGCACGGTCGCGTCCAGTGCGGAATTGAGGATGAAGCCATTCGGTAGCGGAGCGGCGTCGACATAAATGCCGCGGCTGAAGCGTTCCGGGGCGATATCGGTGGCGAGATAGGCGGCCGCCGCGCCGCCGGAGTGCGCGACGACAACCACCGCTTCAACCGGGGCGATTTCGTCGAGGATGGCCTGCGCCTGCATTTCCAGGGTCGCGCCGAGCCGGTCGTCATCGGCCGGATCGAGTCCGGGCAGGGTCAGCGCCAACACATCGTCACCCCGGCCGCGCAGATCGGCCGCGACGTCGTCCCATGCCCAAGCGCCCAGCCAGAATCCGGGAATCAGAAGTATCCGTGCCATTCAGTGAGCATCGCACGCCGAACCTGGCGGAACGCAAATCCGCAGCAATATGTCTGGGTCACCGAGATCGACACGCGCACAAAGCATTTCATTGTTCACAAGATGAACTACTTCGGGTCGAGTGGGATTGCCCTGTGAGATCGACGAGCAGCGGCGGCACGGATTGCCCCGCGTTGCTTGCGGCCCACCCGGGTGGCATCTCCGCGATTCCGGGCGGGCCGCATCGGCGTGCCTACGAGCTTCGAGCTGGACCGAACCATCGCGTCAATGCGTTCCGGAGTCGGTCATCTTCGGTACCGACTTCACCTGCCCAGGCCACATATCCGTCCGGTCGGATGAGTAGCGCGTCAGCGGGCGCGTCCGGACAGGTCGCGATCACGGTGTCGACGCGGTCGTTCCAGTCGCCCGCGATATCGGCGAACCCGCTGTTCTCGGTCAATTGGACCAGCACAGCTCGTGCCGAGTGCAGCAGATCGGCGATACGCATTCGGCCGTCATAGGTTTCGAGGGTGAGGTCCGGGACCATGCGTCCGGACAGTGGGTGCGGATCGCCGATGTCGTAGCGGATATCGGATCCGGCGAGCAGATGTGCGATATGTCCAGCGCTTTCAGGTGCTTTGAGTAGTTCGCCGATGAACTCGCGCAGCGCGGTGACCTCCGGACCGGGCGCCATCAGTGCGAGCTGGGACAGTGAGTGCATCATTACGCGCTCACCGACCGGGTATCGCTCGGAGTGATAGGTGTCCAGAAGTCCCGCGGGTGCCCAACCGTTCACCTGTGCGGCGAGCTTCCAACCGAGATTGGCCGCGTCCTGCAAACCGAGGTTGAGGCCGGGGCCGCCCATCGCCGAGTGCACGTGGGCGGAATCGCCGAGCAGGAACACATTTCCGTCGCGATAGCGTTCGGCCAGTCGAGTGTTCTGGCCTTCGGTTCGGCGCAAGGCGTGCGGGCCGGATCCAGACGGTGGCGCGATCGGCAGGTCGACACCGAGCACCCGCCGCAGACTTGCGCGTAGTTCGTCGAGCGTCATCGGCGTGTCCTCCAGTACCGGATCGCCGTCGAACTCCATGGTCGCGACCAACGGGCGGCCGCGTTCGAGCTCTGCGAAGATGAACATGCCACGTTCGAGTCGGTTATGTCCGAAGGAAAGTCGCCCGAGGCCGGGAATCAGGATGCCGCCGTCTCCGGTTCGCAGTTCCTCCGGCACGCTCACATGTGCCATCCGGACCAACTTCGATGTGTTTGTGCTGCCGGGGAATTCGATTCCGGTGTGTTTGCGGACGAAGCTCTTGCCGCCGTCAGCCGCGACCAAGTATGTGGTGGTCAGGTCGTACTCGCGGTCGGGACCCGTCACCGTGACGGTCACGCTCCCGTCCTGCTGGACCAGATCGGTCAGCTCATGGCCCCAACGGATTTCGATACCGAGTTCGCGTGCCCTTTTCTCCAACAGGCGAACCAGTTTCGGCTGGGGGATGGGCAGCGCGTACATCGGATTGTTCGCAACTTCGGCGAATGACACCGGCATCCCACTGAACAGATAGCCGGGCACGGGCTGCGGAGCGCCCGGCGCGCCGCCGAATTCGTGGTACAGGCCGCGCATATCCAGCAGCCGAATCACCTGGCCGACAAGGCCGTTCGCTTTCGGCTCGGCGCTGGGCTCGCTCAGTTTCTCCAGCACGATGGGACGCACGCCGACCAGTGCGAGTTCGCAGGCGAGCATGAGCCCGTTCGGCCCGGCACCGGAAATGACTACGTCGAAAGAGTTTTCGGGCATGACAAATACACCTCTTGTTGCCTTTGAAAGTGGGTGTGCGGTGAGTCAGTCGTCGACGGAAGGCGCGGGAAGTCCCGCGGCTACCTCGTCGATGGCTTGTCGTAGCAGTGTGGTGAGCAATACCGGCGGATCCGCGTACACATAGGTCGCGGTAGCGGCCTGGTAGATCGCGCCGATCGCGCCGACGACGAGGCGTGGATACAGATCGCGGGCCGCGTCGGTTCCGGTGCGTGCCGCGATCTCCTCGATCCAGTCGTCGGATACCGCCTTGGACACCGCGGTTCGGGTCTCGGGTGCCTCGAGCAATTCGCGAATGACCGCCAGTTGGTGCGCGGTCGGCGGGTGGTCCCCGGCGCCGTCGACTTCGAGTGGTTCGAGGATCGCCGCGGTGATCGCGGTCCAGAGCGGCTCGTCCACGGGCCGGTTCCGTAGTGCGATCAGACTGCGCTGGATCCGCTCGGTCTGCCGGAATGCCAGCGCCTCGTGCTTACCGGTGAAGTAGTTGTTGAAGGTCCGGACCGACACGCCCGCTCGGGCGGCTATGTCCTCTCTGGTGATATTGGCCAGTCCGCGTTCGAATGCCAGCTCGAGCGTCGCATCGCTGAGTGCCTTGCGGGTGTCGAGCTTCTTGCGCTCGCGAAGGCCGAGGACTTGCTCATCTGGCATGACACCAGAGTAGGGCAAAACTTGCCCAGTGGGCAATGTTTCCCGTCGGGCAAAATTATCTAGGCGTAGACCGGGCCGGTGTACTTCTCGCCCGGACCCTTGCCCGGCTCGTCCGGATGCGCCGAGGACTCGCGGAAGGCGAGCTGCAACGACTTCAGGCCGTCGCGATACGGACCGGCATGCGGACCGAAGTATTCGATGGACGAGGTGACCAGCCCGGCGAGCGCGGTGATCAGGCGGCGCGCCTCGTCCAGATCGCGGCGTGGGCTGTTGTCCGGATCCGCGTCGGCGAGTCCGAGCTTCTCCGCCGCCGCGCTCATCAGCATCATCGCGGCGCGGCTGATGATCTCGACCGCGGGGATATCGGCCAGCTCGCGGATGTCGGTCGCGTCGGACTCACTCATGCTCACGAGGATGGCATCGTGGTGGTCGGGCGCGGTCGCCGGGGCGGGGCGATTCGGCGATAGCGAGTGGGAATGTTAGACTTTCCGCTGACGACCGCCCCGGGCTTGCTCGGGGCTGATAAGTGGAGCCCGACTCCCACCGTTGCCGACGAGCAATCGTACTGGTCAAACGGTCCGGTCGCCCGCCCTGCCTGGGCGGGTTTCTTGTGCGCAGGATCCTCGGCGAGGATCATCGCGGACAAGGTCGACGCGAGCATGCTCGTGGTCGAAGGCCGGTCGACTCGGGCCCCGTGGCGGAATACCGCACCGGGGCCTTTGTGTTGAAAAGGGGTTGCCGTTATTGCGTGCGGTCGTCTGACGACACCGCTTGACCTAGGAGGCCCCATCAGCACTGAGACCCGCATCAACGATCGCATCCGCGTTCCCGAGGTCCGACTTATCGGACCGGGTGGTGAACAGGTTGGGATCGTGCGTGTTGAAGATGCACTACGCGTCGCCCTCGAGGCGGATCTCGACTTGGTCGAGGTCGCGCCGGATGCCCGTCCACCGGTCTGCAAGATCATGGACTACGGCAAGTTCAAGTACGAGACGGCGCAGAAGGCGCGCGAGTCTCGCAAGAACCAGGTGCAGACCGTGATCAAGGAGCAGAAGCTCCGTCCCAAGATCGACGACCACGACTATGAGACCAAGAAGCGCAACGTTGTTCGCTTCCTCGAGGCCGGCTCGAAGGTCAAGGTGACGATCATGTTCCGCGGTCGTGAGCAGTCGCGCCCCGAATTGGGCTTCCGGCTGCTGCAGCGTCTGGCCTCCGACGTCGCCGAATTGGGTTTCGTCGAGACCTCCGCCAAGCAGGACGGTCGCAATATGACCATGGTCCTCGCGCCGCATAAGGGTGCGAAGACGCGGGTGAAGGCGCAGGAGGATTCGCGGGCACCGCGTCCCGCGGCCACCGAAGCGCCTGCCGCTCCCGCACCTGCCGCGGGTGCACCGGTCGCCGAACAGGCCGCGCCGGCCGACCCGCAGTAATACCGATCAGAAAACCGGTGGTCCGGGAGGACCACCGGTACGAGACAGATAGAGGAATCCATGCCGAAGATGAAGAGCCACAGCGGCGCCTCGAAGCGATTCAAGGTTTCGGGCCGTGGCAAGCTGCTGCGTCAGCAGGCGAACCGTCGCCACCTGCTCGAGCACAAGTCCACTCGCCGGACTCGTCGTCTGGACGGCACGGAAGCCGTCGCGTCCGTTGACGTCCCTCGCGTCAAGCGCCTCCTGGGTCTCTGAGACCTAGCCCAGCACCCGCGCGACCGGGATTCCGGACGCCGACCATCGACCAATTCCAGGGCGTCACGCACACCGCCCCCTAGATCTAAAAGGACTGACCCATGGCACGCGTCAAAAGGGCCGTCAACGCGCAGAAGAAGCGCCGTTCCGTTCTCGAGGCCTCCAAGGGCTACCGCGGCCAGCGCTCGCGGCTGTACCGCAAGGCCAAGGAACAGCAGCTGCACTCGCTCACCTATGCCTACCGGGACCGCCGGGCGCGCAAGGGTGACTTCCGCAAGCTCTGGATCGCCCGCATCAACGCCGCGGCGCGCCTGAACGACATCACCTACAACCGCTTCATCCAGGGCCTCAAGGCCGCCGGTGTCGAGGTCGACCGCAAGATCCTCGCCGAGCTCGCAGTCTCCGACGCCGAGGCGTTCGCCGGTCTGGTCGCCGTCGCCAAGGCCGCCCTCCCGCAGGACGTCAACGCCCCGGCCGCCTGATCCGGCCTGCGTGACGACACAGCATTCGGAACGACCCGTGGACGCGCTCTCCGAGCACAATCCGCGGGTCGTTTCCGCTGTCAAGCTCCAGCGCGCCGCGCAGCGGCGCAAGACCGGGCAGTTTCTGGCCGAGGGCGCGAATTCCGTTGCGGCGGCACTGGAAACCGGTCGGGTGCGCGAGCTGTTCTACTCGATGCACGCCGCGGTCCGGGAGAATCAGCTGATCGCCGGTGCCGCCGCCGCGGGCGTGCGCACCACGTTGGTGAGTGAGCGCGCCGCCGAACACCTCGGTGAAACCGTCACTGCGCCAGGGCTTGTCGCGGTATGCGACCACATCGACGTGCCGCTGGCGGACGTGCTGGCCGAGCGGCCGAGACTGCTCGCCGTCCCTGTCGAGATCGCCGAGCCCGGCAATGCGGGCACTCTCATTCGAGTCGCCGATGCGGTTGGCGCGAATGGTGTTGTGCTGGCGGGGGATGCGGTCGATCCGCACAATGGCAAATGCGTCCGCGCGAGTGCGGGCAGTTTGTTCCACGTGCCGATCGCGCGGCATCGCGATATCGGCGCGGTGCTCGATGCTGTTGGGGCAGCGGGCATTACGGTGCTCGCCACTGCCGCCAAGGGCGAGGTTGATCTGGACGACGCCGACGAACTGTTGGCCGGTCCGGTGGCGTGGCTGTTCGGCAATGAGGCGCACGGCTTGGATCCGTCGGTCGCCACCCGGGCCGACCATCGGGTACGTATCCCGATCCACGGCCGCGCCGAGAGCCTCAACCTCGCCGCCGCAGCCGCTATCTGCCTGTACGCGAGCGCGCGGGTCCAGCATACGAAGTAGGCCGCCGCGAACCCGCAGTGGAACGCTCGGGCCAGGTGAGCCCGTACTCAGCGTGCCGGTTGCGTCGACTTTGCCGCCTTTGAGGTGTGTGCAAGCCTCCGCGCACGCTATACAGCGTGTGACCCCTCAGCGGAGGGTACCGATCTTCTGTGCCATGGCGATCGACGGACTCGACCAGGGCATGCTCCAGGGATACCGCACCACACAAGTGGCGATCGAACTCGTCGACCATCTTCTCGACCGAGTGCTGGGCACGGATACCGGCGTGCCCTGAATATCGTTCGGAAGTACCGGGAAGCGATCGCCTTCCATATCTGCGTGCCGGCCGACTCAGTGGGTGTTGGCTCGTCGGACGCATGCGGCGAGGCTGGCGGGTGCGAGTTCGTGGAAGGCAGATGCCAAGCGCCCCTACAGCGTGCGTCAACGATGATGGTTCGGTGTCTCGCGCGGCACTGCTACTGGAGTAGCAATCACCCTGGTGGCCAGGCAATTTCAAGGATAGGCAAGATCATCGTCACCTTGACAAACCGGACGACGCCCGAGAGGCTGACAGGCAGTCGTCGCCGTAGGGTGCAGCCAACTGCAGGGGAGGGGTTCGATGTCAATTCAAACCACAAAAGGACACTGTCCCGCGCAGTGGTCAGAAGGTTATGAGGTGATGTGATGGCGGCGGGGGGATACTTCAATCACTACGACGACCCCGATGAGTACTGGGACGAAGAGCCACTTGTACCAAAGAGGTCCAACGCCGCCCGGCCTGTTTCGCTGCCACCTGCTGTCGAGCCGAAACCATCACCGGCCGTCACCAAGTCGACGCCGCCACAGGCGCAGGCCCCCTTTGCGGCGGCTGACTCATTCGCAACTCCAACCCGTATCGGGTCATCCTTCGCCTCAATGGAACTCGACCGCGGATGCCTTCCGATCCGCATTCTGATCCGTCCGCAGTGGAGCCGCTATGTTGCTCCCCATGAGGTAGGCGCCGAACTTATGGCAGCCTACAGAGCCGCTGTGGAGAAGCGTATAGACCAGTTGTACGCATCTGGTCGTCGGCCGACTCCGCAAGAAATTTCGGAGGCAGCGATCCCGGATCACCGGACAATTCTGATGGTGTTGCTCGAGACTCGAACCTGGGAGGAATACAGCATCGCGTCCAGCAGCATGATCAACAGCGGCCACTTCCAAGCATCGGGTCAAGTCATATTTCACGGACAACATCCCGTCAGGCTGACCGCTGACGTATCCCGACTGCTGTCGATCGAGGTGCGAAATGAATGGGCAGCGACCGCGCAGCCCGATCGGATCGTAGACGAAATCCTGTGGTGCGCCGATCAGATCCGTTCCATGCGCCCAAAGCGCATCGTCCGGGGGGACTATTCACGTTATGCAGACGATGATCTGGAATATCGGTTGGACCACCATCGGCTGCAGCTCCTAGAAGAACGGATGGGTGATGGCAGATAAGCTGACACTTAACCTGCGAGCGATGAGATTGGCTGCCACCAGCTGGGGTGAAGCTGCCAGGAACCTCCAGGCGGGAGTTGAGACAACCAAAAAACTTGAAATCACTGCGTCAGAAGCGGGCACGTTCGCGGAAGCCCTGTCGAAGTATCAACCAGCGCCTGGCTAATTCCGAGACAGGTTGAACGAAGGTGTCACCGTTTTCGAGGATATCGGCAAAGTCCTTAAATCCGCGGCCGATACGTATGAAGCGGAAGACCTCGCTAGCAAAGGAAAGCTGGCAAAGCTCGAGGGGGAGATATGACAGTCGCAGATGACAAGCAAAGCTTGCTCGAAAAGTCATCGTATCTTCGTGCGAAGGTAATTGACGTGGGAGATCTGCCAGCGAAGGTGGACTCAGCCTGCGGGCACCTTGTAAAGCTTGTCCGAGCAAACGGGTATGCCGGCGTCGTGAACAACCCCGTGGGGGTGTTGACCGGGTCGGTTGAAGATGCCGTCGACGAGATTTGGGCCGAACGTGACAAGGCAAACGCTGCCATTCGTGAAACCTGGGAGGAGCTCAAGAAACTCGAACCCGATCTAGATGTTCCAGTCAAGTTCATCGACGTCGCGAACGAGTGGCGCAACCTTAAGAATAACCTGGTCGCCGCAGGCGGCGACTTCGTTGACACCAAACTCTCGGAGTGGTCGGGCGATGCGGCTACCAGGTACGAAGAAATGCGCACAACCAGGCAACAGCCTGCATTGGACAACTTACCGATAGAATTTAATCAAATCGCAGCCAGCTTGGAAACTATCGCTGGGGCAGAGTTGACTCTATACGGCGAGATTGCCACGAAAGTGCAGGAGTTGATCTCGAAGGTTGAGGACGGCTTTTTCAACAGCGTCAAGAGTATGCTATCCATATCGCTCTCAGGCGCGCTCTCTGTTGCGCAGGAGTTGGTAAAGGTGGTCGAGGCCGCAAGGACCTTCATTATCGGTATCGTGAAAAGTATGGGCGACGTCGCCAAGACTAATATGATTGAAGGTAACAAAATATCGCAGATTGTAGAGATTCAAAAGGGTCTGCCTGACAATAAGTGGCCCAGTGGGGTCAAATCTTCCTACGGGACTGGAATCGAAGGAATCCGGGAAGCAATCGGCGACGCGTCGACGAAAGACGGGGACAAGTCGGATTGGACGGTGCCTCAGTGAGGATTGGCTTGCTGACAGTGGTAGCCACTGCTGCGATGGCCTTGGTGGCCGGATGCTCCTCGTCGCCGCCCATTGCAACACCCGTGTCGTCTCAGGCTCGACCGACGATGACGCAGGGAGAGCTGTGCGATGCTCTGAAGAACTTCTTCACAACCGAGTTGCACGCCGTCGAAGTGCGATCCATCCCAATCGTCTCGACAGACCTCGTCCTTAAGTGGAGCGGAGGGTGCTCGCTTGCCCAGGGGCAGAACCCGATTGGGAACTACCAGATGCGAAACGCACCGGACGATGCGGACCCAACAGAGGGTCGCCGTGGATACGTGAAGCAGCCAGAGCTGGGCGAGGCGGTATGGGTGTACGACCTGCGAACAGACCGTTCGAACACGGTACGGTTCGCTACCCGCATCAATAATTGGAACGCAATTCTCGAGATCTCGGATACCGAAACCCAAACAGCTGAGGGCGGCCTCCACCTGACAGACGACGACAAACGCAAATCCGTTCAATTCCTAACCGAGCTGACCACAAAATTGGCAGTCGATCGATAGCCGGTCCGGTGAGCACCAAGCCACGGTGCTGGAGGCACGATTCAACCAGTTCTCGAGCCTGTTGGCGCTGTCGGCGGAAGCCTCCTCCGTGCTGTGGACCTTCGATTTCCGCGCGTTCGACGGGGTGCGGTGAACAGAGCGGCCGCGTCGCGGAAGCTCGGTGCGGTGTTCTCGAAATGTCGAGTTCCGCAGCCACGCTGCGGAACTCGAAGTGGGCGACCCCAACAAGGCGCTATCGAATGGGCCGCTGACCTACACGCCCGGAGCCCCAAGGTCTTCCAGCTCGCTCTATCGCCACCTCGACGGGCGTCGGTTAGGATTCGCGTCATGAGTGATGGGGGGAGACCAGCCTCTGGCCAGAACCTCTCGGTGGTGCCCGAGAAGGTGCGCGAGGTCGGCAAGTACGTCTACGAGTTGGCCGAAGCACTGCGCACGGCACTGGATTCCGCGGCTAAGGACGTCGCTTCGCTGACCGATGGCAGCTGGACCGGGGACGCGGCCAACGAGTTCTCCGAGGGCTGGACCGAAGTGCGTGACGGCGGTGTCCAGATCATGACCGCTCTGACCGGCATGGCGGAGAAGCTGGGTGTTACCGCCGACACCTATCAGGCCCAAGATGAGAGCAACGCCGCCACATTGAGCACGTCGAGTTTGGATCTGCCGTGAGCTCTGAGTTTTCGGTCGACCTGGACCATCTCGATGAGATCGTGGTCCGTCTGTCGGGTCTGGCCGGGTTCATCGGCGAGCATCTCGATGAGATCGACGACCGGGTCGCCACGCTGGTCGGCAGTGGGTGGGAAGGCGTTGCCGCCCAGGCGTATACCGATGCTCATACTCAATGGGTCACTGGAGCAAGGGAATTCGTCGAGAGTGTGAAGGATGTCAGCGACGCCGCGAAGGCGGCCCACGCGCGTTACACCACCGCCCACGACACCAATTACAAAATGTTCTCCCAGGGATAAGACACGTGGGTGTACTGGCGATCGACTGGCAGACCTACTACGAGGCTGGCAAGAAATGCCATGCCCTGGCCACCGACCTGCGTGCCGCCGACAAACCGGTCCACGACGCGGTCAAAGGCGAATGCGCAGGCATGGCCGGTGACACCGCCGGCTGCGAACAATGGGGCAAAACCTACGACCGCATCGCCCAGGAAACGATGCAGACCTGCACGAACCTGGCCGACGCCCTCACCAACTTCGGCAACATGCTCTACGCCGCCGGATACAACTGGGCGCTCAGCAATAACTCCAACTCGATGCCCGACCGGCCCACCGCGACGGCGATGTCGGAGTACAAGGTCACGATCCCGACTTCGGTCGGCAACAACGGCGACGGTGTCACCGAGGGAAAGGGCAGCATCCCGGGCTTCTACGACGCCTTGGTCGGGAAGATCCAGGAAGAGTTCGGCAGCAAGCTGCCCAACGGCAACAAAGACAAACTCGCCAAGGCCGCATCGACATGGAAGACGTTCGCCGAACACAAAACCATCACCGATGCCGCATCCCGGATCACCGAGATCACCAACCTCTTCAGCGACATCCAGGACAAGAAAGGCCTCGAGCCCCTCCTCGGCCACCTCACCACCCTCAACGGCGGCGCCACCCAACTGGCCTCCGCATCCCTCAACCTCGCCACACCCGTCGCCGAATACAGCACCGCAACCTCCGAAACCCGCGACAAATTCCGGGACGCGGTCACCAACGCCTTGATAGCAGCCGGAACCACCGTCGTCATCGGCGTCGCCGCCTCCTGGATCACCGCCGCCCTCAGCGACGTGGCCGCCGGGGTCGGCGTCGTAGCGATCGCCGGCAACACAGCCAGAGTGCTCAAAAGCACCTACGACACCAGCAAACTCATCAAAATAATCGGCACCGCGGCAGCGGTCGCGGGAACCGCGGCCTTCACGGTCACCGTTTTCGACAAGGTCCCCAGCCTCGCCGATATCGCGCTCAAACTCGGTGCCATCATCGCCATGAAGGTCTACATCGATGACGAAGATAAATTCGAGAACTTGCCGCTGGCTCCGGGCAACCCGGCTCCGGGTATGACTGATGAAGTTGAAAAGTACATCCTCGGGAAGCATGTGAAAGGCGCTCCCAACTATAATCCTTCAAAGGGCACCTGGCCTGACACGATTACCGGCGAGGAGCTCGACGAGCTGGCCGAGGCAGCCGAAAACTCACCGGCACGAGGGCCGAACCACGACGGCAACTTTGAACGCGAGGTTGACGCCGGTAAAGTCATCGGCAGCGTGTCAGAGCAGTTGGGTGGTCACGCCACCAGTCGGTACAAGATCATAACCGACCGCTTCGGCGGCATTATTACCATGTATCCGATCCCGTAGATACCAGGAGTTGAATTGGGAATCGACCTAATTATTCAAGATCGAAACCACGAACGGATCGATCTGGTATATGGAGACGCGGAAGATACGCTTGTCAAGTATCGAGAGAATGTTCCGGCAGGCTCGATACTTCGAGGTCTTCACGCGCACGCGGACACAATGTTCAATACAACCCAGCTGACCATGCTCTTGGACGAACTGGCGAATCTGTCGCCGAACAACGACAAAGAAGCAGCGATGCTTGTCGTATTGCGCGATGCCGCTGAGACCGCTATCCGTAGGAATGGGTATCTTTGGTTCAGTGGGGACTGAAGTCGTGAATGTTTCCGCCATTGCGCAGGCGGTCCTGCGCATAGCGCGCGGCGGCGAATTTGCGCATCCGGCCGGCATAATGGCTGGCATGGTTGCCCTTGCGAACGGTACGGTCGCGGCCAGTGAGGGTTCCCCGCCGCGATCATCTGCTGCGGTTTGATAGTGATTAGCCGAAATGCGATCTTGCATAGGTGTTCTCGCCGTCGATGGTGATCACGTCGTAGGTTCTGACCAGGACGATCGGTATCTCGGCTCCGATCGTAGGCGTCGTCGAAAAACAATGTCATCGCCAAGCATGAGATACACCACGCCCTGGGCCGGCGACAACCGCCGCCGTTGCTCACAACGGCCGGTCTCGGCCAGCACCTCATCCACCAGATCACGGTGTACAACCGGCGTCAGCACACCCAACCCCGATCCGATCGGTTAGTCGGCCCGCCTCCTCCGTCACGAACCGGCACCATACACCGAACCGACTGCACCACAGGCGATCTCACGCGATCCCGCGAACACCCACCATGATTCGCTCACAAATAGCCCACTGTCGGCATC
Source organism: Nocardia sp. NPDC049526 (assembly GCF_044465765.1). Lineage (NCBI taxonomy): Bacteria > Bacillati > Actinomycetota > Actinomycetes > Mycobacteriales > Nocardiaceae > Nocardia > Nocardia sp. NPDC049526. Next base: position 49,790 of record NZ_JBITMA010000018.1, on the reverse strand, counting down.
CGCACAAAGTTAACGGCATTGCCACTACCGCTTATTCATACCCGACCGCGCGGCATGAATACGCTACGTGGCATTGGGCACAGGATCAGTCGCCGACCTGGCGAGGCTTACCTGTCCAAGGGGCGCCATACCTCTCGTAAGGGTTCCCGAGTTCGGAAGCCCTTCGTTCGCCCTGTTCAATGAGATCGGCTCGGAACACCTCATTGGAACCGATTTCGTCGTCAGAGATATCCAGATATCCGCGGAGGCAAACAGGTAGTTGCGCAGGAGGTCACCCTGGGTGAGTTTCAACCCAGTGTTGTTGAGGGATTGGAAGATTCGGTGGACATTATCGCCGGGGTGCGCACTGATCGACACCACCGAAAGTCCCGAGACCACGGCTTGGACGACCTGCGAAAGCCCAAAGGGCATGTCGTCGGCCGCCGTGAGTTCGGCAAGGCGACTCCTGAAGAAGCGGTACGCGCTGCCGACATTGCCGTTGTCGTCGGTAGCGCTGCCGTCGATGATGGCTGTGTAGGCGGGTCGGCTACCTTGTGTCGGAAGCAGTTTCAGGCGATCCGGGTCGTCGTGATACTGATTTGTCAGCAGCTGGTTGTGAATGCGGTCGGTGTCGCGGCTCGCGGAGCCGTCGACTGCTCGCAGGTAGTCGCGGATCGCCGCGAGCAGCAGAGTCAAGGTTGTCAGTCGCTGCTCGCCATCGACGACGAGAAAGCGGGTGACCGCGCCTGCGACGCCGGCCGGCGTCGGGGCCAACACCACAGATCCGATGAAGTGGGTCGCCTGCGGCTCATGTGTGCGATCTTCGGCGAGCTGGATTACGTCGTTCCAGAGTTCCTGTAGCTGCTCGTCACCCCATCCGTAAGGCCGCTGATACAGCGGGACAAGGTACTGTGAGCTCCCCTCGAGGATCCCACTCGAACGAGTTGAGCGATTGGCCCGATCACTGATTGCAGGGACAACTGCGTAAGAAGACTGATCGAAACGCCCGGTCTTGGTCTCCGCAGAGAACACGGATGTCAGCGCGCCGGTTGGATACGTGCCGTCCTTGTCGGATTCCCTTGTAGTCGTCACTGTTTCGCGTTCGTGGCGCGCGCAGTTCTCCGGCTGTATTGCTCGTGCAGGAACTTGGCGGATTTCTCCTATACGCGGCGAGAGAGTCGTTGGGCCGGTGGCGCTCAGCCGGCGATGATGGCCTCACGCTTGTCGAAGCCACGCACCAGCACCTTCACCATGAGCCGGATGACCAGACCGGCCTCTTGCTTCAATCGCACCAGTTCCGGTTCGGTCGCGTGCTGGAGCACGCGGGGCAATTCGAATTTCAGGTTGCCGCCCTGCTTTGCCGCCTTCTCGATGCGCGCCCAGTCTTCCACGCTGACGTACTGATCGACGAGCGGGAAGACCACCTTTTCCTCATCGGCGATGTGCTCGGAGAGCAATGTGTGTGCGGTGTCCAGTGTCTCGGCGAGTTCGGCCGCGGCCACTCGTTTATCGCCTGCCACGGCGAATGCGGTCGCGTGTGCACGGAGTGTGGTCAGCAACTGGTCGAGTTGGGTGTGGTCGTCTTCGAGTTCGTGGACGTCGACGGCGTGGCCTGCCGATGCGATGAGGATCGGCCAGAGCACATCGTCCTCGATGGTGTGGTGGTGGTGAATGGAGTCGCAGAGCAGATTCAAGTACTCCGCAATGGCCGCTGCGCGCGGGGGCGGGGACGGGGATCCGGCCGCGACCTGTCCGGTGATCTGCGCGAAACGCCGGGTGTCGGCGAGCATCCCGCGGTGCGCGATCTTCATTCCGGTGACGTCGGGCTTCGCGCGGGTGATGGTGTCGGGATTGCTGGTCATGGGGGCTCCTCGAAGTTGCGGCCCGCCGGCGTGGGATGGCGGGTAGGTCGCGCGTTGTCGGAGTAACGATGCGTCCGGGCGCTTGCATCGGACTTATGGGCGACTTAAGGCGTTTTCACTTCGTGCGCGAGGTGGCAACTTGCGATGGCGGTGGGTGGGAGCTCAATCGCCTTGCGTGCGGAGGTTTTCCAGGATTTCGCCAGCCCAGTCGGCCTCGACTGCGTCGGGGCCAGCAACACCCATCGCGGTCATTACGGTGAGTAGCATGCCGGCGCCGAAGAAGCCGCGCATGTCAAAGGCGGGGCATTACGGTTTTGGCCACTGCCGCAAAGGGGGAGGTCGACTGGACGACGCTGACGAACTGTTGGCCGGGCCGGTGGCTTGGCTGTTCGGCAATGAGGCGCACGGTCTCGATCCTGCCGTCGCCGCGCGTGCGAATCATCGCGTGCGGATTCCCATTCACGGCCGCGCCGAAAGTCTGAATCTGGCCGCGGCTGCGGCGATCTGTCTCTACGCCAGCGCTCGCGTACAGCACGCGAGATAGTCATACGAGGCGGCGCATATCCAGTGCACGCCTCGCACAAGTTCTACCTTCTGTGCGACGTGCACGGGGTATGTGACGGCCGGGGCATGGAAGGCTGTGGCGCGTATCTGGTGGCGGTTGCGTACGGGTTCTGCTTTTTGTGGGGCGTGCACGGGGTATGTGACGGCCGGGGCATGGAAGGCTGTGGCGCATATCCAGTGGCGGTTGCGCACAGGTTCTACGCCTGATGCGAGGCGTGCACTGGATATGCGACAGCTGGGCTTGGAACGCGATGGCGATGGGCTAGGGGATGGCCGGTGTGCCGCCGGGGACTACCGGCAGTCCAGCCGCTTGCCACGCCCGGAAGCCGCCGATGAGGTCGGTGGCTCGATGAATGCCGAGTTCGAGGACATCGGCGGCGGCGAGGCTGGAGGCGTAGCCCTCATTGCAGACCAGCACTACCGGAGTGTCCTCGGTGAGACCGGATAGCCGATGCGCGCCGGTCGGGTCGAGTCGCCATTCCAGCACTATTCGTTCCACCACGACCGAGCCGGGGATTTCGCCCTCGGCGAGTCGGTTGGCGTGCGGGCGGATATCGACGACCAACGCGCCGTCGGCCAGTAGTGCCGCTGCCTGCTCCGGGTCGACACGATTGAGTTTGGCTCGTGCCTGGTCGAGCCTGTCCTCGGCGCTGATAGCACTACCTTCTTTCATGGCTGCGACCTCCAGGGAATGCTTTCGGCGCTTGTCCTTCGAAGACTGAAATGAGACGGCGTCCCCGTAGGTTTTAGCTGGAGGCAGGTCGTCTTGGAGGGTGTCGTCCCGGCGAGGACTGGTCTCATGTCTGCGCCTCGCTGGCGCTCGGCTGCGGCATGACCGGTTCGCTCACTGCGTTCGCTCATACGCCCACGAAATCCGTGAGCGTGCGGTACTCGCGGACCGGTCGCAGTGGTGGCGAATACGCGTGTACCGAGGCGGCCGGGCGGGTGCTGTGATTGCGCAGCCGATGCGCGCGTTCCGGTCCGAAGGCGACAGTTTCGCCCGCCCGCCATTGCGTCGTGCGGACCGGGCCATCCGGATGACGGTATTCCTCACCGAGTTCGCCGATGGATACCGTGAACGAGCCGGAGGCGCCGCCGTGATCGTGCGGTTCGGTGCCCTGTCCCGGTGCCCACGACAGCAGCCACACTTCGACGCCCATGGTCAGCGCCAGCCGGGTCCACCAGCGTTGCTGCGTATCGAACCGCACGATGTCCAGTAGCGGTGTTGCCATGGCATCGGCGACCGACCTGGTCAACTCCCGCAATTCCGCTGGCGACCACAACGTCCGCTCCGGACACACCGCCTCGCGTATCAGCGGTACATCGACCGAGGGGTGAATATCGTTGGTGTGCTTGAGATTCACCGGCAGTGATGTGGTCAAGCGAGATACTCCTGACATGGTCGTGGGGACAAATCGACTGCGCTGCCATCAACCGCGACGAAGCGGTCTCGCGCATTTTCCGGCACCACGACGCCGTTGCCATCGGTCTGGATCACCATGAGCAAAACTGCGCACCCGCAGACCGTGCCGTCACGGCACGGGACACACCGGCTACTCCGCCTCGGCACGGAGGCTTTCGAGCATGTCGGTGGCCCAGCAGACCTCGACCGAATCGGGGCCGGCGACACCCATGGCGGCCATCACGGTGAGCAGCATGCCGTTGCCGAGGAAGCGGCAAATCTCCGCGATGGATGCGCCGGTGAGCTCTTGGATCACGCTGTAGATGCCGCCGAAGCGCTCGCGGACGTTCGGGCCGATGGCCGGATCGGAGGCGGCGGCGAAGGCATGTAGCAGCACCAGCAGTAGTTCGCGTTCGTCGAGGAACGTCTTGTAGCCCTGGCCGAGCGCGCGCATCTTCTCGTCCTGCGTGGAGTCGGGTGTGATGCCTTCGGCGGCGGCCGCGCGGAAGATGTCTTCGATGCGGTCGCATACTTGGTTCGCCGCAGCCAGGAACAGTTGCTGTTTGGTGCCGAAGAGGCGGATCACATACGGCTGCGAAACTCCGGCCAGTCGCGCGATCTCATCGGTTTTCGTCGCGGCATAACCCGATTCGGCGAATGCGGTGATGGCCGCGCGCAATACTTCCGCGCTGCGTTCGGTCGCGGTCATCCGGGTTCGGGCTGGACTCGCCATCGTGCTCCACTTCGTCGTCGTCGGCCGCCTGCCCTTGACATGTTATCAGTCGATGCATACTGTTCGAGCAGTTAGTTATCAGTCGATTACAACAAAGGCTGGATATGTCCGAGACACTCGAAACCGCCGCCCCGCAGGTGGCCGTCGAACCGCGGGCGGACGGGCGGTCGCTGGCCGCCGTGCTGGCCGCGGTCGGCATCCCGATGTTCATGGTCACGCTGGACAACCTGGTGGTGACCAATGCGCTGCCGGTGATCCGCACCGAACTCGGGGCCTCGCTCACCGATCTGCAATGGTTCGTCAACGCCTACACGCTGGCCTTCGCATCGCTGCTGCTCACCGCCACGTCCATCGGTGACCGGCTCGGCCGCCGCCGGATCTTCCTGGCCGGTATCGCGATCTTCACGGCGGCATCGGCGGCCTGCGCGCTGGCCACCGAGCCCTGGATGCTGATCGCCGCCAGGGCGATTCAGGGTTTCGGTGCGGCCGCGGTGATGCCACTTTCGCTGACCCTGCTGTCATCGGCGGTGCCGGAGAAGATGCGCAGTGCCGCCATCGGGATCTGGGGTGGCATCTCCGGACTCGGCGTCGCACTCGGCCCGCTGATCGGCGGCGCGGTGGTCGAGGGGCTGAGCTGGCAGTGGATTTTCTGGGTGAATGTGCCGATCGGCGTGCTGGTGCTGCCCTTCGCGGCGCGGGTGCTGACCGAATCGCACGGGCGGGCCAAGCGGCTGGATCCGCTCGGGCTGGTGTTATCCGCGGGCGGCGTGCTCGCGGTGGTGTGGGGCGTGATCCACGGCGCCGATGACGGCTGGACCTCGACCGGCGTGCTCACCGCACTGTTCGGCGGCGCGTTGCTGCTCGGACTGCTGATCGCCTGGGAGTTGCGGACGCCGGATCCGATGCTGCCGCTGCGGTTGTTCCGCTCCCGGGCATTCCGGGTGAGCAATACGACCGTCTTCACCTTCTCGGTCGGCGTCTTCGGCTCGATCTTCCTACTGGCGCAGTACTTCCAGGTGGTGCAGGGCTTCGGGCCGCTGCAATCCGGCATCCGGACCATGCCGTGGACGATGGCGCCGATGGTGGTCGCGCCACTCGCCGGGATGATCGTGGATCGGGTCGGTGCGCGGAATCTGTTGACGGCCGGACAGACGTTGCTGGCGGCGGCCTTGGCCTGGATGGCTGCGGTGGCCTCGGTCGACGCGAGCTACCTCGCATTCGTCGGGCCGTTCCTGCTCGGTGGCATCGGGATGGGCCTGACCTTCGCACCCGGTGCGACCGTGGTGATGGCCAGTGCGAGTCCGGAGGATCGGGCGATGGCCTCCGGCACCAACAGCACGATCCGCGAAGTCGGTGTCGCGATGGGGGTGGCGGTGCTGGCCTCGGTATTCGCCTCGCACGGGTCGTATATGAACCCGCAGAGCTTCGTCGACGGCCTGGTTCCCGCCGTGTGGGTCGGAGCCGCGATTGTCGCGGTGGGCGCGATGGTGTCACGGCTGCTGCCGAGGCAGATCGATGCCGCGGACTGATCGGTGATTGCGCGCTCGCCCCGGGCCGATGGTCCGGGGCGAGCGTGTTTGTGTGCGCTGGGCGGGTGTCGTCGCAGTGGGTGCGCCGATGTGGTCCGATCACAGCCTCCTGTCTCGCCCAGCCAGGCTGCGGCTGGTCAAGATCACCGCATTGCTGGCCGAGGCAATCGCACCGCGTCGAGTTGATCGGCTCACCGGGTAGCTCCCATAGACGAGTGCTTGCCGGGTGGCGGTCACCGTGCGGGTATGCCGCTGCCCGGTGCGATCCGCGCCGCGCACCGGTCGATGGCACCGGGCCGCCGCCGCGAGAGAACCTGCCGCGCACGCTCCGGCACGGAAATGCGCCCGTCCGCAGCTCGCGACTTGTCGGCAAGGTGTCCCAGTTCCCGGGTGCACCGCGGTGGACGTGCAATCTGGCCTGCGAGAACCGCGCGACAAGTGCGCTGGCACACTTTCGGCAAGCGCCACACCGGTAATCCGGATGAATCGGCCATCGTGCATCGAATACGATTCGACCAGCAGCAATGTGGGTAGGCAATTACGCGGACCCGCGAACCGATCCCCAGGGGAGAGACGAACGATCGTGGCCGACGACAACGATGGAGTCGAGAACGCAGCGCTGAGCGAGGAGGCATTGGCCGCCGCCGCGGCAGAGGCCGAGAAGGCGTTTGCGGCGGCCGCCGATCTCGATGCGCTCGCGGTCGCCAAGACCGAGCATCTCGGCGGTAAGGCGCCGCTGGCCTTGGCACAGCGCGCGCTCGGCAGCCTGCCGAAGTCGGAGAAGGCCGACGCGGGTAAGCGCGTGAACGTCGCGCGGGCGCGGGTATCGGAGGCTTTCGAATCGCGCCGCACGGTCCTGCTCGCCGAGCGCGACGCGGCCGTGCTGGTCGCCGAGACGATCGATGTGACGCTGCCCGCGCGCCGGAACGCCGTCGGGGCACGGCATCCGATCACGGTTATCTCCGAGCAGATCGCCGATGTCTTCGTCGCGATGGGGTGGGAGGTGGCCGAGGGACCCGAGGTCGAGACCGAGCACTTCAACTTCGACGCGCTGAATTTCCTGCCCGACCATCCGGCCCGCACGATGCAGGACACCTTCCATATCGCGCCTGAAGGTTCACGACAGGTGCTGCGCACGCATACCTCGCCGGTTCAGGTGCGTTCGCTGCTCGAGCGCGAACTGCCGATCTATGTGGTGTGTCCCGGTCGGACTTTCCGCACCGATGAGCTCGACGCCACCCACACCCCGGTCTTCTCCCAGGTGGAGGGACTGGCAGTGGACAAGGGGCTGACCATGGCGCATCTGCGCGGCACCTTGGACGCGTTCGCGCGGGCCCTGTTCGGGCCGGATACCCGGACGCGCATGCGTCCCAACTACTTTCCGTTCACCGAGCCCTCGGCCGAGGTCGACGTGTGGTTCCCGGACAAGAAGGGCGGCGCGGGCTGGGTCGAATGGGGCGGCTGCGGCATGGTGAACCCGAAGGTGCTGATCGCCAGCGGGATCGATCCCGAGGTGTACAGCGGGTTCGCGTTCGGTATGGGGCTGGAGCGGACGCTGCAGTTCCGCAACGGCATCCCGGACATGCGGGACATCGTGGAGGGCGACGTGCGTTTCACGCTGCCCTTCGGTATCCGGTCCTGAGCTTGTCGATTCCAACGAACCTTCGATCGAGAGAGCGAAACGTCAAGTGCGAGTAGCGCAGTCCTGGCTGACCGAAATCCTGCGGCGGACCACTCCCGACTGGTCGGTGACGCCGGAGGAGCTCGATGCCGGATTCGTCCGCGTCGGGCTGGAGGTCGAAGAGGTCGACAAGCTCCAGCGGGTGAGCGGTGATATCGATAAGCCGCTGGTGGTCGGTCGCGTCGCCGAGATCACCGAGCTGACCGAGTTCAAGAAGCCGATCCGGTTCTGCAAGGTGGACGTGGGCAACCCGGAGTTGCAGGAGATCGTCTGCGGCGCAACGAACTTCGCCGTCGGCGACCTGGTGGTCGTGGTGCTGCCGGGCGGGGTGCTGCCCGGCGGATTCCAGATCTCCTCGCGCAAAACCTACGGGCATGTGTCCAACGGCATGATCTGCTCGGTGGCCGAACTCGGTATCGGCAAGGATCATTCGGGGATTCTGGTGCTCGAGCCGGGTACCGCCGAACCGGGCACCGACGCCAATGAGCTGCTGGGGCTCGACGATACGGTCATCGAGCTGAACATCACGCCTGATCGCGGGTACTGCTTCTCGACCCGCGGTCTGGCGCGCGAGCTGGCGTGCGGATTCGATCTCGAATACGCGGATCCGGCGGTGCGGACACTGCCCGATGACGAGCAGGACGCGTGGTCGGTCCGGCTCGAGCCGGAGTCCAAGTGCACCCGTTTCGCGGTGCGCCGGGTCACCGGTATCGACCCGAATGCGGTGAGTCCCTGGTGGTTACAGCGTCGGCTGCTGCTGTCGGGTGTGCGCCCGATTTCACCCGCGGTCGATGTCACCAACTATGTGATGCTCGAGCTCGGCCAGCCGCTGCACGCCTTCGATGCGGCCAAGCTCAACGGCGGTCTCGTCGTGCGCACGGCCGATAAGGGCGAGACGCTGCGCACGTTGGACGAGGTCGAGCGGGTGCTCGATGCCGAGGATGTGGTGATCGCCGACGATTCCGGCGTGGTCTCCCTCGCGGGCGTAATGGGCGGTGCGACAACGGAAGTCGGAGCGGAGTCGACCGACATCGTGCTCGAGGCAGCCACCTGGAATCCGCTGCTGGTCTATCGGACCGCGCGCAGGCACAAGCTGGTCTCCGAGGCCGGTAAGCGTTACGAGCGCGTCGTCGATCCGGAGATCAATGTCGCCGCGCTCGATCGCGCGGCCACGCTGCTGGCCGAAATCGCCGGTGGCACTGTGGAATCCGCGCTCACCGATGTTCGGGTGCCGCTGCCCGCCACGTCGCCGATCCGGATCGATATCGATCTCGCCGATCGGGTGGCGGGCGTGGTCTATTCGACCGGTACCTCGGCACGTCGGCTCGCGCAGATCGGCTGCACGGTCGAGGTGGGCGTCAACGAGGCTACTGGGCACGGACAGCTCGTCGTCACGCCGCCGAGCTGGCGGCCCGACCTGGCCCAGCCCGCCGACCTCGTCGAAGAGGTGCTGCGGCTGGAGGGGCTGGAGCAGATTCCGTCGGTCATTCCGACCGCACCGGCCGGGCGTGGGCTGACCGCCGCGCAGCGCCGCCGTCGCGCGGTGAGCCGGGCGCTGGCCTTCACCGGATGCGTCGAGGTGCTGCCGCCGCTGTTCCTCGCCGCCGGGGTTTTCGATATCTGGGGTCTGGACGCCGACGATCCGCGCCGCGACACCACGCGGGTGCTGAACCCGCTCGATGTGGAGCGCGCGGAATTGGCGACCACGCTGCTGCCGGGGCTGCTGGAAGTGGCCGCGCGCAATATCTCTCGTGGTGCGCGCGATCTCGCGATCTTCGGAATCGCGCAGGTGGTGCTGCCCGGTCCGAATGTGCGCGCGGTGGCGGCGCTGCCGGTGGATCGACGTCCGACCGACGCGCAGATCGAGGAACTGCTCGATTCGCTGCCCGCCCAGCCGGTGCACATCGGCGCGGTGCTGACGGGTCGGCGGGAACCGCGTGGGCCGTGGGGTGCCGGGCGTCCGGTGGAGGCCGCCGATGCCTTCGCGCTCGCCGATGCCGTCGCCGATGCGGCGGGCGTGACCATCGAGCGTCGTCCAGCGGTCCACCTGCCGTGGCATCCGGGGCGGTGCGCAGAGCTGGTGGTCGATGGTCAGGTCATCGGGCATGCGGGTGAACTGCATCCGGCCGTTCTGGAGCGGGCGGGTCTGCCGCCGCGCACCTGCGCCGTCGAACTCGATCTCGATGCCCTGCCGCTGCGCGAGTCCCGGCCCGTCCCAGTGGTTTCCCCGTTCCCGGCCGTCCTCCAAGACGTTTCGGTGAGCGTCGCGAAGACCGTGCCCGCCGCCGCGGTGGAATCGGCGCTGCGCACCGGCGGCGGTGCGTTGCTCGAGGATATCGCCCTGTTCGACGTGTACGAGGGTGCGCAGGCCGGGGAGGGACGCAAGTCGCTCACCTACGCACTGCGATTCCGCGCCGGCGACCGGACGCTCACCGAGGACGAGGCGAGTGCGGCGCGCGACTCCGCCGTCGCGGTGGCCGCCGACGCGGTCGGTGCGGTGCTGCGGGGATAGTCGGCTGACATCGGCCCCGGCGGCACGCATGCCGTCGGGGCCGATTTGCGTTGCGGTGCAGGGCATTACTGCGTTGGCCGGTCAGGAATCGGTGGGTGTCGCTCGCGACCGCCGGTTACCGACTCTGTGGGAGCGGTGCTGTGCGGCTGCATTGTCGCCCGGGGCAGCACTGCGCGGGTCGGCGCATGGACGAGTTTCACTCGTGACCGCCGGTTGCCGTAGTCGTCGTGTCGCGCGCGGCTCGGGCATCGGACGGTACTTCGTTGGGTCCTGATGCGCTGCGCGGAGACGATTTCGGTGCACGGCGGCCCGGGGATACCGTTTGATATGGTAAGGACCTCCGGACGGTCGAGAGGGTGGGGATGGCGCACCGAGTGACGTTGATGCTGCGATCGATGGGCGGTTGATCCATGGGATTCGGCATGTTCAACTGGAGCGCAGGCGATCTCGGATCCGCAATGCTCGAAAGTCTGACCGACTGGATCGCGGGCGAGGAGCGACAACCGGGCGTCGATCCGGCCACCGTGCAGACCAAGTACAACCAGCAGCGCGACGGTGTTCGCAGCACCGCCAACGGCATCGGCTTCCACGGTGGGTACCGACCGCGTTCGGTGCGGAGCCGCGACGACTTCGATACGCCGTCGACCTCCCAACTGCGTGAAAAGGTCGACAAGATCGACATCACCGCCGTCGACAATCTGTCCACCGCCTGGAATGAAATCGGCAAACGCGCTGAGACCTCGTTGAATACCTTCAACGACGCGATGAAGCGCGCGACCGACGACAGTATCTGGAAAGGTGCGTCGCGCGACGCTGTCGCCAAGGCCGTCGGCGACTACAGCACCCAGGCCGTGCAGCTCGCCAATGCCGCCAAGCTGACCGGCAGCAAGGTCGCCGAACTCAAAACCGGCCTGGAGCCGACCAAAGCCCTTGTGCCCCATGCTCCCGACCTACGGTCGAATGTCGACAACGCCCGGCACTGGATAGCGGGCCGCGGCTGGCGCGATAACGATGAGGCCGAGAGCACCGCACACGCCGAGGCGGTGCGCGTACTGAGCACGGTGTACGCACCGGTGATCGAGGAGACCGACACCAACGTCCCGGTCATCCCGAAACCCGATAACCCCACCGCCAAGCCGGGCGAAACCCCGACTGGGGGACCGGGTTACAGCCCCGGCGGCAACCAGCCAGGTACTTCCGCAGGCGGTACCCAGCCGACGGGAAAGCAGGAGCCCACGAGCACCGAGGAAGGCCAGTCCACCGATCCGTCGAATACTCAGTCGACGGATGGTTCGACGACACCTTCGACCGCCACCGGCACCGAGCCGACGACAACGAAGCCGGATACCACCGCGACGAACCCGTCGTCGACGACAACGGGTTCCGCGACCCACTCGGGCAGCCCGAGCGGCACTCCCGGCACGACCAACCAGTCCCCAGGCCGCACCGTCACCGGCACACCCACCGGCACCGCCACCTCCGCCGCAGCGGCCACGACCACCGCCTCGACTACGGGCCGCAACGGTATGTCCGGCATGGGTTCACCCGGCAATCGCGGCGGCAAGGACGAGAACGAGTCCGGCAAGGGTATCCCCGATTACTTGATCAACCAGCACAACGGCGAAGAACTCACCGGGCTCGACAGCGTGCCGAAGACGGTCCCGCCGGTCATCGGCGAGTGATAGCCGGAAGATAGGAAGACCGCATGACAACCGCGCGGCGGTGGCGTTTCACCGCGCTCGAATTCCGAGTGCTCTGGGAGTCGACCGGGCGGGATGTGCTCCCGTATCCGCTGCGGCACCGTTCCACCGAGGTCTTCCGAGAGGATTCGGATCGGCTGCGCCGGGGCGCCGCGCAGGTGGTGGTCCCGCAGTTGGATGACGATCTGGTGCGGGCCGTCGAGGTGCTGCTGGCGCCGGAGGCGCGCGTGGAGGTCGCGGGGTTCCACGGTCCGCGCAACGAGCGGAAGATCCGCGCACACGGTGGCGTGCATTTCCAGCACGGCGCATTGGCGATCCAGGAGCCGGGGCCCGATCACGAGCACGGCGGGGATGTGGAACTGCTGTTTCTGTCGGCCGATGATCTGGTCCCCGCCGTGGTCGATGTATTGCCGGAAACCCGTCCGGGACAAGGCAAACCGATGCAGGTACCGGTCGAGGAATTGGAGAAGCCGCCGCCGGTGGTGCGCGATGCGTGGCGTCCGACGGTGCGCGAGGAGTTCGACAAGTTCTTCCGTCGCCCGACCGCGGCTACCGTGCATGTCGGCGTCTACCCGCTCGGCAGCGTGGATAATCGGCATACCAAGGGCCGTAAGGACTTCCAGATCACCGATTTCGAAAATGACGGGCGCTATGTCAGTTTCGGCAGTCGCACCGTCATCGTGAAGCCGACCGATCGGCAGCGCATCATCGCAACACTGCGCGAAATGATCAGCCGCACAGTCGAAGAGGTCCGCAACGGCGATCATCTCGCTCGCTGAGTGCCCACGCCCGGGCGTGGGCACGTTGGATCAGCTGATGGCCTCGCCCAGGATTGTCAGCACCACATCCGAGGTGTAGAACGGCTCCAGTCGTTCGCGAATCAGCTTGCCCAACACGCCGTTTTGCTTCGCGCCCTCGATCACCGCGGGACCGTAGCGCAGGATCTCGGTGGCGATATCGTCGCCGGACAGGCCGAGTTCCGGCAGCATCGCGGCCAGTGTGTAATCGCCGTACTTGGTGAAGAAGACATCCACGCACTCGTCGACGAGCAGCCCGAAATACTCCTTCTCCCTGGTGGTGACCGCGATCTCGTAGCAGAGCAGCACCAGTTCGTTCAGATCTTTCTGGGTCAGGTAGTCCCGCAGACCGCTCACCGGCTCATCGGCGTGCAGATCCCAGAACTCCATCGCGGCATCGTGCACCGGAGCGTCGCGCAACATCTCCCGAATGGCATTGTTGGTGCGCTTGAGCGCGAATACCGCGCCCTTGCCCGCCATATCGCCGATGAAGGTGCTCTCGGTCGCCTTCTTGGCGGTCTTGGCCGCCGACTGTCCCATGGAGATCAGCGAGGAGACACCCGGAATCTTGCCCGCGATCTGCTTATTCGCGTCCATGAAATCGGAGATGAGCTTATCTACGAACTTCGAGGCGACGGTGGCGACCAGCGGGCTCTCGGTGAGCCGCTCCAGGATGCGCTCCTGCGCCTGGTGCATGCCGAAGATCTTCTCCAGCAGCGCCTCGACCGGTTCGCGTTCGACCACCTGGCCCAGCGTGTAGTCGTTGTTGGCGGCGATATTGTCGTAGATCGAGTCGGCGAATACTCCGACCATGTCCGCGATGACCGGACTGCCGCCGATCAGGTCGATGACGGTGCGAACCGTCTCCTTGGCCTGGTCGACGCCGACGATATCGCGGAAGACCAGGGTGTCGGCCACCCCGATCACCGATTCCACGTCACGGGCGACGACCTCGGTGAAGCGCTCGCCGCTCACCTCGGCCAGCAGGAATTCCACCTGAGCATCGAGTAGCCGTTCGGCGATCTCACGCGGCTCGCTCATCGAATATCACCATCACATTCGTAGTCCGTCGCGCTCGGTCAGCTTACGGATCGTTCGATTCGACGTCATTGCCGTGCAACGATTTCCGTATCTGAGCCAGACGCTCGCGCGCCGCTTTCTCGCGCGCCTCCCATTGTTCGTCGGTGCTGCGGCCCGCGGGAGTCTGCCGGTCGAGTTCGCCCATCCCCTGCGCGGTACCGAAGCGCTGCTCGACCTTATCGCGAACTGACTCGAAAGTAGGTACGCCGCCGGGCGAATATCCGCCCACCTCGGGTCCGGATGGGATACCGGTCGGCGGTACCGGTACCGCTGGTACCGGAGAAAGGCCTCCGACCTGCCCGGATGTGCCGACGCTCGGCTCTTGGTCATGCGCCTGCGGCGTTGCGGTGGTGGGACTCACAGTCCCCTCGGAACTCGCATGACCGAGTCCGGTGGCATCCACGACCGCGCTGTGCACCCACGAGAGCCGAGGCCGTCCCGCGGTCACGGTACCGAGTACCGCCAAGAGTTCGTCATCGGACAGTGCCGCGAGCCGCGCGGTGATCTCACCCAAATCGCTCATATCGCCAGGCTACGCAGCGATCAGGGGGTGAGCAGATCACCCGCCCAGGAGCGGATCAAATCCGGCCAGGAGACCCCGGTCGACATGATCAGATCGTTGTGACCCCCACCGGGAAAGACCACCAATCGCTTCGGCTCGGGCGCGGCCGCATACAGCCGCTCGGCATGTCGCAGCGGCAGGAGTTCGTCCCGGTCGCCGTGCATGATCAAGACGGGTGCGCGCAGTTTGCGGATGCGGCGCAGGCTCGGATAGGCGTCCGGGACGAACGGGCTGGGTAGGAAGGGATATACCGAGCGGGCCGCATCACGCAGTCCGGTGAACGTGGACATCAGAATCAGTCCGGTGGGCGGATGCTCGGTCGCCAGTTCGAGCAGTACGCCGCCGCCGAGCGATTTTCCGAGGTAGAGCACTCGATCCGGATCGACGCCAGGCTGTTCCAGCAGCACCCCGCGGGCCGCGTGGGCGTCGAGGTAGGTGCCGTGCTCGGTGGGGCGCCCGGTGCTTCGGCCATAGCCGCGGTAGTCGAAAGTCAGTACGTCCAAACCGATTTGGGTGAGCAGCGCGTAGATCGGCACCCGGTCGCCGATATTGCCCGCATTGCCGTGTGCGAACAGGACGTGTCCGATCGAGCGGACGGCAGGCAGCCACCAACCCTGCAGCGTCTCGCCGTCGGCCGTGCGGATGGACAATTCGGTGTAGTCCATCTCCAGGACCGACGGCGTCTGCACGATCTGCCGATCGGGCATGAAGGTCAGCGCATTGAGGATCGGACTGGCCGGATGTCGCATGCCATCGTTCTTACCCGGAACCCGCCACCTCTGCGCGCCGACTCCCCGAGCGGACTACACCTCGACGATGTCGACGCCCTTCCAGAATGCGACTCGATCGCGCACCTGCTCGGCCTCCGGCTTCGGATCCGGGTAGTACCACGCGGCATCCGGATTCTTCGCACCCTCGACCTCGACCGTGTAATAGGACGCGAGCCCCTTCCACCCGCACACGGTATGCGCATCGCTGTCCCGGAAGTACTCCGTCTTCAGCGACTCCGCCGGAAAGTAATGATTGCCCTCGACTACCACGGTGTCATCGCTCTCGGCCAACACCGTGCCGTTCCATACGGCTCGCACGCTCATCCAATCTCCCGCCGTCGCACTGGATTCCGCCGCACACAAACCACGGCTAGCGTGTGTAACCCAGCCCACAGCCCCTCTATTCCCCGGTTACGGATATCTCGCTTGTTCCGCTAGCGCGATTTTTACTACGCACGCCGATCTGCCCAGCCGATCGCCGGGCGGCGCGATAACCCGATCCAGGACTGCGATGCTGCGCATTGGTGCCGGCCGCCGGCACCCGCAGCAACCGCATGTGGGCGGCCTCTTATACGCCGAGGCCCGATTTCAGGGCCGGCCAGGATTTGGGGAGTGCGGTCTTCCAGTACGGCCACGAGTGGACGCCGACGGCGGCGTAGTCGATGGAAAGGTCGGCGCCGAAGAGTTTCATGGCGGGCGAGAGGGCGAGGGTGCAGTCGTGCGATACCTGTTCGATCTCGTTCGCCCGGAGCGGGTCGTTGGGCCACGACCAGCGATCGTCGAACGGGGCATCGTCGGGGCCGGGCACGCCGGTGCCCACGTACAGGTGGACCGGTTTGCCGCGCAGCGTGTCGAGGTGTTTGCTCGGATCGTGCGCCGCCCACTCCGGGTTGCCCGCTGTACCCCACATGTTGTCCGGGTTCCCGCCCTTCGATTCGACGACGGGGCGCACCGACAGCTGTCCGACACCGTCGGTGGAGTAGCAACCGCTGAAGGCTGCCAGGGCTCGGAACATATCGGGGTGCCGCACGGCGAGAATTGCCGCCGCTCCCGCTCCCATCGAAAGTCCGCCGACGGCGTAGACCCCGTTGCCTTTCAGTTCACGGTCGATCAGCGGCGGCAGTTCCGAGGTAAGGAAGGTCTCCCACTTCTGGTGTCCGATTTTGGGATCGTCCTGCAACCAGTCGGTGTAGTAGGTTCCGCCGCCGCCCACCGGCATCACCACATTGACCGGTTTATCGGCGAAGAACTCCTTGGCGCCGCCGCGCAGCGTCCAGGTGCTCGCCGGCTGGGATTCCGACGCACCGTTTCCGTCCAGCAGCAGCAAGGTCGGCCGGGATGCCGACTGGTTCGCGGGCACCAGCACATCGAGGTGAATGGTCCGCTTCATGGCGGGGGAGTGGACGTACATCTGCCATTGCTGCGGCGAGGTTCGCTCGATTCGCTCGACGGTGGCATCCGCGTTCGCCTCCGGTGCGACGACGAACAGCGGCGCGATCGCGACCGCTACGGCCGCGGCGACAGACGCAATCCGCCGGTAACCTCGGCGACCTCGCAAAACCGACTCGCGCAAATCCATGCTCTAAACCCAATCGACGGTTGGCCTGCATTGGAGGCCGTGACATTTCGCGTCGACAATGCCATGAAACCGACACCGTTGAATTCCCACCGGCGGTGAACAAGTCAGGTCGCGGACTGCGGCAGCGCTGAGTAGCCGTTCGAACATCATAGTGTTCGGCAATCGGTCGGCAACGCAAACGGGCTGTGCTGCAACCGGATTCGTCGGATGTCTCGACGTCCGATAATGACATAGCCCCGGTTCGTTGTGTCGAACCGAGGCTGGTGAACCGCTTTCAGAGGGTGCCGCTAGGAGGGACGGTTGAACTCGCCGTTCTGAATGCCGGCGGTGAAGGCGTCCCACTCGGTGGGAGTGAAGACGAGCGCAGGGCCGGTCGGGTTCTTCGAGTCACGCACGCCGACCCTGCCCTTGTCGAGGTATGCGACCTCGATGCAATCCGATCCGCTTGTGCTGCGGCTGCTCTTGAACCATCTGGCTTCGGACGGGGCGATGTTCACTCTGCATACTCCTTCGCGATCGCCTCGACGAGGCGTCGAGTGTCGTGCTCGCTCAACGCTACGCGCTGGATAGAGGAGCATGCCGTCCGATAGCGCGCGGTCTCGCTGGGCTTGTCCAGGAACAGCATGCCAGTGAAGCCCTCCACGTAGACAACGGGTGGCTCGGTGAGGGCCGGATTCAAATGCTCGGGAAACTCCAGATACACGAAATCCTTTGCGACCAGTCCCAGGTGATTGGGCGCATTGAACGGGACGACCCGAATCGACACATTCGGCAGCTTGCCGATCTCGATAAGCTGGCTCAGCTGACCGGCCATGACCTCGGTGCTCCCGACGCGTTGACGCAACACGGACTCGCTCAGCAGTGCTTCGAATGTAAAATTCTCCGAATCGTGAAGACGCTCTTGACGCTTCGCGACCATATCGATATCACGTTCGATGTCCACCGGTTCGCCCTCCGCCTCCCATACGGCGCGCCGGTAATCCGACGTTTGCAGCAGACCGGGCACTAGAGTCGACTGCCGCGAGATGGCTCGGCTGGCGGATTGCTCTAGTCCGACGAACATTTCGCGATCTGGGATGATGGCGTCGGCGTAAGACTGCCACCAACCATCTTTCCGGGACTCCTGGGCGAGCCACAGCAGTGCCCCTCGATCGTCGTCATTGGCTCGATAAAGGTCGCACAGCGCATTGACGACCATTTTCTTGACTTCACTGCAACGCCCAGATTCCAAGCGCCACAGCGTTTGCGAGCCCATCTCGCATTCTTGGGCGGCCCGCGCTCGGCTCAGGCTGCGCTTCTCGCGCAGATCCCGCAGCCGTCGTCCGAGCACGCGACGCGGCAGAGTCGTGTAGTTCGATTCGGTCGACAAAGTAATGCCACCCACCCTTTCGTTAGCGTTACTCACGGTCATGTCAAGCTAGATGGAATAGTCAGCCTGTTCGGAACGAATTCGATTCGGGCTGAATCGAATTGGAGCGCCCCCACCGTACCCGCTTTGGTGTTTTACTGGCTATGCGCCAGACAGTCGGGTCGGCCGACCATTCGCTTCCGCTCAACCACCCCTTGCGGTGCCGAATTCGCAACGCCGCACCCGGCCATCTGGCGTTTCAAAAACCCGCCGTCGCAATATCTTTCGGAGGTATCCAGTGCCGTGCTCGACAGCATCGATCGCAACACGGCGCGTCTGGTTCGAGGACGACCGCGATCGGGAGCGTAAGCCCAGGTTGGGATACGGTGCGGCTCAAGGCTGGGCGAAAGTGATTACGCCCCAGGAGTATTCAGGGGGCTATGATCGATGACAAGAGAGCGGCGGGCCTGTGGTTCAGCTGCCCGTTGATTCCGTGTTGGTATTGAAGTGAATCGAGTTGGTGACGTCTTGTCCGGTAATGCGTTTGATCGATAGGGCCATTATTTGACCCATGTCTTTGACGACCTCGATGTGTTCGCGGATGATCGCGTCGATCGAGTTGTTTTCGCCGGTGGCTTGGCCCTTGAACATCTTGACCAGATCGTCGGCCATGCGGAAATCGCCGAAGCCGGATACGTTTTGGGCGTTTACCGACAAATTGAGCATGTCGTTCAGGTCTTCTAGACGTTTGTCGCATGCGGCTAGACACTGCTTAGCCGCCTCTTCGCTGTCCAGATAGAGCTCTCCAGACCGCGCCTGCGCGGCGAAACGTGTCCACTGCGCGAGTTCAGCATCGCTCATGGCATACCCCCTCCTCGATTACTGCGGTAGGACCGGCACGATCACGCCACCGATCCGGTAGAGCTCCTTGCACGGGTCCTCGGGGTTGTCCAAGGACGCCTTGTTCAGGACCCGAAGCTGGAGGACGCCCTGAGCCGCAGGAAAGAGGACATCGCAGCCCAGGTCCTTGGAAGCGCCGGCGACCTTGAACTGCCGGCCCTTGCGCCCTGCGACCGTGACATCCTGGAAGTCGACGTTGCCTTCTTTGTGCTCGAACTCCGCGACGGTGCGTCCGGTCGAGAAGACGGTGACGTAGTACTTCGGCCCTTTCCAGTTGCAGATTTCCCAACCCGACTGATGAACGCCCGCGATCCCACTTTCCTTGGTCGCCGGGTCCACGCCCGCGGCGGTAAGCGCACCATCCGGGATCCCAGTGCACGGATCGAACAGCTGCACCGACGCGGCGCTCGTCGAACTGCTCGCACTCGGACTACCGCTCGTCGAACTCCCGCACGCGACCAACCCCGGCAGGACAGCCGCCGCGAGCAGCATCAACTTCCAACGGTGCGCCATCCCCACCCTCTCCACCTGCGACTATCTGAAGATCTTGACCTTATCAAACGGTATTCCCGGTATTGGTGGTCGCGATGGAGGCGTGCTCCGAGGATTCGGTGCAGAATCACGCACACCGATTCCTCGGCGTGGCCGCGTGCGACGGCCGTCACGTCACACTGTCTCGCGGTGCGGTGTGAGCGGATCGATACCGCGAAAACGCTGGATTACCAGCGTGTATACAAATGCGTCCGATGTCCGTTTTGTCCGGGTTTCGCATTGACAGTGCCATACCCCTGGAGCAGGCTGCTGCGTGACTTTCCGTGCGCTCGGGGTGGAGCGGTCACGGCATGGCCGTCGGAGGAGCAGGGTGGTGCGTTTACGTCAAAGGTCGGAAAAATCCGGTGGCACACCGGATATGACTGCCGATCCCGGAAGTGAACGCCAGGTTGCCGGGAACAGAATAGTGCGACCGCGCACGATTCGGGGGCAGTTGGCCCGAATCCTCGTCGTCTCATTGGCTTTGGTGCTGGGGCTGCTCGGCGTGACGGTCGCCCGGGAAGTCAAGGCGTTCCGTGAGAGCGGTGACACTGTGCACGCGGTTTCGCTCGCGCTGGCCGTACAAGATCTGGTGCAGGAGGCGCAGCGCGAACGCGGGCTCAGCAATGGCCTGCTCGGCGGCGATACCCGCTTAGTTCAAACCGTGTCCGATCAGCGGGTCGAGACCGATCGGGCCATGCGCGCACTCGAGGCGGCGGCGGCCGGGAATGCGCCCGGCGCGGCCCAGGTGCGCTCGGCGCTCGGACAATTCGACGCGCTCGACGCGACCCGCGCGCAGGTCGACGCCCACCGCACCAGCAGGCAGGCTGCCTTTCAGTTCTATACCGACGGCATCTCCGCGCTGAATCGTCTGACGCTCGGGCTCGATCAGGCGCGCGACGCGCAGGTTCGGCACGGCCTAGAGGCGCTGTATGCACTCGGGGAGGCCAAGGAGCAGACGGCCAAAGAGCGCGGATTCCTCAACGGCGTCTTCGCGGCCGATGAATTCCGCAATGGCGAGTATGTCGAGTTCCTCGATATCCGCGCCGCCAAGATGGCCGGACTGACCGCCTTCGCGCGCGACGCGACCGCGGCACAGCAGGACCGACTCGATGCGGCGCTGCGGAGTGAAAATGCCGTCAGGGCAGGCGAATCGGAGCGAATCGCGATCGCGTCGAGCAGCGGTCCGCTGGTGCGTTCGGTGGATCCGAGTATCTGGTGGGCGCAGATGACGGCACTCATCGATGAGCAGCGCAAGGTGCAGCAGGCAGTCGGTGAGGATGTGCAGCGGCGCGCGGAGGCGCTGCGCAAGGATGCGTTCCTGACGCTCGGCGGCTTCCTGCTCGCGGCGCTGATCGCCATCACCGCCGAGATGGCATTGGTCTTCGCCAGTGTGCGCGCCATCGTGCGTCCGCTCGCCGCACTGGCGGCAGAGGCCGATGATGTCGCCAATCACCGGCTGCCCGAGGTGATCGCGGCCTGGCAGGCATCCGATGACGCGCAACCGGATCCGCCCGCCCCGGTGCGGACGCCGCGCGGTGCGAGTGCCGAAATCGCCGCCGTAGCGGGGGCATTGGACGGTGTGCAGACCACCGCCTTCGAATTGGCTTCGGCGCAGGCGCTGGTCCGTCGCAATACCACCGAATCGATGGCGAATCTGGCGCGGCGCAACCAGAATCTGGTGCGTCGCCAGCTCGGCCTGATCAGTGAATTCGAACGCGAGGAACTCGACCCCAAGGCACTGTCCAATCTGTTCGAGCTCGATCACCTCGCCACTCGCATGCGGCGCAATGCCGAAAGTCTGCTGGTGCTGGTCGGTTCGGCGAGTCCGCGGCGCTGGGCCGAACCGATCGCGCTCACCGATGTGATCCGGGCCGGATTGTCGGAAGTCGACGACTATCGCCGGGTGGTGCTGCGGCGGGTGGACGATATCGCCGTGACCGGCGCGGTGGTCAGCGAACTCGCACACATGCTCGCCGAGCTGATCGAGAACGGATTGGCCTTCTCCCCGCCGGATATGGAGGTGGAGATCTACGGGCGCAAGCTGCCGAATGGATATCTGATTGCCGTGGTGGATCACGGTGTCGGGATGCCGGTGGACCAGTTGGCGGAGGCAAACGCCCGGCTGCGCGGGGAGACCGATTTCATTGTCGCTTCGACGCGGTATCTGGGGCACTACGTGGTCGGTCGGTTGGCGCGGCGGCTCGGGATCGATGTCGAGTTGAATGTGTCGCCGGTCAGCGGGATCGTCGCGCGGTTGCTGTTGCCCGTGGGAATGATTGCGGGAGAGAAGGATCGGCGTGCACCCACGGCGGGGGACCGGGGCGAGGCGGCTTCGGGGCCTGCTGGCGCGGTGCCGGTTGCGCACGGGCATATCGACTCGGCCGCGGCCGGGCTTGTCGGTGCTCCCGGGGGATCCGTTGCGGGCGTCGCGCCTCGTCGACCGAGGACCGGTGGACCCGCGCATTCACGACCGGGATTCGCGTCGCGGATACCGGGACCCGCGCCGCTCGCCCACTTCGTTTCCACGCCGGTCGATTCCGGCGACGGTGTCGCATCCACCGGAGCCGGGGGCGATGGAGCCGTACCAAGGGGCGACAGGGCCGCGTCCGGGGTCAATGGATCGCTGACGGGTCTGCCCAGAGCTGATGGAACAGGCAGCGAGGGTGTCGGCGGATCTCTGAGCGGCTTGCCAGCTGTCAGCGGATCCCTGACCGATCGCCCGACCGACTTCGTACCCGCGACCGATGCGTCCCAGCCACCCGTCCCGTCCTCGGCGAACGGTTCGTTGTGGCAGATTCCCGAAATGGAGACGGCGGCAGCGGAATTCGATGCCGCGCCCGCCGCTGTGCAGCGAACCAAGAACGGGTTGGTCAAGCGCAACAAGGGAGCACGCGCAGCTGATATCGGAAGCGACAGCGCACCAAGGGCTCTGACCCCGAAGCCGCCCAGCGCTCCGGTTGTGCAACGCTCACCCGCCGAAATCCGCAGCATGCTCTCGTCGTTCCGAGCCGGACACGAGCGCGGCGTTTCGAGTGCACCGCAGCCGTTGCCTTCCGAGAACATCCCGCGCGCCACGGATTTGGCGCAAACCTCGGCTTCGTCCACTACCGCAGAGGAGATTCGGTGACGACCCACGTACAGACAGCGGACCCGCACACCTTCAACTGGATGCTGGCCAACTTCGTCCGCAATACCGACGGCGTCCGCGACACCGTCGCCGTCTCCTCCGACGGTCTGCTCATCGCCATGTCCGAGGGGCTGGACCGCACCGGTGCCGATCGACTCGCCGCCATGGTGTCCGGTCTGTCCAGCTTGGCCCGAAGTGCTTCGCGTAGTTACGCATTCGATGGTTTGAAGCTGATCATGATCGAAATGAAGCGCGGTTTCCTACTGGTCTCCGCGCTCGGTGATGGCAGCTGCCTCGGCGTCATCGCCGACGGCGGTTGCGATGTCGGTCTGGTCGGCTACGAGATGGCGGTGCTGGCCGAACGCGCCGGTGCGCTGCTCGATCCGGGGCTGATCTCGGAATTGCGAGAGTCGTTGCGCAGATGAGAGATCCAGACCGGCCGCGGCTGCCAGACCCGCGGATGATCCCGGTGCACCAATCGTTCGGATGGTTCGGAGCGAATCAGCCGCCGAGGCGCAGTCCGGCCGGCCAGGTCCACGACGACCGCTTTGTGCGCCCCTTCGTCGTTACGGCCGGACGCACGACGCCGTTGATCGACGGGCTGCGCATCGAGACACTGGTGCGGGCAACACCGGCCGCGCTGTCGGCGCCGCTGCACTTCGAACAGCGCACCGTCGTTCGGCTGTGCCAGCAACCGCACTCCATCGCCGAAATCGGGACGGCGCTGCATGTTCCGGTCGGTGTCGCGAAGGTGATCGTCAGCGATCTCGCGGCCGCCGGCCATGTTTCGGTTCGGGACGCCCCCGAACTTTCCACCGCAGCCATCGAGAGGATCAGGGACCTTGTACGGGCACTCTGAATATCGGACACCACCGGCCGAGCGGCCGATGCCGTCTTCGGTCAAGATCGTGATCAGCGGCGGATTCGGTGTCGGCAAAACAACTTTCATCGGTGCGATCTCCGAGATCGAACCGCTGGAGACCGAGGCGGCAATGACCGAGGTCGCCATCGGCGTGGACGATCCCGGTCGACGCGCGGACAAGACCGAGACCACCGTCGCACTCGACTTCGGCCGCATCACCCTGGACAGCTCGCTGATCCTCTACCTCTTCGGCACCCCGGGCCAGGACCGCTTCGTATTCCTCTGGGACGACCTGGTCGACGGCGCACTCGGCGCGGTCATCGTGGTGGACACCGGCCGAGTCGAGGACTGCTACCCGGTGCTGGACTACTTCGAAGAGCACAACACTCCATTCGTGGTGGTGGTCAACCGTTTCGAACAGGCGGAGCACTTCGAACTCGACGAGGTGCGCGAGGCCCTCGAACTCGACGACTGGATCCCGATCCTGGAATGTGATGCACGAAAACGGGATTCGGTCAAGGAAGTGCTCGTCGCGCTACTCGAACAGGTGCTCGTCCAGCGCCTGTCCACACCCCAACTACACACCCGCGAGGTCGTCTGACCACGTAGCGCGGCGCCCGTGGGCTAGCCCACGTCGATCTGCCGCCGCTCGATCCGATATCGCGAACTCGGAGACGGAGGTCAACGCCGAGGCCGCGCGGGCGGGTCCGCTGCTATGCCCCGCGACACGGCTCGCCGATAGCACCGAACGCCGCCGCGAAGCGTGTGTCGCGGCGGCAACCGCCCCTGCGCCGACTCGTCGGCGCACCTCTTGTGGAAGCCGCACACTCGGTACACGGGCGGGGGATCACCGATGAATTCGGGACGCACTCGCCGTCTTTGCTGGTGATACCGCTCGACACCAGGAGATATCAAATGAGCAACGGCAAGGATTTCACTCTCACCCACGTCGCGGTGCTGGTCGGCGACCAGGACAAGGCGCTGGAGTTCTACTGCGATGTCATCGGCTTCGAGGTCCGCCAGGATATGCCGTTTCCGGGCGGTCGCTGGCTGACCGTCGGACCGGCGTCCCAGCCGGGTATCGAATTCATCCTGGAGAATCCGGAGATGAACCCGAACGAGGCCGCTCGCGCGGCCGCCGAGGCCCGGCTGGCCAACGGTGCGCAGGGCACCCTGATCTTCACCACCGAGGCCGTCGACGACACCTTCGCCCGGCTGCGCGCCGCTGGTGTCGATGTCGATCAGGAGCCGATCACCCAGCCGTACGGCGTCCGCGACTGCGGTTTCCGCGATCCGTGGGGCAACCACCTGCGGTTCTCCCAGCTGCTCGGATGATTCGCCGCACTCGCCGATGCCGAGGCCCATCGGCATCGGCACGAACCGCTCCGAGGCGAATGTCACCGCCAATGGTGTGGCACCGGGCACTAGGGTCGAAATCATGACCCAAGCGCGGATCGAGACCGAACAGGACGCGACCCGGCCACTGCGCGACGACATCCGCTTCCTGGGCGGCGTCCTCGGCGACACCATCCGCGATCACGAGGGCCCCGAGGTCTTCGACCTGATCGAGCGGGTGCGGATCGAGGCGTTCCGGGTGCGGCGCGAGGAGGTCGAGCGCAGCGCGGTGGCGGAGATGCTGGACGGCGTCGAGATAGCGGTCGCGCTGCCGCTGATCCGCGCGTTCACCTATTTCGTGCTGCTGGCGAATCTGGCCGAGGATATCCAGCGCGATCGCCGGCGCACGGCGCATGAGGCGGCGGGGGAGCCGCCGCAGGATTCCTCACTGGCGGCGACCTACCGCAAACTGGACGCGGCGGCCCTCGACGGCGCCGAGGTCGCCGATCTGCTCGCCGACGCCCTGGTATCGCCGGTGATCACCGCACATCCGACCGAAACCCGGCGCCGCACCGTCTTCGATGTGCAGACCCGCATCACCGAGTTGATGCGATTGCGGCAGCGCTACACCGAAACCGAGCGGGCCCGTGCGGACCTGGAGCTGCGGATCCGCCGGCAGGTGCTCTCGCTGTGGCGCACGGCACTGATTCGATTGCAGCGCTTGCGGATTCAGGACGAGATCGCGGTCGGACTGCGCTACTACGACATCACGCTGTTCGACGTTATCCCGGCGATCAATGCGGAGGTACGGGCGGCGCTGCGGTCCCGATGGCCGGGCGCGGAATTGCTGCCGCGGCCGATCCTGCGCCCTGGCTCGTGGATCGGCGGCGATCGTGACGGAAACCCTTATGTGACAGCAGATGTCGTGCGTCAGGCGGCATCGCAGGCGTCGGCGGTGGCGTTCGGGCGGTATCTGCACGAGCTGGTGGAGCTGGAGAAGTCGCTGTCGCAATCGGCGCGGCTGGTGCTGGTGACACCCGAGGTTGCCGAACTGGCCGAGGCGGGTTATCCGGATCCCGCGACGCATTCGGATGAGCCGTATCGCCGTGCACTGCACCGGATTCGGGCGCGCCTGTCGGCGTCGGCACTTGCCGCGCTCGGCGAATTGCCCGCGGATGGGCTGGATCTGGGTGCACCGGCGTACGCGACCCCGCAGGCGGTACTCGACGACCTGGACGCCGTGGACGTCTCGATGCGGGCCAGCGGGGACGGTCTGCTCGCCGACGACCGGCTGGCCGCCCTGCGACATGCCGTCGAGACGTTCGGATTTCATCTGCAGGGTCTGGATATGCGGCAGAACTCGGAGGTGCACGAACAGGTCGTCACCGAGCTGCTGGCCTGGGCGGGTGTACATCAGGACTACGCGAGTCTCGCCGAGCCGGAGCGCGTGGAATTGCTCGCCGCCGAGTTGCTGACCCGCCGTCCGCTGCTCGGCCCGCATGCGCGGCTCAGTGAACTCGCCGCAAAGGAACTCGATATCGTCCGTGCCGCACGGGATGTCGTCGTTACCTTCGGCGTCGAGGCGGTTCCCAACTACATCATCAGCATGTGCACCTCGGTAAGCGACATGCTGGAGGCGGCGCTGCTGTTGAAGGAGGGCGGGCTGCTCGATCCCGGTGAGCCCGATGGGCCGCCGAGCTGCCCGGTGAATATCGTCCCGCTGTTCGAGACCATCGAGGATCTGGGTGCCGGCGCGGCGACCCTGTCCGCGGTGCTGGATGTCCCGGTGTATCGAGAGCTGGTGGTCGCCAAGGGAATGCGGCAGGAGGTAATGCTCGGATACTCCGATTCCAATAAGGACGGTGGGTATCTGGCCGCCAATTGGGCGCTCTACCGGGCGGAGCTGGATCTGGTGGAGGTGGCGCGCAAGACCGGAATTCGCTTGCGGCTCTTCCACGGTCGCGGTGGCACGGTCGGTCGTGGTGGTGGGCGCAGCTATGACGCCATTCTCGCCCAGCCCGTCGGCGCCGTGCGGGGTTCGCTGCGGTTGACCGAGCAGGGTGAGGTGATCGCGGCCAAGTACGCGGAATCCGGTGCGGCGCATCGCAATCTGGAGTCGTTGATCGCGGGCACGCTGGAATCGACGCTGCTCGATGTGGAGGGGCTCGGTCCCGATGCCGAGCCGTCCTATGACCTCATGGACGATCTGGCGGCGCGCGCCCGTGCGGCCTATGCGCGGCTCGTACACGAAACACCCGGATTCGTGGAGTATTTCCGGCAGTCCACACCGGTCGCCGAGGTCGGCGATCTGAATATCGGCAGTCGCCCCGCCTCCCGCAAGCCGACGAATTCGGTGAGCGATCTGCGGGCCATTCCGTGGGTGATGTCGTGGAGTCAGGCCCGCGTCATGCTGCCGGGCTGGTACGGGACCGGTGCGGCGTTGGAGGAGTGGGTCGGCGGCGATCCCAACCGCTTGGCGATTCTGTCGGACCTCTATCGCCGCTGGCCGTTCTTCCGGACGGTGCTGTCGAATCTGGCCCAGGTCATGGCCAAGAGCGATCTGGATATCGCGGCCAGGTACGCCGAACTCGTCGACGACGTGGCCCTGCGCGAGCACATCTTCGGGATGATCCGCGACGAGCACGCCCGCACCATCCGCATGCATGCCGCGATCACCGGCAATGATCACCTGCTCGCCGACAACCCGTCACTGGCGGAGTCGATCCACAACCGCTTCCCGTATCTGGAGCCGCTGAACCAGATGCAGGTCGAGTTGCTGCGACGGCTGCGGGCGGGCGACGATTCCGAACTCGTCAAACGCGGCATCCTGCTGACCATGAACGGACTCGCCACCGCGCTGCGCAACTCCGGCTAGTTACGCCGACACGATGGCGACCGCATCGATCTCCACCAGCATTTCCTCCCGCGGCAGGCCGGTGAATACTGTTGTGCGGCTCGGCAATACGTCGCCGTTGGTGTTGGCGGTGACGAACTCGCCGTATGCGTCGTTCATGACGGCGAAGTCCTCGCGCTTGGTCAGGTAGACGCGCAGCATCACCACATCGTCGAAGGTGGCGCCGCTCGCCTCGACGATCGCCTTGACATTCTGCAGCGTCCGAATCGTCTGGGCGGCAACGTCACCGGGGAAAAGGTATTCATTGGTCGCCGGGTCTACCGGACCCTGGCCCGAGACCTGCACGAACGGGCCCTTGCGCACGCCCTGGGAGAAGGTGTGCGCGGGTGCGGGAGCCTCGGTGGTGCGGACAGCGATCTTCTCACTCATGACTGGCCTTTCATGGGGGCGCGGCCGGGAGTCCAGCCGAGTTCGGCGGAAATGGCATCGGCCGCCGCGCGGACCCGCGGCAGTTCGGCCAACACCTGGTCGTGGTCGAGCAGCATGTCCGGCACCGACATCGAGACCGCGGCGACCACCGTCCCGGTGCCATTGCGCACCGGGACGCCGATGCAGTTGACGAAGCTCTCGTGTTCCTCGTGATCTTCCGCATAGCCCTGTGCCGCAACGAGTTCCAGCTCCGCCAGATAGCGCTCCGGGGTGCCGATGGTGCGGTCGGTGAATTTGCGGTAATCGAGGCGCTCGGCGATCGTTCGCCAGTCCGTGCGCGGCTGTGCGGCGACGAGCACCTTCCCGACCGCCGTGCAGTGCAGCGGGGCGGGCCGGCCGATGCGGGAATACATTCGCACGCTCTGGATCGCGTCGAATTTGTCGATGTAGATGGCGTCGCCGGATTCGTAGGTGGCGAGGTGAATCGTCTGTCCCGTAGCGGAATTCAGTGCGCCCAGATGTGGGCGGGCGAGGGTGCGAACATCACGCTGTTCCAAGGCGCGGTTGGCGAGTTCGAAAATCCGGGAGCCGAGGACGTATTGGTGCTGGCTGTCATGGGTGACGAAGCGCTGCGATTCCATGGTCTGCAGCAGTCGCAGCACCGTCGACTTGTGCACGCCGAGTTCACCGGCCAGCTGATCGAGCGAGCGCGCATCCTCCCCGAGCGACAGCAGGATGGTCAGGGCACGCAACAAACTCTGGCTCATGCCTGCGCCTCGCTGACGCTCGGCTCCGGCACGAGCGAGTGCTCGGCTGTGTCTATTGTTCGCTCGCTACGCTCGCTCATGCCTGCGCCTCGCTGACGCTCGGCTCCGGCACGAGCGAGTGCTCGGCTGTGTCTATTGTTCACTCGCTACGCTCGCTCATGACGCCACATTCTCTGCTACGACATCTCTGCTGTAATGCACACGCCCCCAGGCGGACTCGTCGAGCATCGCCAATGCTTCCAGCGCACCGGGTGAAGGCAGTTCCGCGACATCGCCGGTGCCGGTCAGCGCGGCGGCGGCACACAGATGCCCGAAGCGCAGTCGCTGCTCGAGCGGGCGTCCGTGTAGCAGGGCGGCCAGATATCCGCCCGCGAAGGCATCACCGGCACCGATTCGCTCGGTGATCTCGAGTTCCAGCGCGGGCACTTCGACGCGCTCGGTTCCGGAGAATCCGGTCACCGAATGCTCATTGTTCTTGACCACCAAGTGTTCTGGCTCCGGGAACAGTGCGCGCAATCGATCGGCATCGTCGGTGCCGAAGACCGCATCCGCCTCGTCGGCGCCCAGGAACACCACATCGCAGCCGCGTACATGACGAGCCAGCACCTCGGCAGCCTGCTCGACACGCCCCGCCCACAGCGCCGGACGGTAATTCAGATCGAAGCTGACCAGCTTGCCGCGGCGGGGAAGTACGACGAGGGTTTCCGTGAGGCGGGTCGCGGATGCCGAGAGCGCGGTGGTTATTCCGGTGAAGTGCACGAGATCGGTGCGTTCGAGCAGTCCGGCCGCCGCCGCCAGATCGGCGGTGGACAGTGCGCTGGCAGCGGAGCCGGTGCGGTAGTACAGCATGCGGCTGGCTCCATCGGCCAGATCGGTCGCCTTACCCGAGCCGCTGCCGCGCTCCTTCACATAGACGGCGGTCGGGCGTGCGGGATCGGTGACAACCGCCGACACATCCACGCCGCGTGCCGCGAGGTGTCCGGTGAGATAACGGCCGAATCCGTCATCGCCGACCCGGGAAATCCACGCGGCGTCCACATCGAGCTGAGTGAGCACGGTGGCCACATTCGCCTCGGCGCCGCCCGCGGTTCGCTCGAAGTTCTCCGAATCCTCCAGCGGACCGGGACGCGCCACCAGCACGGCGAGCCCCTCACCGATGGTCACCGCCCGCGGGCGGGGCGACGTAGTAGGCCACGTCACATCGATCTCCCTTCTGCCCTTGCGGCCCTCGGCCATCCAGTGCAGAATAACCACACAAAACACGATGCGCAACAAGCGTTGCAAAATATGCAATGCAGCGAAGGTATGATTCGGCGGACACGATTCCGCGGGAAGGAGCGTCATGGCTATCGATGAGAAAGCCGTTGCCGCACTGGCGGATCGGATGCTCGGGCCCGAGCACAAGGGTCTGCCACCCGCGGCATGGGGCCGCACGGTTCGCGACTTCCTGGACTCCGCGCCGCACCTCGACGAGTTCGAAACCCCGGTATTGACCGTCGACCGTGCGGCCGTCGCGGCGAATGTCGCGGTAATGGCGGATTGGGCGGCGGCCGCGGGTGTGCGCCTGGCGCCGCACGGGAAGACCACCATGGCCCCGCAGCTGTGGGCGCAGCAGTTGGCCGCCGGGTGCTGGGGGATCACCTTCGCCACCGTGTGGCAGGTGCAGGTGGCCCGGTCGTTCGGAGTCGGGCGGATCGTGCTGGCCAATGCACTCGTCGATCCGGTCGGATTGCGCTGGGTCGCCGCGGAATCCGCGCGGGATCCGGAGTTCGAATTCTATTGCTGGGTCGACAGTGTCGAGACCGTCGCGCTGATGGAGCAGCACCTGACAGGTGATGTGCGCATTCGGGTGATCGTCGAACTCGGTGGGCCGCACGGGCGTACGGGCGCGCGCACGGTCGAGCAGGCGCATGCGATTGCCGAGGCGGTCGGCCGCGCCGAACGACTGACCCTGGCCGGAGTCGGCGGTTATGAGGGTGCGCTCGCGCACGATCGCACCCCGGACGGGATCGCCGCCGTCCGGCACTATCTGGACGAAATCGCCCGCCTACACCGCGAACTCGCCGCAGCCGGACGCTATCCGGAAGACGCGATCGTCACCGCGGGCGGCAGCGCCTTCCCCGATCTGGTCGTCGAATGTCTGGCCGGACTCGCCGATGAGCAAGGTGTTCCGACCGCAGTGGTACTGCGCTCCGGTGCGTACATCATTCACGACGACGGCTTCTACGCGGGCATTTCGCCGCTGGCCGCGCCACGCAGCGAGCGCCCGCTGCGCTCGGCGATGCACGGGTGGGCGCGGACGGTTTCGCGACCCGAGGCAGAGCTCGCGCTGCTGGATGCCGGTAAGCGCGATCTGCCATTCGATGAGGGGCTTCCGGTCCCGCAATTCGTTGCGGGACCGGAAGATTCATTGAATCCGGCGGCACATGTCAGTGCGCTGAATGATCAGCACACTTTCCTGCGGCTGCCGGGCAGCGCGGCCGGTGATCTGCCGGTCGGCAGCGTGGTGCGGCTCGGCCTGTCGCATCCGTGCACCGCATTCGACAAGTGGCGGTTGATCCCGGTCGTCGATGACGCCGACGCGGAACGGCCACGCGTCGTCGACCTCGTCCACACCTTCTTCTGACGAGCGACCATGACGGACTTAGTGTTTCGCGATATCGACGTCATAGACGGTACGGGAGCGCCACGCTTTCGCGCCGATGTCGGCATCGATCGGGGACGGATCAGCACCATCGCCGACCCGCGAACGATCACCGAGGCGACCCGGTTCATCGACGCCCCTGGTTCGGTGCTCGCCCCCGGTTTCATCGATATGCACGCGCATTCCGATCTGCACCTGCTGACCGAGCCCGGCCATTTCCCGAAGATCAGTCAGGGCGTCACCACCGAGGTCATCGGACAGGACGGGCTCTCGTATGCCCCGATCGATGACGCCGCCCTCGCGGTACTGCGGCGTCAGATCGCCGGATGGAACGGCAATCCCACCGATCTGGACTTCTCCTGGCGCACGGTCGCGGAGTATCTGGACCGGCTCGATCAGGGCATAACACCGAACGCCGCCTATCTCGTACCGCAGGGCACGCTGCGGCTGCTGGTCGTCGGTAGCGAACAGCGGCCTGCGAGCGTGGCGGAGATCCGGCGGATGCGGGACCTGCTCGCGCAGGGGCTGCGCGAGGGTGCGGTCGGTATGTCGAGCGGACTTACGTATACGCCCGGAATGTACGCGGACACCGGGGAATTGGCCGCGCTGTGCGAGATCGTCGCCGAATACGGCGGGTTCTACGCACCGCACACGCGCTCCTACGGTAAGGGCGCGTTGGCGGCATACGCCGAGATGATCGGCCTGGCCCGCAGCACCGGCTGCGCACTGCATCTCACCCACGCGACCATGAACTTCGGCGTGAACCGCGGGCGCGCACCGGAATTCTTGGCACTGATCGACGCGGCCCGGGCCGAGGGATGCGATATCACCCTCGACACCTATCCGTACTTGCCCGGCTCCACGACACTTTCGGCGCTGCTGCCGAGTTGGGCGATGTCCGGTGGCCCGGATGCGGCATTGGCTCGCATCGAGGATCCCGAGATGCGCGCGCGAATCACGCTGGACGTGAACGTGAATGGTTCCGACGGCTGCCACGGGGTCACCGTCGATTGGGAGACCATTCAAATCAGCGGTGTCGCCAATGCGGAGCTGGGGGAGTACGTCGGTAAGACCGTCGCGGAAATCGCCGCCGATACCGATCGCGTACCGGTCGCGGTGTTCTTCGATCTGCTGCGCCGAGATCAGTTGGCCACCACCATTCTGCAGCACGTCGGGCACGAGGAGAACGTGCGCGCGATCATGGTGCATCCGGTGCATATGGGCGGCAGTGATGCACTGCTCGTCGGTGATCGGCCGCATCCGCGCGCCTGGGGCACCTTCCCGCGCTATCTGGGCCATTACGTCCGCGAACTCGGTGTGCTCGGGCTAGAGGAGTGCGTGCACCACCTCACCGGTCGGCCCGCCGAGCGGCTGCGGCTGAGCGACCGCGGACACGTATTCACCGGGTACGCAGCCGATCTCGTGCTGTTCGACCCATCGACCATCACCGATACCGCCACGTTCGACAACCCGAAGCAGCAGGCGCGAGGCATTCAGCACGTGCTGGTCAACGGCGAATTCGCGATCGAGAACGGCGCGCCCACCGGCAAGCTCGCCGGCCGCGCACTGCGGATGGATGCCACACGGAAGGAGACATATTGAACGCCACGAGCGCTCTGGAAGTCATTCGCGCCGACCGCGTGCTGAGTGTGGTCCGGGCGCCGGAGATCCCCGATCCATCGGCGCTTGCGGATGCGTTGGCGCGCTCCGGGATTCGCACCTTGGAGCTCACCTTCACGACGCCCGGCGTGCTCGACTATCTGCGCATCGCCGCGACGGCTCCCGATGCTGTCGTCGGCGTCGGAACCGTACTGCATGCCGATCAGGCCGAGGCCGCGATCGATCACGGTGCACGGTTCCTCGTCACGCCCGGTGTGCGTGCGGAGGTCGCGGCCGTCGCGGCCGAACGCGACATCCCGGTCGTCATGGGCGCGTTCACGCCGACCGAGGTGCTCACCGCACTCGACCTCGGCGCCGCCGCGGTGAAGATCTTCCCCGCCAGGGCGCTCGGTCCCGGCTATTTGAAAGACCTGCGCGGCCCCTTCCCCGATGTGGCGCTCATTCCCTCCGGGGGCGTCAATGCGGGCAATGCCGCCGAATTCCTCGCCAACGGAGCCGTGGCCGTGACCGCGGGTACCGATGTCGTGGCCCCATCCGACGTCGCCGCGGGCCGATGGTCCGAAATCGCTTCGCGTGCGGCGTCATTCGTTCGATCCATGAATTGAGAGGTACCCACCGTGAGCGAGCGCAGCGAGCGAGCCATCCAACACAGCGCCGAGTGGCGTATGCCCGGGCCGAGCGCCAGCGAGGCACGGGCATGAACGCCACTGTCGACTGGCTGCGCACCACCACACCCGGATTGCTGGTGCTGTGCGGTCTCGCGATTGCCGTACTGCTGTTCGCCATTATCAAGGTCAAGCTGGAGCCGTTCATCGCGCTGCTGCTCACCGGACTCGGGCTGGCGCTGGTCGCCGGACTACCGGTGTCGAAGATCGTCGGTACGGCGATCAAGTCCGGTGATTCGTTGCTGGAGACCGGTTTCGGCGGCATTCTCGGCCATATCGCGGTCATTATCGGCCTCGGCACGGTGCTAGGCGCGATCCTCGAACGTTCCGGTGGCGCGGACGTTTTGACCGGCAAGCTGCTGGGCATCTTCGGCGAACGGGGCGCACCGGTTGCCATGGGTCTGCTCGGGCTCATTTTCGGCATTCCGGTCTTCTTCGATATCGGCATCTTCGTGCTCGCGCCGCTGATCTATGTGGCCGCCAAGCGTGGTGGGCGATCGCTGGTGCTGTACGCCATGCCGATGTTGGCCGGTCTGTCCATGACCCACGCCTTTCTGCCGCCGCATCCGGGTCCGGTGGCACTGGGTGGACTGCTCGGAGTGAGCCTGGGATGGCTGATCATCATGGGATTCGTCTGCGGCATACCGGGGTTCATCGCCGCTGGCATCGTGTGGGGCAGCTACATCGGCAAGCGGGTACAGGTCGAGGTGCCTGCCGAATTCCTGGTGCGGCCGGAGGCCGAGCCTGCGGCGAAGGGCGAAGGTCCGGGCACCGCAACGGATCCGGAGGCCGTACGCACGGAGACCCGCCCGCCCGCGGTCGGGCTCATCGGCGGCATTATCGCGATTCCGCTGGTGCTCATCCTCGGTGCGACCTTCGGCAGCCAATGGCTGGACAAGGATTCGCGACTGCTGCAGGTGCTCACCTTCCTCGGCACACCCGCCGTGGCGCTGCTGATCGCGGTGCTCGTCGCCTTCTATCTGCTCGGTGTGCGGCGCGGTTCCAGTGTGCAGGAACTCAGTACGCTCACCGCGGAATCGCTGAAGCCGGTCGGCATGCTTTTGCTGGTGGTCGGTGCGGGTGCGTTCTTCGGAAAGGTCATCTCCGCCACCGGCATCGGCACCGCACTCGCCGACACCATGTCGGCCGCCGGTCTGCCGGTGATCGTGCTCGCCTACATCATCAGCTGCGGTCTGCGCATCGCACAGGGCTCTGCCACCGTCGCCATCGTGACCACCGGCGGCATTGTCGCGCCGCTGGTCACCGGGCACGGCTATTCGCAGATGGCCATCGCACTCATCGCCATGGCGATCGCGGCGGGTTCGATCATCCTCAGCCATGTGAACGATGGTGGCTTCTGGATCATTTCGAAGTACTTCAACCTGACGGTGAAGCAGACGCTGCAAACCTGGACGGTGCTCGAGACTGTGCTCTCGGTGGTGAGTTTCGCGGTGGCGGCGGTGCTGTTCGCGATTGTCAGCTGAACTCGCTCCAGCCCGGCATCGGATCGAATCCCGATGCCGGGCGGGTCAATTCGTGCAGTCGAAGTTCTGTAGTGCGGCGGCGCAGCGATCGGCTTGGGCGCGAAGGGCCGCGACGAGTTCGGGTGGGCCGCTGAGCAGTGTGAAGTCGATATCGACCGAGGTGATCATCCAGACCAGCGCCTCCGGCGAATCCGCCCCGACGTGCAGTTGGCAGCTGTGGTCGTCGACTGCTTCGATGACGCCCATACCGGGCCAGACACTCGCAGCCGCGTCCGCGGCGGACTTGTGCAGCAGGGCAATCGCTTGATACGGCCACGCCCGGGAGGACAGTCGCAGCGAAAGGTGGGCCGCGACATCGCCTTCCGGGAGTTCCCGTGGTGTGAAGCGCGGGCCGGTGGGGGTTCGTGGCGAGATGCGGTCGGCTCGGAAGGTGCGCCAGTCACCGCGATCGACATCCCAGGCCACGAGGTACCAGCGCCTACTGAAGTGCACCAGGCTGTGCGGCTCCACCGTACGACTGGTGGTAGCACCGCTGTGTGCGCGATAGTCGAAGCGCAGGCGCTCGTGCCGTTGACAGGCCTCGGCGACGGCCATCAACGTATTCGGTTCGACCGTTGCGGCCGGCGTCCCGACCCGGACCGTGGCGCCACGCAGCGTACGGATCCGATGGCGCAGCCGCGGTGGCAGCACCTGCTCGAGTTTGGTGAGCGCGCGCAGCGATGCCTCCTCGATACCCGCGACCGTGCCGTCGGAGGCGCTGCGCAAGCCGACCGCCACCGCGACGGCTTCCTCGTCGTCGAGCAGCAGCGGCGGCAGTGCGGCCCCGGCGCCGAGCCGATAGCCCGCGGTGCCCTGTGTGGCGTGCACCGGGTAGCCGAGTTCACGCAGCCGATCCACATCGCGACGGACCGTGCGGCCGGTGACGCCGAGTCGTTCGGCGAGTTCGGTCCCGGTCCAGTCGCGGTGGGTCTGCAGCAGGGCGAGCAATTTGAGCAGGCGCGCCGAGGTCTCCAACACGAAATCCAGAATGTCAGATGCTTAGGAACGATTCTGTCCTAAGGAAGTCATACCGTCGCGTTCATGAGCACCGAACAGGACATCCGACCCTTCCGCATCGAGATCCCACAGGCTCAGATCGACGATCTGCACGCGCGGCTGGCGAATACCTTGTGGCCGGATGAAATCCCGGGTGGCGGTTGGGACAAGGGCGCTTCGATCTCGTATATGAAGGAGCTCGCCGAGTACTGGCGGTCCGAATACGATTGGCGCGCAGTCGAAGCGCGACTGAACGAACTGCCACAGTTCGTCACCGATATCGACGGGCAGACGGTGCACTTCCTGCACGTCCGCTCGCCCGAACTCGATGCCGTTCCGCTGGTTTTGAGCCACGGTTGGCCCGGTTCGTTCATCGAATTCCTCGATGTCATCGGACCTTTGAGCGATCCGCGGGCGCACGGCGGTGATCCGGGCGATGCGTTCCATCTGGTCATCCCGTCGTTGCCCGGATTCGCCTTCTCCGAGGTCGGGCCGAAGGTCGGAGACGGTTCCACCGAGCAGTTCGCGCAGGTGGTGGCGAAGTTGATGGCGCGGCTCGGCTACGACCGGTACGGGGCGCAGGGCGGCGACGCGGGCTTCTTCGTCTCGACCGAATTGGGGCGGATCGCCACCGGCCATGTGCTCGGCATCCATGTGAACGGGCCGATCACCCTGCCGTCCTGGAGCGCTGACGGTACGGAACCGGAGTACAGCCCGGAGGATCGGGCGAAGCTGGACAAACTCACCGGGAGCGAGAGCTACACCCGCTTCGGCTATGCGATGGTGCAGGCGGGGCGTCCGCAAACGCTGGCGATCGGCATGCACGATTCACCCGCCGGTTTGCTGACCTGGATCGTGGATCTGTTTCAGCGCTGGACCAATCCCGCGCTCGAGTTGCCCGACGAGGCGGTGGATCGCGACGCGCTGCTGACCAATGTCAGCCTCTATTGGTTCACCAGGACCTTCGTCTCCTCGATCCGGCTGTACGGGGAGGGGGACTCGTGGGGGATGCCGGCGCGGAATTCCGGCGTGCCGACTGCGGCCGCGGTATTCGCCGGTGACAATTCCATTCGCGTACTCGCGGAGCAGCAGCACAACATCGTGCGCTGGACGGAGTACGACCGGGGCGGTCACTTCGCGGCCATGGAAGCACCGGACCTGCTGACCGACGATGTGCGCGCATTCTTCGGCTCGCTGCGCTGAGCGTTGTGGCGACCGCACACCCTCTGCGCTGGGTGTGCGGCTTGCGCAAGGTCAGGGAGCGTGCGGGCCTCGGTAGCGTTCGGCCATTGCGAAGGCCGTCGCGGCGAGCCGGTCGCGGAATTCCGGCGGGTCGAGAACCTCGCAGAATTCGCCGAGCGGCAGGAGCGCTCCCGCCAGAACTTCGTAGGACTCCGAGGGAATGGTTACTTCGACCCAACCGTTGGCGTCCGGTTCGGTTGCCGATGCCAGTGCCTCGGCGACCGCGGCGGGCTCGTTCATCAGCCGGAGCAGTCGCAGCTGGGCGGCCGCGATCCGGCACCGAGCCCGCACTCGCAGCATCGATCGGGCGAAATCATCGGCGGACTCCGACCAATGCTCGGCGAGGATGAAATCGTCCGGCCGCGTGAAGGATTCGCCGATCTGCTCGGCCGAGGCGATCCGGCTGACGCGATAGGACCGGATGGCCGATCCGTCACGTGCGACGAGATACCACGTCCCGGCCTTCAATACGAGGCCGAGTGGATCCAGGCGGCGTTCGACGGCTCGATCCTTGCGCCGATACCGGATATCGAGTCGCCTGTCGTGCCACAAGGCGTCGGCAACCGCTGCGAGCGTTGGTGTTTCGTCGGGGCGATGAAACCAGCCCGGCGCGTCGACGTGGACACGTTCCGCGATTCGTGTTGCCCGGCCGCGCAATTCGGGTGGTAGCGCGGCGAGCACTTTGAGCTGCGCGGTCGCCAAAACCGTGCCGAGTCCGAGGTCGGCAGCGGCCGCGGGTTGTCCGGCGAGCAGTACCGCATCGGCTTCCTCGGTGGTGAGACCGGTCAACCGGGTGCGGTACCCGTCGACCAATCGCACGCCGCCGGCCCGACCAGGTT
The DNA here is from genome assembly GCF_044465765.1 of Nocardia sp. NPDC049526. NCBI lineage: Bacteria > Bacillati > Actinomycetota > Actinomycetes > Mycobacteriales > Nocardiaceae > Nocardia > Nocardia sp. NPDC049526. The sequence goes on along the minus strand of NZ_JBITMA010000018.1, from coordinate 11,355 downwards.
CGCTGTAGATCGGCACGCCCGCGGCGGACAGCGCCTCGATATCGCGATACACCGTGCGCACCGACACCTCCAGCTCGCGCGCGAGCTCCGGCCCTGTCGTCCGGCCGCGGGTCTGGAGCAGCAATAACAGCTGCACCAGTCGACTCGCTCGCATGATTCGAGATTAGCCATAAAACCTGACAGAAGGTGTCAAGTTTTGCTCGTACCGTCGATCTCATGACCACATGGAGCCAGTTCACCGAAGAAGCGCCACGCATCGCCACCGTCTTCACTCGTCGGCATCAGGCCACCGGCAATCTCTGCATGCTCGGCACCCTGCGCTCCGACGGTTTCCCCCGCATCAGCCCCATAGAACCGCGGATCTTCGAGGGCATGCTGGTAATCGCGGGCATGCCGAACACCACCAAATTCAAGGATCTCGCCCGCGACCCGCGCTTCTGCCTGCACACCGCGACCGTCGACACCCAAGTCGGCGACGGCGACGCGAAGCTCTTCGGCACCGTCATCGACCTCCCGGACAAGGAAGTCCACGCCCGCTTCGCCCAGCAACTGTTCGACGAAACCGGCTTCGACATCCGCGGCCAAGAGTTCGACCACTTCTACACCGCGGACCTGACCAGTGCCTCCACCGTCGAGGTCACCGACGACCACCTGGACATCACCATCTGGAAGCCCGGGCAGGGCGAGCGAGTGGTGCGCAAGCACTGAGCGCTCGGTGGTGATCATCGCCCGGCCAGGAACTCGTCTTCTGCTGGATAGTCGAAGAACTGACGGAAGTACGGGTCGTCGTCAGTGGGGAGTGTTCCCGAGGTATCGCCTGAGCGGGCGGCGGAAATCAGCCAGTCGAGTTGTGCGGCAACTGTTGTCGCGTAGTCGCCTACTGGTTGATAGCCGAGAGCGGTGGCCGCGGAGGTGTCGAGGGTGACGGGGTGGGGGGAGTCCCAGGGTGTCTTGCCCAACGGATGATCGTCGAGCAGGATCTCGGTCCAGTCGTGGGCGAGGTGGCCGGCGACTGTGCGGGAAATGTCGAGGGCGGTGGGGGTGTCCGGATCCGCGATATTGAGGATGCGAGTGCCGGGCTGGTGGGCGACGGTTTCGACCAGTGCCGCGATATTGGCTGCGGCGGTGGTGTGGACGATCCCACTACCTCGGCGGCGTAGCAGGACCGAGCGGCGCCCATCGAGGATTCGCTTCACGAAGACCCATTCGCGTGGGCGACGGTTGCCCACTCCATGGACTCGCGATGGTCGTAGCACGGTGACCGGGAGGCCGCTGTCGAGCGAGACCTGCTCTGCGGCAACCTTGTTCGCTCCGTAGCCGGCGCGGGAGTTGTAGTCGATATTGCCGGGCGGCATTGTCGGTGCGGATTCGTGCAGTGGGCCATCGAATCGAGGCTCGACATCCGAATTTGCGTGGTTGCCGGCGGCATCGATGTATACCGCCTTGCTGGACAGCAATACTGTCGAACCGGCTTCCGCTGCTAGTTCCACCAGAGCTCGAGCGTGGTCGGCGGTGTAGCAAACGCAGTCGACGAGGAGATCTGCCCCGGCGGCCAACTCCCGCCGCATGTCGGCGCGATCCGCGGCGATGAAACTCACACCGGCCGTTCGGAGTTCGGCGGGAAGGTGAGTGCGTCCCGTCACCCGCACCTGCCAGCCCGCAGCCGCCAGCCGCAATGCGATAGCGCGTCCGATCACACCGGACCCGCCCACGATCAGTGCATCAGGCACCATTCGAGCCTAGAGCACCGCCTGGTCTGTACCGGCCATCAGTCAGCTGAGGCCAGCTCATCCCTGCGCCGCCGCAGAAAGGTCTTTTCCGTGGTGTTTTCTGTATGCGCGATGGCGGCGTCGTAGGCCTGAATTGCCTCTGCGGTGCGGCCGAGTCGGCGGAGGAGGTCGGCGCGGATCGCGTGATACAGGTGGTGATTCGGTAGATCTATTTCAGCGAGCAGCGTGAGCGCCGCGTCAGGACCCTCGACTTCACCAACCGCCACCGCGCGGTTCAGCGCCACCACTGGACTCGGTGCTATGGCGGCCAATTGGTCATAGAGCCGCAGGATTTGTTGCCAGTCGGTGGCTTCCGGATCGGGGGCGTCGGCGTGCACAGCGTTGATTGCGGCTTGGATCTGGTAGGGGCCGGGTTGGTTGCGGCGCAAGCACTCTCGGACGAGGACATGTCCCTCGGTGAGGAGAGTGCGGTCCCAACGGTTACGGTCTTGGTCGGGCAGCGGCACGAGTGACCCATCCGGTGCGGTGCGGGCGGCTCGGCGCGATTCGGTGAGCAGCATCAGCGCGAGCAGCCCGGATACCTCCGGCTCGTCCGGCATCAGCTCGATGAGTAAGCGCCCCAAGCGGATTGCCTCGGCGCACAGGTCGGTCCGAACCAGCCGATCACCGGAGGTGGCGGTATGTCCCTCGGTGAAGATGAGATAGATGACGGCCAAGACCGCGCGCAGGCGGGCGGGCAGGTCGGCGTCGCGCGGAACTCGGTAGGGGATGCGGGCGTCGCGGATTTTGCCTTTGGTGCGGACGAGCCGTTGCGCCATGGTCGATTCGGAAGTCAGGAAGCCGTGCGCGATTTCGGGCGTGGTGAGACCGCCGAGCAGGCGCAACGTAAGTGCCACTTGGGCATTCAGCGACAGTGCCGGGTGGCAGCAGGTGAAGATCAGGCGGAGGCGGTCGTCCTGGACGGCGCTCATATCGTCGGATTCGTTGTCGGCGTGCAGGAGTGCGGCCTCGGCGTGCCGGTCGTCGCGAGATGTCTCGCGCCGCAAGCGGTCGATGGCTCGATTGCGCGCGGTGGTAATGATCCAGCCGGGCGGGCTCGGTGGGAGTCCGTCGGTCGGCCAGCGTTGTACGGCGGCGGTGAACGCGTCCTGCACCGCGTCTTCGGCGATGGTGATATCGCCGAAGACACGGATCAGGCTGGCGACCGCGCGGCCGTAATGTTCGGTGAATACGGCCGCGATCGCGGCATCGGTGACCATCTCAGTGATCGGCCACCGGCCGGACCTCGATCGGCAGGGTGAGTACGGCGGCCATCTTCTTGCCCCAGTCGAGCGCCTCGTCCAGATCGGCTGCCTGGATGACGGTGAATCCGCCGATGTACTCCTTACTTTCGACATACGGACCGTCGGTGACGAGCACATCGTTGCCCTGGGCGCGCAGCACAGTCGCGGTACTCGGCGCGTGCAGGCCCGCGGCGAAAACCCAGGCGCCCGCGGCCCGGATCTCGTCGTTCAGCGCGTACAGATCGCGCATGATCTCGTCGAGATTCTCCGGCGGCGGACTGCCTTCGGGCTGGTAGATGCTGAGCAGATACTGCTGCACGGCTCCTCCTCCTCATGCCCGCTGGTAGGTGGCGATCACCACTCCGGTGGGGGTGGTGACGGTATCGGCGAGTCGCAATTCGCCGAGGTCGGTGCCCTCGAACAGCCGCCGCCCGCCGCCGACCACGATCGGATGGATCAGCAATAGATACTCGTCGACGAGATCGTTGCGCATCAACGTTTGCAGCAGATCGCCGCTGCCGAGCACCACGAGATCCTGGCGCAGTTCGCGTACCGCGGCGACGACATCGCCGCCGAGCAGTGTGGAGTTCTCCCATGGCAACGGTTCGGTCAACGTCCGGGACGCGACGAACTTCTCGGTCTTGTTCAGCACCTCGGTGTACGGATTGTCGGTTTGCTGCGGCCAGAAGCCGTAGAAATCCTCGTAGGTCCGCCGTCCGAACAACAGCGCACCGTGATTGGTCGCCATATGTTGGCCCATCACCCTGGCCTGCACGGGGTCGTCGTGGCGATGCGCCCAGCCACCGTGACGGAAGCCGTCCCGGGTGTCCTCATCGGCCCCGCCGGGGGCCTGCATGACGCCGTCCAGGGTGAGGTGCTCGACCGCGATGATCTTGCTCATGGAGAGTCCTTTCCGTCGGCCGGTCGGTTACCGGCTTCACTACCTACACGAACGGCCCTGCGGCGAATCGACAGCACGGACAGAAATCGGTCGGATATTTCGGTGCCCGCCGAAATAACCCGGCGCGATCATGGTGTGGTGCAAACCCGAGGAGCCGAGCTGGCCGGACTGGCCACCCTGCTGGCCGACCGCACCCGCGCCGATATGTGCCTGGCCCTGGTCGACGGTCGCGCCTGGACGGCGGGCGAGTTGGCCCGCCATGCCGGAGTGGCGCCATCCACTGCGACCGAGCACCTGAACCGGCTGTTCGAAGGTGGTCTGCTCATCGAACGCCGTCAGGGCAGGCACCGCTACGTGCAGCTGGCGAGTCCGCAGGTCGCCGAGTTGTTGGAGACCATGGTCGCCCATCTGGAACCGGTACGCCCGGAACCCACGACGCTGCGCGCAGCTACTGCGGCGGCGGCCCTGGCCCGTGGCAGAACCTGCTACGACCACCTCGCGGGCCGGCTCGGCGTCGCGATCACCGCGGCCATGACCGAGCGCGAACTGCTCGATGACGAAGGCGGCTTCGCCCTCACCGAGGCGGGCTTGGCATGGCTGACGGGGCCGATGGGCATCGGGGCCGACGCACTGCGGACTCGCCGCGTCATTGCCCGGCCCTGCCTCGACTGGACCGAACGCCGCACCCACCTCGGCGGTGCCGCGGGCGCACAGCTGTGCCGGCGACTGCAGGCACTGGATTGGGTGCGCCGCGTCGGATCCGGTCGCGCTGTCCGCCTCACTACGAAGGGTGAGATCGGTCTGCGCGAGGCCCTCGGCATCGATCCCGCAACGGTCGGTTGACATCGCGCCCGTTTTCGAGCTGGATCGATCGAGTGCCGAATCTCATCGACGCGATTGAGCCGCCACCTTCCCGGGTATCACTGCCCGGGCGATGTGGAACCGCCTGGTGACGTGGGACAGGATCGGTAGAGCAGGACCCGTTCATGAATGGGCTTGCATAATCGTGCATAATCATCACATGGTTGATTCGTCGGGTAACCCAGTGTTGCGGGTTGCTGTGGCCGGTGCCAGTGGATACGCCGGCGGTGAAGTGCTGCGTCTATTGCTCGGTCATCCGGCCTACCGCGACGGGCGCCTCGTCATCGGGGCGCTGACCGCTGGATCGAATGCGGGCAGCATGCTGGGGGAGCTGCAGCCGCATCTGCTGCCACTCGCCGATCGCGTGCTCGCGCCGACCACGCTCGACGAGCTGGCCGGCCACGACGTCGTCTTCCTCGGCCTGCCACACGGTCAGTCCGCCGCCATCGCCGAGCAGCTGCCGGAGTCGACGGTGATCATCGACTGCGGCGCCGACTTCCGGCTGACCGATGCGGCGGCCTGGGAGAAGTACTACGGCACCAGCCATGCGGGCAGCTGGCCGTACGGCCTGCCGGAGCTGCCGGGTGGGCGCGAGCGGTTGCGCGGCGCGCACCGGATCGCCGTGCCCGGTTGCTATCCCACGGTCGCCAGCCTCGCGCTGGCACCGGCGATCGCGGCCGGAATCATCGAACCGAAGGTGAATGTTGTTGCGGTGAGCGGCACTTCGGGCGCGGGCCGCAAACTCGACATCGGCCTGCTCGGGTCCGAGGTAATGGGTTCGGTGCGGGCCTACGGCATCGCGGGCGCGCACCGGCACACCCCGGAGATCGCGCAGAACCTGCAGGCCGCCGGTGGTACCGAGGTCGCCGTATCGTTCACCCCGGTGCTGGCGCCGATGCCGCGTGGCATCCTCGCGACCTGCACCGCCCCGACCCGAGTCGACGCCGAACAGGCTCGCGCGGTCTATGAAAAGGCTTACGCCGACGAACCATTCGTGCAGCTGCTGCCGGAAGGCACACTGCCGCAGACGGGTTCGGTGCTCGGCTCCAATGCCGTGACCCTCCAGGTCGCGGTGGATGCCGATGCCGGACTGCTCGTGGTGATCGGTGCGATCGACAACCTGACCAAGGGCACCGCGGGGGCCGCGGTCCAATCCATGAATCTGGCCGTCGGATTCGACGAGACGGCAGGACTTTCCACCGTAGGAGTGGCACCGTGACGACGATCGAAACTCCGGCAGGCAAGCTGGTCCGGAGCCAGGGCGTGACCGCACCGCTCGGCTTCCGGGCGGCGGGCATCGCCGCCGGCATCAAGGCCAGCGGAAAACCCGATCTGGCACTGGTACTCAACGAGGGCCCGGAATACGCGGCCGCGGGCGTGTTCACCCGCAACCAGGTGAAGGCCGCACCGGTGCTGTGGTCGCAGCAGGTGCTGACGAGCGGCCGCTTGCGTGCGGTGATCCTGAATTCCGGTGGGGCCAATGCGTGTACCGGTCCGGGCGGATTCCAGGACACCCACCAGACCGCCGAGGAATTGGCCAAGGCGCTGAGTAATTGGGGCACCGAAACCGGCGCGGGCGAAATCGCCGTCTGCTCAACGGGTTTGATCGGCGACCGGCTGCCGATGGACAAGGTGATTCCGGCCGTCACCGAGATCGTGCACGAAATGGGCGGCGGGCTGTCCGGCGGTCTCGATGCGGCATACGCGATCATGACCACCGACACCGTGCCCAAGGAAGCGGCCTTCCACCACCGCGACAAGTGGAATGTCGGCGGCATGGCCAAGGGGGCGGGGATGCTCGCCCCATCGCTGGCGACCATGCTGGTAGTGCTGACCACCGATGCCGCCGCAACTGCCGAACAACTGGATCGCGCGCTGCGCAACGCGACTCGGCTCACCTTCGACCGGCTCGATGTCGACGGCTCCTGCTCCACCAATGACACCGTCCTGCTGCTCGCCAACGGGGCGAGCGAGGTCACGCCGTCGCAGCAGGACCTCGACGCGGCGGTGCTCGCGGTCTGCGACGATCTGGCCGCCCAGCTGATGGCCGACGCCGAGGGCGTGACCAAGCGGGTGCAGATCACCGTCGCCGGTGCGGTCTCCGAGGACGAGGCGCTGATCGCTGCGCGTGCCGTCGCCCGCGACAGTCTGGTCAAGACCGCGCTCTTCGGTTCCGACCCGAACTGGGGCCGGGTGCTCGCCGCCGTCGGCATCGCACCAATCACCCTGGATCCGAACCGGATCTCGGTGTCGTTCAATGGAAGTCCGGTCTGCGTCGACAGCGTCGGCGCACCGGGTGCGCGCGAGGTCGACCTGTCCGGTGCCGATATCGAGGTGCGGATCGAACTGAATGTCGGTGACGGTGCCGCTACCGTGCGGACCACCGACCTGTCGCACGGCTATGTCGAAGAGAATTCGGCCTACAGCTCATGACCAGCGATGCGGTGCAGGAACTTTCGGCGCTGGACAAGGCGCACGTCCTGGCCGGCGCACTGCCGTGGTTGCAGAAGTTCCGCGACAAGATCGTGGTTGTCAAATACGGCGGTAATGCGATGGTCGATGCGGAGCTCAAACAGGCCTTCGCCGCCGATATGACGTTCCTGCGCACCGTCGGCGTACATCCGGTGGTGGTGCACGGCGGCGGACCGCAGATCAGCGCGATGCTGAAAAAGCTCGGGCTGCAAGGCGAATTCCGCGGCGGCTTCCGGGTCACCACACCCGAGGTGATGGATGTCGTGCGGATGGTGCTGTTCGGCCAGGTCGGCCGGGAACTGGTCGGGCTGATCAATGCGCACGGACCGTACGCGGTCGGGATCTCCGGTGAGGACGCGCGGCTGTTCACCGCGACCCGGCGCACTGTCGATGTCGACGGCGAGGCCACCGATATCGGTCTGGTCGGCGATGTCACCGAGGTGAATGCCGACGCCGTGCTCGACCTCGTCGGCGCGGGGCGTATTCCGGTGGTGTCCACCATCGCCCCGGACGCCGACGGCGTGGTGCACAACATCAATGCCGACACCGCCGCCGCCGCACTCGCCGAGGGCATCGGTGCGGAAAAGCTGGTGATCCTGACCGATGTCGAGGGCCTGTATACGAACTGGCCGGACCGTTCGTCGCTCACCTCGCGCATCGACGCGGCCGAACTGGCCGAGTTGCTGTCGCGACTGGATGCGGGCATGGTGCCCAAGATGGAAGCCTGCCTGCGCGCCGTGCAGGGCGGGGTGCCGACCGCACATGTCATCGACGGTCGCGTCCCGCATTCGGTGCTGCTGGAACTGTTCACCGGAGAAGGAATCGGAACGATGGTGACGCCCGCCCCGCTCCCGACGAGCGCGGCGGACACACTGAACGGAACGAAAATATGAGCGAGCGCAGCGAGGGAACAATCAACACAGCCGACCTGTCGGTCGTGACGGAGGCGGAGTCATGAGCGATACAGCAGAGCTGCAACAGCGGTGGTCCGCCGCGTTGATGAAGAACTACACCACCCCCAAGGTCGCGCTGGTGCGCGGCGCGGGCGCGGTGGTCTACGACGCGGACGGCAGACGCTACCTCGACTTCCTCGGCGGTATCGCGGTCAACAGCCTCGGCCACGCCCATCCGGCGATTCTGGAAGCCGTTACCCAGCAGCTCGGCACGCTGGGCCACACCTCGAATATCTACGCCAACGAACCGGTCATCGAACTGGCCGAACGGCTGCTCGCGCACTTCGGGGACGGTGAATTCGGAGACGGCCACGGCCGCGCGTTCTTCTGCAACTCCGGCACCGAGGCCAATGAGGCGGCGTTCAAGATGGCGCGGCTGACCGGGCGGCACAAGATCATCGCGACCGATGAGGCCTTCCACGGCCGGACCATGGGCGCGCTCGCACTCACCGGACAATCCGCCAAGCGGACGCCGTTCGAGCCGATGCCCGCGGGTGTCGTCCATGTGCCCTACGGCGATGCGGCGGCGCTCGAGGCGGTTGTCGACGAGGACACCGCGGCGGTATTCCTCGAACCGATCATGGGGGAGAGCGGCGTTGTCGTGCCGCCCATCGACTATCTGGTGAAGGCGCGGGAGATCACCGCGCGGCACGGTGCGCTGCTGGTGCTCGACGAGGTGCAGACCGGTATCGGCCGGTGCGGAAAGTTCTACGCGCACCAGGCATTCGGCATAGTGCCGGATGTGATCACCCTCGCCAAGGGGCTCGGCGGTGGGCTGCCGATCGGTGCGGTGCTGGCCACCGGACCGGCCGCCGATCTGCTGACGCCGGGTCTGCACGGCACCACATTCGGAGGCAATGCGGTCTGTGCCGCAGCGGCTTTGGCGGTATTGCGCACCATCGACGAGACCGATCTGCTCGCCCATGTCGAATCCGTCGGCAAGCGGCTCAGCGACGGCATCGAACTGCTCGAGCACCCGCTGATCGATCATGTGCGTGGCGCGGGTCTGCTGCTCGGTATCGTGCTGACCGACGGTATCTCGGCCGAGGTCGAGAACCGGGCGCGGGAGGCGGGCTATCTGGTGAATGCGCCCAAGCCCAACATCATTCGGCTCGCGCCGCCGCTGGTGCTCACCGAGACCCAGTCCGACAATTTCGTCGGCGATCTGCCCGAGATCCTGGACGGTGCGATCTCGGACGCCAAGGGGGCCAAATGAGTACAGCATCGCGCAGCGATTCCATGAAGAGTGGCGGCCGGGAGACGGGTGGGCCGATCCGGCACTTTCTGCGCGACGATGATGTCACGCCCGCCGAGCAGGCCGAAATCCTTGTACTCGCAGCGGAATTGAAGAAGGATCCGTTCGCACACCGGCCGCTGGAAGGGCCGCGCGGAGTCGGGGTGATCTTCGAGAAGAACTCCACCCGCACGCGGTTCTCCTTCGAAATGGGCATCGCTCAGCTCGGCGGGCATGCGGTGGTGGTCGACGGTCGCGACACCCAGCTCGGGCGCGAGGAGACGCTCGGTGATACCGGCAAGGTGCTCTCGCGCTACGTCGATGCGATCGTGTGGCGGACCTTCGAACAGGTGCGTCTGGATGAAATGGCGGCTACCGCAACGGTTCCGGTCGTCAATGCTTTGTCCAATGAGTTCCACCCTTGTCAGGTGCTCGCCGATCTGCAGTCCCTCGCTGAGCGCAAGGGCAGTCTGGTCGGGCGCAACCTCACCTACTTCGGTGACGGTGCGAACAACATGGCGCATTCGCTGCTGCTCGGTGGTGTGACTGCGGGCCTCAACGTAACCATTGCCGCGCCAACGGGTTTCGAGCCGCTGCCGTGGATTCTCGAGGCCGCACGCAAGCGTGCCGCCGAGACCGGTGCGACCATCACCCTCACCGGCGATCCGGTTGCCGCCGCGGCGGGTGCCGACGCTCTGGTGACCGACACCTGGACCTCCATGGGGCAGGAGAACGACGGCCTCGACCGCGTCGGCCCGTTCCGGCCGTTCCAGCTCAACGACGATCTGCTCGCCAAGGCGCAACCGGATGTCGTTGTGCTGCACTGCCTTCCGGCGCATCGCGGCGAGGAGATCACCGACGAGGTGCTCGACGGACCGCACAGTGTGGTGTGGGACGAGGCGGAGAATCGGCTGCATGCGCAGAAGGCGCTGCTGGTGTGGTTGCTGGCCAAGCGAGGTGAGGTGCGGTGAGTGAGTGTCGCGTGCGACCCGGTGCCGCGAGAGCGGCGGGCCCGGAGGCGGTAGCTCGGTGCGACCGCACCAGCCTTCGACGCAACACGGCCTTCTTTCGCCTCGCTGCCAGAGGTGGCGGTGAGGCTCGGCCATGACAGTCCAACCCGACGCGGGTAAGTCCGCCCCCGCAATCGCTCGAACCCGCGCCGGCCGCCAGTCCCGCATCATCGAACTGCTGACGGCGCACGCGGTCCGCAGCCAAACCGAACTTGCGGCACTGCTCGCCGCCGAAGGCATCGAAACCACCCAGGCGACCCTGTCCCGCGACCTCGACGAACTCGGCGCCGTGAAATTGCGCGCCGCCGACGGTGGCGCGGGCGTCTACGTGGTACCCGAAGACGGCAGCCCCGTCCGCGGCGTCACCGGCGGCACCGACCGCCTCTCCAAACTCCTCGGCGACCTGCTGGTCTCCACCGACGCCAGCGGCAATATCGCCGTCCTGCGCACCCCGCCCGGCGCGGCCCACTACCTGGCCAGCGCCCTCGACCGCGCGGCGTTGCCATTCATCGTCGGCACCATCGCAGGCGACGACACCATCGCCGTAATAGCCCGCGAACCCCTCACCGGCGCCGAACTAGCCGCCAAAATCGAAGAACTCGCCTGAGTCCTCGGCGTCCTCGGCGCGGTCACGCTTTGGTGATCGCAGGGGCGTGTCAGCCGAAGGGGTATTGGCCGCCGCCGTGGAGGGTATCGCCTGGGGTGCCGACGTTGATGATGTCTTGCACGAGGTCGACCAGGGCGCGGCCTATGTCGAGGACGTCGTTGCCGAGGGTGCTGAATTCGCCTGCGATGAGGTGCAGCAGCATGGGGTCCGTCCCTAAGTTTGTAGGTGTCTGGGGTTGGTGCCCTGGATGCCCAGGGCGGTGGGGTGTAGCTGATGGGGTTTTGTCTCTGTTGAGGCTCCGAAG
>NZ_JBITMA010000017.1:0-145132 GCF_044465765.1 Nocardia sp. NPDC049526 | reverse complement strand
CATGGCGACGACGACGCCAACACCAAGCCCGCCTCAGTCACTACCGCCGCCGCGGACACCCCCTCACCTGAAACGCCGTTGCAGTACTAAGCGAGAAGGCCCGGAACGATCAGGTTCCGGGCCGTATCCGGTTCATCCGCCCTTGGGGCAATCGGCGCGGGGAGTTGCTAGGCGTGCGGGCCGTCGAGTTCCACCGCGTCCTCCGGCGGCGCCGCCACCACATCGACGCGCCATGTCCGGGATTCCGGATCCTGACGCACCAGTAGCCATTGCCCGTCGGCGAGGCGTGGCACGCGGACGGTGGCGAGCGCCCGGGCGTGGTCGACGGTCATGGTCGCGGGAAGCTGCAGCACGACCGCCGTCCCGGCGTCGGCAAGGGTGATCTGCTGGCCCGATTCCGGTGCCGATCCGTTTCGGCGGGCCCGGCTCAGCAGTTCTCGGACCTTCTTGTAGGTATCTTCTCCGGTTTTGGTGACGATGGCCTGCACGAACGGCGCCAGCACCGAGCCGGTCAGCAACGCCAGCAGAATGTCTTCGGCTCCCCGGTGGTTTCCCATTCCCGGTGCCGGCCCGCCGCCGACCGAATCTTCGCTCATGACAAGGAATCCTGGCATATGCGCGGTGCGGTTGGGAGACTGACCGCATGCCAGATGGGGAGTCGCGAACGGCTGCGCAGCAGCTCCGGGCAATAGACGACGGTATCGCGCGCCGGGTCGAGACCCTGCGCGCCGCAACCGATTACGACCCTGGCCGGATCGCGCTGGAGGAGTTCGGGCTGGCGTGCGACTATTGGCGGCGCAGCCAGCTGGCACCCGACGACCGTCGATCACCCGCCGCGGCAGTGCGGCTCGCCGTCATGGCCATTCCGCACCTGCACGGCCACCCATGGCCGACAACGGAACTCGTGATCACCGCGGCGAGGCGATTCACCGAGATGCTGTTGCGCCGAGACGGTGATCCTGGTGCGCTGCCGCAACTTATCAAGGCGTGCCGGGATGCCGTGGATCGATTGGCAACCGGCACGCCGGAGCACACACAATGCGCGCGCCCCTATGCCGAATTTCTGTTCGTGTGCACCGAGTACGCCGGTCTCGATCTGCTCGACGAGCCGGTGGCCGCCTGGGCGTGGTGCGTTCGTGTCACGGCGCCCGGCGATCCGTTCCTGCGCACTGCTCATTTCACGCTGGCGCGGTACGCGTTCAGGCGGTTTCAACGTCACGGCGGGGTCGACCATCTCGACCGCGCGATCGAGGCAGCTCGCATGTCCCGCCGGCTCGGGGCGGCGCACCGTGATGATGTCGCGAACGGGATCGGAGACCTCTTCCTGCTCGGCCGGGCGCTGCGGTTGCGCTTCGATGCCGAACAGAATCGTGATTCGCGCCGTCGCGATGAGGATTTGGACGAGGCGATCGACGCATTCCGGGTGGTTGTGGCGGGTGCGCTCGAGGATGAAGACCGCGAGGCGGCCACCATCGATCTGTGTGAGCTGTTGCTCCGTCGATTCGACCAATCGGGAAACAGCGCTGATATCGACGAGGTAATCGAGCAGTACGAGCGCAGCAGGTCGGGAAGACCGATGCTGCACCGGTCCGTGCCCGACGCGGTCATGCGTGCGATGCGCCTGAAGTCGAAGCACAGCGGCGACGCGGTCGACTCGTCGCTGGCGGCCCTGGCGTCCTTTCTCCGTTCGGGCGGAACCATGAATCCGATCCAGACGCTCAGACGGTTCGGCGAGCCGTACTCGGTGGTCGCTGCCGAGCGGCGTGCGCATACCCACCCGGACCACGAACTTGCCGCGGAGGTGGAGGCCGAGATCGCCCGCCTGCGAGCGGAACCCGGTCTGTCCGAGCGCATCGACCTGCTCGACGATCTGGCGGACGCGCTGCAGGCTCGCATGATCGCCGTTCCCTCCGACGACGCCTCCGACGAGCTGGTCGCCGGCTTGGAGCAGCTCGTATGGGCGATCCCCGCCGCCGACGTCATTCATCGTGCGACGCACGCGTGCAGTCTCGGGCTCGCATTGCATCAGCGCGGACTACGCACCGGCTCCGCGGACGACCAGCGCAGTGCGTTGCCGCATCTCGTGTACGGGGCGACCGTGGCCGGGCTCGAGACGCAGCTGCGAATTCAGGCCGCGGAGTTGGCAGGCGACGCCACCGCCCGGCTCGAGGACTGGGTGACCGCCGCCGAGCACTTCCGCTACGCGGTCGGGTTGCTGCCGCGTCTGGTTCCCCGCCAGTTGCCGACCCCGGACTATTTCCAGCGCCTTATCCCGATGTTGGGGCTGGTGTCCAAGGCGGCAGCCGCCACGGTGCGCGCGGGGGATCCGGCCGCTGCCCTGGTGTTGCTCGAGCAGGGCCGGGGTATTTTGATCGGGCGCGTCGTTGATGCCCGGGACGGCCTCACCGACGAACTTCGCCGCATCGCAGGTGAATTGGCGCACACTCCAGATCCGCACAGGCCCGGCGGGCCGAGCGCCGTCGACCGCCGTCGTGCCCTCGAACGGGCGTGGGACGAGGAAGTCGCCCGCATACGCGCCATGGACGGCTTCGGCGACTACCTGATGGCGCCGAGCATCGACGACCTGCGCCCGGCCGCGGCCGCCGGACCGATCATCTCGATTGTCGTGAGCGGCCTCGGCTCGACCGCGCTGATCTTGCGCGCCAGCGGACCGGTGGAATCGGTTCCGCTGCTGAGGCTGACACCGGAGAGCCTGCAGGAGCAGGTCGAAACGTTCTTCGGCGTGCTGCCTTTCGCCGAACTCAGCGCCCACGACATCGCGCTCAGTGCAGCTGCCCAGGAGCCCCTGTCCGATGTTCTCGCCTGGCTCTGGGATGTCGTGGCGAGTCCGGTGCTCGATCGAGTCGGCCCGGTGGAACGCGTCTGGTGGATCGCCACCGGCCAACTCGCCATGCTTCCGCTGCACGCCGCGGCACGTGACGCGCACTCGGTGCTGGACCGTGTTGTTTCCTCGTATGCTCCGACCATCAAATTGCTGGCGGCCGGGCGGCGTCCGGCTCCACGCGAGCCGGGGCCATCCGTCCTGGTAGCGGTACCCGATGCTCCCGACCGCCCGCCGCTGCCCGGCACGGTGTCCGAAGCAACCGAGGTCATGCGCCGGTTCCCCGGCACTCGCACACTCGGTCCGGCATCGCGGCCCCAGGATCTGCTCGCCGTCATCGGTGAGTGCGGGTGGTTACATGTGGCGTGCCACGCCACGACGCGAGCCGAGTACCCCGCCGCGAGCGCGCTGCACGTGCACGGCGGATCGATCACGGCGAGCGAGGTCATGGCGGTCGGCGCGCGAGCCGGTCGGCTGGCATATTTGTCCGCCTGCGAAACCGCGCTCTCCGAGGGCTATTTCGCCGACGAGGTCATCCATCTCGGTTCGGCGTTCCAGGTCGCGGGCTTCCGCCACGTCATCGGCACGCTCTGGCGGGTAACCGATGGAACCGCCGCGGAGACAACTCGACTCTTCTACGGCATGGTCGGAACCGACGAGGACCGTGCCCCTTTCGCGTTGCATCACGCCGCACAGCAGCTGCGCCAGCGGTACCCGCAACTTCCGGCACGATGGGCGCCGTACGTCCACGTCGGAGGCTGACCGAGGCGATCAGCGGGGCGGATCACTTGACGGAGGCGAAGGTTACCGTCCAGTGCTGGTGGTTGTCCTCATAGATGACGGAGACACAGGCTCGTTCCAGGTTCTTGTCGAGGATGACGGCGCGGTGGGTGAGAGAGCTGGCCCAGAACTTCATGGCATATTCCCCGGAGCCTGGCGTCGACATCCCCATCCGGGATAACTTCGCATCGATCGGCGCGGGACTGCCCGCACTCAACGCGATCGCGTCCGTTGTCGCCGCCCCGCCGGGACTGCTGACCAGTGCGGACCTCCCGCTGCGCGGATTCGCCGGTCGGTTCAAAAACCCCCGCGACTAGGAAACGGGGCGCGCGCCCGCTCATTTCCCTTCTCAACATATAACGCATCCGGGGGATTGCGGCAAGACCCGGGTCGTGCTGCAGAATCGCTGGCCGAGGCCAGAACCTGCGTGAGATGGGAAGTAACCGAATGCATGTGACCGACACCGATGTGATCATCGTGGGTGCGGGCCCGACCGGGTTGATGCTGGCCGCCGAGCTGCGTCTGAGCGGTATACGACCGCTGGTGTTGGAGCGGAAGGCGCAACCCCGAGACATCCCGAAGGCCGGCGGTATCGGCGGGCGGATCCTGGAACTGCTGCGCTACCGCGGCCTGCTGGAACGCTGTGAAGCAGCCAACACCGACCCCATTCCGGCTCCGCGCTTCCCGTTCGGCGGTGTGCACGTGGACTTGACGCGCCTGCCGGATCCCCCGCTGCACGCGCTGCCGCTCGCACAGCATCGGCTGGAGCGTGTGCTCGCTGAACGGGTCACTGAACTGGGCGTCGACATCCACCGCGGACACGAGGTGGTCGGGGTGAGCCAGGCCGAAGCCACGGTGACCGCGGACGTGCACGGGCCGGACGGACCGTACCGAGTGACCGCCCGGTACCTGGTGGGCTGCGACGGCGGGCACAGCCGGATCCGCGATATGGCGGGCATCGAATTCCCGGGCACCACATATCCGGAGGTCAATCGGCTGGTCCAGGTCACCGTGCACGATTCGGTGACCGTGCTCGACAACGGCGACCTCGATGTCCCGGGTTTCGGCCGGATCCGTGCGGGATTCACGCAAACAGACCGCGGTATGTTCGCGAACGGGTCGACCACTCCCGAACTGCTCGGGCTCTTCACCACCGAAGACGAGTCCACCGAATACGACGACGACGAACCGATGACCCTGACCGAGTTCCAGGACAGCGTCCGCCGGGTGCTCGGCGCGGATCTACCACTCGGAGAACCGATTCGGCTGTCGCGCTTCACCTTCAAGGATCGGCTGGCCGAGCGGTACCGCGCCGGGCGGATCCTGCTGGCCGGCGATGCGGCCCACCTGTTCCCCGCCACGGGTGTGGCGATCAATGCGGGCATGCTCGACACGGTCAACCTGGCCTGGAAACTGGCCGCCGACATCGAGGGCTGGGCGCCGGACGGTCTGCTGGACACCTATCACGACGAACGTCACCTCGCCGGTGCGCGGACACTGCTACATACTCGGGCCCAGGTGGCATTGCGACGCGGACAAGATCCGGCCGCCGAAGCACTTCGGCAGGTCTTCCAGGAACTGCTTCTCGACGAGCAGCCATTGCGCCGCGTAGGAGCCCTGATCGCGGGCACGGACATCCGCTACCCGCTGCCCAATCCCAACGAGCACCCCTTGACCGGCACCTTCGCACCCGACCTCACCCTGTACACCGACGAGGGCGCAACCAGCGTCGCGGAACTCATGCACACCGCACGGCCGATACTGCTCGTCCTCGCTGACCGACCGGAGCTCCGCGAGATCGCCCGCGACTGGCAGCATCGCGTCGAAATCCACACCGCCGAAACCGATCACCGGCCGGCCGACGCTCTGCTGATCCGCCCGGACGCTTACATCGCCTGGGCCGCAATCATCGACGAGCCGACCGCCACCGCCGAGCCCGCGCTGCGCGCAGCGCTGTCCGACTGGTTCGGCACACCGGTGAAAACGCCGGTGCCCCTCACCGATCAGCCCTGCTGATCGGTCGGCGCGTCCAGCGCGTGAACCGACACTGCTCCCGCTATTTCCCACTAGCGGGAGCAGTGCCGAGGCGCCCATAGGATCCAGGCGTCGGACCACAGGCATCCCAGGCGCTACCGCGCCGGGCCGTATTCGTGCCGGAATCTCGCGGACAGCAAGGACAATCGATGAACCCGAAGTCGCTTCGTCAGCCATCCCTTACCCGACCGGTTGGTATTGTCGGCGTCGGCTTGCATATTCCGCCACGGGTAGTGACGAATGCGGAGTTGATCGAGGGGCTCGATACGACCGACGAGTGGATCCGGGCCCGAACCGGAATCGCCGAACGCCATTTCGCCGATTCGGATTCGGCCACTTCCGATCTCGCGGTCGAAGCGGGCCGGCAGGCGCTCGCCGCCGCCGGGATCGCCGCTTCGGATCTCGATGCCGTCCTCGTCGCCACCTTCAGCCCCGATCAGCCGCTGCCGTCGACCGCCTTGACGGTGAAACAGGCGCTCGGTGCCGATCACGCCCTCCCATTCGATATCACGCAAGCCGCGTGCGCGGGTGGTATCTACGCCTTGCTCATGGCTGCGCACCTGCTGCAGAATCCGGCGTTTTCCCATGTCATGGTGGTCGGTGCCGACTGCGGCTCGCGCATGACCGATCCGCAGGATCGCACCACCAGGGTGTTCTTCGGTGATGCCGCGGGGGCGGTGGTGCTCGGTGCCGTACCCGAAGGCTTCGGACTGCTCGCCTGGGATACCGGCGATGACCTCTCGCATGCGGTCGGCATCCCCGCGGGCGGCTCGCGCCGACCGTTTTCCGAGGCGGTGCTGCACGACCGCAGCCATTACCTGCAGATGAACGGGAAGGGTGCGTGGAATGCCGCGACCGGACGGCTGCCGCACAGTATCCGGGAGGTGGCCGCGCGTGCAGCCGTGCCGCTGCACGAGGTCGATCATTTTCTGCTGCATCAGGCCAACATCAACATTCTCGCCGATGTCACGAAGCAGTTGGACATACCAGTCGAGCGCGTACCGGTGAATGTCGATCGCCTCGGCAATACCGCGTCCGCCAGCATCTTCACCGTGCTGCACGAGCGCATGGCCGAGGTCGAGCACGGTGACCACTTGATCCTTTCGGCGATCGGTGCGGGCTATATCTGGGGGTCGCTGTGTTTTCGGCACTATGCCGGCGGTCAGTGATGTTGGCGGTCGCGGCGCTCGCCGCGTCTACCGAAGATCCGCTGAGCTGCCTATATGTCGGTGATTGGCCGGAGCCGGTGGTCGCCGACGGCTGGACGACCATCTCCGTCGTCGCGGCCGCGCTGAACCATCACGACTTGTGGACATTGCGTGGCGTCGGACCGGCGAAGCAGCGGTGGCCGATCGTGCTCGGCACCGACGCAACGGGCATCGACGAGGACGGCAATCCGGTGATCGTTTATCCGGTCATCGGCAACCCCGCGGCAGGCAATGGCGACGAGACGCTCGATCCTGATCGTTCGGTGCTGAGTGAAGTGTTCGACGGCACGTTCGCCGAGCAGATCACGGTGCCGCGGCGCAACCTGGTCGCCAAACCGACGTCGATGTCGTTCGAGCAGGCCGCCTGTCTGCCCGGCGCATGGCTGACGGCTTATCGGATGCTGTTCGGGCGGGTGTCGCTCGGCACCGGCGATGTCGTTCTGGTCCAGGGCGCGGGCGGTGGGGTGGCAACGGCGCTGATCGCGCTCGGGTCGGCCGCCGGATATCGGATGTGGGTCACCAGCCGCAGCGAGCAGCGCCGCAAGGCGGCCGAAAAGCTCGGTGCCGAAACATCTTTCGAACCGGGTGCGAGATTGCCGCACCGGGTCGACGCGGTGATGGACACTGTCGGCGCGGCCACCTGGGCGCATTCCATGCGCAGTGTGCGCGACGGTGGTTCCATCGTGGTGAGCGGTGCGACGAGTGGTGCGCATCCGCCGGCCGAACTGGCGCACATCTTCTATCGACAGGTGAGTGTGGTCGGCTCGATGCTCGGTACCTGCGATCAGCTGTCGGAGCTCGGCGCCTTTTGCGTGGCCCACGGCATCGATCCGGTCATCGATCGAGTACTTCCGATGACCCGCGCCCGCGAAGGTCTGGCTGCGCTCGAATCCAATGCGGTCTTCGGCAAGGTCGTCCTCGCAGTATGAACTCCGGTGTGCCGAGGGCATGCTGGTTCGCTGCCCGCTGATCAGCCTGGCTGATCGGCCGTTGTCCTGCGTCCCGTGCCGGATTCCCCGAGATCGTCGTAACACCGTGATGCCGAAGTCTTTTCGCGAACCCTCGTAGCCGTCACGTCATGGTGTATCGGCTACGCGCGATGCGGAAGCCGTGTTCGGCATTGACACACATCGGATGCCCTGGCCTTGTGGCATACCACTGCATCCAGTGACACCGTTGCTGATGATCTTGTGGAAGGGGAGGCGGGGGCCGG
The DNA here is from genome assembly GCF_044465765.1 of Nocardia sp. NPDC049526. Lineage (NCBI taxonomy): Bacteria > Bacillati > Actinomycetota > Actinomycetes > Mycobacteriales > Nocardiaceae > Nocardia > Nocardia sp. NPDC049526. The sequence goes on along the minus strand of NZ_JBITMA010000017.1, from coordinate 137,055 downwards.
GACGGTAGATGCCGGTGCCGCAGCTGTAACTCGGCTGGGTGGCGCCGCTGTTGCCGAAGGTGAATGTGGGGACGGGATTGCGAGCGCGGGTTCCAGCGAGCCTTCATCGGCGGCGCACCGGTGTGCCGTCGAGAACCGCCGGAAGTGGACGTTAGGTGAACAAATGGTTTCTCAAAAGTGTTGCCACGCAACAATAGTTGCGTCATGCTGAGGGACATGGCCAGACGGTCGAAGAGGCGGCCGGTCCGGCCGAGGTGGGGATCCGAGGATCCGAAGGGGTGCTGTCCGCGCCCCGTCTTGTCCAATGCAATTCGTTGGCGGCGACGCCTCGGCTGGGTGCTGGCCGTCATCGTCGTGCTATTTGTTTTTCCCGGACTTGTCGGCGCGGTGGCCAATGCGCAGTACCTGTCCGCGGCGACCGGCAGCAGTGTCTCCGAAATCGACGGCCTCAGCTGGATGCATATCCGCGATTCGTCCGGGGTGCCGCTGGCGAACTACTCCTTCGCGACCGACCACGGCGGGGTGCTGGACCCGGGCTCGACGATCCTCTGGGCGATCCTCGGCTTCGAATTCATCGGCTATATCGCCATCGTGACGACCGCGATCTGGTTGATCGGCAATGCGCTGAGCTTCCAGTGGCTCAATATGTTCGGCTCGGCATTGACCGGCGTCGCGGACCGGCTGACCGGTCAGATCGCGACACCGATGCTGCTGATCACCGCCGCTACGATCGGCGCGTTCTGTGTCGCCTGGTTCTGGTTGCGTGGCTATCACGCCAAGGCGGTGCTGCAGATCGTCACGATGCTCGGTGTCGCGGTGCTCGGTCCCGTATTCCTGGCCGAGCCACTCGGCGATGTGCTGTCCTCGGACGGATTGCTCGCCAAGGGTAGGGATTTGGGAATTTCGGTGGCGGCCGGGCTGAACGGCAACACCAACCCGAATCCGAACCAAATGGTGACGACTATGCAGCGCGATCTGGCGGACAACTTCGCCCGCCGCCCGGTGCAGGTCTGGAATTTCGGGCATGTGGTCGACGAGCAACCGGCCTGCCGGTCCGCCTGGTCCGCAGGGATGACCGCGGGCGACGACGAACGGGTCCGCAAGGGCATGCAGAGCTGCGGTGATTCCGCCGCCTACGCCAAGGCCCAGAATCCGACCATGGGTCAGGTCGGTACCGGCCTGATGCTGTTGATCTGCGGCGGCATCCTGTTGGTCTTCGCGGTGGTGCTCGGCATCCGGGTCATCAAGGCCGCCCTGGACGCGATCTACCACGGGTTCATGTCGATATTCGGTTTCGCCGCAGGCGGATTCGTCTACGGACCGACGCAGACCTTTCTGGTCCGCAATCTCGTCGACGGCATTGTCGCCGCGGCCCGAATGACCGCCTACACCATCTTCCTCGGCATCTACGTGCTGTTCATGGGCAATCTGTTCGCGCAGGCGAAGGGGCAGACCATGGCGGTGATCGTCATCGCGGGCACCGTCGAGATCGTCGCCGTCTCCCAGCTCAAACGCCTGAACCGCAGCCTCAGCCGGGGCAATGACTGGATCGCCAATCGGTTCGCGCTGGCGATTCAGGGGCCTGGAGCGCGCCCCGGCGGTGCAGGTGGCGGGGGATCGGCACTCGGCATGGGTGAGGCTCGGGCCGGCGGTTCGTTGCACGGCGGGCTGATGTCCGGGATGGGCATGCTGAACACGATCAATGCTTCGCCCGCGACCGCGTGGCTCCTCGGGGCCACGGTGGGCCCGTTGAACCCGCTGTCGCGCAGGAAGAAGCGGATGGATCTCAACAACATCGCCGTCTCGCCGATGGTGCGGCAACTGCAGGAGTACAACCACGCCGGCCGTGGGAACTGGCGGGTCAAGGCCGCCGGGCGGTTGGAAGGAATAGACGGCGGAATCAGGTCCGCTCTCGGTGTCGGAAATGTTCTGGACGGTCTGGGCGATAGCAAGGTCCCGGACTCGATGGTCGCTCCGATTCTGCTGGCGATGGGTGCGACCGATCAGCAGGTGATCGATGCCCAGCGCGCGTTGGCCGTCCAGAAGGCCAGCATGAAGGACTACAACCCGAACGGCTTCGCGCCCTTGCAGAAGGCGCTCGCCGCGGGGTACGCGGTGGAGAACCACCAGGGCGTCGCCGCGCTGCCGGCGTTCGCCGGGCAGGCCGTGGTCGCTGCGGACAACTTCGTGCGGCACTCCACCGCACCGATGAACCCGAACGCCGTAGATCACCAGTTCGTGCAGCGGGTCATGAACAGCAACGAACATCAGCTCAGAGCCATAACCCCGGACGAATGGCGCAACGTCGGGCGCGATACTCGCCAACACATCGGACGGCGACTGGCGCTCCAGCATCAGGAAGCGGCCACGAACTACTACCAGCAGCAGAACGACCCGATTCTTCTTCAGGCGTTGCAGCGGTCGACTCGGCAACTGGCCAACTTCAACGGCTTCGATGCGAATGGCGGACCCAACCCATGGTCTTCGTAGGCGGGCTCAATATTCGCCGATCGGTGAGGTGAAAGATCTGATCACACTTTCGACGGTCCCACCGATGGCCTGGTCAACGATCCATGGGCGGGTTTGCGTGCACGCAACCTCGCCACTCGACAAGGAGATCCATTCGCATAGCCCCGAAAACTGGTAGAAACCTGTGGGTTGAACGTGATTGCCCGGGGGCACTAGAACCAGACGGACCGTCAGTTATTGTGACGGCCTATCGTTCGAGTACCCCGAATGATCGCGAGGCTCACCGTGCGGGACAGCGCTCCTACCACCTATCAGGAACTACGCGCCCTCCTGCAGCAGCGCCTTCCCGAACTGGCCGACGGCCAACAGCGCATAGCCAGGCTGGTATTGGACGATCCGGAGGGAACCGCATTCCGCAGCATCGGCCAGAGCGCCGAACTCGCGGGCGTGCACCGTTCCTCGCTGGTGCGTTTCGCGACCATGCTGGGCCTGCCCGGCTATCCCGGCCTGGTCGAACTCTGCCGCAGACAACTGGCCGCCGAGGCGTATCTGGTGCGTAGACCCGCCGACGCGCCGCCGCCGAGCTCGAACGACGAGTTCTTCACCGCGATAACCGAATACGACACCAACAATATGTCCCGTACCTTCGCGCGGATCGATCGCGGTGACTGGGATCGGGCGGTCGAGACGCTGGCGTATGCCTCGACGGTGCACGTCATCGGGCTGCGGCGCTGTCTCGCGATCGCCTATGCCGCCACCTATCAGCTGCAACTGGTGCGCCACCGGGTCCGCCAGCTCGGGGCGACCGCCCGGGTGCTGACCGACGAACTGCGCGATATCGAACCCGGCGACGTACTCGTCGCGGTATCGATCCGGCGCTACAGCAGTGACACCGTGCGTGCGGTCGAGGCGGCACGCCGCCGCGGCGCCACCACCATCGCGCTCACCGATGACGCGTCCTCCCCGCTGGCCCGCATCGCCGATGTGACCTTCTACGTCGGAAGCGGCTCGCTCACCGTCCTACGCTCCCTGACCGCCTTCACCGCCCTGGTGCACGCCCTGGTCACCGCCGTCGCGATGCGCCTGGGATCCGTCGGCACCGATACCGACATCCTCGACGATCAATTGCTCGACTAGTCGCGCCGTTTGCCGGTGCCGTCCTCGGGTACCGCTGGGATATGACGCCCAGCCATGATCTCCGGGGGCTCGGATTGCCCGAAACGATCTCGGTGGCGCTGTTCGACCTCGACGGTGTGTTGACCGATACCGCGGCGGTGCACCGGCGGGCGTGGAAGGCGGTCTTCGACGAGTTTCTTGCCGGTCGCAGCCCCGGCCCGTTCCACCCGTTCACCGACGCGGACTATCTGGGCTATGTGGACGGCCGCTCGCGGGCGGACGGTGTCCGGGAGTTCCTGAAGTCGCGCGGGATCACGCTGCCGGAGGGGGAACCCGATGCGGCGGAGGGGGAGCCGACCGTGCACGGGCTCGGCAATCGGAAGAATCGGCTGCTGCTGTCGTTCCTCGAACGCGACGGGGTACACGTCTATCCGGGGTCGCTGGCCTATCTGAACGGGGCACGCGCGGCCGGGTTGCGGACGGGTGTGGTTACCGCTTCGGCGAATGCCCATGAGGTGTTGGCGGTCGCGGATCTGACCCGGTTCGTCGATGTGTGTATCGACGGGGTCGAGATCGCCGGCCGCGGCTTGCGCGGCAAACCCGCGCCGGACGCATTTCTCGCGGCCGCGGAGGCGCTGGACGCCAAATCGGAACAGGCCGCGGCATTCGAGGATGCCATCGCCGGGGTGACGGCCGGTCGGGCCGCCGACTTCGGATATGTCGTCGGCGTCGATCGAGTGCGGGATGGCACGCAGGCCGAGGCATTGCGTCGGGCGGGTGCGGATGTGGTCGTCACCGATCTGGCCGAGCTCGGGCCACCGCAATGACTACCGACTGCCGTGGCTTCGAGATCGCGCCATGGCACTTGCGTTGGTGCGGACTGGATCTCGAGGCATTGCACCGAACCGAGTCGATCTTCGCGCTCGCCAACGGACATCTCGGGCTGCGCGGCACTTTCGAGGAGGGGGAGCCGGTCGGCAAGCCGGGGACCTACCTCAACGGCTTCTACGAGAAACGCCAATTGCCTTATGCCGAAGCGGGGTACGGCTATCCGGAGGAGGGCCAGACCCTCGTCAATGTGACCGACGGGAAAATCATCCGGCTGCTGGTCGAGGACGAGCCGATGGATATGCGTTACGGCGAGGCCGTCGAACACGAACGGGTACTGGACTTCCGGTCCGGTACGCTGCGGCGCGACACGGTCTGGACCTCGCCGACCGGTCGATGCGTACGCATCCGCTCGGAGCGGCTGGTGTCGTTCACCGAACGCGCTCTGGCCGCGATCCGCTACGAGGTCGAACCGCTCGACGACGATCTCGAGCTGGTCATTCAATCGGATCTGCTTGCCAATGAACCGGTTCCGAGCTCGCATAACGATCCTCGGCTCGCCGCAGCGCTCGACCGCCCGCTGGTGGCGGACTTCTGCGCGGCCCGTGATTTCGCGGCGGTGCTCGTCCACCACACCCGGCGCTCCGGGCTGCGCATGGCCGCGGCCATGGACCATGAACTCGAGGTCGACGCGACCCCCCGCTGCGGTGTGCACGCCGACGAGGATCTGGCGCGCTTGACGATCGCGGTCGATGTCGCGAAGGGCCGGCGCGTGCGGTTGACGAAGTATCTCGGCTACGGATGGTCGAGCCGACGCTCGGTACCGGCGCTGCGGGCCCAAGTGGACGCGGCATTGGCCGCGGGTCTGGAGACCGGCTGGGATACGTTGCTGGCCCGGCAGCGCGAGTACCTGGACACCTTCTGGTCCACCGCCGATATCGAGATCGACGGGGATCCCGAACTCCAGCAGGCCGTCCGATTCGCGCTGTTCCACGTACTGCAGGCGGGTGCACGCGGTGAGACGCGCGCGATACCGTCCAAGGGGCTGACCGGGCCGGGCTACGACGGCCATTCATTCTGGGACACAGAGACTTTCGTATTGCCGGTACTGACCTACACGATGCCGGTGGCGGCGGGCGACGCACTGCGATGGCGGCACGCCACCCTCGACCGGGCCCGGCAGCGCGCACGGGAACTCGGCCACACCGGAGCGATGTTCCCGTGGCGCTCCATCAATGGCGACGAGGGTTCCGGCTACTGGCCGACCGGTACGGCGGCGGTGCACGTCAATGCCGATATCGCCGATGCGGTGGTCCGATATCTCGCCGCGACCGGCGATGAGCACTTCGAAAGAGGCTGCGGTGTGGAGCTTCTGGTGGAGACCGCGCGCTCGTGGGTGAGCCAGGGCCATTACGACACGGCGGGGAACTTCCGGATCGACGGCGTGACCGGTCCCGACGAATATTCCGCACTCGCCGACAACAACATCTATACGAATCTGATGGCGCAGCGGAACCTCGACGAAGCCGCCGAAGCCTGTGTGCGCCAACCGGATATCGCCGAGCAATTGGAGGTCGACGCGGAGGAGATCCGCGGCTGGCGCGACCGCGCCAAATGCATGTACCTGCCCTATAACGAGGAACTCGGGGTGCACGAGCAATCCGAGGGCTTCACCGAACATGCCCGCTGGGACTTCGCCGCGACTCCGCCGGAGAAGTATCCGCTGATGCTGCATTACCCGTACTTCGATCTGTATCGCAAACAGGTCGTCAAACAGGCCGACCTGAGCTTGGCAATGTACTTGTGCCCCAATGCTTTCACTCCCGAGCAGAAGGCGCGCAACTTCGATTACTACGAGGCATTGACCGTCCGCGACTCCTCGCTGTCGGCCGCCGGCCAGTCCGTTATGGCCGCCGAGGTCGGCCACCTCTCACTCGCCTTCGACTACTTCGCCGAGGCCGCACTGACCGACCTGCACGATCTGCATCACAATGTCGCCAACGGCCTGCATATGGCCTCACTCGCCGGAGCATGGCTCTGCTGTGTCTTCGGTTTCGGCGGCATGCGCGACCACGGTGGTGAATTGAGTTTCGCACCACGACTTCCCGCGAATATCGAGCGCCTGGCCTTCCGGATCATCTGGCGCGGCAGTGGCATAGTCGTCGAGATCACCGGCGATTCCGCGACTTATCGACTGCTGTCCGGAGATTCGTTGGTCCTGCGCCATCACGGTCGTTTTACGACGCTCGGCAATGCCGCGGTGACGCTGCCGATTCCGCGGCAATCCGATCGACCCGAGCCATTGCTACCCGAGGGGCGGGCGCCGTATCGGCGGCGGTAGCGGTACGAAGGAGCGGGCATGCCATCGTTCACCGAATTCGAGTACTGGTTGGGCAGACTGGTTTTCCAGCACGGTCTGGCCGCCATCTATCTGATCGCCTTCGTCGCGGCGGCGCGGCAGTTCCGGGCACTCATCGGTGCGAAGGGGATGTTGCCGGTGCCCCGATTCGTCCGGCGGGTCGAATTTCGCCGGGCGCCCAGCATTTTTCATTTCCACTATTCGGACCGGTTCTTCGCCGTGGTCGCCTGGTTCGGTGCGGCGCTGGCGGCCGCGGTGGTGGCCGGTGCGCTGAATCTGGTGCCGCTGTGGGCGGCGATGCTGATGTGGGCGGTGCTGTGGGCGCTGTACCTGTCGATCGTCAATGTGGGGCAGGCGTGGTACGCGTTCGGATGGGAGTCGCTGCTGCTGGAGGCCGGATTCCTGGCGATCTTCCTCGGCAATGATCGGGTCGCGCCGCCGGTGCTGGTGTTGTGGTTGGCGCGGTGGCTGCTGTTCCGGGTGGAGTTCGGAGCCGGTCTGATCAAGATGCGTGGCGATTCCTGCTGGCGCGATCTGACCTGTCTGTACTACCACCACGAGACCCAGCCGATGCCCGGGCCGCTGAGTTGGTTCTTCCATCGCCTGCCCAAACCGCTGCATCGCATGGAGGTGGCGGCCAACCATTTCGCCCAACTCGTTGTGCCCTGGGGACTCTTCGCGCCGCAGCCGGTGGCCAGCGTGGCCGCCGCGTTCATCATCGTCACGCAGCTGTGGCTGGTGCTGTCCGGCAACTTCGCCTGGTTGAACTGGGTGACGATCGTATTGGCCACCACCGTGATCGATGTGTCCTCGGCGAGAGCGATACTGCCCGTGCCGGATCCGCCGTCGATGCCCGCGGCGCCGCCGTGGTTCGCCGGTCTGGTGCTCGCCTGCGCCGTCGTGGTGGTGTTGCTGAGCTACTGGCCCGCCCGCAATCTGCTGTCGCGCCAGCAGCGAATGAATGCGTCCTTCAACCCCTTGCACCTGGTCAATACCTATGGTGCATTCGGCAGTATCGGCCGCACCCGCGAGGAGGTGGTGTTCGAGGGCACCGACGAGCAGGAGATCACCGACCAGACATTGTGGCGAGAGTACGAGTTCAAGGGTAAGCCGGGGGATCCGCGCCGATGGCCCCGGCAATGGGCGCCGTACCACCTCAGGCTGGACTGGCTGATGTGGTTCGCCGCGATCTCCCCGTCCTACGCTCGCAGCTGGTTGCTCGCCTTCGTCGAACGACTGCTGCGCAACGACCGTGCGACATTGCGGCTACTGCGCCGCTGTCCCTTCCCCGATTCGCCGCCGACATTCGTGCGGGCGCGAATCTACCTGTACCGCTTCGCGACTCGCGCCGAACTCCAGCACGAGCACACACTGTGGCGCCGCACTCTGGTCGGTGAGTATCTCCCGCCGATGGCCCTGCGTCAGTAATAGCTGCGGCCGGCTGCGCCGCCGGAGGCCGACCAGACCTCGGTGATCAGCCCGGCGGCGAAGCGCAGGATGTCGGTGCCGCTCACGTCGATCAGTTCGCCGTCCGGTCCGGTGCGCGCCGCACCGTAGGGGCGTGCCACGAATCCCGTTCGGGCGTCATCCATTTCGACGACGGCCGCACCCTGGGGCACGAATCGGATCCCGGGACGCGCGTCGCGGAATTCGGCGATCTTGGCGGCGAAGGTTTGCCGGTCGTGGATATCGTCGTAGTCACCGGCGCCCGGCTGGGCGTAGCGGAGGGTGAATTCGGGAGCCATGATCTTGTCCGCGAGCGCCAGGTCGCCGTTCCACATCGCGGTCCATTCGTCGAACAGGGTGATGCCGAAGTCGCGCATCGTCACTCCTCAATAGTCTCATTGATACGGTCTCGATGGCATTAACCTATAGTCTCACTGAGACGGTGTCAATGAGATGGAGGAGGCATGGCGGATCTCGGACCGCAGGATCACATCGTGCTCGGGCTCATCGCCCGGCACGGACCGCTGACGCCCTATGAGTTGAAGGCCAAGCTCGAGGAGAGCGTCGACTACTTCTGGCCGGTGCCGCATGCGCAGCTCTATCGGATTCCCGTGCGCCTGGTCGAGCAAGGGTTGCTCGACGAGGAGGCCGAGCAGGGCGGGCGTCGTCGTCGTCTCTTCCATCTGACGGATCGGGGCCGGGCCGAGCTGAAGCGCTGGCTCGCCGATCCGCAGACCCCGCCCGCCGAGACCCGGGATCCGGCACAGCTCAAGCTCTTCTTCGCGGATCTGGGCGCGCCGGGCGATGTGGTCGCCCTGGCGAACAGCGAGGCCGCGGAGCATCGTCGCCTCCTAGAGCTGTATCGATCGCTGTACGCCGATATCGACCCGAGCGACAAGGTGCGCGCGGTGTCTCGTGCGCGCATCCTGCGGCTCGGCATCCTGCACGAACAGGCCTATGCCGAGTTCTGGGAAGACCTCGCCGCCGACCCCGGATATCGGGACCGGCGGCGGATTTAGTCAGCTGCGGCGGGCGCGCTTGACGAAGCGGACGCTGAGGGCGATCAGCGGGGTGAAGAAGATGATCGACAGGACCGGCGAGAGCCAGGCCATGGTGTGGATGGGCAGCTGATAGGCCAGCAGGATGCGGACGATGGCTTCGGCGACGAGGCCGCCGCCCCAGGCCATGGCCAGGGTGTTGAAGCCGCGGCGCTTGGCCGGGTTCGCCCGGTAGGACGCCTCGAATTCGGCGAGTTCGGCCGGTCCGGCGGCCGCGAGTGCCTTGCGCGCGGACAGGTAGGTCAGCGGTTTGCCGACCACGGTGCTGATCAGGAAGGCGATACCGACGATCGCGGTGCCCGCTGAATCCTTGACGATCATCATGCGGGGATCGCCGCTGATCAGCGAACCAACCAGACCGAAGGCGAAGACGCCGAGCATGATCGCGGCGAACGGCTCGAGGCGCCGCGTTCGGATCGTCTCGATGATCAGCACCGCACCCGAGAACAGGGTGCCTGCGAGCAGTCCGGTGAAGTCGCTGTAGCCGAGGCCGGTCAAGACGAAGTACCCGCCGATGGGCACCGCGACATCACGGGCGATCGGGGCCAGTACGCGGATCGGGCTGAAGCGCGGCGCGGTGGTCGGCTCGGCCGCGGGCTGTGCGGTGGTCGTCATTACGGGTGCTCCTGGCTGGTAATTCGGCTGTGCACTACGTGAAATGACGTTACGGATCGGTGCTCGGCTACAAATCTGCCAACCATCACGGGTCCGGCATGACAACTGTCATGCCCGCCGCCTACCGATGGAACTGCCGGATCGGTCTGCCTGCGAGCATGCGCACGAAGAGTACGGCGAAACGCAAGTGGGCCAGTGCCTCTCGCTTCGTGAAGGCCACCGACCACACCGTTTTCGTGCCCGCCGCGGGCAGCGGACGATGGTCGAATCGATCCGCCAGCCAGTTCATGGTGACCGGCGCGCCGATGAACAACAGCGGCATATGCAGGCTGAGGCGGTCGCGCAGATAGTGCACATGCGCGCCGCGGACGGTGTAGCGGGCAACGTGCTGGTCGATATCGTCGACGGCGATGAGCTCATCGTTTACGCCCTGGATGACCAGCATCGGCATGGCGGGCGCCTGCACACCGGGACGGATATCGGCCATGATCTGCTGGAGGCCGGGTTCGGCGAGCAGGTCGGCGAAGGTGCGGTGGCTGTAGTCGTCGACGTTTTTGCCCATCAAGCGGAACAGCAGATGCAGTGTGGTCCGCGATTCGGCATCGGTGAGCAGATCGAGGAATTCGGTCTTCACATGAGCGCGCAGGATGCGATCCAGATCCGCGTAGGCGCGGCGCAGTCCCGCCACGCACACCGTCGAAAAACCGGCGAAGAAGGTGCCGTTCAACCGCGCGAAGGCCGAACCTGGATCGCCGACCGGTGAGCCGGCGACCGCGCCGACGATATCGAGTTCCGGTGCGTATTGGGCGGCCAGTTCCGCGGCCCATGCCGTGGCGAGGCCGCCGCCCGAATAACCCCACAGCGCAACGGGAGTCGCCTCGCTCAGGCCGAGCGGTGCAAAGCGCAGGCTGGCCCGGATGGCGTCGAGGGATCGGTAGCCGGGTTCGCGCGGCACCCCGAAATGTCCGGCCAGCCCGCCGTGATCGGGCACCGAGATCGCCCAGCCGCGGGCCAGTGCGTAGGTGATGACGGGTAGTTCGATCTGCGGAATCGAGCCGAGTGCCCGCGCGCCGCGCCGCAGTGCGTACGAAGGCAGACATTTCGAGCTGACGCCGTCGATGGCGCACTGGAACGAGACCAGCGGCCGCGTCTCGCGCGGGTCGGCGCCCCACGGCAGCAGCACCGTGGTCACCGCCGCCTCCGCGCTGCCGTGGAAGTTGCTGGTGCGGTACAGCAGCTGCCAGGCCGAAAACCTCAGTGGCACACGGCCGAACAGCGCCAGCTCGACCTTGCGTGTCCGCAGGATGGTGCCGGGGGCGAAGCGTGCGAATCCGGCGGGCGGCCGATAGAACCGATCCAGCTCCGGCTGTAGCGGCCGACCAGAACGAAACATTTCGGCAATCGGGTGCGCCGATTCCCTTCCGGCGTCGGCCTGCACGCTCATTCCTGTACATCCTTTCGAGGGTGCACCGGCACGGTGTTTTATTTGAATTGACGCCGGAATACCGATACTCAACGTAGCAATGCGGGGGTGGGAAGATAATTGTCCCAAAACACAATTGCGGAGGGTGTTTTTCTCCGGCCTGCGGTGTTGACGGTGACCGCCGTCACCCGGTAGGACATGAGAACACGCAGGTGAGCAGCGTCATGCGAGGGGTCTGCTGTCACTGCACGCGGACGAGAAGAATCCGCGGAAATCTTGTGTTCGGAGACAAAGACCGAGCGCTTACTAGATTTATCGATAAATGGCATCGTTGGGTAACGTGCAAGTCATGTCCGTTGTTCTGCCCCCGCTGTCCGGAGACGCGCCGATAATCGCCCGACTGGTCCGTCGGTTACCCGAAATCGCCGAACGCATGCTCGAGGCGGGCCTGGGCTCGACGCCACCGGCCGCGGATCTGCCGGACGGGCATTTCACCGGCGAGGTGCTACCCGCGATCGCCGGATGCGGCCAGGCTTTCCTGCGCGCGACCCAGGAGCAGCGGGTGTTCACCGGAGCCGAGGTGATCGAATTCGTCGGCCCGGTCGCCGAGCGGCATGCCGAGGACCGAATTCCGTTGGGGCTGTTGATGCATGCCGTCCATGGCTCCGGTCAGGTGATCCTGCAGGAGGCGGCGGCGGTGGCCACGCCGGAGGATATGAACGATCTGATCGCCTTCGGCGCTCGGCTGCTCGATCTGCTGCGGGATATCAATGTCGCGGTAGTGGAGGCGTATACCGATGTGGAGCAGTCGATCTACCACGCCGAACGTGAGGCGCGCCGGGCGCTGTGCTCGGCCCTGCTGCGTGGCCAGCCCGCGGAGGAACTGGCGGCGCGCGCGGATGTCGTTCTCGCGGAACGCTATACGGTGCTCGCCATCCATATCCGCTCGGACGACCATCCGATCGTGGTCGCCGATCTGCTCACCCGTCGCCGAATCCGGGTGCTGCAGCGGGCATTGGACGGAATTGCCGGAACCAAGGCATTGAGCACGTTCGACGGCACGACCGGAATCGCGCTGCTGCCGAGCGGATCCGAATCCAAGGTGTATGAGCGGCTGGCCGCCGAACTCACCGGACAGTTCGGCGTCGACGTCTTCCTGGCCGAGCGTCGCGCGGTCGAACGGGATCTGCTCCCGCATGCGGTGCAGGAGGCGACCGATCTGGCCGAACTGGCCCGGTTGCTCAACCGGCCGAGCGGACTGTACGACCTGGATGATCTGCTGCTCGAGTATCAGCTGACCCGGCCGGGCCCGGCACGGGACCGACTGTCGGACCGCATTGCCCCGCTGCTGTTGCGCTCGCACCTGTTCGAGGCGCTGGAAGCGCATCTGCGGCACGGGTCCGATCGCAAGGCGGCTGCCGCCGAAGTGCATGTGCACCCCAATACTTTCAGCTACCGGCTCAAGCGCATCGCCGAACTCACCGGTATCGATCCGAGTGAGCCCAACGGCTCGCGGCTGCTGGCGGCGGCGCTCACGGTGCATCGCTTCTATCCGGTGGCTGAGGCGGCGGAGGTTGTCGAGGGGGACTGATCGGCCTTGGCGCGGGCACATCAGGCCCTGGCCACGCAACATGGCATCGAGGCCTGCTCGGATCCGCACTGAGGTATCTCCGAGGTGGCACCGCTGCCGCTGACACCCGTGCCGGGATGAACCGTGCACCGCGCTGAACCGTGAGGTGAGGGAGATACTTGGGCCGCAACCGTCGCCGCGGTCACGAACTCCGGGAGTTGCCTCATGTCGACGATCAACGGGTTACCCGCCCACATACTGCTGGTGCACGTCATCGTGGTCTTCGTACCGCTGACCGCGGCGCTGCTCATCTTGTCGGCGGTATGGCCCGCGGCCCGTCGGCGGCTGATCTGGCTGGTCACGGCGCTTGCCGCGATCACCGTAGCCCTGACACCGATGACGACCGAGGCAGGGGAGTGGCTCCAGCACAAGCTCGGCGGATCCCCGGCCATCGATAAGCATGCCGACCTCGGCAACACGATGATCTACTTCGTGGTGCCGCTACTGCTCGTCACGGCGTTGCTCATCGTCGTCCACCTGCGCGACGAGCGTGGGCGTCCGGTGGGGCGCGTGGTCACCGTGGTGGCTGCGGTATTGGCGATCGCCGCAGGCGGTGCGGCGACCACCCAGGTGTACCGCGTGGGGGACTCCGGCTCGCATGCGGTGTGGGGTGCCCAAGCGCTTTAGCGTCCAAAGCTGAAGTTGTCCAATGCAACTCGCGTAGCTTTCGAGGATGACTGGCTAGCCGCCGTGCGGAGGGACGAGACCGTGCTTGTGTGCGTAGACGACAGCGTGAATGCGGTCGCGCACACCGAGTTTCGCGAGTACTCGGGATACGTGTGTTTTGACCGTTTCTTCGCCGACGCCGAGTGCCGCGGCGATTTCGGCATTGCTGCGCGCATCGGCCAAGAGCAGCAGAACTTCTCGCTCGCGCGCGGTGAGTTGTGCCACCTCGGGCGGGGTGTCGGGCGGGGCGAGCGTGCCCGCGAACCGCGAGATCAACCGTCGAGTCATCGACGGATCGATCAGGGCGTCACCGCGGGCCGCGATCCGGATGGCGGCCACCAGTTCCTCCGGCGGCAGGCTTTTCAGTAGGAACCCGCTGGCCCCCGCCTGCAGTGCGCGATAGAGGTTGGCATCGCTGTCGTAGGTGGTGAGTACGAGGACACGGGTGCCGCCCGCCGCGACAATCGCCGCGGTTGCCGCAAGTCCGTCCAGCTTCGGCATGCGCACATCCAGAATCGCAACATCCGGGCGCAGCCGCGTGGTTTCGGTGATGGCGCTGCGGCCGTCGCCGACCTCGGCGACGCATTCGAGATCGGTCTGACTGTCGACGACCGCGCGCAGTCCGGAACGGAACATGCTGTGGTCGTCGGCGATCAATACGCGGACCGGTGCGTTCACGAACCTCCGATCGGCAGGGAAACCCTGGTGTGCCAATCGTTTTGCGCCTCGTCCGGACCGAATCGCAGTTCGCCGCCGAATAATTCGGCGCGTTGGCGAATACCGCCGAGGCCACGGTGCTCCGTTGTATCGCCCACTACGGCGGTGTCGGCGAGCGGATTGATCGACTCCAGCACCACCCGGTTCGGCTGATAGTCCACGATCAGCTGTGCGTGCGCGCCGTCGCCGTGGCGCAGCGCATTGGTCAGCATCTCCTGCACGATGCGATACAGCGTCAGATTCAGCGAATCCGGCAGCTCGACGGCCGCACCGCGCACGGTGAATTCAATGGCCAGACCGGCCGCGCGTACCCGCTCCAGCAGATCCTCGATATCGGCGAGTCCGGGCTGTCGCTGGCCGTCCTCCTCGCGCCCGTGTAGCAGATCGAGCTGGCGGCGCAGGTCGACCATGGCCGCGCGGCTACTCGATTCCACCGCGGTCAGCGATCGAGTGGCGGCGGCATTCCCGGTGTCGGCCATGGCGATTCGGGCCGCACCGGCGTGGATGCCGATGGCACTGACATGATGGGAGATCACATCGTGCAGATCCCTGGCAATGGCGGCGCGTTCCTCGGCGACGGCACGGGCGAGTGCGGTCCGCTTGTCCTGTTCGCGCAATTTGGCCTGCTGCTCGAGGTCGGCGATATACGCGCCGCGCGCTGCCGTATATCGGCCGACCAGCCACGGCACCACACCGACCGATACCGTCGACGCCAGCAGCAGCCGCCAATCGTGCGAGGTATTGCTGCTGATCAGCAGATGCGCGCTCGCGAAGCCCGCGGACATCGCGGTGACGGTCAGCACCGATTTCGGACCGACCATCCAGGCGCCCGCCCGATATCCCGCCACCAGGAATCCGACATCGGCGAAGCGTGCCGCGAAGCCGTGCCGGTGCAGCATCAGGGCCTCGGCCAGTCGCAGCGCCACCTGGATCAAGGCCACGGCACCGGCGGTGCGCGGCGGCGCGGCCAGTGCGAGATCGGCCGCGACGATGGCGATCAGCACCGCGGTGGCCTGCCACGGGGCCACCGCGAAGATCCCGTTCAACGTCAACATCGCGGCATCGACCGCAGCCGCCGCCCCAGCGACCACCAGCGATTGGCGGGCCAGCGATCTGCTCACATCCAACAGTTCGCACCACCTTCGCGCAGTCCGGGTCGAGCCGTCCGCGGGCGATCCTACCCAGCGTTCGCCCGTATTCCTCGGACCGAACTCTGCCCGGGCGCCGGCCGCGGCGCATCCCCCGCCCGGGGGATCGCGAATCCCTCGTCAGCGCGATGTTTGCCCAGGCCAGCGCCCGTAACGTGGTGGAGCAGCAGAGCGGAGGAGTCATCGTGATCGGTGCGCAGTTATTCATCTACGCCTTACCGGCGTTCGCCGTACTCATGTTCGTGGAGTGGATCGACTATCGCCGCGATCCGGATCGTCCGGCCAACGGTCATTCCGGACGGGATATGGCCTCCAACGTCGCAACCTATCTGCTCGGCCGATTCCTGAAGCCGGTGCTGCAGTATCTGATTCCGTTCTCGGCGGTGGTGGCCGCGGCCGCGATCACTCCGCTGCACCTGTCGCCGACCGCGTGGTGGGTGTGGGTGCTCGGGCTGGTGGTCACCGACTTCTGCTACTACTGGGCCCACCGCGCCGACCATCGGGTGCGGCTGCTGTGGACCTCGCACAGCGTCCACCACTCCAGTCAGTACTTCAATCTGTCCACCGCCATCCGCCTGCCGTGGGTGCATCCGGCGGCCACCATCGTGCGCGGATTCGCCTGGGTCCCAGCGGCTTTGATCGGCCTGCCCGCGTGGATGATCTTCCTGCTGCAGACCATCGGGCTGCTCTATCAGTTTCCGATCCACACCCAGCGCATCCGGACCCTGCCGCGCCCGATCGAGTTCTTGTTCAACACCCCGGCTCACCACCGTATCCATCACGGTTCGAACCAGCCGTATATCGATAAGAACTACGGCGGCGTCCTCATCATCTGGGACCGGCTTTTCGGCAGCTTCGCCGCGGAGAGCGAACCTATCCGCTACGGCCTCACCAAGAACATCGGCACCGACAACCCGCTGAAGGTCAACTATCACGAGCTCGGTGCGCTGATCAGCGATGTGCGCCATGCGAATACGTGGCGTGGGCGGCTCGGTTACATCTTCGGGCCGCCCGGTTGGTCCGAAGCGGCGCAGACCGATGAGGTCGTACCCGAACCGGCACGCGAGGGATCGATCGCCGCATAGCTTCGTCGCGATGGCCGCGGCGGCTTACCGTCGCCGCGGACCACCGCTAGATCGGGTGAATGAATATGCGGATAGCGGTGATTCGGCGACTGTCAGGGGCGAAGTCGACGAAGGCGACACCTTGGGCCGAGTCCAGCCGGACGCTGGCGCTCACCGTGCGTCCGGCGGCGATCAGCTTGTACCACTGCATATTCCGAGCCCGATTGGTGAACTCCTCCAGCGAAATCCGGGTTCCGGCCGGAAGTTCGATAACCGTGCGCTCGCTGAGCAGGCGACGGACGCGCGAGATATCCGTGGCCGCCGCGGCCGAGAACACCTGGGCGGCAGCGCGTTTGCCCGATCGGCCGATACCGCGCAGCGCCTGCATCATGCCGAGCATGCCGTCGAAGCCCTGATTCGCGATCAGCTGCGGACCCAATTTCAGCGCCGCACCGAGTCCGGGCAGTCCGGTGCGCAGTAACTGCACGATCATCGCGGCCAACTCCCAATGAGCGGCCAGCCCGGTGATCTTCCACACGCCGTCTTCCTCGACGAGGTCGTAGCGTAGGTGCATGGGTACCGCGACGGTGGCGCCGGTCGACATGGTGGTGCGGATCAGTAGGTCGCGGACCACGGTGGACGGGCCGACGAAGTCGTGGTCGACCCGGAAGGCGATGGTGTTGGGGCCGATGAAGGTGTCGTAGAACCGTTCGATCGCCGCGCGGCCGATATGCGGGCGGGAACCGACCGGATCATTGACGGTGGCATCGGCGGTGAACAGGTCGACCCAGGCCGCCTTGTCGTGTGCCGCCACCGCACGCGGTGACGCCTGGACGGCCGCGATCAGGTCTTCGGCTGTCGAATCCAGCGGCATGACAATTCCTCCTAGCTACTGCGTCACATGGTAGAACATGTTCTAATTTCGGCGCCGGGGGTTCGGTAAGAAGTGCTCGGCGCCCTGCTCGACAAGGACGCCTATGGACTGGTATACCGGCAACACCGCCTACGACACGGTGCTGACGATCGGCTTCGCCTTCGCGGCATTCGTGCTGATCGGTGGCCTTTTCGCACAGAGTCCCTATGGCCGTTTCGGCACCACCAAGATGGGCTTCAACCTCAATCCCAAGCTCGGCTGGTGGTTGATGGAGATTCCCGCGACGGTTGTCTTCGCGGTGTTCTATCTAACCGGCCCCGACCGCTTCGAGCCGACAGCGCTGGTGCTCGCGGCCATCTGGCTGCTGCACTACGGCAACCGCGGCTGGTTCTTCCCGCTGTCGATCCGACAGGTCCCGGGCAAGCGCAGCAGCTTCAATGTCTCGGTGATCGCCGCGGGCATGTTCGTCACAGCGCTGCACGGCTACCTCAACGGCGCCCTCTTCAGCCACGACTACCTGCACCAATACGGCACCGACTGGCTGATCGATCCGCGCTTCCTGACCGGTCTGGTCATCTACCTCGGCGGCTTCGCGCTGCTGGTCAGCTCCGAGTCGATCGTGCGCAATCTGCGCGATAAAGACAATCCGGGTGCCACCGAATACCGCATCCCGCACGGCGCGGGCTTCCGCTTCGTCAGCAGCCCCGCGTATCTCGCCGAGCTGATCGCCTGGGCCGGGTTCGCCCTGCTCACCTGGTCCCTGGCGGGTGTGGTGATCTTCTTGATCACTGCGGGGAATCTGGTGCCGCGCGCATTCGCGACGCACAAGTGGTATCGCGAGAAGTTCGCCGACTATCCGGCCGATCGAAAGGCATTGATTCCCTTCGTTATCTGAGGCGTCATACAGTGACGTGATGGCGATCATCGATGCGTGGGCCCAGCATCCGACGGTACGGCTGCTCCAGCACGAAATGCTGGACTCGCTGCGTCGCTGGACCGGCGACACCATCCCGGACCAGCCGCCGCCGGTCTCGACGACGCTCGCCGCCATGGACGCGGGCGGTGTCGATACCGCATTGATCAGCGCCTGGTATGGGCCGGAGGGCGTGCTGATCTCCAACGACGAGGTGGCCGGATTCGTCGCGGAATCCGGTGGGCGCTTGGTCGGCGTCGCATCGGTGGATCTGCGCAAGCCGATGGTCGCGGTGCGCGAACTCCGTCGTGCGGTCACCGAGCTCGGTATGAAGGCGCTGCGGATCGTGCCGTGGCTGTGGGGACTGCCGCCGAACGACCGGCGCTACTACCCGCTCTATGCCGAATGCGTCGACCTCGGCATCCCGTTCTGTACGCAGGTCGGGCACACCGGCCCGCTGCGTACCTCCGAAACCGGCCGGCCGATTCCATATCTCGACGATGTCGCACTGGAGTTCCCCGAACTTGTCATCGTCGGCGGGCACATCGGCTATCCGTGGACCACCGAAATGATCGCGATGGCGACGAAATACCCGAACGTCTACATCGACACCTCCGCCTACACGGTGCGCAGATACCCGCCAGAGCTGGTGACGTACCTGAAGTCGCACGGCCGCGGCAAGGTCCTCTTCGGCACCAACTACCCGATGATCCCGCCGCAGCGCGCGCTTGCAGGCCTCGACGACCTCGGCCTGGACGACGAATGCCGCGACCTGTTCCTCTCCGGCAACGCCACCCGCATCTTCGGCCTTGCCGAGTCCGACTAGCACTGCGGCGGTCGCATATCCACCTCGCACAAGCTATGGGCCTGGCGTGATGCGCACAGGCTATGCGATCGGTATGTCGGTGAAGGATGGTGAGCTGAATTCCACTGTCGAGCCCAGCGGGGTAGCGCTGAGGTAGAGGGTGGGGTCCCGGTGACACACCGTTGCGCGCGGTTAACCCGGCGACCGGGTCGGGCGATACTCTCCAGTGAAGCCCCGGACCATCCCCTTCGGCCCGGGGCTTCACCAAGCATCGGGACACAGTGCATGGCACGCTGGCGTCCGTGTCTGAATCGCCGAATCTCATAGGTCAGGGCCGGATTGCGTCGGTACTGCGTTTTGCGACCGAGCTCATCGCCTGGATCGCGACACCATGGGCGCTGGCCGGGAATTCGGTTGTGCTAGCTGTGCTTTCGGTGGTTGTCCTGATCGGGCTGCCGACCGTGTTCGCCACGCCCGGTGACAAGAAACAGGTGCTCGTCGCTGTGCCGGGGTGGGGCACCATCGCGCTGGTAGTGCTGCAACTTGTCGCGGCGGTCATCGCCTCCTGGCTGGCCTGGCCGGTCTGGCTCGCCGTCCTCGTCAGTGTGCTGGCGGTGCTCACGGTGATCGCGGAGCTGCCGCGCTGGCGCTGGCTGTGGCGAGCGGGCGGGCGGAAGCTCGCGGAACCGGTCTAGAACTCGCCGCTGGTGGCCGGGTCGGCCAGCGCGCCCTCCGCGGTCCGTAGTCGGTCGGTGAGTGCCGTGAGCAGGTCCATGGACTCGGTGGATAGTCCGAGCGCCAGCTGTACCAGGCGGCGTAGTGGCGGGCTCTTGATCTGATCAGCCACCAGAAGGTCGTGGTCACCAGGTCTATCGAGGTAGTCGAGATTCACGGCGCGGTTCTCACAATCTGTCAGCTGCATCCGGATTACCCGTCGCTCCCGCGGTTACTCGCGCTATGCAGGTACGGCCATCGGACCTCGATGCGCAGGTCATCCGGTTCGAACACCCCGGCACTGTGACACACATCGCACAGATCCCTTCGCTGTGCCGTGGTCGAATGTTTCGCGGTTGATCATGGACATTAGCGTCTAATATTCCGGCAAGCGGAGACTACCCCTCCGATCGACCCTACGAAGGGCAGAACAGTGGCGTTCGCGGACTATCAGAACGAGATCTACTTCGCGGCGCTCGGTGGGCACGCGCCGGAGTTCCCGATGGACTACGCGACGCTCGAGGCGAAGGCCTCGGCTGCACTGCCCGCAACGCTGTACTCCTATATCGCGGGCGGAGCCGGTGACGAGCTGACCCAGCGGCGCAATGTCGAGGCCTTCGAGGACTGGGGTGTGGTCCCGCGGATGCTCGTCGGTGCGACGGAGCGTGACCTGTCGGTGCACGCCTGGGGGCTCACCTTTGCCAGCCCGATCTTCATGTCCCCGGTCGGCGTGATCGGCTTGGTCGGCGATAAGCACGGCGATATCGCGGTCGCCGAGGCGGCGGCGAAATCCGGTGTGCCCGCGGTCTTCTCGACGCTCATGGAGGATCCGCTGGAGGATGTCATCGATCACGCCGGTGCGACGCCGAGCTTCTTCCAGCTGTATACGCCGAAGAATCGCGACCTGGCCGCGAGTCTGGTGAGCCGGGCCGAGGCGGCCGGATATCGCGGCATAGCGGTCACCTTGGACAGCTGGGTTCCGGGCTGGCGGCCGCGTGATCTGTCGATCGGGAACTTTCCGCAGCTGCGCGGGCACGTGCTGAAGAACTACACCTCCGATCCTGTTTTCCAGAAGATGGTCGGTTCGGACGATCCGCAGTCCATCGTGCTGCACTGGGTGCAGACCTTCGGAAATTCGCTCACCTGGGACGACCTCGAGTGGCTCCGATCGCTGACCGAACTGCCGATCGTCCTCAAGGGCATCTCCCATCCCGAGGACGCGCGCCGCGCGATCGATGCGGGCGTCGACGGCATCTTCTGCTCGAATCACGGTGGGCGCCAAGCCAATGGCGGTCTGAGTTCGCTGGAGACGCTGCCCGGGGTGGTCGAAGCCGTCGCCGACCGGGTGCCGGTGCTGTTCGATTCCGGTGTGCGCTCGGGCAGCGACGTCATCAAGGCGCTCGGCCTGGGGGCGACGATGGTCGGCATCGGCCGCCCGTACGTGTACGGCCTTGCGCTGGGCGGGGTTTCGGGTCTGGTGCACGTGCTGCGGATGATTCTGGCGGAGGCCGATCTGCTCATGGCGGTCAACGGCTATCCGGATATCGCGGCGGTGCGCGAGAATATCCGGCCGAGGCGCTGAATCACGGTGTCATCAGGCTGATCAGGAATCGGGTCAGTACCTCGGTGATCCCGGCGAGGTCGGTCTGCTCGTCGCCGGTGCTCCACTGGTGTACCAGGGCGAGCAGTGCGCCGAAATATCCGGTCACGGCGGTGTGAAACCCACCGGGTGGCACGAAATCGGGTCCGAGCGCCTGCCGCATCTGGTCCTCGAGGAAGTCCATCCACAGCGCCCGCTGCTCCATCCTGCGCTGCTCGACCCGCTCACCGACCCCGACGACCTCCACATGCGCGATCCGGGCTACGCGCGGGTCCCGCCCGATCGACTCCGCATAGGCCCGCACCGCCGCCTGCGCCAGACCGACCGCATCACCAGATGTCGCCGCCGCGTCCGTCGCGGCGGTGACCGCCTGCCTGGCCTCGGTCTGGATCCGGTCGTAAACCGCGATCAACAGATCCTCGCGGTTCTCGAAATGCTCATAGAACTGGCTGCGCGCCAGTCCGGCTGTCCGGCACAGCGCGGTAATCGAACTGTTCTGATACCCGCTCTCCCCGAATACCGTGACCGCGGCGGCCAGAAACTGCTCTCGCCGCTGCGCACGGCGGTCGGCGACGGGCCGTCCGTCGTACATCCGCGATGAGCCGCCAGCAGTCATCCGAGGACAGTACCGGTCTTGCCGAGCGGTGTGCGCCGCACGCGGAGTGCCACTACCGTGGGGCGGCGAATCCGGACCCGATCGCTGGGAGATGAGCGTGCCTGTATCGACGATCGAGAATGCGGCGGCGCCGACCGCGGCACCGACCGAGCCCGAACGCCGCACCATCCCCACCGCCGCGTTCTGGGTGATCTCGGTCCTCGGGACGGTCGCCGGTGTGTACTACATCCACCAGGTGCGCGAAACGATGCAGGTGATGATGCACCTGATGGATCTGAGCGTCTATCAGATCGCCGGGCACCGGGTGGTCGACGGCGCCTCCATCTACGACACGCCCCTGCTGGGCCACACCCGCGGTGTCTGGGAGTTCGTCTACACACCATTCGCCGCGCTGCTGTTCGTGCCGCTGGTCGATCTGCACGGTGACGTGTTCACCTACGTCGGCGCGTTCGGCAACTTCGCCATGTTGACCGCGTCGGTGTGGGCGGCGCTGTCGATGCTCGGCTATCGGCGCGATCTGCGGCTGGTGCTGCTGGGCGTGCCGATCGCCGGACTGCTGATGTGGTGCGAGCCGGTGCGCGAGACCATGGCCTTCGGTCAGATCAATATCTTCCTGCTGTTGCTGGTCATCGCCGACATGGCACTGCCGGATACGTCGCGCTGGAAGGGCGTGCTGACCGGGATTGCGGCGGGCATCAAGCTCACCCCCGCCTTCTTTGTGGTCTATCTGCTGGTCACCCGCAGGTATCGGGCCGCTGGGACGGCCATCGGTGCATTCGTGGCGACCGTTCTGATCGGTCTCGCGGCCATGCCCAAGGATTCGCTGACCTTCTGGAGCGGCGCATTCGCCGACCCCAAGCGGGTCGGTGTGCCGGAGAATCCACGCAACGAATCTCTGCGCGGCCTGCTCGCGCGGACCATCGGCGTCGATGGTGTGCACCAATTGCTCTGGCTGGCAGGCGCTTTCGCCGTCGCGGCGGCCTGCCTGTACCTGGCACGTCGGCTGTCGCTGACCGGATACGAACTACCCGCGGTGGTACTGGTCGGACTGACCACCACCGCGGTGTCCCCGTACAGCTGGGTCCATCACTGGGTCTGGCTCGCACCCCTGCTGGTCTACTTGGCCGATCTGACCTTGCGTGGGCGCGGCGTGGTCGCGTCGATCGGTCTTCTTATCGCCGTGGCGGTCGCATCGGGGGGCGTGATCGCTTTCTTCGACCCCACGATGAGCAGCATTTACGACTATCCCGCGGGAAGCCACGTCGCGACATTCGTCCACAACGGATACATCTGGCTCACGCTCGCATTGTTCGGTGCCGCCGCTGTTCAGCTGCGACGATCGGCACGTGACCTACCGGAAGCTGCGATGCGGTAACCAGCGTCAGGACTCCGACGCGGGAGCCTCCGCCGTGTGCTGTTCCGCGACCGCCGCGGCGTGTTTGGCGCCCGAACCCCAGCCGACGTGCAATTCGGAGCGCATGCGGTCGACCATATGCGGGTAGTGCAGCTCGAATGCAGGTCGCTCGGACCGGATTCGGGGCAGTTCGTAGAAGTTGTGCCGCGGCGGCGGGCAGGTGGTGGCCCACTCCAGCGAGTTGCCGTAACCCCACGGATCGTCGACGGTGACCACTTCGCCGTAGCGGTAGCTCTTGAACACGTTCCAGATGAACGGCAGCATCGACGCACCGAGGACGAAGGCGCCGATGGTGGAAACGGTGTTCAGCGCGGTGAATCCGTCGCCGGGCAGATAGTCGGCGTAGCGGCGCGGCATGCCTTCGGCACCCAGCCAGTGCTGCACCAGGAAGGTCAGGTGGAAGCCGACGAGTGTGGTCCAGAAGTGCCACTTGCCGAGGCGTTCGTCGAGCAGTCGGCCGGTCATCTTCGGGAACCAGAAATAGATGCCCGCGAACGTCGCGAACACGATGGTGCCGAAGAGCACGTAATGGAAGTGCGCGACTACGAAGTACGAGTCGGTCACGTGGAAGTCCAGCGGCGGGCTGGCCAGGATGACGCCGGACAGACCACCGAACAGGAACGTCACCAGGAAGCCGACCGAGAACAGCATCGGTGTCTCGAAGGTCAGCTGGCCGCGCCACATGGTGCCGATCCAGTTGAAGAACTTCACCCCGGTCGGGACGGCGATCAGGAAGGTCATGAACGAGAAGTACGGCAGCAGCACGGCGCCGGTGGCGTACATGTGGTGCGCCCACACCGCGATCGACAGCGCGCCTATGGACAGCGTCGCGTAAACCAGTGTGGTGTAACCGAATAGCGGCTTGCGGCTGAAGACCGGGAAGATCTCGGTGACGATCCCGAAGAACGGCAGCGCGACGATATAAACCTCGGGATGGCCGAAGAACCAGAACACGTGCTGCCACAGCAGGATGCCGCCAGTGGCCGGATCGTAGATATGCCCGCCGAGGTGCCGGTCGTAGGCCAGCGCCATCAGCGCGGCGGTCAGAATCGGGAAGGCGAGCAGGATCAGGATGCTGGTGACCAGGATATTCCAGGTGAATATCGGCATTCGGAACATGGTCATCCCGGGGGCCCGCAGGCAGATCACCGTGGTGATCATATTGACGCCGCCGAGGATGGTGCCGACACCGGAGACCGCCAAACCCATGATCCACAGATCCGCGCCGGCTCCCGGTGCGTGCTCGATGGTGCTCAGCGGGGTGTAACCGGTCCAGCCGAAGTCGGCGGCGCCGCCGGGCGTGACGAAGCCCGCCGTGGCGATGGTCGCGCCGAACAGGTACAGCCAGTAACTGAAGGCGTTGAGTCGGGGGAAGGCCACATCCGGCGCACCGATCTGCAGCGGCAGCACGCAGTTGGCGAAGCCGAACAGGATCGGCGTCGCATAGAACAGCAGCATGATCGTGCCGTGCATGGTGAACAGCTGGTTGAACTGTTCGGTCGACAGGAACTGCATACCTGGGCGGGCCAGCTCACCGCGCATCAGCAGCGCGATGAGACCACCGATGAAGAAGAATGTCATCGCGGTGGTCAGATACATGACCCCGAGCACCTTCGGATCGGTGGTCGTGATCATTTTCCAGAAATAGGAGCCCTTCGGCCCGACCCGCTGCGGATAGGGCCGAACTACCTCGAGTTGAGTAGTGGTACTCACGGGCCGTCGCCACCTTCCGATCGCCGAGCAGCCTTGTCCGGATTATGCGCCTTTTCGATCTCCGACGTGCGCGCTTTGCCCCATTGCCGCCGTCATGTCTGCTGCCACGGTATGAGTCCGGCTGCGACCACGGTGGGATGTGCGCCGGTCAGGCGCGCCGTAGCGTGGATTACGTCGATCGGTGACGTCGAAGCGCATGAAGAGCTTGATGCGATGGGCGATGTTGCACGGCACGCCGGGACAGTTCCTTCGGCCGCAGGCTGATCGCTGGGCGTGTTGCCCTCGGACCCGCAGACGGAGAATCCCGCGCGCAGTCGACCGGCTGAGCCGGTTTCGAGAGGACCGTCGATCTGATCGGCAATGGGGCGATGTTGCTGCATCAGCATTCGGACCAGCTCGAACTGCTGCGTGCCGATCCGGAACGCCGGCCCGGTGCGATCGAGGAGATGCTGTCGCTTCGACGGTCCGGTGTCGACGACGAGTCGAAGGGCCCTGTGCGACACCGAGATCGCCGGTGTGCGGATCGCCGAAGTGTGCACGCGGCCTGGCCCGGATGGAGGGCGCGATCGCCCTGCGGACTTTGTACCAGCGGTTCCCGGATCTTCGGATCGTGAGTGCCGCGCCGCACCATGAATTGACGAATTTGCGTGGCTACCAGCACATTCCGGTCACGCTCGGCTCCACCTGCACACAAGATCCGGTGTCGCTGTGAACGCCGCAAACGTTGGTGTGCTGCATATCACGAGTAACGGCTAACGCTTGGCTAACGATTGTTCGGGGTGTGGGGACGCGCATGGTCGCCGCATTCGGATCGAGCCGCACGGAGGGCATTGCCGATGGATACCGCAACGGCCCCAACGTTTTTCGAAGATGTCATCGAATCGCTGGACGCACTGCCCGGCTGCACCTTCCGCTTCGACAATGTGCCCTGCCGACATCGCGCCGAATGGCATATCCGCAAACGCCCGTGCTGCCACCGCAGCGGCGTCGACCTCATGTGCGACACCTGCTATTTCCGCATCCACGGTTTCTTCGCCATGGGCGTGCGATTCCGTTGCGCCGGTTGCGGTGCGCTCTCGGACACCTTCGGTGCCATGTACCCCGTCGCCGTCCGGCTGTGACGCCTGCCGGATCCGCGATGTGAGGTGCGTCGCATCGCCCGCGGCCCGGGAACCAGCTTCGGGCTGCGGCCGACCTGTGTGCGAGGGCTGGCACCTCCATTGCCCGTTCGGTACCGAGGATTGGTGGAATACGTGCAGGTCAAGCGCTCGCTCGACCACCTCTTCTGGCTGATTGCGGCGCTCGTCGCCGGTGCGCTCGTACTGCTTTCGGTGCTCGCGGCCGGCGATATGCCCTACCGGTCGGCGGGCATCGCCTATCCCGGATTCCTGGATGTCCTGCTCTATGTCGCGCTGCGGGTGGTCGCCGCGCTGGCGGGTGCGCTCACCCTCGGCGCGTTGATCTACGCACTGTGCTGCACCGTTGTCACCGCGCGCGGTCGCGTCGACGTGGACGGGTACGCCGGGATCCGGGTGGCGGAGCGGGTGAGTCCGGTGTGGCTCGTCTCGGCGCTGGTCCTGATCCCGGTGAGCGCGGCGAATGTAGGTGGGCTGTCGATGAGTGCCGCGCTGGAGCGGGGTGCGATCGGCGCGCTGATCGATGCCGGCGAGAAGCCGAAGGCCTGGATCGTGGTCGCCGTGCTGGCCGGTGTCGTCGCGTTGGTGACGCGGCTGACGTTGGCGTGGACCGGACTGGTCGTGCCGACTGTGCTGGCGCTGATCGCGGTGCTGCCACCCGCAATGGTCGGCAATGCGGGGGAGGGGCCGAGTCACGACTTCGGCACCGGCGCGATGATCATCTTCCAACTGGCGGTCTCGGTGCTGCCGGGGCTGGCGTGGTGTGTGGCGGCGCAGGTGCGGCGGAACGGTTTCCGGGTAGCGACCGCGGTTCGGCGATACGTGCTCATCGGGTCGTTGTGTCTCGCCGCGGCAACGCTCAGCGGGTTGGTGCTCGGTGCCATCCTGTTGCCGTGGTCGGCGCTGTTCAGCACCGGCTACGGTCGACTCGCCCTGGCGGTCGTCGTGTCGGCCGTGGTCATCGGGATCATGCTGAGAAAGATTGCCGTCGAACATGATTCGAGTGCACTGATCTCAGGAACCGGCGCACTGTCGGTCGTGGTGACGGCCGCACTGGTGTCGATGGCCGTCCAACCGGCGCCGGCTTTCGCCGATCGCTCGTTCACCGCGCAGGAGGTGTTCCTCGGTTTCGATCTGCCGGGGCAGGCCGACGGTTGGCGACTGATGACCATGTGGCGCTTCGACATCGTCCTCGGCACCGCCGCTCTCGCCGGTATCGCGCTGTACGCCACCGGGGTGTTGCGGCTGCGGCGGCGCGGAGACGCCTGGTCGCCATGGCGCACGCTGTCGTGGACGAGTGGCTGTGCGGCCCTGCTGATTTCGACATCGTCGGGCATCGGCACCTATGGCTACGCCATGTTCAGCATGCACATGATCACGCATATGGCGCTCAATATGTTCGTGCCGGTGCTGCTGGTGCTCGGTGCACCGGTGACCTTGCTGTTGCGCACCGTCCCCGCCGCACCCGCGGACGCGGTTCCCGGTGTGCGCGAATGGGTTCTGTGGATTCTGCATTCCCGCCCGACCGCGATTCTGGCCCATCCCGGCACCGCGATCACGGCCTTCGTGCTCTCGCTCTACGGCCTCTACTTCACGCCGCTGTTCCAGAATCTGATCCGCTACCACTGGGGGCACGTCTTGATGAACGTGCACTTCCTGATCATCGGCTATCTCTTCTACTGGGCCATCATCGGAATCGACCCCGGTCCGCGCCGCCTGCCGCATCTGGGTCGGCTCGGTATGTTGTTCGCCATCATGCCTTTTCACGCCTTCTTCGGCGTCGCGGTGATGTCGATGAATACCATCATCGGTGCGCGCTTCTACGAACAACTCCAATTGCCCTGGCATATGGACCTGATGGCCGATCAGCGAGTTGGTGGCGGCATTGCCTGGGTCTCCGGGGAAATCCCGATCCTGCTCGTGGTCGGTGCGCTGCTGACGCAGTGGGTGGCCCAGGATCGCCGCACCGCGGTGCGCACCGATCGCAAGGACGACGAGTACGGAGACTCCGAACTCGCCGCCTACAACGCCATGTTGGAGAAGTTGGCGCAGTCGCGCCGCTGATTCAGCGCGCGAACCGAACCCGCCGCAGCCGCAGGCTGTTCGAGACCACGAAGAACGAAGAGAACGCCATGGCCGCACCGGCGATCAACGGATTCAGCAGGCCGAGTACGGCCACCGGGATGGCGACAACGTTATAACCGAAGGCCCACACCAGATTTCCCTTGATGGTGCGCAGGGTGGCGTGCGCGAGTTCGATGGCGTCGGCAACGGCCGCGAGATCGTCGCGGACCAGGATGACATCGGCGGCCGCGATCGCGACATCGGTACCCGCCCCGATGGCCATGCCGAGGTCGGCGGTGGCCAGCGCAGCGCCGTCATTGATGCCGTCGCCGACCATGACGATCCGGCGCCCCTGCTCCTGCATCCGGGCGATCAGTTCGACCTTGCCCTCCGGAAGCAGTTCGGCGACAACCTCATCGATGCCGATCTCCTCCGCGACCGACTGGGCGGCGTAGGCATTGTCACCGGTGAACATCATGACGCGCAGACCGAGCGCGTGCAGCCGGGCGATAGCATCGGCTGCGGTGTCCTTCACGGTATCGGCGACCGCGATCACCGCATGGGCCGCACCGTCGATCACCACGAGCACCACGGTGCGTCCCGCGCGTTCCTCTTGGCGCACAGCACGACTCAGCGTCTGCGGAACATCGATACCGCGATCGTTCAGCAGGCGCAGGCGGCTGACCAGTACCTCGCGACCCGCCACCAGACCGCGCGCACCCAAACCCGGTAGCGCTGTGAAGGATTCGACTTCCGGTAGTTCGTCGAGCATCGCATTCGCGTGCCGGGTGATGGCCGCGGCCACGGCGTGTTCAGAGGCGGCCTCAACCGCGCCCGCCCATCGCAGCACCTCATCCTCGGTCACCGAATCCGTCACGGTCACCCCGACGACGCTCATCACGCCATTGGTGACGGTCCCGGTCTTGTCCAGCACCACCGTGTCCACATCGCGAGTGGCCTCGAGCGCCTGATGTCCCTTGATGAAAATGCCCAGTTGCGCACCGCGCCCGGAGGCCACCATCAGCGCCGTTGGAATCGCCAGCCCCAGCGCGCACGGACACGCGACCACGAGCACCGCAAGGGCGGCCGAGGCGGCCGGGTCCACACCGGAACCGAGTAGCCACCAGGTTGTGAAAGTGCCTGCCGCCACGGCGAAGACGAACGGCACGAAGACCGAGGAGACCCGGTCGGCCACGCGTTGCATGCGCGCCTTCCCGGTCTGCGCCTGCTCGACCAATCGGATCATGCCGGAGAGCTTCGTATCCGCACCGACCGCGGCCGCCTCCACGATCAGCCGACCGGTGAGTGCGGTTGTGCCGCCGATCACCGCTGTCCCCTCGGTCACCTCTACCGGAATGGATTCGCCGGTCATGGCGCTGGCGTCCACGCTCGACTCGCCGGAAACCACGAGACCGTCGGTGGCGATGGTCTCACCGGGGCGAACCACGAACCGCTGTCCCTCGACGAGTTCGCCGATGGGCACCCGCATTTCGCGATTGTCGCGGGTCAGCACCGTGACCTCGCGGGCGCCGAGCGCGGCGAGCGCCCGCAATGCGCTGCCTGCCGAACGCTTGGCCTTCGCCTCGAAATACCGTCCGGCGAGTACGAATGTGGTGACGCCCGCGGCGGCTTCGAGATAGATCGAATCGCCGGACCAGAACGCGTCCCAAACGCCGTCCGGGAAATCGGTCCGGTCCGCGTGCAGGAACATGGTGTCCAGCGACCACAGCGTCGCGGTCGTCACGCCGACGGATACCAGGGTGTCCATGGTCGCGGTGAAGTTCTTCGCGCCCGCCAGGGCCTTTCGATGGAATGGCGCGGCCGCCCACACCACAACGGGCAGCGTCAGCACGGTCAGGATGATCTGCCAGCCGGTGATCCTGGTCGCCGGGACCGTCGCGAACATCACCGACAGATCGGCGAGGGGGAAGAACAGCACTAGTGCGACGACCAAGCGGCGGAACAGATCCCGGACCGCCGCCTCCTCGGGGGCGCAGGATACGGGTCCGGTGCTGTCGGTGATCGGTTCCGCGCCATAGCCGGCCGCGGCCACCTCAGCGCAGAGCTGATCGGCCGAAATGTCCTCGGCCGCATCGACGGTGGCGACGCCGGTCGCGTAGTTCACCGAAGCGAGTACGCCGTCGACCTTGTTGAGCTTGCGCTCCACTCGGTTCGCGCACGCGGCACACGTCATTCCGGATACCGCGAGCGAAATGCGGGTGGTCGCAGCCGCCGAGCGGGTGGCGAGATCGGGCCCACCCGCCGCCCGACCGCCACCCCTCATCGAGTGGCTGCGCAACGCTGTGTTCATTCGATTCCGTTCGGTCTCAGGCGGCAGGATCTTGGGTCGAGCGCAGATGGCCGGTGCGCCGGCCGAATCGCGCGCCGGGCGGCAGGACGAGTTCGGTGGGCGCGGGATTGCTGGTCCGGGCCGGCGGTGAGGTTTCCGGTCGTCGGGTGCGATGCACCACCACGACCAGCACCAGCGCGGCAACCAGAATGCCGTGCGAAAGCACCCGGGAAATCGGCACGACACCCGAATGCAGATCACCGATGACAAAGGCTGTGAGCGCTGTCACCAGCACGCCGAGCACCGGGAGCACACCGGAGGTCGCGTACGGCCGCAGCGCGCAGTAGATGAATCCGATGCCGATCGCCAGGCTCCATGCCGTCGACTCGTTCATCAGGTGCCGGGTCATTTCGGCGCCGTGGTGATGGGTCATACCGAAGTCGAATCCGGCGAGCTGACCGATCGCCAGCGCGCACTGCGCGATACCGAGCAGGCCGAGCAGCAGCCTGGTCCACTCGGATAAGCCGATGCCGGAAAGTGATGTCCGCCACCTCGATCCGCGCGGGGGTTCAAGGTCGGCGGCGGCGAAAATGGCGTCGGTGAGGTCGGGTGCGTACGCCGAACCGCCGCGCAGCAGGCGCGAGGTTTCCACGGCGGCCGCGTACCAGGAACAGCACTGCGCGCACTGTTCCAGGTGTTCGTCGACGCGCGCCGCGGGCACGGTTTCGCGTTCGCCATCGATCCGGGCCGACAGCGCCGTCCGGCATACCTTGCACTCCACGTCCAGATTGTCGTCTGCCAGGACCATAAAGTTCCCGGGTCGCGCAGGGGTTATTGTCGAGCCCATGCCGACGCCCGCCGAGGATGACGAGACGACTCAGCTGGCACTAGCTGCGGCGCGTGGGGATCGACGAGCCCTGGAAGCTTTTATCCGGGCCACCCAGAAGGATGTCTGGCGGTTGCTGGCCCATCTCACCGAGCTGTCGCGTGCCGATGATCTGACGCAGGAGACCTATCTGCGCGCGCTGGGCAGCATCAAGCGCTTCGAGGGGCGTTCCAGCGCCCGGACCTGGTTGCTGTCCATCGCGCGCCGCGTCGTCGTCGATCAGGTGCGGATGGCTGTGGCCCGGCCGAGCGTTGCGCAGGGCGTCGACTGGGTGGCTGCGGCCGATCGTCAGGTGGCGCGGCGCGACGGGCTCGCCGACATCGTCGAGCTAAAACTGTTGCTCGAGGACTTGTCCACGGAGCGGCGGGAGGCGTTGGTGCTTACCCAGGTGCTCGGACTGTCGTATGCCGAGGCGGCGGCGGTTTGCGGATGTCCAGTGGGCACGGTGCGGTCCCGGGTGGCACGCGCCCGCGAAGACCTCGTCTCCGCAACGCGCTTCGGCGGGAAGCGCCGTGCGAACGGCTGACCGCTCCCGCTGGGTGCGAATCTTCAGCGGGGAGTGGCTGATTCGCGGGCAGCCGAAGGCTGTGCGGAATGATGAAATCGGTGGTCGGTAGGCGGCTGCGCGAACGGCTGATTTCCGGCTTCCGCTGACTACGAATCTCCACCGGGAGCGGCTGTGCGACCAAAGGCTCTGTGGCGTAACGCAATCGGATCGCCGATAGAGTGGGAACGGCTGACTCCGGGCTTCCGGTCAGTACGAATCCCCACGTCGAGTGGCTGTTCGGCCGGCGGCCAAAGGCTCCGCGGCGTAACGCAATCGGACAACGCCGTCATCGTGTAGCGCTGCAGTGGCATTGACACCGAAGACATTCCGCAGCAGCTCGGGGGTCATGACCTCGAGTACCGCACCCGCCGCGACGACCTTGCCGTGATCGAGCACGACCAGCTGATCACAGCAGCGCACGGCCAGATCCAATTCGTGCAGCACGGCCAGCGTCGTGATGCCGGTCGAGCGGACCAGATCGAGCAGTTCGAATCGGGCGCGCACGTCGAGATGGTTGGTCAGTTCGTCGAGGACGAGCAGGCGCGGTTGCTGTGCGAGCGCCCTGGCCAGCAGCACTCGCTGACGCTCACCACCCGATAGCGAGCCGATCGGGCGTTCGGCGTAGTCGGTGAGACCGGTGCGCGCCATGGCATCCGCGACCGCCGCATGATCGGCGGCGGTATCCCGGCTGAACAGCCCATGATGCGGATTACGACCGAGCCGGATCA
Organism: Nocardia sp. NPDC049526; assembly: GCF_044465765.1. Taxonomy (NCBI): domain Bacteria; kingdom Bacillati; phylum Actinomycetota; class Actinomycetes; order Mycobacteriales; family Nocardiaceae; genus Nocardia; species Nocardia sp. NPDC049526. The sequence continues at coordinate 104,216 of NZ_JBITMA010000017.1, read as the reverse complement.
GCTCCGCGACCGTCGATTCCGATGCGCCCGAACCATTCTGGAGCACCGCAGCCGTGGTGCGCGCCGCCGTACGCACCGACATCGCACTGATATCGGTGCCGTCTATCAGCACCAAGCCCCGCTCCGGCCGCAGCGAGCGATAAATGGTGCGCAACAGCGTCGTCTTCCCGCTCCCATTCGGCCCCACCACCCCGACGAGCGACCCCGGTGGCGCCTGCAACGTCACCGCATCCAGCACCCGCGCGCCGCCGACTGCGATCGTGACCCCCACCACCGATAACTCGGCGATCCGGGCACCCGGTGTCTCCGCCGGGCACCCACCCGATGTATGAGCAGGGTGCCCGGTCATGCGGGACCTCCTTCACGCCGGAGTAGCCAGAGGAAGAACGGCGCGCCGAAGGCGGCGGTGAAGATGCCCAGCGGGAGTTCGTCGGGGGCGTCGATGGTTCGTGACAGCAGGTCGACCAGGACCAGGTATGCCGCGCCGAGCAGAGCGGCCAGGGGGAGTACCCGACGGTGGTCCATGCCGAAAGCCAGACGTATCAGATGCGGAATCATCAAGCCTACGAAGCCGATTCCGCCCGCCACCGCGATCAGCACGCCGGTCAGCAGAGAGGCCAGGACCAGCAGGATGATCCGGGTGGTGCGGACATCGACGCCGAGCGCGGTCGCCTGTTCGTCGCCGGTGCCGAGCACATCGAGGCGACGGCCGAAGGCCAGTACAACGGCGACGACCACGAGGACCACCAGCGTCACCGGTCCGAGTCGGGACCAACTCGCGCCGGAGACACTGCCCATGGTCCAGAACATCACCGCACGAAGCTCATTCGGTGTGGCACGCAGCTGGAGGTAGTTCGTCGCCGCTAGCAGTAGGTATCCGACGGCGACACCGGCCAGCACCAGGCGGGTCGGAGCGACGCTGCCGCGCCGCTGTCCGAGTGCGAAAACCACTGCGGCGGTGCCGATTGCGCCGATGAACGCGGCGGCCGAAACGCCGATGCCGCCGAGTGCCGCACCTGCGGTGACGATCACGGTCACCGCGCCGAGCGAGGCGCCGGATGACAAACCGAGCACATACGGGTCGGCGAGCGGATTGTTCACCAGCGCTTGCAGAATCACACCCGAGATCGCCAGGCCGCAGCCGCAGAGTGCTGCGAGAATGACCCGGGGGAGGCGATAGTTCCAGACGATCTGGTCAACGGTGAACCCGACATCCGGTGACTTACCCGATAGGTGGGCGAGGACGACTCGGCAGGTATCGGCGATCGAGACCGTGACCGATCCCGCACCGATGGATATCAGCATGACCACGAACAGGATCGCCAGCGAGACGGCAATCGCTGAGGGCAGGGGTGTCGTCGCCAGTAACCGCCGTTGTCGAAGCGTATTCGTCATGCGAACTGTTCGGGGTGTACGAGTCTGGCGATCTTGTCGACCGCGATGTCATTGCTCGGTCCGAGGTAGATCGAATCCGACAACACCGTGTAATTGGTGTTCTTGCTGGCGTTCCACTGCGGGAACTGCTCGAGGATCCGCTGGGCCGCGCCATCGATATCGGGATTGCGGTAGTCGACCACGATGAGTCCATCGATCGGGGTGACGGCGAGCTGCTCCTTGCTGATCGTCACGAAAGTCGTTCCTTCCGTGCGGTTGAACGGATTCACCGCATCGGCCTGTTCGATAATGTCGTTCCAGATGCCGCCCGCGGCGATGGCCGAAAAGTCGCCCCCATCGCCCATACCCATACCCATACCCATACCCGGGAAGATGAGCAGCACATTCTTCTTGGGCTGTCCGGCCACCCGCATGGATGTTTCGGCGATCTTGCGCTTGGTGTCATCGATGAGCTTCGCGGCGCGCCCGGGGACATCGAAGATCGTGCCGAAATCGCGCAACATGGCGTAGCTGTCCTCGATGCTCGGTGTGCCGGTGACCGCGCCGGTCACACCGCAATTGGACCGGGGCACATAGGTATTGGCGCTCGCGCTGGACAGCTCGGCGCGGGTGGCGAAACCCTGATCGGCGGAGAAGCCGCCGCCTCCGGTGGAGATGACGAAATCGGGATGCTGGGCGAGCATGGCCTCGCGGGGGATGTCCTGCAGGTTGTTCGGGGTGATATCGCCGCTCGGCAGGGCTGCGATGGCATCGGCGCGGCCGGGCACATCGGAGGAGCCGTAGGACTGGGCGTTGGCGACGACGCGGTCCGCGACACCGAGCGCGACCAGCGCCGAAACCTCGCCGATGGAGCCGCCGTTCATCACCACGACCCGCTTCGGTGCCTCGGTGAAGGTGTAGCTCCTACCGCAGTTCTCCACGGCGGCGGGATATTTCGTGACGCCCTCGGTCGCGGCGGCGGGTGCGGTGGTCGCGGATTCGGTGACTGTGGTCGAACATCCGGTGCCGGCGATGGTGCCAACGGCCAAGGCCAGCACCGCTGCACGTTTCATGGGCCTCCCGGTGCGCTCGCCCGTTCGGGTAGGGCGCATCCGCAGTGCTGTGTACTGCATGAACACTTAGTCGTACGGTGCGCCGCCCTGGTTCCCGGAAATTTTTCGCATCCGTTACCGTGTGACGCGCAGGATCGCTGTACAGACCCGGCCGATCCTGCTTGACTTGTGTGACAGGTCCGACCGGACCGCAGGAGCCAGCGCATGTCGACCCATTTCGCTTATCCGCCAGGCAGACCCGCTGACCGTGACAAAACCGAACACGGTGAGCGCGTCGATATTTCGACCGTGCCCGGAGCTCGGATCATCCAATTCACGGTGAGCCATCCACGTGGCGATGTCACGCTGGTGGTCGTCGCGGGCGAGGTCGATCTGTGGACCGCGCCGCGACTACGGGACAAACTATTGCGCGCCTTCGGTTCTCGGGGCTCGATCATGGTCGTCGACCTGTCCCCGGTCACCTTCTTCGCCGCCGCCGGACTGGCGACCCTGATCGAGGCCCAGGCGGCGGCCGAAAAGGCCGACCGCCGACTGGTTTTGATCACCACGGTGCGCTGTGTCGATCGGGCCATCGAGCTCACCGGACTCGCCACGAACTTCCGCCGCGTCGGCTCCTTGGCCGCGGCGCTCGCGGACCCTACACCGGGATGTGCCGTCCCGGTGTAGGGCCCGCGTGATTCAGCGGAACCGCGCCTCCACGCGGGCACGCGCGTTCGCGATCCGTTCCTGTGCCAGTGCCGCCCGCTCCTCAGCCTTGTCGAGACGGCGCAGGGCCCTGTCGACCCGCGGCTGTGCCTTCTTCGCACGGCGCTCCGCCTTTTTGGCCAACCGTGCGCCGCGCTTCTGCGCCTTTTCCGAGAGTTCGGCACCGCGTACGCGTGCGGTCGAGGCGAGTTCCGGGCCGCGTTCCTTGGCGAGTCCGGCGATCTCGGCGGCGCGGTGCTGGGCCATTTCGGCGATCTCGGCACCGCGGTGCTGGGCTATTTCGGCGATCTCGGTGCCGCGGTGCTGGGCTATTTCGGCGAGGTGTGCGCCGCGTTCCCGTGCGGTCGCGGCGATTCCGGGCCCACGTTCCTTGGCGAGCTCCGTGAGCTCGATGCCGCGGTGCTGGGCCTTCTCGGCCAGACGCGCGCTACGCTTCTGTGCTTTGTCCGAGAGTCCGGCGCCGCGTTCGCGTGCGGTCGAGGCGAGTTCCGGGCCGCGTTCCTTGGCTATTTCGGCGATCTCGGTGCCGCGGTGTTGGGCTATTTCGGCGAGGTGTGCGCCGCGTTCGCGTGCGGTCGAGGCGATCTCCGGTCCGCGTTCCTTGGCAAGCTCCGCGAGTTCCGCCGCCTTCTCGGCCCACTTCGCACCGCGTTCCTTGGCCAGCTCGGCCCATTCCGGACCGTGTTCCCTGACCGTCTCCGCGATATCGGAGCCCCGCTCCTGCGCGACCGCGACCCGTGTCGCCGCGACATCGCCGAGTTCGCGGGCCCGCACGGCGGCATCGTGCGCATGGCGGCGCAATGCGTCGCCGGTGGCCGAATCCGTTGCGGTGAACGGCAATGCGGCCGAAACCGCCGCCGTGGCATTGCTCGCGGCACGTCGGCCACGCCAGCCGAGCGACGGTCTGCCCTCGGTATCCGCGCTGGCGATCATCAGACCGCCGAGCAGACTCACATCCTTGAGGAAGGCCTTGCGCTTGGCCGCCTTGCGTTCCGGATCCTTCTCCGCCCAGAAATCCTGTTCGGTGACGGTCGCGGGAATCACCGTCGCTGCCAGCGTGAGCGAGGCCAGCCGCGGAAACTTACCTAGGGCGAGCAGCACACCGGCCGAGACCTGGGTGAGCGCATTGATCCGCACGAACGTCCCCGGATCCGCCGGCAATTTCGCGGCGATATTGTCGGGCAGCGACTGCTGTCCCTGCTGGACCAGGGCCGATGCCGCTTGGGTGCGCGGCTCGGGGTGGACCAGCGCGTCGACCCCATCGGCGACGAACGCGGTCGCCAGCAGTGGTCGGGCAAATCGGCGTAGCAACATGACGTCCCTTTCCTCGATGGCTGAGGTTCGGGTAACCGCGTTCGGCGTCGTCAAACAACAAGATCAACACCCGGAACCAAGGTTTGACCGGGTGTTCTGTCGCGCCGAACGGCCGTACCTCCGGACTGGACAGAAAGGTGGTGATGATGTTCGTTACGGTCTCTGGATCCTCAACCATAGGCAGGTGACTGCATTCCGGGAGCTGAATTCGAGTGTGCGGATGCAGTGTGTCGTCGAGTCGACGCCGGCCAGGGCCGACAGGATGCGGTTCTGCTCGCCCCAGATGGTGCAGATCGGCGGGGATCCCGGGACGGGGGTGAAACACGAGGTCGGCATAGGTCGGAAAGTCCTGCACCAGGCCGTGCAGCGCCTGCAACCGGCCCTTGTCGCCCCAGTGCGCTATGAGACGCGGCGAGTGGGCAAACTTGCGCAGCCGCCCGTTCGCGCCGAGCTGTTCGGCGACGATCCGGGAAACGACCGCATCCGGCAGCGCCAACCTGCGGGGCCACCGGCGCCGGCGGGAGTCCGGCATCGACCCAGGCCAGTCCGGACTGGCGTCCGGCGCGCATGGTGTTCCAGGTCAGGGGGTTGCACAGCACCAGAGCGCGCACGTTGTCCGGATGCGTCGTCGTGTAGCGCAGTGAGGTGGCGGCCCCCAGACGGTTGCCGATCGGCACGACATCGGTGAGTTCCTGTTCGGCCAGGTCAGACGCCCGCCCGGAGGAAGCGACCTGTGCGGCGGACACCGAGGACCGGTTCCGCCACGCCCCCGCCGAAGACGTACGCCCCGCCGACGAGCACCGCGACCACCGTCGCGTCATTGCGGTTGACCATGCGCGACAGGTTGTCGAATACAGCGATCGGGGCTTCGGCGTAGGCCTCGACGGTCTCGTCCAGATGTGCGGGATCGATGACGACCAGATCGGCGCGGTCGCCGGGACGCAGGTGGCCCGCGTCGATGCCGTACCAGTCGGCGAGTTCACCGGTGATGCGATGCACCGCACGTTCGAGGGACAGGAACGGCCGGCCGGAGCGCTCGGCGTCGTACACCCGGCGCAGGAACCGCAGCCCGAAGTTGTAGAAGGCCATATTCCGCAGGTGCGCACCCGCATCCGAGAAGCCGAGCTGCACACCGGGATCCGCGGCGAATTTGTCCAGCACTTGCGGCCGATGATTGGAAATGGTTGTGCGCCAACGCACTTTGCCACCGTATTCGACGACCAGATCCAGGAAAGCGTCCACCGGATGCAGGCCACCGCGATCCTGCCCGACCTGACCGAAGGTCTTGCCGATCACCGACGCGTCCGGGCACTCCACGATTTCGGCGTCGAAGAAATCGCGATGCCACACCCGCGGCCCGAACTTCTTGTCGTAATCCTTGCGGAATCGGCGTCGATAACCTTCGTCGCGCAGTAGCTCCCGGCGCTGCTCCAACTGATTGGACAGGTGCAGTGCCGCCGCGCCCGAACCGAATTCCTCGAACACCGGCAAATCGATACCGTCGGAGTAGACCTCGAAGGGCACCGGCAGATGCTGCCAGCGGAAGTCACCGCCCAGTCGATTGAGCATCCGCGCGATCAACGGAAAGATTTGAGCGACAGCGGGAATCGCCTTGATATCGGCTGCGGAGAGCAGGCTGACCTTGAGCGGTTTGCGGAAGATGCCGAGGCTGCTCGCCGCCATCGCGACCAGACTCTGCGGCCGGGCCACATCCGGACCGCCCTGCAATGCGCGGCCGCGACGGCGCAGGATCGCATTGAGCCTGCGGCGTTCCCTGGTGGTCGCATAGGTCGAGGGCAGGGTGCGGGACCGGCAGATCGCACCGTCGAGCTTGTCGAAGAGCAACTGTTGGGAGGACATACCGACAAAGCCCGCGTCCAACGCCTCATCGAGTTTCGCTGCCATGGCGGACAATTCGGCATCCGTCGGCCGAATCTCTTTGCGGGTGGCGCGATCCAGTCCCATCTCGGCGGCCCGGATATCGGAATGTCCGATGAAGGCGGCCAGATTCGGTCCGAGCGGGAGTGCCTCCAGGGCCACGACATATTCGTGCGCCGAAGTCCAGGACTTGATTTCGGTCATCGCCTCGATGACGTGTTTGCGCGGAATGGCCTCCACCCGGCCGAACAGATCACCGGCGTCCGAGGCATCGACGTGCACCGTCGACAACGAGCACGAGCCGAGCAGCACGGTTGTGATGCCGTGCCGGATGGATTCGGCGAGCGCCGGACTCTGCAGCACCTCGACGTCGTAGTGGGTGTGGATATCGATCATCCCGGGTATCACCCATTTCCCGGCGGCATCGATGACGTGTGGGCAATCGGCCTCGTCGAGCGGTTCGGCCGAAACCGCGGCTATGGCACCCTCCCGGATACCGAGATGGCGATTGGCCGACGGTGAGCCGGTGCCGTCGAACCACCGCCCGCCTTTGATGATCGTGTCGTACATGACGTCACTCCGCCGCGGAATCGGATAGGACTTCGGCGATCCCGGCCCGCACGACCTTGCCGGTCGCATTGCGGGTCAGGGGCGTTGTGGTGATTCGCCACTTTGCCGGCACCTTGTAGTAGGCGATGCGCTGCTTCGCGAATTCGGCCAGCTCCTGTTCCGTTGTGGCGGAGGCATTCTCGACGACAACCAGTGCCGCGATCACCTGGCCGAGATCGTCGTCGGGCAATCCGACGACGGCTGATTCGCGGACCGCGGGATGTTCGTCCAGGCACTGCTCGACCTCGGTCGGGTAGACATTCTCGCCACCGCGCAGGATGAGATCCGAACGCCTGCCGGACAATCGGAGCCGGCCCTGCTCCAGGACTCCGATATCGCCGGTGCGCAACCAGCGCTCGGGCGTGATGGCGGCTGCGGTCGCGGCCTCGTCTGCCCAATAGCCGAGCATCACATAGGGGCTGCGCACCCAGATCTCACCCTCGACGCCCTCGCCGACGGGTTCGCCGATCGCATCGCGGATCTGCAGGTCGACCCCGATCACCGGGCGGCCGACGGTATCCGGGAACGCGGCGAGTTCGGCCGGTGCGGCAATGGTCGCCGCGGTACTGCATTCGGTCATGCCGTAGCTGGTCACCAGCGCGGTCTTGGCGACCGGAAGTTGTTCGCGCAGTCGCTGTTGCAGTGCGGCCGAGGACGGCGCCGAGTTGAGTGAGAAGGCGGCCAACGAGGTCAGATCGTACTTCGACAGATCCACTTCGAGCAGGCGACTCGCCATGGTCGGCATCGCACCCCAGTTGCTGATCCGCTCCCGTTCGATCAGCCGCAGAATTCGCTCGGCATCGAACGCGCCCTGGTAGATGACGGCGGTATCGCCGGTCACCATGCGCGGCAGCACCAGATTGTGCAGGCTGGCGATGTGGAACAGCGGGGAGGTGAGCAGGAAGCGGCGGCCCTTCGGACCGCCGTCGTCGACGCCGCCCTGGAAGGCGGCGGCGAGTGCGTCGTTGAAACGGTGATAGTCGATGACCGCCACCAGGTTTCGATGCGAATGCACCGCCCCCTTGGGGCGGCCGCTGGTGCCGCTGGTGTAGAGGATGACCGCGGGATCGTCCTCGTCCACCGGAGCGTGCGGTAACTCGCCTTCGCCGAATTCGGCGATCAGCGCGGGCAGGTCGTGCTCCATGGTGAGCACGGGAACCCGAACGTCCAGCTGCGCCACCTGACCCGCGCGTTTCGCATCGACGATCAGGACCTTCGGGCTGGTGTGCTCGAGGCCGTAGGCGATTTCGCGCGGCATCCACCAGGCGTTGTAGCCGACCGCGATCGCACCGAGCGTCTGTGCGGCCCAGAACGTCACTACCCATTCGGGGGTGTTGGCAGCGAGAATGCCGATCCGGTCCCCCTTTTCGACGCCGTACCGGTCCCGCAACGCACGAGCCAGCGCGCCGACGGCCGCCGCATGCCCGGTATAGGACATCCGCCGGTCCTCGGTGACCAGGTAGTCGCGATCACCCAGGGCGACCGAGGCCGCGATCACTTCGCGCAATGAGCGCACCCGGTCCTTGATCACCGGAATCGGCGCGCCGAGGACATCTTCGACCGTCATCTCGAACGGCCCGCCGGGACCGGTCAGCCGCGCAACGGCCTGCGCGGCCAATGCCTGCGGATCGAAAGGCTTTGTCATGGAAGGTACTTCCTCATGGGTTCAGGGCACCAGTACGGCGCGGCCGGTAATGAGCCCGCGCTCCAGTCGGTCGAGGGCTGCGCGGCCGTCCGCCAGGTCGAAGCGTTCGGTTTCGACGGTCAGCCGACCCGACTGGGCCAGGGCAACGGAGTTGATCAGGTCGGATTTGGTGCCGCCGTAGGACTTTCGGATCGAAGCTCCCCACGGCCAGCCCGGACCGCCCGCCGGTCCAGCGGTGATTTCCGGTGCACCGCCGCCGAGTCCGATCATGCGGTACGCGCCATTGGGAGCGACCGATTCCACCGCCAGCCCGGCGGTCGCATCGATACCGACGAAGTCGAAGACCGCATCGGCACCACGGCCATCGGTACGATCCAGGATTTCGCGCGCGGTATCGGCACCGGAGAGCAGGCCCTCGGCCGCACCGCAGCGAGCGGCCAGAGCGAGTTTGTCCTCGCTCACGTCAACGGCGATCACGTGCGTCGCGCTGGTCGCGGTGAGTATCTGCACCGCGACATGGCCGAGTCCACCGATGCCGATGACCACCGCAACAGAACCGGGGTACAACTGCTCACGCGCGCCGTCGATGGCGTGATAGCTGGACAGCGCCGCATCGGCGAGTGGCGCGGCCTGCAGGAAATCCAGCTCGCCGATGGGCACGAAAGAGCTTGCGGGGATGCGGATGTACTCCGCCATACCGCCGTCCGGACCGAGTCCGGGACACGGCGGCATGGCGGTGCGTCCGGCGGCGAGGCACACATTCTCATTGCCGCTCACACACTCTCGGCACACGCCGCACGACCAGCACAGATAGACAATGCCGCGCTCGCCGACCACCCGACCATCGACATCACTGCCGACCGCCTCGATGGTGCCCGCCACCTCGTGCCCGAGGGTCAGCGGATCCTCGCGCATTTTGAACGGAATATGCAGCACATGCAGATCGGAATGGCAGATACCCGCCGCACCGACACGCAGCAGCAGATCGGTCGGCCCGATCGCGGGCACCGCGACCTTGCGTAGTTCGAGCACACCGGGTTCGGTGAGCTGCAGTGCCCGCATCATCCGCGCACCACCGAAAACACCGCGCGCAGATAGGCATTCGCACGATCGGAGCCGATGAGGCCCGGCGCCATCTTGTTCATGGTGTAGGCGAAGGTGACTCGATGATCGAGATCGTTGACCACGATGGCGCCGCCGAATCCGGCCCACCAGCAGACCTTCCCGTCGGGCACCTCCGGCGCGGTCTGCGACTGGGGGAGTCCGTACCCGAGGCCGAAGCGCAGCGGTAGCAGCAGCGCCAGATCCGCACCGTCGGACTGCTGTTCGAAGATCAGATCGATTGTCTTCTCCGACAACAACCTTCGGCCGCGCAGCTCGCCACCGCAGGCGACCAGCGACTGCACCGCCGCCACCGAATGCGCATTGCCGTGCCCGTTCACCGCGCCGATCTCGGCCTTCCGCCATGCGGCACTATTGGCCTCCGGAATATCGAGCAGGGGACTGGTGAGCGTCTTGACCAGGATGCTGTCTTGATCGAGCGTGGCCATATCGAATTCCAGCAGCGGCGGCGGGACGAGTGGCGCGATGCGGTGGTGATTTTCGGGTGCGGTGCCGATATGGAAATCGGCATCGAGCGGTCCGGCGAGTTCTTCGCCGAAGAACTCGCCGAGGGTGCGGCCCGTAATTCGACGGATCACCTCGCCGACCAGATGCCCATAGTTCAGTGCGTGATAGCCCGATGCGGTGCCCGGTTCCCACCACGGCGGCTGGGTCGCGAGCCGCGCGCTCGCCGCCTCGGCATCGTAGATATCGGCCAACTCGATCGGCCGTTCCCAGCCCGAGACTCCGGAGGTGTGGCCGAGCAGATGGCGAATCTCGATATCGCCCTTGCCATTCGCGGCGAATTCCGGCCAGTAGTGTGCGACCTTCTGTTGCACATCCAACTCGCCCCGGTCCACCAGCAGCAGCGCCGACAGCGCGGTCATGGTCTTGCTGATGGAGAAGACATTGACCAGGGTATCCTCGGTCCACGGCACGGTCCGCTCGAGATCGCGGTGCCCACCCCAGATATCGACGACCGGTTCGCCGTCGACGGTCACGCAGATCGATGCCCCGAGCTCCTCACCCGATGCGATCTGGTCGGCCAATTCTTTTCGCACATCGGCGAATTCGTCTGTACAGAACCCTGATGTCGTCATTGCGCCGCCCTCACGCGTTCTCGAGCGCCCTGGCGGGCACCGGCAACGCATTGCCGGCGGCGGCGGCTCGCTTTGCGCCCCTTGCCATTTCCCGATTCATATCGCGCACATAGGGCTCGAACTCGACCTGGATCGTATGCCGGGGCGAGTTGTAATACCGTCCGGTGCGGCGCTGTTCGGCCGCCGCGATCTCGGCTTTCATCTCCGTCTCCGACGGCGGCAGGTACTTGCCCGTCAGATAGGCCGCGACCAACTTGCTCTGCTGTTCGGCGAAATTCACCAGCGTAGGCAGCGGTTGGGCCAGACCGAGGTAGAACAGATTGTCCACACCCGGCTGCATCATTTGCTTGAACAGCGGGATGCGATTCTGCTCGTCGGGCACCAGCTTCGGATCGGAGAAGAACGGGAAGCTGATGTGATAGCCGGTGGCACAGACGATGACGTCCACCTCCTCCGTGCTGCCGTCGGCGAAGCGAACCTGCGGCCCCTCCAGTGCGGTAATGGCCGGTTTGAAGGCGATATCGCCGCAGCCCGCGCGATGCAGGAACTCTTCACTCGCCGACGGATGTGCCTCGAACGGTTTGTGGTCCGGTTTCGGCAGTCCGTAGAACTCCATATCGCCGCGGAACTTGCGTACGAAGCGCTGCTTGAGCTTCAGGCTGACCTTGCGCGGAATCCACGGCGGCACACTCTGTTTGTCGCCGACCTTGCCGTTCACATACTTCGGCAGCACCCAGACCCCGCGGCGCGCGGAGACGGTGAGCTTCTCGGCGACGAAGCGCTGGGACAGTTCCGAGGCGATATCCAGTCCGGAATTGCCCATGCCGACCACCACGACCTTCTTACCGCGCATATCCACCGGATCGAACGGATCGTTGTAGGCGTGACTGTGGATCAGCACGCCGTCGAATTCGCCCGGATAGTCCGGAACGCGCGGATCCCAGTGGTGGCCATTGCAGACGATCAGCGCGTCGTAGGCCCGGGTGCGGCCATCGCTCGCGGTGACCTGCCAGCTGCCGTCGTCCTGCCGCTCGGCCGCGGTGACCTTGGTATCGAACAGGATCTTGTCGCGGAAGCCGAAATGGTCGACGTAATCCTTGAAGTACTGGAACAGCTGCGAATGGTGCGGGAAGTCGGGCCATTCCTCGGGCGCCGGATAATCCTCGAAGGCGAGCCGGAACTTGCTGGTGTCGATATGCAGCGACTGGTAGCAGGCCGACATCCCATTGGGATTCTTGAAATACCAATTGCCGCCGACCTCATCGCTCGCCTCGAAGACCTCGAAGGGAATGCCGAAGTCCTGCAGGCGTTTTGCGGCGGTGATTCCGGAGGGGCCCGCGCCGATGACGCATACCCGGGGCAGATTGCTGTGAGTCAATTCCGTAGTCCTCGTCCGAAGGATTGCCGTCACGTGGGCGGCACCGGATCCGGTGCGGCGAACCATCCCGCGCCGCCTGCGGCACGTGGAGTGACGTAGGCAACAAATTAGCACTGACTAGACTTGGTGTCTAGTGAATGACATGATGTCTACCATGCCGACCAAGTCGAACCCGCCCGGCCTGAGCCTGCGCGATGAACAGAAGCTGCAGACCCGCGCCAGACTGATGGACGGCGCCAAGGCGCTGTTCACCGAACGGGGTTATGCGGCGGTCCGGGTCGACGACATCGCCGCCGCCGTCGGCTGCAGCCGCGCCACCTTCTACCTGCACTTCAGCAGCAAGCTAGAGATCTTGCGCGCCATCGCCGAACAGAGCACCGCGCCGACCGCGTTGCACTTCTACGAGGATCTGGACCGGGTGCTCGACACCGGCTCCCGCGCGGAATTCGTGGACTGGGTGACCCGCGCCATCGCCTGGTTCAACGAATACAAGGACCTGCTGCCCGCCTGGGACGAGGCCACCGCACTGGAACCGGAATTCCGCGAAATCGCCCGCCGCGGCATACTCGCCCTGCCCAACGCCATGACCTCCTACCTCGCCCGCTGGCCCGAAGACCGTCGCGACGAGGCGCGCCTACGCGTGGAACTCCTTGTCGCCCAACTGGAACGCTTCTTCACCCGCTGGGCCATGCAGGGCACCATCGATGTCTCCGCCGACCAGGCCGCCGAAGTCCTCACCGACATCTGGTTCCCGGCTTTACAAGCCCCCGCCTAGCGGCGGCCGCGGAAGGTGCGGCGAAGGTCCTGGGTCCAGAGGTCCGGGATTTCCCAGGGAATGAAGTGGCCGCCCTGGTCGTGGGCGGTCAGGTTGACGTGGTTGTACCAGGGGCCGCGGTCGCCGGCGAGGAAGTGCTCGACGCGGTCGGTGGTGGTGACGCCGGGTGGATTCTCGTAGCCGACGAAAGTGATACCGGTGGGGGCCTCGATGACGGGGTTGCGGTCGTGGGACGGGGTCCAGGGGTACCGGTTGTTATTGGCGTAGGTGCGGATCGAGGTACCGATGGAATTGGTAACCCAGAAGATCATCGCGTGGGTGAGCAGATCGTCCTTGGTGAAGACGCTTTCGATATCGCCGTCGTCGTCGCTCCACGCCATCCAGCGCTGGAGTATCCAGGCGAGCATGCCCGCGGGTGAATCGGAGAGGCCGAAGGCCAAGGTGCTCGGTTCGAGGACGTGCGCCGCGAGGTGGACGCCGAAACGGCGCTCCAGCTCGATGATTCGGTCGTAGACATCCTTGGGCAGGCCGTCCGGAATGGGACGCCCGCCGGTCAGGTCCCAGGCGCGGTCACCCTCGAACAGCGTCAGCTTCTGGCCCGAGCCGATATGGATGGCGTACAGCTCATCGGCGTATTTGTGGCCGAGCTGACCGGTGACCAACGCGCCGACATCGCACCCTGCGGCGGCGTATTTCGGGTAGCCGAGGGTTTCGGTCATGAGGGTGTGCCACAGGTCGGCGACCTTCCAGAAGTTCATATCCGGATGCTTCGGCAGCGGACTGGAGAAGCCGAAACCAGGGAAAGACGCCACGATCACATCGAAGGCGTCGGCGGGATCGCCACCGTACGCACCGGGATCGGCGAGCGGATCGATGACCTTGGACCAGTGCCAGAACGTCCACGGCCAGCCGTGGGTGAGGATCAGCGGTATCGGGTTCGGGCCGACACCGGGCTTGCGCAGAAAATGGACCGGAACGCCATCGACGTCGACGAGGTAGTTGTCGTAGGCGTTGATCGCGGCTTCGGCCTTGCGCCAGTCGTACTCGTGCTGCCAGTATTCGACGAGTTCTTGCAGGTAGCCGCGGTCTACACCGTAGTAGCGGTCGTCATTGCCCACATCGTCGGGCCAGCGCGTCAGCGCGAGCCGCTGTCGCAGATCGGCGAGCACCGCATCGGGTACGTGAATCGGTGTCGGCTGGAGCGGGAACGGGTCGGCGTGGCTCAAGATCTCTCCTACAACCGCTTCGCGAATCTCGGATGCCCCGACCGTAACACCGGCGAAATCGCCAGGCCCCCCGCGGCCGATCATGGCTCGGTGGGCGACTCCGTATCGGGCGCTTGGGCTTCCGTCTTGGTCGGCACCGAGACCGGCCGCAGCAACACCCAGACCAGGAAGGCGAGCGCAACCGCTCCCATCCCGAGACCAGCCCAGAGATTCACATTCACCCCGCCGGTCTTGGCTTCCTCGGCCCCGGTGTCGTGCACCAGCCCCGTCACGACCAGCACGACGGCGTAACTGCCCAGCAGCGCGCCGACAATGGTGCGGATATCGAAAAGCATCGACCGGCCTCCTTATCCGACAATGATATTCAGTGCGATGACCAGCACCAGCGCAATCCCCGCGAGCAGTACCGGCCGTTGATACCAGGGCAGACTCGCCTCGTCCGGATCGTGCCGCAGTTCCTTCGGCGTCTCCGAATACACCAGCCCGACCAGTTCGGCATCCGGTTTCGACTGCGTCACCTGGGTAACCGCCACGCTGACCACGATATCCACGACGAACGCCACACCGGCCGCGACGAAACTCGAACCCTGACCGGACAATTCGAAGACATCGGTCTTGTGCAGGATGAAAACCACAATGGCCGAAGCGGTTCCGAAGACCAGTCCCATCCAACCCGCGGTCGGCGTCATCCGCTTCCAGAACATACCGAGAATGAACGTCGCGAACAGCGGTGCGTTGAAGAAGCTGAACAGCGTCTGCAGATAATCCATCATATTGCTGAAATTGCCTGCGATGAAGGCGGTTCCGATCGCCGCGACGGTCGCGCCGACCGTGGCCAGTCGACCGACGCTCAGGTAGTACCCGTCCAGCCGATCCCGGCGCACATACTGCTGCCACAGGTCATAGCTGAACACCGTATTGAAGGCGGAGATATTGGCCGCCATCCCCGCCATGAATGCCGCCAGCAATCCGGCGAGCCCGACGCCGAGCAGCCCGTTCGGCAGCACATCCTTCATCAGATACAGCAGCGCCTGGTTATAGGTGGCGTCACCGGAGTAGTTCGAACCCGTCGTCTCCGCCGCCTTGTACTCGCTCATCTGCGGTACCAGCACCGCGCTGATCATGCCGGGAATCACCACGATCAACGGAATGAACATCTTCGGATACGCGCCGATGATCGGGGTGCGCCGCGCGGCTGAAATGGAATGCGTCGCCAGTGCGCGCTGCACCTCGACGAAGTTGGTGGTCCAGTAGCCGAACGAGAGCACGAATCCGAGGCCGAAGACGATGCCGACGACCGACAGGAAGTTATCGGAAAAACCGCTGAGCGCATTGCCCGGCCAGGATTCCAACTGCGCGCTACCGCCGGGTGAAGCGGTCACCTTGTCGCGCAGCCCATCCCAGCCACCGGCCTTGTGCAGACCGACCAGCGTCAGCGGCAAGAGCGCGGCGACGATCACGAAGAACTGCAACACCTCGTTGTAGATCGCCGCCGACAATCCACCGAGGGTGATGTAGGAGAGCACGATCACCGCGGCGACGATCACCGACACCCACAGCGGCCAGCCGAGCAGCACATTCAGAATCGAACCGAGCAGATACAGATTCACCCCGGCAATGAGCACCTGCGCGATCGCGAAGCTCAACGCGTTCACCAGATGCGCGCCGGTGCCGAAGCGCCGCCGCATGAATTCCGGCACACTGCGCACCTTGGACCCGTAGTAGAACGGCATCATCACCACGCCGAGGAACAGCATGGCCGGCACCGCGCCGATCCAGAAGTAGTGGAAGGTGGGGAAGCCGTATTCGGCGCCATTGGCCGACATGCCCATGATCTCGACCGCGCCCAGATTGGCGGAGATGAAGGCGAGGCCGGTCACCCAGGCGGGCAGCGATCGTCCGGACAGGAAGAAGTCGATACTCGACGAGACCCGCTGCCTGGCCAGCAGGCCGATGCCGATTACGAAGACGAAATACAGCGCTACCAGCGCATAGTCGACGGGCTGCGCATCCAGGCGCAGTGTCGTCTCGGCTCGTACCGAGACGGCATCCAGCGCCGATGTGAAAACGGTCGAATCGGCAAGCGGCACAGCGTCGTCCCTCCAGGCGATGAAACCGGGCGTCTCGCGTTCTACTGTGCGTGATTGTGCCGCACGCGCGCGGCACAATCACGCACAAAAGTTGGACGGTTGCTCAACCGATGCGGTGCGCACCCGCACCGGGTACGACCACGAAGGTGCGCGGTGCATCGAAACCCGATCGCGCGAACCGATCTCGCACCGCGTCCGCGACCGATGCGGTGTCGTCCCGATCGACCAGGGCGATCGCACTGCCGCCGAACCCGCCGCCGACCATGCGCGCGCCGTGCGCCCCGGCGTCGAGCGCGGCGGATACCGCGACGTCCAGTGCCGGTGTCGAAACCTCGAAATCATCGCGCAGCGACTCGTGCGCCGCGGTCAGGATCGGCCCGATCGCGCGCGGATCCGCACCGCCTCGCAACTTTTCAGCAATCGTGAGCACTCGTGCATTCTCGGTCACCACATGTCGTGCCCGCCGCCGCAGTACCGCATCGTCGATGCGGTCCACGGCCGCCGCCGATTCGATATCACGCAGCGCGGGTACGCCGAGTGCCGCGGCGGCCGCCTCGCATTGGGCGCGCCGCCGCGCATAACCACCGTCGATCAGCGCGTGCGGCTGTCCGGTATCGATCACCAACAGCTCCAGCCCGAACCGATCGAGATCGAACGGAATCTGTTCGTGCGCGAGACCGTCGTTCGCGACCAATCGCCGCACATCCAGGAACAACGCATGCCCCGCCGTGCACAGAATCGATGCGGACTGATCGAGCAGTCCGGTCGGCACCCCGGCGTAGTCGTTCTCGGCGGCGCGGGCCAGGTCGATCAACTCCCGATCGGTGACGGTGGGCGCGAACAGATCTCGCAGCGCGACTGCCACCGCACACGACAGTGCCGCCGAGGACGACAATCCGGCGCCGATCGGCACCGCACCGTCCAACTCCAGGTCGATGCCGTCGCGTGCATATCCGCGCCGGGCGAATTCGGACACAACGCCCAGCGGATACCGCGACCACCCGGGCACCCGATCCCGTTCGGCGGCAAGCTCGCTCACCGCGACCAGCACCGTCTCACCCGGCCGCTGACGTGAGACCACCCGGACCCGGCCGTCGGTTCGCGCTTCCGCCTGACACTCGACTACCAGCGGCAATGCGATGGGCAGCACGAAACCGTCGTTGTAATCGGTGTGTTCACCGATGATGTTGACCCGCCCCGGCGCCACCCACTTCGGCACGAATTCCTCACTTCGTCGCGTTGCCAGTGCCCACGCATGTCATCCCAGCAACTCTGGGCACCACACCCTACGAGACATGCCGCCCGAGCATGTCTTTCACCCCGCGCAGATGCGTGATCGATCGTCTTGACGCACAGTCGGTTTTGACGCAATACCGGCCTAAAAAATCCGGCCGATGGTTATGGGAGGGCATTATGATTCAGACAACCCCACGCGGCGGCCTACTCGGGCTGCAGTGGATCGATCGACTACTCCCGCCCATGGGCAGGCCGGACCGCGGCGATCAGCGTGACTCCGGAGCTCCACTGACGATCGAGATCGGCGCGGCGACGGGGGTCGGCCCGACGGCTATGTCGGCCTTCGATGCGGCACTGCGTGACCTGGGAGTAGGTGATGCCAACTTGATCCGCCTGTCATCGGTCATTCCACCGCGCGCCGTTCTGGTTCGAAACGGTCGCGTCCGCAAGCCGATTCCCTGGGGTGATCGGCTCTACTGTGTCTACGCCGCGCAGCATGCGAATGCGGCGGGCGAGCGCGCGGGCGCGGGCATCGGCTGGGTGCTGCGCGACGATGGTTCCGGCGCCGGACTTTTCGTCGAGCACGAGGCGGAGACGGCCGCGCAGGTCGCGACGCTGATTCGGGCGAGTTTGACCGATATGACCCGCAACCGGCCGGAACGTTTCGGCCCGGTTCAACTCTGCACCACCGAGGCCCGCTCCGATGGCACGCCGACCTGCGCGCTTGTGCTCGCGGCGTACCACACGACACCGTGGGGACAGCAATGACAGCATCGCGCAGCGATTCCATGGGGGGTGCTGGTCGGGCGACGGGTGGGCTGCCTGAGCTGAAAGTCACGATCGAATCGACCATTCCGGACGACCGGATCGACATGTTCCACCGGCTGTACGAGGAGGCCTTCGGACCCTTGCGTACCAAGGCCATTGCCAGGCAGGTCCTGCACCGATCGGAATTCCGCGAGGAGATGATCGACCCGCGGGTTGCCAAACACGTCGCGCGCACCACGACCGGCGAACCCATCGGCGTGACGACTTTGACCAAACATCTCGAGACCGTCCCGTGGATCAGTCCGGAGTATTTCGCCGCCCGCTATCCCGAACATGCGGCGCGCGATGCGATCTATTACGCGGGTTTCACCCTTGTTGCGCCAAGTGCCCGACAAGGGGCGGCGTTTCATGCCATGATCAAATCAGTTGTCCAGGTATTGGTGGCCGAGCGCGCGGCGGTCGGTTGGGACATCTGCTCGTATAACAACACTCGGTTTTCCTTCGCCGACAGCATTCGAGCGGTGCTCGATGAGCAAGAGGCGAACGTCGAAGTCGCGGTGGAGGATTCGCAGACCTACTACGCGGCGCGGTTCACTGGGGATGGAGCGACCAAGGGGGGCTGATGACCGTCCGCGAAGAGCAGCCGACCATCGCGCGATACCGCCTCGAAATACGGTGGTGCACAGTATTTCTCGCGCTGACAGCAGTCGCGCTCGCGGTGCTGCTCTATATCGACGTCAGGCCGTTGTCGCTGCTGACCATGGCTGCCGTGGTGCTCGGCGCGCTCACCATGATCTGTATCGGCCTGCGGCGGTTTCGGCCCGAGCGGCCGGTGCCCTGGTATCTGCTCTCGGCCTCAGCAGTGCTGTTCGCGGTGGGTACGGCCATCCGCGAGGTGGACGGCCACGCGCTGCACCCGGTCGACGACCTGTTCACGCTCGCAGGTTATTTCGGCACCGGGGTGGCCGCGGCGCTGTGGTTGCGTCCGCGCCAGGCCCGGCCCAACTACGACTTGCTGCTCGACTCGGCGCTCATCGGACTCGGCGCACTGCTGGCCTCGTGGACCTTTCTGATCTCACCGATCCTGCAGTCGCACGACACCACCGCGAACACCGTGGTCGCCGCGACCTATCCGGTGCTCGATGCCCTGCTGCTGACCCTGGTCGCGCATTCGATGGCGACCGCGACCCGCTCGGAGACCTCGCTGCGTCTGTTGCACGCGGGGTTGATCGCCGTGCTGATCGGCGATTTCGGATACAGCCTCGATGCCGTCGGTCGCGCACCCGTCGTGCACGAGCTGCTGCTGGTGCCGTTGCTGGTGGCCTATCCGATCGTCGGTGTCGCCGCGTTGCATCCGACCATGGCGAGTCTCGGTGCGCCCCGGCACATCCACCCGCACCACTCGAGGCAGCGGGCCAGCTTCATCGCCGTCGCGTTGATCGTGGCCTCGCTGATTCCAGTGGTCGGCTCCAGTCTGGACACCCTCGATCGGGTGGTGGTCTCGTCACTGTGCGCGCTGTTGCTCATCGGCGTGCTCGTGCGCAGCGAACGCGCGATTGTCCGCAGTGCACGAAGTGAACGGCGTGCGCAGTACCAGGCCGATCACGATATGCTCACCGGCTTGCTGAACCGGTCCGCGCTGCTGCGCGCACTGAATCGCAATCAGGAGCACTGGATCGAGCAGCCGCTGTGTCTGCTGTTCATCGATCTCGACGGCTTCAAGATGGTCAACGACAGCTACGGCCACGCGGTCGGCGACGAGTTGATCGCCAATGCGGCATCCCGGATCCGGCACATCATCCGGCGCGACGATGTGGTCGCCCGCTATGGCGGCGACGAATTCGTGGTGCTCGCATCGCTGGATCGACAGGAGGCCGCCATGCTCGCGGAGCGACTACTCGGCGCCTTCGTTCGGCCGTTCGAGCTGAGCGCGGGCGAAATTCCGATCACCGCGAGTGTCGGCCTGGCCTGCGGCAGCCCGCGCAGCTCCGACGACACCATCTACGACCTGATCCGGGACGCAGATTCGGCGATGTACCACGCGAAGGAGTACTCGCTCGGCTACGCCTTCCACGACGATCTGCGCCACGGTCCGGAACCGCGACACAACACCGCCGACTCGGGACGCCGGATCTGGCGCCCGAGCGGCCACTCCCATAACGCCAACGGTAAATCCGCCAGCACCGCGGTCTAGTCCGAGAGCTCGTCGAGCAGTCGCCGCGCTTCCTCTAACTCGGCCTGTAACTGCTGCACCTTGGACTCCTGGACCACCCGGGCCGCCTCCAGGATTCCGGCAACCACCTCGGCCACCTCCGGATGCAGCACCTTGGCCGCCTGCGCCACCGCAGAGCTGGTCACCGGCAGACCGCGCACGGACTTCTTCTTGCCGCTGACCACATCGACCGACCATTCGCCGTCCGCGGTACCGGTGAGCGTCACCGTGACCTCCGGTGCCTTCGCCTTGCTCCGCGCGGCGGTCGTCGCCTTCGCCGCGGGCTTCGTGGTGCCTGCGGGTGTCGCGGATTTGGCCGGTTCCGGCGTAGAGGCAACGGGTTTCGGGGCCGGGGCGGGCGGGGTTGGGCTCGGGGCCGGCTGGGGGGCCGGTGTCGCGGTGCTCGTCAAGGTCGACGGCTGGGTCACAGTGGATTCCTTCCTGGTTGTCGACTTCGGCTGGGCAGAGCTTGTGGTTGCCGCCTTATCCCGTGGCGGCTTGGTCAACGTGACTTCGGTCGGAGAAAAGGACAGTACATCCTTCGATCCGGTCGGCTTGACCCGCAGGAAGTCGCTCTCGGATCGATCACCGATCTCGACCACCTTGCCGGACCGTCCCTCCGGCACGCCCACCGCGGCCGCGGTGAACCACACCATCGGCGGGCGGCCGCCGGCGATGTCCGTGGCGATCTGCTGAATCTCAGTGTCCGACAACGGCTGTGGTTTCGTTCGTGGGGACGGCATGGTGGCACTCCGAGCGGTATTCGTGGATGGCTGCGTGCACAGATGATGCCGCACGCCACCGACAGATTCACAGGCCACCACCGAATCCGCCCGGGATCAGCCAAGATTCCGTATCCCAGCGAACAAGCAGCAACAGTACTGCCGCGCGTATTCGGATGGTCACCGGCACTCGTGCTCGACGATCCTCACGAGCGTGACGATCTGCGTCGGCCATTGCCGCGGCAGGCGTTGCGTCAGCTCGCGTCCTCGGGTGACCTGGAGGCCCTGTTGCGCTGCCGGCCCCATGGCGGGCGACAGGATGATGGCGCGATCCGCGCCACCGTCTGGAATACCGCTGAGTCGGTAAAGACAACCTCGCCGCTCTATCGGTATGTCAGCTCGTGACGCGCTCTATCCAGGCGATCAGATCGTCTTCGACTTCTTCGCGGTTGAGTTCGTTGAGGATTTCGTGCCGTGCGTCGGGGTAGCTGCGGTAGGTGATATCGGTGGCACCGGCATCCCGATAGCGTTGCACCGCAAGGTTACTCAGCTTCAGGCCGTCGTTGAGCGGGTCTCGCTCGCCGACCATGATGTAGAACGGGAGGTCGGCGGGGACCGGGGTCGGCCTGGCCAGGAGAGCGACTCCGTTGGCGGCGAGGGTGGCCATACTGGTCTCGTCGATGGCGAAACCGCACCACGGGTCGGCGACATAGGCATCGACCTGGGCTTCGTCGCGACTGATCCAGTCAGCGTCGGTGCGCAGGGGCTGGAACTCGGCATTGAACAAGCCGAGCAGATCGCCGCCTGCGGCCGCGATGTTCTCGAACAGCTTGTCGACTGCCGTCGCGCCGGAAAGTGCTACGCCATCGAGTAATTCGGCCTCGTCGAGTAGATACTGTTGCGCGGCCATGGCACCGAGGCTGTGCGCTATCAACACCAGCGGCACCGCGGGATGCCGGTCGCGCAGGATCTTCGTCAGCGCGACCATATCGGCGACGAACATATTCCAGCCGTCGGGTCCGAGATCACCCGGCGTACCGGCGATGCTGTGCCCGTGGCCGCGTTGGTCGGCGGCGTAGACGACATACCCTGCGGCGACGAGCCGTTCGGCCAGATGAGCGTACCGGGCGGCGTGCTCGCCCATGCCGTGCGCGATCTGAATGACTCCACGCACCTGCGGTCGGGCCGGAGCCCAGGTGTGCACATAGATGGTGGTGCCATCCGCACTCGGGTAGGTGAACATCTGCTGGCTCCTGGCGTACTGCGATCGGTGGTGTGGTGACTCGACCGGCCGTCGGATCGGTTATGGCCGACACCGCGCAAACGTCCGCTCGATCATGCCGAAATCGTCGCATCGGCGGGCGCGATAACCGATGGGGACACCGACAGGGCTGCCATCGCCGGATTGTTCGTGGCGATAATTGCACCATCGGTAAGCTGCGGTTATGGACCGTTCGATGCCACCATTGCCGATCATCGAGGTGGCTGAGGCGCTCCTGGAGCGCATCGACGACATCGGGCTGCGGCTTGCCGAGCGGTTCCGCGCGGAGATCGAGTCCTACGGCAACGAGGCGTTGATTCCGTTCGAGACGATCCAGCTGTCGGCAACTCGGAATATGCGATTGATGGTGCGGCACTTCACCTCCGATGCGCCGATCGATACCGGTCCACCCCGCGAGACGGGGCGTATCCGTGCGCAGCAGGGCGTGCCGCTGGCGGAGACATTGCACGCCTTCCGCATCGGATTCGAATTCCTGTGGTCGGAACTGGTCGACGAGGCCCGGCGCCACTCCGAGGTGGCCGACGCCATGCTGGTTTCCTCGGCGGCCGAGGTGTGGCGGGTGGCGGGTGAATATTCGGTAGCCGTGGCTGCGGCCTATCGCGAGACGACCTCGGAACTGATGCTGCAACGCGAGCATGAGCGGTCGGTTCTGGTGGAGGCCCTGTTCACGGGAGTGATCGCCGACCCGGCCACCCTGGGCGAGGCGAGCCGGACGCTGGGCCTGCCGCCCACCGGACGCTACCTCGTCGTCGCGGCCGACGTACCATCGCCCGGTCGCGAGGCGCTCCCGGGGATCGAAGCGGCACTTCGGGTTTCGCAGATTCCGTCGGCTTGGCGGCTGCTGCCGGACCAGCAGATCGGTGTTCTGTCCTTTCCTGCGAATAAGCCGGCCACGGTCCTGAAACACCTGCGCCGCCGCGGTGTCAGGGTCGGTGTGAGCCCGCCGTACGACGCGCTGCCGGAAACCCCGCAGGCCCTGCATTTCGCGCGCTTGGCGCTGGCGGGGTTGCGGGGACGCTCCTGCGGTGTCGCCCAGTTCGATGACAATCCGCTGGCCATGCTCGTGGCGGCGGCGCCGGTCGAGGCGGATCGGATGGTGCGGGTGCGGTTGGGTCCGCTCCTCACGCTGCCGCGCGAGGAGCGGACCCGGCTGCTGGAAACCCTCGAGTATTGGTTCGCCGCAGGCGGTTCGGCCGCCGAAACCGGCCGCCGCCTGTACGTGCACGCCAATACGGTCCGCTACCGGCTCCGCAGGATCGAGGAGTTGACCGGTCGTTCCTTGGTCGATCCGCAGGCCGTACTCGATCTCGGTGCGGCACTACAGGCATTACCCGTCCTCAATGGTGCCGACGGTCCGCGCTGATCGGTCGAGCGTTGGTCACTTCCCCTGGAATGGGGAATTCACCGTGGTGAGGTACTGGATCGAGGCACCGATCGCGACCGGTGCGGTCACCAGGATCTGGCCGGCGAGCACACCGAGTGCACCGACCGCGACGATGCCGCCCAGGCAGCCGATGGCGGCGGCGGGGATGAACGGACCGAATAGGCCGACGATGGTGGCCGAGGCGACCGTCGCACCGGCGATACCGCCGAGTACGCAGCCGATTGCGCCGCCCCCGATACCGCCGACCAGGGTGCCGATGGTGGCGCCCATGCCGATCGTGCTGGTCATGCGGGACCAGGCGGCCTGTTCGCGATCGTATTCGGTCTTCCAGGGCGCCTTGTCCTCGTACGGCAGTGCGACCGGCTTGTAGGTCGCGCGCGCGATATCGAGCTGTGGCGTGAGAGTTGCTGTGTTATCGGCGATTTCGGCCGCGACCGGGAATTCGAATTCATCGAGACGGAAGGTGAGCGGCGTGCCGGCGACGATTGTTCCGTTGGCGGCCTTGATCTTCAGCGCGCCGTCCTCGACGACCAGCGAACCGGAATCGGTGGTGATGATCGACTGGGTGTCGGTGGCCTGGGCGGTGAAGTTGATCGGGTCGGCGGCCTCGATCGGTTCGGCGGAGCTCGCACCGGCGGCAATCCCCACCGCGGTCGTCATGAATGCGGCGGCCAGGGCGAACTTATCGATCTTCATGAGATTGGTGAATCCTGTCTGTTCGAGGCATGGCGATACAACGGCCGTACCTCTGACGTTCGGTAGGTCGAATTGGTAACTGCCGGAGCCCCTCACGCCCCGGCAGTTTTCAGTTGGTGCGTCCCGCGCGCTTTCGCCCGCCGCGCATGACATGTCGGCGTGATGACGTGCCCGGCACGTGAATCGGTGTGCGGAACATCCCGCGGCACTAGGCCGTGGCGCGCTTGCCCACAACCAGGCCGACGATGACGTCGACACCGAGGAAGGCGAGCAGGCTCAGCCCGACCAGCGGCACGAACCAGCCGACAACCAGCGCGGCCGCCACGATGGGCACCGCTAGCCACGGCGAGGTCTGGCGCAGTGCACCGCGACGTGGTGCGCGTCCGATGGCGAACCGCGAAGCACCGCGGGTCGGCCGCCGCTTCCACCACATCAGGTAGCCGAGCACCAGTACGACGATCAGCCCGATCATCACCGCGAGCAGCAGCAACTGGTTGAGCAGCCCGAACATCAGGCCCATGTGGAATTGGATGCCCCAGTTGGTGAGCTTGGCCATGATCGGCCAGTCGGCGTAGGCGAGTTTGTCGGTGACCGTGCCGGTCGCGCCGTCGACGGCGACCGCATCGACGGTATAGGTGCCGGGCATGCGCCGTTCCTTCACCGCGAATGCGCCGCCGGGCTCGGCCGGAATGGCGATCTCGCAACCCTGGGTGATGCCATCGGCGCGGGCCGCCGCATAAACCTCGTCGAGCTGCGCGATCCGGGTCGGGACATCGACCGGCGCGGGTGCATGGTTGCCGCCGTGGTGCTCGCCTCCGGCGTGTTCCTGCGTGGCCGCACCCGGCAGTGCGGTGGTCACGGCAGGTGTGGTCCAGCTGAGTTGTTCGCGCAGTTCGGTGATGTTCTCACCAGCATAGGTCGACCAGGTCATCCCGGTCGCCGACAGCAGCAGGATCACCGGCATGATCCAAACGCCAACGGCCCCATGCCAATTCATCGAACGACCGCGACCCTTTTGGGAGCCGTCCGGTGCCAGTAGCCAGGCGGCGGACTTGCGGTTGCGGCGTCCGCGCACCCGACGGATCCACAGCACCAGACCGGCCAGCGCCACGATCCACAGCCAAGAGGCGGCGAGTTCGCTGTAGATGCGTCCCGGCTCGCCCAGGTGCAGATCCCGGTGCAGCCTATCGATCCAGGTGCGCATCGGGAGCGCACCCGAACTGCCGTAGACCACATCGCTGCCGACCGGCTGCGCGGTATACGGATTCACGAATACCGCACGCCGTTCGGACTCGCCGAGGGACGGGTCGTCGAACAGCACGCGGGTGGTGTCGTCGGCTTCGGGTGACGGCGCCACCGCGACCAGCCTCAGATTCGGCTCGGTGGCGACGGCCGCGCTGACCTGTTCGGACAGCGGCCGCATCTCGCCGTTCGCCTCGACCTTCAACAGGTCGTGCGAGGTAATAGATTCCAGGGTCGGGGAGATGGCATAGAGCGCTCCGGTGACCGCGGCGATCAGGATGAACGGTGCGACGAAGATGCCCGCATAGAAATGCAACCGCATCGCGAGTGGATAGAGGCCGTTGCGCGACCGTATTTCGTTTGCCGGAGCCGACGATTCGGCATCCGGCGGACTGGTGTCCGTAATGCTCATGGTTATTCGTTTCTGGAGTTCGGAAGAACCCGGGAATGGTCGGGCGTGCGACAACGCGATTCGCGACAAATTCGCATGAGGCTGCGAAATCTCACCAGCGAAAGATGTTGCGCGAAAACGACGACGCACGAGCCGAGCCCATGCACCGGGTAAGGAAATCAGCTACCGAACGCCGGCGGCGGACCGCGCGTGCGCAGCGATTCCGCGGCGAATATGCGCAGAATCACACGATCGCGATGCGTCAGACGCAGCGGCACCGGCCCGGGTATCGCCGGCGGGTGATACCGCATGGGCAGCACCCGCGACAGCACCGCGCAACCGATCCGATACGCGGTCTCGGCACCCCGGATCACCACCGCCGCGAGCACAGCCGCGACGAGGTGCGCGGCCACCATACCGGGGGTGAGCTGGGCATCGCCGTGATGCATATGCCCCGAACCCCAGCCCATGGTGACGTGCCCGAGCAGCTGACCCGCGACGAGCACCGAGATCAGCCCGATCGAGGTATCGCGCAGCGGTGCGAGGCCTGCGACCAGTGCGCCGACCACCGCGGAAGCGGCAACGAGGAGCGCGAGCGTGGTACTGCTCGGCGGCATCCCATTGGACGCCCACCCGTGTGCCGCAACGGATATGGCACCGGAGATCGAACCGGCACATGCGCCGCGCACCCGCGCGACGGCGCTGCGATGCCCCGCAGCGGCCGGGCCGAACTCGATACTCACGCGCTGATGATAACCGACGAATTACCCGCCGATTCCCACCCGAGTGGCGGCCGGGATGTATCGAGTTTCCAGCTGGAAGAAAAGCAAAGCCGCACACCTCGAGAATTCGCAGGTGTGCGGCTCAGTCTTGAATCAGTCCGCGTCGATTTCCATCTCGATCAACGGCTTGCGCAGCAACTTACCGGTCGCATTGCGCGGCAGCTCATCGAGGAAGATCACTTCGCGCGGCACCTTGTATCGCGCCAGATTCGCCTTGACGTAATCCTTGATCTCCTGCGCATCGCGCTTGGACTCCGGACCGGGAACGACGAAGGCGCGCAACCGCTTTCCGAATTCGCGATCGTCCACGCCGACCACTGCGGCCTCGAAGATGTCGTCGCGCCCCGCGATCAGGTTCTCCACCTCGAGCGGGAAGACGTTCTCGCCGCCGGAGACGATCATGTCGTCGTCGCGGCCATCGATGTAGAGCAGGCCGTCGGCATCGAAATGCCCGACGTCACCGCTGGACATCATGCCGTCCACGATCTCCTTGGTGCGGCCGTCGGTGTAGCCGGTGAAGGCGAAACCGTTGTCCACGAAGATGGTTCCGGTGACATTCGGTTCGGTGATGGGCTTGCGGTTCTCGTCCAGCAGCACGATCCGGATGCCGACCGGCGCCTTACCCGCGGTGGTCGGGGCCTTGCGCAGATCCTCCGGGGTCGCGACGGTCATGACCGCGCATTCGGTGGAGCCGTACAGGTTGTAGAGGCTGTCGCCGAAGTAGTCGAGGGTGCGGGTGACCACATCGGGTGCGATGGCCGAACCAGCCGCGAAGATCACCTTGATGGTGCGCGGGTCGTACTTGGCAAGCACCTCGTCGCCGAGATCGAGAATGCGCTGCAGCATGGTCGGCACCACGACCAGCGAATCCGCTTGGTACTGCTGGATATTCGCGAGCGTCTGCTCCGGATCGAACCGGCGCTGCTGGAAGATCACCCGATTGCCGAGGGCAAGGCCCAGGGTGAACTGGGAAAGTCCGGTGCCGTGGAAGATCGGCGCGGCCATGATCATGGTCCCGTTATTGGGCAGCGGCACCCGGTCGACGAACTGGGCCGAGGCGAACGGGCTGACCCGGTCGCGCGGCGCACCCTTCGGCGTGCCGGTGGTGCCGCTCGTCAGGATGACCATGCCGCCGGGCTTGGCGGGCGCGGGCAGCGGCGCGGTGGAGCGAGCCTTGATCAGCGATTCGATGGTCGAGACCGACGGATCGACATTGTCCTTCTCGTCCACCCAGGTGAGCACCCGAGGGATCTCGGCCGGGATCGCGCTCATCAGGTCGAGGAATTCGCTGTCGTGCAGTACGGCCTTGACGCTCTCGCGCGTGGCCACATCGGCGAACTGCGGTTTCGCGAAGCCGGTATTCATCAGCACCGTGCGCACGCCGAGTTTGCCGGTCGCGAGCAGGCTCAGCACCATGCCGCGATGGTCCCGCGCCAGCAGTGCTACGACGTCACCAGGTTTGATTCCCTGCGCTTCCAGCCCGCGAGCCAGTGCGCTGGACTGCTCGTCGAGTTCGCCGAAGCTCACCTCGCCACGCTCGTCGACGATGGCCGCCGCATCTGGTCTGGTCTGCGCCGCGTGCATGACTACACCGGCGAACGGGCCGAATTTGAGCACATTGAACGCGGACCGTGCCGCGTGATCGGGTCGGAGCGGATTGAACAAGCGCCGCTTGACCATGACATTCACGCCCTGGGCGAAATCGCCCGCCTTCCGGACGGAATTATTCAGCGCAGGCAGGGATAGGGACATTCGTCAACGCCTTCCGCGGTCCACCCACCGGGACCGGGGGTGATGTGGACCGCAACTTCGAGATCCAGTGCTGCCGCTAACAATAGCAAGCATCTGTGACTCGCTGTGTCACGTATCTCAGTTGTCCCGACGGCCCAGGTCTAAGCGTTGACGTCGTACTCCACGAGCACCCGGCGCAGCAGCTTGCCGGTGGGGTTGCGGGGCAGATCGTCGAGGAAGATCACCTCGCGCGGCACCTTGTAGCGGGCCAGATTCTCCTTGACGTAGGCCTTGATCTCCTCGCCGTCGGGAGAGTGACCGGCCTCGGGGACAACGAAGGCGCGCAGGCGCTTGCCGAATTCCGCGTCGTCGACGCCGACGACGGCCGCATCGAACACATCCGGCCGCTCCAGCAGCAGGTTCTCGACTTCCTGCGGGAAGACGTTCTCGCCGCCGGAGACGATCATGTCGTCATCGCGGCCGTCCACCATCAGCAGGCCGTGCTCGTCGAAGTGGCCGACATCGCCGCTGGACATATAGCCGTCGATGATCTGCTTATGCCTGCCGTCGGTATAGCCCTCGAACGGCGCGCCGCTGCGGATGAAGATGCGCGCGGTGGTGTTGATCGCGTTGACCTGCTTGTCGTTGTCGTCGTAGAGCCGGACCTCGCAGGTGATCGGCGCCCGGCCGGCGGTGCCCGGTGCGATGGCCAGATCGTCCGGGTTCGCGACGGTGGCGACGGCGCATTCGGTCGAGCCGTA
The DNA here is from genome assembly GCF_044465765.1 of Nocardia sp. NPDC049526. NCBI lineage: Bacteria > Bacillati > Actinomycetota > Actinomycetes > Mycobacteriales > Nocardiaceae > Nocardia > Nocardia sp. NPDC049526. Next base: position 74,741 of record NZ_JBITMA010000017.1, on the reverse strand, counting down.
CAGGTTGTACAGGACGGGACCGAAGATCTGCGTGGCCTTGAGGCACAACTCCGGCGACAGCGCCGAACCCGCGAGCAGAATGCATTTCAGCGAAGTGGTGTCGTACTTGGCGCGGATCTCCGGAGCAAGTTCGGTCATCCGGTGCAGCATGGTCGGCACCGCGACCAGCATTTCGGCCTTGTGGTCGGCCACCATCTTCAGTGTGGCCTCGGCGTCGAAACGGCGGCGCACCACCACTTTATTGCTCATCGCGGAGGCCACCAGGTAGGTGCCGAGACCGGTGCTGTGGAAGATCGGCGACACGATGACCTGAGTTCCCCTGACCGGGAACGGAATTCGGTCCACCATCTGCGCGGTGGCCAGCGGGGTCACCTTGCTGCGCGGTGCGCCCTTCGGCAGGCCGGTGGTGCCGCTGGTGAGGATGACGAACCCACCCGGCTTGGACGGTGCGGGTAGGTCCGCGGTCGAGTTGGCGGCGATGAGATCGTCCAGAGTCTGTGCGCCCTCGGGCAATTCGGTGCCCTCGTCGACCCAGGTGAGGTAGCGCGGCAGATTCGGCGGCAGCGCGTCGAGCAGGCCGAGGAACTCGCTGTCGTGCAGGACGGCCTTGACCTTCTCGCGCTCGCAGACCTCGGCGAACTGTGGTTTGGCGAAGCCGGTGTTCATCAGCGCGACCCGTGCACCGAGCTTGCCTGCCGCGGCCATGGCCAGGATGAGACCGCGATGGTCGCGGGCCAGCACACCGACCACGGACCCCTCGGTCAGATTCGCCTGTCGCAGCCCGCGCGCTATGGCGGTCGACTGCTCGTCTAGTTGCCGGTAGGTCAGTTCGCCGCGTTCGTCGACCAGCCCTGGGGCATTGGGCACGATGCGGGCCGAATGCCTGATCAAGGTGGCCTGCGGTCCGTAGACCCGCGACTCCTTCACTGTCCGCAAGGTTTCCAGCGGCTTCTTGGGATCGCTGACCCCGCGCGCCCGCAGCACCCCGAATGCCTTCACAACCTCCAGCGCATGCGCCAACTTCATCGTCGACCACCTCTACCAGCAACTCGCGTCGGCACTCGCCCAAGCGATCTCGAACCACCGTTCTGTCTCACCAACCGTATCAGCGCTATGACTCACATCACACCCGCCGCCATACGGGCTGGACAGAATGGTCCCGTGGAAACCGTGGCGGCAAGCTCACCTCCGCGCGGTAGCCAGCGCGACCAGCAAGGGAACGACCCGATTCGGGGGGACTTCGAAGTGGCCGCTGCCCACCGTGTGGAGCCAGCCGGTAGCTGCTAGTTGACGGAGGTGGTGGTAGATCTCGCCGGAGGTGCCCACCTCACCGAGGTCTGTGAGTTCGGCGGCGGTTCTGCTGCCTCGAAGTATCTGCCGAAGAATGCGCAGGCGGACCGGACTACCAAGGGCGGCGAGGCATTCCGCGGCATCGTCCCAGTCGTAGTCGACGATGTCATCGGTGCTGAACTGGACCTGCCAGTCGAACTCTTCCGTGCTGGGTAGCGAGCCCGAACCAGCGAACATCACCCCGCCATTGCGCTGGTCCGCATGCGCGAACTCCTCATGCAGCCGCCGTAGTGCCCACCCTCCCTGCGGGGCGGATCCACTCGCTTGCCCGCTGCCATCCTTGATGAGGTCCTTGGCCGCGAGTCGGCGTTCGAGCTTCGCTAGTCGGTCCTCCACGCTCACGAGCGCAAATTTACGGAGTTACGCAATTGCTCGCAATGGTTAGCCGATGTGATGCAAATGCCCGGCACGGAGATCCGTGCCGGGCTCGCGTGCCGGATGGTCAGTTGTAGATCGATCCGAAGGACGGGACCGAGATGGTTGCGAGTTTGTACTGGAACCCGTCGGGGTTGGCGTCGCTGACCGGGACGGGCCAGCGGTGCCACAGGGTGCCGTAGACCGCCCCGACGATGACGCCGTTACCGGTGTCGAGCGGACGGGTGCGGATGGTGGTGTCGACCGTGGCGTCGTTGTGCTCGGAGAGCACCTCGGTGCCGCTGCGGCCGTTGGACAGATTGATCCACAGGACCTGGAGCCTGGCCCCGGTCTGATCCGGTGCGATCATGCCCGGTCCGCCGAAGAATCCGAATCGGAAACCGTCGTAACCGAGGGCGACGCCGGACCCGTAGACACCCGGCCCGTCACCGCGTCCGATATCGGATTGCGCCGGGATCTGGAACGGCTGTGCGGGCAGCGCCACCTGGGTGGCGACCTGCCCGGATGCCAGCAGCCGGTCCACTGCCTGCTCGGCGGAGGGATTGCCGATGGCGGCCTTCCGCAATTGCTGCGTGGCCGCATTCCAGTCGATCGTCGTCGGCTCGGCCGCGGCATGACCCGCGAATACGACGGCGAATGCGGTGGTTGCCGCGATTGCGGCGGTGAAGCGACGTATCAAACCCAGCCTGTGCATAACCAGTCTCCTGTTGGGGTTCTTGGTACTGCTCGATGGAATTCGTCCGCTGAATCTCAGCTCGCCAAGATACCGTGCGCTACTTCACCGGTTACGGCGGGTGCCTCGAACCCACTGTGAACAGGAAACCGGTGCGAGTCACTCGCACCGGTTTCCCTTGTCGCACTTACTAGTTCGGCATCACTTCAGCTCGGCGCTGGTCTTGCCGAGGATGCGGCGCGCCACGATGAGCTGCTGGATCTGCTGGGTGCCTTCGAAGATGTCGAGGATCTTCGAGTCACGGCCCCACTTTTCGAGCAGTGTGCGCTGGGAGTAGCCGATGGTGCCCGCGAGTTCGACGGCCTTGAGGGTGACGTCGGTGCCGGTGCGCCCCGCCTTCGCCTTGGACATCGAGGCTTCCAAGGAGTTCGGCTTCTTGTTGTCCGCCATCCACGCCGCCCGCAGCGACAGCAGGTACGCGGCCTCGTAATCGGCTTCCATCCGCAGGAATTCGGCGGCGGCCGCGGGCTGGTTATTGGCCGGGATGTCGTAGGACGGCTCGATGCCCGCATCCTTCAGGATGGCGCGCAGCTCCTCCAGCGCCGCCCGCGCGACACCGACCGCCATCGCGGCCACGAGGGGACGGGTGTTGTCGAAGGTCTGCATGACCCCGGCAAACCCCTTCTCCACGTTGACTTCCGGGCTGCCGAGAATATTGTCCTTCGGAATCCGGCAGTCCTGCAACAGCAGTACCGCGGTATCGGACGCCTTGATGCCGAGCTTGTGCTCGAGCCGGGCCACCGAAAGTCCGGGAGCGTCCCGCGGCACGACGAACGACTTGATCGCCGCGCGACCGAGGCTGCGGTCCACCGAGGCCCACACCACGATGTGGGTGGAGCGCTGCCCGGCGGTCACGAAGATCTTCTCGCCGTTGAGCACCCACTCGTCGCCGTCGAGTACGGCGGTGGTGGTGACGGCGGCCGAATCGGAACCGAAGGACGGTTCGGTGATGGCCATCGAGGCCCACACCTTGCCGAACCGCTTCAGCTGCTCATCGGTGGCGACAGCCGCGATGGCCGCATTGCCCAGCCCCTGGTAGGGAATCGACAGCATCAGGCCGACGTCGCCCCACGAGGTCTCCAGCGCGTTCAGCAGCGCGGACATATTGCCGCCGTTGGTATTTCCGAGCAGCTCGGTGGCGTGCTCGTCCCCGTCGGAACGGCCACCGGCCGCGCCGCCGATCTTCTGGGTGCCGGAGTCGGCGAGGCCCTCGACCATGGCGGCCATGGTGTCCAGCTCGACCGGGTAGTCGTGTTCACCGAGGTCGTACTTGCGCGAGATCGGCCGGAAGATTTCCTGGGCGACCTGATGGGCCTGATTGGCACTGGCCCGCAGCTTCTTGGGGAGTTCGAGATTGATCATGGTGATGTCTCCTGGAAGTAAGGAACCAGCCGGTCAGACGAGCACGACACCTTCGGCGACGCCGATGGCCCGCAGATCGCGGTACCAGCGCTCGACCGGGTGTTCCTTGGTGAAGCCGTGGCCGCCGAGCAGCTGCACGCCGTCGAGACCGATCTGCATGCCCTTGTCGGTGGCGAGCTTGCGGGCCAGTGCCGCCTCGCGGGCATAGGAAAGCCCCTGCTCCGCGCGCGACGCACCCCGCAGGGTCACCAGGCGCAGGCCATCCAGTTCGATTGCCATATTCGCGACCATGAACGCGACCGCCTGGCGATGCGAGATCGGCTCACCGAATGCCTCGCGCTCGTTCACATACGGAATCACGTAATCGAGCACGGCCTGTCCGGTACCGATGGCCAGTGAAGCCCAGCCGAGGCGGGCCAGGCGCACCGCGTCGGCGTACTCCTCGGCGCGGGTCTTGGCATCGCCGTCGCCGAGGACGGCGTCGGTGCCGACCGCGACGTCGTTGAGCAGCAGGCGACCGAGACCGGCGGCGCGCAGACCCATGCTCGGATCGGCCTCCACGACCAGCCCCTGGCTGTCCGACGGCACGATGAACAGGGCGGGGCGGCCGTCGAGCTCGGCGGCCACGATGAATAGTTCGGCATCACCGGCGGCCGGGACCAGGCTCTTCACACCGTTGAGGCGGTAGCCGCTGGGGGCGCGGGTGGCCTTGGTCTGGAGGGCGAACGGGTCGAACAGCGCGCGCGGCTCGTTGATCACGACCGAGGCCTGCGGCACATTCTCGCCGGTGAAGGCGGGCAGGTAGGTCTGCTGCTGTGCGTCGGTACCCCACTGGGACAGGGCGACCGCGACACCGCTCGGCGCGAGAATCGGCAGGGCCAGACCCATATCACCGTGTGCGAGCGCCTCGGCGACCAGCGAGTTGGTGACCGCGCCGCGCTCGGCGGCCGCGCCTTCCAGCTCCTCGGGCACATTGATCACGGTGATGCCGAGTTCGGCGGCGCGCTCGAGCAGGTCGCGCGGGGCCTTGGCGGCGTGATCGGCCTCGTAGGCGGCCGGGCGCAGGATCTCGGCGGCGAATTCCTTCACCGTCTCGACGATCATCTGCTGCTCATCGCTCGGGGTCAGGTCGAAGAAGTCCTTGTTCTTGGACTCGTTGTCCGCCAGGCGTTTCGGCGCGCCACCACCGGCAACCTTGCCGAATGCGCGAGTGGCGGCACCCAGGGTGCGGAAACCGGTCTTGGTGCCTTCGTAGGTGACCCGCTCGATCGGCTTGCGCAGGTTGTACTTCTCGGCGAGTTCCGACCCGGTAATGGTCGTCATCACCCGCATTGCCGCGCCCATCCAGTCCCGCTTGGGGTGGTTCAGGCCGACCGCGGACGTGTCTGGACGTCGCTTCGTTGCGCTGTCTCGAGTGCTCATCATCACCTGTTTTTCTCGGGTGGGTGGGTGAGGTCTTGTCCCAGCTATCTTACTCCTGAGTAAGGCTATCTTACTCCAGAGTAAGAAGTGCGTCGAGGTGCAGCATACGCCGCCGAACTGTGTCAGGCTGGACAAGTGCCCAAAGTCGTGGGACGACCGGTGTCCGTCGTCGCTGTGCTGTTCGCCGCACTACTGACCGCATTCGCCACGCGCTACGGCTATCACCGGGACGAGCTGTACTTTCTGGCGGCGGGCAGGCATCCGGATTGGGGCTACCCGGATCAGCCGCCGTTGACCCCGCTACTGGCCCGCGCGATGTCCGCAATCGATGCCGATTCGTTACTGCTACTACGACTTCCGTCGGTCTCGGCGGCGACATTCGTTGTTGTCGCCGCGGGGTTGATGGCGCGCGAACTCGGTGGTGGACGCGGGGCGCAGGTATTGGCGTCGGTGGCCGTCGCGAGTGCGGCGATGGTGATGGGGATCGGTCATCTGCTGAGTACCGCGTCGTTCGATATGGCGGCGTGGGTGTTGGTTTGTCTGCTGGTGCTGGTGTTGCTGCGGACCTCGGAGGGATGGGGTGCCGACCGGAACGGCCGGGGACTCGAGGCGAATGGGTATGTGGACGGGGGTGGTCTTGCTGCATCGGATGAGCACGCGGGTGTCGGAGGTCGTGCGGCGCCGAATGAGTGCGCGGGCGCGGGTGGTCGCGTGGGGCCGGACGGGTACGAAGGCGTGGATGGTCGCGTGGGGCCGGACGACCGCGCGGGTGTGGTCGGTCGTACGGCATCGGATGAGCGCGGGGGCGTGGGTGGTCGGGTATGGCCGGAGGGACGCGCGGGTGTCGGTGGGTTGGGGCCGCGGTGGTGGCTCGGGGTAGGGCTGGTTGTCGGGATCGGGTTGCAGAACAAGGTGCTGCTGATCTTTCCGGTGGCGGCGCTGGTGCTTGCGCTGGTTCTCGTCGGTCCGCGAAAGATATTCGCCACCAAGTACTTTCCGATGGCGGTCGGGTTGGCGGTGGTGATCTGGCTGCCATATCTGTTGTGGCAGTGGCGCAATGGTTGGCCGCAGTGGGAGATGAGCCGGGCGATCGCGGGCGGGTCCTCCGGCACGTCGGATTCGCCGGTGACGTTCGTGCTGTCGCAATTCGGGCTGATGGGCCCACTGCTGGTGCCGCTGTGGGCAGTCGGGCTCCGGCGACTGTGGCGAGATCCGCGTCTGCGCGCGTTTCCGGTAGCGTATGCGGTACTTTTCGTGGTTTTCCTGGTCAGCGGCGGGAAGGCGTACTACCTGGGCGGGATGTATCCGCTCCTATTGGCCGCCGGTGCGGTACCTGTCGCCGCTTGGCTGGGGAATCGGCGAGCCCGTTGGGTGGCAGTGGGTTCGGTGATCGCGGTGAATGCGATCGTCTCGGCGCTGCTGTTCCTGCCGGTGTTACCCGTCGCGGCCCTGAAGGATTCGCCGATCCTCGCGATCAACTACGACGCGGGCGAAACCATCGGCTGGCCGCAATTCGTGCGCCGAATCGCCGAGGTGCGCGCCACGCTCGGACCCGACGTCGCCATCCTTGCCGACAACTACGGCGAGGCGGGTGCGATCGAACGCTTCGGCGGCGAATACGGATTACCGACTCCGCACAGCGGCCACAACTCCTACTGGTGGTGGGGCCCGCCCAGCGATGCAGCCTCCGTGGTGATCGTGGTCGGTCTCGATCGTGACCGCCTGACTGGGTACTTCGCCGAAGTCGAGCCCGCCGGTCACATCGACAACGGTCTCGGTATCCACAACGACGAGCAGGGCCAGCCGCTGTTCATCTGCCGCAAACCGCGAGCATCCATGTCCGAAATGTGGCCTGCGGCGAAACATCTGAGCTGAGCGGTCCGATCGCAGCCATCCACGCGCCCGACCGCAACGAAGAACGATCGACGCCTATCTACAAAGGTGCCGCCCACAGTGCTCGGCCGTGTTTTCCGTCGAGGCTGAATTCTGCTGTACGAGTAAGGAGATGTCATGGTTCTTCGCATTGTCGATCAGCTCGTCTCCGGGGTCCTCAATATGATCGCGACGCTGTTCGTCCCGTGAGTCGAGTCGCCCGGGGCGGACGGTCCGCCCCGGGCAACATTCCAGCGCGGCTGTTAGGTTGTGCCGCATGGCAAGACGGCCGCGGAGTCGGCGACTGAGGGCAACGCTGCTGACCGCGGCGCTTACGGCGGGCATCATGTCCGCGGCGACGGCGGGGGCGCAGACGCCGTCCGGGTCGTGTGCGGATGGGTGGGACGTTTCGACGATCGTCAGCGGGGTCGGCAATCTCGAGAATCTCGATACCGACGGAGCCGGCGGTTTCTATGTCACCGGAATCGTCGACGGCTACCTGGCGCATATCGATGCCGCGGGCAAGTTCGAGAAGCTGGTAGCCGGTCTGGATCACCCCGCGGGCGTGCGGGTCGTCGGACGGTCCGTGTACTTCGTCACCGGCGATGGTGTGGCGGAGGCGCCGGGCACCTTGCAGCGCTATGACATCGACACCGGTGCGGTGACGATTCTGCTCACCGAGCTGAACGGTCCGAACGGACTGCTCGAATTGCCCGACGGCGACCTCGTATTCGCCACTATCGGCATCACCGGCCCGCCGACCGGCATCTCGCGGTATCGGCCGTCGACGGGGGAGTACACGAAGACCTGGTCCAACCTGCCCTGGACCAACGGGCTGGCGCTCGCCCCCGACGGGAAGTCGATCTACACCGACAATATGACCTTGCGCGTCTTCCGCGTCCCGCTCGACGATCCCGACAATGCGACGGTCGTCGCCGGTGCTCCCGATCTGGTTGCGCTGTTCGACGATATGGAAGCGACCCGCGCGGGCCAACTCTTCGTCGCCGACCATATCCAGGGCGCGGTCTACCAGATCGACCCGGCCACCGGCGCGGGCTGCACGATCATCACCGGCCTGATCAAACCCGGTCCGATGCGCAACCCGCCGGACGGCGCCACCTCCGTGCGGATCGCTCGCGACGGTGACAGGTGGGCTCTGTTCGTCACGAGCATGGACGGAACCTTGCGTCGACTACGTCCGCCCGCGGGCATCGACCTGACTCCGGCCGATTCGAGGCGATAGAAAGTTTCTCGAGGCTCAGTTCAACCTTGTAAGGACGGCGTCGTGGAGTAGGGAGTTGGTGGCTATGGCGTCGCCGCCGTGGGGGCCGGGGCTGCCGGCGAGGGAGGTGAAGCGGCCGCCTGCTTCGCGGACCAGGATGTCGAGGGCGGCCAGGTCCCACAGGGAGACTTCGGGTTCGGTGGCGATATCGACCGCGCCCTCGGCGAGCAGGCAGTAGGTGAAGAAGTCGCCGTAGCCGCGGACCCGCCAGACCGCGTCGGTGAGGTCGAGGAACTTCTCGCGCAGACCGCGTTCGCGCCAGCCCGACAGGCTGGAGAAGGCCAGGCTTGCCGAGCCGAGCTCACCGACCGCGGAGACCGAAATCGGTTTCGGCGCATCGGAATCGACGCTGGCCCAGGCACCGGAACCGGCCGCCGCCCACCACCGTCGCGCCAAGGCGGGTGCGCTCACCACGCCGACCACCGGAACGCCGTCCTCGAGCAGCGAGATCAGCGTCGCCCAAATCGGCACCCGCCGCACGAAGTTCTTGGTGCCATCGATCGGATCGATCACCCACTGCCGCCCGCTGAACTCGACGTCACCGCCGAACTCCTCACCGAGCACCGAATCCCCGGGCCGCTCCTGCCCGAGCACCTGGCGTATCGCCTTCTCCACCGCCAGATCCGCATCCGAGACAGGTGTCAGATCCGGCTTCGCATCGACCCGCAAATCCAACGCTCCGAACCGCGCCCGGGTAATCCCATCGGCCTCATCGGCCAATCGCAGCGCAAGTTCGAGATCGGAGGAGTAGTCAGCCACCCCCGAACCCTATCGCCCTTCCCTGTCCCGCCAGACGCATCCCCGCTGTCGCATAAGCAGTGCCCACCTCGCATAGGACCTACCTTTGCGAGGCAGCCACGAGTTACGCGAGCGTGCCCGCTAAGCAGCGGCGGGGACGGAGCGGGCGGCGGCGAGGGCACTTGCCCACCAGTGGAGTTGGTCGAGCATGGACTGCGCGGCTGCGGCGGGTTCGGTCGGGTCGATGAGTTCGCCTTCGGCGTCGAAGAGCAGGTAGTAGCGGGGGAAGCTGACGTAGTTGCGGACGGTGTGGGCATTGAGTTCGTTGAAGACCTGGCGCAGGTGTTCGATGGCGAGCAGGCCGCCGCTTGCGCCGCTGTAGCCGACGAAACCGATTGCCTTGCTGTCCCATTGGGTGAAGTGCCAGTCGATTGCGGCCTTCAGCGCGGCCGGGTAGCTGCGGTTGTAATCCGGAGTGAGGATGACGAATGCATCCGCTTCACCGAGCCGCCTGCTGAGGTCGGTCATCCCGGCCGGGCGTTCCGGGTTGGGGTCCATCGCCGGGGAAACCGCGGGCAGCGCCAATGGCAGATCGGCCTCGGCCAGATCGATCAGGTCGATCTCGAACTGTCCGTTCCGGGCGGCCTCCTCGACGAACCAGTTGGCCACGGTCGGCGCGAAGCGTCCCTCCCGGACGCTGCCGATGATCACCGCGAGCTTCAAGGACATGGTGTTCTCCTTCGATCAGGAAATTGTTCGAGTCCTAATCTGCTGCGCGGCATCGCTACCAGGAAGACCGCGCGAAGAGTGGTAGTAGCAGGGACACCCTCGGCGCCGACCGCGCTTGTACCGTCGAGGAGTGAGCGACAACGAGTTGGGTCTTTTCCTGCGCACCCGCCGTGAGGCGGTGACCCCGGCCCAGGTCGGCCTGCCCACCGGACCGCGCCGCCGAACCCCCGGCCTGCGTCGCGCCGAACTGGCAACCCTCGCGGGCGTCAGCGTCGAATACATCACACGCCTCGAGCAGGGACGCGACCGCAGACCCTCGCCGCCGGTGCTGTCCGCACTCGCCGACGCCCTCGCCTTGACGCCGAGCGAACGCGTCCACCTGCACCGTCTCACCAAGGGCGCCGATCCGGGTTTCAGCTGCATGGGCGGTGCGCAACCGCCGCGCGAGGTACGGCCCGCGGTCCGCGCCATCCTCGATCGCCTGGAACCCGCGCCCGCGCTGGTCGTCAACCGTCTGCGCGAGGTGCTCGCCTGGACCGAGGGATTCGAGCGCCTGATGGCGCCGATCGGACTGCTCGACCACGAACACCGCGCCAATCTCGCCCTGTTCGCCTTCACCGACCCGCGCGCCCGCACCGCCTATCCCGACTGGGACCACATCGCCGACGAACTGGTCGCCGCACTGAAACAAGGCCCGTTCCGCAGCGACCCGCACATCGCCGCCCTCGCCGACGAACTCACCGTCGCCGCCGGCGCCGAGTTCACCCGCCGCGTGGAATACGTGCCCAGCCTCGCGGCCGCCACCGGCACCACCCGGCTCACCCACCCCGAGGCAGGCAACCTGCGCCTCACCTACGAAACCCTCGAACTCTCCGCCGACGACGACCAGCAGCTCATCGTCTACCTCCCCGCCGACGACGCCACCGCGGCCGCCATGGACTCCCTCGCCGGTCGTCGCCCAGGCGGACTGCGAGCCGTCTCCGGCTGAGGACGGCCACCCCCACACCACCGCGTGTTTCACCGTCTTCACCGCGCCCAGTAGGCTTGAGCATCGTGCATCCTGACGTCTCCGCTGACCTCGCCGAACTCGACGCCACGCTCAAGACCGTCGAGTCGGTCCTCGATGTCGAGGAGCTGCGTCGACGGATCGATGAGCTCGAGCACCAGGCCGCCGATCCCGATCTGTGGAACAACCAGGAGCACGCGCAGCAGGTCACCAGCGAGCTGTCGCACGCCCAGAGCGAGTTGCGCCGGGTCGAGGAACTGCGCCAGCGCCTCGACGATCTGTCCGTTCTATATGAATTGGCAGAGGAAGAGGAGGGCGAGGCCAGGGTCGCCGCGCTCGCCGACGCCGATGCCGAGCGGGCCACGCTGCACAGTGATGTGGAGGCCATGGAGGTCCGCACCCTGCTCTCCGGCGAGTACGACAAGCGTGAGGCGCTGGTCAATATCCGCTCCGGCGCGGGTGGTGTGGATGCCGCCGACTGGGCCGAAATGCTGATGCGCATGTACATCCGCTGGGCGGACCGGCACAAGTACTCCGTCGAGGTCTACGACACCTCCTACGCCGAAGAGGCGGGTATCAAGAGCGCCACCTTCGCGGTGAAATCGCCGTATGCCTATGGCACCCTCTCGGTGGAAATGGGCACGCACCGCCTGGTCCGGATCAGCCCGTTCGACAATCAGGGCCGCCGCCAGACCTCCTTCGCCGAGGTCGAGGTGCTACCCGTGGTCGAGACCACCGACCACATCGAAATTCCCGAGGGCGAGATCCGCGTGGACGTCTACCGTTCCTCGGGCCCCGGCGGCCAGAGCGTCAACACCACCGACTCCGCGGTGCGCCTCACCCATATCCCGACCGGCATCGTCGTGACCTGTCAGAACGAGAAATCCCAGCTGCAGAACAAGATTTCGGCCATGCGGGTGCTGCAGGCCAAACTGCTGGAACGCAAGCGGCAGGAGGAGCGCGCCGAAATGGATGCGCTCAAGACCAACGAGGGCGCGTCGTGGGGCAACCAGATGCGCTCCTACGTGCTGCATCCCTACCAGATGGTCAAGGATCTGCGCACCAACTACGAAGTCAACAATCCGACTGCCGTGCTCGACGGCGATATCGATGGTTTCATCGAATCCGGAATTCGTTGGCGAATGCGAGAGCAGGCGAGCTAGTTGGACGTACCCCAGGCTTTCTCCACGTCCACCGACTTCACCACCTGGCTGCGGTCCGCCGGTCTAGAGATCGTCCTGCTGCTCCTCGGCGCGGTGCTGTTCAGCCGTTTCGCCACCTTTATCCGGGATCGGATCACCCGCAGGATCGACGCCGGATTCCGCAGCAGCGACGCACTGGTGCGTTCCGAGGCGGCCAAACACCGGCATGCGCTGGCTCAGGTGGTCACCTGGGTGGTGCTGACCGTCGTCTATGTCCTGGTCGGCATGGAAGTACTGCGTCGGATGGGTTTCGCGGTCACCGGTCTGGTCGCACCCGCGGCCGTGCTCGGCGCCGCACTCGGCTTCGGCGCACAGCGGATCGTGCAGGACATCCTTGCCGGATTTTTCCTGATTACCGAGCGGCAGTACGGATTTGGTGATGTGGTTCGCATCGCTGTCACTGGATCCGCGGAGCAGGCCGAGGGTACGGTCGAGGACGTCACGCTGCGGATCACCACACTGCGCAATGCCGACGGTGAGGTGATCACCGTGCCCAACGGCCAGATCGTCAAAGTGACCAATCTCTCGAAGGATTGGGCGCGCGCCGCGATCGACGTTCCGGTTGCGGCCAGCGTCGACATCACCAGGATCAACGAGATCCTGCACGAGGTCGGTACAAAGGCGTACGAGGACCGCAGATTGAAGCCGCTGCTGCTCGACGAGCCCACCGTGATGGGTGTCGAAGACCTGACAGTGGACCAGATGAATATTCGAATGGTTGCCCGAACGTTGCCGGGCAAGCAGTTCGAAGTCGGTCGCGAGTTGCGGGTGCGAGTCGCCGCGGCATTGCGCCGGGAGGGAATCAGTGAGACCACGTAGATCCACGGCGATCCTGATGGCATCATGGGTCGCCACGTTCGTGTTATACCTGTTCGTCAAGCCCGATCAACCGATCGTGACATCGCCCGAAAAACTCAATACCGTTCCCGTAGTGATGAATACGGCTACGCCCGGTCATTGACCATGATGTAGCTGGTGGCTGCGCGACGGTTGCTGGTTACACTGGCCAACCGTGATCGCTATGCGGAACGTGACCAAGTCGTATCAGACCTCGACGCGACCCGCGCTGGACAACATCACCGTCGATGTGCGCAAGGGCGAATTCGTCTTCATCATCGGCCCGTCCGGTTCGGGCAAGTCGACCTTCATGCGACTGCTGCTCAAGGAAGAGGCCCCGACCGCGGGCGAGATCCGGGTCGCCGACTTCCAGGTCGACCGGCTGCCCGGGCGCAAGGTGCCGAAGTTGCGTCAGCGCATGGGTTGCGTCTTCCAGGACTTCCGGTTGCTGCAGCAGAAGACCGTCGCCCAGAATGTGGCGTTCGCGCTGGAGGTGATCGGCAAGCGGCGCCAGTTCATCGACCGGACCGTCCCCGAGGTGCTCGATATGGTCGGGCTCGGTGGTAAGGCCGATCGGCTGCCGCACGAATTGTCCGGTGGTGAGCAGCAGCGTGTTGCGATCGCGCGGGCCTTCGTGAACCGTCCGCTGGTGCTGCTCGCCGATGAGCCGACCGGCAACCTCGATCCCGACACCAGCGGCGACATCATGCTGCTGCTGGAGCGGATCAACCGCATCGGCACGACCGTGGTGATGGCGACACACGACAATCACATCGTCGACGCGATGCGTAAGCGAGTGGTGGAGTTGGACCGGGGCCGGCTGATCCGCGACGACGCGATCGGCGTCTACGGGGTGGGCCGGTAATGCGCGCTGGATTCCTGTTCAACGAGGTCCTCACCGGCCTGCGTCGCAATGTCACCATGACCATCGCGATGATCCTGACCACCGCGGTATCGCTGACCATGCTGGGCGGCGGTCTGCTCGCGCTGCGAATCGCGGATAAGACCCAGAACTACTTCATGGACCGGGTCGAGATCCGGCTCTACCTCTCCGATCTGGTCTCGGCGAACGATCGGGACTGTTCACTGAATCCGTGTCAGCAGTTGATGTCGGATCTGAAGAAGACCGACGGTGTGGTCTCGGTCCAGTTCATCAACAGCGACGAGGCGATGAAGGAAGCCACCGAGGTGACCTTCAAGGACCAGCCCGAAATGCTGGACATGATCAAGGACACCCGCCTGCCCGCGTCCTTGCGCGTGAAGATGACCGATGCCGATCAGTACCCGCGGATCTACCAGACGTTCAACGGTAAGGACGGGATCCAGAGCGTACTCAACGACAAGGACACCGTGGACCGCTTGGTCGGGGTGTTCGACGGCCTGCGGAATGCGGCATTCGCGTTGGCGGCGTTGCAGGCATTGGCGGCGTTGCTGTTGATCGCGAATATGGTGCAGATCGCGGCGTTCAGTCGACGCGAGGAGGTCGGCATCATGCGGATGGTCGGCGCGACGCGCTGGTACACGCAGTTGCCGTTCCTCCTGGAAGCGGTGGTCGCAGCCCTGGCTGGATCGATTCTGGCGGTTGTCGGGTTGTTCCTCGCGCAACCGTTGGTGGTGAACCGTGGACTCGGTGCGCTCTTCAACAGCAACGTCTTCCCGCACATCACCGGTGAGGACATCGCGTTGGTGTCCTTGACCATCGCGCCGTTGGGCATCGTGTTCGCCGCGATCACGGCCTACGGCACGCTGCGCTACTACGTGCGCGACTGACCTGCGTATGACGACCTCGCACACGGTGTAGCTTGTGCGAGGCCGTCAGTGGATATGCGACGAACCCGCCGCGCGGCGATCGAAATTGGTTATCCACATGTGGACAACTCGGCCGGTCACCTGGGGTCCGCGCCGATCTAGGGGTTCCGTTGTCCGACCGCGCTCGTAGGATGGGCCGCGTGGAATCCCCCGATGCTTTCGCGGCTGTTTTGACCGACGGTGCCCCGGTCGCCGAATCCGGTGCGGCACAAGAGGTTCTACGCCGCGTATTCGGCTACGACAGCTTCCGCGGTGATCAGCGGGAGATCGTCGAGCACGTGGTCGGCGGCGGGGACGCGCTGGTGCTCATGCCGACGGGCGGCGGTAAGTCGCTGTGCTACCAGGTGCCCGCACTGGTGCGTCCCGGCGTCGGCGTGGTGGTGTCACCGCTGATCGCATTGATGCAGGATCAGGTGGACGCGCTCAGCGCGCTCGGCGTGCGCGCCGGATTCCTGAACTCGACGCAGTTCCCGGACGAGCGGCGGATGGTCGAGGCGCAATTCGTCGCGGGGGAGTTGGATCTGCTGTATCTCGCGCCCGAGCGGCTGCGTCTGGAGTCGACCGCCGCCCTGCTGGATCGGGGCAAGGTGGCGCTGTTCGCCATCGACGAGGCGCATTGCGTATCCCAGTGGGGCCATGACTTCCGACCCGACTATCTGGGCCTGTCGATGCTGCACGAGCGTTGGCCCGACGTGCCGCGGATCGCGCTCACCGCGACTGCGACGGCGAAGACCCGCGACGAGATCATCGAGCGCCTCGACCTCGGGGCTGCCCGGCGTTTCGTCGCCAGCTTCGACCGGCCCAATATCCAATACCGGATCGAACCCAAGAACCGGCCGGACCGGCAGCTGCTGGACTTCATCAAGACCGAGCACGCCGGAGACGCCGGCATCGTCTACTGCCTGTCGCGCAACTCGGTGGAGAAGACCGCGGCCTTCCTCACCGAGAACGGCGTCGAGGCGGTTCCGTATCACGCGGGCCTGGACTCGCGCACCCGCGCGACCAACCAGGCACGGTTCCTGCGCGAGGACGGCCTCGTCGTGGTCGCGACGATCGCCTTCGGTATGGGCATCGATAAACCCGACGTGCGCTTCGTCGCCCATCTCGATCTGCCCAAGTCCGTCGAGGGCTACTACCAGGAGACCGGACGAGCGGGCCGCGACGGGTTGCCGTCGACCGCGTGGATGGTCTACGGGCTCGCCGATGTGGTGCAGCAGCGCAAGATGATCGACTCCTCCGACGGCGACGCCACCCACCGCAGGCAACTGCAACTGCATCTGGACGCGATGCTCGCCCTGTGTGAAACGGTGTCCTGCAGGCGAACTCAGCTACTGGCGTACTTCGGACAGTCGGGGCAGTCGTGCGGCAATTGCGACACCTGCCTGACCGCGCCGGAAACCTGGGACGGCACAGTGCCCGCGCAGAAGGTGCTCTCGACGGTGCTTCGGCTGAAGCGGGAACGCGGACAGAGCTTCGGCGCGGGCCATATCGTCGATATCCTGCTCGGCAAATCGAATCCCAAAGTGCTGCAACATGCTCACCACGAGCTGAAGGTCTTCGGCATCGGCACCGATCTGCGCGATGTCGAATGGCGCGGCGTCATAAGGCAATTGCTCGCACAGGGACTACTCGCCGTGCACGGCGACTACGGCGTGCTCATCCTCACCGAGGCCAGCAACGAGGTGTTGTTCGACGGCCGGGAAGTGCTACTGCGCCGCGAACCGGAGCGTGCGGTCAAACCAGCCAGGACACCCAAGGCGGCGAAGGGCAAGTCCCCGGCTGCCGACCTGTCTTCGGCAGACGTGCCGCTGTTCGAGAAGCTGCGTGAATGGCGGGCCGCGACGGCCAAGGAGCAGGGCGTACCCGCCTACGTCGTCTTCCATGACGCGACGCTGCGGGAGATCGCCGCACGCAAGCCCGCGAGCCTGTCCGAACTCGGGACGGTCGGCGGTGTCGGTGAGAACAAACTGGCCAAATACGGCGAAGGAGTACTCGCCGTCCTGGTCGGAGAAGTGAGCAACGCATGATCGGGCGGCGCGGGTTTCTGGCGGGTGCGGCCACCGCTGCGGCAGGTGCATCGCTGGTCGGTCTATCGCCCGCCGATGCGGTTCCGGTCGCGAGTGGTGTCACCAAATTCGACTTCCCGACCGACGGCAATGTGCGGGTGCTCGTCACCGGTGATGCGGGCACCGGCACCCGCACCCAGTGGGCCGTCGCCGACGCGATGCGGGATTACCATCGCCGCCAACCGTTTTCGCTCGCCCTCGGCCTCGGTGACAATATCTACGAGAGCGGTCCGTACAGCGCCGTCGATGCCCAGTTCGCGGACAAATTCGAAAACCCCAATGCGGGACTGGATTTCCCGTGGCTCATGGTGCTCGGCAATCACGACAACAGTTCGGTCCTCGGCGGCGACGGTGGTTGGCTGCTGCGCGGCAACAGTGAGGTCGAATACCACGCGAATTCGCCACGCTGGTGGATGCCGAGCCGGTACTACTCGGTGCGGATACCCGAGCCGCAGCCGGTGGTCGAATTCTTTGTGCTGGACGTCAATCCGCTCGCCGCCTACATCCCGCCGATATTCGATCCGTACTGGGCGGTCGACGGCCAGTTCATGAACGAGCAGCGCGCCTGGCTCGACCGCGCCATCGCCGAGTCACCCGCTGAGTGGAAGATCGCCTGCACCCACCATCCGTATGTGAACAACGGTCCACACGGTGACGCCGGCCGCTACGAGGGGCTCTCGGCGGCACCGATCAACGGCATCCACGCGAAGCAGTTCTTCGAGGACCATGTCGTCGGCAAATGCCACTTCATCCTCTCCGGGCACGATCATTCGCTGCAGGTGCTCGAGCCGACCGCGGTATCGAAAGGCACACGCCAGCTCGTCTCCGGCGCGGCCGCCAAAACTGTAGCCGCGGAACCGAAGCTGAATCCCGGCGGCTCCGGCAACGCCGCCCTGTTCGAGAACTATCACGAGCTCGGTTTCATGGTCCTGGACCTCACCGCGAGCGCTGTCGACCTCACGGTGGTCACCGTGGATCTCGCGAGCGGTGGTGCCAGTGTGGCGTTCGAGCACCGACTTGCCTGAATCGCAATGAAATTGCCCGGCGTCGAACCGGTTCGACGGCTAGCGTGCACGATATGGCATCCGGTGATGGCCCCACCGACGACGGGTCCGACCTGGGCGGCTCGCCGTCCACAGACCCTGGCGATCCGCCGCCGTATCGGCGCGGCACCCACGACCCCGCGGTGGAATCCGTCTGGCTGCGCCACCGTCCGCCGCCACCGCCGCGTCCGCGCGGCCTGCCACGCATGACCACGGTCTTGCTGGTTGGGGCCTTCATCGCGGTGCTCCTGCTGTATCTCGCGGTCCGGCCGGGTGGCTAGCGCAACAGCCGCGGAATAATCCGGTTGCCGAGTCACTTAAAGTTGACCGTTATGAAGGAACAGGGGCGCAAGGTCATCGCGACCAACCGCCGGGCGCGGCACAACTACACGATCCTGGACACCTACGAGGCCGGGATCGCGCTGGTCGGTACCGAGGTCAAGAGTCTGCGCGAGGGTAAGGCCTCGCTGGTGGACGCCTTCGCGACGGTCGACAACGGCGAGGTGTGGCTGCGCGGTCTGCACATTCCCGAGTTCAGTCACGGCACCTGGACCAACCACTCCCCGCGCCGGGTGCGCAAGCTACTGCTGCACAAGCGCGAGATCGAGCGGCTGGTCGGTAAGTCGCGCGAGGGCAACCAGACATTGGTGCCGCTGTCGATGTACTTCTCCGACGGCAAGGTCAAGGTCGAGCTTGCGCTCGCCAAGGGTAAGCAGGACTACGACAAGCGACAGGATCTGGCCAAGCGGACCGCCGAGCGCGAGGTCACCCGAGAATTGGGGCGGCGGATCAAGGGTATGCGCTGACCGCCGTTCTGTTGGCGTTGGTGGCCGCGGTCGGCTACGGCGTCAGTGATTTCTTCGGCGGGGTGGCATCGCGGCGCGTGACCGCCCTGCGAGTCGTGATCGTCTCCTACCCGATGTCGACGCTGTTCGTCCTCGTGCTGCTGCCGCTGATCGGCGGAACCCCGGACACCGCATCGATGCTGTGGGGGCTGGCGGCCGGTGTGGCGAGCGGGTTCGCGGTGTGGTGGTTCTATGCGGCGCTGGCCAGCGGCCCGATGGCGGTAGTGTCCCCGTTGACCGCTTTATTGGTCGCTGGAATTCCGGTGCTGGTCGGTCTGGGGATCGGCGAGCGCCCTGGTCCACTCGCCATCGCCGGCATCGTGTTCGCACTCGGTGCGGTCTACCTGGTGAGCCGGGAATCGCCGGACGACGTCACCGAGGAGATCACCGGCGGGCGTGAGCTGCGCTTCACGAGGAAAGTGGCGCTGCTCACCATCGGCTCGGGCGCGGCCTTCGGACTTGCCTTCGTCTTCCTGCACGAAACCCACGCGAGTGCCGGAGTCTGGCCGCTGCTGGCCCAGCGCGGTGCGGCGAGTCCGATGGTCTGGTTGATCGCTCTATCGGCTGGGGAGTTCCGTCCGCTGCACGGTGAACCGCTGCGGTTGGCGGCCTACATCGCGGTGCTCGACACCATCGCGAATGCCGCATTGCTGTACGCCTTCCACGGTTCGCTGCTATCGCTGGTCAGTGTGATCGGCTCGCTGTATCCGGCCGCGACCGTCCTGCTGGCGATGGTGCTGCTCGGGGAACGGGTCGGTCACCAGCAGCAGGTCGGGATGGTGTTGGCATTGGCGTCGGTCGGATTGATCGCTGCGGCCTGATCGGCCCCTCGCCCGGCCCACCCGTCAAAGGCCGTTTGACCAAGGTCGAGGCGAACTCGTGATGGAGCGTTCCGCTGCCGATGCGACCATGTGCCCCTCGATCTTGGTGCGGCACGGGCAACAAGCGATGGGCTGGCCTCGGTCCGACCGCATACGTGCAGGTCGTGAGGGTGATTCGCGCCGCATGGATAATGGAATGAACGCGGCATGGCCGAGTGTTAAAGTAACTAGCCCGACAAGGTGTCGGGACGTACGGGGCTGAACGGTTTCGACTGCGTACGTAGATTTAGGGGAAGCGTGTCGGTGCAGGCAAGAGACCACCGTAAGCGTCGCTGCAACCAATTAAGCGCCGATTCCAATCAGCGCGAGTACGCCCTCGCTGCCTAAGTAGCAGGTCGTCTCTGTCAGTCCGGGTTCGTCCCTCGACCCGGGTACTGGCATCAGCTAGAGGGAATTACCGTCCGGCTCGGTCGCGGAGTCGGACGGGACATCCAACAGCGACTGGGATCGTCATCCGAGCTTGTTCGCGAGACCCGGAGATCCGAGTAGAGACCTAGCGAACTGCACACGGAGAAGCCCTGAAGACGCGGCGGAGGACCCGGGTTCGATTCCCGGCAGCTCCACGAAAAGGCCCGGTCCACCTGGACCGGGCCTTCGTCGTTTTCGGTGGATCGTTCGGAACTACACGCAGACGCCGCCGAGGTTTACTGCGGTGACGGTGGTGTACCCGGCTGCTGGTTGGTAGTCGGGCGGGCCGTCGTAGTAGACGGCGCTGACGATGTGCTGGCCCGCGGTGTCCGGAATCCAGAGGATGCTCGCGGTGCCATTGGTGACCGGCACGGTTCCGACGATGTTCCCGCCGAGGCCGGGCAGGCGGCTCGTGAATTCGACGACACCGCTTTGCACCGGAGTGCCATCAGGGCGCTGCACGGTTGCCTGCGCAGTCTGCCCGCAGCCGACCGACGCGACACTGTTCGCACCGAGTGCCGGGCCGACCATCGCCACCGACAGCGTCGGAGCGATCATCGCATTCGCTTGGGGTGCCAAGGTTGTCGGTACTGCCAGACACGCAGCCGCCAGCGCCACACCGGCCGCGCCGCGCGAGAGTCCGCCCATCATGCCCGCCTTTCGCTGTGCCGACCGAGCCGCTCATGGCCCGGGCGTAGGTCGTCGCACGGTACCTGAGACGCGGATCACATCCGTGCAGGCCGCGCCGAGAATCCCGGGAAAGCTCGGAGCATCGTCGCACGTGCAGACCGTCCGAGTGGAACTCGTTGCGCCATACCGGAGGACGTGGCAATGAGCAGCGCGGTGGATGAGATCAAGAACCGGGACGTCCAGTCCGAGCTGACGGTTGCCCGGCATTCCCTCCCGAAACCGAGTCGTGCGGCGTTAGTGTTGCACCGCGCTACATAGCCACGTTCCAGCAAACCTCGGACGGAGCGTTATGGGACACAGGACAGGCATCGCCGCGTGTGTTGCGGCTGGGCTGTTGATCGTCACGGGTTGCGGAACGCCGACCGACACCACCGGAACTTCCGCGCAATCGACCGCGTCGGGCGCCGAGCCCGCATACGCCGCCGCTATCCGGCCGGTGATAACCACGCTGATGAAGGACAATGCGATTCCGGGCGCTGTGGTGGTCGTGAAATCACCGAAGCAAGGCGATTGGGCAGCGGCATTCGGTACCCGAGCCATCGACACCCGCGAGCCGATCGAAGTCGACGATTACTTTCGCGTCGGCAGTAATACCAAGACGATGACGTCGACGGTCATCCTGCAGTTGGCGCAGGATGGCAAGCTCTCGCTCGACGACCCCATCGACAAGTATTGGCCCGGCGTGCCGAACGGTGATCGAATCACGATTGCTCAGCTGAACGAAATGCGAAGCGGGCTATACAGTTACACCTTCGACCCGCAGTTCAATGCCGCGCTCGACAACGAGCCGCAGAAGGTATGGACGCCGGAGGAATTGCTGGCCATCGCGTTCGCGCACCCGGTGAACTTCCAACCCGGGGAAAAGTTCGAATACAGCAATACCAACTTCATCCTGCTCGGTCTGGTCATCGAGAAGCTCACGAAAACGACTGCCGCCGAGAGTTTTCAGAAGCGCATCTTCGAACCGCTGAGCCTTACGCACACATCACTGCCCGCGCCCATCGACTCCTCGATTCCGGATCCGCATCCCCAGGGCTATGCCTTCGGCACCAACGTTTCCACCATCGATACGTACGCACTTCCTCCCGCGGAACAGGCCGAGGCCGTCGCGGGCACCCTGAAACCGGGCAACCAGACAAATATCAATGTGTCTTGGGCGTGGACCGCCGGTGGTGCGATCTCGACGGCCGCCGATATGGCGACGTATGTGAAGGCGCTCGTCGGCGGTGGCCTGCTCGATGCGAAGATGCAGCAGACTCGGTTGGACAGCATTCAGCCGATCGATCCCGCCAATCCGGAGCAAGCCGGATACGGCCTCGGCATCGTGCGATTCGGTACCCACCTCATCGGACACGACGGTCAGCTCCCGGGTTTCATGACCTTCATGGGCCATGACCCGGCATCGGATCTCACGATCGTGGTCGCCACGAACCTTGCGACGGTTCCGTCGGGTGAGGGGTCCGCCCTGGTGCTGGTCAAAGGCATGCTGCCGACCTTCTACGGTGCTGATGCCCTGCCGGGGAAGGATGTGGCGACCACCGGCGCGAGTCCGACCAGCACCGCCGCGACAACGACCCCCGGTCGATGACATGAAGGTGATGTCGGATGGATGAGACCGGCGTACTCATCGCGGGCGCAGGCCCGATCGGCCTGACCACGGCGATCGAGCTGCGCCGCAGGGGAGTTTCGTGCCGGATCATCGACCCACTGCTGGAACCACCCCAGTATGCGAAAGCCGTTGGTATCCAACCCCGCACGCTCGAAGTGTTCGAGGGTATGGGCGTACTGCGTCAGGTGCTGGACGCGGCGATCCGATTGCGCGGCCAGATCCTTTACATCAATGGTGCCGAGGTCGCACGGATGGATCTGTCGCTGCCGCCGGAGGTGCCGTTCACCGACGGTGTGCTGGTGTGTATCCCGTTGCCTGGCAGGTCCCGGTACCGCATCTCGATGCTCGTCCCCGACGAACTCGCGAGCGCTCCGGCGGCCGACGGCGACAATATCGCGCACGGGTTCGAATCCGGGCGCATCCCCGAACTGTCGCATCTGCAGGCGGTGCTGGACCGGCTTGGACCCGAGCCGGCCAAAGCGTCCGAACTGCGATGGTCGTCGGTATTCCGGATCAGCCACCGGATCGTCGATTCCTACAGTCGCGGAAGGGCTTTCGTTGCGGGCGATGCCGCGCACATTCATCCGCCGACCGGCGCGCAGGGCATGAACACCGGTATCCAGGACGCGCACAATCTCGCGTGGAAGCTCGCGCTCGCCGTCGAAGGCGATGCGGCCACGGATCTGCTGGCCAGCTACGACGCCGAGCGCAGACCGGTCGGCGAAGAGGTGGTCGGCCGGACGGTTCGCAGTGCCCGCGAGGGCATCGGCGCGGATTCGACCGATCCGGATTATGTGATGCAGCGCGAAGCCCAGTTGTTGATCGAGTACGGCGACAGCCCGATCGTGGATGAGAGCTTCGACGAGGCGACGCCGAGGCCGGGCAGCCGCGCACCCGATGTCGCTGGTCTCACCCGTGACGCCGTGAGCTTCGATGTCCGGCTGTTCTCATTGTTCGGCCGGATCGAGCACACGATCCTGATCTACGCAGACGAAACCGCCACCGCGCCAGACCTTCGCGAGTTCGAGCAACTGGCCGCCGCCGCAAACGTTACAGCGCACGGTCATCTCGATGCCTATCTCATCGCTGCCCCGAAAGCCGATGTCGCCGAGACGATCCTGCCGCTGATCCGCGATACCGGTGGAAAATTCGCGCACAGCTACCGTGCGCGGCACCGCTCGGTTTTTGTCGTCCGTCCGGACGGCTATCTCGGGTTCGCGCGGCGTCCTGCGAGTAGTGCCGAGGTCACCGACTACCTGAAATCGACATTCCGCTGAACACTTCAGATGCGTGGCGGACGGTCGGGCACGAGAAGTTCGCCCAGCTCCAGCAGTACACCGAGTACGACCAAATCACTGTGGGCGTAGGAAAGCTGGAACCCGGTGCGAATAGCGGCGGGCGCGCGGGGAGCCGCCGAGTGCGGCCCGAGGTGCCGAAAGTTACGCGCCGCCGACCCGGCCCGGAAGATAATGCGACGTAGCAGGCATACGAGGAGGAAGCCGTGCGGTACCACGCCGGGCTGGAGGGCGAGGCGACATTGCGAGTCGCCGTCGAGTTCACCGATGCCGCGCGCCGATCGCTCGGCATCACGTGGTCGGTCGCCAACGCATCGGCTGCCCGCAAGAAGCTCGAGTACGCACGGATATTCCTGGTCGCACCAGGCGACGATCCGCAGCGGAGGTACCTGGACCTCGTGGACCGACGGCCGTCGGCGTCGGTGCAGCTACCAGCTGATCTGGCCGACGGCGAGTACGCCATCGAGGTCGACGCCTACGGCAGTGCGAGCTGGGGCGATGGCAGGTTGGACGCCCGCGGACGCAGCGTTTCGTTCACGATCGGCCCGGGCGAGTCAGGCTAGAAGGGCCGTGGGTCGGGTAGCCCGCTGTCGGCGCAGGACGGCGAGGTGATCGGACCGGCCGCCCGTTTTCGCCGCGATCAGGGTTCTGTTTCCACCTCGATCGGCGTAGCCTCGGTGCTGTGCTGTGCTGCGCTGCCAGCGAATGCACCAGATCGATCAGATTGCCTACGGTTACCAGACTGTGCACCTGATCATTTCGCAGTGGGTCGGCCAGTGAATCGCAGCGGAATTGCGGGAGTACTCGCTCGAGATGGGCCAACCCCGCCTCGCTGACCACCTCGCTTCCGAGTTCGTCGTCCGGAATATCAACCGCAACAGCGCGGCGACATCGGCGCCGGAGATCTCCACACCGGAGTCCCGGTGGATGCGGAAACCACATATCCAACAGATCGATCGACTCAGCGCCGAGTTCGTCGATCAGCGACGACTCCGGGCTGATCCGGGTTTCTTCCAGGCCGATCGCGTCCGCGACGGACGTGATGACCACGGCCGTAAGATCTTCGGCTCTCATGCGAAGACTCCGGCCCGTGCACCCAGGCGTGGACCTCGAGCAGACCTCGAGCCCATCCGAACGACCTGGTTGCCGGGCATGCAAGTCAGATTGGTTGTGAATCAATGCAATTCGTCGGATCGAACCGTTACCATGAGGAAATGACCGCGATGCGGCTTGGTAACGGGACGTCGATGCTGCGGGTCGCCTGCGCGGGCGTGGGCATCAATGCCACAGGGGCCCAACTACTTCGAGTGACCGACGAGATCGACTACCGGCTGCCCGGCGGTGTGGTGGCGCGGATCGGGGCACCCGGACAAGAGGGTGCCGCCAAGCGCGCGGTCGATGTCGCTCGATGGCTGGAGTCCGCCGGAATTCCTGTGGCGCAGGCGGTTTCCGATCTTCCGCAGCCGGTGGTGGTGGACGGTCGCGCGGTGACCTTCTGGCACGAGTTGCCGCAGCACCGCGCCGGCACACCCGGCGAAGTGGCCGCGGCGCTGACGAGATTGCACGGGCTGGCGCCCCCGACGGATTTGGAAATCGGACAGGTGGCGCCCTTCGTCGGACTCGATGAACGCATCGAAGCCGCGCACAGCATGAGCGCGGACGACAGATCCTGGCTGCGTAGGCATTTGGCGGAACTGCGGGGTCGCTGGGCTGCGCTGCCGACCGGACGGCCGTGGTCGGTCATCCACGGCGCCGCGTGGAGCGGCAATGTGGTCGTCGCGGAGGACGACAGCGTGATCCTGCTCGATACCGGACTGGTGTCGATCGGACCGCCGGAATGGGATCTGGTGCATGCGGCGATCGAATGCGCGTCGTTCGGCTGGATCACCGATGCGCAGTATGCCGAGTACTGCCAGGCCTACGGCTGCGATGTGATGCGCTGGGACGGCTTCTACCTGCTGCGAGATATCCGGGAGTTCCGGATGGCCACAATGGCCGCGCAGGCGGCCGCCGCGAATTCGGAGTATCAGGAGCAGGCGGATCTCCGCCTGGCCTGTGTGCGCGGCGATATCGGCCCACGGGTGTGGGACAGATGGACGGCGCTGTCATAACGCGCTTGTGACGGAGCGGGCGGACGTCCGGAAGATCGTCCGCCCTATCGGGTTCAGCCCTGTTGGGTCGGTACGACGATGGGCTTGGCCACCTGTGCCCGGCACATGACAAGACAATCGGCGTTCATGTCGCCTGTGACAGCAGGAATTCGATTGCGGCAGTGGGGTGCAAGCCCGCTGTGCTCTCATAAGCAGTGGTGAAGGCTTCAGCACCGAGTGCTTCGCGGGCTCGGTCTGCTGGTGCGACGAGATTGTCGTACCCGCGCCGATCCTCGGTGCCGAGCATGGCGGCCGCCGCACCGAGTAGGTGGGCCGCGGCGGTTGCGTTGGCGTCGCGCATTGCCAATGCGGCATACAGATGCGCGAACATTGCCAAATCGTCCGGTTGTGCCCCGCTCGCAGTGGTCATCGATCCGTTCCGACCGATGATCAGCCCCTTGGTCGCCGTATCGAGCACCCGCCGAGCCCGCACCGGATCGTCGTCGAGAATCGCGATGAGCGCTCGAAAACCAGCACTCCGAGCCCGAATTCGAGTACCGAAGGCGGTGGTGGCGAGACCGGTTTCGGCCCGCTCGAGTTCACGCAGTGCCGCTTTCCGATCCCCGCGACGCAGCAGATACTCCGCACGCGCAAGCCGCACATAAGTCGCGGTGCCTGGCTCTGCGGCCGCCTCGACATGTTGTCCGGCCCGGGCCAGCGCAGCTTCGGCACGGTCGAGTTCGCCGAGTCGGGCCAGCGCGGTGGCCGATTCGGCACAGACGGCCGCGGCATCACCCGCACTGCCGAGCTCTTCGAAGGCCGCGGCGGCACGGGTGAGCGATGTGATCGCCGCGGGCAGATCACCATGGCGCAGCTGGTCGTCCGCGATCGACTGAAGTGTCGTCGACAAACCGAAGCGTTCGCCCACGGACTCGAATTCCTTTTTCGCACTGACCAATTGGTCGATGCTCGTACCGCCGAGCAAGAGCGCAATACCACGCTCCCATCCGACGGGCCCCGGCCATGAAGCCGAAAGGCGCTGCCCCTCGAGGAATGCGGGTGCTACCAGCAGCACCGTGCGAGCAGGCCCGTTGGGCAAACCTGAGCTCCTTGCGATTTCGAGACCGGCCGCCACCGTCCGCATCCCGTCCTCGATCGCCCCGCTCTCATACCGCGACAACCCATCGAGCACACCGCGCAATGCCCGCAGCTCGTCCGGCACCTCGCCCCGAAGCTCCAGCACCGCCCGCATCCAATGCAGCCGTTCGCTGTGGATCCCGCGCAACGTCCAATACCAGAACATCGCCGCGATCAGCCGAATGCCCAACTCGACAGCACCGGTGTCAACCGCGAATCGCAATGCGGCGGCGATATTGTCGCGCTCGGCATCGAGCCGAGCGAGCGCATCGAGCTGCCCGGCGGACCGCAGTTCGGCCTCCGCCGATTCGGCGAGCCGCAGCAAGTACTGCGCCTGCCTGCCTCGAACCGCATCCTCCCGGCCGGACTCCGTCAATCGTTCCAACGCATACGACCGAATGGTCTCGAGCATTCGATACCGCTCGCCGCCGCGTTCGACCAACGACTTGTCCACCAACCCGGTGAGCAACTCGAGATCGCCGACGGTATCGAGGTTCGCACCGGCCGGAAAGACCGCCAGCCACATGACAAGTGCACGTTCGGACTCCGACAGCGGCGCCCAACTCCACTCGATGACCGCGCGCAGTGTCCGATGTCTGGCGTGCGCCGTCCGGCTGCCGCGCCCGAGCAGCGTGAACCGATCATCGAGCTTCGCCGCGATCTGGCCGACCGATAGTGCCCGCAGCCGCGCTGCCGCCAATTCGATGGCCAGCGGCAAACCGTCCAGCCGTCGGCAGATCTCGACCACGGCGAGGGCGGTACCGGCGTCGAGCGCGAAATCTGGACGGACTGCACGCGCTCGTTCCACGAAAAGCCGCACCGCAGGAAAGCTTTCGGCCGCGGCCGCATCAGCGGGCCAGGGCAGCGGGTGAATCTGGTGAATGTGTTCGCCATCGACCGCGAGTGATTCCCGGCTGGTAGCCAGCACCCGCAGCTCCGGACACGCACCGAGCAGCCGGTCGACGAGCTCGGCGACCGCATCGACGAGATGTTCGCAATTGTCCAAGATCAGCAGGACATGTTGTCGCGCAAGATATTCCGCCAGCCGATCCACCGGATCACCCGACGATGGCTCGAGCAGCCCCACCTCACGGACACCGATCGTGGTGAGCACCGCAGACACCACCTGTTCCGGATCGCGCACCGCGGCGAGTTCGACCAGCCAGACGCCACCGGAAACCCGCTCGCCCACCTCGACGGCGAGTCGAGTCTTACCTGCGCCACCCGGTCCGACAATGGTGATCAGCCGGGCGGCCGCGAGCCGCGCCGTCAGATCGGCCACATCATCGTCGCGCCCAACGAAACTCGTGACCTGGGCGCGCAGGTTGGTGCGTCGGCGCGGTGCCGCGGATTCCTGCCGCAGAATCGACAGGTGCAGTTCGCTCAATTCGGGGGACGGATCGATGCCGAGTTCGTCGCCGAGCCGATCCCTGGTGCGTTCGAAGGCGGCCAACGCATCGGCCTGCCGGCCTGCCGCATACAGCGCACGAATCAACAGACCCTGGATGCGCTCGGTCAGCGGATGCGCCTCGGCCAGCGCGCGTACTTCGTCGAGGACATCATTGCCTGCGGCGACCTCCAGTCCGAGCCGGTGTTCGGCCGCGCCGAGCCGCAACTCGTCCAACCGCACCGCCGCGTCGGCCGCGAACCGCAGCTCCAGCAGTTCGGTCAGCGCCGGACCGCGCCACAGGGACTCGGCCTCGCGCAATGCGGACAGATCATCCGATTCCCGCCCGCCCGCGGCCAGGCGTTCGAACCGGACGATATCCACATCGACCGGATCGATGACCAGCCGATAACCGGGCGCGAGTCCCTCGATCCGCGCCGTGCCGACCGCGCGCCGGACTCGGGACACCAAGGCCTGCAACGCATTCACGCCGTTGTCCGGCGGGCGTCCGTCCCAGATCGCATCGGCGAGCGCATCGGCGGGCACGATCCGGCCGGGTTCCATGGCGAGCCGGGCCAGCAATGCGCGCACCTTGACCCCGGCGATCCGAAGCGGTCGGTCCTCGTCATCGCGGACCTCGAAGGGGCCGAGCAGCAGTACACGCACAGCGGTAAGCCTGCCGTATCGGGCAGTTGAGTCGACGTTCTGGTGGATCGGCTAACGACTGTGCGGGAGGATGCCGAGTGTTACGGCCAGTCCGGCCGCGATGCATCCGGCGGCCGCCGCGCTCGTCGGGAAGGAACGGGTGATGGTGGCGATGCCGGCCACGAAAATCAGGCAGGTTGCCGAGGCCAGCAGCGCGGTTCCGCGATCGACACCGGCGGGGCGGTGAAATCGCTTGTGCGTCACTGTCATGTTCAGGGGGTACCCGATCGCCGAGTTATGAAACTGTTATCCACCGCGACAGGCCGAATCATTCCGTGACAACTGCCGTCTCCGGCGCATCGCGAGTGGTAGTACTGGCAGATGGGCAATGACGAGACGGACCCGGACCTGATCGAACTCGCCACCAAGATCTTCGAGCTAGCTCGGCACGGCGATGCCGAGCGGCTCACGGCGTACCTCGATGCCGGTGTCCCGGTGAACCTCACCAACGACAACGGCGACACGCTGCTCATGCTGGCCGCCTACCACGGTCATCAGGACGCCGTCCAGGTGCTGCTCGCGCGTGATGCCGACCCGAATCGAGCCAATGACAAGGGACAGACCCCGCTGGCCGGTGCGGTCTTCAAGGGCGAGACCGAGATCCTGCGCGCCCTGCTCGCCGCCGGTGCGGATCCGGATGCCGGGACACCGTCCGCGCGGGCCGCGGCCGCCATGTTCGGCAAGAACGATCTGCTGGGCTTGTTCGGGGCGTCCTGAGCGTTGACCGATTGCCATGAGCACGAACGCGGATTCGGCTGCGTTCGTGCGGGTCGGTATAGTCGCCGCGGATGAGTAGTGTCACCACCCCAGATAGGTCGAAGCCCGTGAACCGACGATTCGGGCGCGCGGTGTGGCTGGTGCCGGTGCTGCTCGTCGCCTTCGCCACCTGGTGCCTGATGGCGCCGCTGTGGCCCTTCCACCGGATCACCGGTGGGTTCATCGACCTGCAGGTGTACCGGCTCGGCATCGAGGCACTGCGCGACGGCGCGGATATGTACGGCCAGCTGCCGCAGACCACCATCGGCATCGGCCTGCCGTTCATCTACCCGCCGTTCGCCGCACTGGTGCTGAGCCCGTTCGCGCTGCTGCCATGGGATGCCGCGGCCTTCACCTTCTTCATCTCCTCGACACTCGCGCTGGCTGTCACGCTGTATCTGGTCGCGCGGCGGCGCTGGCCCGAGCGTGGCTCGTTGCAACTCGCGCTGCTGGCCACCTCCTGTGCGACACCGCTTGCCATGCTGCTGGAGCCGGTCCGCTCCACGCTGGACTTCGGACAGGTGAACCTGCTGCTGATGGTGCTGGTCGCCGCGGATGCGCTCACCGCGAAGCCGAAATGGCGACGCGGCATGCTGGTCGGCGTTGCCGCCGCGATCAAGCTGACACCGGCCGCATTCGTGCTCTACTTCCTGGTGCGCCGGGATTATCGCGCCGCGGTCACCGCCGCGATCACCGGTGCGGTGGCGACCGCGGTCAGCTTCGCGATCCTGCCCAAGGAATCGGTCAACTACTGGTTCGGCGGGCTCGGCAATGTCTCCGGACTCAGCGGCTCCTCCTTCCATACCAACCAGTCGATCCAGGCCGTGCTCGCCCGATTCGGCGTGGAGAAGCCGCTGTTCACCGTGCTGTGGCTGGTGCTGAGTGCGGCGCTGCTCGCGCTGGTGGTGCCGGCCATGCGGCAGGCCGCCGAAGTGCCCGCACTTGCGCTATCGATCAACGCCGTCTTCACGCTGCTGGTATCGCCGATCTCCTGGTCGCACCACTGGGTGATGATCGCGCCCGCACTGTTCGCGATGGTCTGTTACGCGACCACACTGCCGCGCGGTCGGGCGATCGGCTGGTATGTGGCGATCGTCCTCACCACCGCGGCATTCGTCTACGGGCCGCAGAACTGGCTGCCGGGCGACAATCGCCGCGAATTGGCTTGGACTCCTTGGCAACACCTGTGGGGGAACACCTACGTGTGGTTGAGCGTGTTGCTGGTCGTTGCGTATCTCGTCGCCGGCAAACGGGCGAAGTCGCAAGCGGGCGAACGCGATTCCGCGCCGAAGGATATCGATCTCGTCGATCTGGCAGGTCCTCGCCCGGCAGCCTGACCATTTCTGGGATGCTGGATTTTTGGACGGAGGGCGCCGCGTGGTCGCGATCGATATCGAACGGAATCCGAAGTCGGCGTGGCCGCTGACGCCCCTGCGCGCGGTGCACGCGCGCGGGCTCGGCGGGGTGCCGCCGACGGCATTGGTGCTGATCGGGATTGTCAGCGTGCAGGTCGGCGCGGCGCTGGCCAAACAGCTGTTCACCGCCACCGGGGCCGCGGGTGCGGTCACACTGCGCCTGTTCTTCGCCGGGGTGGTGCTGCTGGTCGTCTGGCGGTCCGCGCTGCGGATCGAGCGGCGGGCGGTACCGGTCGTGCTCGGCTACGGCACCGTGCTCGCCTCCATGAATCTGTGCTTCTACCAGGCCATCGACCGGATTCCGCTCGGTATGGCGGTCACCCTCGAATTCTTGGGGCCGCTCACCGTCGCGCTGGCCGGCTCGCGGCGCTGGACCGATCCGGTGTGGGCCGTGCTCGCCGGTGGCGGCGTACTGCTGCTGACCAAGGCGGGCGGCGATGTCGGCTGGTCGGGTGTGCTGTTCGCGCTGGCCGCGGGCGCCCTGTGGGCGAGCTACATTCTGCTGAGTGCCGCACTCGGTGACCGGACCAGCGGCGGTGGGGGATTGGCCATTGCGATGGCCTTCGGCGGTGTGCTCATGGTCCCGGTCGGTATTGCCGACGCGGGCGCCACGCTGTTCCAGCCCTCGGTCCTCGCTGCCGGTTTCGCGGTCGCGATGCTGTCGTCGGTACTGCCGTATTCCGTGGAACTCGAAGCGCTGCGGCGGATTCCACCGCGCGTCTTCGGCGTGCTGATGAGCCTGGAACCGGCGGCAGCCGCACTCGCCGGACTGATCGTCCTCGGCCAGATCATGCACGCGGCGCAATGGGTGGGCATCATCTGCGTGGTGGCGGCGTCCATCGGAGCAACCCGGACAGCGCGGCGGAAATAGTCAGCAGCTCGCACTACCCGGCGCGAAGATCGGGATTTCGCACCACCACGGCTTGATCACCGGCGGTGTCGCCGGTGCGCCCGCGACGATCCAGTCGCCCTGTACCGATACCTCGCGGCGCGACAGCGGTTCATTTGCCGGACCGGTGGCCACGGATCCGTCGAGGTTGAATTTGCTGCCGTGACAAGGACAGTTGATGGTGCCGCCAGCGATTTCGTCGAGGGCACAGCCC
Organism: Nocardia sp. NPDC049526; assembly: GCF_044465765.1. Taxonomy (NCBI): domain Bacteria; kingdom Bacillati; phylum Actinomycetota; class Actinomycetes; order Mycobacteriales; family Nocardiaceae; genus Nocardia; species Nocardia sp. NPDC049526. The sequence continues at coordinate 42,594 of NZ_JBITMA010000017.1, read as the reverse complement.
TGATGCGTACAGATCACCGAGAAGCCCTGGTAATTACCGGGATTCGGTTGAGTCACCACCGTGTCGCCGAGGATGAGCCCGGAGCCGACCGGTACGTCGGAGGCACGGGCGAGTGCGTTCTCCGGTGCGCCCTGCTCGACCTGCGGCGCCGGTGCGGGTTGCTCCTGGACCTCTTGCCGGGCGGGTAGCGGTGCGAATGCGCCCGCGACGATCCATTCCCCCTGTACCGAGATGGTGCGCGCGGCGAGCGGCTGGGTGGCCGGTCCGGTTGCGACGGAGCCGTCGAGGTTGAATTTGCTGCCGTGACAAGGGCAATTGATGGTGCCGCCACCGATCGTGTCGACGGCACAGCCCGCATGTGTGCAGATCACCGAAAAAGCTTGGTAATAGCCCGGACTCGGCTGAGTGACAACCGTATCGCCGAGTAGCACGCCGGAGCCGATCGGCACGTCGGAGGTGCGGGTGAGTGCGGTGCCCGGTGCGGGTTCCGGCCCAGCCGGCACCTCGGTCGGGGGCGGCGGCGGTTCGGCGGCAACGGAACCCGATGTCGTCGTCGGTACCGCGGTGGAATTGGAGGTGGCCTGCGTCGATGAGTTTTCGCTCGTAGAACAGGCGGCGACAACTGCCGCGGCCCCTGCTCCGATGACGATTGTTCGACGGTTGACGTGTTCGGCGCTCATCGTGACCTCGGCGTTGTCGGCTCGTTGTTGTAGGTGTTACGAGATAGCCGCCGATTAGGTTCGAGGTCGTTTCGGATTCTTGCCGAGGTTGGCGCTGCCTACCGCCCGGGTGAGACTGGGACCGGGCGGGGCAGCCACCGGCTATTGAACGGAACAGTCCTGAGACGAGAGGTAGGCGTTCGATGAGACTCTCCTGAGAAAACCCGGCGGCGCTACCCGCAACCGCGCGGTCCGACCCGTAGGCTGGGACGATGCGGGCGATTGCGTTCTACGAATTCGGCGGTCCGGACGTACTGCAGATCGTCGACATCCCGATCCCGGAACCGGGCCCGGGGCAGGTCCGAGTCGCGGTGCGGACCACCGCCGTGAATCCGGCGGATTGGAAGATCCGTTCCGGCGCACTGTCTTTCGGTGAACCGGTGTTCCCGCAGTATCCGGGTGGTGAGATCGCGGGGGTGGTCGACGCGATCGGTCCGGATGTCACCGATGTGGCGGTCGGCGACGAGGTACTGGGCTGGGCGGTCGCGGCGTACGCGGAATACACCCTCAGCAATGCCGTCGCGAAGAAACCCGAGGAACTGTCCTGGCCGGACGCCGCATCGCTCCCGGTCGCGGTGTCGGCAGCGGCGAAGTCATTGGCGGCACTGAAAATACAACCGGGCGAAACGCTGCTGATCAATGGTGCGTCCGGTGCGGTGGGGTCGATGGCGGTGCAGCTGGCGGCGGCCGAGGGCGTCACCGTGATCGGCACCGCATCCGCGGCCAATCAGGATATTGTGCGCGAACTCGGCGCCACTGCGACCACCTATGGTGCCGGTCTGGTCGAGCGCGTGCGCGAACTCGCGCCGAATGGCATCGACGCGGTCTTCGACGCCGCCGGACACGGTGTGCTGCCCGCCGCCATCGAATTGCGCGGCGGCACCGACCGGATCGTGACGATCGTCGATCCGGCGGCCCGCGAACTCGGCATCACCTTCCTCGCGGGCAGCGGCGCCCAGCGGCCTACCGAACTGCTCGAGCAGGTCGCCGAACGCGTCGCCAGCGGTGCGTTCCGGCTGCCGGGCGAGGCGCGGACCTTCCTGCTGGAGCGGGCAGCAGCCGCACAGGAGGAGAGCGAAAAGGGGCGTGGGCCAGGCAAGGTCGTCCTCAACGTGAGCTGACCCGGTTCCGGAACGCCTTGTTGCGAACGACAACCGGCGTACCATCTTTTCTTGCCGTGTGCGGATAGGAGCCGCGGCAAGGAGGAGGACGGGCACGATGGCCAGTAGCCCATCGGCTGACGGAGCGAGCCGCGGTGTGCTCGACGCCGGTTTCCAGATACTGGAGGCCATTTCGGCGGCACCGGAGGGCTGTGGACTGTCCCAACTGGCCCGCACCACCGGATTGGCGAAGGCCACCGCATATCGGTTGGCCGAACAGTTGGTGGCGCTCGGTGCCGTGCAGCGGGTGGAGCAGCGGTATTTCGTCGGCGAGCGGATGGCGGAGCTGGGGCGGCATTGGCAGGCCGCGCCGATCCTGCGCCGGGCCGCGCAACGGCCCGCCCGGGTATTGTCCGCAATGACGAATTCGACTGTCGCGGTGTGCATTCTCGACGGGGGCGAGGTTCGTATGGTCTCCGGGGTAAAGGGTGCCGAGTTCTTCGTCAACACCACCGCCGATCCGGAGTTGGTCTATCGCACCGCGCTGGCGCAGGTGCTCTTCGCGGGACGGGCCGACAACTCCGTCCCGCCGCCGACCTATTCGGCCACCGAATGGCAGCGTGTCTGCTCCGGAATCGTCGATGCCGGAATGATTTCCGTCGATCATCACAAGCTGATAGCCGGGATCTGTTGTGCCGCAGCGGCAATCCGCCAGCCGGGTTTGTGCGATGCGGCCGCAATCGGTTGTATCTCACTGTCCCAACAGTTTCCGCCGAATCTGCCCGGGCTGGTCGCACATGCCGCCCGCGAAGTCGAGAAGAATCTTCGCTGATCGGTTCGTTCAGTGGACCGGGCCGTTCTGCACGCTCGGCGCGGGAATCAGGATAGATGGGCTGTCGAACGCTGCGAGTAAGGGCCGATCCACCGATGCAAGACTCATATCTCTGGGGCCACCGCTACGTCTCCTCATCCGTCACCGAGAATGGCCGGCCACGATTGCTGGTCCGCGGCACCCGGATCACCCTGTGGTTCGTCGACGAGACCCGCCGCCTGTCCGCACACGCGGGCGCCAATACCGTGATGTTCGAGGTGGACCCCGACAGCGGCGTACTGAAAACCCGATCCCCGTTCTCCACCGTGCTGTTCTATCCGCCGGAATTCGCTCACCAGGACTCCTGGCTCACCGAATTCCTGCTCCTCGCGCCGACATGGACCACCACCGGCGACGGCACCCTCATTCTCAGCGATGACCGGATCAGGATCGAGCTGCAGCAGACCGCCGACTGTCCCTGATCCCTAGGTCGCCGGGATAAGAAAGCTTTCGACAACTCGACGGACCTTGGGCACCGCATCGACTTCGCCGAGGCGCAGTGCGGTATTGGCGGCACAGAGGACGGCGTCGATTTGGAAGGCGGCGAGATCGCTATCCAGATCGGCGATTTCGCCCGCGTCGACGGCATAACGGAGTTCCCGCGCGATGATCGCCACCCACTCTCGCTGCTCGCGGACCAGCGCATCGCGCACCGGACCGGGACGGCTGTCGAACTCCGCCATATTCGCGACCCGCAAGCAGCCGCCCGCGAACAGCGGTGTCTGCGCGTAGACGATCCAGCATTCGATCAGGGCGCGAAGTCGTTGCACCCCATGCGGTTGCACGCGGGCCGGACGGATGACGGCATCGATGAACATATCGCGGGCGAAATCGAGCGCCGCGAGCTGCAGCGTTTCCTTGGTCTTGAACAGGGTCTGCACACCCGCCTTGCTGAGCCCGGTATCGGTCGCCAACTTGCCGAAACTCAAACCCTCGAGACCGTCGAGGGATGCGGTGTCGACCGCTTGGCGCAGCACGAGCCGGCGACTCCGTGCACCCCGCAGTAGGCGCTTGTCCTCTGTCGTCATAATTAAAGAGTACGTCCGACCGTATGGTTAGACAATCGGCGGCGCCATCGCCTGCAGCAGATCGCGCAGGGTCTGCTGCTGGGCGGCGGTGAGCGAGGTCAGTGGTGACTGCGCGCCGAGCATGTCGAGCGCCTCGGCGCGCCGCCGCTCCCCGGCTGCCGTCAGCACGATCTGCTTGGCGCGCCGGTCGGTCGGATGTGGTTGGCGCCGAACCAGATCCTGCTGTTCGAGGCGGTCCAGCACGAAGGTCGCGTTCGACGGTTCGCACGACATTCTGGTGGCCAATTCGCGCGCGGTAATCGGATCCGATAGCTCGCGCAGGGCGATCACCTGCGACGGCGTCATATTCAACGCCTCGGCGATGCGGCGAACGTGCACATCGAGGCGGTGGGTGAACTGATGCACCAGCTTGCAGACATCGCGATCGATCTCGATATCCACGGCGAGATTCGGTGGCGCCTGCTCCTTCATGTCGCCCAGTCTAGTGCCATGCTTCGAACTGTGATAGTTCTAGTTCAAATCATTTGAATTGTAACTATCTGGAGTGATGTATGCGGCCTGCTGTCCTTGCGCTCATGCTGGTGGTCTTCAGCCTGACCACCGGCGAATTCGTAATCGCCGGAATCCTGCCCGAGGTGGCCGATGGGCTCGCGGTGTCGGTGCCCGCGGCGGGTCTGCTGGTGAGCGCCTATGCGCTCGGCATGATCGTCGGCGGGCCGGTGGTGACCGTGGCGACGGCGCGGCTGCCGCGCAAACCGCTCGTGGTCGGTTTGGTCGCGGTGGCGGTCGTCGCGAATCTGGGTTCGGCTCTCGCACCGAACTATTCGACCGTGCTGTCGGCAAGATTTGCCGCAGGACTCGTGGTGGCAACGTTTTTCGCAGTCGCGATCGCGACGGTCGTCTCGACGGCCGAACCCGGCCGCGAGGCATCGGCGGTGGCGCAGGTGGCGCTCGGCATGAATCTGGGAATTGTCGGCGGCACTCCGATCGGCGCTGCCATCGGCCAATCTTTGGGCTGGCGTGCGACATTCGTGTCGGTCGCGGTGTGCGCGGCCGTCGCGCTGCTGCTCGTGCTGCGTTTCCTGCCGGCGATGCCCGCGCCGTCGAGCGGATCGGTGCGCGGGGAGCTGCGCGTATTCGCCGATCGCCGTGTGCAATTGGCGATCGGGCTCACCGCGCTAGGCAATGTCGGTGTGGTGACGGTCTTTACGTACTGCACCCCGCTGCTCACCGAGGTGAGCGGCTTCGCGGCAGGTGTGGTGCCCGCGCTGCTGCTGGTGTACGGCGCGGGCGCGGTGCTCGGCAATTATCTCGGTGGGCGGCTGGCCGATAGGGCGCTGATGCCATCGCTGGCGGGTCTGCTCGCAGCCCTGGCGGGCACGCTGGCGCTGCTCTGGGGCGTCGCCGAAATTCAATTGGTCACGGTGGCACTGATTTTCGTGCTGGGTGTGCTGGCCTTCGCGATCATTCCCGGTATGCAGACCCGGGTCGTGACCGCGGCGGGGGCGGCACCCACGCTGGCGGTCGCGGTCAATGCCTCCGGATTCCAACTCGCCGCCGCATGCGCGGGCCGCATCGGCGGTTGGGCCATCGATGACGGACCGGGACTGCGTTCGATCTATCCGATAGCCGCTGTCCTCACGGTATCGGGCTCGGCGATGGCGCTGTACATGCTGCGGCGTGATCGCAAACCCGTGTTGGAATCCAGCTGACCGGTATGTCGTTGAATCCGGTTGCTGCACAATCTGTCTCGAGTCGAGCCGCTATTATCTGGCTAGACGCTTACCAGCGTCGCCGATATCAGAAGAGGGGTACGACTGTGAGCATGATTCTCGCCGCGGCACATGACACGTATGGAGCAGTCCTGGCCCAACTCGGCAACCCGACACCCGAGGCGCCGCCCCTCGCGGACAAGATCCTGCAGATGGTGCGCTATTTCACCTGGTTCATCCTGCTGGCAGGCATTACCGCCATCACCTACGCGGGCGGTCGGTTCGCCTGGGAGAAGTGGTCCGGCGGCGGCCTGCAATCGCCGAAGATGGTGGCGGGAGCCATGATCGGCGGTGTCGTCGCGACCAGCGCGGGCACCATCATGAATGCGGTGATCGGGACCTAGGAACGCCATTTGATGGAGCAACCCATGCTCGGCCGATGCGGCTCGGGCACGGGGGCTCCGGTGCGTACCGCCTCGACCGCGGCGTGTAATTCGTTGCCGGTCACCGGTTTACCGTTGCCCGGGGTGGATTCGTCGAAGGCGCCGCGGTAGGCGAGTTCGAGGCGTACGTCGTAGAGGAAGAAGTCCGGCGTGCACGCGGCCCGGAAGGCTCGACCGACCTGCTGTGTTTCGTCGATCAGGTAGGGGAATCTCCAACCGGCGCGATCGGCCTGGGCCCGCAGGTGCTCCGGTGCGTCGTCCGGGTAGGCGTCGGCGTCATTGGTGCAGATCGCCACGGTGGGGATGGTCAGCGTGCCGAGCACCTCGCCGAGCTTCGACTCGAGGTGCCGCACATACGGGCAGTGGTTGCAGGCGAAGATGACCAGTAGCCCGGGCCCGTCCGCATAGTCGGCACGGGTGTGCAGCTGACCGTCGAGGTCGGGCAGGCTGAAATCCGGAGCGGGCGTTCCGATCGGGACCATCAGGGATTGAACCGACATGAGGAGCCTCCATCCGAGTCGATATCGAGCGTAGTGCGCTTTACCGCGCCAGATCCGCCGGATCGGTATTGGCCCCGCACAGGACGACGCAGACCCGCTCACCCGGCTCGGGGCGATACGCATCGGTGGTCAGCGCCGCGACCGCCGTTGCGGCGGCGTGTTCCACCGCGAGTCGGCGGTCCTGCCACAGCGCCAGACGGGCCGCGATGATGTCGGCGTCGGGGACGAGCACCGAGGTCACGTCGTAGTTCTGGGCCGCGTGCAGTGCCAATTCGGTGGCGCGGTGGGCGCCGAGGGAATCGGCGGCGACCGAATCGACCGTCGCGTCGACGATCCGTCCGGCCTGGATCGCATCGTGCAGCGCACGGCAGTGTTCCGGCTCGACCGCGATAGTCCGGACGCCGTAGTGGTCCGCGGCCGTGGCGACCCCGGCGAACAGACCGCCGCCGCCGACCGCGACGACGATGGTGTCCAGTCGGGGAAGCAGGTGGTTGATCTCCACCATCAGGGTGCCCGCTCCGGCCGCGATATAGGGGTTGTCGTAGGCGTGTGAAGGCAAAGCGCCACTGGTATCGGCGAATTCGCGACAGGCAGCGAGTGCGTCGGCGTATTCGGCGCCGACCAGGCGCACATCGGCGCCGTAGCCGCGCAACCGCTCGACCTTCACCAGCGGCGCGGTGGTCGGCAGGAATACCGTCGCCCGCACGTCCTGTTCGCGGGCCGCCCACGCACACGCGAGTCCGGCATTTCCGCCGGATGCGATGGTCACGCCCGCGTCCGGCAATGTTGCGTCGTCCTGGTGCGCCTGGATGAAGTTTCGGGCACCGCGGGCCTTGAACGAGCCGGTGTGCTGCATGAACTCCAGTGCCAGCCACAGCTCGCCGGTCGTCGCTATCGCATCCCCGGGCGCGATGGCGACCGGCCGCACGTGTCCGGTGATCCGATCGGCGGCGGCCTTCACATCGCCGTAGTTCAGTTCCATTTGCGCTCCTGTCCGCGGTCCCGCACTGATCATCTTGCCCTTCTCGTCAGACGCTGAGGAACGCCCGGTGCAGGAGGTCGAGCAGATCGGTGAGGTGGCGGTCGTAGGCCGCCTGATCGAAGACCGGGGTGTCGCGCATGGTGAAGCCGTGGCGGGTATTCGGGTAGACCACCGATGCATAGCGGACGTGCGCCGCGTCGAGGGCCTTTTCCAAACGGGTGATCTGCTCCGGGGGTATCGAATCATCTTGGCTCGCATGGGCGATCAATAATTCGGCAGTAATACTCGCGGCGGAGTGATGCGGACTGTCGGGTTGCTCGTCGACGGCCAGGCGGCCGCCGTGGAAACTGGCGGCGGCCGCGATGCGATTCCCGAATGCGCCCGCCGCGCGCAAGGCGAGTCGACCGCCCATGCAGTATCCGGTTACCGCCACCGGACCCGGTGCCACGAACTCGGCCGCATCCAGCCAATCGAGATAGGTCCGGGTGTCCTGCAATGCCTTTTCTGGAGTGAGCGCCGCCCGCGCCGGGCCCAGTGCGACAAAGAATTTCGCATGCCCTTCCGGATCGGCGGAATCGGGCATCGGGAGCACCGGAGCGGGTCCGGTTCGGTAGAAAATGTTGGGCGCCAACACGATATAGCCGTCGGCCGCGATGGCTTGCATCATTTCGCGCAGCCAGGGCCGCAGGCCGTAGGCGTCCATATTGAACAGCACGCCGGGATGGGCGGCGCCGTCATCGGGTCGGGCCAGGTAGGCGTCGGCATTGCCGTCGGCGGTGCGGACATCGAGGGTGCTGAATGCGACGGGCATCGTCATGGCATATGACGCTATCGGAGATTTTCGATATCGCCGAGTCCTCTTATTTGCGAACAAATTGCCGATTTTCGCGCCATGTAGTCTGCGTCCATCTGGAAGTTGTAGTCATGCTCTGTCGAAGAGAGGTTGACCTGTGAAACTGATCTGGATGACGGCGACGGCGGCACTTGCCGTTGCCGTGGCGGGATGCACCGATGACAAGTCCACGACTGCCGCGTCGAGTTCGTCCGCACCATCGGAAACGAGTTCGGTGAGTGCGACGCCGATCGAAAACGAGGAGCCGGGCGACGGCGTGCGGATTCCGTTGGGGGAGACCAAGAAAGTGCCGATTCCCGCAGATGCCGTGATGGATATCAAGGTGCCTGTCGACTGGGGCGCGGCGAGCGGGAGCCTGCGCTGCGCGGTAACCGACAGCACCGGCCGCAACGAAGACCTCCGTTCCACCAATGCGAAAAAACAGGAAACAATCGGCGGAAAAGAGTGGATGACGCTGTGGACCTTTTCCTCACCCGCCGGCGCCGAGGTCACCGTCGGTTGTAAGGATCGGGAGTCGAAAATCGCCGCGGGCGACGATCACCTGATCCGGGTCGTCCCGCGCGGCATCACTCCGCACTGAATCGCTGTGACACGGGCGCCCACCCCGCATCCCGAGCCTGCGGCACGCCACCGCGATTGTCGACCGTGTAGACGATTTCCACCGATCCGCCGGGCAGTGCACGCGAACTCTCGAGGGTGAGGCCGGTATCGATATCCAGGGCTTCGGTCAGCCGCATCCCGCCACCGACGAAGAAGGGCAGCACGACCAATTCGAGCTTGTCCAATGCGCCGAGTGCGCGGAAGGTTTCGATGGTGCGCGGGCCGCCGATCAAGTGGACATCACCACCGCGATTGGCCGCGCGCAGCTGCTCGAGCAAGCGTGCCGGATCGCTGTCGACAGTGACGTGATCGGGCGTGCCCGCGGAACGCTGCGATGCGAGCACGAACACCTGCAGCGTCGGCCACGGCCAGCGGTCATTGGTCAGCGCGGGCGCGAAGGTGGTGTGCCCCATGAGCGCGGCCTCGCAGGTCGCGACGAATTCCGGAATGCCGTGGCTTTCGCCGGGCACATACGCCGGGTCGACCACCTGTGGCGGCCACCCGTTGGGCGTGGTGATGTAACCATCGGCGCTCATGCACAAGCGGGAACGAATCTGCATACGACGTGCCTCCTCGGCGGTGTGGTCCGGTCTGCTCGATACGACGACGCGGCTGCCGGGAATTCATCGGTTTCCGATCACCAGACCCAGTAGGCGCAAGGCGAGTTCGGTATCGCCCGTGACTTGCACGCGGTCGACCACATCCGCCGGATCGAGTTGGCGCGTGCCGAGGCGCCCCAGGGTGTGCAAGTCGGTCGTGACGGTGGCATCGGCATTGCCGAGTTCGCCGGGGGTCACGGTGGCTCGTCCGTCGTCGATGACGATGACCGCGGCGGAACCGTCGATGTGGAATTGGATCGTCGCCCGCATATCCGCGGGCGGGTCGATCAGTGTCGCGAGGAAGACGAGCGTCCATTCGGCGCGATAGCTCTCCTCGGGACGTCGCGGTTCGTCGAAATGGTGCCGCATGCCCCACATGGCAAGGGGGACAAGCGCTGCCGCGAGTTCCCGACCGGCCGGGGTGAGTTCGTACACCTGCGACGCTGCCGGTGGCGGCAGGGTGTTCCGGCTGATCAGGCCGTCGTCGTCGAGCTGTTTGATGCGCGCGGCGAGCAGGCTGGTGCCGATGCCGTCGAGTGCGTCGGCGAGGTCGGTGTAGCGCTTCGGACCCGCCATGAGTTCGCGGATGATCAGCAGCGTCCAGCGTTCGCCGACGAGGTCGAGGCTGCGGGACAGTCCGCAGTACTGGTTGTAGGTGCGCCGCGCCATCGCCATCCTCTTAGTTTGAAATCATAGTGTACTTACTTCTAAATCTTATGTTAGCTTCGAGTCGGGGCTTGGTCGAACTCAGGAGAGACCCGTGACTACATCGCTGACGAATTCCGCCGAACTCACCGCACTTTCCGCCGATATCCCGACTGACGTGCGCCACCACTTCGTCCAGATCGATGGCCTGCGCATCCACTACGCCGAGGCGGGGGCGGGTGAACCGCTGATCCTGCTGCACGGCTGGCCCCAGCATTGGTGGGAGTGGCGGCACGTGATCGCACCGCTCGCCCAGCGGTATCGGGTGATCTGTCCGGATATCCGCGGCCTCGGGTGGTCCGAAGGATCCGATGACGGCTACAGCTTCGAGCGACTGGCGCGTGATCTCGTCGAATTGCTGGATCGGTTGGCGGTGGATCGGGCGCGGGTCGTCGGACGCGATTGGGGGTTGGTCGTGGGGTATCGCGCCTGCCTGAACTGGCCGGAGCGGTTCGACCAGTTCGTCGCGCTGGCCGGTGTGCATCCGTGGACCATCGATGGGGTGCGGTCCGCGGTATTCACCAGGCCTTGGCACGTCTACGCGCTTGCCGCACTCGGGCGTTCGTCAGCACTGCAAACGGCACTGACAAGGCGGAGTCTGCACGCATGGCGGCACCAGGGACGCTTCAGCGATGTGGAGACCGCGGCCTATTTGTCCCGGATGCGCACACCGAGCGCGCATGCGGCGACCACCGACTTCAATCGCAATGTGGTGCTGCACGAGGTACCGCATTTCGCACGGCATTACCGCATGATGCGCCTGCGGGTGCCGACCCTGCACCTCAACGGTGCCTGCGATCCGCTCTCCGAGGGCGTGCCGGACAGCTATCGCGATTACGCCGACGATATGCGCCTGGAACGGATCCCGGACTGCGGTCACTTCGTGCCGGAGGAGCGGCCGCAGTGGCTGGCCGACCGGCTGCTGACCTTCCTCGACTGAGGCGCGAGACGGCACGGGTAGCCTCGGATTCGTGGCAGCGGTAGTGCCGGGATATCGGGAGCGGCCGTCGCGGCTCCCGGGTGCTGTGGTGTGGACGAATACCAATGTCACCGGGGCCGCGGCCGTACCGGTATTGCCGGACGGATGTATGGACCTGCTGTGGAGCAATGGCAGGTTGCTGGTGGCCGGACCGGACACCCGGGCCTATATGGCCGATGGTGCGACGGGCACTCGATGGGTCGGGATTCGATTCGCACCGGGCGGCGCGCCTGCCCTGCTCGGGGTGGCCGCGCACGAATTGCGCGATAAACGGGTGGAGTTGGCGGATCTGTGGCCCGCGGCGACGGCTCGCCGGCTCGCGGAACAGGTCGGGGCGTCAGCGGATCAGACCGCCGCATTGGAGGCGATCGCAATGCGGCGGGCATACGACACCGAACCGCCCGACCCGGTATTGCGGCGGATCGTCGATGCGCTGGACGCCGGATGGTCGGTCGCGGCGACGGCCGAGGCCGCGGGGCTCGGTGCGCGGGTGTTGCATCGACGCTCGCTCGCGGCCTTCGGCTACGGGCCCAAGACATTGGCGCGAATCCTGCGGCTGCAGCGGGCGCTCGCGGTGGCTCGCAGCGGAGTACCGCTCGCGGACACCGCATTTCGTACCGGATTCGCCGATCAGGCCCACCTCGCGCGCGATGTGCGCGAACTGGCCGGCATGCCGTTGAGCGAGTTGCTCACCCGCTCCCGGTGACGGCTCAATCCGATAGCGCGGCGTACAGATCGACGCTGTTGCCGTCCGGGTCCAGGATCGTCGCGTAGCGCTGGCCCCAGAAGGCGTCCCATGGCTTCAGTTCGCCGCGGTATCCGGCATCGATGAGTTCGCTGTAGACCGCATCGACCTCGGTGGGATCCGCGCACTGGAAGGCCAGCCCGAGTCGGCCCGCGGACGTCGGCGGCTGCCAGTCGGAGTGGAACGACTTGATCACCGCCTCGGTATCCAGCGTCAGGCGCATACCGCCGGGTAAGGGTGCCTCCATATGCCCGTCATCCGTCTCCGGGAACTCGAGACCGAGGCGTCGGTAGAAGGCGAGCGAGGCGGCCATATCGCTGACGACAATGCCGATGACATTGAGTTGTGGAGTCATATCCGCAGCGTATGCCGTACTTCGGCAGTCGTCTTGAACAAATCGGACTCAGCAGGCGGTGGCCGGGATCAGTTCCGCGATGAGGTTTTCCACCAGGATGCGGATCCGGTCGCGGATCGAGCGCACGATGGCGATGTCCTCGCCGGTCGCATCGGGCAGCATCCAATCTCGGTAGCTGATACCGGGGAAGAACGGGCACGCATCACCGCAGCCCATGGTGACGACCACATCGGACATGGCCACCGCGTCCACGGTCAGCAGCTTCGGCGCGTGCGTCGAGATATCGATACCGAGTTCGGCCATGACCGCCACGGCGGCCGGATTGACGACGTCGGCGGGCGTGCTCCCGGCGGAGTGCACATCTATGCGGTCGCCGGCGAGCGCATCGAGGAATCCGGCGGCCATTTGCGACCGGCCCGCATTGTGGACACAGACGAACAGCACGCTGGGCTTGTGAGCCATGTGCGGGAATACCTTTCAGGCTGGTGAATCGGAGCTGTGCCGTGGTTCTGGGCGCAATGTCGGGATTGTCGGGCGGCTGCACCGGGTCTGCGTCGGAGGGTGCGTGATACGTATACCAGGACGGGTGGAATATGTTTCGCGACGAGGGGGGCGACTTTGTCCGCCAAGGCATCTCGAGGCCCGTCGCTCGAGAGTTGTTGCCGCACGCGGGATATCGACCGAGAAGAAACCGGTCGGTCAGGAAATCGGCATTTTGCCTGGATACGGCGCGGCCCGCGGTGCCGGAGGGGCAACCGCGGGCCGTGGACGCGCGCGAGGCGTCACATGGGACGCAGATTGATGACCTTGCGCAGACGCGCGCGATCGCGCGCGAGCCGCCGCGCCTCGTACGCGATCGGGAAGTAGCGCACCCGCTCCGGCAGCAGCGGCACCGTGCGGGCGATGAACCAGCCCAACGCCTTCAGCTTGCGCTCATCGGACTCCGACCACGTCAGGCCGAGCTTGCGCCGTGCTGCCTCCGGGGTGGTGCCGACGGTGACGAAATACTGCAGTCGACCGACCGGTGCGACCATGCGCTTCCAGGCCGGGCGCAATGCACGCGGCAACTGCTCGGGCGGCGCGATCGACTGGATCACCCGCAGGTAGTCGTGCGCGGTACCGGTCTCCTGCAGGTGGTTCTCCACCATATCCGTGAAAAACGTCTCGAATTCGGTGTAGTTCGCCGGAATCTCCTTGGGTGCCACCATGAAATTGCGCATGAGCTGCACCGTTTCCTGGTAGTACGCCTCTTTCTCGGCCGGGGTCAGCGGGCGGCGGGCGAAGTATTCGGCGTTCTCGGTGAAGGCGAAGGTGCCGGTGTGCAGCACCCAGGCCCACGGACCGGAGGCCAGCGCCTTGTGCCGGACACCATCCGGGGTGGTGGTGTTGAGCGAGGCGTGCATCTTGCGCAGGCGATCCGCTTCGGCGATCGCCTCGTCGCCGCCGTAGATCCACATCATCACCGAACCGATGCTGCGCACCGCTCGTCCGAGCGGATCGGTGCGGAAGGTGGAGTGCTCGTCGACCACGGCGGCGATGGTCGGTTCCATGGTCTGCAGCAGAAATGCCGAGCCGGCGGTGAGGGAGAAGGTGATCAGGCCGGTTTCGTCCCACATTCGAGTGCCCGGTGCGAACGGGCGGCGCTCCGGAGCGGTCCGCGAATCGGCATCGAATGCGGCGGCGGTCATTGCGATCTCCTTTGATCAACCATCCAAGAGTTTGAGAGACTTAGTGTAACAATCTCTCACGAACTTGGCTTGTCGACCGCGCGCCCTGGGCACTGATAACGCAGCCCCCTAGGCTGATTAGATGTGACGACCGACTGGCGCAAACGGGACGGGCGGATCGGCGTGCTCACCGGCGCGGGCATCTCCACCGATTCCGGCATTCCCGACTTCCGCGGCCCCCGCGGCGTATGGACGAAAGACCCCATCGCCGAACTGTTGTCGACCTACGACGCCTACCTCGCCGATCCGGAGCTGCGCAAACGCTCATGGCTGGCCCGCCGCGACAATCCGGCCTGGCAGGCCCAACCCAATGCCGCGCACGCCGCACTGGCCGACCTGGAGCGCGCCGGACGCACCATCACGATCATCACCCAGAACATCGACCGGCTGCACCAGCGCGCCGGATCCTCACCCGGCCGGGTGATCGAAATCCACGGCAATATGTTCGAAGTCGTGTGCGTCGGTTGCGAATACCAGACGAGCATGGCCGCCACCCTGGCACGGGTGGCTGCGGGCGAGGCGGATCCGCCGTGTCCGGCCTGTGGCGGCATCCTGAAATCCGCGACCATCATGTTCGGCCAGCAGATGGATCGCCGCACCATGACCAAGGCCGCGCTGACCGCCGAGGCCAGCGATGTCTTCCTGGCCATCGGTTCCTCACTGCAGGTGGAGCCCGCGGCATCGATGTGCGCGATCGCCGTCGACAGCGGCGCGGATCTGGTCATCGTCAATGCCGAACCGACGCCCTATGACAGCATCGCCACCGAGGTCATCCGCGAACCCATCGGCACGGCCTTGCCGCGCCTGGTCGCCGAGATACTCGCCGGCTGAACCCATGCGGCTCGGCCACCACGGGGCGAGTCTTACGAGCGAACACGCAGCGCCGAAGGCACTGCAAATTAGACACAGCCGAGTACCCGCTCGACGTAGGCGTTGGCGAAGCGGCCCTTGGGATCGAAGCGGCGGCGCACTTCGGCGAAGTGATCCCAGTCCGGGTAACGCGGCCGCAGTGTTTCGGCGGTCTGGAAGTGGCGCTTGCCCCAGTGCGGGCGGCCGGCGTACTTGTCGAAAACCGCTTCGCAGGCGCGGAAATACGGTTCGAAGTCCATGCCGCGGTACTGGTGCACGGCGATGTAACAGGTGTCGCGGCCACCGGCGGGGGAGAGAAACGCGTCATCGGGGGCGACCCAGCGCACCTCGATCGGCATCGGCGTATCGAACCGCGTCGAGAGGTCCTTGATCTCGCGGATGGCGGCGACGGAATGTTCGCGCGGGATCGCGTATTCCATCTCGGTGAAGCGAATCAGCCGAGGCGAGGCGAAGACTCGATAGGAGCGGTCGACCTGGCGGCGGTAACTGCCCGCATACGCCGCGCCCCGATGGATCCACGGCACCAGCCGCGGCCGGCGCTTGCCGAGTCGGCACAGCGCGTCGAAGGCGTAGTTGGACATCAGGATGTCGGCGAACCAGTCGGCGGCCCGGCCGCGCGGCTGTTCCGGCAGGTCGACGGGGTTATTGCGTTTGGTCATCGCCAGCGGGCTGTGGCCGAACATGTAGAACTCGAAATGCTGGTTGCCGTCGACATAGGCGTCCAGATCCGCGAGGACCTCCTCGACCGGCACCGGACGCTCGATTCCCTCCAGTACGAACGACGGCACCATCTGCAGGGTGACCGCGCTGACAACGCCGAGCGCCCCGACGCTGACCCGCGCCGCGCGCCAGCCGTCCGGGTCGGACTCCTCGGTCAACTCGACCCGGCTGCCGTCGGCGAGCACCAGTTCGATGGATTGCAGAGCGGCCGAGAGGTTTTGCAGCGTCGCACCGGTGCCGTGGGTGGCGGTGGCGGTCGCGCCCGCGATGGTCTGTACGTCGATATCGCCGAGATTGGGGAACGCCAGGCCGAGTGGATGCAGTGCGTTGCTCGCGGCATTCAGGGTAATGCCCGCCTCGACTCGAACGCGGCCGGTCTCCCGGTCCACGTTGAGGATGCGGTTCAGCTTCGCCAGGTCGAGCAGGATGCCGTCGGTGAGTACGGCATCGGTGAACGAATGACCCGCACCGGCGACGCGTACTGTCTGTCCGGTGGCGGCGGCGCGGCCGATGATCTCGGCCAATTCTTCGGTATTTCGCGGGGCGGCGACGGCGGCTGGCGTGCACTGTTGATCCCCGGCCCAGTTCCCCCACGAGTTGGTCATATGTCCAACTGTAAGGGCTGGCTCAGTTGAGCGCTAGATATGTCCGGTTTTTTGCGCTAGCGCTTGCGGCCCGCGCAGACGAACGACTTGGCCTGTTCTACTTCCTCGTCCGTCAAGGGGGGTGCCGGTAGCGGCCGGCGCGGCGTGTCATCGCTGCGTACGCCGTTGAGTGCGATGGCCATATAGCGTTGCCAGGCATTCGGATTCACCGGCTTGGAGAACTCGGCGAGCGCGTCGACCATATGGATCAGCGCGAAGAAGTCCGAGGGCTCGATATCGGGCTGCAGTGCCCCGGCTTCGCGTGCGCGATCGATGACCGCGGCGATGGTCGGCTTGATCCGGTCGCGCAACTGGGCGAAGCGCTCCATATCCTCCTCGAGTTCGAGCATGACCTCGCTGAAGCCACGATTGGTAGCCAGATGGGTGCAGGCGTACTCGAAGAACTGGACCAGTCCCAGCCAGGGGTCGGGATGCTCGGCCGCGGTCTCCGCGGCGACGGCGAATTCGCCGACATTCTGTTCGAAGACCTCCGCGATCAATTCCTTCTTGTTGGCGAAGCGCCGGTAGACGGTGCCGACGCCGACCCCGGCGCGTTCGGCCACGTCATCGAGGGTGATCTCCAGGCCGTGATCGGCGAAGAGCTGGCGGGCTGCCTCGACGATGCGCTGCTGATTGCGGGCAGCGTCGGCGCGTAGACGCCGAGGTGGAGGCACGGTAGTGGCGGGATTCACAGGCACATCCTAGCAATAAGTGGGGTTAAGTGGAGGAGATGTCTCCGTTATTGTGTTAGCTTAACTCGGTAAGCGGAGGAACCTCCTCCGGATTAAGCCTCGAGGCAAAAGGGGACACATGACTACCACGTTGGACCGTGGGGCACCCGCCCCCGAGAAAACCGACTCGGGCCGCCGCGGCTCGCACGCTCTGCGCTGGTGGGTGCTCGCTGTACTCGGCGTGGCTCAGCTCATGGTTGTGCTCGACGCGACCGTCGTGAATATCGCGCTGCCCGCAGCGCAACAGGACCTCGGTTTCAGCGATGGCGATCGGCAGTGGGTCGTCACCGGTTACGCTCTGGCCTTCGGCAGCCTGTTGCTGCTCGGTGGCCGACTCAGTGACCTGTTCGGCCGACGTAACACCTTCATTATCGGCCTGATCGGATTCGCCGTCGCCTCCGCGGTCGGCGGCGCGGCCACCAGCTTCGAGATGCTGGTCGCGGCCCGCGTCGGACAGGGCGTCTTCGGTGCGCTGCTCGCGCCTGCCGCGCTGTCGCTGCTCACGGTGACGTTCACCGAACCGGGTGAGCGTGCCAAGGCCTTCGGCATCTTCGGCGCGGTCGCCGGAGCGGGTGGCGCCATCGGTCTGCTGCTCGGCGGCATGCTCACCGAATGGGCTTCGTGGCGCTGGGTGATGTTCGTGAACCTCGGCTTTGCGGCGGTCGCGCTGGTCGGCGCGGTGCTGCTGCTGGCCAAGCATGTCGTCGCCGAGCGGCCCAAGCTCGACATTCCGGGCACCGTCGTGGTGACCGCCGCACTGTTCGGCATCGTCTACGGGTTTTCGCACGCCGAGTCGACCAGCTGGGGCAACCCGGTCACCCTCGGTTTCCTGATCGGTGGCGCGGCCCTGCTGGCGGTGTTCGTGTGGATCGAGACCCGGGTCGCGAATCCGCTGTTGCCGCTGCGCATCGTGCTGGACCGCACTCGCGGCGGTTCGTTCCTGACGGTGTTCGTCATGGGCATCGGAATGTTCGCGATCTTCCTGTTCCTGACCTACTACATGCAGCTGAGCATGGGGTACTCGCCGATCAAGACCGGTCTGGCGTTCCTGCCGATGGTGGCGGGCATGGTCGTCTCCTCGACCACGGTGCCCTCGCTGCTGCTGCCGAAGGTCGGTCCGAAGATGGTGGTCGCCGGTGGCTTCCTGGTCGCCGCGGTCGGCATGGCATGGCTGACTCAAATCAGCTTGGACAGCAGCTATGTCGCGAATATCCTGCCCGCCCTGATCCTGATGGGTCTCGGTCTCGGTGGTGCGATGTCGACCGCCTTCCAGGGCGCGACGGCCGGTGTGCACCACGAGGACGCCGGTGTCGCCTCGGCGATGATCAACACCAGCCAGCAGGTCGGCGGTTCGATCGGCACGGCGCTGCTGAGCACTATCGCCGCCGCGGCCGCGACGGACTACCTGTCGTCGCATACGCCGGGTCCGCTGGCCGTGGCACAGGCCCAGATCGAGAGCTACACGACCAGCTTCTGGTGGGCCACCGCGATTTTCGTGGCGGGTGCGGTGATCACCGCATTCCTGATGCCGAATACGGTCCCGGCTCCGTCGGAAGGCGAACCTGTAATCGTGCACTGATCTGTTCCGCTCGAACAGCACAAGCCCGCGTCACTCGAGATGCGGGCTTGTGTCGTGCGGGACTTTCACACGTAACCACAACGGAGCGAGTCTTACGAGCGAGGAGTTCGCGGCCCGTCTCGCGTCCGAGTCGTCGAAGCGCATGCGCCGCAGGCGCGAGTCTCGACGGCTCGGACGCGAGACACCAGGGGGCCGCGAACACGCAGCGCCGCAGGCGCTGCAGATTAGACACAGTTGCTGGGCGCCGGGAGTCCTGCGAACCGGTCGGACAGATAGTTGAATGCCCCTGGCGCACCGGCGAATATCGCCGAAGTGTGGTCGGTGCCCGGAATCAGGTCGAACAGCACCGGCGTGCCCGCCGCGCAATAGCGGCCCACCACCTCGCGGGCCAGCCACGGATCGACCTGCTGATCGTTGGCGCCATGCCATTCGTAGATCGCGGCGTGTGGTACACCGGGATACATCTCCAGGCTGTTCTCGTCCATGACCCGGATCGTGGCGTCGTCGGCGTCGAACATCGAGCCGTTGAAGACATCGTCGAAGTCCTTGTTCGCGCCCGCAGCGATGATTTCGGAGGTGCAGGCATTGGCGACCTGGTTGCGCAGTGCCCAACCCTCGGCATTGAGGAACCGCTCCATCGACAGCTGGGCCGGATATTCGCGCTCCAGACCGATCGTCGCCGCGAATCCGAGGCCGAACAGCGGGTTCGGCTGCGAGCCGGCCTCGCGGGCCAGCTTGCCGAGGTTTACCGGAACCCCGCCCTGCGCGACCCCGACGATCGGCAGCTCCGGCGCATACTCCGGTGCCATGGCCGCCGCGAATCCGGTCGCCATGGCGCCGCCCGAGTATCCGGTCATGCCGACCGGACTAGCCGTGAGATCGGCTGGCGCGAAACGCTTTGCCGCTCGTATCCCGTCCAGGGTGAGCCGACCGCCCAGGCGGGCCGCGCCATAGGCGCTGGTCGGCCCGAGGTGGTCCGGAACGGTGACCGCCCAGCCGCGAGCCAGCAGCAGATTCAGTGCGGGCGCCTCCTGCATGCCGCCGTCGAAGAGGCTGTGCGACGGCGCGCACTGCAGGCCGAGCGAATTGATGAACGGCTGATACGAGACCAGCGGCCGGTTGAGTCCACCGCCCACCGGCAGCAGCAGGGTGGCCACGGCCGCGATGGGGCCGCCCGCCGAATCGGTCGACCGGTACAGCAACTGCCATGCCGTCGCGCCGGGAAAGCCCACCGCGTTCACCGACCGACTGCGGATCACATCGCCGGGCTGGAAGTTGCCCACATCCGGTGGCGCCCAATAGAAACCGTCGGGCTCCGGAATCGGATAGAGCGCCTGCGCCATGGCGGGCGGTGCGTAGCCGAGTCCGGCCAGTACGACCGCCAACGCCGCGATTCCGAGTCGTCGGATCGAAAGTCGGTCGCCACGAATCGATCTGCCGAACAGTTGCTGGCGCCCGCTTTTCGCCTTCTTCCGAGGCGCTTCGGGTATCGCCGATCGTGCCGCCATCATCGCTCCCGACCTGTGTCCGTAGGGGTTAGGTGGGAACTTCGGCCAAACCTTCCAGGCATTCGTACGTTCTCGGTGCCGTCGTGTCAACGAACGACTCTGGTCATGGTGCGTGCCGTCGTCCCGGATGTTCGGGCCCGCCGAGCCGACCATTAGCATTGCGCCGGTGGCATTCGGCTCGGCAGGAGGTCAGCGCATGGGGCAGCGAACCCGCACCCCTGCCGTCGAGCCGTCGGTGCTGGTGGTGATCTCCCTCGGCGGCGGTCTCGGCGCGTTGGCACGCTACGGCATCGGCGTGTGGTGGCCTTCGCAACCGCATCAGGTCCCCTGGTCGACCTTCACGATCAATGTCGTGGGATGCTTTGCGATCGGAATTCTGATGGTTCTGATCACCGAGGTATGGGTAGCCCACAGACTGCTCCGTCCATTTATCGGTATCGGCGTGCTCGGCGGCTTCACCACTTTTTCCACCTACAGCGTCGAGGTTCGTAGACTGCTCGAATCGGGTGCGGCGGTCGAGGCGCTCGGCTATCTCGGGGGGACGGTGGTTGCGGCACTGGGGGCGGTGGTGCTCGGCATGTTTTCGGCGCGGTGGGCTACTGGTACGGCACGACGGACGAGTTGAATAGTGGAGAGCGCGACGGAAGGGGGTCAGGCGATGAAAGATTCACCGACGGGCACTGGTCCGGCGGCGGGACAGTGGCAGTCGGCGGCGCGGCTGACGGTGCTGCTCGACGAGGACGACAAGTGGCGGCACGGGCCCCTGTACCACGAGATCGTGCGGCGCGCCCGCGACACCGGACTGGTCGGCGCCAGTGTGTGGCGCGGCGTGGAGGGTTACGGCTCGTCCTCGCGCATCCACACCAGTCGGATCCTCGATCTGGCCGAACACCTACCCGTGCTGGTGATGATCATCGACGAGGCCGAGCGGTTGCGCGCCTTCGTCGAACAGAATTCCGAGCTACTCGCCGCGGTGAACGTCGCATTGTCCGAGGTCGAGATCTGGCAGCCGAGTCTGGGAGTCGCCCGATGATGGTGGTGCTCGTCCTGGTCGGTGGCATGCTCGGTGCGCCGGCGCGATATCTCATCGACCGTGCGGTTGCCGCGCGATTCGAATCTCTGCTGCCGCTGGGCACATTGACCGTTAACATTGTCGGTTCGGCGTTGCTCGGTGGACTGATCGGCGCCGGCGCGAACAGCTGGCTGTCGGCCGCTGCGGGAACAGGTTTCTGCGGTGCGCTGACCACATTCAGCACCTTCGGCTACGAGACGATCAGGCTCGCGGCCGAAGGCGCCTACGCCTATGCGGTGGGCAATGTGGTGCTCAGCGTCGTGACCAGCTTGACCGCGGTGTTCGTCGCCGCGGCCACGACCCAGTGGTTGTGGACATGATTTTGATGACGAGCCGGGCGCAGCCGACACGGAAGGGAGACCCGAGCATGGCCCATGATCGAGCCGGGCGACCCGCGCGTCCCACCGACCTGGAGGACATCGCGCGTCTGGTGACGGCCTACTACAGCCGCATCCCGGATCCGGCCGAGCCTGCGCAGCAGGTGGCGTTCGGCACCTCGGGGCATCGGGGCTCCAGTCTGGACACCGCGTTCAACGAGGCGCATATCCTGGCCATCACCCAGTCGATCGTGGAATACCGTGCCACGCGGGGGATTACCGGTCCGGTCTATCTGGCCCGCGACACCCACGCATTGTCCGAACCCGCGTGGACCACCGCACTCGAGGTGCTCGCCGCCAATGATGTGACCGCGATGATCGACGCACGTGATCGCTACACCCCGACGCCCGCGCTGAGTCATGCGGTGTTGCGGCACAACCGCGGTGGGGCAAAACATCAGGCCGATGGCATCGTCGTCACGCCGTCGCACAATCCGCCGCGCGACGGCGGCTTCAAATACAACCCGCCCCATGGCGGTCCGGCCGATACCAAGGCCACCGACGCCATCGCCAACCGCGCCAACGAACTGTTGCGCAACGGCTTGGCCGGGGTGCGGCGGACCACGCTGCAGCATGCGCTCCAGAACTGCGTCGAGCGCTACGACTACCTCGACCACTACATCGCGGATCTGCCGAATGTGTTGAACCTGGATGCCATTCGTGGCGCCGGGATCCGGCTCGGCGCCGATCCGATGGGTGGGGCCAGCGTCGACTACTGGGAGGAGATCGGGCAGCGCTACGACCTCGAACTCGAGGTCGTCAACCCGTTCGTCGATCCGACCTGGCGGTTCATGACGCTGGACTCCGACGGCAAGATTCGGATGGATCCGTCCTCGCGCTATGCGATGGCCTCGCTGATCGCCATCAAGGACGACTACGACATTTCCACCGGCAACGACGCCGACGCGGATCGGCACGGCATCGTCACACCCGATGGTGGACTGATGAATCCGAACCACTTCCTCGCGGTCGCCATCGAATATCTGGTCGCGAACCGGATGGGCTGGGATGCGCTCACGAAGATCGGCAAGACGGCGGTGAGTTCGTCGATGATCGACCGGGTGGTCAGCGTGCTCGGGCGCGATGTGTACGAGGTGCCGGTCGGCTTCAAATTCTTCGTGCCCGGATTGTTCAGCGGCAGTCTGGCTTTCGGCGGTGAGGAGAGTGCGGGCGCATCGTTCCTGCGGATGGACGGCACCGTGTGGACCACCGATAAGGACGGTATCCTGCTTGCCCTGCTGGCCACCGAGATCGCCGCGGTCACCGGCCAGAGCCCGTCCGCGCGCTATGTCGAACTCGAGAAGCGCTACGGCAGTCCGGCCTATGCCCGCATCGACGCCGCCGCGACCCCGGAACAGAAAGCACTGCTCGGGAAGTTGACACCGGACATGATCACCACAAAGGAGATCGCCGGTGAGCCGATCACCGCGGTCCTCACCCGAGCCCGCGGCAACGGCGCCCCTCTCGGCGGTCTGAAGGTCACCACCGAAAACGCCTGGTTCGCCGCCCGTCCCTCCGGCACCGAAGACAAGTACAAGATCTACGCGGAGTCCTTCGAGGGCCCCGAACACCTGACCCAGGTCCAAGCGGCCGCGGAAGAAGTGGTTGGGCAGGCGCTGTCCGGTGAGTGATAGATCGACTGCGGGGTCGTCGGAGTCGCTAGGTTCGAGAGCTTCAGCGGGGGAGGCAGCGGCCTCGGGGCCAGTGGGACCGGGGAAGGTGTGGGGGGCGGCGGAGGTTGCGGCGTCTGGTTCGGAGGGGGCAGGGTCGCTAGGTGCTTCGGGGGCGACGGGCAAGGCGTTGGGGGCGGCGGCGTCCGGTTCGGAGGGGACGGGAGCGCTGGGTTCGCGAGTTCGGTCGGGGTTAGCGGGTGCGTCGGATTCGGGAACGCCGGTGGGATTGGCGAAGGCGTCGGAGACGGCAGCGGCGTCGGGTGGGGCGGGGGCGCTGGGTTCGGCAGCGTCGGCGGGGTCAGCGGGAGCGTCGGGGTTGGCGAAGGCGGGGAGATCGGCGGAGACCGCGGGGGCGTCGGGTACCGATGGGGCGTCGGGTACCGATGGGGCGTCGGGTTTGCTCGAGGGGCAGGGCGGGGTGGCTGTCGGATGGAGTGCGGCGGCATCCAGGGCGTTGCCGGTTGAGATCTGGGTATTGGTCGGGGCGTCGTTTGTCATTGCCGTCGGGTTCGGTCTGGTGGCGCCGGTATTGCCGCAGTTCGCGCGGGGGTTCGGGGTTGGGGTTGCCGCGGCTTCGGCGATTGTCAGTGCGTTTGCGTTGATGCGGCTGTTGTTCGCGCCGGTCAGTGGGCGGTTGGTGCAGCGGCTGGGGGAGCGGTCGGTGTATCTCGGGGGCTTGTTGATCGTCGCGGTGTCGACCGGAGCCAGTGCGTTCGCCCAGAGTTATTGGCAGCTGCTGGTTTTGCGGTCGGCGGGCGGAGTCGGGTCGACCATGTTCACGGTGTCGTCGCTGGCATTGGTGATCCGGATGTCCCCGCCCGCGCAGCGCGGGCGGGTGTCCGGGCTGTGGTCGACGAGTTTTCTGATCGGATCCGTGAGCGGGCCGCTGGTCGGTGGTGCGCTCGCCGGACTCGGATTGCGGGCGCCGTTCCTGATCTACGCTGCGGCGCTGCTGCTCGCTACCGCGGTGGTCTATGTGAACCTGCGGCATTCGACCCTGGCCGCACCGGAACAGGTGGGCGGGTTGCGGCTGATGTCGTTCCGGGAGGGACTGGCACGGTCGGAGTATCGGGCGGTACTGCTGTCGAATTTCGCCAACGGCGCGGCGGTATTCGGCGTGCGGATGGCGTTGGTGCCGCTGCTCGTTGTCGAAGTGCTGCATCAGCAACCGGGCATGGCCGGTGTCACGCTGACGGTGTTCGCCGCGGGCAATGTGGCAGTGCTTTTCGCATCCGGCAGGCTCTCGGACCGCTTCGGGCGCAAACCCTTCCTGATCATCGGATCCCTGATCTGTGCGGCCGGAACCGCCGGACTCGGTCTCGCGTCGAACCTGCCCTGGCTGCTGGTGACCTCATTCGTGGCCGGTCTGGGCTCGGGCATGTTCACCCCCGCCCAGCAGGCGGCGGTCGCGGACGTCATCGGACCGAAGGCCCGTGGCGGCCCGGTCCTCGCGGGCTTCCAAATGGCGGCCGATCTCGGCACCGTCATCGGCCCGGTCGCGGTAGGCGCCGTGGCCCAACACTTCTCCTACGGCCTCGCCCTCGCCCTGACCGGCGCACTACTCGCCGTCGCAGCCGTCATCTGGACGCTCGTCCCGGAACCATTGCACCGACGCGTTGTGGAATCGAAAGTGGAAGCCATGGCGGACAGCCCGCCCGCCTACACCTACGGCCCCGATGGCGCCGAGCGCCTCGTCGACGCCCCCACTCCCGACCCTCGAGGCAACAACTACGCCTCCCGCTGATCTGGACGTCTGATCACCAGGTACCCCTGGACGGGTGCTCTCGACATTTGCCTGCATCAATGCATGGTGATCAAGCACCCCGTGCATCAGGTGGCGTGTGGTTGGGGCAAAGTGTTCGGGGTGAGCGAATCGGGATCGAAGTACACGCCGCGGCCGATGTCCAGCGCGACCACCTATGCCCTGGGTGGAGTGGCGCTCGCGCTCATCGTGTTGATCGTGATCCTCGCGTTCCGGTGGGGGCGCGACGACGCCACGATCCGCAATGACGGCTATGGTTCGGTGCACAGCGCGGACGTGCATGCGGTCCTGGACCAGAGCGACGGCACAATTCTCGTCGGTCGTCAGGACGCGGCGAAGACCATCGATGTGTACGAGGATCCGCTGTGCCCGTCCTGTGGCGCGCTGGAGCGGCTCTACGGTCAGGAGATCGCGCAGCAGATGGACGAGGGCAAACTCGCCGTCCGCTACCACCTCGTGACCTTCCTCGACCCGAAGTCGAAGAGCAAGGATTATTCGACCCGCGCGGTCGCCGCGAACGAATGTGTCGCGGATACCGGTTCGGGTCCGGTGTATTCGAAATTCCACGCGCTGCTGTTCACCTCGAAGCAGCCGGACGAAGGCGGCGCGGATCTCAGCAATGACGATCTCGCGAATGTCGCCAAGGAATCGGGCGCCTCGCTGGAGGCGGTGCAGTGCATCAGCTCCGGGGCGAAACTCGACGCGGCGAAGATCCACGCGCAGATGGCACGTGCCGCGCTGACCGATGCCAATGGCGAGGTCGCCACGCCCGCGGTCTTCGACGGTAAGAACAAGGTCGACGTGAACAACCACGAATGGGTTGTCGACCTGACCAAGTGATCGTGCCGGGCGGCGGTACCGCCCGGCACGACGCCGCTAACCTGCGGGTTCCGGCTCCGGCTCTTCCTCCGCGATCGCGGCCAGTTCGCGCTCGACGAGTTCGTCGTGCGCCTTGGCCTCTGCGGCCGCCTTCTTCGGGCTCCAGTGTCCAGCCATCAGGAAGACGAACGGCAGGAACACGACCTGTGCGGCCAGGCAGATCCACCACCAGCGTTCCCACTGCTTCGGCGAATCGGCTTGCGCCTGCTGCACTTCCTTGGCGTGTGCGGCCAGATAGGCCTGATCATCGGCCGGAATCGTGCCGACCGACTGCAACTGCGTACTCGCCTGCACCAGTTTGGGGCCGACGGTCGCCGCCACCGCGAGATCGGCGGCCGGAATCTGCTGCACCGCTTGCAGGCGCGCGATCGCCTGATCCACTGGAATGCCGAACTTCTTCGCGACCTGTCCGACCGCCGCCAGACCCGCGTTCGCATCGGCCGGATTCGTGGTCAGCGTAGTCAGTGTCGCCGAATCGATCGCCTGCAGCGTCGCCAATTCCTGAGGGTAGCGGGTATTGAGGCCGACGGTCGTTTGGATATCGGCCGGTGACGCGCCGGTCAGTTTGGTCAGCGCGGTGACCTGTGCGACCTGATCATTGGGGTTCTGCTGCAGTGCCGCAAGGGTTTCCGTGCCGACCGTCTGGATGGTGGCGAGTTGCTGGGCGTATTTGTGCGCGATCTCCGACAGCCGCGGTCCGTAATTGACCAGCGGACCGGCCGCGTTCACCACGATCAGCAATCCGAACAGCACCACGGTGACGACGCTGCGCAGCGTGCCGCCCCACACCGCGAGACCCACCGCGGTCGCGGCCGGATTACGGGCCTCGACCGTCTCGGTGAAGCTCGCCATCCAGGTGGAGTAGGCGATGCCGGTGCCGACCGCGATCACCACGAAAACCGTTGCGAACGAGTAGTAATCGGTATCGGGCTGATCGGTGTAGCCGATGAACAGGTACATGCCGTCGATGCTGATGAGCGCGCCGACGATCATGAACGGTTTGCGCACCTTCAGTTTGTCCGACACGATTCCGGCCAGCACCAGGGCGATCGCATTGGCGGCCCAGTACCAGTTGCCGAGCGCATTGGCCTTGGCCGGACTGAAGCCGAAGTTCGTCGCCATATACACCGGTAGGAACGACACGATGGTGTAGAAGAAGGCGAGGAACAGGCTGATCGCCAACGCTGAGCCGATGATGTTGGGGCGCAACATCTGTCGCCACACGCCCTGCTCGAGTTCCTTGACATCCAGCCCGCGGGCACGGGCCTCGATCAGCGCACGGTCGCGCAATGTCACCATGATCTGGTCGCGCAGTTGCGGACTCAGCTCGCGCAATCCGATCACCGCGACAACCGCGATGACGAGGCTGATCACACCGCACAGCCGGTAGTGGTACTGCCAGTCCGGATGCGCGTCGAGCGTGCGGGTGGAGATCTGCGTGGTGACCAGGGCGCCGATCACCGGTCCCAGCGTCCAGAAGCCCATCGCCGATGCCCGGTCCAGCTGCGGGGAGAAGTCACGGATCAGTGCCGGTGTGGCCACCAGCACGGCACCCTCGACAATGCTCACCAGGCAGTACACGAACAGGTACTGCTCCTTGGTGGTCGTGGCGGGCACCGCGAACAGGGTCAGCAGCGAGCAGATCACCACGCCGTAGGCGACGATATTCGCCCGGCCCCATCGATCCAGCACGCCGGCGAGCACCGAGGCCACCGCACCGAAGGCGGCGCCGATGATGAAGATCCAGACGAAGTAGGCGAAGGAGAGGTCGAAGTAGCCGATGAGTTCATTGCCAACTGCGCCGGTGACGAACAACTGGTAGTAGAGCGCGATCGAGGCGATGACCACGACGGCCAGATACCAGGAGCGGGCGGGTGTATCGGGATAGTGCGGCAGCTTGCGTTGCCACAGTCCTGTGAGCAGGGTCGGCGGATCTGCGGTCTGGGTCGAGCTCATGGTCGAGATGCCTTTCTAGCCACGGCATTTCGTAAAGACCTGAACCGTGCGTGGATCAGGACGAGTTACCGGGTGGACACAGGGTAGTGAGATGGATCACTCCCCGCAGGTGTTTCGGACCATGAGAACGCTCGATTTGCGGAATTGAAATAGGCGGTACCGATGAGTGGGACTCTCGGTTGACGCCGCGGGCATCTCGAGCTGGGGTGGGAGTTATGAATTCTGCCGCCGCGGAGGGATTTTCGATTCCGATGTGGAGCGTGCGGCCGGCTGAATTGTACGGCGGTTGCTCACTTGGTTGCTGGAAATAATTCCGGCACCGGCGATTTCGTTTGATGTCTTCGGCCGTACGGACGACAACGGGGCCCGTGCTCGATGGCACGGACCCCGTCAGGTCTGTTCGGGCTTACAGGTAAGCGCCGCACACGGGCCAGGCGCCCGGGCCCTGGGTGGCGAGCACATTCTCCGCGACGCGGATCTGCTCCTCGCGGCTGGCACCGCTCGGGCTGCCCGAGCCGCCGTTGGCGGCCCAGGTGCTCTGCGTGAACTGCAGGCCGCCGGAGAAGCCGTTACCGGTGTCGGTGTTCCAGTTGCCGCTGCTCTCGCACTGCGCGACGGCGTCCCAGTTGTGGCCGGAGGCCGATGCGGTGGCGGTGGACAGGCCGAACGGAACTGCGGCGATGGCACCGGCGACGGCGGCGAGACCAAGGGCACGGGTGAGCTTGCGGTTCTGAGTCATGTGGTTTCCTGGCTGCGCCCGCTCGGCCCGGCGGACTTCCGCCGTGTCCCTGCCCCCAGCGATGTCGGGGACCCTCGAAACCGCGGGGCAGGGTTACCGGCGTTCAGCGATTCGAGTTCGAGCCCGTCGCATTGATCCGGGCTGCCGACGACGCTAGCGAAGAATTCGCGACAGATCACGTTGGGGTAACGTCCGAATTGCCTCGACCGCAACTTCGGATTATCGGCATTCGCGCAGTTCGAATGCGGAAAAATATATATATACGATCGCTCGTGATAGTTACGTTATGTGTTCGGGATCACTACGAAATAGTGATCTGGATCGCGTTTGAGCGCTGGATCCTGCGGGGTAAGTCCGGTCGAACCGCCGGTTAGATGCACGTCCTGTGCGGTACGGATGGTGAAATTGTTATCCGCTGGGGTGCTTGTGAATCCTGCTTCCCCTATTCGAGCTTCAACGGATCGCAGCGATGCGGCAGGCACGCCAGGTATTTCGGTGCCGCTTCGTGCCGGGCGTTCCCGGTGTGGCCGACGTCGGTCTGGGCGCGCAGCAGGTCACCAGCCGGGCTTCGGCGGTGCCTCGTATGCCTGAGTGATGTCGAAGGCACATAGCTGTCGCCGACGGCACGCGCGCAATCGGATATATCCGGTCGTAATCGGCGCTATCGGGTCCCGAACGGCAGCGCGGGTCGCAAACGCGGCGGTATGGAATCGTGCACAGCAACGTGTGGGGCGGGCTGTCGAGCGCGGTTGTGGTCACTTACGTGCGTCAACCCCAGCTTTGGTTGGGCATCGGGGAGTCTCTGCGAGTCGCTTGGATCGAGGTATCCGGCCCGCCCTGCGAGTCGCTTGTGGCGCGGACATCTGGGCAGCCTTGCGAGCTGCTCGGGGTGGATCGGGTATCCGGGCCGCCCCGTGAGCCGCTCGAAATGGATCGGCACTCGCCGGCCTCGGTGCCCCACTCGGAGCGGAATGGTCCGGTCAGCCCCACTAGCGGCACTCGGTGGCTCAGGTACCCGGCGAGTCGCTCGAGTGGATCGGGCATCTGGGCGGCCCATGCGCTGCTCGGGGTGGAGCGGCATCCGGACGGCCTTGCGACCCGGTTGGGATGGATCGGTATCGGCAGCCCTGGCGCCCGCTCGGAGCGGAATCGTCCGGTCAGGGGGCGGGGAACCGGGCTGGCTGGGGGTGGTCGTCTGGGATCTCGTCTTCGGGGCGGATTCGCCGGAGTTGGCCGTGGACGACTATGTAGCCGTCGAGCGGGTAGGCGATGTCTTCGGCGGTTGGTCGGTCGGCGGGATGGATGGGGATTGCAGTTTCGGGCGGTTCGGATCTGTGGTGGCCGGTGTAGGGGGCAACGGGGGCGTCGGTGTCGGTGCGCGGAAATAGGTATCGCGCGCCTTCGCGGATCGTGGTGTGGATATCGCCGGTCGGCACGGTCCATTGGAGGCGATCCGGATCTGCGCGCCAGATGCGCCAGGGGAGTCTTTTGTTGTCCGCCAACGTTTTCAGGCGATGGTGCCTCGTGCAGAGTGTGGCCAGATAGGTGCGAATGGTGCGTCCGTCGCGGTCGGGGCGTTGGTGGTCGACGGGGTGATTGTGGTCCAATTCGGATTCGGCGGCGGGCATGACGCATCCGGGAAAGCGGCACATGCCGTCCACCGCCCGCACCTCGCGCTCCAGTCGCGGCGTCGGCCGCCAGTGCATCGCCTCATCGACAACGGCCGCCTCGTCGTCGGCGTTCGAGCGTTCCGGTATGACCTGGAAGCGCGCGTGTTCAGCGAGAATCCGGGCCAGCGCCGCGTCGATCGGCCCGTACCCCGCCAGAAACGCCGGTGCCTCCTGAATCCCGAGCAGCGTGTCCGCCGGAATCCCGATCTGGATCAATGGTCTGCGCGGCTGTTCGATCGGTGTACCGAACTTCGGACAACGTTCACCGCGTCCGCACTGGCATTTCAGCCGTCCGGAACCATCCGCGAGCGCCACCAGAGCGTCCGCCCGCCGCTGCGGCATACTCCGCGGATCCGATGCGCACACCTGAGTACTCATCTCGCGCAGTCGCATCGCCACTGTTTGCGCCCCCGGCGCGGGCAGTAATCCGTCGAATACCGCCATACTGTCTTGCACCGCTCGCAGCCGAACGTCGCGCTCGTCCTGGCGCAGTTCCCGCCGGCGCTGCGTGCCGCCGGGATCCAGCCGCGCCGCCCACCGCCGCGCCGCCTGCCGCAGTCGCACCGGATTGTTTCGTCCCGCCGCCTCGAGCAGTCGCGGCTCCAGCGCGTCCAGCACCTCCCCGGCCACCGCTCGGGTGCTGTCCACGATCACCCGCACCTTGGCCAGATCGATCCGTCCCGCCACGAAAGCCGCCCGGGTTCGCGGCAACGAATCCTCCAGTGCCAGACCGATATCGATCAACGCCCCCGCCGTCCCCTCGTCGACCTGCAATGCCACCGCGGCCTCACTGGCGGCGAACTCGCCGGCCCGCACCCCACCCGGCCCCGGCTCCGCACTCTCGGCCCGATGCCGTCGATACAACTCCCGCACCGCGAACACCTCAGTGGCCTGCGCCACCGCCGCCCGCCCATGCGCCGCCCGCAGGGCCTCGATCAGCCCCTCGTCGGTCATGGCCCCGAAGTCCACGGATGAGAGATCGTCGCCATCGAACATGTGTTCGATTCTACGGTCGAACAACTCCCTCCGCCACCCCCGAATCGAGGCGATTTGGTTGCCGACACGCCAGTGGTGTAACTTCGTTCAGGCAGTCAGGGAAACCCGACGGCAACCCACTCGGGGCTATGGCGCAGCTGGTAGCGCACCACACTGGCAGTGTGGGGGTCAGGGGTTCGAGTCCCCTTAGCTCCACTCAAGACAAAGGCCAGGTCCGGCAGGAATCCGGATCTGGCCTTAATTGTTTTCACATCCTCGCGGCGACCATTTGACGACACGATTGACGACAGTTCAGCTTGCAGAGCCGTCAGCCGACGCACCGAACAACGTGTCCATCGAATCCAACGCGTCTCGCTTCACGGCCTCGATCACCTCCATGTAGATGTCTGTCGTCACCGTAATCGAGCTGTGCCGCAAGATCTTTTGGACCGTCGCTGCTTCCACGCCCATCGTGAACAACAACG
Source organism: Nocardia sp. NPDC049526 (assembly GCF_044465765.1). Taxonomy (NCBI): domain Bacteria; kingdom Bacillati; phylum Actinomycetota; class Actinomycetes; order Mycobacteriales; family Nocardiaceae; genus Nocardia; species Nocardia sp. NPDC049526. The sequence continues at coordinate 11,036 of NZ_JBITMA010000017.1, read as the reverse complement.
TTGCGCACGAATGCCTCAGATCCTGCACTCGCACCTGCGGGACACCAGCCTTCTCACACAGCCGATGGAACATGCGATTCACGTTCCGGGGTTCGATCGGCCGCCCCAGCTTCGTCGTGAACACCAAGCCCGATTCCCGCCACTGGTTACCGGCCGCGAACCGCTCCTCGAGCTGGCGTTTCCGATGCTCACGCAGAACGGTGAGGAGTGGTCGAGGCACCGGAAGCGTGGCCCGCGAACCGTCCGTTTTGACCTCTTCGAGCTTCAGTTCTCCGTCGACGCGATGCAGCCCGTACCTCACCACCAGCCGACCGCCATCCAGGTCGATGTCTTTCCACAGCAGGCCGAGCGCTTCACCGCGGCGTAGACCCATCGCGAGCGCGACCGCCCACAACGCGTGGAGACGATGTTTCTCCGCTGTTTTCAGCATCTGCATGGCCTCCGGTTTGCTGAACGCGCGAACCTTGTAGTCGCCGGCGCCGCGAACCTTCACCGTCCGCGCCACATTCCGACTGATCAACTCCTCATCAACAGCATCTTGAAGGGCCGCCCGCAGGACCCGCAGCACATGCCGAACGGAATGGATCGACAGAGCGGCGCCGCAGCATTCGACCGGACTCTTCGCGCAGCACCGAGGCTTAGCGCGTTTGGTGTCCTTCTCCTGCGCGCAGCACTGGCATTTCGTGCGCAGGCCGTTGATGAACTCCCGGACATGGCGACTGTCCAACGCCTTGAGTTTGCGCTTGCCGAGGCCGGGAACGATGTGCAGCCGGACATCTCCCTCATAGGTCGCGTAGGTGGTCCGTCTGATCTTGGGTTCCGCGACCTCCTCCAACCAGTACGCCATATACTGCCGAACGGTCAGAGTGGTCACATCGACGGGAATTCCCTTGCGCTGCAACTCTTTCAGGCGCGTTCGTTCGGCGTCGGCTTCCTCCCATGTGGCCCCGTAGACGCTGATGCGTTTGCGCTTGCCATCGGGTGTGTCCACGAACAGCTTGAGCTCATATCGACCATCCTTGCGCGACCCAATCGTTCCGGAGCCGTTCGGATTCCGCTTCTTCTCTCTCGGCGAAGATTTCTTGCTACCGCGATCATCGACCATCCGTTATGCCACCTCGTCGATCAGACCAGAGACGTAGGCATCGAACGATTGCCGAACAATTCGGCGGCATCCGCGTACCTTCACCGACTGCACATCCCCGGACCAGATGAGCTGATACACGGTGTATCGGCTCACCATCAACTCATCGGCCACGGCCTGCACCGTCATGAATCTTTCGCTCACTGCCATCCCTCCCTATGCGGCTTGCCGAGTTGCCGAAGTTTCTTGTTGCCCAGGTGGTTCGGCAGCCAGCTGTGCTCGTAGGTATTCCGCGCGCCATGTGGTTCGTTTGGCGATGGCGCCCATGATCAGGTGCTCGCGCAGAGGTCGTTCTTTGTCGCCGGGTTCGACCGGGGTGACCTTCAAATGCGAGGTGTCGGGTTTGTGGATGCCGACCGAGGCGAGCAGTTGCCGAACGAATTCCGCGCGGTCGGCCTTGTGATCCGGGAGGGTCTTACCCGACCAACGCCGGGAGACCAGCACGCGGCGGCCGGGCAGGCCGAGGGTGGCACGGCGGTGTGCTTTGCCCTTGCAGCGGCCGGGCACGGTTTTGTCGCTGGCGCCTTTGGGGACGATGCCGTATTCCAGCCACACCGCGCACCTCGGTGAGCACGGGGTGTGTTGGAGTTCGGTATGCAACCGGTCGTAGTGCACCGCGGTGCGCCGGGAGTCGGTATCGAGGACTTCGTCGATGGATTTGGTGAGGTATTTGGTGACGTAGCCGATGGCCTTGTTGGCTTGGTCACCGGCGATGATGCCTTTGATCTGGCGTGGGTCGACCTGGACACCGAAGCGCACGGTGTGTGCGGGTTCGAGGTCATCAACGGTGTCGAGGACATCGAGGGCCTCATCCCAGCCGAGCAGTGGCCGGCGGGTACGTGGATCCACGAATGTCATGGACTTGGCATCCCAGACCGGCATCTGATCGCCGGTATAGGCGGGCTGGTCGAAGTGCGGCCACCACACTTGGTGATAGGTCGCCGCAGTTACCAGCCGGATCAGTTCACGCGGAATGTTGGTGCGCAGCAGAACATGCAGATGCGGGGCACCACGCTTCTGTGGTTCAACCACCGCGAAGTACTGCACGTCGTAGCCGACCGCGCGACGCAGATTCTGAATCCAGCGGTCGAACAGCGCCGAGAAATGCACGGTGTCACGGGCAGCGGTGATGTAGCCGTAGTCATCGGGGCACCGCGGAGAACCATCCGAGCATGTCTTGCCATCGGCGTCTTTCGCGCCGTCACGATTGATGGCGCCATAGGAGGGCATGGTGAGCGTGACCAGCATCCCGGGCCGATGCTTGCCCGCGTAGGCTTCACCGATCGTGTTGCGGGACACCTTCTTACGCGGCAACGCCGGAATATCCTGGCGACGCCGAGTCGAGCGGGCACGCCGCTTCACCGGTTTCGGGTCCAACGCGGGCAGACGGCCACGCAGTCCGGACTCACGCAACTCCCGGTCCAGGTCCATCACGATTTCGCGGATCGCGGCGGCCAGGTCTTCGTCACCGTCATCTTTGGTGGCCTGATACTGGGTGACGAGATCGGCTCTGGCGGTGAGCAATTCGGTCTGGTAGTCGCTGGGTTCGCTCTTGGGGGCAACCGGTTCGGTGTCGATGTGCCAGCCTTCGCGGCATTGCGTCATCCGCAGGAAGCGGGCCTTCTTCGCGCACGCCGGACACACCGATTCGACGGTCGACTTGCACGGGGATGCCTCATAGGTGACGGTCCCGGTCTTGGGGTCCTCCACCCGCATCGGGATCGGCCGCTTGCACACGTCGTACTGCTCAGCGGCAGCCTGAGCGATCTCGAACAGGTTCGGCATGCCGCGACGCTCGGCGGCGGTCTGGCGGGGTGCGGGCTGATCGGTGGTGTCGTTCATCAGGCAGCGTCCTTGCTCCAGTGACCGCCGTCGATGTGCGGCAAGGTGACGGTTTCGGCGAGCGAATCTGATTGGCGCATCACCAGTTCCACGGTTCCCGCGCCGAAGATGGTTGCGCGGCATTCTTCGGCGCCGAACGCATGGGCCAGGTGTTCGACCCGGTTTTCCCAGTCGTCGGGGCAGTGGCCTTCCAGCATCCGCACCCGCAGCCGATCCACGCTGTCGCCGATATCGGCACTGCGCAACGGGGGAACGAGGGTGTGTTCACCCCGGTCGATGCTCAGATGGCAGGCGATCATCCGGCGAGTCCAGGTCCGCTTGTAGCGCCACCAGGTCAGGAACCGGCGACGTGCCCGCGCGGTGATCCACCGGTGGAAGGTCTGCGGATGCTTCGCCCACCACAGCGCCATCCCCGCGGTGGAGACCCCGACAACAACGGCGCCCACGGGCCAGCCGATAAAGATGCCGGCCGCGACCGCCAACCCCAACGGCAGCGAGATCATCGGGAACAGTACCGCCCACCAGGCGGTCACCGCGATGACCTTGATGAGCAGCCACACCAGTTCCATCAGCGCGCCGGCGATCACGTCGGACGGGTCGGAGCGCTGTTCTTGGGTTTTCGCGGCCATCACAGCAGTCCCCTCACGGGTTGGGTGTCGGGTAGGTCGAAGGCGAGTTGGGTCGGTACCGGTTCCTCACCGATCCAGCGACGCCACATGTCATCGTCTGAATGCCGGTACACGACAGGGGTTTTCGCACCTCGAGGCGTTGTCACTTTGGAGGCGTAGAGGGTGGCGTCGGTGACGTTGCGGGCCTTGGGAAGAGGGCGCACGGTTTCACCGATCAGCACGCCCCACTGCACGGGATTACGAGTGCTCATGCCGCTCGCACCGCCTCGTGAGGGCGCAGATGGTTCATCAGGTGCAGCCCGAGGTGGTGGGTGTACGCGGGCGGAATCGCTTGTGCAAGTTCGTCACCAGTCATCCAGTCGATGCCCATGCAGGCCGGTCCCAGCCAGGAACTGACATCACCGGTGATCGAGATGTGCATGCCAGCGTCGAAGTCACGGCGACGCTTCTTCGTGCTCGTGCGTACCGTATGCGCGGGATGCCACGGAACCGGCGGCAACAACGGAATTCGCGGATCGATCGCGAACTTGCGATGCCGGTAGGTGCGAAGCCCGAACATCGACCCGCACAGCACGATATCGGCGCGCATCGCAGCACCCATCACGTTCTCCACCACCCAGGGCACCGAGCCACCCGCCAACGCGGTGAGAGTCGCGTCCAACAGCCAACCGGAGCCGTTGGTGCCGGCCCGGGAGGCGAGGGTGGTGTGGTCGTGACACGGCGGCGAAGCAGCGATCGCGTCGAACTCGTCACCGCAGGCGGCGAGAAATTCCAGCGCGTCACCCTGGTAGAAGGTGAACGGGTAGCGCGGTTGCGCCTCGATATCGACCCCCATGACCTCGAAACCAGCACGGTGGTAACCCATGCTCGCACCGCCAGCCTTGCAGAACAGATCCAACAGCAGAGGTCGGTCCGTCGTGGTCATGCCGCCCACTCCCAATCGGACTCGTCGTCGCAGTCGATGTCGAGGGCGTCATCCCAGCCGGGAAGGTCTCCGGTTTCGGCGAGCAGGTGCACCGCGACCGTGACCGAGTCCAAGCCGGACCGTTCCAAGTGGCAGCGACGTACCGAGCGCAGGTGAACCACAGCGTCGATGTCGTCGTGGTCGAAACGGTCGATGTCGTTGATTCCGCGAATGGTCATGGCAGAGCCTCGATTTCAGGGACGCCGCACACGATGCAGGTGCGGGAACGGGTGGAGATGCCGAGCAGCCGTTTCGTGGTCTGCCAGGCGTCGGGGAAGGTGTGGCCGTGTTCTTCGCAGCGGGCAGCAGCGAGGCAGCCGTCACAGATGACCTTGTCGCCGTCGTAGAGCCAGCCGACGCCGGCGGAGCGAGTGTTGAGGTAGTTCACGGCCTGATGTATGGAGGTGAAGCAGAGACCTTCCCCGCCGTTTTCGGAGTAGATGTCGCCGCAGTCGTCGCAGTAGATGACCACATGCACCTCGTCAACGAATCCGCGTTTCATGCCGCCACCGGGCCTTGCTCGTCGTCGCCGAGGTCATCGGGATCGAATCCGGAATAGTCGGCTTGGGGAGCAGGGTCGAAGCCGAGATCAGGGGAATAGGCGGCGACCAGGGCGTCGATGTCGTCGTCGTTGAGCCAGTAAGCGCGCACTCGCACGAAACCGGTAGAGCCGTCCTCACCGACGTAGCCGACACCGGGGGTGTGTTCGCTGATTCGGTCGCAGCGTGCACCGCGGTCCTTGGCGCCTTGGCCGTGCACCATTGCGGTTTGGGTCGGTTCGTCCAGGCGTAACCCGATCCGGACCGGGAACAGTTGCCGATTCGGCATCGTCTCCTTGGACGGATCCTGCAATGCGGCAACAACACTGACCGCAGCAGCACGCCCCTGTGATAACAGCAGGCCGGTCAGACGCCGGAATTCCTGCTGCTCCTCACGCTCGGCATACGACGACAGCGACGTGGCCTCATCGATGATGATCAGAATCAACGGTTCGTCAACGCTGGGCACGAGTTTGCGGATACCGGCGGTCCGCATCCGGGTCAGGCGTTCGCGCATCTCGTCGACCGCTTCGCGCAGCATCGTGAGGATGGTGGCGGTGTCGGTGGCGAAGCGGGTGAACAGCCGGTCTTCCCCGCGCCCGAATTCGGCGCCGCCCTTGGGATCAGCCAGGCGCACGTCCACCAGGCCGTCGCGGATCGAGGGTCCGATACCGGCGAGGATCGACCACAGCACCGAGCCCTTGCCCGACCCGGTGGCGCCGGCGAGCAGGATGTGGCTGTAGAGGACCCGCAGTCGCCAGGTGTCGAAGTTCTCGGTGACCCCGACCGGGACCGCCTCCAGGTCCACACCGTTGTGAACCACCTCCGACACCGTTGTCGGCGCGGCGAGGGTGTCGAACACCCGCACCTGGAGACGGACCCAGCTGGGCTCAGGTGACAGCGCTGTCACCCGGGGAACACGCAGATAGGTGGCGAACTGATCGAGGACCTCATCTTTGTTCCAATCCGACAGCGATTGACCACCGAGCATCAGCACGTCCACCACCAGGCCGTGGGTGTCGTAGTCGTAGCCCTCGACATACGGGAACCCGCCCTCGATAGACCCCAACCCCAGAGCCGCGAACATCAGATTGGTTTGCACCGGATCAGCCAAAATACTTACCGCGGTGCGCAATTCATCCGGGGCACCGGCAGCGATATCGGCGGCCGTGACCGGGCGAGGACCCGCACCCTGCGAACGCATCCACATCAAGGCACCCGAGGCGGCCACAACGCCACCGCAGACGACCAGGGACGTCACCGACATCACGCCACCCCCAGCAGTGGAGCGAAGGCCAACGCAACCGAATGCTCGGCCAGCACGTTCGGCAGGACCTCCGACAGGGCGCGAGCATCGACCACGCTGAGGCGCACCTCGACACCGCCCACCAGGAACGACACACCAGCAGTGGACTCAACCGGGCGAAACCGTGGTGCCGGAACGTATTTCACCTCACGCAACCCACCAGCGACCAGACCGTTGACCAGATCGGAAATAGACATCACGCCGCCGCCTTCACCAGATCGACGCGAACGTCAGCGGCTTCTGCGGCGTCGCGGGAATCGGCGATACCGGCGTCGAGCAGATCCCGGAAGGCTTGCGCCTGCTGCGGAGTCAGATGCACCCCGCACGACGAACCGAAATCGACATGAATCTTGCCGTCCCAGTACCGGACCGAGAAGGACACATGATGGACAGCCATCATCACCAGCACGTCATCGTCGTGACCGGTTGTGTGACGCGGGTAGTGCTTTTTGGACATCAGATACCCCCAACAGGGACAGCGATCGGCAGCATGGTCTGTGCCGGTCGCGAGGAACGAATGGGCTGCACCGGAGCCACCGAAGTCAGCGGACGAGCCTCGACCGTGGCAGCCGCAGGTGCGGGAGTAGACGCGTAGTTCGCCGCCGTGCGGGGCGAAACACCCAGCGCCTTACCGATTTCGGTGAAGGACTTCCCTTCAGCCCGCAGAGCGACCGCACGAGCGACCGTCGCCGGATCACGCCGAGGCCGACGCTTCTTCGGAACCGGCACCTGGGCAGGTTCAAGTGCAGGAGTCGGAGCCGCATCGGCCCGTATCTCCTGTTCAGGCTCGACGGCCTGAACAGGCTCCGCTTCCGGGACCGACTGTCGTTGTGCCGCACGGAACAACACGACCAAGCCGTGGGTGTCCACCAGCAGCGAGATAGGTGCGACAGCAGCTACCAGTGCTGATGCCCACCACGGAAGTTCACGACCAGCAGCGACCGCGTGCAGGGAGTTGCCGACCACCGAGACCGCAGCCCCGACCATCAGCACCCACGTGAACCAGCGCCGCTCAGGGCTTTTCGCGAGAACCACCGCGCCGAGCGTGGCCAGGATGATGGTGCCGTCCACGATCACCGGGAACAGCCACGCATCCTTGGCGGGGATATGCGCCAGGACCGCCAGGTCCCGCAGGGTGGCGAAGCTGAGCCGGAAAGCTGCGGCCCCGACACCGGCGATGATGATGACGGCGGACCAGCGCACCACACGCATCCCCACCGACTGATCCGCCGCTTTCATCACGCCGCCTTGGACTGACGCGAAGCGCCCGGATCAGCCGGAGCCTGCTTCGAACCCGAGGTGTCGCCCTTGATACCGGTCGCGCGAATCGACCAACCAATCGACTTGAACTCCCCCGACCCCTGGATCTTCGGCTTGATCTCCAAGCCCTCCAGCTCGATCGGAGTCATGCCCGGCACGATCTCGGCCACCGCCGGAACCGGCTGGACCGGAGACGCGAAGATCACGTCGTAGCTGGCGTTCTTCGCATTCGCCGCATCCGGGTCGGTCACTGTGCCCTTCCACAGCCGGCGACCAGTGCCGTTACCGTCCGCGTCGAGCTCCTGCTTCTGGATCTTCGGCGCGTTCCGATCCCGGTTGAACTCGGTCACCGGCTCGATATCACCGAGCAGGAACAAACCCTTCGGGAACGCCTCACGGAACGCCGGGGCGAACCACACATCCTTCAAAGCCATCGCTCAATCTCCTTCTGTCATACGTCATTTGGTGGATTGAAATCCCTTGCTGACCAGTACTTTCCAGGAAATGGCCTGACGCAAAGACCGCATACATAGACATCTAGGGACGTCTCAGCTACGCTTAACTCGTCCCTACTCGTCCCGGGAGATGTAATGGCGAATGAGCGACTTCGCGAAGCACTGCTTCGAAACGGCGTGGATATCGACCATGTGGCCGTCGCAACCGGCGTCGATCAGAAAACCGTCGAGCGGTGGATTACCAAAGGCCGTGTTCCGTACCCACGGCACCGACACACTGTCGCTTCCTTGGTCAAGGAGACCGAGAACTACCTGTGGCCGGACGCAGTGGCCCCAGATCGCCGTACAGCGATCGCTGAGTCCGAGGTCGTCAAGGTCTATCCCCACCGGAATTCGGTCCCTGCTGACCTCTGGCGCAGGCTCCTCAGCAGCGCAAACGATCGAATCGAAATCCTCGTTCTCGCAGGACTTTTCCTTGCCGAGGACCCGTCGTTTGCGCGAACGATCAAGCAGAAGGCCGCTAACGGTACATCTATTCGACTCCTGTTTGGCGATCCTGCCGCCGAGGAGGCAAAAAAGCGAAGCAGCGAAGAACGCCTTGCTGACGGCACCGTTTCGGCGCGCATCCGAAATGCTCTGTCTCTAGTCGAGCCGCTGGCATCGATCGATGGCGTGGATCTCCAGTACCACGAGACGACGCTGTACAACTCCGTATTTCGGTTCGATGACGAGATGATCGTCAACATGCACGTCTACGGACAACCGGGGGCTTACGCCCCAGCGATGCACCTTCGCCGACTGGCGGGCGGCGATCTGTTCGAAACGTATGTGACCAGCTTTGAACAGGTTTGGGCAGGGTCGAAGCCATCAGGACTACAAGCGGGCGCGGCATGAGGAACGACTACCTCAACGATCCAAATGCCCCGATGGCGAACAGTCTCAAGGTTGCGGTGAGCGCACTCGTTCGAGACGCTGATGGACGAATTCTCATGATCCACCGCACCGACAACGACAAGTACTCGATACCCGGAGGAGGGATGGAAGTCGGGGAGACCGTTGCCGATGCCGTAGCGCGAGAAGTGGCTGAGGAGACCGGCATTCAAGTCCGGCCGATCGGGATAGTCGGCATCTTCTCAGACCCACGTCACGTCATCGCCTACGACGACGGCGAGGTTCGACAAGAATTCTCCATCTGCTTCGGGGCAGAACCGATCGGCGGGACACTCTCGACAAGCTCGGAATCCAAGGCCGTCCGATGGGTACCTCCGGAGGAAATCTCGGAACTCGATATCCACCCGTCGATCAGGGAGAGAATCCATCGGGGCCTGTATCCGGCCGATAAGCCCTATTTCACCTGAAGTCGCAACCGGCTTTCGGTCAGGTCAACTGCCGCACGTAAAGCCGGTTCCGCCTCGCGCAGTGATCGTGAGACCACATCGGTCTCTCCGTATCGGAGATACACATCTGCTAGACGCTCAGTCAGGCCGACATCCGTTCCATCCGGTGTAGTGGTCATGTCGGCCCACCAGAGAGCATCACGCAGCGCCGTTCGCTCGTCCGGCCAATCGAGGACAACACCGCGTGTTCGCGCCTCCACGCAGGCACACGAATGATTTGCAACGAGGCCACACAGCCGGTCGGATGCGCCTATCTGCTGAAGGAACGTCGCACCGTCGACTGGGTGGAACCCGGTGCGGATCAGGTCCGGCGCATATCCCACGTCATGCAGCCAACCTGCGGCAACCAGCAACGCCGGATCATCCACGATACCCGCCGCTAGCGCAGCACGCCGAGCTACACCTTCGACGTGTCGCAATCGGCGCGGCAGCATTTGCAGGTGCTCATGTGCGAGGTCCGTCGCCCAGCTAACGAGGTCTTGCGCCATGGGTCCAAGATAGGCCGCGCAAAACTGATCAGGTCGTCTAACCTCAGAACGTCCACCGAACCTCCGGTTGGCGGGTCTACCGGCGCCAGTCGTGTCCGGACTGAACTAGGTACCCCGTCTTGCATCCATGGGCCCGGGTCGACGCTCGAAACAGGTCAACTCTCCTTGCTCGGCCAATCATTCTGTTCAGTGGCAGGAAGGTAACCAATCAATGTCGAGGACACCGATAGCATCCATATTTATGACGTGTCGATCCAACTCGATTCTGATTCGTTCGACTGCATAATGTTTCCCCAACTTGGGATAGTCGGGTTTCCGCAGAATTTTGACTATATCGTCCAGGCTTGACGGAGCAGCAAGGCTCGTCAAGTAGCGAAAAGAAGTTGCCGTCATGTCCGGCTCAGATAGGGGTCGGGGCGACAGTTGCTGCGGCGTACAGACACACCATTCCCACTCCACATCTCGTAACTCCGGCCATCCCGACGGAAAGGTGAACTGCACGTCCGAGTCCGGAGTGTTCAGCAACCGCCGACAACCCGCTAACTGGCTCGCGGCCGCTGCGATCCACTCCTCGGTCTTCAATGCTTCGTTTAGGGTTACTGCGTCAATTGGCCATTTGACCTCGAATATGATGCCTCTTCGGAGATCAGGATCGATCGCAACAACATCCAAGTCTCCAAGCACTCTACCTGACGGACTCTTTAGTTTGACTCGTTCGACAGCCTTGACGCCCGGAATCCTGCCAATCCATTCCGTTAACGCTTTCGCTCTGGCCCCCTGTCGCTGACCGATGGGGCCGTACCGATTGGGATCAGTCGCTGCTGTACGCAGCATGATCGCGTCCAACACGCGTGGAAACATGAGAAGCGGCAAGATGGTGATGACACTTGCATTCTCGTTGGGAACTAGAAGTGAGGTCCTAATACTGCAACGGCGTTTTGGCGGTCGGTGCTGGTAGTTCTGTTGTGTGGTGTTGGATCGTGTTGTGGCCGAGTTGGATTCGTTGATGTCG
>NZ_JBITMA010000016.1:0-175362 GCF_044465765.1 Nocardia sp. NPDC049526 | reverse complement strand
CCTGCGGTACGTAGTGCGCAAATAGCCGCGCGACACGTGTGAACTACACAGCGAGCCCAGATTCCCGGGTCCACCGTACAGCGGATCCCATCCGCCAATGCCGCATACCCGCCGTTCGTTGAACGCCCATCGTGTTGCGGTTGGATTGCCACGGCAGCCGGTTGCCTCCCTGCCAAGTGGCCGTCCGTGGGGAGTTGCCACTGGCCGCGGACAGACAGTGAACCCACTGCTGTCAGGTGGACAAGTCATCGTGAAATTTCGGCAACGATCACGGTCGAATGCTACTGCGTAGAGTCTTCTTTCAGGCTGGAGCGGACCGCGGTCAGGGAGATGAAGGCGCGGTCGGTGCCGATCTCGTCGGGTGTGGGACCTGCCGGGGTGGGCACGGCGGACAGCTTCTTCGCCAGTTGGAGCAGCACCTCGCGGTCGCCCTCCAGTGCGTCGCGCTCATCGTCGGTGAGGACGAGTTGCTCGAGCATCTGGTCCACGCCGTCCTTGACGGCGAGCAGCTGGCCCGCGCTGGACTGCTTGGGTAGGTAGAACGGGCAGCGTGCGCAGGCGAGCCGATGAGGGCATTTGGCGAAGAAGTCGTAGGTGCAGTAGCCGTTACCGAGGTCGTAGTACTTCCACGGCTGTTGCCCGCCGGTGGCCGCTCCGGACAGGATGGTCTCGCGGTCGATGAGCACCTGGATGGTTCGCACGTTGCGCGCGAAGTAGTCGGCCTTGTGGTAGGCGGCGGTGAGTCGACGTCGTAGGATCGCCGCGTAGTGCCGGGTGCTGGCGATGTGCTTGTGCCCCAACCACTCTTGGAGGTCGGCGATCGACAGGGGCTCACGGGCGTTGAGCAGTTGGGTCGCGATCGTCGACCGTGCACGGTGGCTGGTCAACGCGCCTCGCGAATCGGTTTCGGGGATGCCGGCTTTCGCGCACAACGCCGGGATGATCGTGTTGTTGAGGTAGGTGCTGCCGATCAGCTGGCCGCGGACGCAGAACAGGAACTGGCGGCGTTCGCCGGTCTTGCGGTCCTGTAGGTCGGGTTGCGGGGGCCGGACGTGTCGCCAGGCGTCGACGAGTTGACCGACGATCGGGTCGACGGGTTTGGTGAACGGTCGTGAGGTCTTGTTCTGCGGCACTCGCAGCAGGCAGATCGGGAAGGTTTCGCCGGTGTCGTTGTCGCGGCCTTCGTCGCGTTCGACGCAGTCGAGTTCGAGTCGTCGGATCTCATCGATGCGGCATCCGCCGAACAGCCAGATCCCGACGAGCGCGCGGACCATTTCGATGGGGTAGTAGGTGCGCCGCTTGCCGGTGGCTTTTGCTCGGTCGGTGCCGTATTCCTTGAGGTCCTCGGTGTTGGGGGTGAGTCCTGCGGCCATGAGTTTGGCCCACGCGACTTCGTCGATGACGCGAGGGTTGGGTCCGATCTGGGATCGCACCGACACGGGTCCGGACAGGACTTTGCGGGGGTCGAATTTCGGTGTGATCCATTCCCATTCGATCAGGTCGAGGAAGAATGTTCGCAGGCTGTCGATGCGTTGCACCTTGCCGACCGCGGTCAACGGTTGGCCGAACTTGCTGACGTTGCGGTTGTGTCCGGCCCACTGCCCGTGGACAGCGTGCAGGGTGTCGGCGACGTACTCGGCGGCGATGTTGCGGGTCCACAATTGTGGTTCGAGCGCTTCGGGGTGCTTGTCGGCAAGCCCACCGGCCGGCGATCAGGATCACCGAGAACACCCCGCGCACGGTGCCGGGTTCGTGCGTGGACAGGCGCCGCCACCGTTGTGCCCAGTCCAGCCAGCTCTTGTTGATCATGCGCATCGCGTCTTGCGCACTCCGGGGCTGCGCCGAGGAGGTGAAGGGGTCGGTGAACGGTGTCGTGCTGCGTCACCACGTCGAACGTCACGCTCACCGTGTGATCGGTTTCCAGGGGGGCCGGGCTGTCGCACACGGCAAAGGCGGGCAGGAGGGGTCCGTTCGGTAGGGGCCGGCCACCACCGTAGAGATGCCCTGCTTTCCTGCGCTGATTCGTGTCATGAGAACAACAGTCATCGCAGGTAGCAGGGCATCTCTAGGGTGGATCCAGGCTCAGTGGGCCATCACGGGCTCGCCCTCGGACGGCTCCAGAGCCCGATTCGGAATCAGGAACGCCGCGATCACCGCACCGACCACGAAGAACCCGGAGCCCCACGCCAGGGTGGCCGTGTAGCCCTCGACCCCGGCCTGCGCCGCGGCCAGCGCGCTGGGCTTGTGCGAAGTCAGGTAGTCGGTCGTCGCCGTCGTGGCAACGGTGGTCAGTAGCGCCGTACTGATGGAGCCGCCGATTTGCTGACCGGTGTTGATCAGCGCCGAGGCGACGCCCGCGTCATCGTGGTGCAAGCCTGAGGTCGCCCCCTGGAACGCGGTGGTCATCGCCCCGCCGATGCCGAGACCCAACAGGATCATGCCGGGCATGATGTGGGTGGCGTAGGTGCTGTCCAACTCGAGCCGGGTCAGCAAGGCCATACCGGCTGCGGCGACCAGGAAGCTGACGCTGACGACGACCTTCGGGCCGACCCTGGGCAGCACCAGCGAAGGCATCGTGGTCGACGTAGCGACGACGCCCGTGACCAGCGGCAGGTACGCCAGACCGGTCTTGATCGGCGAGTAGCCGAGGGTGGCCGCAAAGTAGTAGGTCAGGAACAGGAAGATCGAGAACATCCCCATGCCGATGACGAACACTGCCACGAACGAACCACCGCGGGTGCGGTCCAGCACGACGCGCAGCGGCAGCAGCGGATGCGCGACCTTGGTCTCCAGCAACACGAACACCACGAGCAGCACCGCGCCGACGATCATGGAGCCGAGGGTGACAGGGTTGGTCCAACTGGTGGACTCCACGTGCGCGAACCCGTAGACGATGGCGAACAGTCCGGCGCTCACCACGAGGATGCCCGGAATGTCGAGTTTGGGCTTCTCGGCGATCACGGGCTTGGCCAGCAGCAGCAATGCACCGATCAGGGCGGGGACCGCGAAGGCCACGTTCACGTACATCACCCAGCGCCAGGACGCCCATTCGGTGAGCATGCCGCCGACCAGCAGCCCGATCGCGCCGCCCGCACCACCCAACGCACTGAAGACACCGAAGGCCTTCGCCCTTTCTGGGGGTTCGGTGAAGGTCACGCTGAGCAGTGAGAGTGCCGCTGGCGCGAGCACCGCGGCGAAGAGACCTTGGGCCACGCGCGCCGCGACGAGGATCTCGAAGCTGGAGGCCGAGCCGCCGAGAACGGACGCGGCCCCGAAACCCGCCAAGCCGATCACGAAGAGGGTACGTCGGCCCAACAGGTCACCGAGTCGGCCGCCGAGCAGCAGCAGGCTGCCGAACGCCAGGGCGTAACCCGTGATGACCCACTGCCGGCTGCCGTCGCCGAAGCCGAGGTCTCGCTGCGCCTCGGGCAGCGCGATGTTCACTACGGTCGCATCGAGCATGACCATGAGCTGCGCCAGGCCTAGTACGACCAGTGCCCACCAGCGCACGGCATGCGAGCCGCGAAGGCCCGGCTTTTTCTTTCCGGAGGCGGGCGCCCCGCGGTCGATGCTGGTACTCATATTTCCCCTTGCTTGCTGTTGCTGGGCATGACTGAAATCCGTCTGGAAACAGATCGGTTCTCTCACCAATGAAGGTGAGGCGAGTCGGTGACGGGCTGCGATCTCAGGGCTTCAAGATCATCGTGTGGCCGCTTCTGGGCTACCCTCGGCGATCCCCTGGAGGGCCGCGTCGGTGTCCGCGGTGACCAGATGCTTGTTGATGTCGACGCCGGCCAGTGCGCCGGCTGCTGCGGAGGGCCCGACCTGGGCGACCAGATCGGTGGCGTTGCCTGCCACCCACACACCCGGCACCTCGGTGGTGCCGGCTACGCCGGAGGCGAAACCGCGGCCCATGTTCGGCAGGTCCCGCACCGGCAGGTTCAGACCTTCCAGGCCCTGGGTGCGGGCCTGCATCTGCGCGGCGACCGCGAGGACGCGGCGGGCCACGACCCGGCCGTCGGCCAAGCGCACCCCGGTCAGGGCACCGTCCTCGTCGTTGACGACCTCGGTGACCGGGGTGTCGATGATGCGGATGCCGCGGGCGGCGAAGCGGGCGCGGCTGTCCTCGTCCAGGTCAGTGCCGTGAGTGAAGTAGGTCAGGTCCTCGGTCAGCTGACGGAACAGAAGCGCGTGGCCGATCGAGGCCGGGCCGGTGGCGAGGACGCCGATGGGCTCATCGCGCACCTCCCAGCCGTGGCAGTACGGGCAGTTCACGACACTGTGCCCCCAGTGCTCGGCGAGCCCGGGCACCTCCGGCAGCACATCCGTGAGGCCGGTGGCCACCAGGATTCGGCGAGCGGTGATGCTGCGGCCGTCGGCCAGGGTGACGGTGAACCGCAGGTCCCCATCCGCCGACGGGGCGGCAGACTCGGCCGAGACCACCTCGCCGTGGACGATGCGTCCGCCGTAGTGGCGTACCTGCTCGCGGCCCCGCCGAAGGATCTCGGCCGGCGGGGTGCCGTCCAAGACGATGAAACCGTGCATAGCCTCCGCGGGCGCGTTGCGCGGGAAGCCGCTGTCGATCACGACGACCGAGCGGCGTGAGCGGGCGAGGATCAGTGCACCGTTCAGCCCCGCGGCGCCCCCGCCGATCACCACCGCGTCGACGGTTCCCTCGGCCAGTGCGTCGCTCGCGTACGGAGGAGTCGTCACAGCCATGGTCTCCTGCCTTTCCTTATCAGTCGTGGTTCGGTCAAACCCGGCGAGTTGACAGGCAACCCGCCGGAAGCTTTCTGGGCGTGTTCTGACTACGAGGTCAGCCTGCTAGGCGGTTGAGCTTGCGGATTTGTTTGTCGAAGGCACGCGACGGCACGATCCGGCGCAGGACGCTGACGCGTCCGGCCATCGAGCCGGCGGTGTACCGGAGCTTGGGCTTGGAATCGGTGGCGGCCGCGACGATCACCTTCGCGACAACGTCCGGGTCGTCGGCGTTGCGCAAGGCCGTGGCCAGCACGTCTCGGGACACCTCGCGCTGTGCGGCGTAATACGGCAGGGGCGAGTCGGGTGCCAGGCTGCTCGCCTCGAAACTCGTGCTTGTGTAGGCCGGCTCGATCAGCAGCATCCGGACGCCGTGCTCGCGAAGCTCGTGGTCGACGGACTCGGAGTAGCCCTCGATCACATGCTTGCTGGCGGCGTAGATGGCCATGAATGGGGCTGGGATCAGGCCGAGGACCGAGGAGACGTTGACCACGCGGCCACTGCCCTGGGCGCGCATGTGGGGCAGCACTGCGTTTGTCATCCGAATCACGCCGAAGACGTTGATGTCGAAGACCTCCTTGGTCTGGTGGATCGAGCTCTCCTCGCCAGCGCCGACCGCGCCCACGCCTGCGTTGTTGACCAGGACGTCGATCCGACCGAACCTCTCGATCACTTCGTTGACCAGGGAACGGACCGACTCGTCGCTGGCCACGTCGAGATCGAGGAACGTCACCCCGGCGAGCGGCTCGGCGTTCGCCGCGTTGCGGCTCGTGCCGACCACCGCGAAGCCGGCGTTCGCGAGGGCGAGCGCTGCGGCCCGTCCGATCCCGGAGGAGGCGCCCGTCACGAGGGCCACTGGGGGAGGTGTCTGCATGTTGGTTCCTTCGGTTGTGGGCAGGACTTTGTCGTGCGCTGTGCGGGGTCGCCTGTGCCCAGGTCGACACGGTCCGCGCCGGTCCTGCAAGCCCGGACCAAGCCGGTCCGACAAGCTCAGGATGGTTGTGTACTGAACTGTCAAAAATCTAGATAGTTCTGTACTGATTTGTCAAGAATGGCGGATCGGCCCTACCCTGTAGGTATGGCTAGACCGCGAAGCTTCGACCGCGAACACGTCCTCCATGCCGCCGAGCGGCAGTTCCGCACGGCGGGCTACAACGGCACGAGCGTCGACGACATCAGCGCCGCCACCGGCCTGGGCCGCGGCAGCCTCTATGCCGCGTTCGGCGGCAAGCAGGGCGTGCTGCTGCAGGCGATGGCCGGGTACTCCGCGCGGCTGGGGCAGTTTGCGCCGCAGGCGCTCGCCGGACCGGACGAGGGCGCCCTGGAACGACTGCGCGGGTTTTTGCTCCGCGCCGTCGAGGGGGTGCCACTCGCCGACGACGTACCCCCCGCCCCTGACCGGGCGGCGGCGGCCTGCTTCGCCGCCAAAATGGCCCTGGAGCTCGGCGCCTCCGACCCTGAGCTGGAACGCATGGCCAACGCCTGCTTCTCCGCGCTCGTGACGGCGGTGGCCGACTGTGTGCGAGCGGCGCAGCGCAGCGGCGACCTCGACCCCGACGCGGATCCCGACGACCTTGCCTACCTGCTGCTGACCATCATCCGTGGGATCGATGTCGTAGGCGCCTTCGGTCAAAGTCCCGCCCGCCTGACCTCGATTGCGGAGAGCGCGTTCGCATTGTTGCCTCGCCGGCGCCACCGCTGAGAAGGGCACGGCAGAACCTTTCCCGTCACTGGACCCTATATGCCGACACCGAGCTCGCCATCGGATCCTCCATCCCCCGAGTCCGCGGCCGCTTCGCGGCTCGTGCCCGTCGAGCTAGGGCTGCCTTTGGATTGAAACAGTCTGTCCAGCAGGGAGATCAGGAATTCAGACGGCGGTAGCTGTGGGATGTGTGGGCCCCACAACAACAGGTCTGGCATGGGTGTGGTGCCTGATGACGCGTCAGCGCCCCCCGACGACGGACTCGACGTCGGGGCGGCAAGGAAGTGGCCCTGCGGCCAACGCGCTCGAGTTGACGGTGGTCGAACGCGTGCGTATCACTGCACCATTCTCCGGCTCGACGCCCTCGGCCGTGTCGGTCGGCAATTTGACGAAGCTCAACCCGCCGTGCACACTGCTCTCATTAGAGAGCGACGCTCTCGGCGAGTCGCGGGAGGCGGACATGCAGGAAGTCTGGAAATGGTCCAACCTCACGCTGGCATTCGGGAGCTGTCGTCGCTTGCGGGTTTCCTGGGCACGGTGGCCCATGATGTTGAGGACCCGGATTGGGCGGTCGGTGATCCCCGCCGCACGTGATTCGGCGACGAGCATGGTGATCACCCGACGGATCGGTCCGCGCTTGAAATCCGATGTGCTTCTCTGCATTTTGCAAGTCGAACCTGAGATGTTCAGTCCAACGCAGGTGTTTCGGGGCAGAGGGGGCGCACTACAGCCACAGCCACCTGCGGCCACCCGCTCAGCCTCGCAGGGATGGGTCGCATGCGGTTCATCCTGCGCTATGCGGCATTGCCGGATGGGTCGGCACTCTCGTCAGACTGGGTCCTATTCGGCTGAACAGGTTCGAATCAGTAGCCATCAACCGGTGTGCACCGTGGTGCAGGGAGCACCACGGGATCTTCGCTACCCATGTCTTGTCGGTAGTCTTTCGGGGCTTGGCGATCGGGCCAAATATCCTGTACTGCATGCATCGTCGTGATCTCGTGCAAGCCCTGGCTAGGTCTATGCCGGATCAGGACAACGTCGTCGTCTATCCGGACCACCCTCTTCTTGTTCGCGGCCCTGATGTTCTGGCTCGCGATGACGACGGATTGGTGGCCTATTTCGTCTTCGCGACGCGTGATCCGAGGCCCAGTTCAGTGGCCAGCCGTACACGGACACTGCTATCACGGCTTGCGCTGCCGGAAGGTACCGAGTTCGTTTTGGTGTGCGAGTCGCGCACTCTGGAACTCCGAGACGACGATGTCGAGCTGTTCGACGCGGTCCGGTACGGCGTGCCGCGCGTAAGGTCCCACCGCAGGAGCCTAGAGCCTTCGGGATTCTCCCCGGGTGGCGTCGTCGCCGAGTTGAGGCCGTTCCACATGCGCCGGTTCGGTGACGCATGGGCTATGCGAGACGACGATCAACCGTCGGAATCGCCCGCGCAAGCCGACAGTTTAGAGAGATTTTCCAGGGGCGTGCCGATCTCCGGGTTGGGTGGGCGAGGGGTCGGCCGATGGCCTCGTCTGCCGGCCACTATGGATGTCAACAGGGGGGTACTCTACGCGTCCCCCCGTTCTATCCCGTCTGATCGGACTGCGGTGATCCGCCAGATAGGGCAGTGGATTTCTGTCGCAGTCGACTTCGACTACCCTTCAACCCTGGACTCATTGTCTGCGGCTGTCGCGGCGCTGCACTCTTATAACGCATATTTGCCGATACATCGTGCACGGACAGGACCTCTGTTCGAGGGCAAAGCCTCCGACATTCTCAAGCCTTACCGTGCAGCCGCGTTCGCGGGATTCCATACGATCATCGGGGGTACTTAGTAATGTCGAAAAAGACTCGACTTGATACCATGCGTCTCCTTGCCAGCGCACACCCAGCGCTGAGGAACTCTCCCGTCCTGACCGACATCGTCCATGAACTCAATCGGATAGCTGCTGCCGAACGATCCGACAAGACAGACAGCTGGCTGCTGAAAGTCCTCCACACCACACGCGCACTGGACACCTCGCTCAGTGAAGTGCTTGCGCACAAGGGATGGACTCCTACCAGCAAGTTCGGTTTGGGTGCGTACCTGATTGAGCTGCAGAACCACAGAGTCTTTACCCCGAGGCAACGGAGCGACTTTCAAAAGGCCATCGTCGACAAGCGGAATCGATATATGCATCGAGCGGGAGCGATGCCGAATCGGCTTGAGGCCAACAGCATCCTGAACGAAATGGATACGTGCTTGTCCTTCGTCCTGACGAATACGTAAGTGCCGCTGAGCAGGTCTGCTGCCTTTGAGAGTCGGTGCCTGCGCGGCGTTGGGAGTAGATGCAGAACACACACGATCGAGCGAAATCCGGCCTGATAGCTCTCATGGGGACGGGTGCCCGCGGCGGCGATGCGCGCCCATGCTCGTGCAGGAAGGTGAGCCTGTTCGCGCGCTCGGCGGACTCTTGCGCGCGATGGCCCATGACGTTCAAGACCCTGATCGGACGATCCGCGATCCCAGTCGAACGGGATTCACCGATCAGCGCCGTGACCACCCTCCGGACCGGTCCGCGCTCGAACCTGGACCTAGAGCGCCGGGTTCAACGCGAGGGATTTCGGCGGCCGCGCCTTGTCGCCGCGCTCGAAGCCCTTGCCGCAGCCGGGTCACGGCAGGTGGTTGTCCCGCCGTGTCCGCTATGCGACCGGCTGCTGCCCTTACGTCACGCCCTGGACGGACTACGTGTGTGCCAGCGCTGTTACGACCGGCGACACTATCAGCGCTGTTGTCGATGCGAACACGACGCCAAAGTGTAGGGCCGCACGCCCAACGGTGAGGCGTTGTGCCGGAGCTGCCATCAGAACGAGCCGATAAACCATGAAGCATGCGCGATCTGCCGTCGTCGCCGAAAGGTCGCTTCTCACAACGACATCGGCGAACCGGTGTGTGACACCTGCACGACCGCTCCGCTCGCCGAATGCGGAGTCTGCGGACTGGTGAAACCGTGCTTCGGTGTGGCGGCTGGCGCGCCGCGCTGTGAAGCATGTGCCCGCCCCATCGAACCCTGCGTGACATGCGGCAAGAATCTGCGCGTCCACGTTCGAACACCAGACGGCGGGCCGGTCTGCTCGACCTGCCACCGCAAGGACCCTCGATGGTTCGCCACCTGCACATCGTGTGGTGTGACAGGCCGACTGCACCACCGCGGGCTTTGCAAACACTGCGCCGCCGATACGGTCCTCACGGAGCTGCTCACCGGGCCGGACGGGAACATCCCTGCCGAACTCCAGCCGCTGCTCACCACGCTCATGGCCGGGGAACCGCGGCAACTCCTCGAATGGCTGGGTAAACGTGGCCGCCGACCCGGAAACCCGACAACCGCCGAGCTACTGCGGGGCCTGGCGACCGGCGAATGCGCGATCAGCCACGATGCACTCGATGCCCGATCCAGCAAGCAAATCGAACACCTTCGGTCGGTGCTGGTCTACGCCGGAGTGCTCCCGCCCCGACACGAATGCGTCGCAGCGCTACAGCGCTGGATCACAGCCAAGCTCGACACCATCA
Organism: Nocardia sp. NPDC049526; assembly: GCF_044465765.1. Lineage (NCBI taxonomy): Bacteria > Bacillati > Actinomycetota > Actinomycetes > Mycobacteriales > Nocardiaceae > Nocardia > Nocardia sp. NPDC049526. The sequence continues at coordinate 165,364 of NZ_JBITMA010000016.1, read as the reverse complement.
GCTCGAAGGACGACCAGCTGGTACTGCGATCCTTCATCACCTGGCACTGCCTGCTCGACTGTGGCACAGCCTGGATTCGCGCCCTGCGCCGGCATCGCAAATCAACGGTCTGCGCAATCGCATCAGCACCGTGACGGAATTCCTCGGGTGGCTGCGAGAACGAGGACGAGCACTGCACGACGTCGACCAAGCTCATGTCGATGAGTGGCTGACGACCGGCCCCAGCACGCGCTACTACCTGCGTGCGTTCCTTCAGTGGGCGGCGCGGCGCGGGCACGTCGGCGATGTGGTTGTCCCGGTCCGCAAGTCGAGGCAACATACGGCTCCGATCGATGCGGACCAGCGATGGGACATGGCACGGAACCTCCTGTACAGCAACGAGTTAGCGCTGCCGTATCGCGTAGCTGGCCTGCTCGTGCTGCTGTACGCACAGCCGATGGCGGCGCTCGCGGAGATGACCGTCGATCAGGTCATACGCGGCGACGACGGCGTTTACGTGCGACTCGGCCCGCTGCCATTGCACCTACCCGAGCCGCTGGACGCGCTCATGGTGCGACTGACGGAGGAGCATTCCGGTAAAGCATCGATCGCTCGGCGGGAGCGGTCTGTGTGGCTGTTTCCCGGGCGCGCAGCCCGGCCGGCACATCAGCTACATCCAGATGGTGACTCAGCTGCATCGGATTGGCATCCACGGCCTACCGACGCGAGCAGCGGCCCTGCTCGATTTGTGCACACAGCTACGCCGACGATCGTCAGCCGCCTGCTTGGTCTCAGTGTTGCAACAGCCGAAGCCTGGTCGCATACCACAGGGCTGGGCACCTACGCGAGCGTAATCGCGCAGCGGAACAACAGCTCTGGAACGTAGACGATCCACCCAAATGTCCGTGGCCGGGCACCACTGACAGCAGCAGGGAAGTGGAACAGGTTATCGTGCTGTAGATTGATGGAGGCTGCGTTCCCCATGCGACCGATGTGCGGCTACTACCGTGCGTTCGTAGACGGTGATCGGAGCGCTGCGCCGATTTGGGCCAGAGTGCGGGCTGGCGCGCTCGCAGCCTCGCAAATTCGGGTTGCTGTCCTCTATCGAGGGTGAGCTGGGCCGGCGCGGTCGGGTTCGGCGCGACGCCGATGGGCAGGTTTCCTGCGGTCTTCCAGACCCGCAGCCCTCGATGGCGCCAGCACGCTGGGGGGATCTGTACGAGCTCCGCTACCCCGCATCCCTCACCCCGGCGAGTCTGGGGTGAGCTACCCTTTCGAAACCAGCGGTCGGATTTACCTATTGTTTCCGAAGCCATCGAGTGCTCTCGAACCCTGTAGATCCGTATGCCGCGTATATAGAAGTACGACCCACAAGATCAACCGCACGAGGTGCGAAATATACGGGAACCGACCGCACGAAGGTTCCTTGAATCTTAAGGTCTACATTCATTAACCAACGTTGTGTTTTACCGGCAGCAGTGGAAATCACGATCGGCTGACCGCTATTCAGTGGGTCCAGTCCAATCGAAACTGCAACATTGCTCGGCAGCTGCGTGTGCAGCGCACCGGTATCCACAAGCGCCTGGGAGAATGTGGCGCTGGACCGACTGGGTCCGGCCGGACCAAAGAGAACGACTTCGGTTCGCGGGACACCGCTACTCGAGGGCTCGTCGTAATCGAAATCAACCTGGATTGTCACCTCAGACCCCTGGCTCGAACTCTTGGCCGTCGACAAAGGCAATCGCAACATCGGAGACAGAGCGACGGTCATCTTGCAACCGAGCCAGTACGTTTGACAGGTCTTCGTCAGCGGCTACTAGCTCACTGCCCTCCGAAGCAATCCATCGGTGGCGATACTCCTGGCTCAGCGCGCTCCAGTGTTCCCGGATCCATCGGCTACCTGCGGAATCCGATTCGTATGCCATCGCTACCCACTCCCGGTAGTCGTTCGGGCGATGGTCACAGTAGACGGTGAATCACCGGTTCCGGTTTCGAATACCGAATCGGCGTCGAATGGCCTGAATTTCGCGGTAACCTTGTGCGTTTGCTCCGAAGAAAGCCCTCCACCGATAGTAACGACGTAAGCTTTGATGCCCGCTTTACCCTCGCGTTTTACAGCTATGTTCAACTCTACAGAGCACTCGTCGAGTTTCAGCTTGAAGTCGTCAGTCGCTGCCGCTTGCGCAGTTGCTAGCTCGGATTTGAGGTACTTGATCATGTCCGAAAATTCGATGGGACCATCGGAAGATTTGGTCATCTCACCCTACCTAGTCATCGAGGGTAATGGAGTAAGCCTGCACCCGATCCTGCATCTCTTTGAAGATACCTGACCACGGCTGACATCAAACCGTTTGCGCGACGGATTCCGCAGCATGTCGAGAGATCGTAAGACTAACAAACTATTTGCCACACCGAACAACACGAGGAGCGAGTCGAGCGACAAGGTGGCTGCCACCGACGGAGCGAAAGAAGATGTCGCAGCTCTTCGTACCCTCGCGCAATGCCCTCACTCTCGGTCGCGATGGCTGGACCCACTCAGCATGCGGGGCAGGACACGAGTGCTTCGCGACAGGTAGGCAGGGTGCACATGAACGCCAGTTTGCTGGACTACACGGTCAAGGTGACAAATGTACGCGGCCCCTTGGCCTGCTGGCAGCGGCAGTCGAAAACGTGTCGATCAGCCAGGATCCGACAAGCGATTGTGACCGATTTCGTATGGCCTCCGCGCTGTAGCGACACACGATAGTCGGCTATTGCCGGTCGTCCAGCTGTCGTTCGCGTTGATCGGTGCGTCTGACGGATCGGGAACCTGTTTTCACAGCGGATCACATACTGTCGGTGGTCTTTTGACCGACAACGGCTGTCTGACAACGGGTGGCAAACGACATACGTTGAGCAGTAGTCCCCGCTATTTCCGGTGCCGGAATATCCGAAGTTGGCGGTACGCGGATAGCCCTCGGTCGCAGCGGTCAGCCACAGGCGCGTGTGCTCACCGTCGGTTCGTAGCGGCAGCCGCAGATACTCGGCCAGCCCGGCGACAAAGGCTCCGGTTCCGGCGCGATCGCCACGGTGCACAATCTGGATGGACCGCCACGCTCGGGCCGCAGCGGTGTAGCAGCGCCGCACCCGATATACCGCCCACCCACACGTATCCAGTGCGGCATCAGCGAGAGCGTGGACCTCGTGCGCGCCATCGGCGCGGAGCCGGTCTCGCAGCGACCTACCCGGCCCGAAAAGGCCGGAGCGGTGGTTCAATGCGACGATGACGAATTCGTCGACCAGGTGCTTGTACGCCTCCAACGGAGTGGCTGATAGCGGGCGAGCTGGTCGGGCCAGCTGGGCACCGACACGAAACGGCAAGTTATTGCGAATATCTGATAACGATCGCCGACGGGCCCCGCCGAGTCCGTGTCGAGGCTGACCCGGCAGCACTGATGGCAACAGCCCGAGATGATCTCAGGCTGTTGGTCTCCAGAGGGCTGTGCGGCCGGTTGTAGCCGCGCGATATGCGCCATTATTGCTCACTCACACCGACTGAAGTCAGGCCAGATGGGCGCGGCCAGAACGTCCTACGCTGACGCGCGCATGCTGACCGCGGAGCCCTGCCTGCCCGCGAATGCCGCTGAACCAGAGGCACATCAGTGATCGCCTACCATGCGGCGTTACGCCTCGATCCTCGGATCTCGCGTCAGACAGGAAAACAATGGACTGAATACCCTGTTAATCAGGCGATTCTGCCGTCTCACCTCAGCACGACGGCTCTTGCTCCAGTCCCCGGCAATACAGCCCGCCAGCACCCCCCGTGACGGGAGGCCACGAGTGACAACCTGGCACAGAACGCGCTCATCCCCGTTGCCTGTGCGCTGCGGGCTTTAGGTGGACCCCGGAGCGTGACCTCACTCGATGTGCGCGGTGGTACGCCGGTCGATGGCAGAGAGTGCGAATTCGCTCCAACGCAGGTTTTCCTGCTCGAAGGCAATGCCGCGGACGAGGGTGAGATACGGGCCGATTCGGGCCGATTCGGCCAGGTACGCCTGCTCGCTTCGCCCGTCCAGTAATCGTGTGCGCAGGCGTTCGTAGCGGGCCAGTTTCGCCTTCGAGCATTCCATGCGCTCGGTGATGGCTGTGCGGACAGCGGGGGAATCGCCGTCGCTCATCCCCTGGACCTTCACCAGCATCTCGTCGCGGATGGCAGTCGGTTTGACCGGCTCGGCGATGAACTCGTGCAGAGCTGCTCGCCCTGCCGCGGTGATCGTGTGCAGCCGCTTGTTGGGGCGGCGCTCTTGCTCGATGACCCGGGTCTCGATGAGCCCGTCCGCGGCCATTCTCTCGAGTTCCTTGTACAGCTGCTGCGGCGTGGACATCCAGAAGTTGGCCACCGAGGCGTCGAAACCCTTGGCCAGTTCGTAACCGGACGCCTCGCCCTCGAGAAGCGCGGCCAGCACCGCGTTGCGTAGCGACATCGGGTCAGGATATCGCGAAGTTTGTCTAATCAAATAGTTGACTATCAAGGGGCTAGACACGCGTGCTGAACCTCGCTACGGTGCCTCTCGATACTCAATTAATTGTCTATTGGAGGGTTTATGCATTCGCTCCGTGAAGCGGTCGAGGCACGCGATACTGCGGCCATCGAGGCACTTCTGGCCGACAACGTCGTGTTCACGAGCCCGGTGGCTCACAGGCCGTACCCGGGCAAGGCCCTCACCGCGGCGATTCTGCGGGCGGTGATCGAGGTCTTCGAGGACTTCGGCTACGTACGTCAGATCGAATCCGATGACGGCCGCGAGCACGCCTTGATCTTCGAGGCCACCGTCGACGGCAAACAAATCACCGGTTGCGACTTCCTGCATCTCGATGACGACGGCAAGATCGATGACTTCATGGTGATGGTGCGTCCGCTCTCGGCGGCGCAGGCGCTGGCAACGCGCATGGGGCAAAGGTTCGAGCGCATAAAGGCCGAGGCCACCGCGCCGCCGCTGCAGAAGTCGCCCGGCGCCTGAGTCGGGCACCGGCACCGACCTCGCTCCCCTGATCGCGGCCGCTCGGCACGGTGGTCGAGCTGCGGCTTTCTCCTTCGCTCATCGTCGGCACGACGTTCACAAAGTTATTCGGTGCCAGCAGCGCACCACGAAAGGTTCCCCATGGGTCACTACAAAAGCAATGTCCGCGACCTCGAGTTCAATCTGTTCGAGGTGCTCGGCCTGGACGCGATCCTGCGATCCGGTGACTTCGCAGGCTTGGACTCCGACACTGTTCGCGCCATGCTCACCGAGGCGGCGCGCCAGGCCGAAGGGCCGGTAGCCGAATCGTTCTCCGACGCCGACCGCCATCCTCCGGTCTTCGACCCGGCGACCCACACGGTCGCCATACCGGACAGCTTCAAGAAGTCGGTGCGGGTCTGGCAGGACTCGGAGTGGTTCCTGCTCGGAATGCATCCAGACCTCGGGGGTTCTGCGGCGCCGTGGCCGGTGACCTGGGCGCTCAACGAGCTTCTGCTCGGGGCAAACCCCGGCGTGTTTTTCTACATGCTGGGGCCGGTGATGGCCGATGTACTCTACCGCGTCGGCAACGACGAGCAGAAGCGGTGGGCCAAGCTCGCAGTCGACCGCCGGTGGGGCGCGACGATGGTGCTGACCGAGCCGGACGCGGGCTCCGATGTCGGCGCCGGCCGCACGACGGCGTACAAGCAGGACGACGGCAGCTGGCACATCGACGGCGTCAAGCGTTTCATCACCGGCGCGGAGTCGGATGATCTGGCGGAGAACATCTTTCACCTGGTTCTCGCACGCCCCGAGGGAGCCGGGCCGGGCACCAAGGGATTGAGTCTGTTCTTCGTGCCGAAGTTCCAGTTCGACCCGGCAACCGGAGAACTCGGCGACCGCAACGGGGTGTTCGTCACCAATGTCGAGCACAAGATGGGGCTCAAGGTTTCCGCAACCTGTGAACTGACCTTCGGCGGTCACGGCATCCCCGCCAAAGGTTGGCTGGTTGGTGACGTGCACAACGGAATCGCCCAGATGTTCAAGGTGATCGAGAACGCGCGCATGTCTGTCGGCACCAAAGCGATCTCGACACTGTCCACCGGATACCTCAACGCCCTCGACTACGCGAAGACCCGCGTGCAGGGCCCGGATCTGACCCGGATGACCGACAAGACCGCGCCACGAGTGGCGATCATCCGTCATCCCGATGTGCGCCGCAGCCTGATGATGCAGAAGGCCTACGCCGAAGGCCTGCGCGCGCTGTACATGTACACCGCCGCCCACCAGGATCCGGTCAGCGCGGCACGGGTCTCCGGCGCGAACCCGGACATCGCCCGGCGCGTGAATGACTTGCTGCTGCCGGTGGTCAAGGGCGTCGGCTCCGAGCGAGCCTACCAATACCTCACCGAATCGTTGCAAATTTTCGGCGGCTCCGGGTTCCTGCAGGACTACCCGATCGAACAGTACATTCGCGACTCGAAGATCGACTCCCTCTACGAGGGCACCACCGCGATCCAATCCATGGACTTCTTCTTCCGCAAGATCGCCCGCGACCAAGGCGTCGCCTTGGCGCACCTGCAAGCCGCGATCTCGGACTTCCTCGAATCCGACAGCGCGGACCCACGCCTGGCAGACCTGCGCATCAGCTTGGCGACCGCCCTCGAACATATCCAAGCGATGACCGAAAGCCTTTTCGCCTACCTGATGGCTGCCCAGGAACGACCAGCGGAGCTCTACAAAATCGGGCTGGCATCGGTGCGATTCCTGATGGCCTTCGGCGACCTGTTGATCGGGTGGCGTTTGCTCGAGCAAGCCGAAATAGCCCTCACGGCCCTGGACGACCGGCCCTCCGATGCCGATCGCGAATTCTATGAGGGCAAGGTCGCGGTGGCCGACTTCTTCGCGACAACCGTCCTTCCAGATCTCGCCGCGGCCAAGCATGTGGTGGCGTCGGTGCAATCCACTCTGATGGACCTTTCCGACGGGGCGTTCTGAGGCTCACCCGTAGCGCACCTGCACTCCGCGTGCGAACCGCGCCCGCCCTGAGCGAGCGCGCGATTCGGCCACGCAATCCACGACCGAGAGAGCTCCTCAGGAGGAACACGTGGCTTCGACAACCACAGCACCACGCAGTGTCGTCTTCGTAGACGGTCTGCGCACGCCGTTCGGTAAGGCCGGCCCGAACGGCATCTACGCAGACACCCCGCGCCGACGACCTGGTGGTCAAGACCATCCGGGAGCTGCTGCGGCGCAACCCGGCACTGGATCCGGCCCAGATCGATGAGGTCGCCATCGCCGCGTCCACCCAAACCGGGGACCAGGGTCTGACCATCGGGCGCACCGCGGCAATTCTGGCCGGCCTCCCCGAAACAGTGCCGGGTTTCGCGATCGAGCGATTGTGTGCCGGGGCCATGACGGCGGTCACCACCACCGCCTCCGGTATCGGCTTCGGCCAGTACGACATCGTGATCGCCGGCGGAGTCGAGCACATGGGCCGCCATCCCATGGGCCAAGGCGCGGACCCCAATCCGCGGTTCCTGGCCGATCAGCTTGTCGATCCCAGTGCACTGGTGATGGGCAATACCGCCGAGAATCTGCACGACCGATTTCCTGGCATCACCAAAGCCCGTGCCGACGCCTATGCGGTCGCCAGCCAGCAGAAATACGACGCCGCAAAACGGGCCGACTCGATCGCGAGCATGCTGGTTCCCGTGGCCATCCGGTCCCCACACGGCTGGGGTCTGGCAGTAGCCGACGAGCCGCCCCGCCCTGGCACCACACTGCTCTGGGCTGGCCTCAAAGATAACTGCCTGCTCGTGCCGGCCCAACACCGGCCACTTCTGCATCAGCGCCGCCGCGCCGCCCAAGCCTGCCTCCCAAGTCCGTGGTCACCCTGGGAGACATGATCACTGCCCGGGGCCAGATTCCACGTAACTTTCAAAATGCTCAAACGACAGATGTTCGGCCGAGCAAACCTCGACCTACTCAGGAAACGCACACTGCTACAGACGAATTGAACGTCACGGAGAGTGCGCCAGAGCCAAGATCCGCGACGGCAAGGTCGCCAACCGGCCCATCTATGTGGCGTTGGCGGTGACCTGCGAGGGCGGGCGCGAAATCCTCGGGTTGTGGGCCGGTGCTAGTTTGCTTGAGCCGTCGAGCATTTGCTGAATGTTCACTGGCTCTGATCTTGCTCGGTGTGTCGGAAGATCGACACGCAGACGGTGTTGCCAACCTGTAGGCCGGTTCGGCCTTCGACGGGCGGCCCCCAATGTGTCGACTGCAGTGGTCGGCGCGTGGCGCGGATCGTCGGGAGGCGATCGCGGGTTCATTGCCGATCTCACCAAAATCTCACACTTTCAGCCGGAACCTACGGGATATTTCAGGTCACGTTGAGGGGGCTTGAATCGTGAAAGAATCGGCCTACCAGTCTTTTTCGGCATCATTGAGACCCATCCGAAAAACTAGAACCTGTGTCAGGTGGTCGCAGGTTCAAATCCTGTCAGCCCGACACATGAGAAACCCCTTCCGACCAGCATCGGAAGGGGTTTTGTCATTCGCCGACCACCCGCAGAGCGGGACCGGAACGGGACCGAAGGTGTTCTGAGAGCTTGTCCCCGGCACCGGTGATCTCGCGTCGGTCCGGGTGTAGATACCGTTCGGTGGTTCGGCTGTCGGCGTGCCTGGCGATCTTCTTGAGCACATGCAGGCTCACCCCGGCATCTGCCATCCATGTCAGCCCGGTATGGCGCAGATCGTGACGGCGTGTTCGGAGCACCAACCTGCCGTCTACCCGTGCGCGAGCAGTCCGCGGTAGTAGTCGATATTGACCTGGTCGAGCCGGATGTACGGATAGCGCGCGAATACGTCCTCGTCGGAGGGTCGGTGCGCACTGCCGTTCGGGTGGGGGACCGTATCGACGCCGGAGTTTTCCGGCGTCGGTGATTCGCCGACCATTCTTACTCCCTTTCCAATCGGCAGACATCTGCCTACTCGATTGCTCGGCAGTCTCGGCTCAGCCGACCGCGCCTCATGCAATTCTATATATGATTACTCTATATGAACTCCGCTGAACGACGGCAGCTGCCGCCTCGGCGACGCCTCTTATATCTAGCGGACAGTTCTGATACGGAGAACCGCGAGTGCGCCGAGGCAGGTAAGACCGGCGACCGCCGGGTAGAGCGCGGCGTACCCGCCGAAGGCGGTGACGATCGCGGCCGCGGCCACTGGAGCGATCGTGGCCGGAAGGGTTGCGGCGATGTTGATCAGGCCGAGGTCTTTGGCGGCACTATCCGGATTCGGCAGCACTTGGGTGACCAGGGCCTGGTCGACCGACACGAAGGCGCCGAAACCGACGGTCAGAATGATCGTGGACGCCGCCAATCCCGGCACCGTCGGGACGGCGATCGGCAGGAGCGTGGCGAGCGAAATGAGCAAGCCCCCAACCAGAACAATAGGTTTACGCCTGCCGATGCGGTCGGAGAGGGGGCCGGCGACAAGTGTGGCCAGGATGAAGCCGGGCAAGCTGATGAGGTTGAGCAGGGACCCCACGCGTGCGGCTTGCGTAACTCCGAGTCCGATGTAGTCCTCGGTGATGTAGAGCTGATAGTTCAGCAGCATGAAGTAGCCGGCGCAGATGAGGAACCGGCCGAGGAAAACCCAGTAGAAGTCCGCATTTCGGCGCGGGTCGATCCACAGCGAGGCCACGACGACGGCGAGCGAGAAGGGCGAGCGAGCCTGAGCGCGGTTGTCGCGGTCGGGATTCAGTACCAGGAACACGAGTCCGGCGATCAGTATGGTCGCGGCCGCAACCAGATAGCCGGTGGAGATGCGATGGAGGAAACTCGCCCCGAGCACGGGAGCGAGCACCCCGGCCGTGATTACTCCGAGCCCCGCCAGGGTCGAGTAGCGGCCTCGAAGCCGGGGAGGTACTCGGTCCGGCTGGATCGCGGTCAAGGGGCACGCGAAGGTGTTGAATCCGAAATGCGCCGCCATCGCCGCTATGGTGAGCATAGCGATCGACGTGGCGAATCCCGTGCCCGCCAACGAAATGCATCCGATTGCCAATCCGACGGCCATACACGGTGTCCGGGCACCGAATCGGCTGCGGGTACGGTCGGACAGTAGGCCGACCAATGGCTGCGCCACGAGCCCGGCGACGGCAGCTGCGGCGTGCACCAGAGCCAGGTTGTGCACCTTGTCTGCATTGTTCATCGACTGCACCTGCAGTGCAGTGAAGTATCCGATGATGCCGTAGGCAAGCTGCGGACAAGCGGAGGCGAACGGGACCGTCGCGAACAAGCGACGGAGCGCGGGGTCTGCCGGGGATGTTGTGTCGGCGAGCGAATCTCGCGCAGACGAGGCGCTGTGGCCGGCGGCAGGCGCCTTGGACATGTCGTGCACGGAGACCTCTTCTCACTCAGGCGGGCACAGCGGCGGCCCTGCCGGAGCGCCACCACTGACATCGGTCTCCTGGTAATGCAGGGCCGCGATGAACATCGTCAGCGCCATCGAACGGCCCTGGTCGTTCAGTGGCGTGGCCATTTCCATCGCGCCGGAATTCGAGGACGCACCTGGTGACTTCGCTGCTCTCCGGTGCATACCGGGGCTCGCGCCGCAACAGCATCTGCTGGGTCGCCCCGGCGCTGGACAACAAGATGAGGGCCTTTCGAGGACAGCGGCGGCCCGTGAGCGCCGGTTGACCTGCACGAGTCGAGGCCCGTCTAACGGACAGACCGTTACTGCGGTTCGGTGGCGGCGAGCAGTTCGTCGCGGTGGCGTTCCGCCCACCGCCGGGCTGTGGTGGTGATGTCAAGGCCGTGCGCGGCGGCGTGCTCCGGCCGTGCCGGGTAGCCGACCTCGTCGAGCCAGACCTGGGTGGCCGACCAGGACGCTTTTCCGAGCCGCCGATCGACGTCAGTCGCCGGGAGGTGCGACGCTATGATGCGCCGCCCGGTAACCGCGCTGATGATTTCGGCCATCGCGGAGAAGGTCACGGCGTCGCTGCCCAGCTCGATCTCCGCTCCCGCGAAGCGCTCCGAGGCGCGCACGATCGTCACCACGATGGTGCCGAACTCCTCTGCGCCCATCAGCGCGACCTGGGTGTCCGGTGCGGTCGCCACCAGCAGTTCGCCGAGGGAAAGCAGTGGGAACATATGTCGGGCTTTGGGAGCGATGAAGTTCTCGAGGAAGAACGCCGGCTTTACGATCGTGTAGGTGAGTCCGGCGGCCCGGACCGTATCCTCGACGTCCTCCTTGCTATGCCAATAGTTGGTCATCGCGCCCGGGTCGATATGGGCGTGGTCGGTCCGCCATCCGGTCCCGGACACCGAGGTGTGGACGAGGTGCCGGACGCCGGCCTTTGCCGCGGCTTCGACCAGGTTCGCCCCTTGCCGCCGCTCTGAGTCCGGGTCCCGCGTCGGGGGCAGTTGTACGGAAAACACTGTGGAACGGTCGGTGCATGCGGCGAGTAGCGACGCGGGGTCCTCCAAATCGCCGACAGCCAGCCGGATACCGGCTGCTGCCAGTGCGCGGGCGGGCGCCGCGTCCGGGTTTCGCACCAGCGCGGTGACATCGATGCCGGCTTGCTGCGCCGCTCGGGCGACGGCTCCGCCCTGCATGCCGGTGGCGCCGGTGACGAGCAGCGAAACGGAATTGATCTCGCTCATTCAGATCCTTTCCCGAGCGAAAAGCTGTGAGGGCATCAGAAGACGCCGCTTCCGGTCAGCCCGCGCATACGTCTCCGTGGAGGAATTAATAGTGAGATAATATACCTCACTCCCGCGCGCCTGTTCAAAGGCGCAGCACGACCTTGTCCGTACCGGCCTGCGGTAGTGGGTCCGCCGCCATCCTTCGATCCCGACCGGCCGGGCGGCTTCCATGGATTCGATGTACTCGCGGCGCACGCGACGATCTCGAGCGGGAAGCAAAGCGAGTGTCGAAGTTGCGGTGCATGCTGCGTGGTGAGCACGGACGATCGCACAGCGGCTCCGTCCTCGACCACGCGCCATCCCGGGCTGGTCGGCTCAGTGCGATTTTCCGGGAGTCGATGCGTATGGCGGGCGGTTGCGCGGTCGTGTCGTGCCCTGGTCGGATACTCGATCCGCGCACCACGGGAGCGGCTATGCCGCTCGGTCGTCAGTCCGCGTGCGCCCGGGAGAAGCTGGGCCACCCCGACCGGCGTATATAAATTATATTACTATTTATCGGATCGCTTCGGCGGATACTGCATCGAAGAAGGAGTCGGAGATCATGGAGATGTCACCGCGAGGCTCGCGACCCTGGGCCCGATGTGTCGCCGACAAGGGCGAGCGTTACTCCAGTGGTCGCGAGAGCCGAGGACAAGAGGTGCCTGCCGGTCCATCGCCGAGTCGGCCGGCACGTCCGGAATACCTCGTCGGGTCTTCTATCCGTGAGCTACTGAACTTCTTCGAGAATTGCCCGAAATGCGGTTACTCCGCTACGGCTACGGTTGTCACGCGCCGGTTCAGCGGTGGAAGCATTGAAACCGAAATACACTTGAGCTGCGGTCTGCCCTGCGGCTGGACCGGTTCGCGACACCCTCTCGCCGCCGGAGCTCAGGTTCCACCGTCCTGAATCGTGACTCGGGCTGTCGACCGGGAATGCGGCCCGGGCGCGCCGGGCGAACGTCGCATCAGGGCGTACTGCGGCGCAGCGTCACCCGGTAGGTGTAGCGCTCGGGCAGGAAGTGGCTGACCGACAGATCGATGATCTGTCCGGTGGCATCGAAATACAACCGGTCGACGCGGAGCATCGGATGGCCTGGCGCACAATCGAGTCCGGCCGCGATGCCGGTGTCGGCGCACGAGACGGTGATCGACTGTGCGGCCTCGACGATCGGGCTTTCGAGATGGGGTTCGAGCAGGCCGATGACGGTATGCGGACTCGTCCCGCCGGTGCCGACCTCGCCGCGGTCGGCGATGTGCCGAGCGATGTGCTCGGGCAAGTGCACCGTGGTCACCACGAACGGAACCCCCTCGTGCATGCGGCGGAAGGTGATCGTGTACACGACATCTGTTTCGAGGCGCAGCCTGCCGGCGGCTTCGACATCGACCCGGCGGTGTAGCGGAGTGAGAACCTCCATGGTGGTATCGGAGGACAGGCTCATCAGATCCTCGATGGACCCATGGTGGCGCAGGTAGCGGCCACCGGTTTCGCGGACGAAGGTGCCGCGGCCGGGGATGCGGTGGACAGTGCCGTCGGCGACGAGGTCCTGGAACGCGCGGCGCACGGTTTGGCGGCTCACCCGATACTGCTGGGCGAGTTCGGCTTCGGTCGGCAACTTGCCACCGTCTCGGTAGTTGCCCGCGGCGATGCCGGCGCGCAGTGTCCGGGACACCAGCTGGTGCGCTGGTTCCCCCTCCCGTTCCCGATCTGTCATCGTGTTCTCCTACCTCGGCGTCTTGCAGGGAAGTCACGTAGACGCTGCGTAACCCGTATTTCTACCTCGTTGCGACCATGGGCGGGGCTCGATCGCCGTTCAAATGTACGGCCATTCTGCCCGAAAAATTAGTACAATAGATGTATTAGTATTGACATTGGTTGCTCGGGACTGTGAGTATCCACCACATAGGCCAGGCCGGTGCTCCCAGGCGGAGCAGTCCGGACCGAGGTGTATCCAGCAAGAACAGATCGAGGTAATCCGCACGTGGCAACAGATCAGCCGGTGGACCGACAATGGGTGGGTGGACCGTATTTCGACGAGCTCGAGCGCGGCGCAGTTTTCGATTCGGCCCCAGCGGTCACGCTGACCAGCGGTTTGGCCGCGTCCCACCAGGCGATCATCGGCGACCGGCTCCGACTGCCGTTGGACCTTCGACTGTCGGAGGCGGTAACAGGCGCCTCCGGACCGGTCGCGCATCCGGCGCTGGTGTGGGACATAGCAATCGGGCAGTCCACCCTCGCGACCCACCACGTCAAAGCGAACCTCTTCTACCGTGGTCTGCGATTCCATCGTTTCCCGCTGCTCGGCGACACCGTTTACACCCGAACCGAAGTGGTGGCCCTGCGCGAGAACTCACACAAGCCGGGACGGGCGCCGACCGGGCTCGCTGCACTGCGGATAATCTCCGTCGACCAGCGCGGCCGCACCCTACTGGACTTTTGCCGCTGTGCGATGTTGCCGTTGAGTTCCGGCGCCGCCACGAGCCGGAGGCGATACGAGGACGACCTGTCCACGATCGGCACCGAAAGTTCCGCAGCGCCCGACGCGGTCGGCGGCTGGGATCTCGAACGCTTCCGGCAGCGTGCCACCGGTCGGCACTTCGAGCCCGAGTTGGTCGGCTCGACCTTCCACAGCAGCGGCGATGTCGTGTCCAGCGCGCCGGAACTGGCACGGTTGACCCTCAATATCGCGGCGGTGCACCACGATGAACGGGTCGGAGAGGGAGGACGGCTGGTCTACGGTGGGCACACCATCGGGCTGGCGCTGAGCCAGGCCACGCGTGCGCTACCGAACCTGGTGACCGTGCTGGGCTGGGAGTCCTGCGAGCACACCGGCCCGGTACGTGAGGGCGACACCCTGACCAGCGAGGTGCACGTCGAAGGCGCGGAGCAGCTCGAGGTGGGTACCGCGGTGCGACTGCGCTCGATTGTGCAGGCGCACAGCGGGAACGCATCGAGCCGTCCTGTTCTGGACTGGCGATTCACGGGGCTGATGGCATGACGGACATGCCCGACCTGCGGCCGCTGGCCGGTGTGCGAATCGTAGAGGTATCGAGTTTCGTCGCCTCCCCGCTGTGCGGCCTCACCCTGTCGCAACTGGGTGCGGAAGTCATCCGTGTCGATCCGATCGGCGGGGCCGGGGACAAGAACCGCTGGCCGGTCACGGAATCCGGGGAAAGCATCTATTGGACCGGGCTCAATCGCGGAAAGCGTTCTGTAACTTGTGATATGCGCAGCCCGGAGGGGCAGCGTCTGGTGCAGCGTCTCGTCACCGCTCCGGGTGGTGGGATTTTGGTGACCAACGCCGGTGGAAGGGTTTGGTTGAGCCACGCGGCGTTGAGCGCCGTGCGGTCCGATGTGATCACGCTGCGCCTCACCGGGACCCCGGACGGAGGTGCCGCCGTCGACTACACGGTGAACGCGGCGTCCGGTTTCCCCATGATCACGGGACCGGAATCGCACGCCGGACCGGTGAACCATGCCCTGCCCGCATGGGATGTGGCGGCAGGTCTGTACGCCGCGCTGGCGATCGTCTCGGCGGTGCGGCGCCGTGAACGGACCGGCCGCGGTGCCGAGATCGACCTCCCGTTGTCGGATGTGGCGCTCGCAGTCTCCGGGTACCTCGGTTACCTCACCGAGGTCCAGGTCAACGGTGCCGGTCGCGCAGCCATCGGCAATGCGGTGTACGGCACCTACGGCCACGATTTCGTCACCGCGGATGCCGCGCGGTACATGGTGGTGGCGCTGACGCCCCGGCATATGCGTGACCTGGTACGTGTCACCGGATGCACCGCGGCGGTCGAAGCGCTGGAAACGGCACTGGGCGTGGACTTCTCGACCGACGCCGACCGATACCGCCATCGCGGTCTGCTCAACGCGCTGTTCGCATCCTGGTTCGCCGAGCACACCGCCGCCGAAGTCGAGGTGGCGCTGGCGGGCTGCTCGGTGTTGTTCGAGCGCTACCGCAGCTTCGAAGAGCTTGTCGGCGGCGGCCAACTCGAGACCAACCCATTGTTCTCGGTCCTGCACCAACCGCGTATCGGTACTTACCTAGCGGCCGGGCTCCCCGCCGCGTTCGACGGCGGCCACCTCTCGGCCGGAGCCGCGCCGCTGCTCGGTGCCGATGGTGCGGCGGTACTGCGGGACTTGCTCGGCGCGTCCGAAGACGATATCGACCAGCTGATCGACGGTGGCCACCTCGGAGTGGCGCAAGGCTGAGCGAGCCTTTCGCCTCCGTGGCCACAGTGAATGGGTTCGCCGATTCGGTCGGCCGCCCCTGCGTACAGGAATAGGAGCACACAATGACCGGCGAGAGCAACAGCGCAGACGCGCATACGGCCGCACCGGTATCGGCCGCGGACTTCGCCGATATTCTGGCGCAGACCCGGGCGTTCGTCCGCGACACAGTGGTACCGCGTGAACAGGAGATCGCCGAGACCGACCGGATTCCCGACGATATCCGCCGCCATGCCGCAGCGATGGGATTGTTCGGATACGCCATCCCGCAGGAATGGGGCGGCCTCGGCCTCGACCTGACCCAGGACGTGGAACTGGCCATGGAGTTCGGATACACGACCCTCGCTTTCCGGTCGATGTTCGGCACCAACAACGGCATCGCCGGCCAGGTACTGGTGAACTACGGCACGGACGAACAGAAGCAGCGATGGCTGGAGGCCATCGCCTCCGGTGAGGTGGTCGCCTCATTCGCACTCACCGAGCCCGGCGCGGGATCGAACCCGGCGGGCCTGCGCACTGCAGCCGTCCGCGACGGCGACGACTGGATCATCAACGGCGAGAAGCGTTTCATCACCAACGCCCCGTGGGCGAATCTTTTCGTGGTGTTCGCGCGGACCCGGCCGGCCGATGCCGACGGCCCGGGAATCGCGGTGTTCCTGGTGCCCGCGGATTCGCCCGGGGTCCAGGTCGGCGCCAAGGACCGCAAGATGGGCCAAGAGGGTGCGTGGACCGCGGACGTGCACTTCGCCGATGTCCGGGTGCCCGCCTCCGCGTTGATCGGCGGGAGCGAAGACGTCGGATATCAGGCGGCCATGGTGTCACTGACCCGCGGACGGGTACATATCGCGGCGCTCGCCGTCGGTGCGGCACAGCGCGGTCTGGACGAGTCGGTGAACTACGCTGCCACCGCCACCCAGGGCGGTACCGCGATCGGTGACTTCCAGCTGGTCCAGGCGATGATCGCCGACCAGCACACCGGAGTGCTCGCGGGCAGGGCGATGGTTCGGGACGCGGCAGCCCGCTACGTCTCCGGGGAGGACCGGCGGGTCGGTCCGTCGGCGGTGAAGCTGTTCTGCACCGAGATGGTGGGCAAGGTCGCCGACTTGGCCGTACAGATCCACGGGGGTACCGGCTATATCCGCGATGTCCCAGTGGAAAGGCTGTACCGGGATGTGCGGCTGCTCCGGCTCTACGAAGGTACCAGTGAGATCCAGCGCCTCATCATCGGCGGTCAGCTGGTGAAACAAGCCAAACGGCAGATCGGCGGATCACGGTGAAACGAGCGGCTCAGCAATTCTTTTGGCCGCTCGCGTCAGCGCGGTGACTCGCGCCCTCGCCACGACTGCCGGTCCGGCACCCACATCATTTGCCTCGGCGGTGGACCGAGTCCGGCCACCCCCTTCGAAAGGATCACCGCATGACAACCCTCGCCCGGACCTCCGGACTCACCGAGGTCCAATCCGAGATGCTGGCGACCGTCCGCACCTTCGTCGAGCGTGAGATCATCCCGCACGCACAAGAACTCGAACACTCCGATACTTATCCGGCCGACATCGTCGAGCGGATGAAGGAGATCGGCCTGTTCGGCATCACGATTCCCGAGGAATACGGCGGGCTCGGCGAATCGCTGCTGACCTACGCCCTGGTGGTGGAGGAGATCGCCCGCGGCTGGATGAGCGTGTCCGGTGTCATCAACACCCATTTCATCGTCGCGCATATGATCGCCCGGCACGGTACGCCCGCGCAGCGCGAGTACTACCTTCCCCGCATGGCGACCGGCGAGGTCCGCGGCTCGTTCTCGATGTCCGAGCCCGACCTCGGATCGGATGTCGCCGCCATCAGGACCCGTGCCACCCGCTCCGCCGACGACTACGTCATCGACGGAAACAAGATGTGGCTCACCAACGGCTCCACCTCCAATCTCACCGCGGTGCTGGTCAAAACCGATCTGGGCGAGGCGAAACAACACCGAAATCTCACCACCTTCCTGATCGAGAAACCCGTCGGGTACGGGGAAGTGCTTCCCGGACTCACCATTCCCGGCAAGATCGACAAGATGGGTTACAAGGGGGTGGACACGACCGAAGCCCATTTCGACGGCTTCCGCATCGGCGCCGACGCGATCCTCGGCGGTGAGCCCGGTAAGGGCTTCGGCCACATGATGGATGGCGCCGAGGTGGGCCGGGTCAATGTCGCCGCCCGTGCCTGCGGAGTGGCGATCCGGGCATTCGAGCTCGCGATCGACTACGCACAGCAGCGCTCGACATTCGGAAAACCCATCGTCGAGCATCAGGCGATCGCCTTCAAACTCGCCGAGATGGCGACGAAAGTGGAAGCAGCACACCTCATGATGGTCAATGCCGCTCGCCTCAAGGACTCGGGGGAGCGTAACGATGTCGCGGCGGGCATGGCGAAACTGCTCGCCAGCGAATACTGCGCCGAGGTCACCCAGGAGTCCTTCCGCATCCACGGCGGTTTCGGTTACTCGAAGGACGCCGAGATCGAGCGGCTGATGCGGGAGGCGCCGTTCCTGCTCATCGGTGAAGGCACCAGTGAGATTCAGAAAACCATCATCAGCAAGGGGATTCGACGCGACTACCGCGCCGGCTGAGCATCAGGACGAGGACGCTCTGCTGGATATGGGTCCGGAACGGCGTCCTCAGTGGCGGAGGGGCGGCGGTCGTCAGAAGATCCCGAACCCTCCGTCGAGCCGGAAGGTGTCACCGGTGTGGAACGACGATGCCGGGCTTGCCAGATAGATGGCGATCCCGGCCCAGTCCTCCGGGGTGCCCCAACGGCGCAGCGGGATGCGCGAGAGGATCTTTTCGCTGACGGCCGGATTGTCGAGCCAGCCCTCGAAGACCGGGGAGCGGGTCCATCCAGGCAGTACGGCGTTGGCCCGGATGCGGTGGCGTCCGAACTCTACGGCGAGCGAGCGGGCGAGTGCGAGTAGGCCGGCTTTGGCCGCCGCGTACGCCTCCTCCCGTGGTGAGCCGAACAGCGCGGCGATGCTGGAGGTGAGAACGATGCTGCCGCCGTTGCCGAGGGCTTTCATATGACGGGCAGCCTCACGGGTGGTGAGGTAGGCGCCGTCGAGGTCCACTCGCATGAGGTTGCGCCACTCGTCGAGAGTGGAGTCCAGATAAGGCGGGTTGGTCATGGAGTTGGCGAGTGCGGCGTTGGCGAAGCAGGAGTCGAGGCGGCCGAATTCATCCACGAGGCGGGTGAATCCGCCGACGACGGCGGCCTCGTCGGCGATATCCACCTCGTAAGCCACGGCACGGTGACCGTGCGCAAGTAACTGGTCGACGGCTGCTTTGTTCTTGCCGGTGTTACGGCCCCAGATACACACGTCGGCCCCGGCGCGGGCGAGACCGTCGGCCATGCCGAGGCCGACTCCAGAGTTACCGCCGGTGACGAGGGCGACGTGCCCGGTGAGGTCGAGCGGATGAGTGGAACCGGTCACGAGGACGCTCCTTGCCGGGTCGTGCCGGCCAGCAGTTCGCGGCCGACGATGATCTGCTGAATCTCGGAAACCCCTTGCGAGACATCGAAGAACACCGCCTCGCGGTAGAGGCGTTCGACGACCATCTCTCGAGTGAGGCCATACGCGCCACAGACGTGCAGGGCGGCCTCGGCAGACTCGCGCGCGGCGCGCCCGGCAACCAGCCGGGCGGAGGCGGCTTCCGCGGCCACGGCAAGACCACGGTCGAGCAGGTCCGCGCAGGTGAGGACGAGCGACTCCGCGGCCAGGGTCGACGCCGCGGCCCTGCCGAGCACGGCTTGGATGGTCGGGAACTTCCGGCCGATCGGCGCGCCCCGGTGTTCGCGGGTCAATGCGTAGGCACTTGCTTCTTCGAGGGCTCGGGCGGCGATTCCGGCGCTGATGGTGGCTGCCCGCACCTTGCCGAAGGCTTCGCCGGCGATCATGACTTCGAAACCGCCGTCGATCGTGCCCACCAGGGCATCCTCGGCGAGCCGGATCCCGTCGAGTGTCACCGGCCTCGCCTCGGTGCCGCCCATCGACAGCACTTCGCTGGGCGGGCCGGTCTGCCAGCCGGGGTCGCTGGTGTCCACCAGGAACGCGCCCAGCGCGGTTTCCGATGTCCGTGCGAACACCAGCGCGACGTCGGCCTGGCCGGCGAAGGAGATGAACTGCTTGGCACCGCTCAAGCGCCATCCCGTGCCGTCGGGTTCCGCTCGCGTAGTGATCTGGCGCGGATCGGAACCCGTGGCCGGTTCGGTGAACGCCCACGAGGCCATGGATTTGCCGTCGACGAGACCGGGAACGTAGCGCTCGACCTGTGCGGGCGTTCCGTGCTTCAGCAGCGTCATCGCGACTTGGATCGACGTGCCGGGATAGAGAGCCGCGACCGGGCAGTGCCGGGCGATTTCCCTGGTGGCGACGACGTAGGCGCGGACCGTTCCGCCATCACCGCCGTACTCCTCGGCGAACGGCAGCCTGGTCAACCCGATCTCGCGCACCGCGTCCCACAGTTCTCGGGAAAAGCCCTGTGCCCGGTCGACCGCCGCGGCCAGCGGGCCGACGGTCCGGGCGGCCTGACCGTCCACGGCAGTCCGCAGATCTTCCAGGTCCTGCTCCAGCCGCAACTTCATCAACAGCTCCCTTACAGCAAAATTGGTAATATTATTACACTATCTGCTCGCGTTACAGGAGATCGAGCGCCCGCAGGTCGGCGACGTACTTGACGATCAACTCACGGGTGAGGTGGGGGATCTCTGTGCTTCCGGCGACCGGTGTGGCTGCCAAGGCCTCCTCCAGTCGTGGGGCCCGCGCGGCGGTGTCGAGGGTCGGCGCCAGCGGGCGCTCGTAGGCCTTCAGCAAGGGCAGGAGGGAGCGTTGCCGTTGCTGCTCGGGGAGGTTGCGCATGGCGGCTTCGGCCCGTTTCAACCAGACGCCGTGGTCCAACCGTTCGATCTTGTGGCCGGCGTCGATGAGCCAGTCGACAAAAGTGTCCAGGGAGATGCCGTCGTCGTGTGGGTTGATCAGGTGGTAGGTGCGGTAGCCCTCGGTGTGGCCACTGCCGAGGGTGTTGACCGCGGCGGTGCTGAAATCGGCGGGCAGCCCGTCGTAGTGGGCTCGCGCCGGGCCGCCGACCTCGGTGCGCTGGTAGAACGAATCCGGCGCGAGGCCGGTAGCGACAATACTGAACAGCAGCCGGGTGAACATATCGGGCACATTGAGCTGTCCGGTGTAGCGACTGTGGGTGAGAATCATGTCGGACCGGAATACCGTCACCGGAAGGTCGCAGATGTCGTATGCCTCGCGCAACAGCACCTCACCGGCCCATTTGCTGTTCCCGTACCCGTTGGCGTAGCCGGCGTGGCACGTGCGGACCGGGCTCACCTCGCGGATGTCGGCGATCTCGTCGAACCGGCCCGGTTCGATCTGATGTGAGACGGCGATGGTCGACAGGTTCGTGAACGGCTTGATCCGGCCGGTGATCGCCAGCCGGATCAGCTCGGCCGTGCCGGTGACATTGGGGCCGAACAGCTGGTCGTAGGGCAGCATGTGGTTGACCAAGGCGCCGGGATGCACGATGGCGTCGACCTCGTCCGCCAGGCGCTGCCAGGTGTCGTCGTCGAGTCCCAGGCGGTATTCGCCGAGGTCGGCGACGAGTACTTCGAGGTGGTTCGCCGCCAGTTCCCGGTAATGCCGGAGCAGGTACTCGTCGCCGGTGTCGAAGGTATCGTCGAGTCGCCGGCGCGCTGCTGCTTCGTCGGACGCGCGCACGAGACAGATGAGTCTTCCGCCGTGTGCGGCAAGACGTTCGAGCCAATCCAGGCACAGGAATCGGCCGAGATAACCGGTCGCACCGGAGAGCAGGACCGTTGTCGGCTCGGCATCGACCGGTGCGGGCAGCAGGGCGGCCGCATCGAGGGTGGCCGCATCGATGAAGCGGTCCAGCCGCAGATCGCTCGCCCGGATCTCGGTCGCCCCGGCGCCGTGTACGGCGGCGAAGGTCGGTCGCGTGTCGGTCTCGGTGCGCTTGGTCTGTATGTAGTCGGCGAGCGTTTGCAGACTGCCGGCCGGACTGATGACCACGGAGACCGGTACCTCGACGCCGAAGA
Source organism: Nocardia sp. NPDC049526 (assembly GCF_044465765.1). Taxonomy (NCBI): domain Bacteria; kingdom Bacillati; phylum Actinomycetota; class Actinomycetes; order Mycobacteriales; family Nocardiaceae; genus Nocardia; species Nocardia sp. NPDC049526. The sequence continues at coordinate 143,390 of NZ_JBITMA010000016.1, read as the reverse complement.
TATCCTGCAGCAGGTTCGAGAACGTCAGCGCGGACAACGAGTCCCCGCCCAGATCGGAGAAGTGCGCATCGGTGTGCAGATCGGCGTTCGCGCAGCCCAGAAGGGCCCGTGCAGCGCGGGTGACCGTCTCGTTCACCGGCTGATCGGGACCTCCGGTCCGCAGTGCCTCCAGCTCATCGGCTTCGCCACGCGCGAGGGTGGCGTAGAGGTCCTCGAGTTGCTCGCCATACCGTTCGCGCAGGCGTGGCCGCAACAGTTTTCCCACCTCCGACAGCAGTCCGTTGGCGGTGCTGAAGGGTTGCTCCTCGATGAGGAAACCGCGCGGTATCTCGTAGGATTCCAGACCGGCGCGTTTCGCACTCGACTGCAGTGCCTCGGTCAGTCGTGTCCGCACGGTCTCGGTGTTGCCGCTGGTCTGCACGAGCGTCTCGGTCGGCACGATCACCGCCAGCAGGTACGCCTGGGCGCTGTTGCCGTACACATAGATCTGCCGGATCGCCGGGTCGTCGGTGAATACCTCTTCGACCTGCGAAATGGTGACGAATTCGCCTTGGGACAGCTTCTGCACGTTGTTGCGGCGGTCGATATAGACCAACTGGCCCGGACCGACCTCGGCCATGATGTCGCCGGTCCGATAGAACCCGTCCGCATCGAACATCGACGCGGTGAGTTCGGGTCGCTGATAGTAGCCGGCAATGATGTTCTCGCTCTTGACCAGCAGTTCGCCGCGCGGATGCGGTCGGTCGGTGCGGTGATAGCCGAGTTCCGGCACGTCGGCGAGTTTGTACTCGAGTACCGGCGGACTCGACACCCTGCCGTTATGCATCACATTGCCGACCTCCGTCGCACCGTAGGAGTCATGGATCGGCACGTCGAGACAGGACCGCACGAATGCCTTGATCTCCGCGGAGATCGGTGCGCTGCCCGCGCTCACCTGCTGGACCCGCCCACCCAGAACGTTCTCACGGATGTGGGCTTTCACAGCCGCGTCCAGACTGTCCGGATCGCTGAATTCGCCTCGTCGGGCGGCCCGTTCGCTCTGGTAGATCTGGTAGATCATGTCCAGTACTCGCGGCACCGCGTAGAACTCGGTCGGCTTGGCCAGTGCGATGTCCTCGAACAGGGTCGACAGGTTCGAGTATGCGGTGAAATGAGTAGTTCCGCCGCGCTGGAAGGTGCGCCAGAGAGTCGCGAGGCCGAACGTATGCCCCATCGGCATATAGCCCACATTGACCGGCGCCTCGCCGCGAGCTACCTGGGGAACCTTGCCCGTCCAATAATTCAGTAGGAGGTGTTCGGGATACATCGCGCCCTTGGGTGCGCCGGTGCTGCCCGAGGTGTATATCAGCAGTGCCAGCGGGTCCGCGCCGGGTTCGGGGACGAACAGCGGGGCGACCGGCAAGTTCCGTCCGAACGATTCGACCGCCCCGAGGGAGTCGATCGTGACATTGCCGAATTGCCGGTTCGTCGCTTCGAACGACTCGCGCTCGTCGTCGACGTCGGGGTAGTAGTCGAAGACGACCACCGACGGCTGGGGGGCGACCGCCGACACCAACTCGGCGGCCTTCGCCAGATGTTCCGCACTCGCCGCGATGACCCGGGGTTCTGTTTCGGCGACGATCGTGCGCAACTGTTCGACCAGGGCGCCGGCCTGCAACGGGACGAAAACCGCACCCAGAGCGGTGGTCGCGAGGTGGACCGTGACGTAATCGATGCTGGCGAACCCGATCGTGACGATGCGGTCGCCGGGCCGCACTCCCTCGGCGGACCATGCCGTGGCGATCGCCCGGGCTCGTGTCCACAGTTCGCTGTAGGTCAGGGCGGTGAACTCCGGGAGTAGGCGCCGGGACCGTCGACCGGATGTGGGGTCCTCGACGATTTCGGCGGCACGACCGGCTAGTGCCGAACGATCCGCGTATCTGCTCATGACCGCGTCGACGGTCTGGGCGAGCCCGAGGGGCGGGCGGCCCTCACTCGCCAGGCGCTCCCCATCGGTGCTCATACGATCGTGGCGCGCCTCAGGCTGTCCAGTACTCATCGCTCACAAACTCCCGTCTGCATTTCTGTACCGACGTCGACTGCGTGTTCGTCCAGCCGGGGGCGGTAGCATCTCGAGGCTGGAGTCCGGTCGGCGGCTCTGCCTCGGCGGATACGTTCTCGCCCCACCCGGGGTGGGGAGTGCCGCTTGCTGCCGTCCTGGCCGGTTCGAAATGTCGGCCTTTGCGGCGCGGCTGCGAGTGTTCGTTGTCGACGTCTTTGTCCTTGCGAAGTAACCGGTGTAGCTCCGCCGCACTCGAGGATAACGGGTTGATTAGTTACCTGTTTGCTTTTCTGTCAGCGAGAGTGCTCGACTGCGGCACATCCCAGGGGCATGCCGGTCGGCTGCGCCGACCCCGGTGGGCAAGTGACTGTGCGATCTCGCCGTGTCGGCCGAGTGTGTTGCATCCGCGCGCATCGTGTCCTCGGTAGGGCCCACCGGCCGACTACCGCGAAAGTCCGTGAGCGCGTCATCGGTGATGTGCTCGCGCATCCCGTCGGTGTCGCCACACTTCAGCCGTTCGTGCAGCGTGGTGCGTGGCCGATGTCACCGAGCTGAGGCGGGGGCCGATCCCTCGGGGCAGCTCCCCGATGAGGGCGCTAATATATAGATAGATATTATGGCTATTTACGTCCGCCAGTTGATATCTTGGTCCCTTGGACGGGGCCGTCCCGAACTGTTCCGACTCGCTGAGGAGTACTCGACCAATGGGCATGCTCGAAGGAAAGGTCGCCATCGTGACCGGTGGAGGGCGTGGTCTCGGCCGCGCCCATTGCCTCGCCCTGGCGGCAGCCGGCGCCGCCGTTGTCGTCAACGACATCGGTGCCGGGCTGCATGGTGAACCCGGCAAGGAAAGCCCGGCCGATGACGTCGTCCGAGAGATCACCGCCGCCGGCGGCACCGCCACTTCGAACGGGACCTCGGTGACCGACTGGGCCGGCGTCGAAGATCTCGTGCGTTCGACGGTCGAGCAGTTCGGCCACCTCGACATCGTGGTCAACAATGCCGGGATCGTGCGCGACCGGATGCTCTTCTCCATGTCGGAGGAGGACTTCGACGCAGTCATCGATGTGCACCTCAAGGGCACCTTCGTCCTCACCCGGCACGCGTGCGCCTATTGGCGTGAGGCGAGCAAGTCCGGCAAGCCGGTCAGCGGGCGGATTATCAACACCACTTCCGGAACCGGCTTGTTCGGCAACGTCGGTCAAGGAAACTACGGTGCGGCCAAGGCCGGCATCGTCTCGCTGACCACGATCACCGCGCTGGAGATGGCTCGCTATGGAGTGACCGCCAACGCCGTATCACCCATCGCCGCCACCCGGATGACCGAAGGTGTCGGTTCGGTGCAGGCCGATGTGCGAGCGGACGGCTTCGATCCGCGGGATCCCGCGAACACTTCGGGTGTCGTCGCCTACCTCGCGTCCGACGAAGCGGCATGGCTCACCGGGCAGGTGGTGCGTGTGGACGGCGACAAGTTCCAGCGGCTGACCGGATGGGCGATCGAGGGCGAGTACTCCAGCAGCGACGGCCGCGCGCTGGTGCCGGAGGAACTGGTCACCGCCGTGCCGCGCATCTACGGCGCGGCACCGCGGGGACGGGCCTTTCACCGTTCGTGAATTCGACGAGATCCAGCAGAGCAGTCAGGCCGGTAGGCCAGGAGAGGTTAGACCGATGATTTCGAACCGTATTACCGAGCTGTTCGGTGTCGATCACCCCATCGTGCAGGGCGGTATGCAATGGGTGGGCCGCGCGGAACTCGTCGCCCCCATTGCTGAAGCCGGTGCGCTGGGCATGATCACCGCCCTCACCCAGCCGACGCCGGACGACCTCCGCAAGGAGATCGCTCGGTGTCGCGAGATGACCGACAAGCCGTTCGGCGTGAACCTCACGGTGCTGCCGTCGATCCGCCCCATGCCCCACCGCGAATACGCGGAAACGATCGTGGACTGCGGGATCAAGGTCGTGGAGACGGCCGGCTCCAATCCGGAGCCCTTCATGGACCTGTTCAACGAAGCCGGCGTCAAGGTCATCCACAAGTGCACGAGCGTGCGCCACGCGGTGAAGGCCCAGCAGGTAGGTGTCGCCGCGGTGAGCGTGGACGGCTTCGAATGCGCGGGCCATCCGGGTGAAGACGATGTGACGAACCTCGTGCTGCTCCCGGCTGCCCGGGACGCCCTCGACATTCCGATCATCGCCTCCGGCGGCATCGGCGACGGCCGCGGGCTCGCCGCGGCGCTCATGCTCGGTGCCGAAGGGGTCAACATGGGCACCAGGTTCATGTGCACCGCCGAGGCGCCCATCCATGAGAACGTCAAGCAAGCCATGGTGGATGCCACCGAACGCGACACCGACCTGATTCTGCGCACACTGAACAACACCGCCCGCGTCGCGAAGAACAGCGTCAGCCAGGACGTTGTCCGGATCCTTGTGGAGGGCGGCCAGTTCGAGGATGTCCGCGAACTCGTCGCGGGTGCGCGTGGGCGCACCGTGTACGAGACCGGTGATGTCGAGGCCGGGATCTGGACCGCGGGCCAGGTCGTCGGGCTCATCAAAGACATCCCGACCGTCCGCGACCTCGTCACCAGGATGGTTGCCGAAGCCGAGCAGTTGATCGCTCGTGCGGGCGCGATGGTCAGCGTCACGGTCTGACTCGCGACATTGTGTGGAAAGGAGTTCCCATGCCGTTGACTCCCGAAGAGATGAGCGCCCGCGACTCGTGGTTCCGGGAGCACTGGAGTCATCATGTGCCGTTCAACACCGATATCGGGCTGGAGATCACCGACTGGGAACCGGGCGCGGTCCGTGCCCGGCTGAAGTATCAGCCACGGCTTTCCGCGCACGACGGCATCTTCCACGGCGGGGTCCTGGCGACAGTGCTCGACGCGGTCGGCGGGGGAGCGGTCGCGGCGGGCCACGACTACAACCTCGGCAGCCGTTTCACCACGGTCACCATGACGGTGCAGTACCTGGGTGTCGCGCCTGGAGAACCCGAGGTCTTCGTGGAGGGCGTCTGCACCAAGCGGGGGCGCCGACTGAACTTCTCCCGGTCTTCCGTGGTCACCCGGGACGGCAGGGTTCTCGCCGAGGCGGTGCTGACCGTCAGCGCGTCGGGTGAGCGTCCGCGGGTGGGAGATCGGGAAGCGGGCCGGTCCTGACCGACCGCGCACTCCGGATAGATTAATGATATAACCAAATTCGAATCCGGAGTTTCCTCATTCGGACGATGACCGCCGCGAAAAGCGCACTGGAGCGTGAGATGACAACGACATTCCGGCCCGAGGTTGCCGATGTGCTCGGCCGAGCACGCCTCACCGAGGTACTCACCGCACATATCGGCGGTGAGTTCACCGGGCTGGGTCGCGGCGGCTGGAGCGACGTCGACGACCCGGCCACCGGCGCGGTCGTGGCCGGCTTCGAGACGAGTTCGGCGGAGGTCGTCGACGCCGCGGTGCGCAACGCGGACGAGGCTTACCGGCGGTGGCGGGGGATATCGCCCGCCGAGCGCGGCAGGCTGCTGGCCGGTGCAGCCGCCGCCATCCGCCGCGACTCCGATCTGCTGGCTCGGCTCGAATGCATCGATTCGGGCAAGCCCCTGTCCCAGGCGCGGGCCGATATCGCCGGCAGCGCACGCTATTTCGAGTACTACGCCGGGCTCGCGGACAAAATCCACGGCGAGACATTGGCGCAGGCTCCGGGCACCTTCGCGTTCACCCGCCGTGAGCCGCTGGGCGTCGTCGCCCACATCACGCCGTGGAACGCGCCGCTCACTCAGCTGGCCAGGGGCGTTGCGCCGTGCCTCGCCGCAGGTAACGCGGTGGTGGTGAAACCGTCCGAGATGACCCCGCTCACCTCGGTCTATCTTGCTCGGCTGCTTGTCGAGACCGGTCTCCCGCCCGGACTGTGCAATGTTGTCCTGGGCGCCGCGGATCCCACGGGGAAAGCGCTCACCGAGCACGAACTCGTTCGGCACATCACGTTCACCGGTTCGGTCGCCGGTGGCCGCGCGGTCGGCGAGGTGGCCGCCCGCCGGATCATCGGTGTCAACCTCGAACTAGGCGGTAAATCGCCGACGATCGTCTGTGCCGACGCGGATCTGGAGGCGGCGGCCGCGGCCGGCGCCCAGGCCGTGGTGCGCAATTCCGGCCAATCCTGCTTTGCTACCACCCGATTGCTGGTGGACCGCGCGGTACGACCGCAGTTCGTGGAACTGCTCGCCGAGCGGATGGCGGGACTGTCGGTGGGGCACGGGCTCGACGACCCGGATGTCGGCCCGCTGATCTCCGACCGGCAGCTGCAGCGGGTCGCGTCCTTCATCGAATCGGCGCGTGTGGAGGGCGCCCAGGTGGTGATCGGTGGTGACCAGCCGTCGGTCGGCGGCCGGTTCATCAATCCGACGCTCGTCCAGGACGTTACCAACGAGATGCGTATCGCCCGCGAAGAAATCTTCGGGCCGGTGCAGTCCGTGCTCGAGTTCGAGACGCTCGAAGAGGCGATCGCGATCGCCAACGACACCGAATACGGGCTTTCTGCCGGGGTTTTCACCCGCGACCTGGCGACCGCGCACCAGGTGGCCGAACGCTTGGAGGCTGGTCAGGTTCAGGTGAACCGGTACATCGGCGCCGGCGTCGAGGTGCCGTTCGGAGGATACAAGAACAGCGGGCTCGGACGAGAGAAAGGGACCGAGGCAGTGCATCACTACACCCAAGTCAAGAGCGTCATCATGGACATCGCATGAGCGGGCACGGGCCGGAGGCGGCGACGCTCGGCTTCATCGGGCTCGGCGTCATGGGGTCGCGGATGGGCGCGAACCTGATCAGGCGCAGCAACCATCCGGTCGTCGTCTACGATCCCGTGGCCGCGGCGGTGGCCGCCGCCGCGGAACTGGGCGCCCGGGCTGCCGATAGCGTCGATGAAGTCGCCCGGGCCGCCGAAATCGTTTTCCTGTCGCTGCCTTCGATCGTGCAGGTCGAATCCGTTTGTGCCGAACTCGCCGCCGTGGCGCAGCCGCCGCGGGTCATCGTGGATATGAGTACCAGCGACGTCGCGGGCACTCGGGCGCTGGCCGCGCGTCTCGCCGAGGGCGGGATCACGCTGGTCGACGCACCGGTCGCCCGGCTGCGCCAGGCCGCCGAGGACGGCACGCTGCTGATCACGGTCGGCGCGGACGCCGGGATCTTCCGCGAGCTCGAGCCCCTGCTGTCGTGTATGGGCAGCGATATTGTGCATGCCGGGACCATCGGCAACGGCCAGGTTCTCAAGATCCTGAACAACATGGTGCTGTTCCTCAACATGAACGCCTTGGCCGAGGCGCTGGCTATCGGCCGTGCGGCCGGTGTCACCCCGGACACACTGTTCTCCACGTTGAAGCTCGGCTCGGCCGACAGCTTCGCCCTGCGCCGCACCGCATCGGCCACCATGCTGGTCGACGAGTTCCCCGAGCGGGCATTCCCCGTCGACTATGCGATCAAGGATCTCGCGCTCGCGCTGAAACTCGCGCAGGAATCCGATATTCCGGCTGCCGCCGGCCTCCAGACGATGGACCTTCTGCAGCGCACCCGCGATGCCGGATACGGCGCGAACTATTACCCGGTGATGGTCAAGCTGGTCGAAGGCGATGCCTGAGCCGGTCGCCGCACCCTGGCGGCTCTGGGGCGTCCGGATGGGCCGGGGCGAACGACAGACCCGCGACAATTTCCTGGTTCCGGGCGACCGGTGCGGCCACAGCGATATCGACTTCATCGTCTGGGTGGCCGCCCGCGGCGACGACGTGGTGGTCGTCGACACCGGATTCAGCCCCGAGGCCGGTCGGCGGCGCGGTCGCGAACTCGACCTCGGCCCGGGCGAGGCGGTCGAGCTGCTCGGGTTCCGGCGCCGCGATGTTCGCGCGATTGTCCTGACCCACCTGCACTTCGACCATGCCGGTAACCTCGGCGATTTTCCGGACGCGCGGATCGTGGTGCAGGGCGCGGAAATGGCGTATGTGACCGGCTCGGCGATGCGGCACCGCCGGCTCAGCCACTTCTACGAACCCGACGATGTCGCCGAACTCGTCCGTCTGCTGTTCGCCGGGCGTGTCGATGTTGTCCGCGGTCACCACGAGGTGCTGCCCGGCATCCAGGTCGAGCTGGTGGGCGGGCACACCCGGGGTTCGCAGATCGTCACGGTCGGCACCGGCCGCGGCCGGGTGGTACTGGCCGGCGACGCCATTCACTTCGCGGAGAACCTGCACGACTCGAATCCCTTTCCGGCCATGGTCGATGTCGAGGGCGTGCTCGACGGGTTCGCCACGATAGGAAGGCTGGCCGACTCGCCGGCTCATGTGATCCCGGGCCATGACCCGAAGCTCTTCGAGCAGTATCGGCTGCTCGACCCCGATGCGGCCGGCCGCATCGCCGTACTGCACGAGCCCCCGCTCGTATCCAGCCAGGAGGATATCCAGTGATCGACGACCCGGAGGTGCTCGCCGAATTCCATACGGCCACCGAAGCATTCGCGGCCGACCAGCTCGCACCCGGAGCCCTCGCCCGTGCGCACTCGCCGGACTACGAACGCGATACCGCGCGACTGCTGGCCAAGCAGGGACTGCTCGGACTGAGCATTCCCGAAGAGCTGGGCGGTCAGGGCGCCGGTCTGCTCGCCGCGGTCACCGCTATCCAGGCCGTGGCGAGCGGCTGCCCGCGCAGCGCGGATGTGGTGCAGGCGGGCAACTTCGGTCCGATCCGCACGTTCGCCCAGTACGCCTCCGAGGGCCAGCGGGCGAAGTACCTGCCCGGACTTCTCTCCGGCGACCTGCTGATCGCACTGGGAATGAGTGAACCGGAAGCGGGTTCGGCCGCTACCGAGATGACCACCAGCGCGACGTGCAAAGGGGACGGCTGGGTTGTCAACGGCACCAAGGTTTTCTCCACCCACAGCGCCGACGCGGATGTCTATCTCGTCTACCTGCGATTCGGTCCGGGCACCGGCGGTATCGGATCCGTGCTGATCGACCGCGGCACCCCTGGCCTGACCGTCGGCCCCCCGTCGCGGTACATGAACGGCGAGCATTGGTGCCCGCTGTACTTCGAGGACTGCTTCATCCCGGACTCCCAGGTTCTGTTGGGGGAGGGCGGTTTCAAAAAGCAGATCAGCGGATTCAATGTGGAACGGCTCGGCAACAGCGCCCGCTCGATCGCGGTCGGCCGTTACGCCTTCGACCGAGCCAAGGAATACGTCCTGACCCGGGAACAGTTCGGCCGGCCGCTGGCGGAATTCCAGGGGTTGCAGTGGATGTTCGCCGATGCCGCGGTCAAGCTGGAGTCCGCTCAGCTGCTGCTGGAACGCGCCGCGCGCAACGGCGATCGCAACGGCCTGCCGACCGCTGGTGAGACCGCGATGGCCAAGCTGGCCGCGAATCAGGCCGGATTCTTCGCCGCGGACGTGGCGGTGCAGGCGATGGGCGCGACCGGATTCGGCGAGGAAACGCTCGTCGAGTACTGCTTCCGCCGCACCCGCGGCTGGATGATCGCGGGCGGTTCGGTGGAGGTACTGAAGAATCGCATCGCCGAGGACGTCTTCGGCCGCCGGTTCTCGCAGCGGGCGCGGTGACGAAATGGAACCCGACTTCTACCGGGCATTGACCGACCCGCGGACGGTCGCCATCGTCGGTGCCTCGAACACACGGGGAAAGACCACCGCCCGCCCGCTCGGCTACCTCCGGGCACAGGGCTGGGACGGCGACGTCTACCCGGTGAACCCCACCCGGGAGATGGTGCTGGGTGAGCGGGCCTGGCCCTCGCTGAGCGCGCTGCCCGCCGTCCCCGATCACGCGCTCGTCCTTACCGGAGCCGATGCCGCCGTCGCGGCGGTCCGCGAATGCGCGGCGCTCGGGGTGCCGGTCGTGACCGTGATCGCCGACGGGTTCCTCCCCACCGATGCCGACGGCAGGCGCCGACGCGCGGAACTCACCGAGATCGTCGCCGGCTCCTCGCTGCGGCTGCTCGGGCCGAGCAGCCTCGGTGTCGCGAACCTGCCTCGTCGAATGGCGTTGACCGGCAACGCGGCGTTCGCTGACGACACCCTGCCCAGTGGCGATATCTTCGTGGCCTCGCAGTCGGGCAGCGCGCTGGGCGCCCTGCTGTCGCGGGGCGCGGAGATGGGCCTCGGATTCGCGTCGATGGTCTCGACCGGGAACGAATTGGATCTCTCGCTGGGCGAGATCTGCCGCAGCGCCGTCGACGACCCACAGGTAGGCGGCTTCGCGCTGTTTCTGGAAAACCTCACCCACGCAACGGATCTCGCCGATTTCGCCCGGCTGGCCGCCGAGCGGGGCAAGCCGGTCGTCGCCTACAAGCTGGGGCGCTCGGATGCCGGTGCCCGGCTGTCGGTTTCGCACACCGGCGCGTTGGCCGGCGACGACGCCCTCGCTGAAGCGTTCCTCACCTCGCTCGGCATCGCCCGGGTACGGACATTCGATGCGCTGCTCGAATCCCAGCATCTGGCACGGCGTGTCCCGGTGTCTGCGACGCCGTCGCGGCCGCGCGTCGGTGTCGTCTCGACCACCGGCGGTGGCGGCGCGATGATCGTCGACGCCCTGGCGGACCGCGGCGCGATCCTCACGGGCCCATCCGCCGAAACCGCGGCGCGCTTGGCGGATCTCGGAGTGCATACCCACGGCGCTGCCCTGATCGATTTGACGCTGGCGGGGACGAAGTACGCCACTATCAAGGCTGTCCTCGAGGTGCTGCTCGACGCGCCGGAGTTCGACGTCGTCGTTGCCGTGCCCGGGAGTTCGGCGCGGTTCACCCCCGAGGTCAGCGTGGCGCCGATCATCGAGTGCGCCGATCGTGGCACTCCGCTGACGGCCTTTGTGGTGCCCGCCGCCCCGGAAGCGCTCGCGATGCTGCGGGCCAAGGGCGTCAGTGCCTTCCGCACCCCCGAATCGTGTGCGGATGCGATCGCGGCCGTGTTCGCGCGACGCGCGCCGGTCCGGACGGAGGTGGCCGTACCGCCCGCAGGGGTCGCGCCGAAGCCGTTGGACGAGAACGATTCCTACACTCTGCTCGAGGAGATGGGGGTGCAGGTCGCGCCGCGCGCGGTGGTGCGCCTCGACGATCTGCCCGCCGAACTGCCGATAGCCGGCCCGGTCGCGGTCAAGCTGCTCGACGCCTCGGTGGCGCACAAATCCGAACTCGGTGGTGTGGTGCTCGGCGTCACCGACGGTCCGGAACTCGCTGCGGCGGCCGGTCGGATCCGCGATACGGCCGGGCAGCGCCAAGCCGGGCTGACCGTGGATCGGGTGCTCGTACAGCAGATGACCACCGGTGTTGTCGAAGCCCTGATCGGTTTCCGGCGCGACCCGGACGTGGGTCCGGTGGTGGTGGTCGCGGCCGGTGGCGTGCTTACCGAGCTGTATCGCGACAGCAGCGTGCGCCCGGCGCCGGTCGATCCGGCCGAGGCTCGCGCGATGATCGGTGAGGTAACCGCGTTGCGCGCCGCCGACGGCTACCGCGACCTGCCGCGCGGGGACCTGGACGCGCTGGCGCACGCGGTGAGCGCGGTATCCAGGCTCGCACTGCGGAATCCGGTCGTAGCCGAGGCCGAACTCAATCCCGTCCTGGTCCGTGCCGACGGTGTGGTCGCGGTCGACGCAGTGGTCTCGGTGTACTCGCAGGAGCTGTGATGGCAGTCGACACGGTGGTGGAGGCGCTGGCTGCGCAGGCAATCGAGCATCGCAAGCGGATGGCGGAACCGGACGTCGAGCGCTGGTCGCGCCGGGCGTTCGTGGACTGGCTGGGGGTGAGCCTGGGCGGCTCCGCCGGTCTGCCGGCCCAGGCGTTGCTCGCGGGCCTGCTACCGGCAACCGGGCCCAGCCGCATCATGGGTAGCACCGAACGGGTAGCCCCCTCGGTGGCGGCGATGGTGAACGGCGCTGCGGCGCACACCCAAGAACTGGACGACATCTACGCACCCGGGCTTTATCACCCGGGCGCCCCGACGGTGGCCGCCGCCCTAGCGGAAGCCGACCGGATCGATACGAGCGTCGGACGGTTGTTGCGCGCGATCGCCATCGGTTACGAGGTCGGGTGCCGGGTCGCGGCCGATCTGGGGCCCACTCACTATGCGCACTGGCATACGACCGGCACGGCGGGTGCTCTCGGCTCCGCAGCTGCCGTGGCGGACCTGCACGATGCGGACATTCCCACGTTCGCGAACGCGCTGTCGCTCGCGGCGACGATGTGCGGCGGCCTGCAGCAGACGTTCCGCAGCGACGCCGAGGGCAAACCGATGCACGCCGGCGCCGCCGCGCAGGCCGGAGTCGTCGCCGCGGCGGCCGCGGCCGGTGGCCTGAGCGGCGCGCGCAACGTGCTGGAGGGCCCCGCCGGACTGGCCGTCGCGACCGGGACCGATACGAACTGGCAGATCTCGCGCGCGGCGTGGGACCAGGCGTCGGCCATCGAGCGCATCACCGTCAAGCCCTATCAGTGCTGCGGTCACGCCTTCGCGCCGATCGACGCGGCGCTGTCGCTGCGCGACCGCGTCCGCGGGCACATAGTGGACGAGATCGTGGTCGAGACCTACTCCGCGGCCGTTGCGGTGGCGGGTATCGCCGAACCGGTCAGTCTGGCCGAGCGGCGGTTCAGCATCGCGCACCTGGTCTCCGCCGCGCTCACCCACCACCCGGCGGAGCCGTTCGACCCCGGCATCGAACCCGACGCGATGCTGCGCGCGCTGACCCGGCGGGTCCGCCTGGTGGTGGATAGCGAGATTGATGGGCGTTTCCCGGCCCGCCGTGGAGCGCGGGTGAGCGTCTCGGTGAACGGAGAGCGGTTCAGCGCCGACGTCCCGGATCGCTCCGGCAGCCCGGAACAGCCTCTCGACGACGAGCAGTTGGCGGCGAAGTTCGTGACAGCCAGCGGTCTCGGGGCAGCACAGGCCGCGGACCTGCTCGACCGGCTGGCGGTGACGGAACCGAGCCGGCCGGTGCATACGCTCGACCTCGGCTGAACTCGCAGACGACAACGGCGTCACCCCGATCAGGTCGGGGTGACGCCGTTGTCTCCGCAGCGATGGCCGTCAGATATCGAGGGATTGTGTTGGCAGGAGCCGGGCCGTGAGATAGAGCGGAACGGCCGCCTTCTCACCCGCGCAGACTTCGAGCGCACCGTCGACGAAGCGCTCCTCCCACTCATCACCCGATAGGGCGGGCGCGACAAATGGCGCCACCCCGATCCGGTCGGTGGCGCCATTTGTCTTTTTCGGCGACTGCCAGATCTTGGCGGCGCCGTGCCCGACGGTCGCCGGGCGATTCTGCCCCGGACGCTTTCCGTGAGGTTCGTTGTTCCGCTGTGGTTCAGTCCGGCAACGGGGCCGGCACCGTCGGCGTGGCCGGGTCCCACGGCGAGAAGGCGGGCGGGCGCTTCTCCAGGTAGGAGGCGACGCCTTCCTTGAAATCGCTGTGGCCGCGCAGCGTGTCGTACCACCAGCGGATCGCCATGGTGCGGGCTTCTTCGTGGGTGGTTTCCCATGCTTCGTAGACTTGCTGCTTCATCACGCCCATCGCCACGGGAGAGCTGTTGGCGGCGAGCCCACGCGCGTACTCGAGCGTGCGCGGCATCAACTCCTCGGGCTCGAAGACCCGATCGACCAGACCGAGGTTCAGAGCTTCCTGCCCCATCACGATGCGCGAGGAGAACAGGAGGTCCAAGGCGCGGGAGGTGCCGATCTCGCGGGGCAGCGTGAAGGCCAGACCGTGCTCGGCCATGATTCCGCGCTGCGAAAAAGCACAGGTGACCTTGGCTTTCGACGACAGAAAGCGGATATCGCAGTTCATCGCGGCGATAAGACCGATACCGGCGCAGGCGCCGTTGATGGCCGCGATCACGGGCTTGCGGATCGAGCGCGGTGTGGTGATCGGTGCCCGTTTGTGCGGCTCCGTGGTCAGGGCCGGGTCGGCGGTCTGAGCGGCCAGTGCCGAGGTATCCATGCCCGGGCAGAAGCTGCGGCCGGCGCCGGTGACCACGATGACCCGGACCTCGGGGTCGTTTTCGCATTCGTGCAGCAGCCGGTAGTACTCCAGCTCCATGGGGACAGACCACGAGTTGTTGCGGTCGGGGCGGTTGAAGCTCAGGATCGCGACGCCGTCGGTGTCCTCGCGCAGTACGGGTCGGTCCGAAGTACTGGAATCGGTCATGAGTGCCTCCTGGCGGATCCGGTGCGATCGAACGGGGCGCACCGATCGGAAATTATTGCGGGCGGGGTTCTTTGGGCAGGCCGAGCACCGACTCGGCGAGGATGTTGCGCTGCACCTGAGAGGTGCCGGCGTAGATGGTGCCGGAGATCGCCGCCATCCAGGTCTCGGTCCAGGACGCCGAGGAATTCGGTGCGCCGGGATCGTCGGCCCGATAGTGCCGGATCGGTGCGCGGCCGGTCGGCGCGAGCGCGTCCGCTCCGAGCAGACTCACCGCCAGATCCGTGGTCTCGCGGTGATGCTCGCTCCAGTAGAGCTTCGAGATCGAGGCGTCGCGGCCCGGCGCTTCGCCTTTGAGCCAGCCGGTGAGTGTCCGCAGCCCGAGATAGCGCATGATCTCGACCCGGGTATAGGCGCGGGCCAACTGGTCTCGGACCAGTTCGTCGGACGCGACGCCGCGTTCGCGGGCAAGGTCGATGAGCCGGTCGACCTCGGCGCGGAAGGAGATCGGGTTGGTGGCCGCCTCGTCCCCGCGCTCGAGGCCAAGCAGCGCCATGGCCGCTTTCCAGCCTTGTTCCGGGCCGATCACGACATTCGCTTCGGCCGTGCGGGCCCCGTCGAAGAACACCTCGTTGAAGTTGCTTCCGCCGGTCATCATCGTGATCGGCCGGATCGTGATGCCGGGCTGATCCATCGGGACCAGCAGCATGGTGATACCCCGGTGCCGGGGCGCTTCGGGGTCGGTCCGCACGAGCAGGAAGATCCAGTTCGCGCTGCGCGCGTCGGAGGTCCAGATCTTCTGGCCGTCGATAATCCATTCGCCGTCGACCAAGCGCGCCCGGGTGCGCAGACCCGCCAGATCCGATCCGGCGCCCGGCTCGGAGAAGCCCTGGCACCAGGTGTCCTCGCCGCGCACGATCCGCGGCAGGAAATGCTGCTTCTGCTCGTCGGTGCCGTAGCGCAGCAGCAGATTGCCGATCATCTTGATCGAGAAATTGTCGTTGAGACCATAGGGCGGGACACCCGCCTTCGCGAACTCCTCGGCCAGGACCACTCGCCCGAGTTTGCTCAACCCCGCGCCGCCGTATTCGGTCGGCCAGCTGGGCGCGATATACCCGGTCTCGGCGAGCTTGCCGCGCCACCAGGCAGTGAACCGGCGGGATTCGTCGCTGTCGAGAGCGCCCAGGCCCGCCCAGCCAGGCGGGAGTTCGCGGGCGAGGAATTCGCGGACTTCCGCGCGCAGTTTCTCGGCCTCGTGAGGGTAGTCGATATTCATCGGCGCTCCGCAGTGAATCGGGGGGACCGCTTCTCGACGAAGGCGCGGAATCCCTCGCGGCCGTCCGCGCTGTCGTGCAGGTCGGTGGCCACGGCCCGCTCCCGGACGATACCGGCAGCGACGGTGCCGGTCGCGGTCTCGCGGAGCAGGGATTTGGTCATCTGCGGGACCAGGGCCGCCCCGGCCGCGAGTTCATCGGCGAGCGCCCGTGCGTCGGACAACACCGACTCCGGCGAGTTGCTGAGATGATTCGCGAGACCGAGTTCGTAAGCGCGGGTTCCGGTGATCGTCCGGCCGAGCATGATCATCTCCATGGCGATACCGCGCGGGAGCAGTCGTGGCAGCCGCTGGGTTCCGCCCGCGCCCGGCAACACACCGAGTTTGGCCTCGGGCAGCGCGAGCTTCCCGGATCCGTACACCACTCGCAGGTCGCAAGCCAGCGCGAGTTCGAGTCCGCCACCCATGGCGGCGCCGTCGATCGCGGCGACGAAGGGCAGTGGGCTCGCTTCGATCAGCTCGAGGGCGTCGGTGAACGTGTGGATGAACTGCTCGAACTGGTCACGATGGCCGAATCCGGCGATCTCGTCGATATCGGCTCCGGCCGAGAACGCGCGCCCGGCGCCGTGCACAACGACCGCCCGCACCCGGGGATCGCCCTCCACTTCGCGGACGGCCGCGGCGAGCGCGATGCAGGTCGAGGTGCCGATCGGGTTGAGCCGCGCGGCCCCGTCGAGGGTCAGGGTCGCGACGCTGCCGCCGCGCTCGACCGTGACGCTGGTGGCCGCGCTCATGCCATCGTGAGGCCGCCGCTGACGGACAGCGTCTGGCCGGTGATGTAGGCGGCGCCTTCGCTTGCGAAGAAGACGACGGCGGGGGCGACATCGTCGGGCTGCCCGATGCGCTTCATCGGAACCGCCCGGCGCGTCGCCTCGAACATCTTCTCGCTGTAGTCGGCGACCTGTTGGAGCAGTGCGGTATCGGTCGGTCCGGGACACACCGTATTCACGGTGATGCCCTTGGTCGCCACTTCCCGGGCCAAGGCCTTGCCGAAGGAAATGACCGCGCCCTTCGTGCCCGAGTAGACGACTTCACCGGACGATCCGACCCGACCGGCGTCGGAGGAGATGTTGATGATCCGCCCGGACCGGCGCTCGATCATGCCGTCGAGTACGGCGCGGGTGACGGTGACGGTGCCCAGATAGTTGACCGACACGATCTTCTTCCAGGTGTCCTCGGTGGACTGGACGAACGGTTCGATCTTGTCGATGCCCGCGTTGTTCACCAGGACGTCGATCGGGCCGAGATCGGCTTCCGTTGTCGCGACCGCGGCCGCCACAGCGGAACTGTCGGTGATATCGACCCCGACCCCGATGCTGCGTGTGGGCAGCGTGGTCGCGAGTTCGGCCGCCGCCGCCTTATCGAGATCGCAGGCGGCGATCGAGTATCCGGCCTCGGCCAGGTGGCGGGCGATGGCGCCGCCGATCCCGCCGCACGCGCCGGTCACCAGCGCGACTTTGATGGTTCCCATATCAGTTCATCTCCTGTGCAGGCTCCGTCACGAACTGCGGTGCCCGCTTCTCGCGGTGCGAGGCCAGGCCTTCGCGCACCTCGGGACCGCCGAATCCGATGAACTCCATGCCGAGCGACGCCTCGAACGCTGGGATCGCCGAGCGGTACCAGTGATTGAGGCTGTGTTTGGTCCACTGGACCGCGGTGGGCGCGCCCTGAGCCAGCCGGGTCGCGATGTCCTCGGCCTTGGTGATCACCTCGTCGTCATCGACGCAGAGTGAAACCAGGCCGATGCGCTCGGCCTCCTCGCCGCTCAGCGGATCGCAGGTGAGCAGGTAGTACTTGGCCTTGGCCATGCCCATCATCAGCGGCCAGCAGATGGCGGCATGATCGCCGGCGGCGACGCCGAGGCGGGTGTGACCGTCGATGATCTTGGCCTTCTTGCCCGCTACCGAGACGTCGGCCAGCATGCCCACCACCAGGCCCGCGCCGACGGCGGGGCCGCGGATGCCCGAGACCACCGGCTTGTCGAACGCGACGAGGTTCAGCACGAGATCGCGCGCCTCGCGCATGGTTTGCAGCCGGGTGTCGTAGTCGTTGGTCATATGCTCGATGTGGTCGAAATTGCCACCCGAGGAGAAGGCCTTTCCGGCGCCGTAGATCAGGACCGAACGCACTTCCGGATCCTGTCCGAGAATCGGCCAGATGTCGGCGAGGTCGCGGTGCATCCGAGGGGTTACCGAGTTGAGCGCCGGTCCGTCCAGGATCAGGTGCATCACTCCGTGCTTGCCGAGTTCGAGTCTGAGGCTGGGGAAATCGGCGTATCGCTCGCCCATGGAAACTTCCTTCGGTCGACCTGGGGCTCCTCGCCGGTCGCATCCGACCGCCCGAGCGCCCTGGTGTTCGCTTATCTTGGGACTATATAGTTCTATCATTGAAATAGTAAGGCTGTTAGTGACGCCTGCCCCTGCTCCGGGTGCCGGCCCCGGCGAGAGGAAGTACTTCGTGACCGAGCACAACACCGATGATGCGGGCGGGCCCTTGGTCTTCACCGATCTCGAACAGATTCGGGATTCGGTGGGCAAACACCTCGGTCACAGTGCGTGGTTGACGATCGAACAGTCACGAATCGACCAGTTCGCCGAGGCCACCGGTGACCACCAGTGGATTCACGTCGACGCCGAGCGCGCCGCGACGGGCCCGTTCGGGGCGACGATCGCGCACGGTTGGCTCAGTGCTTCCTTGCTACCCGTGTTGACCAGCCAAATCTATCGTGTGCAGGCCAAGATGGCGATCAACTACGGCGTCAACCGGCTGCGCTTCGTCTCGCCGGTGAAGGTCGGCTCGGAAGTTCGCGCTTCCTCGACCCTCGTCGAGGTCACCGAGCACGGTCCGGCTGTGCAACTCACCGTGCAGACCGAGGTCGAAATCGCCGGTGGCGACAAGCCGGCGCTGGTCGTCGAGTCGCTCGGCCGCTACTACCTGTGATCACCAGTTCATGAGGAGACATATGTCCGACGTGATGATCGTCGAAGCCGTCCGGTCCGCGGTCGGCAAGAAACGCGGTGGCCTCGCCCACTACCCGGCACCGGATTTGTTCAGCGATATTCTCGCGGCGACCGTGGAACGGGCCGGGATCGATTCGGCCGTTGTCGGCCAGGTGGCCGGTGGCTGCGTGAGCCAGGTCGGCCAGCAGTCCGGCAATGTGACCCGCAGCGCCTGGCTGGCCGCGGGGCTCGACGAGCGGACCGCGGCGTTCACCGTGCACACCCAGTGCGGCTCGTCGCAGCAGGCGTTCACGCTCGCCTACGGGCTCGTCGCCGGCGGTGTCACCGATGTCGCGATCGCCGGTGGTGTGGAGTCGATGAACCAGGTGCCGATGACCGCGTCGGTGCTGCCCGAACTGGGGCGTTCGAAGACCGAGCGCTATGAACAGCACTACGAGATCACCACTCAGTTCGAGGCGGCCGAGCGGATCGCCGAGAAGTGGGGACTGTCTCGCTCCCAGCTCGAGCAGTTCGCTGTGACCTCACAGGAACGAGCGGCACGTGCGATCGCCGAACAGCGCTTCGCCTCGCAGATCGTCCCCGTGACGGCACCGGTGGTGGACGAGACCGGCGCGGTCACCGGAACGCGGATCATCGCGGTGGACGAGGGCCCGCGGCCCACCACCGCGGAAACCCTCGCCGGACTGCGGCTCAACCTGCCGGACCGGTCCGGTGCCCAGCACACGGCAGGCACGTCGTCCCAGATTTCCGACGGGGCGTCGGCGTTGTTGCTGATGACCGAGGCGCGGGCCGGGGAACTCGGCGTGCGCCCGCGGGCCCGGGTGGTCGACACCCTTCTGATCGGCAACGACCCGGTGATGATGCTGACCGGGCCGATCCCCGCCACTCAGGCACTGCTGGAGCGCACCGGACTGACTCTCGAGGATATGGACGTCGTCGAGATCAACGAGGCGTTCGCGTCGGTCGTCCTGGCGTGGGCGCACGAGACCAAGGCCGATATGAGCCGCGTCAATATCAACGGCGGAGCCATCGCGCTCGGACATCCGCTCGGAGCCACCGGTGGGGTACTGCTGACCAAGGCGCTGAACGAACTCGAGCGCGTCGGCGGGCGCTACGCCCTGGTCACGATGTGCGTCGGCGGCGGCATGGGCACCGGCACGATCATCGAGCGACTGTAGGGCCGCTCACCCCACCGACTGGAGGACCCTCACAGTGGATTTGACACTCACCCCGGAACTCGCGGACTTCCAGCAGGAGGTGCGCACCTGGTTCGACGAGCACGTCGTCGGCGAGTTCGCCCGGCATCGCGGTGTCGGGGTCTCATGGGACGCCGAAGCGTTCGACGTGCGGCTGGCATGGGATCGAGAACTCGCCGCCGGCGGCTGGTTGTGCATGGGCTGGCCGCAGGAGTACGGCGGCCGTAACGCCTCCGTCGACGAGCAGCTCATCTACCAACTCGAATACGCGCGGGCCGATCCGCCGTTCCGCGCCACGACGCAGGGGCAGGACCTCTTCGGGCCGACCTTGCTGGCGTTCGGCACCCGGGAGCAGAAGGCCCGCTTCCTGCCGCCGATCACTCGGGTCGAGGAACTGTGGGGGCAGGGGTTCAGCGAGCCGGGCAACGGATCCGATCTCGCCGGTCTGCGCACCCGGGCCCGGCGCGACGGTGACCGATGGGTCATCGACGGTCAGAAGGTCTGGACGTCGCACGGAGGATTCGCCGACTGGCTCTACGTGTTGTGCCGCACCGATCCGGACGCCCCGCGTCACCGCGGTATCTCCATGCTGCTCGTACCCGCCGACCAGCCGGGTGTCGAAATCCGTCCGATCCGCAACATGCTCGGTGGTGACGACTTCTGCGAGGTGTTCTTCAATGGGGCCACCAC
Organism: Nocardia sp. NPDC049526; assembly: GCF_044465765.1. Taxonomy (NCBI): domain Bacteria; kingdom Bacillati; phylum Actinomycetota; class Actinomycetes; order Mycobacteriales; family Nocardiaceae; genus Nocardia; species Nocardia sp. NPDC049526. The sequence goes on along the minus strand of NZ_JBITMA010000016.1, from coordinate 123,004 downwards.
CTCCCAGGACCTTGTCGTCGGCGAGGTGAATCAGGGGTGGGGTGTGGCGATGGGTGCCCTCGGCACCGAGCGTGGCACCACGCTGCTCGGCGACCACTTGCGGATCCAGCACGAGGTCGACGCGATGATCGAAGCGGCCCGGTCGCACGGTCGCACTCCGAGCGCCGCGCTGCGCCGCGACCTGGTCCGGGCCTGGACCGAGGCACGCATCATGGAATGGAACGGTCGGCGGCTGATGACGGCCATCAAGGGCCGCGGTATCGACGCCACCGTGCAGGCATCCCTGAGCAAAGTGTTCGCGAGCGGCGCTCATATCCGCATGGGGGAGACCGCCATGCGTGCGCTCGACGTGGCCGCCGAAGTCGTCGGTGACGAGTACCAGCTCAACCGGCTACAACAGGTGTTCCTCGGCAGTCGGTCGGAGACGATCTTCGGTGGGACCACCCAGATCCAGCTGAACGTGCTTGCCGAACGCACCCTCGGCTTGCCGCGGGAGCCGCGCCCGGCGTGAGCCGGGCACGGACCGGGACCGGTCAGATCACCCCGTCCGCGGCAAGGGCGGCGATCTTCTCGGCGTCGTAGCCGAGCAGACCACCCAGCACCGCGTCCCGGTCCGCGCCCAGCGAGGGCGGCGCGGTGTATTCCGCGACCGGAGTGCCCGACATCCTGATCGGATATCGCAGGCCCGGAATCGGTCCCTTCTGCGCATGCTGCATGGTGATCTGCAGCTCGCGGGAGCGGACGTGGGGGTCCGCCAGCGCCTCGGCGATATCGTTGACCGGGCCGACCGGGACATCGACGGCTTCCAGTTCGGCGAGCCAGTGCGCGGCGGGCTTGCTCCGGAAGATCTTCTCCAGAATCTCCAGCAGCTCGAGCCGGTGGCCGATCCGCGCGGCGATCGAGTCGAACCGGGGATCCGAGGTGAGTTCCGGGTGCCCGAGGGCACCACACGCGCGACCGAACTGGTCATTGGAAGAAGCCACCAGGAAGATCATCCGGTCGTCGGCACAGCGAAATGCCTGCGAAGGGATTCCGCCGAACCCGCCGTTGCCGCGGCGTTCGGGAACTGTTCCGGAGACAAGGTAGTTCTCGACGTAGTGGGACATGCTCGCGATCCCGCAGTCGAGCAGCGAGACGTCGAGATGCTGTCCCTCACCGGTGCGGTCGCGGTAGCGCAGACCGGCCAGGATCGCCGACGATGTGTAGAGGCCGGTGAGGATGTCCACCAGCGACAAGCCGGACTTCATCGGCCCGGCGCCCGGTTGCCCGTCAGGCACTCCCGAGACGCTCATCATCCCGCTGACCGCCTGGAAAATACCGTCGTAGCCCGGCCGGGAGCGGTATGGACCGTCTTGCCCGAATCCGGTCACCGAACACATCACGACATGCGGGAACTGGGTGTGCACGTCCTGCCAGCCGAGGCCGTACTTGTCGAGTACGCCGGGGCGGAAGTTCTCCACCACCACATCGGAGCACGAGATCAGCTTGTGCAGGATTTCCTGTCCGCGGGCGGTTGTGAAATCGACCGTCACCGACCGCTTGTTGCGGTTACAGCTGAGAAAGAAGGCCGCCATTCCGGCGTTCGCGTCCTCGCCCAGGAAGGGTGGACCGTACTCGCGCGCGTCGTCGCCGCGCCCCGGTTGCTCGATCTTGATCACGTCGGCACCCAGATCTGCCAGCTGTTGCGTCGCGAACGGCGCGGCAAGAATTCTGCTCAGGTCCAATACTCTGACGCCGTCGAGTGCCTTCGGTGACATCGTCGCTACCTCTTTCCGATCGGGCCGGGCCGGTCGCTCCGGGTCCTGGGGTGTGCTCGTGTTCGCACATCGCCGGGCGATTGTGACAACATGAACGGGTTTAGGTATAAATAGTTGTATCTTTCTACTGTTCGGATCGTCAATGTCACTGTTGGGACGTGGAGACCCGAATTCGGCAACCAACTCGCACGAGGAGTGTGAACATGACAGACGAGCCCGTACTCGTCGCCACGGACGGTCCCGTCAGGGTCATCACCTTCAACCGTCCCGACGCACGCAACGCCTTCAGTTCGGACATGCACCTGGCTCTGCTGGCGGCGCTGCGCGCAGTGTGCGCCGACCCGGATGCGCGCGCGATTGTTCTGACGGGGGCCGGCCGCGCGTTCAGCGCTGGCGGCGATATCGAGGACTTCGCGGTCCTGGCAGATGATCTCGCCCTTCGCCGGGCCCGGCTGCGTGAGGGCCGGCAGCTCTTCGAGGATCTGCTCAACGTGCATCTGCCCGTGGTGGCCGCGGTGAACGGGCCCGCGGTGGGGTTGGGCTGCACCCTGGCCGCTGCGTGCGACATCGTGCACATCGCCGATTCGACGTATATGGCCGATCCGCATGTACAGGTGGCTTTGGTAGCCGGTGACGGCGGGGCGGTCGCGATGCCGCTGAGCATCGGCCTGCTTCGGGCCAAGCGCTACCTGCTGACCGGCGAGCGTATTCCTGCTGCCGAGGCCGTGGCCTTGGGACTCGCGACCTACGCCGACCCCGCAGATCAGCTGTTCGAGAACGCGATGGCCAGTGCCCGCGGACTCGCGGACCTGCCCCCGCAGGCGGTCCAGGACACCAAAATGGTCCTCAATCAGCACCTGCGGCAAGCCTCGGTCTCGATGTTGGGATACGGCCTAGCCGCTGAAAGCCAGTCACACGACACCGCCGACTACCGCTCGGTCCCGGACAAGTTTTCCGCCCGGAAGGGGTGAATCGTGGTGGAGTTCGCACTCAACGACGAACAGACCACGCTGCAGGAAGTAGTGCGGGAGTTCTTGACCGAACGAGCCGGTGAGCAAGCCGTCCGAGCCCGAATGGCCGAGCCCGCCGGCTTCGACCGGCAATTGTGGAAGCAGATGGGCGCGGAAATCGGGTTGCAAGGCATTGCCATCCCGGAGGAGTACGGCGGCGCCGGCTTCACCTTCGTCGAACTCGGGATCGCGCTCGAGGAACTCGGCCGGGCACTGACGGTGTCCCCATTCCTGGCTTCCGGCGTCATGGCCGCGCAGCTGCTGCTGGCGCTCGATGACGAGGCGGCCTGTGCGCGGTGGTTGCCGGGTATCGCAAGCGGGGATCTGGTGGCCACTGTGGCGCTGGCCGAGGATGAGGGCTCGTGGCAGCCGGATGCGGTAACCCTGGCCGCGCGGTCCGTGGAAGACGGCTGGCGGCTCGACGGACACAAGTCCTATGTCGTCGACGGCGCCGGTGCAGACCTGGTTCTGGTCGTAGCGCGTGCACGCGGCGAACTGGGTGTATTCGCGGTCGAAGCGACCGCGCCCGGGCTCGAGCGGACGCCGCTGCCCACGATGGATCAAACCCGCAAACTGGCCCGGCTGACCTTCTCCGACACCCCCGCCGAGCGGCTGGCCGGGTCCGATCCGACGTCTGCGGTCGTCCGAATGCTCGACCTGACATCAATCGCGCTCGCCGCCGATGCGCTCGGTGGCACCGGGCGGGTGCTCGATATGGCAGTGGAGTACGCCAAGGTACGCGAGCAGTTCGGCCGGCCGATCGGGTCGTTTCAGGCGATCAAGCACATGTGTGCCTCGATGTTGGTCGAACTCGAGTCGTCGCGGTCTGCGGTGTATTACGCGCTGTGGGCCGCCGCTACCGGGCAGGCCGATGTGCCCGTGGTGGCCCCGATGGTCAAGGCGCACTGCGTCGATGCCTATCTGCAGGCGGCGGGCGACAACATCCAGATCCACGGTGGGATCGGGTTCACCTGGGAACATCCGGCACACCTCTATTTGAAGCGGGCGAAAAGCTCTCAGGCTCTGCTCGGCGGCTCCGATTTTCACCGGCAGTTGCTCGCCGACCGACTCGGTATCTGAGCGAAACGCCTCGGGCCCGGTCGCCACATCGCGACCGGGCCCGAGGCGTTTGCGCCGAATGTGGCTCTCAAGCGGGTGACTCGACCACCACGCCCGAGTCGATCAGTGTGCCGACCCGCTCGGCGGCGATGCCCCAGTCGAGCAGTACTTCCCGCGAGTGGGCACCGGGAACTGCGGGTGGTCGGGCAATGGTGGCAGGCGTGGCGCCCAGCCGTGGTGCCGGCGCCGGCTGGACCACGCCGAATTCCTCGACGAAGGTGTGTCGGGCCAGGTTGTGCGGATGTTGCCTCGCTTCGGCGAAGTTGAGGACGGGGGTGACGCATGCGTCGGTCCCGTCGAACAATGTTGTCCAGTGCTCGCGGGGTTTCGTGCGGAAGATTCCTGCGAACAGTTCCTTCAGCTCATCCCAGTGGGTCGGATCCTCACGATCGGGCAGCTCGTCGAGCGACAATCCCAGCAGATCGACCATGGTCGCGTAGAACTGTGGTTCGATCGGAGCGACCGCGAGGTATTTCCCGTCCGCGGCCTCGTATATCGCATAGTAGGGGGCGCCCCCATCGCAGAAGTTTGTGCCGGGTTGATCCAGATTCCAGCGCCCCTGCGCCGTCATCGAATAGATCAGCGTCGTCAGCGAAGCCACGCCGTCGACCATGGCCGCGTCGATGACCTGGCCGGATCCGGAACGCTGTGCCTCGTGCAGTGCGCTGACGATACCGAAAGCCATCATGAGCCCGCCGCCGCCGAAATCGGCAATGAACCCTGGGGGTGAGGGGGGAGGAGAGTCGGCCGAGTGCTGCAGCAGTGTCAGGGCCCCGGTGAGCCCGAGGTAGTTGAGGTCGTGTCCGGCCATCCGGCTGAATGGTCCGTCCTGACCCCAGCCCGTCATCCGGGCGTAGACGAGTCGCGGGTTGTGACTGTGGCAGGTGTCGGGGCCGAAGCCGAGGCGCTCGGCGACACCGGGCCGGAACCCCTCGATGAGGACATCGGCGACGCCGACCAGGTCCAGCAGCGTTGCCAGACCCTCGGCCTGTTTCGTATCGATCGCCACGGAGCGTCGTCCACGGGCCAGCGCATAGACCTCCGGCCGGCCGGACACCGGTCCCGGGCGGTCCACCCGGACCACGTCGGCTCCCATATCGGAGAGCAGCATCGCAGCATACGGGCCGGGGCCCAGACCGGCGATCTCGATTACCTTGACTCCCCGGAGCGGGCCGTGCCGGGCAGCGGTCCCGCGGTCGCTGTCAGTAGCTGTCATGGAGGTCCAACCGAGGACTTGATAGATAAATCATTAACCTATTATTGCAAGGGTATTGCCAGCTGAGCAAGCCTGGGATGTTCCCTCGGGGCCTGCGAAATTCACGGTGACGGCCCAGTGGCCGTGTCGTTCGTGACACACCGGCGTCGGTCAGGCGGGGCGTCGGTGCGCTATACGGTATAGTTAAATAACTAGATGAGCGTGCGACGAAGCACAATCGACTGCGACAGAGAACCGAGAGGAAGGCAGTGACTCAGCTCGATACGGTGTCCGTCGAAAGGCTTCAGCCGCCCCGCTTGCCCAAGACTGCGGAACTGATCGCCGACCAGCTTCGTCGGCAGATCATCCGCGGCGACCTCGCCGAGGGGGCGGCCCTGCCGTCGGAGGCCGAACTTCTGGAACGGTTCAATGTATCCCGGCCGACACTGCGCGAAGCTTTCCGGGTGCTCGAGTCCGAATCGCTGATCACTGTGCGTCGCGGTGCCCATGGCGGTGCCCGAGTACAGGTGCCGAATATCGACGTGGCCGCTCGATATGCCGGCTTCGTGCTCGAGTTCCGCGGAACGACGCTGGCTGATGTATATGAGGCGCGGATTTTGATCGAACCGCCCATCATCGGCCTGCTGGCGGCGCGCCGGACCCCCGCGGATGTCGAGCGGTTGCGGGCCGCGCTCGTCGAACACGACGCCGCAGCTGATAGTCCCCTGCTGGCGATCAGGACGCATACCGCGTTCCACGCCCTATTGGTCGAGCTGACCGGCAACCAGACCCTGCGAGTCCTGACCGGCATGGTTCAGCACATCATCGACCGGGCCAATATCGACTGGGTGGAGGCGAAGGTCGCGAAGGCCGAAGAGACGGGTATCGGCCTGGGACTCAAGGCCCACCATCGGGTAGTCGATCTCATCGAAGCAGGTGTGGAGTCCGGCGCCGAGGAGGTGTGGCGCAAACACCTGACCGAAGCGCGCGACTACCTCTTGCGTCCGGACGTCACCACGGTGCTCGATCTGATGGGCTGATTCCGCCGAAATTCTCGCCATGGCCGACCGGTGCTGATTGCGCCGGTCGGCCTGCTGCTATGAGGTGAGGCGGCCGAGCATGCCGAGGCCGGTTGCGGTGGTGGTGCCGGCATCGACGGGCAGAACTGTGCCGGTGATCCATCGGGATTCGGGGCTGGCCAGGAACAGTGCCGCCCAGGCGAGGTCCCATGCGTCCCCTTCGGTGCCGAGCAGATTCGCTTTGCGGCGCACATCCCGTACACCGGTGTCACTGCCCTGGTCGCCCATGGGTGGGTAGAGGTGGCCGGGCACCAGGCAGTTGACCCGGATGCCGTCCGGTCCCCAGCGGTATGCGTAGTCGGTGGTCATCGACAACACCGCGCCTTTGCTCGCCGCGTATGCGCCCCCGCCGAATCCGCGCAGCGCCGCGATCGAGGAAACGTTGATGACCGAGGCCATCGAGCTTTTCGCCAGATAACGGTGTGCGGCCTCGCTGACCAGCGCGGTGCCCTTGGCGTTTACCGCGAACACTCGGTCCCACTCGCCGACGGCAATGCCGGTGTTGTTCATGACCACGTCGATGCGGCCGGTTTCTGCGGTGAACCGCTCCACCGCCCTATGTACCGCATTCTCGTCGGTGATGTCGGCGGTCAATGCGATGGCCGTTCCACCCTGGCGTGTGATCAGGTCACAGGTGGCCGCGGCACGCCCGGGCGAGGCGTCCAGCACGCCGGTCACCGCGCCCTGCGCAGCGAACAACGAGGCGCTGGCAGCACCGGTGCCGAGGAAGTCCCCTGAGCTTCCGGCGCCGGCGACCAGCGCGGCCATACCGGCCAATCGGGTGCCCCGGCCGTCGGCAAAGCCGCCCGGTTCGGGGACGGTCGCGGTGTCCAAGGGGCTTCCTTCCTTGCGTAATCCAACAGGTATCTCATTCAGGTCTTTGCCGGAGGAGGGGCGTCCCTGCGTGGGATCCGGTCGAATTGCTGCTGGACAGTCGGAACTGCGATTGGTAATCATATAGATGATTACACTATGTAATGTCGCGTTTGAACGAGTTCCGTAGGGAACAGCGTTCCCGCCGCCGCAGGGCCTAACTCGGCCTACGGTGTCACCGACATCGCTTGCTGATGTATGACCTACGAAGGAAGACGACGTGGACGCAACCAGGTCCAGTACGCTCGAATCGGGCGTGGACGATCCGAACCGGCGGTTCCTACAGCCGGACATCGAAACGATGCCGCGTGAGCAACTGCGCGCTCTGCAAGAAGAACGAGTGCTCGAGTTGCTGCCCGCCGCATATGAGAACTCACCGTTCTACCGTGAGCTTTGGTCGGCCGCCGGCGTGGATCCGGTTAAGGTGCGTTCGCTCGATGACTTCTTCGAGTTGGTGCCGACCTTCACGAAGGACGACGTGCGTGCCTACCGGGACCGGACCGGTGATCCCTTCGGCGGCCTGCTGCAAGTACCGACCAGCCGACTGACGTCGATCATGACCACATCGGGCACGACCGGGATGCCAGAACTGCTACCGGAGATGTGGGAGACCATGCCCCCGTTGCCGGCTTGCTCGGCCCGCGACATGTGGGAGATCGGCGTCCGGCCCGGGGACCGTGTGCTGGTACCCGCGGGCGTGATGCGCGGCTTCTATGACACGTTCTACCAGCAGATGGGGCTCGTCCCGATCTATCTCGACTCCTGGATCGGCCACGCTTCGGAAGTGGTCGCGGCCCTGCGGCGATTCCGGCCCACCTATATGCAGCTGCTGATGCCGACGCTGCTCGATCTGGAGCGGGTCGCGGATACCTACGACCTGCGAGAAGCGTTGTCTTCGCTCAAGGGCGCCGCGTTCGCCGGGCAGCCGCTCGGTGCGGCCCTGGCTGCCAAGGTGCGGGACGAGTGGGGTGTCGAGCTGTTCACCTACGGCAGCGCCGGTGATACGGGAACCGCCTGGGAGTGTCGTGAGCACAACGGCTACCACCTCTGGGAGGACCTGGTCGTTGCTGAAACACTGGAAACCGACAGTCTTCGGGCTGTTCCGATGGGCGAGGTCGGCGAGCTTGTCGCCACTGATCTGGACAATCGGGCAGCCCCGCTCATCCGGTATCGCAGCGGCGACCTCGTTCGGCTCGATTCAGGAACCTGCGGTTGCGGCCGTACCCATCGACGGGCGTGGATCATCGGCCGCCTGGGTGACGAGACGATCGTCCAGGGTCGGCCGGTAGTAATCAGCGAGTTGTGGCAAGCGATCGAAACGCTGGAAGCGACTCATGACGGGATGTTCCAGATCATTCGTGAGTCGCGGGTGGTCGACCGCCTCCGCCTGCGGGTCGGCTACCAGCCGGCCGAGGGATTGGACCTGGACGGCCTGCGCCACCAGCTGCACAGTGTGATCGCCGCACAGGTGGGCGTCGAACCGGAGATAGAACTGGTTCCGGTCGACGATTTGGTGGCCCGCAATTCCAGTGTGGCCAAGTTCGCGAGGGTGGTGAAGGCATGAGCCGTGAATCTATGACTGCAGCCATGGCCGGGCGGCACCCGTTGCTGGCCGGGATCGGGCATTTCTCCCGTCCGGATGGTAACCGCGCTTTCGAGATCGGTTGGCCGGAATACGAACGAGATACCGTGTGGGCCCGGCGGCTCCTGGAGGTCTGGGGTCTGGAGCCGGGACAGCACGCGCTGCTGATCGGCCGCAATTCCGAAGGTCCGTGGCTCGGTCCGGTGGTTCGCGCCATGCGTGAGTTGGGCGTGGTGTTCAGCAATGCCGAACCCTATGCCTGGGACGCCCGGCGCGCCGCGACCATAGTGAGCTTGCTGCCCGTCAAAGCGATTATCGGGCTGCCGGGGGAGATGGTCGAGCCGCTGCTTGCTGATGACCGGGCGGCCGCGGCCATGGTGGACAAGGCGCCGGTGATCTGGGCGCGGCGCGATGCGCTCGAACCGCTGCGTGCCGCCGGACTGCGGCCCGCCGAGATGGCAATGCTGGGACCCGCGCTCGGCCTGTCGTGCCGGGAAGCCACCGGGCTGCATCTCGATCCCGAGGAATGGCAGGTCACCGCCGTCTCGGCGCGGCCACGCCTCACGGTAACCGGGGACCGTCGGTACCGGGGACGGGATATCGAGCTGAACATGAACGGGACGGTCGACGAGGCGCGGTGTGCCTGCGGTCTGCCCGGGCCCCGGATCCGCACCGAATAATGCGGACACGGTAGGTCGGCGTCACCGATGGCGAAGTCGGTACACGGCAGACTTCGCTGTCGGCGCCGGTCCGAGCTTTCGCGGGGGACGGCGTTCGCCGCGCCCCGCTCTTTCAGTCCACAGTCTTCGGGTATGCGATCGAAGATCGCGCAAGAATTCGCCGCGCTCGTTCGAAAACGGGCTTGTCGACCATCTCCCCGTCCGCACGGACCGCTCCGGCTTGTCCCGTGAACGATGCGACAATGCGCTGAGCCCACGCGATGTCTTCTCGGCTGGGCCGGAACGCGGCTGCCGTAGCCGCGATTTGCGCCGGATGGATGCAGAGTTTCCCACCGAACCCCAGCGCGCGAGCCTGCTCAGCCGCCTCGGCGACGGCTTCGCTGTCTCGAATCCGGACACTGACACCATCGATCGGCGCCGGTAAATCGGCAACTTTCGATGCCAGGACCAGCGTGGACCGGGCCAGCAGCAGCGAGCGGTCGTCTTCGGTCGCATCGATATCGTGTGCGAAGTCGACCGAGCCGAAGGCCAGCCGCCCGACCTCGGGGCAGGCGGCGAGTTCGTGCGCATTGTGTATCCCGAGCGCGGTTTCGACCAAGGCGATAACCCCTCGGTCGCTGCCGAGACGCCCGCCGATCATCGAGAGGTTCGCGGCCCTTTCCGCTTTCGGTACGAGAACCCCGCGCAGCCCGGGACAGGTCGCGATCGTCTCGATGTCGGCGTCGGCCCAGGGAGTGTTCACGGCGTTGATCCTGACCCATGCCTGGCCGCGGTTCGATAGCCACTTCGCGGCGTCGGCGCGGGCGAGTGCCTTGTGGTTGTCGGCGACGGCATCTTCGAGGTCGATGATGACCTCATCGGCGCCGCTTTCCGCTGCTTTCGAAAATCGGTCGGGCCGGTCGCCGGGCACGAATAACCATGTGGACGACGATATTTCGATCATGAGGGATCACCGAGAGTGCACGGATGTCCGTTCGGTCGAACCGGGTGGGAACGGTGGTCGGACCAGAGCCGGATGCAGGGTAGTAGCGGCAGTTCGGGCCGGAGATTGCAGTCGACCGCCACGCGCGCGTATGGATGTCCCCGCATGCGTCGCGCGAACGCCTCCGCCGCGGCGAGATCGCACTGATAGTCGAGGCGGATCCCCATCGACGGGAATGTGACGCACACGCGGCGACGGTGAGGATCGAGCAGAGGGGGAATCGATGGCACAGCGGTCACATCCAGATCACTGTTCATGCTCTGTGTGGTAGGCGGCTGATGCATCGATCGGGCGACCGATCAGATGCCCATCACCGCGGAAATAAACATATTATCAAACTATATTGTCCGGCTGTAGCGAGCGTGCGAGTTCGTGGGGGTGATGAGCGCTCGACATGACGCCTCGCCCGACCCGTTTCATCTGCGCGGCACCAAGTTCGCGCCGCCACGGTGCAGCTTGATCACTTGCGTGGGCGCTGGCATCAATTCGGGCACAGGCGTATCGGCATGGGTCGGGAAATCGGGCAAGGCTCTCGTTCGGGAGATCGTGGGGGTGTTGTCGGCGCGTCTACCTCGCGTATCGCGCACAGGGCCCCGGATCGGGCCTTCGATGGAGCGCGCACATCGTGATGGAGCTCGCGAGCGGAGTCGCCACCACTCGTATAGTATAATAAGTTAGATAATGCAGGCTTATGTATGCCCGCGCGGCTCAGTGTGGGAAGGATGCACTCGTGGATTTTGGGATGACCGATGAGCAGGAGATGCTCCGGAAGACCGCCCGGGATTTCGTGACGAAAGTGTGCCCGCCGGAGACGGCGAAGCGGTGGGACGAGGAAGGGGTGCTTCCGACTGAACTCTTGGACGGTTTCGCCGGTCTCGGCTGGTTCTCGCTTCCGTTCTCCGAGCAGGACGGTGGTGAAGGCGGTGGCCCGCTGGAGCTCGCCCTGATCGCCGAGGAGCTCGGGCGCGCGAGTTTCGATGTGGCCATGTGCTTCATCGGGGTTCTGATCCCGGCCATGACCGTGAACCGGTGGGCGAACCCGGAGCAGAAACGTTGGGTGCGCGAACAGATCATGACGGGCAAGCATCGGCTCGCGGTGGCAATGTCGGAGCCGGAGGCCGGCTCCGATGCCGCCTCTTTGCGGACCAGTGCGGTCGACGCCGGGGACCACTATGTGGTCAACGGTCAGAAGATGTGGTGCACGGGCGGGAGTCAGCCCAACACGACGATCGCAATGTACGTGCGGACCGGTGCGCGGGAGCCCAAACACAAGGGTTTGACTCTGCTGCTGGTCGATCCGAACGCCGAGGGGGTGGAGATTCGCCGCACCCCGACGTTGGCTCGTCACATCCTGGGGACCACCGAAATCACGCTGTCGAATGTCAAGGTGCCCAAAGAAAGTCTGGTGGGGCCGGAGGGGGAGGCGTGGAAGGTTATGCTCTCGAATCTCGAGCTGGAACGGGTTCTGCTCAGCGGCGGCTATGTCGGAGCCGCGCAGGCGACGCTCGACGAGATGCTCGAGTATTCGAAGGTCCGGCATGCGTTCGGCCGCCCGATCGGTGAATTCCAGGCGCTCGCTCATGCGATGGCGGACATGCAGGTAGAAATCGACTCGGCACGCCTGCTGACGCGCCGAGCTGCGTGGATGCTCAAGCAGGGGATGCCCTGTACTCGCGAGGGCGCGATGGCCAAGCTCAAGGGCTCGGAGACGTATGCCAATGCCGCTCGCCTGGGCATGCAGGTGATGGCCGGTCACGGGTTCTCGACGGAGAGCGTCATGAGTTTCCGCTACCGCGAATCCATTGTGACCACCATCTCCGGGGGGACGAGCCAGATTCAGCGCAACGGGATCGCCCGGAGTATGGGCCTGCGAACCTACTGATTCTCCGTATCCGGAAGGGGTCCTGTTCGGTTCGGCCCTAACGAAGCCTTGTGATTGGATCTATCAATACGATAGAATCTCTCACATTTCGGTTATCTTTCTGGGTCGCCGTCGACGCGACCGACTGTGCGAAGGGACTTCACGAATGGCACTGATCACCAACTCGGTAGGGGTGCTCCCCTACAAGTTGCTGGATTTCGATCAGCACTCTGTCGAGGCGGAGGACTGCTTCACCCGGTTCATGCCCAGGGACAAGCTGGACACCGCGGTGCGGCCGATCATGTCGGCCGACGGCAAGAGCAAGCTCCTGCTGGCGAACGACCGGATCGTCACCGCCCTCGAAGCCGACCTCGACCAGGCGTACGTGCCCGGCTCGCTGGTCGAGATGCTCAAAGCGCGCTCATCCGGTAACGCCACCGACGCTGAGCGGTTCTACGAGCCGATCCAGAAGGAATACCGGGACAAGGACGCGCGCCTGGTCCAGTTGACCGAGCAGCAGATCGAGCGGTCCATCATGTACCCGGGCGGCTGGGGCCTGTTCGTGTGGGCCTACCTCCGGGGTGACGTACTGTTCGACAACCTCACCTCCTTCAACCGCTGGATCGACGAGGATTGGGGTTTCAACACCCAGAACCGGATCTACGCCCCCGCCCTGCTGTCGCTGGACAACCTCGATCGGGCCTGCGAAGAACTCGACCGGGTGTTGGCGGGCGGTGCCCGATTCATCATGCTTCCGCCGGGACCGGTCAACGGCCGGTCGCCCGGCGACCCCTACTTCGACCCGTTCTGGGCCCGGGTCAACGAGGCGCGGGCGGTGGTGTCCTTCCACATCACCGAGTACCACTATCAGGAAAACGTTGCGTCACACTGGGGTTGGGGCCTGGTCCCGCCGTTCCAGTTCTCCGCGTGGCAGTGGCAGAACACCTACGGTGAGCGGCCGATCACCGACACGTTGTCGGCCCTGATCTTCGACAACCTTTTCGGGCGTTATCCGAACATCAAGGTTCTGGTCAGTGAGTACGGCGCGGAATGGGTCCCGCACTTCATCCGGCACATGGACAAGAGCCGCGGGATGGCCCGCAACGGGCGCTGGCTGGGCGGTCAGCTGGACGAGCGGCCGAGCGCCATTTTCAAGCGGCATGTGCGCGTCGTGCCTTACCCGGAGGACGACACGATCGATCTCGCCGCTCGGCTGGGCGGCGTCGATGCCCTCGTCATGGGTTCGGACTGGCCGCACGCCGAAGGCCTGCGCGAGCCTGCGGACTTCTACGCCAAGGTGGAGGGGCTCGGCGAGGAGGCGCGCAAACGCTTCCTACGTGACAACGGGCTCGAGCTCTTCGGCGCCTGATAACGATCATGGTTTCTACGCAACCGGCCGGCCGAGGGAAAAGGCGCGAACGCGAATGACGGGCAGTGAAGTCGTCCCATCGAGTCGAGAGGTCGTCGCGGCCGAGGAAGTCGGTGTCGATCCGTATCGACTCGACGTGCTGCTCCGCCGGATCCGACTCGAGGTGGAACACGGGGCGCTCCCATCCGCTCAGGTGGCTGTCGCCCGGGCTGGTCGGCTGGTTGCGAACGAGACATGGGGTGCTGGAGCGCCCCGCTACCTCTTGCAGTCGGTGGGCCGGACCATCGTGGCGAGCGCGATCTGGAAACTCGTCGGTGACGGCAAACTCGACGTATCCGAACACGTCGCGGACATCATTCCCGAATTCGGTTCCAACGGAAAAGAAGTCGTCACGCTCACACATATGCTGACGCATACCGCGGGCCTGGCTTTCGCCCCGCTCGGGTTTCCGAAAATGACCGACCGAGATGCGCGCCTGGCCGCCTTCGCCAAATGGCGCCTCGACGGCACGCCGGGCGAGGTCCTGCAGTATCACCTGACGTCCACCGCGTGGATCATCGCGGAGGTGGTCGAACGACGGTCCGGGTTGTGCCTGGCCGATTACCTGCGCCGGGAGATCGCCGAGCCGCTCGGTCTCGACTTCGCCCTCGGACTGACCGAGGAGGAGCAGATCGCCACGGTCGCGCCGATGGTCTGCACGGACGGCGACGGCTCCGACGTCGACCCGTGGGGACCCTGGTTCTTCCGGGACCGCCGCGTGGTGGCGGCCGGCGAGCCGGCGCATTCCGTCTGCGCCGGCGCCGCCGATGTCGCGCTGCACTATCAGGCGCTGCTCCACTCGTCGCTGTGGTCGCGTGAAGTCATCGCGGAGGCGACCCGGCCGCAGATGACCGCGGTCCCGGCGGGCGACAAGCTCTACGGGGGCGGCGTCAAACCGGCTTCGGTCGGCCTCTTCGTGAACGTCCGAGGCGACAACCCGGATGGCTGGATGCCGGCGACCGGATCACCCGCCACATTCGGCCACGCCGGTTCTGCCTACCAGATCGGTTTCTGTGATCCGGAGAGCGGGGTGTCGTTCTGCGTGCTCAGCAACGGCTATCCGCAGACCGGATACGACCTGACGCCGCGCGGTTCGTCCATGCTGATCAACTGGTCGAATCTCGCGGCGGATCTGACCTGACCGAAACAGACCGTCCGAGGGCGCGCGGTCGGACGTGGCCGGCGCCGACCGAGAGGAATGGCCGCGCAGCTATGACAGCCGTGGACAAGTTCGAGTTCGTTCGTTATGAGGCGCTCGACGAGGGGCAGATCGTCCGGATAACGCTGAACAGGCCGCAGGCCCGCAATGCGCAGAATCGGGGGCTGCTGGTGGAGTTGGACGAGGCGTTCGGTCTCGCCGAGGCCGACGACACCGTCCGAGTCGTGATACTCTCTGGTGCGGGCACGGCCTTCTCCGCAGGACACGATATGGGTTCGGCGGTACAGCGGCAAGAGACCGAACCGGGGCCTGGTGCCCACCCCTCCACGCGCGTTCACGGTGGTAGCCGCACAGGTGCGGTCGAACAGCAGATGTTGCAGGAGTGGCAGCATTTCTTCGCCAATACGCGCAACTGGCGCAACCTGCGCAAGATCACCATCGCGCAGGTCCAGGGCAACGTGCTCTCTGCCGGTCTGATGCTGATGTGGGCCTGCGATCTCATAGTCGCGGCCGAGGATGCCGTCTTCGCCGATGTCGTAGGGACCCGGTTGGGGATGTGCGGCGTGGAATACTTCGCGCACCCCTGGGAGTTCGGTCCCCGCAAGACGAAAGAACTGCTGCTCACCGGCGACGCGCTGGATGCCGAGGACGCGTACCGCCTGGGTATGGTCAGCAAGGTCTTCCCGCCGGAGGAGCTCGAGCGCCGGACCGTCGAATTCGCCCGCCGGATCGCCGAGCGTCCCACGATGACGGCGCTGCTGATCAAGGATTCGGTCAACCAGACGCTCGACGCGATGGGATTCAGCACCGCGCTCCAGAACAACTTCTATCTGCATCAGCTCAACCACGCGCACTGGCGCGATGTGAACGGTGACGGTTACCCGGCTGCCAAGCCGGGGGTGGATGCACCCGACTGGCGCACCGCGGGGCAGCCACGGCTGGCCCGGCGCGATATTCCCTGAACATCGGTCCGCAACGTTCGCCCGACCTGCCACACGAGCCGCCCGTCCGCTACGGCGAAGGCCGCAACAGTTTTATCGAACACGCAAATGGGTGGCACCGCGGTGCCACCCATCACAGACTTCGAGGCACGTCCAGATCGGCCTGTCGTGCGGTCAGGACTGCGTTGCCTCGGGCTCGACGTAGTCGGCTCCGCGGATCAGTCGGACCGGGGTGAATACCAGGACCTCTTCGTCGCGCTGATTGCGTACGCTCACGTGAGCGGTGACCACCCCGCGGCCCGGTTTGCTCGATGCCCGTGATTCGGTGGTCCGCACCAGGGCGTGCAGGGTGTCGCCGACGTACACCGGGCGCTTGACCGACAGCTCCATGTGCATGAAAGCAAGGCCTGTCCCGTTGAGGACATTGGTCTGCAGGATCAGGCCTTCGGCGATGCAGTAGATCATCGCGCCTGGGATCAGCCGGCCGGTGTAGCCGCCGGCGGACGCATGCGAGTTGTCGTAGAACAACGGTTCGTTGAACCCGCCCCAGGTGATGAACTGGACAAGGTCCGCTTCGGTAACCGTGCGGCGCGCGGTGCGGAAAACCGACCCGGGGATCATCTCCTCCCAGGTCTTACCGCGCACCAGCGGTTCGACCTCGGCGCTGGATAGTTGTGGTTCGGTCACGGTCATGAATCTCCGATTCTCGTCTATGTAGGGCGCCACGCCAGCTCTATAGATTAATAGTTTAACTGATTTTCCGGCCGGAACGTATTGGCTGGTGCGTCCCGACGTGGCCCCGGTTCAGGCCGGCAGAGGGGCCTCGCGGCGCAGCACCGCACCTTGGGCGTTGAAGAAGAAGCCACCGGGTGTGAGCATGGCCGAGGCTGCACCGTCGACCTGCCTGTTTCCGGCGTCTCCGCGCAACTGCACGACTGCCTCCCTGAGGTGCCCGGCGCCCTGCGAGCCGCCTTCGGACAGACTGCCGCCGTGCGGGTTCACCGGCACCCGCCCGCGCAGCAGGATCCTGCCTTCGCCGGCATCCCAGTTGTCGCGCAGGAAATCACCGGCCTCGCCGTCCGCGCAGAATCCGTAGGACTCGAAGGCACGCAGGGTGATGATCGAGAAGCCGTCGTAGGGCAGGAAGACGTCCACGTCGTCGATCCAGAGGTCGCTGCGCGCGCGCAGAGCGGCGGCGGTGACCTGTTGCCCGGTGTCGCGCAGACCGGCGGTCAGATGTTCTTCGGGATGCGCGGTGATTCCCATCGCCAGCGCGTGTACCAGCACCGGGACCGTCGGCAGATCCGCGGCCAGATCCGCCGCGGTGACCACGAAGGCGTCAGCGCCGTCGATCGGTACATCCATGTCGTAGAGGCAGAGGGGCTCCCGGATCATTCGGGCGCCGAAATAGTCCTCGCGACTCATCGGGGCCTGCATGACCGCTCCGGGATTGTCCGCCGCATTGCGGCGGCCGTTGAGCGGGATCAGAGCCAGATCTTCGCGGGTGCGGCCGAATTCGGCCAGATAACGGGCCGCCCAGGCGGCGTAGCCGGTCGATCCGAACATGCCCCACGGCTCGGTGTCGGTGTGCCCGTCACCGGTCGAGGCGCGGCCGTCGGGAAGTCCGAACGCCGCGCGCGCACGGAACGCGCCGGCGCCGAGCCGGTACATCGAGTGATAGACGACCACGGCCCGGCAGGTGCCGGACGCCACCGCGTGCACGGCGCTCATGAGTCCGTTGACGATCGGTGGTTTTGCGGGCGCCCAGAACGTGACGTTCGGCAGTCCGAGGGCCGAAACCACGGTAGCCGCATCGACGCCGCCGGTGATGACGCCACTTCCGACGACCCCGTCGATGTCCTCGCGGCGGAGCCCGGAATCCCGGATCGCCTCGATCACCGCATCGGTGACCATCGAGAGTTCGGTGGTATCCCGGTCGCGTGCGTACGGAGAGCGGCCGAGACCGCTGATCGCCACGGTGTCCTTCAACGCGGTCATCGTGCCACCGCCCGGAAGGCGGGCCACGGCGCGCCTTCGCGTTCGATCCAGGTCAGCTCCACCGGCTGGCCGATCCGCTGCTGTTCGGGCGGGGTATCGACCAGCGGAGCCGCGATGCGCAATCCGGGCTGCTCGGCCAGTTCGACCGCGGCCAGCGGCCAGGGTGGTGAGTAGGGCACGCCCGGTGGGCCCTGATGGAGCAGGGTCAGCACGTGTACATGGCCGCGCCCGGTCACTTCCCGCGGCGCGTCAGCGGGGGACCAGCAGAAGGGGCAGCGTGAGCGTAGCGGCAGATGCCAGGCCAGACATTCGTCGCAGTGGCCGGCCAACAGTCGGCGCTCGAGCAGACCCGCGTAGTACGGGGCGTTCACCTGATCGAGCCGAATCCCGGGATATGCCGCGAACACGGCGCCGAATTCTGTTTCCGGAGTAGAGGTTTTCACGTTTTCAGACACCCATCCGTTCGAGTAGTCGGTGATGCGCCGCGGTAGGGCCACCGAGCAGGTTCTGTGCCGCACGGGCGCGGCGGAAGTACAGATGCGCGGGATGTTCCCAGGTGAACCCGATACCGCCGTGAACCTGGATCGTCTCCGCGGCGATATGTTCGAAGGCCTCCGAGGCGGTGATATAGGCGGCCACAGCCGCGGAGGAGGCGTCGGGCTGCTGCTCGGCGACGGCCGTACACGCCGCCTCGGTGGCAGCGTCGGCCAGTTCGGCGCGCACGAGCATATCGGCGAGTTTGTGCTTGATCGCCTGGAATGATCCGATGGGCCGACCGAACTGGACACGTTCCTTGGCATACGCGACGGACATCTCCAGGCAGCGGCGCAGCCCGCCCACTTGCTCGGCGGCAAGTGCGAGCCCGCCCAGGTCGACGACGCGCCGCAGCACCGAGGCCGCCGTGCCGGCCTCGCCGACCAGGACCGCTGGCGTGTCCGCGAGAACCACCTCGCCGAGCGGTCTGGTGCCGTCGAGAGTTTCCAACGCACGCACGGCGAGGCCGGCGGCACCCCGCTCCACGGCGAACAGGCTCGGCCCCTGGGGTGTTCGCGCCGCCACCAGGAGCAGGTCGGCCGTAACGGCATGGGGCACAAAGGATTTGGTTCCCGTGAGCAGCCAGTCGCCCGCGTCGGACGGGACCGCGGCGGTATCACAGGCATCGGCGTCCCAGCTGCCCGCCGCCTCGGCGACCGCGAGGGTGGCGATCGTGGTGCCGGCTCCGATGCCGGGCACATAGCGGGCGCACGCCTGTTCGTCGCCCGAAGCCAGCAGGGCCTGTGCGGCGAAGACGACCGAAGGTACGAAGGGCGAGCACAGCAGTGCCGCGCCCATTTCCTCCAAAACTACGCGCAGTTCCGGGAGTCCGAAGCCGTCGCCGCCGAATCGCTCGGGGATCGCCAGTTGCATCAACCCGAGCTGCTCGGCCATCTGTAGCCATACCTGCGGGTCGTGGCCGACCCGGTCCGGATCCTCGGCGATTTTGCGGACCGCTTCCTCCCCGGAGTGCTCGGCGAGGAAATCGCGCACTGTGGCGCGCAGGTCCGCTAATTCCTCGGCTCCCGCACTGTTGGTATCCACCCTGTCGTTCGTGCTGTCGCCGGTCATCGGGCGCCCTCCTTCGGCAGGCCCAGCACGCGCTCGGCCAGGATGTTCTTCATGATTTCCTCGGTACCGCCGAGGATGCGCAGCGCCGGCGCGCTCAGCAGCAGGTCTGCCCAGGCGAAGGTGCCCCAGTCGCCGGTGTCGGCGATGATCCGCGGTCCCAGAGCATCGGCGGCGAATCGGGATCCGCGGATCAGGTTCTGGGCGAGCGCAAGTTTCGAGATCGACCCTTCCGGGCCGGGTGCGCTGCCCGCGCGCAGCCTGCGGGCTGCGCGTTCGTTGAGCGACTTCGCTGCCTGCACACTCGCGAGCAGGGACGCGAGGTCGCGGCGCAGCGCGCCGTCCTCCGCCCGCGAGACGGCGCGCAGCAGCCCGCTCAACCGGTCGGCGGTGAGCGCACCGGCGGCCGCGCCGCCGCTCTCCCCGCCGACGGTCGCCCGTTCGTTCATGAGGGTGGTCATGGCCACCTTCCAACCCTCGTCGACGGCGCCGAGCCGTTGGGTGTCCGGGATTCTGACGTCGGTCAGGAAGACCTCGTTGAACTCGGCGCAGCCCGTCATTTGACGGAGCGGGCGAATTTCCACGCCCGGGGTGTCCAGATCGAGCAGGAAAGCGGTGATGCCGCGATGTTTGGGCGCGTCGGGATCGGTCCGGCACAGCAGCTCGCCGACCTGGGCGTGTTGCGCGACCGAGGTCCAGACTTTCTGCCCGTTGACCACCCAGTGGTCGCCGTCGCGGACCGCGCGCGTGGTGACGCCCGCCAGATCGGAACCGGCGGCCGGTTCACTGAACAGCTGGCAGGCAATGACCTCGCCGGAGTACATCGGCCGCAGGTACCGCTCATGTTGCTGTCGGGTGCCGTGGGCGACGATGGTGGGCCCGATCATGCCGAGCCCGATGACGCCGAGTACGCCCGTGTCGGGGACCTCGTACTCGGCCTCGAGGGCATCGTAGGCGAGATCGTGCAGTTGGCCGAGGCCGCGGCCGCCGAACTCGGCCGGTCCGGTGATCCATCCGAAGCCGTTCTCGAATCGGGTGCGCTGCCAAGCTCGCGCCGCTTGGACCGCGGCCGCCTCCTCCTCGGCCGGCAGGGTGCTGAAATAGCCGACACGGTCACTGCCCTGCCCCCAGTGGAACTGCTCGGTGCTCCGCCGCCGGGCATGGGCGTCGAGGAATTCCCGCGCTTCGCGGGTGAAGTCGGCAAGGTCGGTCGCCACGGCGATCCTCCGTCTCTTCCGGTCCGGACGTCACCGGACGATGGTCTGTCTCACGGTGCGCGACCGGCTGATTCGCGGCATCGTTGCGTGCCGCGCGGTATATACGCGGTGGCCCTCCGGCTACACCCGGATGACGTCCCCGCCGGGGTATCCGCCGCCACCGAAGCGCAGATCCAGCGCCGGATAATCCTTCTCCTCGCCGTCGCGGGGGATCTCGTCCACGAAGACAACGGATTTCGGCTTCTTGTACGACGCAATGCGTTGTTTGCAATAGGTGATCAGTTCGTCCTCGGTCACCGTGGCGCCTTCCTTCAGGACGACGACGGCTACCACCGACTGCACGAAGCGTTCGTCCGGTGTTCCGATCAGAGCGGCCTCACGCACCGCCGGATGGGTCTCCAGGCAGAACTCGACCTCTTTGGGGAAAATGTTTTCGGCGGCGGATTTGATCATCCGGGTGCTGGTGCCGACGAACTCGATGGTGCCATCGGCTTCGCGGCGGCCCAGATCTGTTGTGCGCCACCAGCCGTCGCGCATGCGCCGGGCGTTGGTCTCCGGCCGGTTCCAGTAGCCGGCGTGCACGATCTCGCCGCCGATCGCGATCTCACCGACCTCGCCGACACCGACCTCGTTCCATTCGTCGTCGACAATTCGTACCCGCGAGAACGGGCCGGGACGGCCGGAATTGCCCGTGCCGTGTCCGCCGTGGCCGTTGAAAATCGCCAGTCCGGTTACCTCGGTCTGCCCGAAGCCCCCAGGGAACAGTCCCCAGAGCGCTTGCTCGGTACCGACCAGGCCGTCTCCCCAGAGCTGGCCGTACACACCGGCCTTCAGACTCGTCAGATCGTGCCGGGCCGGATCGTATTTCTCCTTCATCTGAAGGATGGTCGGCGGCATCAAGAAGGCGGCGGTGACCTTCTCCCGCGTCACGATGTCGAGCAGTTCCTGTGCGTCGGCGCGGCGGACGAACACGTTCGTCGCGCCCTGGACGAATGCCGCCATCGCCTCCCACTGAAAGTTGCCGATGTGGAACAGCGGCCCGGAGTTGAGAAATACCGACTTGCTCGTGGTGGAGTTGAGATACGACGATTCGATGCCCATGCAGATGAGGTTGTGCTGGGTGATCATCGAGCCGTTGGGACGCCCGTCGATCGCCGCGGTGTAGATGACCAGTAGCGGGAGGTCGGCGTCGACGGTGTCCCAGATATCGGTCGACGGCTGTGCCGCGAGAACGGTGTCGACGTTGTCCGTCCCCGGCAGGTCGTGCTGCCACCAGACGGCGCCGCCGTCGGTGAGCTCCCTGGCGGCGCGCACGGTTTCGCCGATCTCCTCGTCTTGCCACACCACCACGGTCGGTGCGAAGTCGTCGATCACGAACGCCATCTCGTAGGCCGACATTCGCCAGTTGACCGGGCACACCATGGCGCCGAGTTTCGCGCAGGCGCCGAGAAGCTCGAAGACTCGCGCCGAAGTCTGGCCCAGCCACAGGACGCGGTGACCGGACTCGACGCCCTGTGCTGCGAGGGCATGCGCCAGCCTGTTCACCCGGTCGTCGAACTCCGGCCAGGTCAGGCGCAGGTCGCCGTCGATGACCGCGGTCTTGTCCGGAAAGCTACGACGATGCTCGCGAATGACATCACCGACGGTGACGAGACGCATGGGACCTCCTGAGATCGAGTGCTCATCGTAAGGCAGAATCAGTTTTATAATTATGCTACATGCCTGGCAAGTAGGCCAGGTCGCGGCCGACCTGGCGTGGGGTAGGCCGCCGCGGGCCATCGCACCCGTTGATGTGGTGGTGCCGACGGGCGGCTGCGCTTTACTGATCCTCGAGCAGTTGCCGCGCCAGCCGAACCTTCTGAACCTTGCCCGACGGTGTCAGCGGGAACGACTCGACGATGCGCCACTCCCGGGGGACCTTGAATCCGGCCAGGCGTTCGCGGGCGAATCCTTCGAGGTCCGCGAGCTCCGGTAACCCCGCAGCAGGCCGGATGAATGCGACCGGCACCTGGCCCCACTTCTCATCCGGTGCGGCCACGACAGCGGCTTCGGCGACAGCCGGGTGCTGGACGAGCACCGCCTCCACCTCGGCCGGGTAGATGTTTTCTCCGCCTCTGATGATCAGGTCGCGCAACCGGCCGCGCAGTGTGATGATGCCGTCGGAGTTCATCTCGGCGAGGTCGCCGGTGTGTAACCAGCCCTCCGGGTCCACCACGCCCGACCGTCGTGATTCGTCCTCGTGCCAGTACCGGCTCATGGTGAGCCTGCCGCGCACGCACAGTTCGCCGGCAACGCCCGGTTCGAGTGACTTCCCGGTGTCGATATCGGCGATCCGGACTTCGCGGTGCGGGTTGACTCTGCCGATCGTCGTTGCCTTGACCCACGCTGGGTCCCCCACCCGGGTCTGTATTGCCGAAGGAGCTTCCGATTGCCCGTAGCCATTGAGGATTTCGCCGCCGAATGCCCGCTCGACCCGGGTGATCAGCTCCGGGGCGATGTCCGAACCACCCAGCATCATCCACTTCAATCGCGGTAGGTCGGGTAAATCATCGCAGGCTTCCAGCATCGAGAGGACCATCGTGGGCACCCCGCCGAAGTAGGTGACCTCCGCGCGCCGCAACAGAGCGAGCGTGGCCGCCGGATCGAAACTCGGCAGTACGACGAAGGCGGAACCGCGGAGAAGCGCCGCGGAGCTGGTGCACACCGACCCGCCGACATGATGGAAGGGGAGCGGGGAGCAGACGATATCCTCCTCGTCGAGGCCGATGGTCACGTGGGACAGCGGCCCGACGTTGGCCCCGACGAGGTGGTTGAGAACCGCTCCCTTCGGCGCACCGGTTGTTCCCGAGGTGTACTGGACCCGCAGTACCGACTCGGGCGACACGTCGGGTAGCGCCGCCGGGGTGACCAGATCACCGCGTGTCACCGCCTCGAGCGGCAGAATTGCCGGCCGCGGGATCACCGCCAGTGCCTCGGCGGACTCGAGCAAGTCGCGGCCGCGCCATACCGGCCCGGCCAGCAGAACCCGCGCGCCGGAATCGGCGACGATATGCGCCGCTTCGGCGGTGGTCAGTGCCGGGTTCATCGGCACCAGCACCATTCCCGCCAGTGCGGCGCCGTACTCGGCCAGAATCCAGTCGACGGAGTTGGCAGCCCACAGTGCCACTCGGTCTCCGGGGTCGGCCACCTGCTGCAACCGCGCTACCGTCGATTCGACCCGGCCGAGCATCGTCATGAAGTCCAAGCGATGCAGGTTTCCGTCTTGTTCCCAGAGCAGTGCCGTGGCACTGCCACGGTGGCGGGCGATGTCTCGGAACCGCGCTCCGACCGAGCATTCTGTTAGTGCCAGGGCTGCTCGGCCCTGGCTGTCTGCGGGGTGATGCTCTTCACTTCTAACGGGCATTAGTTAACTATATAGACGCTGCCGTTGTCGGGTGTACACCTTTTGACGGGATTTACGCGGCATGTTCGGCGGGATGAGATAATTAATTTTGCTTTAGGCTCAGTGGGGAGTGGGGGCGAACGACATCATGACGTCCGCGATCACGGCCGGTCGGCCGTCGGGCGCCGCGACCTCTCCGCGAGCTACCCCGGATGTCCGGCCGCTGCGTATGCGGATGCCGTGCACCGGCACCGGTTCAGGTCCCGGGCCCGCGCTGCGAAGGTAGTGGCAGTTCAGGGACAGCACCTCCGGCGTGCGCACACCGTCGTCTACGGCCGATACGGCGGCGATTTCGGCCAGCAGCGCGCCGAGACCACCGTGCAGCGTGCTCGAACGGTTGTGAAACGGTGTCGGATCGGCGAGCTCGAATGACGTGCCGCCGAGGTCCTTACGGAATCGGGTGAGGCCGAGCATGCGGCCGAACGGAGTGCTCGTGGGATCGGCCGGATCGGTGGCCGCCCCGCGCGTTGCGGGCGGGTCCGGACACTGCGTGAGCGAGGTATCGCCGCGATCAGGGGTCCGCGGCCCGCGGATCGCCCACCAACTGGTGGCCCGAGCGAATTCGGTATCCGAATTGTCCAGCACGTGCGCCGTTGCCAGTACGTAGTCGCCGCGCCGAGCGGCGGGCGCGGCCACGGCCCGGATCTGCCCGGCGTGTTGTGGGCGGCCGGTGACGTGTACACCGAGCATTGCGGTGGAGAGTGCTCGGTCCGGTTCCAGCGCGCCGACCGCCAACCCGGTCGCGGCGTCGCACAGTAGTGCGGCCAGGCCCGCGACACCTGTTCCGGCCCACTGGGGGCCGAGGTCGAGGGCGGTCTGCACTCGCCCGTCGGTTGTCGGCGAGCTGCGAATGCCGAGGCGGGTCAACGCCGGGACCGGTGGCAGGGCCGTCCACCACTGCGTGGTCATGCGCTCAACCGCCCATACTCAGGCCGCCGTCGACCGTGAGGACGGAGCCGGTGCAATACCCGGCGTCGAGCAAGAATTCGACCGCGGCCGCGAGTTCGTCCGGATTACCCCGTCGGCCGACCGGGATCATTCCGAGAATGGCCGCGCGAGTCTTCTCCGGCATCGAGGCGGTCATATCGGTCTCGAATACGCCCGGCACCACGGTGTTCACTGTGATGCCGTGTCGAGCGGTCTCTCGTGCGAGCGACCGCGTCAATCCGTGCAGTCCGGATTTCGCGGCGCCATACGCGGCTTCGCTGGGACTGCCCATGACCGCGGTCACCGAGCTGACGTTGACGATCCGGCCATACCTGGCAGTCCGCATGAGCGCGATCGCGACGCGGGACAGATGGAATGCGGCCGAGAGATTCACCGCCACGATGCGCTCCCACTCGGAGACATTCGTATCCGAGGAGCGGGATTCGAGCAGCAGGCCCGCATTGTTGACCAGGTGATCGATGCGGCCGAACTCGCCGTGGACGTCCTCGACGAGCCGCACGCATGTGTCCGGATCGCCGAGGTCTGCCCGCACAACGCTGACGCCGTCCAGTTCCTCCTGCATGCGCTGCGCGGCGGCGGTATCGCCACGGTAGACGGCGACAACGCGGATGCCGCGTGTCGCCAGGCGCCTTGTGATGGCCGCACCGATCCCTCGGGTGCCTCCGGTCACGAGGGCCACGCGGGATGTGTCGCCGCGCCCTCCATCAGGCATCGACCGGTCCTTTCTCTCTTGTCGCACAACGTTCGGCTCTGTTGTCGCGCAAAGCTTGGGTTCGATCGCCACCGAGCGCGATACTGTCCCCGTCACATGAGCTGGTTCCCGGCGCCGATCAGTAGCTGGGTGCCGGTCATGAACCGTGATTCGTCGCCGACGAGGAAGGCGACCGTGGCCGCGACGTCCTCCGGCTCTTGCATGCCCTCCGGGAGAGCTGTAGTGGTGACCTGCTTGAAGAGCCAGGATTCGTAGTCGGTCGGCGTCGGGATGGCGGCGCCGTCGGCGAACGGACCTACCGCCATCGCGGTGTTTACGCCGTTCGGGTGGATCATGTTGACGCGGATGTCCTCCGTCGTGGCAGGCACCGTTATCGCGAAATCAACCGCGCCCGCGACATCGACCGCGATGATGTCGGCACCCTTTTCGGCCAGACGCACGCAGTGCGCGCGGCCTTGTCCGCGCGCCGCCCCTGTCACGAAGGCAACGCGCCCAGCGAGTTTGCCCACGAATTCTCTCCCCATCGTCGCGCCGTCGGGTTGCCGGGGCCCTTCGAGCCGCTCGCGCGTGGAGTGCGAAGCTACCGGCAAAGTGATTAATTATCTATCTGATAATATTCTATCCGGCGAGGAGGACTGCGTGACAACAACAGACGATGCGGTGATCTACAGCGAGGCCGCCGGGGTGGCGACCATAACGTTGAACCGGCCGGCTGCGCGTAACGCCATCGACTCGGCGTTGGCCACTGCCCTTTCCGCCGGCCTGGGCAGGGCGCTGGCAGCAGAGTCGGTTCGCGTGATCCTGCTGACCGGCGCCGACCCGGCCTTTTGCGCCGGTCTCGACATCAAAGAGTTCACCCGCACCCAGCGACCGCCGCAGGGGGCGACAGCCGCGATCACCGCCCTTTCGGACTCCGCGAAGCCCACAATCGGGGCGATCAACGGCGCTGTTGCGACAGGCGGGCTCGAACTCGCGCTGGGCCTGGATCTTCTCATCGCTTCCGACCGGGCGCGCTTCGCCGACACCCATGCGAAGGTCGGGATCCTCCCCGGCGGCGGAATGAGTGCCCGGCTGCCGCGCGCGGTAGGGCGGCGGTTGGCGCTGGACATGTCGCTGACCGGGCGCGTCCTCGGCGCTGAAGAGGCGTTGCGCAGCGGATTGGTGTCCCGAGTCGTCCCGCACGGAAATCTGATGCCGGTCGCGCGCGAAATCGCCGAGACGATCGCCGCGCACGATCCCTACGTGGTACGTGAATTGCTGTCGCTGTACCGGTACAGCGGCGAGCACTCGCTGCCTGAGGCGCTGGCGCACGAATTCGCCGAGCGGGAGGCACGCCGGGCCGCAGGGAGCCAGCTCGTTCCCAAGTCCGGAATCGGGGCGCGACCCTAGGCTCCTATCGGTTCGTGAGGGAGAACAGGAAATATGCCCGATCGCACGACGGCACCGGACCCCTGGTGGTACATCCCGCAGGAGTTGCGGATCCGCTACGACCTCATCTGCCGCAGTATCCCGAATGCATTGTGCAGGACTGCGGTGTCTTATCCGAATGGGCTTGCGCTTGTCGGTGAGGACGGCCACCGTACCTTCGCCGAACTCGAGGCCGACATGATGCTGGCCGTGCGGGCGGTGCAAGCGTTGGGGGTGCGGCCAGGGGATCGGGTCGCGATCTGGGCTCCCAACTGCGGCCGGTGGATTCTCGCCGCCCTCGCCGCCCTCGGTGCCGGTGCCGTTCTGGTACCGATGAACACTCGATTCAAGGGGGCGGAGGCGGCCTACATTCTGCGCAAGAGCGGAGCCCGCCTGCTTTTCGTCGCCGATGGATTCCTCGGCAACGACTACCTGGATATGCTGGCTCGCGCGGATCCGGACAGTGCCGTGCTGCGTCCGAGGGCGACGGTACTGCTCACCGGGACCCCGCGCGGTGACCGGATCGGCTGGGAGGAGTTCCTCGCCGGCGGTGCGGCGCTGCCGATCGAGCAGGCGACGGCCGCCGTCGACGCGGTGGGCCCGGAGTCGGTGTCGGACATCATGTTCACCTCGGGGACTACCGGTCACCCGAAGGGAGTGGCCCTCACGCACGGACAGTCCCTCCGCGCTCACGGCTACTACTCGAAGCTGATGGGATTTCGCCGCTCGGATCGGTACCTGATCATCCCGCCGTTCTTCCACTCTTTCGGGTACAAGGCCGGGTGGATGGCCTGTCTGGTGCACGGCGCCGCCATCCTGCCGCAGGCAACACTGGACGTCGATGAAGTGATGCGGCGAATCGAGCAGGAACGCGTGTCGATCCTTTTCGGACCGCCGACGGTGTTCGAGGCCATTCTGGACTCACCGCGACGGCCCGAGTTCGATCTCTCCTCGATCCGCAACGTCATGGCCGCCTCGACCGTTGTCACCCCGGACCTCATCACCCGCATCCAGGAGGAGCTGCGGCCCGAGACGCTATGGAGCGGCTACGGGCTCACCGAGGCGTCCGCCCTGGTGACGACGACGACCCCGACCGACGACCTCGACCACATCGCGCATACGGTCGGTCGCCCGGCCTGGGAGGTGGAGGTGCGGCTCGTCGACGGGGAAGGAACCGACGTCCCGGTGGGCTCGCCCGGGGAAATCTGGGTGCGCGGGTACAACGTCACGTCCGGTTATTGGGAGGATCCGGAGCTGACCGCCGAGGCGATCGATTCCGACGGCTGGCTCCATACCGGTGACGTGGCGACCTCCGACGCCGATGGCTACCTCCGAATCACCGACCGGATCAAAGACATGATCCTGGTGGGCGGGTTCAATGTGTATCCGGCGGAGGTGGAGCGCATTCTCGGAGAGCACCCTGCCGTGGAGTCGATCGCGGTCGTGGGTGCGCCCGACGCGCGGCTGGGTGAGGTACCCGTCGCCTATGTGGTTGTCCGCGACGATGCGACGCTGACCGAGGGGGAGTTCTTGACCTGGTCGGCCGAGCGTATCGCCAACTTCAAGCGTCCGCGCCGGATGATCGCCCTCGATGCCCTCCCGCGCAATTCCAGCCTGAAGGTCCTCAAGAACGTGCTGCGCGAACAGGCGACCGCACTGGAATGAGGCGGGGGCCCGCACTGTAGCGGCCGGAATCGGCCCAGTTATTCGGAATATGATTGACCTTTCCTGGTCAAGTGGTCGTTCACAGTGCGGTAGTAGGTGCGGCAGTGGGGGCGCACAGTGTGGCGACCTGACTCAGTAGCGCCCGCCGGCAGACGTCCAGGTCGAGTGAACTGTCGGTGAACCACTCCCAGACGACGCCCCGAATCATCGCCATGACAGCGGTGCTGACCGAGGTGGTGTCCAGGTCGCGGCGCACGGTGCCGAGTGTTGTCCCCTCCCGCAGCGCGGCCTCGATCCGGCGCCGGAACGCCACGTTCTGCGCATGGACGACGGGCCGCAGCTCCGGCAACGCCGTCACCGCCTCGAAGGTGATGACGATGTAGGCGCGGCATGCGTCGGGATTTCGGTCCAAGCCGTCGAGCACCGCGGCGATATCGGCTTCGATGCGCGCGAATCCCCGGTGGGTTTCGTCCAGAGGATTCTGTGCCAGCACGTACTCGACGACTGCTGCCAGCAGCTTCGATTTGGTGCCGAAGTAGTGGGTGGCCAGGCTTCTGCTGTAGCCGGCGCGTTCGCCCAGGTCTGCCAGCGTCATGTTGGCGTATCCGCTGTCGGCGAGTAACCGGACGGCGGTCTCGATGATGGCCGCGCGGGCGGCGCCGCGGCGTTGCGCCTGAGTGCGTTTCTGCATCCGAGTGATTGACGTCACCATCTGACCCATGTTACTTGTTAAGAGTCCAATTAATTTATTTACCTATTTACAGCTCGTCGATGCAGACGTGGAGGTTGATGTGGTCGACAGTGCAGTCGCCGTCGTGACCGGGGCCGGGGGTGGTCTCGGATACGGGCTGGCAGCCAGTCTCGTGTCCAGGGGTATGAGTGTGGTGATCGCCGATATCGATGGCGATGCGCTGGCGTCGGCCGAGGAACGCCTGCGTGCGGAAGGAGCAGACGTACTCGCCGTCCGCACGGATGTCAGCAAGGCGGAGTCGGTGATGGAGCTGTCCGCGCGCACCTTCGACCGCTTCGGCCGGGTGGACGTGGTGTGTCTCAACGCCGGAGTCTCCATGCGCGGGCGGGCGTGGGAGTTGTCCATCTCGGACTGGCGCTGGGTCTACGACGTCAACGTTTTCGGTGTCGTCCACGGGATCCGTGCCTTCGTTCCGGCCTTGCTGGAGGCGGGGACCGGCCACGTCCTGATCACCGCGTCGAACAGCGCCGTGACCACCCTCGCGGCGCTCGCACCCTACGTGTCCAGCAAGCATGCCGTGGTCGCCGTCGCCGAGACCTTGCAGCACGATGTGCGCGAGGTGGGCTCCGACGTCGGAGTCTCGGTCGTGCTGCCCGGCGCGATCCGTTCGGGCATGGCGGACGCATTGCGCCATCGGCCGGCCGACTACGGCAGCGCGTCGATTCCGGAGGACGTGACTCGCGCCAGCCGCGCGTTCCTCGACCGGTTCGGGGCCGATCCGCGCGCGATGGCGGACGACGTTCTGCGGCACGCCCTCGACGAGCGTCGTTTCTGCATCTTCACCGACCCGGCGGACGCGGCGATGCTCGTCACCCACACAGAAGCACTGCGCGACGGCGAGTTGCCGCCCGTCATCGCGCCGGTCTCACAGGAGGTCAAATGACTCGAGCAATCGTGACGTCGGCGGACGCGGAGGCACGGGCACGTGCCGCAGGCGTACCGATCGTCGACTTCGACCCGGAAAGCGATCCGGCATTCAAGGCCGACCCGCTCGGCACGATCCTGGCGGCGCAGCGGTACGGCGATGTCTTCTACAGCACCGCGGCACGCGGTTTCTGGGTCGTCACCCGGCACGAACTGTGCCGGATGATCAGCCAGGACCTGGACGCGTTCTCGAACCAGGAAACATTCACCTTCTACCGGAATCCGCCGCCGATCTTCCATATCCCGGCCAACCTTGATCCGCCCGACCACGGCAAGATCCGGCGGTTGATCGGGCCACTGCTCTCGGCCGCGGTGGTGCGCAAGCTCGAGGAGCGGGCCAGGGCTTCGGTCGCGAGGATCGCTGAGGAGGTCATCGCACGGGGCGAGTGTGACTTGATGGCCGATGTGGCACTGCGGATTCCGGCCGAGGTCTTCCTCGAGCACATGGGCCTGCCCCTCGACCGCGCCGACGAGATCACCGCTACCCGGCTGCTGCCGGGCAAACTCAATGCCAGCAACGACCCCGACGGCACGCAGCTGGCCGCGGCGGTAGCCGCAGTGCGCGACATGTTCGAGGAGGTGGTGGCCGAGCGACGCCGCCGGCCCGCCGACGACATCCCGAGTTATCTGCTGTCCCAGACCGTCGACGGCAAGCCGCTCACCGACGAAGAAGTACTGCAGCTGTGCCACACCCTGCTCGGTACCTCGCTGGGCACGACCGCGTCGACCATGACATTCATGTTCCAACGGCTCGCCGGAGAACCCGAGCTGCGACGGAGCATCAACGAAACGCCGGAGATCGTCAAAGGTCTCGTCGAGGAGGCGCTGCGGTGCTACCCGGCGATTCCGATCGTGTCGCGAACCGTTCGGTCCGACCGCGATTTCCAGGGGATCCCGTGGAAGGAGGGCGACCGGCTGGTGCTGCTGCTGTCCGCGGCGAACGCCGATCCCGACGTCTTCCCGGAGCCGGACCAATTCGATCCGGACCGCCGGCCGGTACGTCACCTGGGGTTCGGTGCCGGCCCGCACCGATGCGCCGGTTCGCTCCTGGCGCAGATGGAGCTCCGCGTTCTCGTCGAGGAATGGCATCGCCGTATCCCGGACTACTACGTCGGCGATCTGTCCGAACTCACGCACGAGGTGTCGGTCGCGGTCCGCATGACGACCTTGCCCCTTGTGGTCGGCGCGCCGGTCGCGCAATGAGCCTCTTCCCGGCGCGCAACCCTCCGACATCGCAAGGAACACATAGATATGCCCCATCTTCGCCTCTCGTTCGATCTTCGCCGACCGGAGTTCGTCACCGCCAGTTCGGCGGAGCTCGCAGCGACGATGCTCGACATCTGTGAGTGGGCCGACGGCCTCGGCTTCGACATGACCTACTTCGGCGAGCATCACGGTGCGGAGGACCACTACCTCCCCTCACCGCTCATCGCCTCGGCCGCCGCTGCCGGGCGTACCTCGCGGATGCGGTTCCGGCCCATCCTGCTCACTCCGCTTTATCACCCGATCCGCCTTGCCGAGGACATCGCGGTGGCCGACCTGGTCAGTAATGGCCGAATGAGCCCGGTCTTCGCCGCGGGCTACCGGAAGCAAGAATTCGACATGTACCACGTCGAACTGAGTGAGCGGCGCGAGCGGTTGCTCGAGGCCGTGGAGGTCTGCAAGCGCGCTTGGACCGGCGAGCCATTCGACTTCCGCGGCACCACGGTCACCGTCACCCCCCGGCCCGCCCAGTATCCCCGCCCGCCGATCATCATGGGCGGGGCGGCGGAGGTGCCCTCCCGGCGGG
This sequence comes from Nocardia sp. NPDC049526, assembly GCF_044465765.1. Classification (NCBI taxonomy): domain Bacteria; kingdom Bacillati; phylum Actinomycetota; class Actinomycetes; order Mycobacteriales; family Nocardiaceae; genus Nocardia; species Nocardia sp. NPDC049526. Next base: position 90,903 of record NZ_JBITMA010000016.1, on the reverse strand, counting down.
CCGCCCACCTGGCCGACGGCTTCGACCCGGCGGAACCCAAGGCATGGGAGTTCTACCGGGATGAGTCCCTGAAGCTGGGTCGCGACCCCGGGCCGTGGGTGCCCCGCAGCCCGACATTCCTGTACGTGTCCCATGATCCCGACGCGGCATGGGCGGAGGTCGGCCCGAACCTTCTGCACGCTGCGAACACCTACGCTCGATGGATCGCGCAGTCCGCGATGCGGGAAAGCGAGTGGTACCCCCCGATCTCGTCGGTGGACGAGCTGCGTGTCGGGAATGCCTACGAGATCGTCACTCCCGAGCGTTGCGTCGAGATCGGGCGCGAACTCGGCCCCGACGGGCACCTGGTCCTGCGGCCCCTCTTCGGTGGGACCGAACCGAAAAACGCGTGGGCCAGCCTGCGGCTGTTCGAGTCCGAGGTGCTGCCGCACCTCGAGGTCCCCGACCCGCTCCCGTGGACAGGCTGAGATCGACGATGCTTCCGGCGAGGATTTCCCCCGAGAGGCATCACATTCAACTGATTCTTTTCGTAGAGCGGAGTTGTATATGACAGGGACACGACTAGCCGGACAGACCATCCTGGTCACCGGGGCAGGGCAGGGCATCGGCCGGGGTACCGCCCTCGCGCTGGCGAAGGAAGGGGCCCAGGTCGCCCTCGCCGGTCGGACGAAGGCGAAGTGCGAGGTCGTCGCGAAGGAGATCGAGGCCTTCGGCGGGACCGCGTTCGCGCTCGGTTGCGATGTGACCGAGCGGTCCCAGGTGGACCGGGCGGTAGCGGACGTGGTCGAGCATTTCGGGGGCTTGACCGGGCTGGTGAACAACGCCGCCTCCAGCGTCCAGCAGCCACTCGCACAGGTCACCGACGCCGACGTCGAGTTGTGCTGGCGCTCCGGTGCGATGGGCACCCTCTACGGAATGCAGGCTGCGTTGCCGCACCTGCGCGCCGCGGGCGGTGGTTCGATCGTCAACTTCGGTTCGAGCACGGCGGTCGACGGCAACGCCACCTTCGGTGCCTATGCCATGGCGAAGGAGGCGATTCGCGGGCTGTCCCGGGTCGCCGCGCGGGAATGGGGGCGCTACAACATTCGAGTGAACGTCATTGTGCCCGTGGCCAATTCGCCGGCATCCGTGGAATTCGGCGAGGAGCACCCCGAGCGTTTCGAGGCGGTGCAGAAATCGCTGGCCCTGCGCCGGGTGGGCGACTGCGAGACCGATATCGGCCGCGCCGTCGTCGCCCTCGTATCGGACGATCTCTCCTATCTGACCGGTGACACCCTGATGCTGACCGGCGGTAAGTGAGTTACCGGTCCAGCGGTCCCTTTTCAGCACCGACCCGGGGCGGGCGGTGCTGAAAAGGGGCGGTCAGTGCTGGCCCGGGCGCAGCTGGACGAACAACCCCTCGGCCTCGGCGCACAACGTGGTGCCGTCCCGGAGTGTGCCGCGCAGGATCCGTTTGCGGCCCTCCTCGCTGACGAACCATGCCTCGATGTCGAGATCCTTCTCGACCGGCGTGATGCTGCGGTAGTCGACGTGCAGATATGCGGTGCGGGCCACGGTGCGCCCGCCGGACCCGGACAGCCGGCCGAGCAAGTCGTCGAAGACGAGCGGAATCGTGCCGCCGTGGGCGGCGCCGTTGCCGCCGAGGTGGAAGCGGCCGAAACGAACGCGTCCGCGGACGCTCTTGTCGTCCATGACGACGTCGCGGACCAGGGGTAGCAGAACCGAACCCCGGCCTGGCAGATCGGCCGAGAACCCGCTGATCTGCGACCATTCATCACGCTCGAAGCGGGCGAGGAGATCGGCCACGCGCTTGATGCCGATTGTCGCTTCGGTGGCGGCGTGCTCGTCGGGGACCGCGGCGGCGATCCGGTCCTGCAGCTCGCGGGCCGCGTCGATCATCTCCGCGTAGCCGGCGGGCGGTACCGGAGTGGTCCTGCTGCGCCACCAGTTCGGAGGGATCGGGTCCGTGACTTCCTGCGGCTGTGGCATGGATGGCTGTCCTTCCTTCGACGACGCTTCTCATCGCCGCACTGTGGCGCACAATATAGGTATATTAACTAAATACATTAGCTCACTATTCTCCGACTGCGAAGGGACGGTGTACCGGTGTCGGACGAGGTTGTGACCGAACGCGCGGGCAACATACTGATCATCACGTTGAACCGGCCGGAGGTTCGCAACGCTGTGAACGAGGTCGCCGCGCACGCGGTGGCAGCAGCGGCGGACCTGCTCGACGGGGACCCGTCGTTGGTTCTGGGCATCATTACCGGAGCGGGAGGTACCTTCTGCGCCGGAATGGACCTGAAGGCCTTCCTGAACGGTGAAATTCCCCGGATCGAAGGACGTGGGCTGGCCGGCATCGCGATCACCCCGCCACGTAAGCCGATGATTGCGGCTGTCGAGGGGCATGCCGTGGCCGGCGGCTGCGAGATCGCCCTGGCGTGCGACATGATCGTCGCTGCGCGCGACGCCTCCTTCGGTCTGCCCGAGGTCAAACGATCACTGGTGGCAGGCGGCGGCGGGCTGCTGCGGTTGCCCGAGCGGATCCCGGCCGGCATCGCGATGGAGTACGCACTGACGGGTCGATCGTTCGGGGCGGAGGATGCCGCCCGGTGGGGCCTGGTGAACCGGCTGACCGAACCCGGCGAGGCGCTCACCGGTGCGCGAGAGCTCGCCGCGGAGATCGCCGCCAACGGCCCGCTGGCCGTTCAGGCCAGCAAAGAGGTGCTTGTGTCAGCACGGGACTGGTCCGGCACCGACCGCTGGCAGCGGCAGCGGGAAGTGGCCGACCCGGTGCTGTTCTCGGCGGATGCGAAGGAGGGGGCCCGGGCTTTCGCTGAGAAACGGGCGCCTGTGTGGCGTGGCCGGTAAGCAACCGAGTAATTCTCGGTCGTAGCCGGGCCGGAGGAGCCTCCGCCCAGCTACCGCACCACGCGCATCGAAGTCGAACGACGGGCGCGGCGCCGACCGAATATCAGATGCCGACCTCGGCTGCGGCGCGGTCTGTGAGTACCCGGCGCAGAATCTTGCCGTTCGGGTTGCGTGGCATGTCGGCGATGAACTCCCATGCCGCCGGCACCTTGAATCCGGCAAGCCGGGCACGAGTGTAGGCGCGCAGCGCCTCGGAGTCGGGTTCGGTTTCGGCGGCGACGATATAGGCCTTGATGGTTTCACCCAGCCGCCGGTCCGGCACCCCGACGATAATCGCCTCCTGCACCTGCGGGTGCGTGAGCAGCACCTGTTCGACCTCGAGCGGATACACGTTCTCGCCGCCCCGGATTATCTTGTCGCCCCGCCGTCCGACCAGATACAGATAACCGTCGTCGATCCGGCCGAGATCGCCGGTGTGCTGCCAGCCCTCGGAATCGACGAGGAACGAGTGCGGAGCCCGCCCCCACACCTCGCCGATGCCCTCCTCGTCCGGATCGTTGATCCGCAGCTCCGTACCGGGTGCCGCCCGGCCCACCGACTTCAGCAGTTCCGGGCGGGGGCCGGCGGCGAGCCGATGGTCCTCCGGAAGCAGTACGGCCACTGGGGAGCCCTCGGTCTGACCGAACAGATTGACGAATTTCGCGTCCGGCATGACGAGCTGGATCCGCCGCATTGTCTCAGGGTGGATGGGCGCACCACCGTAGCCGAGCACTCGCAGACTGCTCGATGTCAGGGCGCCCGCCGACAGCAACATCTCGAAAACCGAGGGGATCGTCACCGCGTGGGTGGGACGCGCGGCTTCGAGCGCCTTCCACGCCTCGACCGAGAACGCCGGGAACACCGCCAGCGAGACGCCGTTACCGAGTGCCACCGCGATATTTCCGAGACCACCGACATGATGGAACAGGGACGTCGTGACGACTCGATCTTCCGGTTGCAGACCGAGGAGATAGCCGTTGACGTCGGCCCGGCGTCCGAGCGGGAATTCCTTCACCTCGACGCGCTTGGGCAGTCCGGTTGTTCCGGAGGTGTGCATCGCCAGCACGACCCGGTCCGGGTCGATATTCGGTTCCAGCGGGCCGTCCCCGGCGAGTTCGCCCTCGACCACGACCAGTCGCCTACCGGTTTCGGCCGCGAGGCGGGTGGCGAGGTCGGCGTACTCGGGTTCGGTGACCAGCAGATCCCCGTCCAGCTGGGCAAGACAGGCGACCAGTTCGGGCTCCGTCATCCGCGGTGCCAGGGGTGCGAGCGGGCGGTTCGCCACCGCCCCGGCGACCAGTAGGGCAATCGAGTTCGGCCGGGTGGTCAGCAGCGCCGGTACCAGCTCACCGGGTGTATCCGATTCTCCGCGCAGCAACTCGGCCCCGCCGGCGATCATCGTGCTGAACCGAGCCCGCGACCAGGTCTGTGGACCGTCCGGGGTGGCCTCGACCAATGCGATCCGCTCCGGGTCCTGCCGGAGGTGGCCCAGAACGCGCTGGGTCCAGGTCTGAAGTGGGGAAGGCTGGTAATCCTCGTACATGGACTCTCCGGATCGGGCGAGGGGTTTGCGAAAAATGCTGGTGAACCCGATCAAGACGGCCGGGGTTCCTTCGGCAGGCCGAGCACGGACTCGGCCAGGATGTTGCGCTGAATCTCGGAGGTGCCGGCGTAGATCGTCCCCGATATGGCGATCATCCAGGTGCCGGCCCAAGACGCCGACGAGTTGGGGGTGTCGGGGTCGTCCGCGCGGTAGTGCCGGATCGGCTGGCGGCCCGTCGGGGCCAGCGCGTCGGCGCCCAGCAGATTCACCGCGAGATCGGTCGTCTTGCGGTGATGCTCGCTCCAATACAGCTTCGAGATCGACGAATCGCGGCCCGGCGTCCGGCCGGCCAGCCACCCCGTCAGGGTTCGCATTCCGAGATACCGCATGATCTGCGCTCACGTGTAGGCCCGGGCGAGATCGTCGCGGACGGCCTCGTCTCGGTGGCGACCGTGTTCGGTCGCCAGCGCGATGAGCCGATCGACCTCGGCCTGGAAGTAGATCGGGTTGGTCGCCGCCTCGTCGCCGCGTTCGAGGCCGAGCAGAGCCATCGCCGCCTTCCAGCCCTCGCCGGGGCCGATCACGACGTTCTCCCGGGCGGTGCGGACACCGTCGAAGTAGACCTCGTTGAAGTTGTCGCCGCCGCTGAGCATGGATATCGGGCGGATCGTGATACCGGGCTGGTTCATCGGCACCAGCAGCATGGTGATACCCCGGTGCCGGGAGGCGTCCGGGTCGCTGCGGGCGAGCACGAAGATCCAGTTCGCGGTGCGCGCGTCCGACGTCCAGATCTTCTGGCCGTCGATCACCCAGGTGTCGCCGTCCAATCGGGCGCGTGTCCGCAGACCGGCGAGGTCGGAGCCGGCGCCGGGTTCGGAGAAGCCCTGGCACCAGCGGTCTTCACCGCTGACGATGCGCGGCAGGAATTGCCGCTTCTGCTGCTCGGTGCCATAGCGCAACAGCAGATTGCCGATCATCTTGATCGAGAACACGTCGTTCTTACCGTTCAACGGCACGCCGACGGTAGCGAACTCCTCGGCCAGCACGACCTGTTGCAGCCGGGTCAGGCCGGCACCACCGTATTCGGTCGGCCAGCTCGGGGTGAGATACCCGCATTCGGCCAACCGAGTACGCCACCACGCTGTGAACGAGCGTGCGTCGTCTTCGTCCAGGTTACCCAGGCCACGCCAGTCGTCGGGGAGCTCGCGTGCGAGGAAGGCTCGGATCTCGGCGCAGAAGTCCGCCATCTCCGGCGGATATTCGAGGTTCATGCCCGAGGGCCCCGGCCGGATCGCGTTGTGGACATACGGCTCCCTTTCCGCGTGCGCGCCTCGGGCGAGCGCGCAAGCATGGTATAGATCTATTATATAACTATATAGTCGCCTGGGTGTGGGTTCGGGGAACGCGCCTCGGACAGCACGAACGAACTGGCCGCGACTGGTGGAGTGGGTGGTACATGAACACGGAGGATGGAGCTGCGACAGGTGAACGACCGAATTCGCTACGCCCGCTGTCGCCACGCGGTGTCGAACAGCTGGCGGAATTCGACGGCAACGCCGTCCAGGCCCGTGACGCGTCAACCGTCGTGCTGCTGCGGAACGCCGCACGCGGGCTGGAGTCACTGTTTCTGCGTCGGCAGCCCAGCATGGCCTTTGCGGCCGGGATGCACGTTTTTCCGGGTGGGGGAGTGCAGCAGTCCGACAGGGAGGCCGGCGTGCCGTGGGCAGGCCCCTCTGCGCAGAAATGGTCGGACATTCTGGGGTGCTCGCCGGAACTCGCCCGTTCCCTTGTCGTCGCTGCGGTCCGGGAGACATTCGAGGAAACCGGAGTATTGCTCGCCGGTCCGAACGGGGTCACCGTTGTTGCAGACACGTCGACCGCGGCACTGCAGGATGCGCGCATCGCTCTGGAAGCGAAACAGTTGTCGTTGCGGGACTTCCTCCTGGCGCAAGGGCTAATGCTGCGCGCTGATCTGCTGCACGCGTGGGCGCACTGGATCACCCCGGCGCACGAACCCCGCAGGTTCGATACCCGCTTCTTCGTCGCGGCACTGCCGCAAGGCCAGCGGATCGGGGCGCTGCCGCGCGAAGCGGATCGAACACTGTGGCTCCCGGTTCGGGCGGCCGCCGACGCTGCGCGTGCCGGCGAACTCGCGATGATGGCGCCGACGAGTCACACCTGCCGGAGCTTGGCGGGGCTCGCCGACGTGGACAAACTGGCGGTCGCGGCGGCGCGGCCACTGGTGACCATCGAACCGAGAGTCGTCGATATCGCCGGCCGACGCTACCTCGACGTGCCTCCGGCGCACGAGTTCTAGTAGTTGGGTGGTCATGAGAACAGAGCTGACGAATTCGGAATGCGGGGGCTGTGCGGGCGCGTCCGGCACGTCGATGCCATCTGCGGAGCCGAATACCGGCTCCGGTTCCAGAAGGGTGATGTTCCGGATCCCCCTGGGACCGCTTGCCACGGCCGATACGTCTCGCGTCGATTCGATGTCGCTGGCGATCATCGCGGATGCCGCGGTGGGGACCGCGGTGCTCAGGGGACGGGCGGCCGGGGTCATGGCCGAGCTGTGCATCGACCACGTCGGCATCCCGGATTCCGGCGCCACCGCGCTCGACATACTTGCGGAGGCGCTCGAGACCGGGCCGGATACGGGTACCGGCCGGGCGACGATCCAAGACGACACGGGGGCCGTGGTAGCCCAAGCGATGGGTGTGGTGGCCGTCGATCCTGACGGTGGACCGGTGCAGTCGCGGGTACGCCCACGATCCTTCGATCCTCCGGACGCCCGGCTGGTGCCGCTCGATTCCGACTCCGTGCAGGTGGAAATCCGTCGCGATATGCTGAACGATCGCGGCACTGTCCACGGGGGCGTTCTGCTGGGGTTGGTGCACAAGGCTCAGGAGTGGTTCCAGCAGTGTCACGGGGTTCGTTGCCGGCCGCTGCGGGTCACCATCGACTATCTCCGGCCGGCACTCGATGACCGGCACCTCGTGTTGCGCTCTTCGCTCGAACGGCGTGGGCGCCGCCTGTGGATCGTGCGTACCGTGATTCTCGACCGGTCCGGTCGGACGGTGGCAGTTGCATGGGGGACGGGTGCGGTGACCGCTGGATCGATAGCTTCTCTCGAATTGAGAGGTTAAGGTCACAGTGTCGGGTGCCGGCGCATCCGTCACCGATCTGATCGGGCTTCATGAGGAGGCTTCTGGGTGGTGTCCGCACGAAAGGGACCAGTCGGCAATCTGCCCGCCCGGTTGGACGAGTTCGTCGGACGAAACCTGGAACTGGGCGACGTCCGCCACGCGATGGAATCCTCCAGACTCGTCACTCTGGTCGGGCCGGGAGGGGTGGGCAAGACGAGGCTTGCGCTGCAGGTGGCCGCGGACCTCCAACGCGCGTTCCCGCACGGCGTGTGGTTCGTGGACGTCGCACCGTTGCAGGACCCGGAACTGCTTGCCTCCACAGTGGCATCGGTGCTCGAGCTGCCCACCGGATCCTCGCGCTGGGCGCCGGGGCTGCTCGGACGGCAACTGGCGGATCGGGCGATGTTGCTGGTCCTCGACAATTGCGAGCACCTGAGCGAGGCATGCGCGGAACTGGTCGACACGTTGCTCAAGGCGGCGTCGCACCTGAAAATGCTGGTGACCAGCCGCCAGCCGCTCGGGGTCAAAGGTGAACATATTCGGAGCGTGCAGCCGCTGCGGGTGCCGGCTGCGGGGGATGAAAACCTCGATGAGCTGGCGCGCTGCGATGCGGTGCGCCTGTTTCTCGAGCGCGCTACTGCTGTGGAAACCGGCTTCGCGCTCACGGCCGACAATGCCGCGGCGGTTGCCGGGTTGTGCCGGCGTCTCGACGGGTTGCCGCTGGCTCTGGAACTGGCTGCCGCGCGGATCCGCCATCTGTCTCCGCAACAGATCCTGAGCCGACTCGATGGACGATTTCAGCTGCTGCGTACCGATAGCGCGCTCGCCGCCCCCCGCCAGCGCAGTCTGCATTCGTTGATCGGGTGGAGCTACGACCTCTGCACCCCCGCTGAGCGAGAGTTGTGGTCGCGGCTGACGGTCTTCTCTGGGTCCTTCAGCGCCCCTGCGGCCGAGGCGATCTGCGCGGGAACCATCGTCGCGCGGGAGGATGTTCTCGACCTGCTGGCTCGGCTCGTCGATCGATCAATCGTCGTTACGGTACGCCAGTCGTCGGAGGTGCGTTATCGGATGCTGGAGACCATCCGGGCCTTCGGTCAGGAGCGTATCGCCGCGAGCGGGGACGAGGAGAACCTACGTCGGCGGCATCGCGACTATTTCCGTGACCGGCTCGTCGAACGCTACCCGCACTGGTTCGGTCCGGGCCAATACGACACCATGGCGTGGGTTCGCGCCGAACGCGACAACCTCCGAGCCGCGATCGACTTCTGTCTCGGCGAACCTACGGATGCTCGCGCGGCCGCGGTTATCGCAAGCGGCCTCGGCGGGGAGACATTGCTGACCGGCCGGCTCGGAGAGGGAAGGCTGTGGATCGACCGTGTGCTGGCCGTCCTCGACGAGGACTGCACCGAACGCGCGATCCTGCTGTGGATTTCCGGCCAGTGTGCGGGGAATCAGGGTGATTTCGAGTCAGCCGAGCGGCTCCTACGCCGCGGGCAGCAGACCGCGCAGCTCATCGGCGCTCGCCACGAAGAGGCAATGGCCACTGTTTTCCTCGGTGCGCTCCGAATGTCGTTGGGCGCCTCGACGGAGGCCATCGAGCTCTTCGACCAGGCGCTCGAGTCGCTGGTGCACGACGACCCGCTGGCTCTCGCACTGCTCCTGCTGCACAAGGGCAAGGCGGTCTACCAGCTCGGCGACCCGGCGGCCGGGATGCGGCTGTGTCGGGAGTCGCTAGCCGTGTGCGAGCGCCACGACGAGCATTGGCATCGGGCCGAGGCACTGTGGGAACTGGCCAACCTCTGCTTGTACGAAGGCCAGACCGACGAGGCTGCTGTGCGGGCGTTGGAAAGCCTGCGACTGAACTGCGAATTCCGCAACCCCGTGGGGATCGCCCGGTGTATCGAAACCCTGGCGTGGATCGCCGAGGCACGCGCCGAGCATGCGCGGGCGGCAAGGTTGCTCGGCAGCACAGATGCGCTGTGGCGGACGACCGATGCGCTGTTCGACCTGCAGTCGGTGCGTCACCACGAGAGATGCCGCGATCAGGCGGTCCGAGCGTTGGGCGAGCGGGCGTTCCGGGCGCAATTCGAGGCGGGGGTCCGGGCACCGGTCGCCGAAAGTATCGCCTTCGCACTGGGCGAAGTTCCGGCGTCGTCCGCCGAGTCGGCGGATTCCGAGAACGTGCGGTTGACGCCGCGGGAATGGGAAATCGCCGACCTGCTCGCGCACGGCGCCAGCAACCGCGATATCGCCTCGAAGCTCGTGATTTCCCCGCGGACGGTCGAAGGGCATGTGGTCAATATTCTCGGCAAGCTCGGGTTTTCGTCCCGGGTGCAGGTCGCGGTGTGGATAGCCGAGCACGGTGCCGCGCGTCACTCGCTGTAACCCCGTATATAGTGCAATGAATAAGTGCTTAGTGCGAGGGAGGATCAACCGAAATGACCCTGTTGAAGGGGCGCGTCGCCGTTGTCACCGGCGGTGCCCAAGGACTGGGCTTGGCGATCGCGGAGACGTTCGTCGAGCACGGCGCTCAGGTGATGCTCGCGGATCTCGACGGTGAAGCCGCTGAGCGTGCGGCCGAGCGCCTCGGTGGAGCGGCGCGACGGTGCGATGTTACGGATGAAGACGGGATGACCGCCCTGATCGACGACACCGTACGACTTTTCGGATCGGTGGACATCATGGTCAACAATGCCGGAATCACGCGGGACAAGACCATGCGGAAGATGACTTCCGAGGACTTCCGCACGGTCCTGGACGTCCACGTCTACGGCGCGTGGCTGGGCACCCGGGCGGCCGGCGCCGTGATGCGCGAGCAGGGCCGCGGTTCGATCATCACCATGTCGTCGATCTCGGGCAAGGTCGGCAACTTCGGCCAGACCAACTACAGCGCTGCCAAGGCGGGCATGGTCGGCCTGACGAAGGCCGCGGCGAAGGAACTCGCCGGTGCGGGGGTACGGGTCAACGCCATCCAGCCCGGACTCATCCGGACCGCCATGACCGAGGCCATGCCACAGCACGCCTGGGACTCGAAACTGGCGGAGATTCCGATGAAGCGGGCGGGTGAGCCGCGCGAGGTGGCTTCGGTGGCGTTGTTCCTCGCCAGCGATCTGTCCAGCTACCTCACCGGCACGGTTCTGGAGGTAACGGGCGGCCGGTACATGTAACCGCGGCCGGTCCGGCCGGCCGAATCGACATGCGGCCGGCCGGACCGGTGGGGCGCGGTGTCATCGGGACCGATCCGAGGACACTCGCTGCTGGAAGGCCAGTTCGACGAGATCGGTGAGGCTCGAGGACGGATCGAACCTGTCCCAGTAGCGCAATGCCGCACTGAGGCAGGACACGGCGATCGACGCGACCAGGGTGTGTCGAAGCGTGGGCGTCGCCGCGCCTTCTTCAGTGGCGAGTTGCCGAGCGATCTCGCGTTCCCATCGCAGTCGGGTACGCAGGCTGCGGGCCTCGAGCGATCGGGTGGTCATGACCAGCCGAGTCAGGGTCTGCGTGCGTTCGTCCTGGAGTTCGGCCGCGAACTTCGTAATCGGTTCTTCCAGTGCGGCGACGTCGACCGAGGAATCCGAGCGCGCTGCCACGTACTCGACCATGGTCCTCGCGGAGTCGTCTTCGTCCCCGAAGAGGATGTCCTCCTTGCTGGGGAAATGCCGGAACACCGTCGCGCTCGACAGTCGCGCGGCGCGGGCGATCTGCTCGACCGTGGTGGCGTCGTACCCCTGCTCCGCGAACAGGACGAGCGCCGCCGCGGTGATGTCGTTGCGCGCCCGGATGCGGTTGCGTTCCCTGAGCGTGCTCACGTCGTGCCCCACTCTGCCTTGATAGAAGTTCTCGAAATGAAGGTTTCTAGCGCAAGTAACTTTATCAAGTACCGGTCATTTCCCACTCCGGGCGGATACAGGCGCCGAGCAGGGGTCACCGGGTCGTCGCCTTCAGCTGGCCGAACCGGCGTAGGCGGGACCTATCGCGCCCGCGGCGCGGAGTCGAGCGAGGTCTTCCCCGGCCAGGCCGAGACCGCGGAGAACGGTGTCGGTGTGCTCGCCGAGAGCGGGAATCGGGCCGAGGACCGGATCGTATCCGCCGAGCACCGGGGGTGCCAGCAATGTGCGCACCGGGCCTACCGGTGAGCTCACCTCCCGCCACCTGCCCCGGGCCGCCAGATGCGGGTGGGCCACGACATCTGTGGTCGTGTTGTAGCGCGCGTTGCCGATCCCGGCGGTGTCGGCGGATTTCTGGATGTGGGCCAGCGTGTGACGGGCGCACCAGTCGCCGATCACTCGGTCCAGCTCGGCGCGGTGGGCTACCCGCCCTGGACCGTCCCGATACCGTTCATCGGTTGCCAGGTCGTGGCGGCCGAGCAGCTCGGTGGCCAGCCGCTGCCATTCGCGGTCGTTCGTGGTGCCGAGTACGACGACCTGGCCATCGCTCGTCGCGTAGGAGCTGTAGGGCGCGACCGACGGCGACCCCATACCCACCGGTTCCTGGTCCTGGCCTGTGTACCCGCTCCAGGTCAAGGCGTAGCCCATCAGCTCGGTCATGGTGTCGAACAGGCTTACCGCAGTCTTCCCGCCGTGCCCGGTTCGGCCCCGGGCCTGAAGTGTGGCCAGAATCGAGATCACACCGTAGAGCCCGGTGCAGGCGTCCGCTACCGGGGGACCGGGCTTGGCCGGCTCCCCGGGGAGTCCGGTGATCGAGCATGCGCCGGACTCCGCCTGTGCGAGCAGATCGTAGGCGCGCTTGTCCGACAGCGGTCCACCACTGCCGTATCCGGAGATCTCGCAAGTCACCAACCTGGGGTACGTCAGTTCCAGGGATTCGGCGTCCAGCCCGAGCCGGGCCGTGGCGCCCGGAGCCAGATTCGTGACGAACGCGTCGGCATCGGCGAGCAGCCGGTGCAGGACTTCGAGCCCCTCCGGCGACTTGAGGTTGAGCGTGACCGATTCCTTGCCGCGATTGAGCCAGACGAAGTGTGCCGCCATTCCGTGGACCACCTCGTCGTAGTCGCGGGCGAAATCACCCCCCGCCGGATTCTCGATCTTGATTACCCGGGCGCCGAGATCGGCCAGGGTGCGAGTGCACAACGGGGCGGAAACCGCCTGCTCGAGGCTGACCACCGTGAGCCCGGCCAGCGGCCCCGAGCGCGCGGCCGGCGCTTCGTCGCCGATCTGCAGTCGGTCGTTCACCGGGCCTCCGCGGGTACGGGCCGATAGCAAGCCCACAACAGCGCTGCCCCCGCGGCCGAACCACCAACCGCCGAGAACAGGAATCCGGGCAGGCCCGACAGTGGGTCGGTGAGCCCCAGCACGCCGTCGAGCGACCACTCCCCGGGGCCGGTGGTGCTGAGAGCGACGCCGATGGCCGCGAGCACAAGGTTGTATTCCCAGCCGGAGTTGACCGAGTAGAACCCGTTGGCGCGATGCACAGTCCACGCGGCGACCAGCATCAATCCGACGAATCCCGCGCCGGCGAGCGGGGTGAGCAGGCCGAGCGCCAACATGATGCCGGCCCCGACCTCGGTGCCGGCCGCCGCGACGGCGTGTAACCGTCCCGGCCGCATTCCGATGCTGTCGAACCATCGAGCGGTTCCCGGGATCCGTCCGCCGGAGTAGAACTTCTGATAGCCGTGAGCGGCCATGGTAAGTCCTGCGATCACCCGCAACAGCAGTGCGCCTGCATCGAGTGCGGTCATTAGTTGCGCCTTCCGGTAGTAGGTATCACATTGCACCATATAGCGACCCGATACACACGGTCGCGGAATGCTGGTAGGTAGATAAATAGCTAAACAATTGTTACGATAGCCTCTATGACCACGCAAGTACCTGTCGCCGAGGGGGTCTTCACCTGGCCCTCCGACGATCCACGGTTGATCGCCTCGGAACGAGACGGCGTCCTGTCCTTTCCCGCGGAGCCCGGTGCGCCGGAACGTCTGCTGGGCAACCGCGGGACGTTGTGGAGCTTCACCACACAGCAGTTCCGGCCCCCGTCGCCGCCCTACGACGGCAACGACACCTCGGAGGCGTTCGTTCCGTACGCACTCGGCTACATCGAGCTGCCCGGGGAGCTGTTGGTGCAGGCCAGGCTCACCCAATCGGACCCGGCGAAACTGCGGATCGGCCAGCCGATGGAAATGGTGGTCGTGCCGTACACGGTTCGCGCCGACGGCACCGAAGTGCTCACCTACGCGTTCGCTCCCGCCGATACCACTGGAGGTGAAACCGAATGACCGACATTGCGGTAGTGGGTGTAGGCCTGCACCCGTTCGGCAGGCACGGCGACAAACAGGCTCTGCTGATGGGTGCGGAGGCCGCACGTGCGGCCCTGGCTGATGCCAACGCACAGTGGTCGCAGGTCCAGACGGCCTACGTCGGAAGCCACGAAGTGTCCAACCCGGACGCGATCGTGGGCTGGCTGGGGTTGACCGGGATCCCGGTGCGCGGTGTGTTCAACGGCTGCGCGACGGGAGGTACGTCGCTGCAGATGGCCGCGGAGGCGATCCGGCACGGCGAGGCCGACGTGGCGATGGCGATCGGGATGGACAAACACCCCCGCGGTGCGTTCGCCGCGGACCCCTCGGTGCTCGGGCTGCCGTCGTGGTACGGCCAGACCGGTATGTTCTTGACTACTCACTTCTTCGGAACCAAGGCCACCCGGTACCTCCACGACCACGGGGTCTCCACCGAAGCCCTCGCCCGGATCGCGGCGAAGAACCTGCGCAACGGCTCGATCACGCCGCACGCGTGGCGCCGCAAGCCATTGTCGCCCGAGCAGATCCTGGCCGCACCCGTGGTGAACCATCCGCTCACCCAGTACATGTACTGCAGCCCCGACGAGGGCGCGGCGGCTGTTGTGCTGTGCCGGGCGGATCTGGCCTCGAAGTTCACCTCCGCACCGGTGTATCTCCGCTCTTCGGTGCTGCGTAGCCGACGCTCGGGCGCATTCGACGTGAACAGCCCGTCGATGCCGTTGGACGGCGCGCCGAGCCCGACGGTCGACGCATCCAAGGCTGCCTTCGAGCAGGCGGGTCTGGGGCCGGACGAGATCCGGGTCGCGCAGTTGCAGGACACCGATGCGGGATCGGAACTGATCCACATGGCGGAGAACGGGTTCTGCAAGGACGGCGAACAGGAGCAGTGGATCGCGGACGGCGCCACCGAGATCACCGGCCGGCTTCCGGTGAACACGGACGGCGGGCTCATCGCCAACGGTGAGCCGATCGGCGCGTCCGGATTGCGGCAGGTCTACGAGATCGTGCTGCAACTGCAGGGCCGTGCGGGCGATCGGCAGGTCGCCGGCGACCCCAAGACCGGCTATACCCACCTGTACGGCTCTCCGGGAGCGTCCGCAGTGTCCATTTTCTCCCGGTGATCGACGAACCAACAAGAATCGAGGATCGACGGTGCGTGACGCCGTAATCTGCGAGCCGCTGCGAACCCCGGTCGGCGGGTTCGGCGGTGCGCTGAAGGATGTGCCCGCCCACGAGCTGGCGGCGACGGTGATTCAGGCGATCATCGATCGGACCGATATACCACCGGAAGCCGTCGACGATGTGCTGCTCGGCAACTGCTATCCGTCGATGGAGGCCCCCGCGATCGGGCGGGTGGCAGCGCTCGATGCGGGTCTCCCGGTGAGCGTCACCGGTTTACAGATCGACCGCCGGTGCGGCTCGGGGTTGCAGGCGGTGCTGTACGCGGCCGGTCAGGTTGCTTCCGGCGCCAGCGAGGTCGTGCTGGCCGGCGGTGCTGAATCCATGAGCTCCGCGCCGTTCTACTCGACCTCGATGCGGTGGGGCGCCAAGTCGGGTCCCGGTGTGCTGCTCAATGATTCGCTCGCGAGGGGGCGCGTGACCGCCGGCGGGGTGAATTTCCCGGTTCCGGGCGGGATGCTCGAGACTGCCGAAAATTTGCGGCGGCAGTACAGCATTTCGCGGCAGGAGCAGGATGAGTTCTCCGTGCGCAGTCATCACAACGCCGCACAGGCGCAGACCGCGGGCAAGTTCGCGGACGAGATCGTGCCCGTCACGGTCCGGGGCCGCAAAGGCGACACCGTTGTCGACCGCGATGAGCACATCCGCCCCGATTCCTCGGTCGAGCAGCTGGCGCGGCTGCGGCCCGTACTCGCCGCGAGCGACGCCGAGGCGACGGTGACCGCGGGCAATTCCTCCGGGCAGAACGACGGCGCGGCCGTCTGCGTCGTCACCCATCCCGCCAAGGCGG
This sequence comes from Nocardia sp. NPDC049526, assembly GCF_044465765.1. Classification (NCBI taxonomy): domain Bacteria; kingdom Bacillati; phylum Actinomycetota; class Actinomycetes; order Mycobacteriales; family Nocardiaceae; genus Nocardia; species Nocardia sp. NPDC049526. The sequence continues at coordinate 75,082 of NZ_JBITMA010000016.1, read as the reverse complement.
CAGAACTGGGCCTACGTCCGCTGGTGCGTCTGGTGTCCTGGGGGGTGGCCGGGGTGGCGCCGGCGACGATGGGCATCGGCCCCGTTCCCTCCGTACAACGTGCGCTCGCGGCGGCGGAACTCGGGCTGGAGAAGATCGATCTGATCGAGCTCAACGAGGCCTTCGCGGCGCAAGCGCTGGCCTGCACTCGCGAATGGGGTTTTACCCCAGCTGATTTCGATCGCCTCAATGTGAACGGGTCCGGGATCTCGCTCGGACACCCCGTCGGTGCCACAGGTGGCCGGATTCTCGCCACACTGGCGCGAGAGATGGTTCGCCGCGATGCCCGCTACGGCGTGGAGACGATGTGCATCGGCGGCGGGCAGGGCCTTGCCGCGGTGTTCGAGAAAGTGGCCTGAACAGGGCTTCGGAAAAGGATTGCCGGAACGTCGGCGGCGGTGGCTTCACCGTCGCCGACGTTCCCGTCGATCACGAATTCATCAGTTGCTGTTTGAGCTCGTGCTTGCGCAACTTACCGGTCGGGGTGCGTGGCAATTCCTCGGGAAACCGGATGTCGCGGGGCACCTTGAAACCCGCCAACTTCGCCCGGGCGAAGGAGATCAGTTCGGCGGCGAGGTCCGGGCCGGCCGCCTCCGGGTCCTGCAGTTGCACGGCCGCGGTGACGCGTTCGCCCATCTCCGGGTCGGGCAGCCCGACGACCCCCACGTCGGCGACCGAGGGATGCATCAACAGGACGTCCTCGATCTCGCGGGGATAGATATTGACCCCGCCCGAGATGATGAGGTGGGTCCGGCGGTCGGTGAGGAAAAGGTAACCGTCTTCGTCCAGGAACCCGGTATCGCCCACGGATGCCCCGCCGCGGGCGTCGCGGGCGGCCGCGGTCTTTCCCGGATCGCCGTGATAGGAGAACTCGCCGCTGTCGGCGAACCAGACCGTGCCGACTTCTCCGTCGGGCAGTTCGTTGCCTTCGTCATCGGTGATATACGGCCGCCCGAGTATCGGCTTGCCGACCGACCCTGGCTTGCGCAGCCATTCCTGTGAGGTGATGGTCGTGGCGCCCACCCCCTCGGTGCTGGAGTAGAACTCGAAGAAGATCGGCCCCCACCAGTCGATCATCGCTCGTTTCACGTCGACCGGGCACGGGGCCGCGGCATGGACGGCATGGCGCAGGCTCGACAGGTCGTATCGGGCGCGCATCTCGGCGGGCAACTTCAGCATGCGCACGAACATGGTGGGCACCCACTGACTGTGGGTGACGTGGTGGGTGGCGATCGCGGCGAGGGCCCGCTCGGCGTCGAAACGTTCGAGGACCACCACCGTGCCTCCGCTGCGGTGTACGCCCATGGTCCAGGCGAGTGGCGCGGCATGGTAGAGCGGGGCGGGGGACAGATAGACATCGCCCGGCGCGAATTCGAGCAGCTCACGCAGCCACCGTCCCGGCACGTCGGGGTGGCTGCCCAGGGGCAGGCCGGACAACGGCCGGCGGATACCTTTCGGACGACCCGTGGTGCCCGACGAGTACAGCAGGAAATCTCCCTCGGACTCGTCCGGAATCGGGGTGTGCGGCCGTAACGAGCGCTGTTGCTCGTAGCTTTCCCACCCGTCGTGCGCGGTACCGATCATCAGGCGACCGTGCGGCGCTAGTGCGGGGTCGGCCAGCAGCGCATCCGCGAGGGGGGCCAGCGCGTCCGAGGCGACCACCAGCTGAGCACCGCTGTCGCGCAGGATGTAGGCGGCCTCGTCGTCGGTGAGATGGGTATTGATACCGACGTAGTACAGCCCGGCACGTTGGGCGCCCCATACCAGTTCGAAGTATTCCGCTCGGTTGTCGGCGAGGATCGCCACACAACTTCCCGCTGTCAGACCACGGTCACGGAACAGATGTGCGGCCTGGTTCGACCGAGCCTCCAGCTCGCCGTAGGTAACGACCTGACCGGCCGGTTCGACGATGACCGCGAGCTGCGCGGGGTCGGCGCTGCCGAAGGGAGTCCCGGGCATTTTTCCTCCTCATATGTTGAGGACTAAATGATATAACTATTAATTCGTGGTGGCTGGTGGATGCGTGACAATCCCGCACTCACCCGATCGAGGAGGACCGACATGAGTGAGGCTGCAGCGCGGGTCGAGTGGACGATCACCGATGGGATCGCGGATGTGCGGCTCAATCGCCCGGAGAAACTGAACGCTCTCGACGACGAGATGTTCACCGCGTTGATCGGTACGGCCGCCGAGCTGCGCGCGGAGCCGGATCTGCGGGTCGTAGTGCTCTCGGGTCGCGGTCGCGGCTTCTGCGCCGGCCTCGACCTGGACGCCTTCCGCGCTATGGCCGAGGGGCGTGCGTTCCGCCCGGCGGATTCCGATGTCCAGGCCGCGGAGCTCGCCGGTGACGGCGACCCGGAGCTGACCCGCGGACAGCGCGCGGTGCTCGGATTCCGCAACCTTCCGGTCCCGGTGATCGCGGCGGTGCACCGCCCGGCGCTCGGCGGTGGCCTCCAGCTCGCGCTCGCCGCGCATATCCGGTTCGTGGCTCCCACTGCCACGCTCGGCCTGCTCGAGTTGAACTGGGGGGTGGCGCCGGATATGGGTGGCACACAACTGCTGCCCCGCCTGGTGGGATCGGATGTCGCCGCCGAGATGATCCTGACCGCCCGGCGGGTCGACGGTGTGGAAGCCGAGCGAATCGGTCTGGCTACCAGGTCGGTCGCCGAACCTCTCACTGCCGCAATGGAGTTGGCCCGCACGGTGGCCGCCCGAAACCCGGACGCGGTTCGCGCGCTGACCACGATTCTGGCGGCGCCGTCGTTCGCCGAGGGGCTGGCGGCCGAACAGGCCGCGCTGCGCACCGTTACCGGCGCACCGAATCAGCGCGAGGCGGCCGCGGCCGCGCTCGAGAAGCGTGCTCCCGTGTTCGTGACCGGGGCAGGTGCCGCGCGGAGCTGATCACCATGGCTGCATCGCGGAGCGAGCGTTCGGTGGACTCCGCGTGCTGTCGCCTTGTCAGGAGCGCGCGTTCAGTTCCGCAACCGCGGGCAGCCAGATTGCCGGGTCGTGGTCGTAAGGGGCGTAGAAGCTGAAGCGTTCCACGAGGTCGCCGAATCGGGCCTGCACGGCCGCGCCGAGCCGGTCGGGCTCGGCCACCACGGCGAAGGTGTCGAGCACCTCGTCGTCGATGAGTTCGCCCATGCGTCGCCAACGATCATCGTCCTCGCCCTTGGACAGCCTCGTTAGTTCACGGCCCAGCTCTTCCCATCCGTGCAGGGCGAGGACGGGCTGATAGGTGGGTGTACTGCCATAGAAGGCGATCTGGTCGCGCACCGCTGCGGCGGCACGAGCCATGTCTTCCTCGGTCGCGCCCGTCACCACCAATCCGGACAGGCTGATGGAGAAGTCGCGCAGGTCGCGCCCGGCGTTCTGCCGCCCCTTCTGTAGCGTCGGCACAGTCCGCTCGCGCAGGAACCGCTCGGTGGTGAACGGGTGCGGTAGCAGGCCGTCGCACACCGCGCCGGCTACTTCGGTCATCCGGTCGCCCACGGCCGCGAGGTAGACCTTCGGGGGACCCCAACGGCTCGGTTCGGGTGCGAAGAACGGGGTCATGAGGGTGTGGGTGTAGAACTCACCATGGAAATCCAACGGGCCACCGGTCTGCCAGCAGGTCCAGATCGCGTGCAGCGCATCGACGAATTCCCGCATGCGCCGTGCGGGATTGCTCCACGGCATCCCGAATCGGCGTTCGATGTGCGGTTTGATCTGAGTGCCGAGTCCGAGCAGCAGTCTGCCGCCGCTGAGCAGTTGCAGATGATGTGCCGTGTAGGCCAGCGACATGGGATTCCGGGCGAAGGCTACCGCGACCGCCGTGCCGAGTTTCAGGTGTCCGGTGCTTTGTGCCATGGGGACCAGCGGCAGGAACGGGTCGCCTGAGGACTCTGCGCTCCACAGCGCGTCGTATCCCTCGCTCTCGGCCCTACGGCCTTCCTCGGCCAGTGCGTCCAGGCTGTCCGTCCCCGGTGCGGGCTTTGCCAGTTTTACGTCGACATACATGGGTATCTTCCTCACTCCTCACATCGGACAGTATAATGAGTTAACTGAATGAAAGGATGGCGGCCAGATTATGCGACGCACGATTCTCGAACCGGAGCACGAGCAGTTTCGGCAGACCGCACGCACCTTCTACGAGAAGGAATGCGTGCCCTACGTCGACGAATGGGAGAAGGCCGGTCACACGAGTCGTGATGTATGGCTGCGGGCAGGGGAGTTGGGTCTGCTCTGCTGGGAGGCACCCGAAGAGTACGGCGGTGCGGGAATCAAGGACTTCCGGTTCAATGCGGTGCTCAACGAGGAGTACTGGCTCACGGGCTCGGTCGGTGTGGGCTTCGGCGTCCAGAACGACATCCTGATGCCGTACTTCCTCGAGCTGACCACCGAGGAACAGAGGCAGCGCTGGCTTCCGGGCATGGTCTCGGGTGAGCTCATCACCGCCATCGCGATGTCCGAACCCGGCGCGGGTTCGGATCTTCGCGGCATACGCACCACGGCCCGGCGCGACGGAGATCATTACGTCATCAACGGCTCGAAGACGTTCATCTCCAACGGTCTGCTGTGCGACCTGGTGGTGGTGGCGTGCAAGACCGATCCGGAGGCCGGGCACAAGGGCGTCAGCCTGATCGTCGTGGAGGCGGGTACGCCGGGCTTCACCAAAGGCCGCAAGCTGGACAAGATCGGCCAGCATTCCGCCGACACCGCCGAGCTGCACTTCGAGGACGTCCGAGTGCCAGTGGAGAACCTGATCGGCGAGGAGAACAAGGGTTTCTACCATCTGATGCGCAACCTGCCGAAGGAGCGACTCGGGATCGCCGTCCACGCGGTGGCCGGTGCGCAGCGCGCCTACAACCTGACCCTGCCCTATGCGCGTGAACGCCAGGCATTCGGCCAGCCGATCGGCACATTCCAGGTCAACCGCCATGCCCTGGCCGAGATGCAGACCAAGCTCGAGGTCATGTGGACATATCTCGACCAGTGCATCGCCGCGTTGAACGCCGGTGAGCTGACCGCGCAGGAAGCGGCGGGCGCGAAGTGGTGGACCACCGAAACCCAATGGGAGATCCTGGACCGGTGCCTGCAGCTGCACGGCGGCTACGGGTACATGAACGAGTACGAGATCGCACGGCTGTGGCGGGACGCACGCGTTCAACGCGTGTACGGCGGAACCAACGAGATCATGAAGGATCTCATCGGCCGCTCGATGGGCCTGTAGTGGTCGTGGGCGCGACGGCCATGCGGTGCCGCTCATGACCGCAGGGACCATGACGGGGGAGTTTCTGCCGCTGAGCCCGGTCGAGGCCGGCGTCGGACTCACCGCGCGGAGGGTCGGTCTCGGCCGGACGGAACTTCGTGCGCCGTTGCCGCCGGGTTCGCTCGACGCCGGCCGGCTGTCGCCGGCGCTGCTGGCGGTGGCGGCCGATAGCGCGGTGGCGACCGCGGTATTCGCTCATCCGGCGGGCTCGCCCACCGGCGTCACCGTAGAACTGCGGGTGGACCAGCTGGCCCCGGTCGCGCCGGGTGCCCGTCACCTCGACGTCAGCGCCGTCGCGCTGGGTGTGACCCGCGAATTCGGAACCGGGCGTGCCGAATTTCGGGACGACCAGGGAACTCTGATCGCTCATGCGGTGGGCGTGATGGTCGGTGACACCGCCGGTAAGCCCCCACCCTGCTACGGCGACAAGAACCCGCCGTCCCCGATGGACCCGTCGATTCTCCGGGTCCATTCCGAGGCCGATGGCTCGGCGCGGGTGGATGTCGTCGGGGACATGCTCAACTCTCGGGGTGTGGTGCACGGTGGTGTCGTCATGGCACTCGCCCAGCTCGCGCAGGAGCGCTGCCATCGCGCGCCCGGCGCGACGCTGCGGCCACTGGGGTTGAGCGTCTCCTACCTGCGACCCGCGCCCGGGGAAGATTTTCTGCGCTTCCGCTCCGCATACGTGCGCAAGGGCAGGCGGTTGTGGACGCTGCGCACCGAGGTCCTGCGGCCGGACGGAGTGGTCGTCGCGGTGGCGATCGGCACCGGGGCGGTGTCGGCAGTCCCAGCGGCGGGCTGATTCCGGCTGCGGTCGCCCTCTTCGACCGACCGAGTAGTGAATCCAGGTGTTTTCACGGGGTCGGCCCGGCGTTCCGTCGGGCACCGTGGACATGTGACCGGGATCATGGTCTGCGAGAGGAATCAATGCTGATGAACCACGTCTCCGCCCAGGAATCGTCCTATTGTGCCGCCGAGGACTGTCCGGCACCGGTGATCGCGATCGTGAACCTGATGCTCGATTGGGACCTTCCGGTCCTGGAGATCAGTTCGGACGAGTTGGCGGAGTGGCTCGAAGTCCCCGTAGATGCGGCCCGGCGGGCCCTGCTGGAGCTGGGTGCGCTGCCCGGTGCGGACGTGCTGCTGCCGGCGGAGCCGCACGCCCTGGTTCGGGCGACACTCGATGTCGACCGGTGTCCACTCACCGCCCCGCGCCCCGGTGCGCTTCGGTTGGTGTACAGCCGGGACGGCTTGCCCGAGAGCGGTGCGACCACCGCTTCTCGGGCGATCCGGCGGACCGGCGAGGCCACCGCCGAAGGGCTGCGCCGTCGAGCGTAGACACATGCTCCGCTCGGCGCCGAGCTCGACTGCCCCGCCGGCGCTTCGATTTCCGAGAGGTGCCGCGAACTGCGCTCACCGCTGGACCCACCCTGTCCCGGCAACGTTGCTATGGGGTTGTCCTGGGGGTAAGGCGGTTGGCTCGTCGGTCCACGCGCTTGCCAGGTGAGCGGGCTAGAGTGTAATTATTTAATTAATAGTTTCGGACACGGTGATGCCATGGCCGGGTTCCGGGCGATGATCGGACACGAGAGGACTTCCAGATGCGTGACGCTGTAATCGTCGAGGCTCTGCGCACACCGATCGGCAAGCGCAAAGGTGGCCTTGCCGATGTGCACGCCGTCGAGTTGTCGGCCCTGATACTGAAATCGATCGCCGAGCGAACCGGTATCGATCCCGCCGTCGTGGACGACGTGCACTGGGGCAACGTGATGAGTGTCGGCCAGCAGTCCGGCAACATCGGCCGCATGGCGGTGCTCGCCGCCGGCTGGCCGGAATCCGTCCCCGGCTTCACCATCGACCGGCAGTGCGGCTCGTCCCAGCAGGCCATCTCCACCGCCGCCGCGGCCGTCATCTCCGGCCAAGCCGACGTCGTGTTTGCCGGCGGCGTCGAGATGATGTCGGCCATACCGATGGGGGCCTCCAATGTGCCGGGAACCGGCGAGATGGGAGGACCTGCGGTCACCCGCTACGCCGACCGTTTGACCGACCCCGGCTTCGGTGGTGCGTTCAACCAGGGCTACGGCGCCGAGGTGATCGCCGATCAATGGAAACTGTCGCGCACGCAGCTGGACGAATACTCCGTTCGCTCGCACGAGCGGGCCGCCGCCGCGCAGGACGCCGGCTATTTCGAGACCGAGATCGTCGCGGTCGACACCGGGGCCGGCACCGTGAAATCGGACGAGGGGATCCGTCGAGGGTCCACCGTCGACAAACTCGCCACTCTGAAAACGCCCTTCAAGGAGGGCGGGGTTATCAGCGCCGGAAATGCCTCCCAGATCTCCGACGGGGCGGCAGGCGTGCTCGTGACGACCTCGGAGAACGCCGCGCGCCTCGGTCTGCCCCCGCTCGCCCGGATACACACCGCGGTGGTGACCGGCGATGATCCGGTCAAGATGCTCACCGGTCCGATCCCGGCGACCGCGCTGGCCCTCCGTAAGTCCGGGCTGAGCATCAGCGATATCGACGCCTTCGAGGTCAACGAGGCCTTCGCGCCTGTCCCGCTGGCCTGGCAGATCGAGACCGGCGCCGACGAGGCGAAACTCAATCCGCTGGGCGGCGCAATCGCGTTGGGGCATCCGCTCGGCTGTTCCGGCGCTCGCCTGGCGACCACACTCATCCATCACCTGATCCGGACTGGTGGGCGATACGGCTTGCAGACGATGTGCGAAGGTGGCGGGACCGCCAACGCGACGATCTACGAGCGGGTCTGACCATGGGAACTTCCGACGTGTCCGCGCCATCTCGGACGGCGGCCCTCCTCGTCGAGCAGCGCGAGCGTGTCCTGGTCATCACGATCAACCGGCCCGCGGCCCGCAATGCCATCAACGCCGAGGTCAGCCACGGTCTGGCCGACGCTATGGAGCTGCTCGACAAGAGCGCCGATCTCTCGGTGGGTGTGCTGACCGGCGCCGGCGAGAACTTTTGCGCCGGTATGGATCTCAAGGCGTTTCTTGCTGGTGAAAATATCGCTGTCGAAGGTCGGGGCCTCGGTTTCACCGAGGCCCCGCCGAGTAAGCCCGTTATCGCGGCGGTCGAGGGATTCGCTCTGGCCGGGGGCACCGAACTGGCACTGGCGACCGACCTGATCGTCGCGTCGCGTACTGCGGCCTTCGGTCTGCCCGAGGTCAAGCGCGGGCTCGTCGCGGGTGGCGGCGGATTGCTACGGCTACCGCGGCGCATTCCCTACCAGATCGCGATGGAGTTGTCACTGACCGGAGAGACCTTCTCGGCCGAGCTCGGCCACCGCTACGGTCTGGTCAATCGCTTGGTGGAGCCTGGTGCGGCACTCGACGGCGCTCTCGACCTCGCGGCGCGCATCTGCCGTAACGGACCGCTGGCCGTTGCCGCCACGAAGCGAATCCTCGTCGAGTCGGCCGACTGGACCGATGCCGAGGCATTCGACCGGCAGCGCACGTTGCTGGAGCCGGTCTTCGCATCCCGGGACGCCCGCGAAGGCGCCGAAGCCTTCGCGCAGAAACGCGAACCGGTGTGGACCGGCGAGTGAGCCGCATCTGGTGCGCATCCCCACAGCAGACATACCGAATGGAGAAGATATGAGCACTTCGGCGACCGAAGTGGCACTGGTAACCGGTGGCGCGGGCGGGCTCGGCGAAGCCGTGGTCCGCCGCCTGCACAAGGCGGGAATCGCGGTGGTCGTAGCCGACCTCGCCGACGACCGCGCCGGTCAGCTGGTCCAGGACCTGGGTACCGGCGCCCACTACGCGCGAACCGATGTGACCTCCGAGGAATCGGTACTGGGGGCGCTCGACGCGGCGGCGGAACTGGGCACGCTGCGCCATGTCGTGATCGCGCACGGTGGCTGGGGGGTTGCCGAGCGGGTGGTCAAACGAGACGGTACCCCGGCGAGCCTGGAGGGCTTCAGCAAGACGCTCGATCTCTATTTGGTCGGGACATATAACGTTTTGCGACTCGCCGCGGCCCGGATGGCTGGCGGCGAGCCGAAATCCACGGGCGAGCGTGGCTCGGTAGTCGCCACCGCGTCGATCGCGGCCTACGAGGGGCAGATCGGCCAGTCCGCCTATGCTGCGGCGAAGGCGGGTGTCGTCGGACTTACCCTGGCGGCGGCGCGTGACCTCAGCTCGGTCGGCATCCGGGTCAACACAGTCGCGCCCGGCACGATGCATACCGCGATGATGGAATCGGTGGGTGAAGAGGCGCTGGCGAAGTTCACCAGCAATATCCCGTTCCCGAAGCGCCTCGGTTCTCCGGACGAATTCGCGGCCCTCGTCGAACATCTGCTGACCAACGGCTACATCAACGGAGAAGTGGTCCGCCTCGACGGCGCCCAGCGGTTCGGCCCACGCTGATCACTCGGTCGATATACAACTCCCGGCCGCGACGAGGCCCGCTTCGGGGTGCACCCGTGGCGGACCTCGTCGTTTTGTCGGTACCGGTCGAGTGAACAGAGGCTCTCGGCGATCGAATAATGCACCCGCCATTGAGGTTGCGGGCCAGTAGTCCCGACACCGAGATCGCGCCCGCCACCGAGGTCGAGTCGTTCTGCGCCGGGACCTCGAGCAGGCCGCCGCTGGTCAGGCGCCGCCGAGGCCCGCGTCGCGACGGTTCGCCGCAACCCGCGCGCGCAGACCGTCGATGAGGAGGTCGATACCGAAGCTGTAATAGTCGGCCCCGTGAAGTTCGCCGAGGTGCGGGACAACCTGGGCCAGGGTGGGCGGCAGTTCGGCGTCGTCGCGCGGCACGTCGGCCAAGGCCACCTGGTAGCGGCCGAACAGATAGGTGTGGATCGTCGAATAGGCCAGCAGAACCTGTTTGTCTCGGAGTCCGGCGTCGACGGTGATCGCCATGATCGCATCCACCAGTCGGCGATCGGAGTGCAGCATTCGTTGCAGCAGCAATCCGGCGATACCCGGGTTGCGACGGAGTTGCGCGTCGATGCGGTCGATGAGCACTCGAAGTTGGACATCCCACGGTCCGTCGGCTTCGCCCGGGATCTCGACGTCGGCCAGGGTGCGTCTCGCGACGAGGTCGAGTAACGCCTGTTTGTCCGTGACGTAGGAGTAGGCAGCCATCTGCGAGCGGCCGAGTTGCTGCGACAGCCTCCGCATCGACAGTGCGTCGAGACCGTCCGTCCGGATGATCTGCAACGCCGCATCGACAATCTGGTCTTCGGTCAGCGTCGGCGGGCGTCCCCTGCCTCGCCGGGATGCCGTCACGGATCCGTCGACGGCTACCGACCGATCGCTGGATCCCACAGGGGCAGTGTACTCACCGGACCGGCGGGGTCCGGTGAGTGTCACCCGCGGGCTCCTGTCGCTCACGACGATCAGATCCCGAGGCGCTCGAGCAATCGTTCGTGGGCGAGTGCCGGACCGCCCAGCAACAGGTCGGTGCCGCGGGCGCGGGTCGCGATGGCTTCGACGGCAGCGGGATCGAGGTCGCCGGTCACCGCGGTCAGCCGGAGCGCGACCTGCCGAGCCGCGTTCGAGCAACCGATGTGTGCCATCGCCGCGGCCGCCGCGCCTGCGTCGAGATCGTCTTCGCCTTGGAGTCGCACCGCGCGGTACCACAGCGCCGTCGCGCCGGCCCGTAGTAGCTCGAGTTCCGCCAGCTTCCTGGTGTAGCCGCGCCACGAGTTGCTGTCGTCGGAGGAGGGCAGCACCTCGGACAAGCACTTCAGCGCTCGATCGACGAGCCCCATCTGCTCCCCGGCGAGTACTGTCGTCGCCCGGTCGACCGTGCGGTTCATGATGCGGCCGCCCGCTCCTTCTCTGCCGATCAAGACCGCGGGCGTGTTCTCGAAGCCGACGCGTACCAGGGGACGCGCTTCATCGAGCGAGTCCATGGATTCGATGGTGATGCCCGGTGCATTCCGGTCGACCAGGTACAACGACGGGCCACCGATATTGCGGGCGACCACGAAGATGGTCCGCGCCGCTTCCGCGCCCGGGACGAACCACTTTTCACCGGTGAGCTGCCAGCCGTCAGTGCTCGCCGTGGCGCGGGTTCGGACCAGTGCAGGATCCCACGAGCCGGACTTCTCCGCCGCGGCGAGTGTCGAGTGACGCACGTCCACGCTGTCGTCGGTCGGCGAACCGGCGATGGCGAAAGCCTGCGCGGCGAGCCCGGCGGCCGGAAAGTAGTCGGTTTCGCTGAGCGTGTATCCGGCCGAGTAGGCCACCTGCGCGAGACCGGTGGCCCGCGGGCCGAAGGCGGCGGCTTCCCACTCATCCTCGGAGAGAATCGCGGAGAGCGCTTCGTTGCGCTCGATAACGTGTCCGGTGACGTCTACCGCCAGCTCGTCTATTGCCCGTGAAGCGTCGGCGCTGAGTTGGCCGGTGGCCTGGACGAGCGGCAGTAGCTGCGCACGGAATGTGTTGCCCGTCGCTGCGAGCAGGTGCGGGCCCAGCACTTCGGCGACGAATTCACCGGCGGACGCGAGGACTCGGCTCTCCGCCGCTGCGAGGGCCGGCGCGGAGCACTCGACTGCGCCGGTGCGCAGCTCGCGAACGGCGGTCAGCCCCGTGAGCAGTTCGCTGAGCCGACGCCGGAGTGCGCGATCGTCCCAGGTCCAGGTGGATCGCGTCAGTGCGGACAGGGTTTCCGCGTTCAACATGGCGAGGTAGTCGTCGCGCTGTTCGCGGGTGAGGCCCCTGCTGCCGGTTGTGGGTTCCATCGCGCCTCCCAAGGCTGTCGTTCGACGTTCACTACATAGGATGACTTCTTTTCGTTACAGTGTAAAGTATGTAGGCGGGCCGGGCCGCGACGGTAGGACCCGAACGTCACTCGAACGAGGAGAGACCATGACTGAGGCGATGGCTGCCGTTCAGGAACAGCACGAGGACGGCAAGATCTGGGCAAATTCCGGCGACTCCCATTTGATGGAGCCGGAAGATCTGTGGACCGCCCGGCTGCCCAAACGTCTCGCCGACCGAGCACCTCGCTCGGAACGCGGCGAGAAATACGAGATCGTCTACATCGACGGCACGCAAATCGATCGTCAGCTCAACGATTTCATGGACGCCATGCGCCCCCCGGGGTTCAAGGACCTGAACATCAGGCTGCGAGATCTCGACCAGGAGGGTGTCCGCAACCAGCTCGCGTTTCCCTCGATGGGCTTCTGGACCTGCAATATCCGCGACCCGGAATTGGAGGCCGCGGTCGCCGGCGCCTGGAATGACTGGGCGATGGAAGAGGTGATGGGCCGTCAGGACCGGATCTTTGCTCCCGCGATTGTTCCGCTGCTGGATGTCAAGCAGGCCGTGGCGGAGGCCGAGCGTGCGGCCGAGATGGGCTTCCGGGCGCTGTATTTCCCGTGCGGTATCGACGACGACCGGGCTTGGGGCTTGGATCGGTGGGAGCCGCTGTGGACGGCTGCAGAAGAGATGAAACTCCCGCTCTGCTGGCATATCGGCACCGGCGCGGCGAACGTCGTTTACCGCGGTCCCGGAGGCGCGGTCGTGAACTACATGGAGACCACATACCCGGGGATGCGAGTGATCACGCATCTGGTCGCGGGCGGTGCGCTCGACCGGCATCCGGATCTGAAGGTGCTGATCGCGGAAGGCGGCGCCGGCTGGGTGCCCGCCATCGGTGACCGGATGGACGAGGCCTACCGCCAGCACGGCATGTTCGTGCGTCCCCGGCTGTCGCGGTTGCCCAGCGAAATCATCCGCCAGCAGGTGTACGCCTCGTTCCAGCACGACATCAGCGCCGTGCAGGTCATCGAAGACACCGAGTACAACAACGTGATGTGGGGCGACGACTATCCGCACCTGGAAGGCACCTACGGGCACACCCAAGAAACGCTGCACACCATCTTCGACAATGTCGATGTGAAGATTCGCGACCGGGTGTTGCACGGCGCGTTCGAGGAGTTCTTCCCGGCGGTAGCGGCCGCCTGAGCGCCCCGGACGGTAGCGGCGAGTCCGCTCGGATGTGTCCGGACGGTTCGGTGGCCGGCGCTGCGGCCACCGTGCAGTGCTGCTGCCAGTGCGCGGCCGGGCGGATTACCTGTCCCCGCCGGGCTTCGGCCCAGCTCGGTGCGTGCGGCGATCAGGTGCGGAAGTCTTTCTCATGAAAGGGCTCATGTGAACGAAAGCGGAACAAGAGAAATGGGACACCCCACCACGACGGTGGATTCCCGCGACCCGTCACCGGTGGATGCGCCCGAGTCGCCGGATGGGGTGCGCCTCTGCTTCGGGTGTCGCGCGCGGAACCGCTGCCGGTTCGAGATCGAGCGTGAACAACTCGGCGATGACGGTGTCGTGATCAGCCGCGTGGTGTGCTCGCGTGAGAACGAGGGCGGGCCGGAGGTAGCACACGGCGGTTGGACCGCCAGTGTGATGGATGAACTCGTCGGGCACACATTGTTACTGAACGACGAATTTGCGGTCACCGGGACGCTGACCGTCAAGTTCGTGCGTCCGGTACCTGTCGGGTGGCCGCTGATCGGACGGGCATGGATTGTGGGAACGGAGAACCGCAAGGCCTTCGTCCGCGCGACGCTGGAACTCGAAAGTTCCGGTGCCATCGTGGCCGAAGCCGACGCGACCATGATCAAGCGTCCCGCCGCCCATTTCGAGCTGCATTACCAGTGGCTCGAGACGCAGCGCGGCAAGGAATAACAGCCAGGACTCAGCCGCGTGGCCACGGACGGCGGCATAGCGCCTGCCGGTCGAGGTGCGCCTGTTGGCGTTGGCCTCGCCATGGCCCGCCCGGATCGCCGAGACATCGGGCGGGCCGCTCGTCGATGCAGCGCATCTCGAGTCGCGCACGGTAGCGGTGGTCGGCGCCCGCAGTGGACCGGATCGGGGAGTCCGGCCTTGATCGAGATCCTGTCGCCTGAGCCGCATCGGCATCTCGGCCCAGGCGGCAGGATATAGGGGCCACCGCAGAGGAGTCCCTCAGGCCTGCGTCTTCTTCGGCGGGACCCTTCGGGCGAAGCCCTCGATCGCGTCCCAGAATTCGGTGCGGGTGCGAGCGAAGTTGTGCATGTGCGCCATACGCCGCACGATCTTCACAGTGATATCGCGCGTTCCGCGATACGCGCTCGGCTCTGCCCATGGGTCAGGCAGGGTGTCGCGCTCGCCACTGGCCACCAGCACCGGCACGTCGATTGCCGCCGCTTCTGCCGAAACAGCACCGTCGGTCATCATGGTTACCGCGCACGCGGGAAGGGTCGTACTACCCCAGGGCGTAGAATCATCGCCTCGCACCACCCCGGAGTAGGGCCGGAAGGATGCGAGGTCGGCCTCCATCAATTCCGGCTCTTCGTCCGGCCAATGGAAACAGAACCGGTAATGGGAGTCGTCCGGGCTAGTTGGGCCGAGGACCTGATCCGCGATCGGTCGTAGGTCGGTTCCGCGAGGGGGCATCGGGTAATTGACCCGGCTACCGTCCGGGGCGGGAAAATTGGTGTAGATCCCACTCCAGCCCAGGAAGGCGACACCGTCGAAGGTACGGTGATTCGCCTGCTGCACGGTCAACAGACAACCTCCCATCGACTGACCCATGCCGACGGCGGCGACATACTCCATCGGTGGAACGCCTGCAATCAGAGTCCCTATCGACAATCCGTCCAGCACCGCCGCCACGGTGGCGTGGTTCGCCGCCGCGAGATTCTCGTAGGTGAGGCTGAATGTGTCGGGCTGATCACTGTCGCCGACATAGAGGTGATCGCACGCGACGAAAGCGAAGCCATGACTCGTGTGATACTCCGCTTGGCTGTAGCCAGGCAACGTCTGCATGTCGAAGTATCGTCGGCCGAATCCGCCGCCGGGGAATCCGAACAGAACCGGCAATGGACCGTCGACTTGGTCGGGTAGGTGCACCGTCACTGCCGTACGCAACTCGCCCGGCAGATCGGTGGCCCCGGTGACGTCGACGTTGAGGTCATATGACCGCATTACATCTCCTACAGATAGTGCAATCATTTAACTATGCGTCACGGTACGTGACTAGGATGGCGCGCGGGCCGAAACCGCCTAGGCCTGTGCATCTCCGGCTGGACCCACGTCAGACACCATGGGTATGCAGGTCAATGAGCTTCTTCATTCTGAGTCTCAGGGCCGGGGCAGCACGCCAGTTTGATCGAGCAACTCGACTACGTCGGTCATCATGTGGGGACGGTGTCCGCGAGGAGAATCCGTGCTGCGCTGGCTATCGGAAGAGAGATCGTCCGCCGTCCGCGAAGAGGGTGCGGCCGGTCATGTAGTCGGAGTAAGGGCTACTGAGGAAAACGACGACGCGACCGACGTCGGCGACTGGATCACCCATCCGCTGTATCGGAAACAGCGCGAATGTCCTCTCGAGTTCTTCATCACTCATCTTACTTTTTACTTTCTCCCAAGCGGGTGAGGACCCGTTTGGTACGACGACGTTCACTGTAATTCCGTACTTTCCCCATTCCGTCGCTACTGATTTCGTAAGTCCTCGAACTGCCTCCTTTGCAGCTCCGTACGTCGCCATATTCGCGACGCCCTCAGTCCCGGCCGCAGAGCCGAAATTGACCACCTTGCCGCCGTTCATCCGGAGATATGGAAAACATGCCTTCATACAATTGAAGGTGCCGAGCACGGAGGACTCGTAGGCATCGGTCAGGTCTTCTGCGGTCGCCTCATCGAAAGGCACGAGGTGGTGCGTCATTGCGTTGTTGATCAGGATGTCGAGCTTTCCGAATCTCGCGATTGCCGCGTCGACAGCATTGTCGACGGATGGTCGGTCTCTCACGTCGCATTCGATCGCCAGAGCTTCGTACCCGGCTGAGGTGATGTCGCCCGCTACTTTCTCGACCTTCGCGAACACGCGGTCCGCCAGGACGACGGCCGCTCCATCCGCTGCCAGTGCGTGAGCCACCCCTTCGCCCAATCCCTGACCCGCACCCGTGATGAACGCAATCTTGCCATCTACCAGACCCATGTGGTTCCTCTCTCGAGCTGTTCGCTATCTGACGCACGCCGGTGGTCCCCGGGGCAGGGATGCGACCGGAGACCTGCCCTGCTCGAGGTCGCCCCGCAGGCCGCGAGCGGCCACAGGCTGATTCGAGGCTCCGGCGGATTGGTGGTGCAGCCAACCTCGTCGTCCCGGTCGAAGCGGCATCTGGCCGGAACGACGAGGAAACCCCAGGCCGCAAGTGACTGGCAGATCGAATTCGATCGCCGCGTCGAGCGCGGGTGGCCTCTCCTGGGCAGGTCCCCACAATATAATCAGATAATTGACTGTATAGTACTGATTTAAGGTCAGGTGCCTGACTGAGCGATCTGACCCTCGGTGGCGCAGACCTGCCGACGAAGGCGTGGTGGAAACCCCGCGTTGCGGCGCAGGGCGATCCCCGGTGAGGCGACGGCCAGGAGTGCGGAGCGAGAACGCCCGCTGGGCGCACGAGTCCCGCCGGAATCGAATGGCTTTCCCCGATCGCGGCGGTAGACGGCCGACGGCACCACATTCGGCCAGATTCGATGCTCGCGCCGGAGCCTCCGCTCTGGGTGACAGGACCAGGTCTCCCATGCGTCTATTCGCAACGAGCCTGCCTCGCAACGCTGTTCAGTGATGGGTCCCCGGCACCTCGCTGACGGCGACTCGACTTGTCGCGAACCTCTTGTGCGTGTGGCCTACCTCACGTACATTCAGCTGAATTAACTAACCGATTCGCAAATGTCGAACTTTCTCGGCGCGGTTGACATCGCGACAAGGTTCGATCGGACGGAGTGGAATGGAGCACCTGACCTTTCTGCTCATGGGCTTGGGTAGTGGTGCGGTTTTCGGGGCTTTGGCTCTCGCCGTAGTGCTCACATATCGGAGCTCAGGAGTCGTCAACTTCGCCGCAGGGGCCATTGCGCTCTTCGGGGCCTACTTCTACGCATTTCTTCGTCAAGGTGAGCTCATCGTGCTCGTACCGGGGTTCCCCGCCACGTTGCAGCTCGGTAATCCACTCGGGCAGTGGCCCGCGATAGCGTTGGCCCTGGCCTCCTCGGCGGTATTGGGCGCTGTTTTATACCTACTCGTTTTCCGGCCGCTGCGACGGGCGCCAGCGGTCGCTAAAGCTGTTGCCGCCTTAGGGATCTCGCTATTCATACCAGCATTGTTGGCGGCGCGGCTCGGGACCTCGGCGATCGTGGTCGATCCGATCTATCCGTCGGGCGTGTACCGGTCCTCGGACTTTTCAATGCCGCACGATCGGATATATCTGGCGGTTACCGTCATCTTGCTGGCCGTCGCACTGGTGGTTTGGCTACGGTTCAGCCGATTCGGCCTCGCCACTCGGGCGGTTGCTTCCTCCGAGCGAGGCGCCTATCTGAGCGGTATGTCGCCCGATCGGATGGCCGCCTACAACTGGATGCTCAGTTCGGTCGTCGCTGGGCTCGCCGGTATTTTGATTGCACCCATCGCGCCTCTTGCCCCCGTCTCCTACACGTTGTTCATCGTGCCTGCACTCGCTGCCGCGGTAGTCGCTCGCTTCGAACTGTTGTTGGTAGCGGTTGCCGCCGGCCTGGGGATCGGCATGGTCCAATCCTGGTTCCAATACCTCACGACACAATTCTCGGTATTACCGACATCCGGTCTCGCCGAACTCGTGCCGTTGATCTTGATACTGGCCGTGCTCGTAGTCAGAGCTCGCCCGCTGCCCAGCCGCGGCGCGGTCGTCGTACAGACTCTTGGATCCGCGCCTAGACCGGCCAGGCCGTTGATCGGTACGGCCGCAGTAGCGATAGTTGCGATAGCGCTCCTTCCGGTCCTCGACGACCGGCTGCGGAACGGGTTGATCACCAGCGCAATCATGGCCGTCATCGCTCTGTCGATCGTGGTTGTCACAGGGTATGCCGGGCAAATTTCATTGGCGCAGCTGACAATTGCCGGAGTTGCCGCATTTCTCGTGGGGCCGCTGACGCGAGCGTGGCATCTGCCCTTTCCACTATCGCCCCTTGTCTCCGCCCTCATCGCTGCCGCTGTGGGGGTACTGATCGGGTTACCCGCGCTGCGAATTCGTGGTCTTTCCGTAGCGGTCGTGACGCTGGCGATGGCCTTCGCAGTCGAGGCTGTGTGGTTCCGCAACACCGATTTCGTTACTTCGTCCGGTGTCGCGGCACCTTCGCCGAGTCTGTTCGGCTGGGACCTCGGGATCGGCGCCGGCGAGGACTACCCACGAGTTCGGTTCGGTGTCGTATGCGTAATCGTACTTGCCGCAGTATGTTTCGCGACGGCGATGCTCAGACGCAGCAGGTTCGGCTCTCAGATGCTTGCTGTTCGCGCCAACGAGAAATCTGCCGCTGCCGCCGGAGTCAACGTTGTCTTCGTCAAAGTGCTCGCTTTTGCGATCGGATCGTTCATTGCCGGTTTGGGGGGATCGCTGCTGGCCTATCAGCAGCAGTCTGTGATCTTCGAGCCTTTCTCCGCGATGAATTCGGTCGCATTCTTCGCCACGGTATATCTGGCGGGAGTCACTTCCTTGTCGGGCGGCGTTCTGGCCGGCGTTGCGGCCACGAGCGGCCTGTTGTACATCATCATCGACGAGACGGTCGGAGCTGGTGGCTGGTACTCGACAATCGCCGCAGTCCTTCTGGTGATCGTGGTGATCGTCAACCCCGAGGGAATTGTCGGACCCATCCACAGCTGGATCGCCGGACGCCGATCGAAAGGTGTCGTCGCGGACATGGTCCACGACCACGATCTCGCCATCGAGAGCACGCCGGTGTCGGGGGGAGCCCGGGCTGCGCTGCAGGGCGACGGCGTGAGCGTCCACTACGGAGGCGTCGTCGCATTGGATGAGGCGACCCTGGAAATCCCGGAAGGCGCACTCGTCGGCCTGATCGGCCCGAATGGCGCGGGAAAGACCACTCTTATCGACGCGCTGTGCGGATTCTCCGAGTACACGGGCAATGTTCGATTGCTCGGAGAGAGGGTCGACGGACTGGTGCCGTACCAGAGAGTACGGCGAGGGTTGGGGCGAACCTTCCAAGCGCTGGAGCTGTACGACGACATGTCGGTGACCGAAAACGTCAAGGTGGCTCTGCGAGCCGGCAAATCCGAGGATGTGTCGGCACAGTTGTCCTCGATAGAACGAATCCTGGGCATGCTCGGTTTGTCGGCGGCGGCCGATCGATCAGTCAGCGAGTTGTCGCAGGGACAACGACAGCTTGTATCCATCGCCCGAGCGCTCGCCGGGAATCCGTCGGTTCTGTTGCTCGATGAACCGGCTGGTGGACTCGACAGCGACGAAAGTCTATGGCTCGGAACGCGTTTGCGCCGCGTCGCCGACTCCGGCATCGCTGTTCTGATCGTCGATCACGATATGGATCTCATTTTCGGATCGTGTGATCTGGTCTACGTGCTGGATTTCGGAAAAGTCATCGCCGTCGGCTCGCCCGAGGAGATCAGAAACGACGACAAGGTCGTAGCGGCTTATCTGGGAGGCGAGGTGCGCGCCGATGCATGAGATACTGCAAAAACCGACGTCGATGCCTGTCCTCGAGTGCGCCGAACTGGCGGTCGGCTATCGATCCACCACTGTGGCCCGGGATATCGACATCGCGTTGTACGAGTCGAAAGTGCTTGCGGTTCTGGGGCCGAACGGCGCAGGTAAGACGACGTTACTCAACACGATCGCAGGCTTCCTCAAGCGACGAAGCGGTTCGGTGAGGGTGGGCACGACCGATCTCGAGAACGGTGATCCGCGGCATGCGAACCGGCATGGATTGGTACTGGTTCCAGATGACAGGGCCTTGTTCAACGACCTCACCGTACGAGAGAACTTGAAGGTCGCCTGCAAGGACGATCAGACGATCGGTTCCACCCTGGATCTCTTCCCTGCCCTGCACAAGAGACTGAAGGTACGGGCCGGTGACCTTTCGGGCGGTGAGCAGCAGATGCTCGCCGTCGCGCGAGCGATGGTGCAGAGGCCGAAAGTCTTGCTCATCGATGAGATGAGCATGGGACTGGCACCGGTCATCGTCGAAGGGCTACTCCCCGTTGTTCGTCACATAGCCGAGAGTACGGGCGCGGTGGTCGTGCTTGTCGAACAGCACGTTCAGCTAGCACTCGAAGTAGCTGACGAAGCTGTTGTCCTCGTGCATGGACAGGTTCGGTTGCGCGGCTCGGCCGAAGAATTGCGAACCGACCCCGGGCGTTTGCGTGAGGTCTATCTGGGGGGCTGACGCGACAGCCGCCGCCTGCAGCAGCCGGCGGTCCGCATGCGATCTCGCTCCAGCAGGGTCCTGAGAGCCGCAAAAACCAAATCGGTGTCAACGCAAGGAGAGAAATGAAGGTCGGAAATCCCTGGCGAACTGTCGGTGCGGCAGTTGCCGCATGTGCAGTCGCCGCGGCCGCGACAGCAGGCTGTAGTTCGAACAGTGACAATACGTCCGGCGGAGCTGCCAAAGTCGATCCCGCAATTCTCGGGGCGCAGAACGTGGCTACTGGTGAGCCCGTAACGATCGGCTTCATCAGCGAGGGCAAAGCCGCAGCTTATGACACGAGTGCCGAAATAGCCGCGGCGAACGCGACAGTTGCGTATATCAACGAGCATCTCGGCGGCTTGCGCGGACACAAGGTCGTCTTGAAAACCTGTGAATCCAAAGGCAATCCGGCAGCCGCGACCGATTGTGCGAATCAGATGGTCGGAGGCGGCGTAGTTGCTGTCGCCGAAGGGGCGCTAGGGCTCGCCGACCAGACGATCGACGTTCTGTCACCGGCCGGTGTCCCGCTTCTGCTCAACTACGGGGCGACGCCGAAGTCGCTGTCCGCAGCGAACGTTTTCAGCCTGATGAACGGGGTTTCCGCCATTTTCGCCACTCCCGCGGCACTGGCGAAGGAACGGGGCATCACCAAGGCTGCGATGGTGACGATCGATGTGCCCGGCGCGACCGGAACCGCGAACCAGATCGGAAAGCTGACGTTCGCCAATGCCGGTGCGGCGTTGGACGTGGTAACCATCCCGCCGGGAACGCCTGATATGACCTCTCAAATCGCGGCGGCAAAGCGCAATGACCCGGGCATGTGGGTCGTTCTGGGCGACACAACTTTCTGCGGCGGTGCGCTGAAAGCGATCAGAACGGCTGCGCCGGATGCGCCGGCAGTCGTCAACGATCGCTGCGTGAGTCCATCGATCAGTTCCTCGATTCCCGGAGGTTTCAACGGCGTGCAGGTCGGCACTACGGCGAACCTGGATCCGGCCACCAACGATGTGAAGTTGTTCCAGGCGGCCCTCGACCAGTACGCGTCCGGTACCCCGGTCAACGCCACGTCGGCCGGTGGCTGGTCGCCGATCCTGGCGCTCGCGGAGGCGTTGAATTCCGCCCCGGGCACGGATGTCACCCGGCAGTCGATTTTGGAAGCCCTCCGTACGGCCCCGCCGCAGAAGTACCCGCTGACCAACGGTATCGACTTCCAGTGCAACGGTAAGGCTTTCCCGGTGTCACCGAATGTCTGTGCTTCCGATGTCATCGTGGCGACGGCGGACCGGGCGGGCAAGCTCGGGGACTACAGGATTCTCGAGACGGACCCGGCGTTGTTCACGCCACCGTCGCGCTGAGCCACTTCGGCCGGTGGTGACGGACGGTGGCGGCCTCGAACGCGATGGTCACCACCGAGCCGACAGATTCGGCGAGCAGATTCGCAGCGTGCGACAGAGTTGGGTGAGCTGCCGATAGTTATCGAGCATGTATTGCCCGCATCGGGGTTCGGCGGTGCCTCACACACTGCGGTCGACCAACTGCGATAACCGACGAAATTCAATGGAGAATCAATGTATGAGATTGCTGGGCGACTGGGCTGGGGAGTCATGAGCCGCGTCGCGCAGAAGCAGATGTCGTTGCCGAAGCCGTTGACCAGAAAGATTGTGGTGCAACGAGATCTGGAGATCCCGATGCCCGACGGCACAGTGCAGCTCGCCGACTTCTATCGGCCCGGGGCACATTCGGGATCGTTGCCAACGCTACTGGTGCGTTCTCCCTACGGTCGCCGCGGCTTGTTCCAGCTCTTCGCCAGACCCTACGCCGAGCGCGGATACCAAGTGCTCGTGCAAAGCACTCGAGGCACCTTCGGTTCCGGCGGCGAGTACGAGCCGTTGCGTAATGAACGCGCCGACGGACTGGCGACGATCGACTGGGTAATCGGGCAACCATGGTTCGACAGCAATCTAGTGCTGGGCGGTCCCAGCTATATGGGCTACGCCCAATGGGCGGTCGCGGACAAGGTGCCTTCCGAGGTCAAAGCCATCCTGCCGGTGACAACGTCGGCGAACGTCATCGACGTTTTCCACCGTCCCGAGGGCATGCTGGCCGAGAATCTGCTGGATTGGACGTCCATCCGATTCGCCGCGAATTCCTTGTCACCGCTGCTCTCCGAGATAGGAATCGTGCGCCGAATCCGAGAGGCACTCGCCGCAGGGCCGGTCGTCGATTCCGACGCACGTCTGGTCGGACAGTCGTGGTCGTTCTTCCAGGAGGTGATGCGACACCACAGTGAAGACCCGTACTGGGCCACGATCGATGTCGATCATCGAGAAACGATTGCCGGAACCACCGTGCCGGTCAATATTGTCGCCGGGTGGTATGACCTGTTTCTTCCGTACTCACTGCGCGACTACCGCACGCTCGTCGATGCCGGTCGGCAACCCCGCTTGACGGTTGGCCCGTGGTCGCACCTCGATGCCGGCCTCCGTGGTGCGGCAACCCGGGAAGCCATCGAGTGGGCACTGACGCTCGCGCGTGGCGGCCAGGTCGCCGAACAAGACCCCGTCCGGGTCTTCGTCACCGGCAGTGAACAGTGGCGCAGTTTCACATCCTGGCCGCCGCCGGACCGGACCACCGATCGTTGGCACCTGCACCCGCACGCCGCACTCGACAAGAATCCCGCGGTGCCGAGCGCCCCGGACAGCTACCGATACGACCCAGCCGACCCCACACCATCGCTCGGCATGTCCAAACTCGTCAATCGGCAAGTCGGCCCACAGGACAACCGAAAACTGGAAAGCCGCGCGGACGTATTGACTTTCACGTCCGCCCCGATGACTCAGGACTACGAAATTATCGGCGACGTCACCGCCGAGATCTGGCTCCGCTCCAGTCGGCCGAGCACCGACCTTTTCGTCCGCATCTGCAATGTCGACCCACGCGGGCGTTCGATAAACGTCTGTGACGGGATCACCGTGGTCGAGGCAGCCGAGCCGAACGCGCAGGAGCCGACCAAGGTGGTCGTGCCCGTCTGGCCTACCGCCCACTGTTTCCGCCGAGGGCACCGTATCCGTGTACAAATATCCAGCGGTGCACACCCGGTTTACGCCCGCAATGTCGGCAGTATCGGAGAACGCCTCACCGGCACCTCTCTGCACGTGGCCGACCAGGACATATTCCACGATCCAGAGCATCCGTCGGTCATCCTGCTGCCTGGTTCCACTGCGGGTAGGTGAACCAGGCAGCCTTGCGGCGGGCGCCTAGGTGAGCGCTTTCACCGAGTTGGCGGTAAACGTGGTGTGCTTCCCACACCTAGACCGTCGGCTCGATGTCGGTGACAGACGGAACGGTTGCCCCCATGCCGGGCTCGGGGATGAGGAACTCTTCGACGCCGCAGCCCGGCACGGTGCAGATGATGTCCAGTCTGGTTGCGGCTGCGGATATTCGGCGGGTTATGTAGTCCGATAGTCGGCCCCTACGGGTGGGTCGGCGGATCGGACGGTCATCGCAGCAGCGGAGCCAGCCGGGTGCACACGACGCGGACATGCTCGGCGACCATGTCTTCGGGCATGCCCCCGACCGAACCCCAGAGGAAGACGGTGGAAACCGGTGCGTCACCTGTCATCGTGCGAATGCGTCCCGCGATGTCCTCCGGCGTGCCGAACCAGAAGTAGTTCAAGGGACCCCGCGGTTCGCGGGCGGCCAATTTCACCGGATCCACCGGCCGCGGCGGTGGGGCATCGGTGCCCTGCACCATGTGCCGGCGGTACGAGTCGGCTTGGTAGCCGATATAGGGCGCGACGAGCGGCCAGTCTCGTTCCGGGTCCTCGGTGACCCAGGCCTGGATCCCGCCTCCCATGCGGGCGATCGCGGGATCGTGCCCACCGGCCACCAGGCCCTCGCGATATGCGGGCCAGCTCTCGTGATTCGGTGTCAGAAGTGGCGTTCCCAGTAAACCGGCACGGCGCGCGCCCTGGGGGCCGTGATATCCCAGCCACACCGGGAGCGGGTCCTGTACCGGTCGGGGAGTGACCCCGCCGTCGTACCACAGTTGTCGCAGCCGTCTCACCATGTCGTCGGTTGTGGCGTAGCGCTTGCTGTCCGGCATTCCGTACAGTTCGTACTCCGGCTTGCGGTATCCCGCACCGATACCGAGATCGACTCGCCCGTCGGAGATCAGGTCGACCAGCGCGGCCTGCTCGGCGACTTCGACGGGGGAGTGGAGCGGGGCGATCAGGATCGCGGTGCCGATGCGTGTTTTTCTAGTCCGTGCGGCCGCGGCCGCGGCGAAGGTCAACGGCTGGGTGAGGTAGCCGTCGTCGAAGAGGTGATGTTCGGAGAACCACAGTGAACCCGCGCCGAGTCGATCCGCTTCCTCGCACATCTCGAGGGTGAAGCCGTGCAGTCGTGCGGCGCTGGTCTCGAGGTGCTGCGGCTTTCGTAGATCGAAGTACAGGCCGACCTCGATCGGCGTGTACGTCGCATATGCCTTCGTTTGTACGGTCACGGTAGTCCTTCCACGACAGGCCGGTCGGTGGGAGCTGCGTGATGCGCGGGCCAGAACGCCGCCCACGCCGGATCATGGCCCGGCAGTGCGGGCGGCGGCCCGACCTGCCAGCTGTCGAATCCGGCCTGCTGCGGGCGTTCGAGCAGATCGGCTGCGTACCAATGCCGTTCGATGCGCTGCTCGAACAACCATTGCTCGCCGTCGCGTCGATAGCGGTCGTCGTACCGGATCGCCATCACCACCCAGCGGTCGTCCACCTCGTGCTCGGCTCGACAGTAGACCTGCCCGGTGGCGGTGACCGGACCGCCGTCGCCGTGGTCCGGTCCCAGCTCGATGCGATGTCCGCAGATCAGATGGATCGACCGATAGAACCAGCGCAACTGCGGTTCGATGAACCCGCGCAACGCTTCCCGGCCCGATCCGTGCCGACCGAGGCGGACGTCCGGAACGAAGAGCGACACCCAGGTGTCGACGTCGCGCTGATCCACTGCCAGGGCGTAGCGGACCGGCAACTGTCCGATCTCGAAACGCGCCTCTGCCAGCTCGATCCGGCGTTCCAGACTCGACCGGTCCATCATTCGCCTCCGGTCAGCATGAGCGTGTCACCGGTGAGATAGGCCAGATCCTCACTCATGAGGGCGACCACGGCACGACCGATGTCGCTCTCCGGATCACCCATCCGGCCGAGGGGGAGTCTGCGGACATGCTGTTGGAAGCGTTCCGGCTGTTGCTGTTTGAACTCCTCGGCGGCGGGGGAAAGCGCGGTCGGCACAACGACATTCACTCGAATCCCGTAACGCCCCCACTCCCGGGCAGCGACTCTGGACAGCCCGCGAATGCCTTCCTTGGCCATCGCATAAGCGCCGAACAGCGGAGCGCCGTTGATCGCTGTGCTGGATCCGAAGTTGACGATCGATCCGCCACCCCGCTCACGCATCCACGGCAGCGCGGTCTGCATCGCCCATAGTGTCGCCAATGGTCCACTGCGCCAGCACATATCGACATCGTCCTGTGTGACCTCGGCCAGCGGACCCTGGGCGGAGGACTGAGCATTGTTCACCAATCCGTCGAGGCCACCGTACTTTTCGGCGGTCGCGCCGATCGCATACTCGATCCGCGCGCGGTCGGTGACATCGCAATGCAATGCGAGCGCCTCTCCGCCGAATGCGGTGATTTCATTTGCGACCATCTCGCACTTCGCCAGCGTCCGGCCTGCCAGCGCGACAGACGCACCCTCTCGTGCGAGCGCCAGCGCAGCGCCCCTGCCGATCCCCTGGCCGGCGCCGGTTACCAGGATGACCTTTCCGCTCAACCGGCCGGGCCGGGCTGCTGTCTCAACGGAATTCACGATGAACCTTCTCTCGACACTCACGTCAGCCCATCACCGGCTGGTGCATGACAGCGCTGATGCCCGAGTCGACGACCAGGGCGGCACCGGTGATGGCCGCCGCGTCGGCCGATGCGAGGAATGCGACCGCGTTGGCGATGTCGGCGGGCTCGGCCATGCGTCGCAGCGGCAACTGCTCCATATATCTCTGCAGGCGTTCGGTACCGAGGTACGATTCGAAACTCGGGGTGCGGACCGCGCCCGGGATCACCGCGTTGACCCGTATGCCGAATTCACCGGCCTCCACGGCGGCCTCTTGTGTCAGTTGCAGGACACCGGCTTTGGCCACTCCGTAATAGGGAACAACTCCGGGAACTTTGCGCAGACCCGCCGCCGAGGCGGTGTTCACCACGACCCCGCGCCGTTGCGGGGTCATTGCTCGTATCGCCGCTCGCACCCCGCGGAAGGTGGCACCGAGATTTCCGTCGAGACCGTGCCGCCAGGCTTCGTCGTCGGTGTCGACGATGGACTTGTTCTCGCCGAACCCGACGTTGTTGTGCACGATATCTATTCGGCCGTGCCGGTCGAGAACCGCGTCGAACATCTCGTCGATAAATCCCGGTATGGTGACATCGCCGGCGACGACATCCGGATTACCGCCGAAGGTACGGATCAACTCCGCGGTCTCGGCAGCCTTCTCCGGCGAAACGTCGTTCACCACGACGGCGGCTTGTTCTCTGGCGAACAGCACGGCGGATGCACGACCGATCCCCGAGCCCGCACCGGTGACCAGCGCTACCTGATCGCGGAATCGTTCGCCCATCGTCACTCTCGCTTTCGACATCGTCGACCCAGGGTGTATCGGTAACCAGCTGGATGCCTTCCACTTCGAACGTAACCGACGGGTTCGGAAAACCCACGGGTCTGCTACGGGAACCACGTTCGCGTGCGGTTTTCCAGTCCAGCACCGTGGTCACCCGGCCGAGTTACGCCAGGGCATCCGCCTCACGATCGAGCAGGGAGGCATCGGTCGAATTGCATCGAGCGCTGCGGCGTTTCGGTGGCGCCGACGAACGCGGCCTCGGGTTGAGCCGACGGACGGCCGAACTCTTGGACCGTTACACGGCGCTGCGCGATTCGGCGATCATGCTGAGGCCGTGGTCGCCGAATCGGGGAGTCTGCCGGCCCGGGACGGCATTTCAGACCTTGGTGGCACCCATGTCGAGGGTCAGCTGAGTTCCGGTGACCGCGCGCGACAGGTCCGAGGCGAGCCAAACCACACCATCGGAGATGTCATCCGATTCGGCGATCGGCAACCCTGGCAGCAGCGAGGCGAACGACGCGAGGAAGTTGGGGTGTTCGGACAGTATGGTCGCCACTGTCGGGTCCTCGCCCATCGGCGTGGTGACCCCCCACGGGTGAATCGAGTTGACGCGGATTCCATACTCGCCCAGCTCGATCGCGGCAGTTTTCGTCAGCCCGACTACGCCGTGTTTGGCTGCGCTGTAATGCCCCTGCCCAGGCAGCGATTTGATGCCGGCGACGGAGCTGACCGTGATGATCGATCCGCCGTTGCCCGCGGCGATCATCGCCGGAGCGGCGGCCT
This sequence comes from Nocardia sp. NPDC049526, assembly GCF_044465765.1. Classification (NCBI taxonomy): domain Bacteria; kingdom Bacillati; phylum Actinomycetota; class Actinomycetes; order Mycobacteriales; family Nocardiaceae; genus Nocardia; species Nocardia sp. NPDC049526. The sequence continues at coordinate 47,143 of NZ_JBITMA010000016.1, read as the reverse complement.
TCAGGGTCCGCCATACGCCGCTGAGATTGATGTCGATCATGGTCTGCCACTGGTCCTCCGGAATTTCCCAGAAACGGTTCCAGTTGCTGATGCCGGCATTGGCAACCACCACGTCGAGACGGCCGCCGAGCTCCTGTACGCCCTCCGCCACGATCGCCTCGAGCGCCGCTGAGTCGCGGACGTCGGCGCGCCGTGCAACGATTTTCTGTCCCTCGGCCTCGACGAGGCTTACCGTGGTGGCCAGATCTTCCTCGGTCGCGGCGGGATAGGCGTTGGCTGCCGCTACAGCGGTGCAAGCATCCACCGCGATGATCGAAGCGCCTTCGCGGGCGAGGCGGATCGCGTGGTTGCGACCCTGGCCTCGGGCCGCGCCGGTGATGAACGCGACTTTGCCGGACAGCAGCATGGCTTCTCCCTTGTGCTTGTCGTTAACCGTCAACTCGGTGTCCCGCAATGCCTTTGCGCGTGACGATTCGATCTTCGTGTGGCCGAGTGCAGCACGAAAGGCGCCATGGCGGGAACGTCGTTCCCGCGAAGAAGAGGGTTCGTCGATCGGATGCTTCACGGTTTCCGCTGGTCAACCGGGCCTCTGCAATACAGACACCGAACGGTCTAGCTTAAATAATTAAAGGATCTTGTTGATTTAGCTCATCTGCTGCCCATGGTCGACTAGTTTGATGCGCGTGTTCAAGGCGTTACGCACCCTCCGGGCGCGGGTACTCGCGATCGCGCTCGTCCCGAGCATCGTGCTACTCATCATCGGTGGCGGAGGCGCCGCCTACCTCGTGGTGCAAGGCCAGCAATTGCGGAACTGGGGCAACGAGCAGGTTTCGGCGGCGACGCCAGGCCTCGAGTTCGGCATCGCAATCGCTCAGGAGCGGCGGTTGACGCTGATGCGTCTGGCCGGCCACCCCGAAATGGCCGGCGGCCTGCAAGACGTACGGCCGAAGGTGGACCGGTCGTTGCAGCAGATCATCTCCGCGGCACGCACTTTCAACGATATGCATCCCGGTTCCACCTCCGGTAGCGAGGATGCGCTGGCCGGGCTGGCGAGCGAACTACCAGTAGTACGTGCCAAGGTGGAGTCGAATGCAATTTCGATGATGGACGCCTACGCGTTCTTCAATCGTCTCACCGGCATCGTTCGACAGTCGATGGTGTCCTTCGCGCACAGTGCGCCCGACACCGAACTCGCACTCGCGCTCGGCACGGTCACAGATCTGTTCGCCGCCGCCGATGCTATGGCCCGGGGGCACGACCTTGCGGTCGCGGCCGAAGCGGCGGGTGCGTTGTCGCCCGCGGAGTTCGACGAGTTCGCCGGTCAAGTCGGCTTCTATCACGCTCAACTGCAGAATCTGGCGACGAGCATGACGCCTCAGGTGCGCGCGCAGTGGCAGGCACTCAGCGCGTCACCGGAGTTCAGAAGACTGGGCGATATCGAGAACGTCCTGATTCGGAGAGGCGTGACCCCTCCCGCCAGTGGTGCCGACAATTCGAGCAGTTCCGCGTCGACGTCCCAGAACCGGGGCAATGCCTCGCGCGCAGCCGGTTCGAGTGGGGCGAGCGACGGAGAGGTGGATGCGCCGCCCGTGTCGACAGCCGATTGGAATGCTGCGATCACCAAGGTCTCCGATGACATGTTGCGGATGTGGACAGGTGAGGGCGAATACGTCTCTACGCTGAGTCGCCAGATGGGAGAAGACAATTCACGGAACTCGTTGCTTGCGGGCGCTGCGGTTCTGATTGTCACGCTAGCGGCCTTCGCGACCACGCTGCAGTTGTCGCGGCGCATGATTCGCCGCCTGCACCGGTTGCGCGCGGAGACGACCCGGATGACAGACGACCAACTCCCCGGCATCATCGCGGCCCTGGATCGCGGCGAGCAGGTGAACATCGAGAACGAGATGACCAAACTCGATTTCGGCACTGACGAGATCGGTCAAGTCGCCGATGCGTTCAACCGCGCGCAACTTGCGGCAGTGAACGCGGCCGCCACCGAGGCGCGGACTCGCGAAGGCGTGAACTCCGTGTTCGTCAACATCGCGCACCGCAGCCAGGTCGTTCTTCATCGGCACCTGAAACTCCTGGACGAGGCCGAATTCGAGCAAGAGGACCCCAAGGTCCTCGATCTGCTCTTCCGGTTGCACCACCTAGCGACTCGTGAGCGCCGCAACGCCGAGAATCTGATCATTCTCGGTGGCCAACAGCCCCGGCGACAGTGGCGCAAGCCGGTCCGCCTCGATGAACTTGTGCGTGGCGCCGTTGCCGAGACAGAGGACTACGCCCGTGTTCGTGTGGGGCGATTGCCGGATGTCAGCGTGTCCGGTGGTGCAGTGGCCGATTTTCTGCATCTGCTGGCCGAGTTGATCGACAATGCGACGTCGTTCTCTCCGCCCGAGTCGCGGGTGGATGTATCGGGCAATGCGGTCGGCAAGGGCATCGTTATCGAAGTCGTCGACCAAGGGCTCGGCATGCCGGTCGAGCGAATGGATTCGTTCAACGAGACGCTGTCCAACCCACCGGATTTCGCGTTCGCGGCGCTATCGCGGGAGAATCGGCTGGGACTGTTCGTCGTGGCGCGGCTGTCGGCCCGGATCGATGTGTCGGTCCGGCTGGTGGAGTCGGAATATGGTGGCGTCAAGGCGATCGTCTTGGTTCCGCTGTCGCTGCTGTCCGAAGAAGAGGTTGCCCAGCCGTCCCCGGCGACCGAGGCGCTCACCTATGCGAGAGCGAATACAGAGGCCCTCTCCAGGCCGGCGAATACGGCATTGCCAGCGATGCCTGCCGACGCTGCCGCGCGGGAACCGCGGCGGCCGATCGCCGATCAGCATGAGCCGTCCCGCAGGCGGCCGACGCTACCACGGCGACGGCGTCAGGCGAGTCTGACGCCGGAGTTGGCGAACCGTACCGCCCCTCCGGACGAATCCTCGGAACCTCCGGTTCAGCGCTCCGCAGAGCAGGCGCGAGACCTCTTCTCCGCAATAGAGAGCGGTACTCGTCAAGGCCGAGCGGCGCCGCCGCCGGGGTCGCATCAGTTCACGACAACGTATGTGGAATGGGAACAGCAGTGACGACTTCCTCCAATATCACCAAGAATCTCGACTGGTTGATCGACGACTTTATCAACCGGATGCCGGGAATCGACTGTGCTGTTGTGCTTTCCACCGATGGAATGTTGATCAGCAAATCCAGTGCCATGTCACGGGAAAGGGCCGAGCACTTCTGCGCCATGGCGTCGGCACTGCACGGGCTCGCCCGCAGCGCGGCCGGCTATTTCGAGGTCGGCGGAGTCCGTCAGTCGGTCATCGAACTCGACCGAGCTGTGCTGTTCGTGACCTCGGCAGGTGACAACGCGTGTCTGGCGGTGCTGGCGGGCGAGGATATGAACATGGGCATGGTCGCGTACGAGATGAATCAGACCGTGGTGCGCGTGGGGTCGTTCCTGTCGACGACATCGCGTCCGAACGGTGCCCACGGGACGGGTCACAGATTGCCATGACCGATACCCGGGGGCCGTGGTTCGACGAGGATGCTGGTCCGCTCGTACCGGCCTATGCCGTCACGCGTGGGCGGACAACGGGGAGCCCCTACGAACTCGACATGATCACCTTGGTGGTCACCACCTCCCGCGGGCCCAGCAGCCAGTCGCGGATGGATGCGGAGTATCGCGCAATACTTCAGTTCTGTATTGCACCGAAGTCGGTCGCAGAGATTTCCGCACAGCTACGCCGCCCGCTCAGCGTCACCAAGATCCTTCTCGGTGACTTGATCGCGGACGGCTACATCGTTTATCGGTCGCCCAGTCCGGCCAATACGGATTCGGTCGATGTCAATTTACTTCGGACGGTTTTGGATGGAATTCGCGCACTCTGATCTCGGTGAATCGAAAGTTCTTCCGATGACTGCCGTGAAGATCTTGGTCGCAGGAGGTTTCGGAGTCGGCAAGACGACACTGGTCTCGGCGATCAGTGAGGTAGCTCCGCTGCGCACGGAGGAGGTGATGAGCGAGCTGAGCATCGGTGTGGACGATGTGGACGGCGTCGAATCGAAGACCACCACCACCGTGGCTCTCGACTTCGGCAGGATCACGCTCAACGATGAGCTGGTCCTATATCTGTTCGGGACTCCCGGACAGGATCGGTTCTGGTTTCTGTGGGATGAATTGTCTCGCGGATCACTCGGCGCCGTCGTCCTTGCGGACACTCGCCGGCTCACTGGCTCGTTCGCGGCGTTGGACTATTTCGAAAGCCGCCGAGTGCCCTTCATTCTGGCAGTGAATTGTTTCGACGAAGCCGATGTGTATACAGCAGAGGAGATCACGGAGGCTTTGGACCTGGATTCCGGCGTGCCGGTCGTGTTGTGTGACGCGCGCGAGCGAGATTCGGTCAAGAATGTGCTGCTGTCCTTGATGGAATATGTTCTCGCCCGTGCCGACTCGGGTCAGGCCGAAGCTCTGCTCTGACCGGATTGTCCGCTGTCGTCCCTGAGGCAGGTAATCGCCACAGGCGACGAAGTGTGTCGTCCTGGGCCCCGCTGCGAACCGGATTATCGGTGGCCGAGGGCACGCAGTACGAAAGCATGGACATGAGTGATCAGGTCGTCTTGGTCGGGCGGAAGTCCCTGCTTGACGCCGTTGGTCAGCAGCCCACGCACGAGGTATCCGACGAGCAACGCATCGCCCGCGGGGTTCCCCGGCCGCAGTTCGCCGTTGCGCATACCGCGGCGGACTATTTCGGACAGCTGCTTGTCGAAGATGCCGTACAGCATCGTGACCTGCTCGGGAAGTATGTCCAACATGTCCTGGTCCAGGAACAGGCGGGTGCGTTGTACGCGAGCTTGGTCGTACAGGGTGCCGATGTTGTACTGCAGCCATGTGCGCAGTTGCTCGGAGACCGGTGCCGCGGGGTCGATCCGGTCCCGAAGTCGGCGGTCGACGAGTCGGACCTCATCCTCGAGCAGGGCGAGCATCAGGTGGGCTTTGCTCGGGAACCGGCGGTAGAAGTGACTTGCCGAGGTGCTGGATGCCGCGAGAACCTGCCGGACCTTCAGCGACCGAAACCGCGACCGCTCGAGTACACGCCATGCCGCGGTGAGGATCCTCCGCGTTTCGGAGTCCCGCGCAGGCGGCGTGTATTCGGTCGTCTCGGACTCGCGTACTTCGCAAGCGGTGGCGAACGGCTGCACCTTTGCACCTCACTCATGCCAATCAGATAGATAATTCTACTGCATGTGTGAGAACTGGGCCAGTAGCCCCGTGGGCGGCTGTGCGAGCGGCGTTTCGCCGCCGGGCTATACCCGTTCCCGGTTCTGCGGCGTAGCCGGAGCCGGAGAGGATGTATTGCGCCAGCGCCATGGGGATTTCGGTCTCCTCGGTATCCGGCGGGAAAAGAGCGTCGCCCGCGAGTGCGGTGCCGAGAACGAGGGCCACTGTCATGCGGACTGATGCCTGGATGTCGTTCGTGGCTTGCGTTCCGTTGGCGGCCATGTATCGGTGAACGCCGTCGATCAGAGCGTGCAGGCACGGTGCGAGCGGTGACTCTTCGGCCGTGGGCGCATGTTCGCTGGCGCCAGCCGCCAGCGATACGAGAATGTGGCGATTTGCCGAACACAGGTCGTACAGACCCTGGGCGAAGCGGACGGTGATATCGCGGGGGCTTTGCGGTGTGTCGCCCATGGTGTCGGCAAAATTGTTCATGAACTCGACAAGTGGTGCGGCGGCGGTCGAACGAAAAAGTTCCGGCTTGGAGTCGAAGTGGCGGAAGACCATGGATTCGGTCACTCCTGCCCGCAGTGCCACCGAGCGGATGGTCGTCCGCTCGAAACCGTTCTCGATGAACTCCGCCGAGGCGGCGTCGGCAATAAGCCTCCTGACCTCTGCGGATGATCGTCGTTTTCGGCCGGTACTGACTGTGCCCATGCTTCGATCGTCGCACAGCCGAGTTAGGGAGTCGAACTCCCTTGACAACGTGACCTCGCTTACAGTTAGATGATTTATGAGATTCGCGTCACTCTTCCTGAATGCCTGACGATCCCTCGATCAGCGACCCATCGTTCGGTCCTGCATGCGCGGACGCGGCGATTTTCGTTGACGCGACTGCTCGATTCATCAAGTACAGATGTGAGGAGATCGGTAGATGCCCACGCTAGAAGGTCGGCTATTCATCGACGGAGAATTCCGCGAAGCGCGATCGGGACGCCGCTACGACGTGATCAACCCGGCGGACCAGTCGGTGATCGCGCAGGCGGCGGATGCCGGCGTCGAGGACGTCGACGATGCGATCACCGCGGCCCGGCACTTCGCGGATAGTTCCGACTGGGGAAATGATCACGAGTTCCGGCGAAAGTGCCTGGTGCAACTGCAGGAAGGGCTACGCGCGCGGTCCGACGAGATCAAGGCGCTGCTTACCGCCGAAGCAGGGATCTGCGTGCAGAACATGCCTACTCACGTCGACGTGATGGTCGAGGGCATGGACTTTTTCAACGACCTCATCACGTCGTTCGAGTGGGAAGAGGACCTTCCGGCCTTCGACATCCTCGGAAATCGCAGCCTACGCCGGATTCGCTACGAGCCCTATGGCGTCGTCGGAGCCATCACGCCGTGGAATGCCCCGTTCATGACCGCGATCTGGAAGGTGCACCACGGATTGGCCACCGGTAACGCGGTTGTCCTCAAGAGCGCACCGGATACGCCGTTGACAGCAGCGCTGCTCGCTCAGATCGTGAGCGAATCCACCGACATCCCGAAGGGTGCGTATCACGCGATCAGTTCCGCGGACAAGGCCATCGTAGGGGATGCCATGACCGCGGACCAGCGCATCGACCTCTACCACTTCACCGGATCGCCCGGCGTCGGCCAGCGGATCGCCGAGCGAGCAGCCAACGGCATCCGGCACACCGTGCTCGAACTGGGCGGCAAGTCGGCGAATGTGATTCTGCCGGACGCGAATCTGGACCTGGCGTGCGGCCTCGGCATGGTGATGTGCATGTCCAACAGCGGTCAGGGATGTGCGCTGGCGACACGAATGGTCGTGCACGCGGACGTCTACGACGAGGTGCTCGCCCGGCTGCAGCCGATGATCGCCAACCTGGCCTGGGGTGACCCCACGGATCCGGCGAACATGGTCGGGCCGATCATCCGCGAAGAACAACTCGAGCGGATCGAGGGATTGGTCGATCGAGCGGTTGCCGCCGGCGCACGGCTGCTGGCGGGTGGAAAGCGTGGCGACCGCCACGACCGTGGCTTCTGGTACGAGCCCACTTTGCTGGCCGACGTGGACCAGGATGCGGAGATCGCCCAGACGGAGGTGTTCGGTCCGGTGCTGTCGGTAATCCGCTACGAGGGCGGCGACGACGAGGCCGTGCGAGTCGCAAACAACTCTCGATACGGCCTGTCGGCCTACGTGCAGTCCTCCGACGAGGAACGAGCCTGGAAGGTCGCGCACAAGCTGCGGGCCGGAACGGTCAACATCAACAACTCCTTCTATCTCTCGCCGGACGCGCCCTTCGGCGGCTACGGCATCAGCGGTGACGGTGTGGAGCACGGTGTCGCCGGATTCCGGGAGTACCTGCGAATCAAGTCCATCGCGAGCCCCGAGCACTGATTCGCACCGATTCGAGGAGTTGTTCAATGCGCATGCAGGACAAAGTAGTAGCGATTACCGGATCGGGTTCCGGACTCGGCCGCGAGGGAGCCCTCCTGTTCGCGGCCGAGGGCGCGCGAGTGGTGGTCAGCGATGTGGTCCCGGGCCGTGCGAAGAAGGTTGCCGGTGAGATCGAGGCGCAGGGTGGCACCGCCACCGCGGTGGACGCCGATGTTCGCGTCGAGGCCGATATGAATCGGTTGGTGGAGGCCACGGTCTCGGCATACGGCCGGATCGATGTGATGTGGGCCAACGCGGGAATCCCGGAGCCCGGCTTCGGTATGCAACCGCTGGCGGAGTCGTCGTTGGAGGACTGGAACAACATCTTCGCGGTGAACAGCACGGGAATCTATCTGGCTTGGAAAGCCGCCGCCCAGTGGATGATCGCCGACAAGTCCGGCGGGGCCCTGCTGGCAACATCCTCGGCTGCCTCGTTCACGGCCTACCCCGGCTTTCCGATGTACACCGCTTCGAAGGCGGCGGTGAACGGTCTGGTGCGTGCGGCCGCGCTCGAATTCGGCAAGTTCGGGATCCGGGCCAATGCCCTGTGTCCGACGCACGGTATGTCGGTGAACTTCGCTCTTCCTTCGGAAGCCGAAGTGCTGGGCAAGTCCTACGAAGAAATGTCGCCGTGGAATCCCGACGAGCGAGCCATGCCCCTGCGCATGGAACGCCCACCGGTGCTGCGGGACAACGCCAACCTCGCGTTGTTCCTGGCCTCGGACGAGTCGGGCTACATGTCCGGCCAGACCATTGCCTCCGCTGACGGTGGACAGTTCGCGCGGACGTCCATCATCTTCCCGACCGACCTCGGCAAGAGTGCGGACATCACCTCGGGTTCCATTCCCGACGACTTGCGCGACCAGATCGACCGCTAGGTCCGGTCCACACCTGATCGTTGCGCCGGCGCCGACCGTGAAGTCGGCGGCGCCGGCCCTTGCCCATGGAGGGCCAATGCCACCTGCCAGCACCAGATTCGACCCTCGCGTGTCGGGGCTGTCCCAGCGTGTGAAAGATCTCGCCGAACCGCAACACGTCTACTTCGAGAAGGCTCGGGACGTCCGCGCCGAATACCTCGACGGCGCGCTGCACCTCTACCGCCACGAAGACATCCTCGCCGTCAACAAACACCAGGACATCCTCGGAAACGGTGGGCGCGGTGGAAGTTTCGGCCATGACGGACGCCTGATACCGCTGGAGATCGACGGGCCGGACCACAAGAAGTGGCGGCGCCTGCTCGACCCGCTCTTCGCCCCCAAACGCGCGCAGCACCTCGAAGACAGCATCCGCCGGTTGGCCGGCGAACTGATCGGCGAGGCTCAGAAGGCCGGTGGCGCCGAACTGTATCGCGACTTCTGTACTCCGTTGCCGTGCCAGACGTTTCTCGGTCTCGTCGGTGCCCCGCTCGCCGACCTCGACTTCTTTCTGGAGTTCAAAGAGGGAGTCATTCACCCCAAGGGGGAGACGACCGAGGAGATCGATGCGAACATGGCCGCGGCGGGAGGCAAGCTGCTCGAGTACTTCAACGGGTTCCTCGCCGAGAAGCGCCGCCGTATCGACAAGGACGACGATGTCATCGCCGAGTTGCTTCGTGCCGAGGTCGCCGGGGAGCCGCTCGCCGAGTTCGATCTGATCAACATCCTCTTCCTGCTCATGTTCGCCGGCCTGGATACAGTCACCGCGTCGCTGTCCTGTCTGATCACCTGGCTGGGCCGCCATCCCGAACAGCGGCAGGCATTGGTCGATTCCCCCGATCTGCTGATGCCTGCCATCGAGGAGCTGCTGCGATTCGAGTCGCCGGTCCCGTCCGGGATGCGGTACGCGCAGCGCGATATCGATCTCGGCGACGGTCTCGTCATTCCCGAGGGAGAGCAGATCAACGCGTTCTGGGCCGCGGCGAATGTGGATCCGACCTATCACGAGGATCCACTGCGCGTGGACTTCCACCGCGAGCGCACGGCGCATATGACGTTCGCCAGTGGCGTGCACCGCTGCCTCGGCTCGCATCTCGCCCGGCTCGAGTTGCGAATCGCTTTGCAAGAGTTGCTTGTTCGGACCCCGCAGTACGAGATCGACCTCGACGCCTTGGCCTACGACAACATCGCAGTCCGTGCCGTGACGAATCTTCCGGTGGTGCTGCGGTGAGACTTCGGCTCGACAGTGACCAGTGTGTCGGGCACGCGTTGTGCCACGCCGCCGATCCCGACCTGTTCCCCCTCGACGACGACGGCTATTCGAGTATCGGTTCGGTCGAGATCGCGGACTCCGATGCCGATCGGGCGGACCGGGGCGTCCGTGCTTGCCCGGAGCGGGCGATCCTGCGGGAGGAGTAAGGCCATCGCCGGCGTTGCGTTCCACCGCGCTCCGACTTACGGTAATGGTAGTTACCGAAAGTGCGGTCGGTGAACCTCGCCGGCGACTTCGTGGATTCATGACGGGACACCTCCGTGCCACCGAAGCCGCTTCCGTGTTCGGTGCGTCGGCGTCTGCGGTCGGCAATTCACAGAAGGACTGGTTTCATGACCTCTACCCTCGCAAACCTGTCACCGACAGGTTCGTTCAATCATGCGGCGATCAGCTCGGGTCGACGCTTCGAGCCGGCGGCTGTCCTCTCGCAGGACACCAGCGTCCACGGACTCGCACCCGAAGCTGGGTATATCTGGGGAACGGTGCGCGACGACGACGGTGGACTGCATTCGATCATGCGGCGCGTGCCCGCCGTTCGGGACAACAAGAAGGCGGGCGCCGATATTCGCTCCCTGGGCGGCAAACTGATCCTGCTCTCCAGCACCGGCGGCACCGAACAGATGCAGCTGCGTCGGGAGCCGCGCCACGCTCCCGAGAGCAACGAGCTGAGCCGGCGCGTTCTCGACACCGGCGCTGTCGAGTTCATGTCACTGGCAAACGATCACGGGCGGGCCGTGACCCTGGAACTGTCCGCACAGACGCTGCGTTATCAGGAGACCGATGTCATCGATGTGACCGGAACCCTGGCCGCCCCGCCGTTGCAGTGGTTCCTCCCGGGGCCGGATTCCTCGCTGCTGTACCTGACCCAGACGTGGTTGGTCGAGGGCGACCTAGCGGGCAAGCACGTGCGCGGATTCCTGTTCTGGGAGGAAGCGTGGATGCGTGACGGCGGCCGCCTGTACGTGGACAAGGATCCGCTGCACGATGCCGAGTACACGACCTGGTACTCGTGGGCCAACCACTTCGACGACGGGACCTCGGAGGTGGGGCACTTCCTGTTCGGCAACGGTGATTTCCACGTCGGAGTCATCGGTCACAGCGACGGCGCGGTCACGACAGCCCGCACCATGGACGCGGTGATCCGCCGCGATGCCGATGGTTACTGGCACGACGGCATCGACTACACGATCAACGGTGACCCGTGGGTGTGCGAACCGGATCCGAACGGCCGTATGGAAGGCCTCGGGCGGATTCCCAACCCGCAGCAGGAGGGCAGGATTCACCGGGTCTCGGACACCAGGGTTCCCGACGTCTGGATGGCGTGGGGCGAATCAGTGCCCGGGAACGGTGAACGCCGCCGCTGGTGATTCGTGATCGGCGAAAGTTCCTGCATGGCCGCTAGTTACCGGCCATGCAGGCTTTGCCGCTGACGTCGGCGGCATTACCCTCGGCCAATTTTCAGCGCAGGACGCGGAACACCTGACCACGATCTAAGGCAGTCCCAGTCTTGGCATCGATCGACTGTATTCCGGGTGCCAACGGCGCTCCGGTCGAACTCGCGGTCACTCATTTCGTGCCCGAGCACTACTCGTACCGGATCAGCTTGGGCCGCAACAGCTGAGGCGAGCAGGCCGTCACGACCGATCCGCACGCGCCCGGCCGACTCCGATCCGACCTGCCGAACGTGGCCGTTTGGCCGGACATTTTCGAGCTGCCGCGGCGAGATGACTTAGAGTCGACGGATGACGACTCGGACACCGGCTCGATCGTCGGATGCCGAACCTCGGCGCACCGGCCGTCCATCGGACGCCACGGTCGAGCAGAGGGTGTTACGAGAAGCCAGGGCCGAACTCATCTCCTCGGGTGTCGATGCCTTCAGTCTCACCGCCACTCTCCGTCGCGCGAAAGTCGGGAACAGCGGTTTCTACCGCCGCTGGTCGAGTGCGCAGGAGCTCATCGTCGATGCGCTGGCATCGATCGCGACTTGGCCGGAAGTTCCTGATCTCGGTGATCTCCGGCAGGAGCTGAGCATCCTGATCGAGGCATTCGACAGGCCGGCTGCATGGCCCGGGCTGCAGGTCTTGTTCACCTTCGCCGGTCAGGCCGCCCGGCATTCGGAGCTGTATGCCCACGTTCAGCGGACAGTGATCGTCCCCGGCAACGAACGTGTCGTCGCCGTGTTCGACCGTGCCTGCGCGCGAGGGGAATTCGCTGCGGATGCCGACCCGCGAGTGCTGGCGGCGGCATTTCTGGGCGCGTTGACGGTCGTCTTGCAGTGGTCGGGCGGTGCGTCCGGCGGCTTCGCTGTCGACCTCGCGGCAGTACTGGAGACCTTCCTCGCACTGTCTGGAGCGGCTCGGCCCGACAGGTAGGGACGGCCGGCCTACACGTCACTCCACTGTCACCCACCGTCGGCGCCGTTCTCGAGGTTGTTCGCCGCGACCCGGGCTCGCAGACCGTCGATGAGAAGGTCGATGCCGAAGTTGTCATAGTCGGCGCGGCGTAACGGCGGTCGGTGTGCAGCGTGCGCTGCACCAGCGACCCGGCGATTACGGGACGCTGCCGCAGCTGAGTGTCGAGATGGGAAGAGCACTCTTCGGGTGCTGCGCTCGCGGGTTCCGGAGGTTGTGCGAGGTCTGCGCCGAGAGGGGTGGTCGGCTACCGCCTATATAGGTAAATAGTTGTGCTGTTATGCTGTGCGTTGGGTCACGCTCCGGTCGGCGGTCGGGTAAGTGGACCGTTCGGACGATCGAGCGTGCGGAGGCCTTGGCGATGGAGGAGACATTGACTACCAGTGGGCTGAAAGACCCGCGCAGGACACTCGACGGTGATGTCCACGAGTTCCTGGAGCCCGATGTGGAAACGGCTTCCCGGGACGCCATCAGGGCGGCTCAGGAAGCCGCGGTGGTGGAACTGGTCCGGTTCGCGTGGGACAACTCGCCGCTGTATCGCGAACTCTGGAGTGCGGCCGGTGTGTCGCCGGACGATATCGAGACCCTGGAAGACTTCACGACGAAGATTCCGACCTTGACCAAGGCCGATATCCAGGCATTTCGAGCACGTACCGGCGACCCGTACGGCGGTCTGCTGTGCGTTGACCCGAAGGCGTTGACCTCGGTGACCACGACCTCGGGTACGACATCGGAGCCCGAACCTCTGCCGGAGGTCTGGACGGACGCACCGCCGTTGCCCGCCATCTCCGCCCGCGATCTCTACGTGCACGGCCTGCGGCCCGGTGACCGGGTGATCGTCCCGGTCGGGACGTTCCGCAATTACTGGGACGACTTCTATCTCGCGATGGGGCTCACCCCGGTGTTCGCGGATAGCTGGCTGGGACAGGGCGAGGCCTTGGTGCGGGCCATCCGCGAGCACAAGGTCGCGTACATGCAGGTGCACCTGCCGGCCATCATGGAGTTCGAGAAGCTCGAGGCGAAATACGATCTGCGCGAAGCGTTCGCGTCGGTGAAGTTCTTCGCCTTCGCGGGGCAGCCGATGGGAGCCGCGCTCAAGCGTAAGGTCACCGAGGACTGGGGCGTGAAGATCGTCACCTACACCAGCGCTGGTGACACCGGAACCGCCTGGGAGGGGCCAGAACTCGACGGCTTCACGCTGTGGGAGGACACCATGCTTCCCGAGGTGGTCGACACGGTGACCGACCGGCCCGTCGGCGATAGAGAGATCGGCGAGCTGATCGCGACCGATCTCGACAACCGCGTGGCGCCCTACATTCGGTTCCGCTCCGGCGACCTCGTGCGGATGACCCGTGAACCGTCGCCCAGCGGCCGGACGCATGCCCGGATGTGGTTCGCCGGTCGCCGCGGCGACGAGACGGTCGTGGGCGGTAAGGCGATCGTGGTGGGCGATGTGTGGCGGCTCGTGGAATCGCAGCCAGAACTGACCGACGGCATGTTCCAGATCATCCGGTCCAACGATCCGATGACCCGGTTGCGCCTGCGCGTCGGCTATGCGCCGGAGCGAACCGCGGACGTCGAGGAGCTCGAACAACGGCTTCTCGCAATCCTGGAGTCCGAGCTGCACGTCAGCGTCGATATCACCATGCTCACGGTGGAGGAGATCCTCCAGTACAGCTCGAGCGTGGCCAAGTTCCCGAGGACGGTCAAGGGATGACACGGAAGACAATGTTGGAAGCGGCTCGCAGGCTTCCTCGGTCCCCCATTTACGGCATCGGTGTCTGCCGCGCGGGGGAGGGATTCATCGACTACGAGATCGGCTGGGCAGATCTGGAACGCGATGTCGTGTGGGCGCACGAACAATTGGTCGCCGCGGGCATCAGCGCCGACGATCACGTACTGATCACCACGCCCAACCACGAGGGCCCGTGGCTGAGCCCGGTCATTCGAGCGCTGCGGCAGATCGGTGCGACTTACACTCCCGCCGAGACCTACAACTGGGATTCGGCGCGGTTCCTTTCGGTGCTGGCTCGCATGCCGATCACGGTGGCGATCGGCCTGTGCGCGGAAACTTTGGGTTCGGTGAAGGCGCAGAACCCGGATCTCGCGGCAGTGTTCGAGAAGGTGCGGGTGATCTGGGCCCGGCCCGACGCCCATGCCGAATTGGTTGCTGCGAACGTTGATTCGACCCTGATGGCCTTTCTGGGTCCGGCACTCGCGCTGGCTCGGCCCGACGCCCCGGAAGTGCTGCGAGTCGACGGCGCGGAATGGGATGTCCACGATAAGGACGGTCATCTGGTCGTCTCGGCCACCGCCGCCCGGACCGCGCGGATCGTCGATGTTCCGACGGGCCTGTCCGGACAGGTGAGGACGGCGGGCGACACCATCCTGGTGGAGTTCTGAGGGCGGCGCTCACCCCGTTGGTGGTGGTGGGTGAGCGCCCGAGTCGTGCGAGGTTCTCCGATCGAGAGGCGACGACGTGGCACACGATGCGGACAACGGGACACCGGGACTGCTCAGGGATGGACGTTCGGTGCTCGTGCGGCGCCTTGTCGCCTCCGATCTGGATCTCATCGTCGATTTCAGTCATCGACTGTCGCGCCGCACCGTCTCGATGCGCATGCTCGGGCCGGTCGTAACCCTGGATCGCGCAGGTCTGGCGCGATTCATGGACCTCGACGCCCGAGATCAGGTGGCGCTTGTGGCGATTTACGAAAATCGAGCGGTCGGTGTCGGCGACTTCGCTCGAATCGCCGGCAGGGACGACCGTGCCGAGGTGACCTTCACGATCGCAGACGAGTTCCAGTCCAACGGACTGGGCGGATTGCTGCTCGAACACATCGCCGCTGCCGCTCGCGACAGCGGGATCACGGTGCTCGAAGCCGATATTCTCGCCGAGAACATCGCCATGATCCGTACGCTCGAGAGTTCTGGTTATCTCGTCGAATTCGGGCCGCCTGGCTCGGTGATACACGCCGACATCGCCATTCACCCCAGGGCGCAGGTGGTCGCCGGCTCGGACCGCCGGGAGCATCTGTCGACTCGCTCGTCGATGCAGCGGATCTTCGATTCTCGCACCGTTGCCGTGGTCGGGGCGGGCCGCGGTACGGACAACTTGGGGCGCGGCGTGGTGAAAAACCTGGTGACGCATGGGTTTCCGGGGCGCGTCTATGCGGTCAACCCGAACACCCCTGCCGTGATGGGGCTGCCCACCCATCCCACCGTCAGGTCGATCGGCGAACCGATCGACCTCGTCGTGATCGCGGTCGCCGCCGACCTTGTCCCTGAGATCATGCGCGACTGCGCTGCCGCCGCGGTGGCCGCGGTGATCGTGGTGTCCGTCGGATTCGGTGAGCTGGGCGAGGCCGGCCGCGCCGCAGAACGGGACATGGTGCGATACGCACGTGCCCGGGGGATGCGCGTGATCGGGCCCGCGAGCATGGGGATTCTCGCGCAGCAGGGTTCGCGGCGCTTGGCCGCGACGTTTTCCGTGTCGCTGCCACCGCCGGGAGTCGTGGCTGTGGCAAGCCAGTCGGGCACCCTCGGCCTCGCGGTTCTGGAGCACGCCTGCAGGATCGGTCTCGGATTCTCGAGCTTCGCGTCGCTGGGGCGCTCTGTGGACGTCTCACCCAACGACCTGTTGCAGTGGTGGGAAGAGGACACGGCCACTGCGGTGATCCTGCTGGATCTCGAAAGATTCGGCAACGCAAGGAAGTTCGCGCGCCTCGCGCGCAGGGTCAGCGCACGAAAGCCCATTGTGACCGTAACCAGTGCTGTGCAGCCGTCGTTGGGTGGGTCCGTCGACCTGTGCACCATCGACCGCGGTGCGGTGACGGATACGCTGTTCTCCCAGACCGGGATTGTCGCGACCCGCACACTTGCCGAGATGTTCGACGTTGCAAGGCTTTTCGCGCATCAGCCGGTGCCGCGGGGAGAGCGCGTCGGAATTGTCACCAATGCCAGCCAGCCGGGTGTGCTGACGGCAGCTGCCAGCCGCGCCGCCGGCCTGCGATTGGCCGTCGTGAGCGAGGCGACGCTGGCGACACTGCGCGAGCTGGTGCCGAGCAGCGAACCGGACAATCCCTTCGACCTGTCTCCCCGAGCGGATGCCGATCGGTACGAGGCGGCGGTGCGGGCGCTTCTGGAAGACGACGGAGTCGATTCCGTAATCGCGCTCTTCACCCCACCGCTGGCGCAGAACCCGGACACTATTGCTACGGCATTGGTGCGCGCTGGTTCGGTCGCGCCCTACAAAACTCTTGTCGCCAGCTTCGATGGGGTGGAAGGGGTTTTGTCGGCACCAGAGGTGAGCGGACGGTCGGTACCCAGCTACACCTTCCCCGAGACTGCCGCGAGCGCCCTCGGGCGGGCGACCGCCTATGGGGTCTGGCGGCGCCAGCCCGCCGGTGTGCAGCGGCAGCCGAAGGGTATCGATGTGCACCGGGTACGTGCCGTCGTGGATCGAGCCGGGGTCGGTGTGGCCGCCGAGGCCGACGCCGCCGAACTTTTGGATGCCGTAGGCCTGGCGGTGCAGCCGAACCACGAGGTCACGGGACCGGAAGTCACCATCTCGATCGTCACCGACTCGACCTTCGGCCCGCTGGTCGCTTTCGGAGTGCTCGGTGAGCCGATCAGCCTGTTCGGAGACATCGCATTCCACATCACGCCGGTCAGTGATCTCGATGCCGCGCGGATGGTGCGTTCGGTGCGCGCCTTCCCGCTGCTCGAGGCGTTCGACGTGGACGGTTTGGTCGATGCGATTCTGCGCGCGGCATGGATGATCGAGGAATTGCCGGAGCTGACCGAATTGCGCCTGTCACCGGTGACGGCCGGCGCCGTGGGGCAGGGGGTGGTGGTGCGCGAGGCGCACGTCGTGTTCTCCGTGGCGGCGGAGGATCGCCGCCATCGGGAACCCAGAATTCAGTCGCCGTGAGGGGCTGGGGCGATTTTCTCCCCAGCCTCAGTCGGTGGGATGCGAAATGCCGTGCAGCACATAGTACGTCAGCTCAGTGATCGCGTCCGCGCGCGCGGGGGCGGAGCCGCCGACGAACAGCAGGTCCGCGTGAATCACCGCGGACAGCACCATGCCGAATGTGAGGCGCACCGTCATCATCGGGTCGCGGGTGGGCAGGCCGTGCTCCGCGACGCCGTCGCGGACAGTTCGTTCCAGGCGAGTGAAAAGCGACTCGATCCGCTCAGCAGCGGCCGGATGGTGTGTTCGCGCCGCGAGCAGCGCCGTGACGAGTTGGCGGTTGTCGTCGAAGAACTCGTACAGCAGCGTCACGTAATCGCGGGCCAATTCTTCGACCGATTCGCCGCTGAGGCCGTGATTGGACCAGTGCCACGTCCACCGGTCGACGAACTTCTCGAACGGATCCAATACGGCGAAGTCGAAAAGGCCCGCCTTGTTGCCGAAATGGCGAAATAGCAGCACCTCGGTGACGTCGGCCCGCCGCGCTATCTCCTTGGTCGACGCGCCGGCATAGCCCTGCTCCGCGAACACCTCGCGTGCGGAATCGAGCAACCGGGCGCGGATTTCGTCGCCGGTCCGACGGCCACGCTTGGTGCGACCGGCGCCGGTAGTCATATGCCGCCTACCGCCACTTCGCCCCGCCTTCCCGGTCGGAGGATCTTCATTCAGCCGTTGACAGACCTTACCGGAGATCTATATACAGTAATCACTATCTAATGAAGTGGCCTAGAACACATAGGAGGCTGATAGTGACTGATCTGACAGAGCTGCCCGCGCAGCCCGACACCTCCGATCGAGCCCGGACTTTCGACGAGCGTGTGCGCGACGACTTCGTGCCGAAAGCCCCGTACTACGCACCGGAATTCGTCCAACTGGAAAAACAGAGACTGTGGCCGGAGGTTTGGCAGGTCGCATGCCGACTGGAGGAGATTCCGCACCCCGGCGATTTCGTCACCTACGACATCGCGGACGAGTCGATCATCGTCAGCAGGGTCAGCGAAACCGACCTCGCGGCGTACTACAACGTGTGCCAGCACCGCGGACGCCGACTCACCGAAGGGTGTGGCAACGCCAAGAACTTCTACTGCCGGTACCACGGGTGGCGGTGGGATCTCGATGGCAATCCCAAGGAAGTCGTCGACCGGGACGACTACAACGGGGTCCTGCAGGATCCGGAGATCCGGCTGAAGTCCGTCGCAGTCGACACCTGGGGCGGGTTCGTATTCGTCTGCATGGCAGCTGATCCCGAGCCGCTGCGCGACTATCTGGCACCTGTGCCCGAGATCTTCGACGGCTACGAGTTCGAGAAGATGCGGTACCGCTGGTACAAGTCCGTGATTCTGCCCTGCAATTGGAAGGTTGCCCTGGAGGCGTTCAACGAGGGCTACCACGTCCAGGCGACACATCCTCAGATACTGCGGTTCTCCGACGACTGGACGGTGAGCGAGGCTTTCGGAAAGCACTCGATGTTCACCTATCCACCGGACAATCGGCCGTTGGGCTTCCCGTCCAAGCGGTTGGGCGGTGAAGTGCCCAAGGACCTCCGGCACGGACTGTTCGGCTTCCTGGAGATGATGGAGAAGGACCTGCGCGCCATCTACAGCGCGCGGGACTTCGAAGCGGCCAAACGCCTGCTGACGGAGGTGCCCGAGGACGAAGAGCCCACCACTGTCCTGATGAAACTGATGATGTTTCAGCGCGAAGCCGCCGTCGGCGACGGTGCGGGCTGGCCGGACGGTCTGAGCTTCGAGAACATCGTGCGGGCGGGAGTCGACTGGCACATGTTCCCGAACTTGATCGTGCTGCCCTACATGGACGCCGCGCTCTGGTACCGTGCCCGCCCCAACGGTGACGATCCTGATTCCTGCATCTTCGACGTGTGGTCACTGGGGCGCTATCCCGAGGGGCAGGAGCCGCCGCTGGAACGCCAGTTCTTCACCGACTGGCGAGACCACGACGACTGGGGCGGAATCCTTCCCCAGGATTTCCAGAACCTGCATCAGGTACAGCAGGGCATGAAGTCCCGGGGCTTTGCCGGTTCGCGCACGAATCCGATTCAGGAGAAGCCCATTTCGAACTTCCACCGCAACTTGCACCGCTATCTCGGCACGGATACCACCGGAGACGACATTCGATGACGACACCAGCCCCAACCACGCAGACCGCGGTGTCCGCCGCGATATCTTCCGAACTCCTGGTCGAGATCTACCGAATCGCCGAGCGCATCCACCACACCGACGAACGCATCCGTTCACTGCTCATGTCTGGTGAGATCGCCCTGTCCTACTACTCCCCGCGCGGCCAGGAGATCGTCGCCGCTGCGACCGCAGTGTCGCTGCGCCCGACGGATTACGTCGTCACGACCTATCGCGGCCTGCACGATCAGATCGCCAAGGGCGTACCGCTGCGATTGTTGCTGGCGGAGTACTTCGGCAAGGTGACGGGATCGTGCAAGGGCAAAGGCGGCCCCATGCACGTCACGCATCCCGAGTCCGGGGTCATGTTGACCACCGGTGTCGTCGGCAGCGGCCTTCCCATCGCGAACGGCCTGGCCCTGGCCGCGCAACTGCGCGGCGAAGATCGCGCGGTTGTGGCGAATTTCGGCGACGGGGCCAGCAATATCGGCGCATTCCACGAGGCGTTGAACCTGGCCTCGGTGTGGAAGCTGCCGGTGGTGTTCCTGTGCCAGAACAACGGTTACGCCGAGCACACCACCTACGCCAACGGCACCAGTTGCGCGAATGTCGCGGATCGAGCGGCCGGCTACGGCATGCCCGGGGTGACGGTGAACGGCGATGACCCCGCCGAAATGTTCACCGCGGCAACGCGTGCCGTGACAGCCGCGCGAGCCGGCGAAGGCCCGACCCTGCTCGAGGCGAAGACCTTCCGCTTCATGGGTCACTTCTTCGGCGATGACAGCAGCTATATCGATGAGGAGATCTACGCGCGGCGTCTGGCCGCGGATCCGGTTCCGGGTCTGCGTGCCCGGTTGATCGATTCCGGTGCCGCCGACGAGGCGCGGCTCGCCGCGATCGATGCGGACGCGCGGCGCGAGGTCGAGGACGCGATCGAATTCGCCAGGGCCGGTGATTATCCCGATGTGGATGAGCTCGGCCGCGATGTGTATGCCCAGGAGGTCACGGTATGAGCGCGGGAACCATCACCTTCGCGCAGGCGTCCAATATGGCGATGGATGAGGCCCTCGCCACCGACGAATCGGTATTCCTGCTGGGCGAGGACATCGCCGACCGCGAGGGGGGCGGTGTGGCGAAGGTGACCGCAGGGCTGTCGACAAAGCATGGGGCACACCGGGTTCGCAGTACGCCCATCAGTGAACAGGCGATCGCCGGTGCGGCGGTCGGCGCGGCGCTGGCGGGTATGCGCCCGGTTGCGGAGATCATGCTGGCGAATTTCCTGGCGGTCGCGATGGACCAGATCGTCAACCACGCCGCCAAGATTCGCTTCATGTCGGGCGGGCAGACAGGTGTGCCGTTGACGATCCGCACCATGAGCGGCGCCGGAATGGGTTCGGGCGGACAGCATTCCGATATGCCCGAGGCATGGCTGGCGCACGTTCCCGGCCTCAAGGTCGTCACCGGGTCGACCCCGGCCGAGGTCAAGGGTCTGCTGCTGTCGTGCATCTTCGACGACGACCCGTGCATCTTCCTGGAGACGATGCCGACCTATTGGGACAAGGGTCCCGCGCCCGAGCCCGGCCTGCGAATTCCGCTGGGAAAGGCCAACATCGCGCGTCCGGGCAACGACGTCACCGTCATCAGCTACGGCAGGCCGGTGGCCCAGGTACTCGCGCTCGCGGAACGCCTGGCCGGCGAAGGCATTGGTGTCGAGGTCATCGATCTACGGACGATTTCCCCCCTGGACAAGGACACTGTGCTCGCGTCGGTGGGGCGGACCGGGCGCGCGGTCGTGGTGCACGAGGCGGTGACGCGCTTCGGGGTGGGCGCCGAGATCTCGGCGATGATCGCGGAGGAACTGCGCGGTGACACGCGCACACCGGTGGTCCGGGTGGGATCCCGAAACTGCCCGGTGCCTTTCGCTCGGGTGCTGGAACAGGAATTCATGTACAGCGACGCCCGCATCGAAGCGGCGATCCGCGAGGTGATGTGATGCCGCTCGTTCACAAGATCAAGATTCCGAAACTCGGTATGGCCGTGGACGAAGCGACCCTGTCGGCGTGGCTGGTCTCCGACGGCGACCGGGTCGAGGCCGGTTCGCCGATCTATATCGCGGCCACCGACAAGGTGGAGCAGGAGATCGAATCGCCCGTCTCGGGAAAGATCAGGCTGATCGGCGTGGTCGAGCAGACGTATCCGGTGGGCACCCTGGTCGCCGAGATCGTAGGCGAGTCATGACCGCCGAATGGGACGCCGTCACCGATTGCCTGATGGTCGGCAGTGGCGGGGGCGCGCTGTGCGGCGCTCTCGCCGCCGCCGCGGCCGGCCGGCAGGTCCTTGTCATCGAGAAGACCGATGTGGTCGGGGGATCCACCGCGATGTCCGGGGGAGTGCTGTGGTTGCCGGACAACCCGGTCTCGGCCCGCGCCGGCGTCGAGGACAGCAGGTCGGACGCGCTGCGATACTTCGATGCGGTTGTCGGCCGGGACACCCCCTCGGCCTCGCCCGAGCGGGTGACGGCATTTCTCGACGCCATCGGGCCGATGGTGGAATTCCTTGAGCAGCAAGGCATTCCGTTTCGGCACTGCGAAGGCTATTCCGACTACTACGACGAACGGCCGGGCGGCAAGGCGCGCGGGCGATCGCTGGAAACCGAACTGTTCGATACGAAACAACTGGGCCCGTGGCAGAAGCGTTTCCGGATCAGCGAGACCCTGCCCGCGATTCCGATATATACGGCCGAGGTGGCCGCGATGACACGCGGCGTGCGGACGTGGCGATCGGCTCTGACGATAGGCAAGGTCGGGGCGCGGCTCGTCGCGGCGGCCTTGCGCCGCCGATCGGTCCGCGGGTCCGGCGCGGCGTTGCAGGGCTGGATGTTGCTCGCGGCGGCTCGTGCCGACGTTCCGATCTGGACTTCGACCCGAGTCACCGAACTGATCGAGGAGAACGGCGTCGTCGTCGGCGTGTGCGCCGTCCGCGACGGCCGCACGATCCGGATCCAGGCGCGCGACGGTGTGCTGATCAATTCCGGTGGGTTCTCGCACAACGCGGAGATGCGTGAGAAGTACGGCCGCAGCCCCACCTCGACCGGGTGGACGGTCGCCAATCCGGGCGACACCGGAGAAATGCTGCAGGCGGCGATGGATCTCGGCGCGGCGACCGACCTGATGGAAGAGGCGTGGTGGATTCCCTCCTCGGTCCAGCCCGACCAGTCGCCGCTGTACGCGGTTTTCGAGCGGTCCAAGCCACACGCGATCATGGTCGACGGCACGGGCGAGCGGTACGTCAACGAGGCCGCCTCTTACATGGAGGTCGGTCAGGCGATGTATGAGCGCAACGCTGTCGCACCGGCGATACCGAGCTGGTGGATCATGGACAGCCGCAACCGGCGTCGCTACATGTGGGGCATGGCGCCGGGCGGATGGACGCCGCGGCAATGGATTTCGAGCGGTTACATGATCAAGGCGGGTTCGATCGCCGAACTGGCCGACCGGTGTGGCATCGAGGAGGCCGCGCTGGAGAAGACTCTCGAGCGGTACAACACCGCCGCTGTGCACGGTAAGGATCCCGACTTCGCCAAGGGAGAACGCGCCTACGATCGGTACTACGGCGATCCGCGGGTGCGGCCGAATCCCTGTGTCGCGCCGGTGGACCGGCCGCCGTACTATGCCGTGGCGCTGTATCCGGGCGACGTGGGCACCTGCGGCGGACTGGTCACCGACGCGGACGCGCGAGTCCTGCGCGCCGACGGCACGGTGATCGACGGTCTCTACGCCACCGGCAATTGCACGGCCTCGGTCATGGGCCGGACCTATCCCGGCGCGGGTGCCAGCATCGGAGCGTCATTCGTCTTCGGTTGGCGGGCAGCCCAACACATGATTCGCGCCGGTGTGGCTCCGGCCGTAGGCAAGCAGGACAGGGGACCGGCGCACACTTCGGGCGCCGAGTAGTTACAGTCTCGGCCTTGGAGGAGGGTCCGCGATATGCGGGCCCTCCTTTGCGTCGGAGCGGGCTCGTCCGAACAACCGGCCGCATTCGGATCGGTTCCATGCGGGGTCCGCATGTGGGCGCCTCATGGAGTCGGTGGAAGTTGGCCTCGCAGAAGCAGATACGCGAGGACGGTGACGAATTGTTCGATGGGGCTGACCAAATCGAATGTCATATGCTCTCCCAGCTGTCATCGCTACGTGAAAATCCTTGCAAGAGAAACGCTTCCGGCTCGAAAATGCAGTCTCCCGATCGGCAGAATCCTGACGCTGTGCGGAACCACGTCCGGGTGTTCGGTCACGCCGCATCCGGCCGCAGCGAGAATACCTAAAATCGAGCTGAATCCGACTGATCATATATCTATAAGTTTCGTTCGCCTGGAGGTGGGGGTGCCGTCGGCTTGGGTAGCGATGGATGTGCTGGAACCGCGCAAAGGTGGACGGTGGTTCAGATGAATGGTCCAGACTCTGACCGACGAGTTCTAGGGAGCGCGAAGTTAAACCGAGAAACTATCCTAAATATTCTGTGGGACAGCCTCTTCGGTGAGATGCGCTCCGAGCCTGGCGTGATCCGGTCGATCGGGCCTCGGCTCGACTGCTGGTCGAGTGACCGAATGCTGTTGAGTAGCATGGCTATTGCAATCAGTTAAATAATCTGCCAAGATGAACGCCGATTGTGTGACAGAGCGCACATTTGAGTAACAAGGAGGGAAAGTGCGGCTTCCGCTCGATACCCCTGTGCGTGCCGTCGGAGACTTTTTCCACATGTGCGCGACGACCGCGCGTTTTGCCGTACGCCGGCCGTTTCAGTGGGCCGAGTTCTTCGAGCAGGGCTGGTTCTTGGTCCGTGTCGCGCTGTTGCCGACCTTGCTTGTCGCGCTGCCCTTTACGGTTCTGGTGATCTTCACGTTGAACATCCTGCTGGTCGAATTCGGCGCGCAGGATTTGTCGGGCGCGGGCGCCGGGCTGGGAGTGGTGACACAGGTCGGTCCACTCGTGACGGTGCTCATCGTCGCCGGTGCCGGCGCTACCGCGATTTGCGCAGATCTCGGCTCGCGAACCATCCGGGAGGAAATCGACGCGATCCGGGTGCTCGGAATCGATCCGATCCAGCGGTTGGTTGTGCCCCGTGTCTACGCCTCGACGCTGGTAGCGGTGCTGTTGAACGCATTGGTCGTGACAGTCGGACTCGTCGGTGGCTTCCTGTTTTCGGTTTTCGTTCAGAGCGTGACGCCCGGGTCCTACGTGGCCAGTCTCACCTTCGTCACCGGTGTTCCCGAGGTCGTCATCTCCGAGATCAAGGCGGGGCTGTTCGGACTGGTGGCCTCACTGGTGGCCTGCTACATGGGATTACATGTGAAGGGTGGTCCGAAGGGGGTGGGCGATGCGGTCAACGAAACCGTCGTCTACGCGTTCATGGCCCTGTTCGCGGTGAACGTCGTCGTCACCGCCATCGGCGTGAAAGCGACGGTGCGATAGCGCCATGTCGAATCTTGCCGTCGTACGCAGTCGGTATCCGAAACATTTTCGTCGATTGTCCGGTCTCGGACGCAGTGTTCGTCTCGTCGGCGAACACGGCGTCTTCTACTTCCGCGCTTTCCGTGAGATGGGGCATGCTTTATCCGCCTATCGCAAGGAGACATTGCGCATCGTCGCCGAAATGGGTATGGGCACAGGTGCGTTGGCGATCATCGGCGGCACGGTGGTGATCGTGTCCTTCATGACGCTCTCGGCCGGCGCGCTCCTGGCCATCCAGGGCTTCGCGTCCCTCAGCAATATCGGTGTCGAAGCGTTGACCGGATTCTTCGCGGCGTTCATCAACGTGCGGATCGCCGCACCGGTCACCTCCGGAATCGCGTTGGCGGCCACCATCGGTGCGGGCGCGACCGCCCGCATCGGAGCGATGCGCATCAACGAGGAGATCGACGCGATGGAGGTCATGGCGATCCGATCCATCGCCTACGTCGTGTCCACCCGAGTCATCGGCGGCCTGATCGTGATCATCCCGGTCTACTCGATGGCGGTGCTGATGTCGTTTCTCTCCGCGCAGCTGTACACGACCTATATCGCCGGCCAGTCGGCCGGCGTCTACAACCACTACTTCTATACGTTCCTGCGACCGGCCGATCTGATGTTCTCGTTTCTGCAGGCGATCGTGATGTCGATATCCGTCATGCTGATCCACTGCTTCTACGGCTATCACGCTTCGGGCGGTCCATCGGGAGTCGGATTCGCGGTCGGCCGTGCTGTACGAGCCTCGCTGATCGCCGTGGTGTCGGTAACTCTGCTCGTGTCACTGGCTGTCTACGGAACGTCCGGAAACTTCGACTTGGCGGGATGAGGACGATTTCTGTGGGATTTATGCGAAATTCGGGCCAGGGGAGGTACAAGAAGCCGCCCGTGCTGCGCGCCGGCATCCTGTTGCTGGCGGCGATGGTCGGTGTCGTCTGGCTGTGCCTGGCGTCGTTCCGCGGTGCGTTTCACTCGGTTGTCCATGCGCATGTGGTCTCCGACCGGTCCGGTCTGGTCATGGAACCCGGATCCAAGGTCAAGTTGCACGGCGTCCAAGTGGGAACCGTGGAATCAGTTTCCCTCGCAGCGGGGAAGTCGACGGTGAATATCGAGCTCGAGCCCGACAAGGTGACGCTGATTCCCGCGAACGTCGCGGCGGACATCAAGCCGACCACAGTCTTCGGCTCGAAATACATCGAGCTCGTTGTGCCAGAGAGCCCGGCGCGGTCGCACCTGAGCGCCGGCGCGGCGATACCCGCGCGCAACGTATCCACCGAGGTCAACACTGTATTCCAGAACCTCACCGACGTGATGAATCAGATCGAGCCCGACAAGCTCAGCGCGACGCTGGCGGCGTTGGATGAGGGGCTGAGCGGCAGGGGAGCGCAGCTCGGCCGAACTCTCACCGATGCGGATGCGTTGCTGGTAGCGCTCAATCCGCAGCTGCCTGCGCTGCGGGCCGATTTGCGCGGAACGGCCGATGCGGCAACCAATCTGGGCGATGCGGGCGTGAATCTGACGACGATTCTCCGAGACGCGTCGGTGACCTCGGATACGGTCGTCGCCCGTCGCGACGATCTGGACGGGGTGCTCGACTCGGCGGCGGCTCTGGGGCGCAGCGGTAGCACGGTATTCGGTGACAACGGCAGCGGAATCATCGACACGTTCCGGCTGCTGACGCCTACGACTGCGCTGTTGAGCAAATACAGCCCCGAGTTCGTCTGCATGTTGCACCTCGGAGCGATGGACGCGGAGAATATGGCCGAGACGATCGACGTCACGAACTATTCCGTGCGGCTGGATGCCGGTCTGCTGATGGGTGACGATCCGTATAAATATCCTCAGAATCTGCCCGTGGTGGCAGGCAAGGGGGGACCGCATGGTACGCCGGGGTGTTATCCACCGGTCACCTGGGATACGTATCCGGCACCCTATCTGAGAATAGACAACGGAGCGCCATTGCACGGTCCGGGAACCGATCATCCGCGCCCTGCGGATCCCACAATCGTCGAATTCATGTTCGGATTCACATTGCCTGGGGGTGGTCGCTGATGCGAATCACCGGCCCGGCCGTGAAGTTCGCGGTATTCATCGCTACGATGAGTTTCTTCCTGTTCGCCATCGTTACGGTCTTCGGAAATTTGAGGTTCGATCGGGAGACCGATTACCGTGCCATTTTCAACGATGTCTCGAGTTTGCGAGCGGGTCAGTTCGTGCGAATCGCGGGAGTCGAGGCTGGACGTGTGCACAGTGTTTCGGTCATCGACGACTCGAAGGCGCTGGTCACCTTCTCGGTCGCCAAGAATGTGGCGCTCACCGGCGGTACCCATGCGGTGGTGCGCTACGAAAACCTCGTCGGCGACCGGTATTTGGAGCTGACGCAAGGGGCGGGGTCGTCTCGGCCGCTGCCGAACGGCGCGACGATCGGAGTGGACAAGACGGCTCCGGCACTGGATATCGACGCGCTCATCGGCGGATTCAGGCCTTTGTTCAAGGCGCTGGACCCGGACCAGGTCAACCAATTGTCCAGTGAACTGATCGCGGTCCTGCAAGGTCAGAATGCGGACATCTCGAATTTCCTGGCCCACACGGCGAGCCTTACCTCGGCTCTGGCCGACCGCGACGCCTTGATCGGCAGCGTCATCGGCAACCTGAATTCCCTGCTCGGCACGATCGACGACAAGAACGGTCAGTTCGATTCGATGATCGACAATCTGCAGAAAGTGGTCAGCGGAATCTCCGCGCAGACCGAGCCGATCGGCGCTGCATTGACACATATCAACGATGTATCGAGTTCAGTCGCTCTATTGCTGGACGCTACGCACGGGACGATCCGGTCCGATGTTGCTGAATTAGGTCGGGTCAGCACGAATATCGACAACGACCGGAGCTATGTGGACAATCTGCTGTCGCAATTGCCGGACAGATATCAACGCCTGAGCCGATTGGGTCTCTATGGCGACTTCTTCTCGTTCTATCTGTGCGATGCGACGTTGAAGGTCAACGGCCCCAAGGGCGACCCGGTGTATATCAATGTTGTCGGCCAACGCGCAGGAAGATGTACTCCACCGAAATGAACGGAATGCTGGAATCCAACTCGTTCCGCGCGGGCCTGATCGGCGCCGTTCTCGTGATCGCGGGCGTGCTGAGCGCGCAGAATTACGACCGCATCCCCTACCTGGCCGCACATCGAGAATACGAGGCGTATTTCGCGGAGGCTGCCGGGCTGCGGGCCGGCGCCCCGGTCCAGGTTGCCGGCGTCACGGTCGGGCAGGTGACGAACCTGAACCTGAGCGGTAACAAGATCCTGGTCCGGTTCACCGCGAACGGCGTCCGGCTCGGCGACCAGACCGAGGCGGCCATCAAGACCAAGACAGTGCTGGGTTCCAAGATGATGGAACTGCGCCCACGGGGCAGCGCGGCGCTGCGCCCCGATTCGGTGATCGGTCTGGAGCACACCTCCACTCCCTATGTCCTGCCCGACACGCTCGGGGATCTCACGACGTCGATCAGCGGGCTGAAGACCGACCAGCTTACCCAGGCATTGCATGTGCTGAGCTCGAGCCTCGACGCGGTGCAGCCGGATCTAGCCGGCGCGCTGGATGGCGTTGCGCGCCTGTCGGAGTCGGTCGACAGCCGCGATCGGATGCTGAGCGATCTACTCTCGCACGCCTCGGGAGTCACGCAGGTGCTGGCCAAGCGCAGCGACCAGTTGAACCGGCTGGTTGTCGACGGCAACACTCTGCTGGCGGGCCTGGACGCGCGCGGCTCCGCGATCGCAACCTTGCTCGACAACCTGAACCAGGTGTCGCAGCAACTGCGGCAGCTGGTAGCCGAAAACCGGGAGCAGTTCGGCCCGGTCCTGGATCGGTTCGACAATGTCCTCGACCTGTTGGATGAGCGCCGATCCGAGATACAACAGTCGTTGCTTCCGCTGAGCCAGTACGCGCTGTCGCTCGGCGAGTCGGTGGCGTCGGGGCCGTTTTTCAAGGCCTACATCGTCAACCTGCTGCCCGGCCAGTTTCTGCAGCCCTTCATCGACGCGGCCTTCAAGGACGCCGGGGTGGACCCGTCGATCCTGGGCGGGCCCACATACAAGATCGACGGCGGATACAACCACCCACCGGGCACGGTGCCACCCGAGGACACCGCCCCCGGCCTGCCGGTGCCCGCGGCACCGCCCCCGCCGTTCCCGACATTCCCGCCGGTACCCACGCTTCCGATCCCCGGAGCCAGGTGATTGCGATGACAATGATCAACCTCCTGCGGCGCGTCACGATAACGCGGCGCAGCGCACTCCGCATCGGGGCAGTGATCGCGGTCTGCGCCGTAGCGTTGGTCGGAGCGCGCGTGTACCAGTATCTGACCCGAACGACGGTCATCGCCTACTTCAGTAACACCAATGGCCTGTACGAAGGTGACAATGTCTTGTTGCTGGGGCTGAAGATCGGCGCGGTCGACGAGATCCGCACTGATGGCGACAAGATGCGCGTCACCTTCCACTACAAGTCCTCGGTGAAGATCCCCGCGACCGCGAAGGCCGTCATCCTGTCTCCGACACTGGTCTCCGCGCGTGCGATTCAGCTGACTCCGGCGTACGAGCGGGGCCCGGAGCTCTCGGATAACGCGGTGATTCCGATCGACCGCACCGCCGTGCCCGTGGAATGGGACGACTTCCGCAAACAACTCGATCGCCTCGCCTCGTCCCTCGGTCCGACCTCGACCGAGCCGAACGGTCCCTTGGGTTCATTCGTCAACTCCGGTGCGAAGGCATTGGACGGCAACGGCGCCCGCCTGCACCGGACAATCATCCAGTTGTCCGACGCTCTCACCACGTTGTCCAACGGCCGTCATGACCTGTTCAGCATCGTGCGCGACCTCCAAGTCTTCGTTTCGGCACTGGCCGCGAGCAATCAGCAGATCGTCGAGATCAACGGCCATCTCGCATCGGTGAGTGGTCTGCTGACGGCAACCGACCACGACCTGTCCGACGCATTGGTCCAACTCGACGGTGTCGCAAACGATCTGAAGACGTTTATCGGCCAGAACCGTGACGGAGTACAGCATGCCGCCGACGCCTTGACGACCCTCACCACCACGCTGAACCAGAGCAAGCCGGCAATCGAGAACCTGTTGCACGTGGCTCCGAACGCATTCGGAAACTTCAACAACATCTACAACCCGGCTCAGGGGGCTCTCACCGGTGCGCTGGCCGTTACTCAGATGCAGAACCCGCTGCAGTTCATCTGCGGCGCCGTGCAGGCCGCGAGCCGCTTGGGCGCCGCCGAGGCGGCGAAGTTGTGCGTGCAATACCTCGGTCCGGTGCTGCAAAGTCTGAAGTTCAATTATCCGCCGGTCGGAGTCAACGTGGCCGACGGTGTGGATGCCCGCCCCAACCAGGTGGACTACAGCGAACCGGCGCTGAACCCGTACCCGGACGGCCCGCCTCCCTCCGGTGCGGTCGTCGCGCCCGGGACTGGTCTGGCGGGACTGCTGCCGGGAGGACCCCGATGAGCGGCGGGACACGGACCGGGGCCTTTCGTCCGGCGCGACTCGCGGCACTCGCGAGCTGCGCGATCGTGCTCGCGGGATGCGGTGCATGGCGTGGGGTGAACTCGATGCCGCTGCCCGGGACCGAGGGGAAGAGTGCCGGTTCGTTCGAGATACGCATCCAAATGCCGAATGTCGCTGGAATTCAACCGAATTCGCGAGTGCGAGTGGCGGACGTAAATGTCGGGACGATCACGCACATCGACCTCGAGCAGTGGCATGCGCTGGTCACCGTCCGTTTGAACGGCGATGTCCAGCTGCCGGAGAACGCGGTCGCCAAGGTCGGTCAGACGAGCCTGTTGGGCAGCCAGCACATCGAATTGTCGCCACCTCCAGGCGAGTCCGCGGTCGGACTGCTGCACAACGGCGATGTGATCCCGCTGCAGCGGGCCGGACAGTACCCGACGACGGAGCAGACCCTCTCGGCGCTGTCGGTAGTGCTCAACGGCGGCGGCATCGGGCGACTGCAGCAGATCGACAAAGAACTGAACTCCGCCCTGTCGGGCCGGGAAACAACGGTGCGGGACTTCATCACCCAGCTGTCGACTTTCACCCAGGGCTTGGACGAACAAAAGCAGGACATCATCGCGGCGATGGCAGGGCTCGACCATCTCGCTGGGACAGTGAACCGCCAGGACGAGACCTTGTCTCATGCGCTGGATTCGATCCCGCCCGCGCTCGCGGTGCTGAACACCGAGCGTGACAAGCTCGTCCAGGCTGTGACGGCGGTCGGCGATTTCTCCCGGAAGGCCAACGACGTGGTGGTTGCCAGCCGTGACGACGTGGTCCAGAATCTCCGCAACCTGGAGCCAGCACTGCGGGCTCTGGGAGATGCGGGCCAGGGCCTGACCCGGTCACTGGGTATCTATGCCACCTATC
The DNA here is from genome assembly GCF_044465765.1 of Nocardia sp. NPDC049526. Classification (NCBI taxonomy): domain Bacteria; kingdom Bacillati; phylum Actinomycetota; class Actinomycetes; order Mycobacteriales; family Nocardiaceae; genus Nocardia; species Nocardia sp. NPDC049526. The sequence continues at coordinate 15,868 of NZ_JBITMA010000016.1, read as the reverse complement.
CCTGGCCGGAACGCAACCTGGACAAATGGATTCGCGGCGACTACGCGAATCTCAGTGCGGTCATCGATCTGACCCTCGGTCGCATCGACAACTCGCTATTGCAGGGCACATTTGTGGAGGGGCAGCTGACCGCGCTCGAGACGGCGCTGGGCCGTACCAAAGACAGGCAGCCGGGTTTGGGCACACCGAACCCGCTGACCGATCCGGTCTCCGGAGGCCGATGATGAGACTCACGCGATTCGTCCGGATTCAGCTGACGGTGTTCACGATCCTCACCGTCGTATCCCTCACCGTGATGGGCCTGAAGTTCGTTCAGATACCGGCACTGCTGGGCATCGGCCGCTACCAGGTCACAATCGAGCTAGCCACGAACGGAAACCTCTACAAGACAGCGAATGTCACCTACCGTGGCAAGACGGTGGGGCGGGTCACCGACATCGAACCCGCGTCCGACGGCGTGGTGGCGACGCTGAGTATGGACAGCGACACCAAGATTCCCGACAACGTGGACGCGAATGTGCACAGTCGCTCCGCTATCGGCGAACAGTACGTCGACCTCGTACCGCGCACATCAGCGCCGCCCTACCTGCGCGACGGCAGCCGCATACCGGTCGATCGGACCTCGGTGCCGCAGGATATCGGCACCCTGCTCGACACGGTCGACAGCAGCCTCGCCGCGCTGCCGTCGGACAATCTGCACAAGCTGATCGATGAGAGCTATCGCGGTTTCGACGGCACCGGTCCCAGCATCGCCCGCCTGCTCGATGCGGCATACGGTCTCAGCAAGGACGGCCGCGAGAACATCACCCCGATGACAAGCCTCATCGAGAACGCTGGGCCCGTGCTCGATGCGACCGTCGCTTCCGACGCATCGATCAGGGCGTGGGCGGGGAATGTCGCGACCCTCACCGGCCAGCTCGCGGATAGCGATGCGACGCTGCGGGATCTGCTGGTGCATGGTCGCGCGGCGGCCGACCAGGCCACAGCGCTGTTCGACAAGCTGCAGCCCACCTTGCCGGTGCTGCTGGCCAATATGGTCGGTCTGGGACAGGTTGCGGTCACCTACAACGCTGCGCTGGAACAGATACTGGTGCTGTTGCCGGCCGGAGCCGCCGCCCTGGACACCATGGCGTACCCGAACAGGCACGGTACCCCCGGTGATTTCATGTCGTTCAAACTCGGCGTGAACGTTCCACCGCCGTGCACGGTGGGTTACCTGCCGGCGTCGCAGCGGCGCGATGCCAGCGCCGAGGACGAGCCGACCCGACCCGTTCGGCCGCTGTATTGCGCACTGCCGCAGTCGGATCAGAACGCGGTGCGCGGAGCGCGGAACTATCCGTGTGCCGAACATCCCGGTAAGCGCGCACCGACCGTCGAGATGTGCGACAGCGACGAGCCATACCGCCCACTGGGCACCAACCCGTGGATCGGTGAGTCGCAGGCCTACGTGGACAACCCGCAATACCACCCGTCCGCGTACGCCGGCCCCGGCGCCGGGACGAACGGCCCGCCCGGTCTGGGGGTGAGTACCGCAACCTACAGCACGGACGGCACATATACCGGCGTGGACGGAAGGACCTATCGGCAGACCGACCTCGCCACCAACTCAGGAAGGGAGTCGACATGGCAGACGATGATGAGCCCGGCAGGGTGAGCGATGCCGAGGCAGACGCCGTTTCGATCGACGAGGACGGCTCCAGGACGGATGCGGTTGCGTCGGAGCAGGACCGATCCGATGGCGATGCGAAGGACGGCGCCACCTTGTCGGAGGACCCAGTGAGTCAGGGCGTGCCGGAGCATGTTCCGCAGAGGCGGGACGAGCCCCACTCGGACAAGGGGCCTCGGGTGCCCCGCCCCCGCGTCCGGCTGCTGACCGCCGTTGTCGCGGTGACCGCACTGGTGGCGGTGGCCGCGGCCGTCGGCAGCGGCTACCTGGCAGACCACCACCGCACGGCGCAGGCAGCGAGCGACCGGCGTCTCGCGTTTGTGCAGTCGGCGCGGCAAGAAGTACTCAATGTCCTTACCGTGCACTACGATTCGGCCGACAACGATGTGCAACGCATCCTCGACGGCGCCACGGGGCAGTGGCGCGCGGAGTTCGCCCCGCAGGCACAGCCCTTCGCCGGCGCCGTGCGCGAGGCGAAAGTCGTGACCACAGCCGAAATCGCCGGGGCCGGACTGGAACACGTGAACGACGACGGAAGCGCCCTGGTTCTGCTCACCGCGCACTCGAAGGTGTCGAATTCTGCGGGCGCACATGAGGAACCGCGAACCTTCCGGGTCCGGGCGACCGTGTCGCCCGACGGCGACAGGCTCAAGATCTCGAAGATGGAGTACGTGGTATCATGACGGTCGAGCTCGAGAACCACTCCAGCACAACGCGATCCGGCGATCTGGAAGACGCGGCCATCGAGCCGGCCGGAACCGAAAAGGAAAAGCGTACGACTGAGGTCGCGGAGACACGTGGTAAGAACGAACTCGCGAATGCGTCGTGGCGGGCCCGGGTGCTCGCCTACGCGATCGACCTGATCTGCCCGGCCGCGACACTGGCCACAGTGTGTCTCATCGTGCTCGATGATCCACAAAATATTTACGTACAGATCGGATCCGCCGTGGCCGCGGTCGCCGTCGCTGCCTTCGTGCTGTGGAATACCGGCTACCGCCAGGGAAAGACGGGCCGGACGATCGGCAAGCTGGTCGTCGGCATCCGCACCACTGCGGCAGGCACCGTGGCCGCGCCAGGAATCACGCGAACGCTGCTGCGAGAGGTGGCTCATATCGTCGACACCGTCCCGTTGCTGCTCGGCTGGTTGTGGCCCCTGTGGGACGAACATGGCCGCTCCTTCGCCGACAAGCTCGCCGAGACCCGGGTAAGTGCCGACAGTGCAACAAGTTCGAGCGAAGCGCGCCCGAGGGCTTTGTGGATCGCATGCCTGGTTTTCGTCTTCTTTGCCGCAGCCCTCGTTGCTCTCACCGCGACGCAATACGCCCACAACTATCGAAGCGATCGCGACACCGCGACGGTCGCGGCCAGCGCACCGGATATCGCGCAGAACGTCACGGTCGCGCTGTTATCCTACCGAGCGGCGACGGTGGACAAGGATCTGGCGTCGGCGTCGTCCAAGTTGACCGGCAGCTTCAAAGACTATTACGACAAGTACACGAAGGATGTCGTCATCCCGACCGCTAGGGAGAAGTCGGTGAATACCCACGCACAGTCCGTCGGTGCGGCAGTGGTTTCCGCGGATTCCCGGAACGCCGTCGTGCTCGTATTCGTCAACCAGATCACCACCACCGCTCAGGACCCGCAGCCGTCGGCGATGGCGAGTACGGTCCGGGTACAGCTGACCGAATCCGACGGCCACTGGCTGGTCTCCGGATTCGAACCGATCTGATGGCCGAGCATATTTCGGTATCGCACTCCGGCAGTGCGGCCGCTGTCGACGGGCGAATCTCGATGTGGCGCACGATTACCACAGCTCTCCTGCCACGCGCGCTGGCGCTGGCTCTGCTGCATGTACTGGCCCGGACCGGTCTGGCGTACACGGTGGCATATTGGACGCCGTTCAGCGTGGTGGCCCGATGGCTCGCCTTGGCTATCGTCGTCGTGGCCGCAGCGGTATTGGGCGCGATCGACGGCCGGCGCCATCGCGCCCGCGTGGATCGGTCCGCGCGCGATCTCCCCGTCTTCTGGCTCGGTCTCGCATTCGTCGCCGCGGGGCTCTCTGGGCTGGTCTACGGAATACTCGGGCAGATTTCCAGCATCCGCACCGACGGCAATGCGTTCGTCTTCGAAGTGACGGCGGGGGTGGCCTGGATAGTGCTGGTGATCTATGTTCCGGCGATGGTCGGCGTTTCGATCGAGCGGCGCCTCGGCTCCTGATATTGCCCGCGACGGGGCTGTGCCGGTCTCGATGCGCCCCACCACCGTGTTCCCAGCGGTGAAGTATGCGGGACAGAGAGGGCCCGTATCGTGCGGAAGTAGCCGACTTCGCGTCATCTAGCAGCTCGGATGCCGTTGTGTCTCACCGTACGAGGCTGCCTTCTCCCCGGCCTCGGCAGAGAGCGGTGTCGGTATCGGAGAAGCGTGGGTCGCTTCTCCTGAGTCCGTCCCGGAGCTGGCCGCCGCGGATGACTCACCGGCCATCCGCATTCGTCGGCTTTTTACTGTCGAACTCTGATTGGAATGATGCGCGGGGAAAAGAGAGTGCCGCCTGAATGCTGTTCCGGCGAACGAATGGGCAGGCGCACGCCGGAGTCGGCGGTCAGGCCAGGAGTGCGGACAGCAGCGCCGCGACCTGGGCAGCACGGTATGTGCGCGAAATCCCCGCACACGCGAGTACTTCATCGAAGCCATGAAACGCGCCGTTCACCTCGAGTGTTTCGCACGGCACCCCCGCAGCGCGGAGGCGTTCGGCGTAGGCGATGTTCTCGGAATGGAACAGATCAAGGGTGCCGACGCCGATCCAGGCGGGAGCGAGTCCGGCCAGGTCGGTTCGCCTGGCCGGGACGGCTTCGGCCGGATCGGCGGTTCCGAGATAGGACTCCCAGCCGAAGCGGTTGGCACTGGTATTCCATAGCCGAAAGTGGCCGGTTTCCAGGTCCGGTCGAACAGATCGGTCGTCCAGCATCGGATAGGACAGGAGCTGAAATATCGGCTGGACGCCGCCTCGATCGCGGGCGGCGAGGGCCAGTGCGGCCGCGAGTCCTCCGCCGGCGCTGGCCCCGGCGATGGCGATTCGCTCGGCGTCGACATCCGGTTGCGCGCCGAGCCATTGTAGGGCGTGGTAGCAGTCGTCCAGTGCTGCCGGATAGGGGTATTCGGGTGCGAGCCGATAGTCGACGGCCACCACAACGGCGCCGAGTTCCGCCGCGAAGTGACAACAGAGGGCGTCGTTCTGTTCGGCGGTGCCGAGCACATAGCCGCCACCATGTATCCAGAGCACCCCCGCGGTCCGCGACCGAGCGCCTGCGGGCCGATGTACGCGCACCGAGACACCGTCGCCGATTCGGGCGACCTCGGTGGTGTCCTTTCCGTTCGCGGACGTGACCCGCCGTATCAGCGGCAACAGGCTGGGGGTGACGACGGCGGATGGCAGGAGTGTCGCCGCGAGTCGCAGGTCCGGATGGAAAGGGGAGGTGTTCAAACGATTTCGTAGCGCGGTCGCCAGCCCCGCCGCGCGCCGAAGTAGAGGCGGTTCCACTGCTGATCCTTTTCTGCCGGCGGCGACAGCTGCTTGTCGACTTTGGCGACCGGCTTGGCGGAGTGCGCCGCTGCGTCTCCCCGGCTGCCTCTGTACAGGGTGCCCCTTTTTCGTTACGGTGTAAAGTATACCCCGGGCGGACCGCTGGACGGTTCGTACCGGAAAGGCACTCGAACGAGGAGAGGCACATGACAGAGGCGATGTCCGCCGTTCAGGAGCAAGCCGGTGCGGACAAGATCTGGGCGCATTCCGGCGACTCCCATCTGATGGAGCCGGAGGATCTGTGGACCTCGCGTCTGCCGAAGCGGCTCGCGGACCGTGCGCCCCGCTCGGAACGCGGCGAGAAGTACGAGATCCTCTACATCGACGGCATGCAGATCGACCGCCAGCTCAATGACTTCATGGACGCCATGCGCCCGCCGGGCTTCAAGGACCTCCAGATTCGTTTGCGTGATCTGGACCAGGAAGGCGTGCGCAACCAACTCGCGTTCCCGTCGATGGGCTTCTGGACGTGCAACATCCGCGACCCCGAGCTGGAGAATGCTGTTGCCCGAGCGTGGAACGACTGGGCCCTGGAAGAGGTGATGTCCAATCAGGACCGGATCTTCGCCCCGGCCATCGTTCCCCTCAGGGATGTCGAGAACGCCGTTGCCGAGGCGGAGCGTGCTGCGGAGTTGGGCTTCCGCGCTTTGTATTTCCCGTGCGGCATCGATGACGACCGGGCCTGGGGTCTGGATCTGTGGGAGCCGCTGTGGACCGCGGCCGAACGGCTTGGCCTTCCACTCGCGTACCACATCGGAACGGGCGCGCAGAACGTCGTGTACCGCGGTCCCGGCGGTGCGGTGGTGAATTACATGGAGACCACCTATCCGGGCATGCGGGTGATCACTCACCTGGTCGCCGGTGGCGCGCTCGACCGGCATCCGGACCTGAAGGTCCTCATCGCCGAGGGCGGCGCCGGCTGGGTGCCGGCCATCGGTGACCGCATGGACGAGGCCTACCGGCAGCACGGAATGTTCGTGCGCCCGCGGCTGTCCCGCCTGCCCAGTGAGATCATCCGCCAGCAGGTGTACGCCTCGTTCCAGCACGATGTCAGCGCTGTGCAGGTCATCGAGGACACTGCTTACGACAATGTGATGTGGGGCGACGACTACCCGCATCTGGAAGGTACCTACGGGCATACTCAGCAGACGCTGCACTCGATTTTCGACAATGTGGATATCAAGATCCGAGATCGCGTCCTGCACGGCACCTTCGAGGAGCTCTTCCCGGCGGCTGCGGCTGCCTGACAGCGTGAAACCATGAGCGCTCGTTGATCTACTACTTCCGAGCGTCCCGTCTGTGCACGATGGCTGCAAGCCCCCAATCTTCGGTATGCCAGGGCGGCGCAAACAATTCCCGGTTCGTGTAGCAGCTGACCAGAAGGCCCGGGGGCGACTCGGGGCGGGTTGACCTCGGTGTTTAGCCACTGAGGTCGACCTGCGGGAAACGGTAGCTATGCGCTGCTGCGGCTGGGCGACTATTGAGCTAGACGGTGGGTGCGTCTGGTAGGTGGGTGGCGATGTTCCAGGCGTCGGGGATGGTGTCGGTGCTGGTGAGGATGTCGAAGTCGAGGTAGATCACTTCGAGAGTGCAGGATCACTGATGGACGTAGCTGTGACCGCCAACACCGCCTTTGAACTCGTCCCCGGACACGATTGCCCATCCACTCGCGGCCTTGCACGCACGCCTCACAGCCGTCCAGATGGTCATCTATCGCACCGCCGCCCGGATCGACTCGGGCCTCGACGACGATAGTGCGGCGGCCGACAGCAATATCGCCAAACTACTCGCGGCCGACGTCGCGTTCGACTCCGCCGACCACGCTGTGCAGCCTGCTCGGCCCCCGATGGGAGCCTTGCCGGAAATCGTGCGGTGTCTGGCATGTGCGATGGCGCGGCTGAGGCTTTATTGCGCCGTTCCCATGCAAACCGCCGCAATGAGTATCCGCTCGGCATGCGTGAACGGCCACATGGTACTCGGAGCCACCGCCTGGGACGACCGCGATGGCTTGATCGACATCTACCTCGACGCGCGACTGTCCCGCTCCGGCCCGGTCAGCAACGAATTCACCCTCAACTGGCCGTTGTAGGACATGACGGTGATATTGAGCGGGCGGGCGTGATAGGTCGGTGAGGGCGGAGATGGGTAGTTGCCGGCCGTCCGAATTCCTTCGGCTTACAATGGCATCTGCGGTCCGGGCACGTTGGAGACGACCATGTTGGCCAGGGGGAGTGCTGGGGCGGCGACGCGCAGGAGCTTTGCGCCAGATATCTGGCGATGCGCCAGGTCGGGTGAGCAAAAGGACAGTCGGGGCATTTGCTGAATATTCACTGGCTCCGACTTTGTTGGTGAGATCGGCACCCGCGATCGCCTCCCGACGATCCGCGCCCCGCGCCGACCGCGCAGTCGACGCGTTGGGGTCCTTCCGTCGAAGTCCGAGCCGACCTACAGGTTGTCGACACCGTCTGCGTGTCGATTTTCCGACACACCGATGCATCCGGCTGTGATCGATCAGGTGTCGGCGAACCTCCGTAGCTCGTGAACCCGACTCGGCTGCAGCGCTACTCGCGGCATCCCGTAGCCGGGCATACTGCCAGATAGTCCATCTGACAGTCCCAAGATTGGTCGTCCTGAAACGGAAATGGGTTGGAGGAGTTGTTTGAATTCGCCGTTGCGCACCATCTTGTCCAGCGGGTTGATGCTCGCCGCGCGGATGTCGACGAGGACGTCGTTGCGGCCCGGTGTCGGGGTGGGGATGTCGGCGGGCGCGAGTCCGTCCTCGCCGTAGTGGTCGACCACGAATGCCTTCATCGGTGCTTCCGTCCTTACTGTCGTGGTGAGCCCGAGGGGGTTGTCGGCGGCTGGGCCAGGGCCAGGGCGTTGGTGAGGCCGGCGGCGAGGACGCGATCGGAGAGTTCGCGATCGGTGAGCGCACGGGCGAGCTGCAAGGTGCAGATCAGTGCGGTGAACAGCCCTGTCGCTCGATCGTAGGAAGCCTCGGGGTCGTCGGGGTCCAGGCGGTGTGCGATGAGGGTGAGGATGGATCGCATGCCGGTGGTGTAGGCGTCACGGATCTGTATGTCGCAGCGGCTGATCTCGTCCAGCAGCGCCGCCGACGGGCACCCGTTTTCTCGGTCATCGCGGTGGGCCGGGGACAGGTACTCGCGAATGAAGCGCTCCAACCCATCGGGCCCGTCGGGCATCGCCTCGATCATCGCGCGCTGGGCCGCGAGCTGATCTGCGACGACGCTCGCGACGAGATCGCCCTTCGAGGTGAAGTGCCCGTAGAACGCGCCGTTGGTCAACCCGGCGTCTGCGACCAGGGACGCGATGCCCGATCCGTCGAGACCGTCGCGCTTGAACCTGCGTGCGGCGGCATCGATCAGCCGTCGTCGCGTCGCGTCCTTGTGATCAGCGGCGTACCTGACCATGGGCGGTGCTCCGTTCGGGTTCAGTGTCCCTCTCGACATTACATTACGATCATAATAGTATGACCGTAATTCAATGAACGAACTCATGCAGAAGGGACGCCATCATGCCCACCTGGAAAGACGTACCGACACAGACCGTCGACGCCGACGGTGTCACCTTCGCCTACCGGGAGCTCGGGGCGCAGTCCGCGGTGCCGGTCGTGTTCCTGCACCACTTCACCGCCGTCCTCGACGACTGGGACCCGCGGGTCATCGACGGCATCGCCGCGCACCACCGCGTCATAGCCTTCGACAACCGAGGAGTGGGCGCGACCGGGTCGTCGGTGCCCTCCGATATCGAACAGATGGGCGTAGACGCGATCGCGTTCATTCGCGCGCTCGGCTACGATAAGGTCGATCTGTTCGGCTTCTCTCTCGGCGGGGCGGTCGCGCAGATGATCGCTCTGCAGGCTCCGGACCTCGTGCGTTGCATGATCCTGGCCGGGACCGGGCCGCGCGGCGGCGGCGGCATCGCCAAGATGCCCTTCATCGTCGGCGCCGCCTATCTCAAGGGGTTCCTGACACGCAAGGACCCCCGGCACTATCTGTTCTTCCCGCGTGATACGGAAGGCAAGAAGGCCGCGACCGAGTACTTCGACCGGCTGGCCGAGCGCACCCGCGGCCGCGACAAGCCGATCTCGCTTCGGGCCCGGATCGCCCAGCTGCGTGCGATCACCAGCGCGGGGCTGCACGCTCCCGACGACCTCTCGACGATCACGGTCCCGGTCTTCGTCGCCAACGGCGATCACGACCTGATGGTCGCCAGCGAGCACTCGGCCGACATGGCGCGTCGCTTGCCCGACGCGTCGCTGCAGATTTATCCCAACTCAGGCCACGGCGGGGTGTTCCAGCACCACCGCGCGTTCGTCCCCGAAGCGCTGAAGTTTCTGGCCGCCGCCGACACCCACCCGACTCGCCAACCACAACTGGAGGCCCAGCCATGAATTCCGACCAGCGTCCGAATGGCATCGTGAAGTCCTACCAGGACGCGCCCACGCGGACAATCGAGGCGGGTGGGATCACCTTCGCCTACCGTGAACTCGGCCCCCGCGGTGGTATCCCCGTCGTATTCTTTGTTCACCTCGCGGGGAACCTCGACAATTGGGACCCCCGAATCATCGACCCGATCGCAGCCGGTCGCCACGTGATCGCCTTCGACAATCGCGGGGTCGGCGCTTCGACTGGTTCGGTCTCCGACACCGTCGAGGCCATGGCCGACGACGCGGCCACGTTTATCCAGGCGCTGGGTTTCGAGCAGGTCGACATCTTCTCCTTCTCCCTCGGCGGCATGGTCGCACAGGCCCTGGTCATCCAGCGCCCGGAACTGGTACGGAAGCTCATCCTCACCGGCACCGGCCCGGCTGGCGGTAAGGGCATCGACAAGGTCGCCTACACCACGTACTTCGACATCACGCGGGCCGCACTGACACGCTCGGACCCCAAGGAGTACCTCTTCTTCAACCGCGACACCGAAGGCAAGCGGGCCGGTCGCGCATTCATCGAACGCCTCCAGGAACGGACCGACGATCGAGACGTACCGGTGCACGTGACGACATTGCGGACCCAGCTCAAAGCGATCAAGCGATGGGGCCGTTCGGCACCAGCAGACCTGTCACAGCTGAGCCAACCCACCCTGATCGCCAACGGCGACCACGACCGCATGGTGCCATCGCAGCTCTCCGAGGACCTCCACCGCCGAATCCCCGGATCGGACCTGATCATCTACCCCGGCTCCGGGCACGGCGGAATCTTCCAGTTCCACGACAAGTTCGCCCCGATCGCGGTCGCCTTTCTCGCCGACTGACGCACAGGCCCCTCCAGATTCGTCGGTTTCTCCAGCCTGATGTCCGTCGCGGAGTGTTCCTGCGCTTCTCCGGCTCCAGCCCCGAAACTGCTCCGAGGGGACGAAGTCGAGAAGATCAGCATCGACTACGAAGTCCGGGTGGACGAGGTCGAGGTCAGAAGAGAGTGTCGCGGATGCGGAGCGGCCGGTATCCGGTCGGCCCGAGTGCGGCGAGTTCGGCATCGATGTCGACCTCGATCGCGCCGAAGAAAGTCCTCCGATGTTCTGATCATGCTGGGGTCAGGAGAAGTCGGGCGATGTTGTCTCCAGCGATTTGGTTGATATCGGTCGGGTTGAATCCGGCCAGAGATTAGCGCGTCGAATAGTTTCGGAATGTCTTGCGGGCCGTCGAAGCCATGGATGCGGCGGGGCACCCCGTTGGTGTCGGTGCCGAGGCAGATGTGATCGATGCCGACGACGTCGGCGATGCGTTCGGCGTGGCGGGCGAAATCGTCGATCGTCGACATCGCTCGGTTCTCGTCACGGTAGGGCCACAGTCCAATGATGCCGCCGGTGGCGGCAATTGCCTGCAGGTCGTGGTCTGGCAGGTAGCGCGGGAAGTCGTGTATCGCCGCTGCGCCGGTGTGTTAACACAGAACAGGGCGACGGGCTCGCATGCAGACGTCCTGGATGGTGGCCGTGTCGGCGTGGGCGAGGTCGATCAGCATCGTGCGGGATTCGAGTTCGCTGACGAGTTCTTTTCCGAGACCCGTGAGATCAAGGCGCCGACCACGTGCCACATCGGTGCCGCCCAGCTCTCCGTCCCAGCCCATGCAAATTGTTCCGAACGCGTTGTCCGCATAATGCATCATGCCGACGACCCGGACACCGAGGGTCTCAACGAACTGCCTCGCCACTTTGAAGGCACAACCCGTCGTAGACACCGACACGGGTGCATCGACTCGCTGAACGGTAAGCGACATGGACTCCGACCTGGTGTCCTTCGGTACTAACCCGGATATGCCGTCAAACTAATGGACGAGGGTTCTTGCGATTCTCATCGCAACGGTCGACATACCCCAGGCTGTGGCTGCAACGGACATTCCGTCCCGTTTAGTGAGACCTGCAATGAGCGTGGATGAGCGCCAAGATCACAAGAGCCCCGCCGCTCGTTGCCGCCTACGACATGTCGGTGCTCAGGCCTAGTCCTTCTCGCCGCTGCCGAGGAACTTGACGGCCAGCGGCACGAACTCTTCGTGGTACTGAAAGATGCCGCCGTGGCCCGAATTCGGGTACATGACCAGCTTCGATCCGGCGATGCGTCGGTGCAGGTCCTCGGACAGCGCTGATGGCACCATGCGATCGTTGTCGCCGTTGGCGATCAAGGTCGGCTGATTGATGACCGACAGGTCGGACGGTGTCGAGTGGCCGAATCGCTTGATGGTCATCAGCTGGCGGTGGAAGCTCAGTAGAGCGATGTCCCGGTCGCGATCGGCGCTTCGTTCCCGCAACCGTGCGATGAATTCCTTGGCGGCGCGCTTGCCAGTCGCGTCGCGGTTGAAGAAGAGGAACTCTTTGACATCGGAACGGGTGGGCGCCGAGCGGAGGATGTCGTAGTAGGTGGTCGCCACCACCTTGTCGATGTCCTTGCCGCCGCGGGGTCCTGTGCCCGTGAGCACGAGCTTGCGGACCAGGCCGGGATGCTTGATGACCAGGTCCTGCAGGATCATGCCTCCCATCGAGAACGAGAAGGCGTCGATGTCGGTGAATCCGAGCGCGGTGATGAAGGTGTAGGCATCGTCCGCGGCTTCCTCGAGAGTGCGCGGCACCTTGCCGGTCGACGCGCCAACGCCGGGCTGGTCGAAGGTGATCACGTGTGGTAGGCAGCGATGGCGTCGACGATGCGCGGGTCCCAGTTGTCGAGGGTGCCCGCCAGGTGGACGAACATGATGACGGGTATGCCGCCGCGTGGGCCGAGCTCACGATATGCGTAGGTGATGCCCTCGGCGGTGGTCGTGCTGGTCGGCGCCTGGGCATAGGACGTGATCGGGTGACTGCTGGTCATCGTCGGGTCCTTGGTCCTTGGTCTCGGCTTGCGAATCCGCGTGGTCTGTCGGGTCGGGCCGGCTCAGGAGGTCATGGTCATGACGGTTTTGCCGCGGGTGCCGTCGGTGCCGATCCTCCCGAGGGCGTTGGGCAGTTCGGTGAAGGGGATCGAGGCGCCCACGACCGGTCGGATGATTCCCGCATCTACGAGTTCGGCCAACTGGGCCAACTGTTCACCGCTGGCGTGCATGTAGAGGAAGTCATAGGTCACGCCGCGGCGCTTCGCGGCTCGGCGCACCTTCGCGCTGAGGACCCAGAACACCAGGCGCAGCACGGCGTTGAGGTCGACGGCGGAGGCGAAAGCCGGAGTCGGCGGTCCGGCGATTCCGATGACCTTGCCGCCGGGCTTCACCACGCTCACCGACCTCAGCACGCTCTCGGTCCCGACGCCATCGACAACCAGGTCGTAGTCCTTGAGGAGGTCCTCGAACCGCTGGGTTCGGTAGTCCACCACGACATCGGCGCCGAGCTCGCGCGCGAACTCAACGTTGGAGCCGCTGACTGTGGTGGCTACGGTCGCCCCCAGGTGCTTGGCGAGTTGGATCGCGACGGTGCCCACGCCGCCTGTGCCGGCGTGGATGAGGACTTTCTGGCCCGCTTGCAGGTGTCCGATCTCGACGAGTGCTTGCCAGGCTGTCAGAGCGACGAGGGGTAGCCCTCCTGCTTCCTCCATCGAGATGCTGGTGGGTCGGTGGGACACGTCAGCCTGGTCGATGGCCACTCGCTCGGCGAACGTGCCCATGCGACTGACGCGTGGACGTGACCAGATCTCGTCGCCCACGGCGTACGAGGTGACGTTACGACCGACGGCCACCACGGTGCCCGCGACATCGTTGCCGAGGGTGAAGGGAGGGCGATCGGGAACGAGCGCCTTGAACTCGCCCGTGCGGATCTTCTCGTCGAACTGGTTGAGGCCCGCCGCCTCGACCTTGACGAGGACGTCATTCGGGCCGAGGGATGGCTCGGGGACCTCGGTCAGCCTGATGGGTTGCTTGTATTTGGTCACTTGAAACGCACGCATGGACAATCTCCTTAGTGGTGGTGCTCGCTAGCGAGCGCAGTGGGCTTCCGGGGAGGGGCGTCGAGCTGGCCTCGGCCAGAGCTCTGCTTACGGCTTTGGGCCGCCCGCGAGTTGGGGGTACAAGCTTCGATTGGGGCGCTCAGGCCCGCTTTCACGTTTGCGCTGAATTCGTCGGCGATCACTTCATACTCGTCCGCCTCGACAGCGTCGAATACCTTGCGAACGAGGTCTTGTGGCGCCATGATTTCGCCCGAGGCGTTGGCTGCCGCTGCCATCGGGGTGTCGACAAAACCGACGTGCACACCGACGACCTGAACGCCGCGCTCGTCGAGTTCCAGTCGCAGCGAGTTGGTGGCTGACCACAGCGCCGCCTTTGACGCGCTGTAGATACCGCCAAGTGCGTACCAACTCGCGACCGAATGCACGTTCACGAGCGCCGATTCCGCATGAGCCGTCAGCACGGGAGCGAATGCCTGAGACAGCAGAACCGGACCGAAGAAGTTCGTTTCCATCACTTCACGCAGCTGTCCGACGGGAGTCTCCAAGAGGCTCGGCGATGTGTGCAGGATGCCAGCGTTGTTGATCAGCATTGTCAGGTCCGCCGCAGCCTCGACGGCCGCCGATACTGATTCGGGATCATTCACGTCGAGTTGTAGAGGGACGATTCGTTCGTCGTCCCAGGCCCGGGGAACGCGTGCCGTGGCGTAGACCTTCGAAGCGCCCCGGCTGAGCGCTTGCGACACGAATTCACGGCCGATCCCGCCATTGGCACCGGTGATCAGTAGGACGGCTCCGTCGAGAGATGTCAACGTGACCGCGTTCCTTTCCAGATGAGGACTCGCGTGGCAAGCCGTTGCTGACGCCCGGCAAGTAGCGAGATCCCCAACGCTATACGATTCGTATAGTGACTGCCACCGTTACGTATATGCCTTCGGTCACACCTAGCGGAGAGTGGCGACGCGCGCGTCGGGGACATAGACCAGGGCGCGGTACAGCTCGATGAAGGCAGTGCGCGAACCGCTCAGGATCGATACCCGTCCGTCCTTGACCGCTTGGGACGGCGTGAGCGTGCGGCGTGCGAGTTCAATGAACGTCTGCAGATCGCAGGAAATACTCACGATCGGGGTACTCGGGGACGGACCGGACCGGGCCAAAAATCGACCGTCCCGCAACTGCAGATGGAAAAGCTCGTCGCCGACCTGGAATTCGAAGTCATCTCGACGAGCCGGGTCCAAGAGCTTTGTTTGGGTACCCGTGAGGGCCATTGCGATGAGTTCCGCTCGCGTGGTCTGGGGGTCGATGCGTTCATCGGCCGGCAGGTCGAGCCCCCACAGGCCCAAGGCGATAAGCGGCTCGCGCAGCCGCTCGCCCAAATCGGTCAATACATAAGCGGGCACCGCGGCCGGAGCGGGCAGCGTGGTCCGGCGGACGATCCCTGCTTCCTCGAGCCCTTTGAGACGATCGGAGAGCCGATTGCCTCCGATACCGGGGAGTTCGGCAAGCAGGCTCTTGAAGCGCTTTGGCCCCAGCAGGAGTTCACGGATCACCAACAGGCTCCAGCGTTCACCGAGGATGTCGAGCGAGCGAGCGATCGAGCACATCTGGCCGTACGTCTTGGTCGTCATACCTCGAGTGTAATCCGTTGACATACATTTTCGGCCTTATCGCTATACGCTTCGTATAAAAGGAGGAAGCGATGACGCCTGCATTGGTCACCGGCGCCGGTCGAGGAATTGGGCTCGCCATCCTCACGAATTCTCGGACTGAACAACATGGCCCGGGCTTGGATCAGTGCCCGGATCGAGGAGTCCTCTATGCGGCTTAACTGTTTCCTGCTGAGGGCGTTGATCCAGCTGGATGACTGCGTGTTTCCCCCTGGTGCGCTATCCGCTGTCGGTGACTCCGGGGCATCGACGTCTTGAGTCGCCAACTTGACAACTCAGCGTGGGGGAGACCGGCTGCCACACTTCGGTGCCGCCCTTTTCTCGTAGGAGGATCACCGACTGCACGGGATCGAGATCTTGGGGACGCAAGGCCAGGGCACCGCCTCGGCGGCAGGCGGTTTCGGTGTGCAGGCGCAGCAGCAGGGTGTCGAGCTCGGGGTCGTTGCCGGTGGTGGCGGCGACGCGGTTGATCTCGGTGAGGATGTCTTCGGGCAGTGCACGCCGATTGGATCGCGTGCGCCGGGGTTTGGTCAGCCGCGCGGCCGGGTTGTCGCGCGGGTCGATGATCCGGTTGTCTT
>NZ_JBITMA010000015.1:0-176665 GCF_044465765.1 Nocardia sp. NPDC049526 | reverse complement strand
TGCGTCTGATGGTCGGTTCTCGTCGTATGGGTGCCTCGACAAAAGCCCTGCCTGGTTACGCGAGATCGGGCACCCCGGCAGTGCGGCCATCGTGACCTGCCAGCCGAACTGCCGGAGGCGTGCGTACCGCGAATCAGCCGTCCTGGCACGGGTTTTCGTCGTTGGTTGGTAGCATTCGGACGGTTGGCGGCCACTATGTCGGCGGCAAGTAAGGGGCGTTTGATGGAAGTGCAGGACCTCCACCATTCATACGGCAGGCGGTCGGTGCTGCGTGGTGTCGACCTCGTGTTGCCCGCCGGGGCGCTCGTGGGCATCGTCGGTGAGAACGGAGTGGGCAAGTCGACATTGTTGAAGGTCCTCTCCGGAGCGCTGCGACCGAACCGAGGGGTGGTCCGGCACAGTGGGCGGTTCGGATACTGCCCCCAGCAGGTGATCCTGAACGAGGCGTTCACGGTTCGCCAGCACCTGGACTTCTTCGCCGCAGCCTATGCGGTCCCGGACTTGCGGCGGGCCGAGGAGACCATGGAGATCTTGCGTTTTTCCGACTATGCCGATGAGCGGGTCGCGACGCTGAGCGGCGGCACGCGACAGAAGCTCAATCTGACGCTAGCGGTGATGCATGATCCGCAGGTTCTGCTGCTCGACGAGCCGTACCAGGGTTTCGACTGGGAGACCTACCTACGTTTCTGGGATCTGGTCGCCGACTTCCGTGACACCGGCCGGTCGGTTCTGGTCGTCTCCCATCTGGCCCACGACACCGACAAGCTGGATCAGGTGTGGCAGTTGCACGACGGCGTCCTACAAGGCAGACAGGAGCAGGCCGGATGAGCGAAGGCGTGCGACTGTTCGTGATCGCCACGCGCTACGGCCTCATCGAGCATGCTCGTAACCGGTTCGCCATGCTGTTGGTGGCTGTCTTCCTCCCCATATTGATCACTCTGGTGCGTGTGGCCGTCACCGACATCGAGGTACCGTTCCGGCTCCGAGACACCGGTCTGGTGTTGCGCGCCAACGGCAATGAGCTCGCTCAGATCAGCGGCGCCCTGATGGCGGTCTCCCTGATCATCGGGTTCATGATGTTCGCGGCGACTTTCAGCAGCGGAGCATTCGACCGGCGACTGTCGATGGCCGGGTATCCCCGGGTCGCGCTGGGTCTGGCGAAAATCGCGTGCCTGGTGGTGGCCTCGGTGGCGGTCAGCGCATACGCCACCGCTGTCATCTGCTGCTATTGGTCGCCTCGGCAGCCTGTCCTGCTCGCGGCGGCACTTTTCGGCGCGGCGATGACCTACGGGGCGCTGGGTGTCGCCCTCGGCGCGCTGCTGCGCCGCGACGTGGAGGGCATGTTCGCCATCGCGATGATCAGCTGCTTCGACATGGCCGTGCAGAACCCCATCGCCAGCGCCGGGGCGGACAGCGAATTCGTCCGCTGGCTGCCCTCCTACGGTGCCATGCAGGCTTCGACCGCGGCCAGTTTCTCCGACACCACGCCATTCGCGGGTTTCGCTATGCAACTGGCCTGGTTCATTGTGAGCGCCTTGCTCGGACTGGTCGCTTTCCATCTGCGCACCCGCTCGTCCCTTCGACCCACGATGTGGATCCGCCGTCCCGGATCGACGAGGTCCAGACAGTCGGCGGGTGTCCCGCGCGACCACCACGGTGGATAGCGCGGGACACATGCTCTGCCGGCTGCGGCGGCTTACGGCGCAGTAGGAGCCGGTTCGGCGGCCGGGAGGTAGATCTCACGCCGCAAACGTTCCAAGTCCGGCGCTGCCGAAGCGGAAGTTTGCTCGTACCGATCGCTCTCACGCCCCCAGAGCCCCACGCTCGTTATGTTCACGTACATCTCCGCGTAGTCCTTCCCCCGGCCCGACAGGCCGGGAAGCACGCGCAGGAGCGCGGGGACGTAGCGGATCAGCGCTTCGAGCTGGGCGCGATGCTCGGCCACCTGGCGCTGCACCTGCTCCACGGCTTCGCGGCGGGTGCAGCCGGTCTCGTGACGCACCGCCCGCACCAGGTTGTAGGGGATTTGGTCGGCCTCGTCCTGGTCCAACCCCACCAGGTCGTTCTCCACGAAGGTCACCCAGAAAGCGAGTTCCTCGAGACGGCGGATCACGGGGTGGTTGCGCAGCTTCGACGGCAGTTCCCGGTCCTGGTACACCTCCATGCAGGCGAGGGCGGTTTCGATTCCGCTGGTCGACATCCGCAGCGGCAGATAGTCGGCCACGGAGGGGATGTAGCCATTGATGCGATGGTGCGCTTCGCGTTCGGCGGCTTCGAACCACTCCTCGATGCTGTCGAGGAACCGCTCCTGCCAGCGGGTGGTCCGGCCCTCGCGCAGGCGCGGCCACAAACTCGCCCACGCCGTCGCGATCGCGCCGGGCCGCCACGGCGTCTGCGGGTCCTGACGCAGCATCGCCACCATGCCCCGCCTCAGCGCGGTCACGGCTTCCGGGTCCCTCAACTGCGGATCCTCGAAGAGGTCATCCCACGCAAGAACCAGCACCGCCATGCCGTAGGCGGTCTGTTCAACGCCCGCGTCGGCTGCTGGGGACAAAGTTTGTGCCGGGATCCGGATCGCTCCCGTCCACCGGTGGTAGTCGGCCTCGGCAGGAGAGACCGCAAGGCCGGTGTCCAGCAGCCAGCTCCGCAACCATTGCGCGACCCGCGGCGGGAGCCCAGCGCCGTGAGCTCGGGGTGGCTGCGTCGACTGCCGGGAGGCCACGGGCCCCGGAGTTCGCCGGTCGAGTATGGACCGGGCGTAGGCGGTCATCGCGTGGCGGGCTCGCGGGTCTACAGGCACAGCGGCGAGCTGACCGGCAGCCTGGTCCATGAATTCATCGGCCATCGCCTGTGCTTCGTCCACGGCGCCGGAGGCGACGACGAGTTCACGGGCACGTGCGACTTGCTCACCCGTCATCGCTCTGCGCAGCAGGTGGGCCAGGTCCCCGTCGCGGGCAGCCGCGCGGATCACGGGAAGGGTGTAGATCCCTTCGGGCAGATCCGCGTTGACGGGCTTGCCCATCTCTTCGGCGGTCGAGGTCAGGTCGAGGATGTCGTCGTACAGCTGGTAGGCCAGTCCGAAGTGTCGACCGAACTGGGCCAACGCCTCTTCCTCCTGCTCGTGACGGCCGGCCTGCATCGCGCCCACCCGGCATGCCAGCGAAAGCACCGCCGCCGTTTTGCCATCGATCGCGTCCAGGTAGGACTGTTCGCTGCGCGAGGCCACGTAGAGGTCGGCGGCCTCGATCACCATGCCCGCGCACATCTGCTCCCCCGCGATCGCCCCCGCGAGAACTTCGCGACCGCCGACTTCGGCCAGCATCCGCACACTCGTGAGCATCACCGAGTCCCCACCCAATACGGCCATATGCGAACCCCACACCACGTTCGCACTGGGACGGCCTCGACGCTCATACGCGTGATCGACGACGTCGTCGTGGTAGAGCGAGCCCACATGCAGCAACTCGACGGCAGCAGCGGCGCGCACCACCCGGTCCTCGGCTGGGACCGCGGGATCGGTGAGTAGGTAGTACGACAATAAGGTCAAAGTGGGGCGCACAAGGCGGCGTGAGGTGTCGGGCCCTGCGTCTGTGAGTGCGGCCAGTTCGGGCCTGCCCTCCAGTCGAACGGGTCCGAGAACGTCACGGACGCGGTCCAAATCCGCCTCCAGATGCGGGAAGACAGCCGAATCGATTTCACGTGGCACGCGGGCACTCCTGACTGGTTACAAACAACACCGCCGATCAATGGCAATTTGACACCACGATCACACGGAAGATGTTGGTATCGGCCAATTTTGATGCGGCATGTGCGGGCCGGACAGCGTGGGCAACTGTGGCGGACAGCGGTTCACCGACACCCCCATAGAAGCCCACTTCCTCGGGGGTGGGTCACACGTAGGGGTAGCGGTGCGCGGGCGGGCGCAGGTGTGGGTCGTCGCTCGCGGCCGGCACATCGGTTTCCTTGCTCTCCAAAGGGTTTGGTTTTGACGAGCAAGGATGTCCTTCAACGGCTCTGGCCGAGGCGATCCGCACAGCGAGCAGGTGATGCCGTGGGCAGGGGCGGTCTGCACGATCTGTTCGATCGCGGCCAGCACGGCCGGATCGGCCTCGTCGAAAACCTCCGCGCACAACTGCGAGTCACGGTCCACGCCGAGGACGAGCTGGGTGAGGTCGTTGCTGCCGATGGAGACGCCGTCGATGCCGAGGCCGATGTATTCGGGTAGCCAGTGCACGACCGAGGGCACCTCGCCCATTACCCAGCGATGCAAACCGCGGGCCCGTCCGAGCGGGCCGGCGTCGACGAGCTCGAGGCATGCCTCCAGTTCCCAGCGGGTGCGCACAAACGGAATCATCAAGTGCACGTTCGGGTTCTGCTCGCGCACCCGGGCGAGCGCGGCCAACTCGAGCGCGAACATCTCCGGCTCGCGGTTGTAGCGGACGCAGCCCCGATATCCGATCATCGGGTTGTCCTCCACCGGCTCGTACTGCTCGCCGCCATCCGCAGCGCCGCTCACGTTTGTCGCTGTCACATTCATCCCGGCGAACGAAGCCGGAGACGCTGTCCTCCCCGGTGGCCGAGGAACGAACCGCGACCAGCGCGAGACCCGCCTCGCTGCCGAGTCCGTCGTAGGCGTGCACTATCTGTTCTTCGAGGTCCTCGGGCATGCCCGCCCTGGCTACCAGCGCCCGCAGCTGATCTCAGTGCTGGGTGAGTTCGGCCTGGTCACCGACGGCGCCCAGTGCGGCACGATGCTCCACGGCCAGATCGTCAGCCACCCCGCTGCGGCGCATGGCTTCCAGATAGCCCGAGCGCAGCACGACGCACACTGCGGGCACGGGCCGCCGCGCATCGGTCAGCTCCCCCAGACCGGCGCCTCTTCCACCCGCACCGACGGCGCACGCAAGGCCAGCGCCAACGCGGCCCGCACGCTGTCAGCATCGGGACTCCCAGCCATTGCGGTTTCCTTATCCTCGACGCCAACATCTGTGCCGCTACGGTCGTACTCGCCGACGATGGCGCCAAAGAGGCCAAGGCCACAACTCGATGGCCCGGTGACCTCTTCACCGATCACCACGCGTCGGCCGCGCATCCACCGACCACGCCCCCGCGCCGACGATCAGCAGGAACGCGCTGCCGCACAGTTGAGCGAGGTCCACGCGAGCCTCGTGGATGAAATCCCACCAGCCCGACTTCCCGGAGAACAGCGGCGCATCACCCCACAGGATCGGCAGTTTGGTGATCAGCAGAGCACCGAGCATGTCCACGATCATCGGCACCGTCGCCAGCCGAATCAGCAGACCGGCCAGAATCAATGCGCCGCACACGATTTCGAACACCCCATCGAGGGGGCCGAAGAACCCCGGTGCCGGGATACCGGCCTTGTCGAAACGGCCGGTCCCGAGTTCGTCGGGGAAGAGGAACTTTTGGATGCCTTCGAAGAAGAACACCGCGCCCACATAGAGGCGGATCCAGATCACCGAAGCCGGGGCCGTCGTGGCGGTCAGCCGTGCGTACAAGCTGTGGTCTTCGGACACGCAAAACGCCTTCCGCTGAGCCGAATTCTATTGCTGTTCAGGTGATATCGCGACAAGACGACAGCGCACCGGGTGGCTCGCCGCCCCGCGCAGTCGGGCCGAGCTGGGCGAGTTCGGCGTCGATATCGACCTCGATCACAAATCTTCGGCGGATGCGACAGCGCCCTAGTTCGTGCGTTCGCTGTAGAACTCGGTAAACGCCGCGTAGGCGCGTGCGCCATAGACGGTTGCGGGGCCGCCGTTCATCAGGAAGCTGACACCAATGGCCTCGGCCGCCTCCGTCGGGGTCGCGCCGCGTAGAACCGCGGCGTGCGCGTGCGCGGCGATGCAGCCGTCGCATTCCTTGCTTACCGCGATGGCAAGGGCGATCAGCTCTTTGGTCTTGGTATCCAACTCGCCGGCGGCGAGCGCCGCATCGTGCAATTGCTTGTAACCGGCGTACACCTGCGGGAGCGCACGCCGCAACTCGCGGGTGGGAGTACGCAGCTCGTCCCGGACCGTCGCACCGTAGTTGCTCATGTCGCTCCTCAATAATCATCTCCTGGCTCCACGATGCACGCGGTCGGCCGGGCCGCGATGCGGTCTTAAGTCCTGTCCGTGGGCGGCTTTGGTCGCACAGCCCCGGAACTGCTGACGCTCGTGGAGCGATTCGATGGACAGCATTGTGCGGTGATGATCGCCGGGCACCTCGGTTCCAGCGCGAGCTGGCCGGTCGGCGCCGTCCTAGCGCCCTTCGGCCCACGGATCGGGGACCATCGCCAGCAGACGGATCCATCGGGAACTCGTACCGTTCTCTTCTATGTGCTGCTGGGCGCGGGATGGCATCCGGGCGATCCCACCGGTCCCGGTACGCCACTGCACCACGCCTACCTGCAGGCCACCACGATGACCTTCTTCGGCCTCGTCGCCGGCCAGATCGGCACCGCGTTCGCGGCCCGCACCGAACGGGCGTCGCTGCGCTCGATCGGCGTGCTGTCCAACCCAATCTTGTTGTGGGGTGTCGCGTTCGAGCTCGCGCTTGCGGCCGTTATCGTCTATTTTCCGCCGGTTCAGCACCTACTCGGCACGGCAGCGCTCACCCCGGACATGCTCGCCTTCGCGGCGCCCTTCCCGGTGATCATCTGGGGTGCGGACGAAATCCGGCGCTGGCTGTTGCGTCGCAGCGACATTGCACAGCAGTAGACGTCCGGCACACCGATGTCGTGCGCCTGCCCGATCCCGAGCAGCCACCAGCACCTTGTGGCGATCGCATTCGGTCCATGGCCCGACCCATCCGCCGTGCGGCGACGGTGGCATCGACCATCCGAACCGCAGGGTCGACCAAGTTACCGCGATAAGTCGGCGCTGCTGGACCTGACCTCGAGGTCCCGGCCGGAGTCGTCGTCGGTTATCTGGGCCCCCCAAGGCGCGGGCAAGAGGACCACCGTTCGGCTACTGCCGCGGCTGACGCGTGGGACCGCGGCTCGGACTCGAAATGGCGCGGGATGAACAACCTGGTCGGCCAGGATTCATGACGACGGTCACCTCGGGGAGTTACCTTCGCATCTGCTACGAGCGGCCGGGATGTCGCAACAATCGAGGTGTAGAGGCAGTTTCTCAGACGACCACTGTGACGGTTGGCGGCTGCCGCTCGAGGTGGTCGGCATGACCGAACTACATCTGCTGGATTCGGGATTTATGGAACTCGAGGATTCCGACCGGCATATCAGCCTCGGTATCGGTGCGGTCGCCATCATTTCCGGCACCGCACCGAAGCGAGCCGAATTCACCGAAGCGCTGGCTGAGCGGCTCGCTGACAACACCCGGCTGCGCCAGCGGATCCGCCGCGCCCCCTTGGACCTCGTCGCACCGGTATGGGAGGACGATCCGAATTTCGATGTGGCGCGCCATATCCGATGGACCGCGTTGCCCGAACCGAGCGATGAGGCGACGCTGTTCGAGCTGATCGCGACCGAACTCGCGGAGCGGCTCGACCGTGACCATCCGCTCTGGCAGTGCACCGTCGTCGAACATCTAGCCGACAACCGCTGGGCGCTGATCGTGCGCGCACACCACAGCCTCGTCGACGGGGTCTCGGGCATCTCGCTGTTCGAGGGCTTTTGCGACCGGCCCGCCGACAAGGCGCCCACTCGCGCGCCGAAGCAGGATCACGAGAACGATACTGCGGCCGGATTATTCGACTGGACGGTCAAGACCCTGCGGATGCCGCTCGACGCACCCCGCTTCGTGGTCAGCACGCTGCGCAGCCTCGCTCCGATCGCGATGGCCGCCATCAGCCCGGCCGCCGAATCCTCGCTGAACGGGCCCATCGGACACCAGCGCCGCTACGTCGCCGTGCGCACCTCGCTCGCCGAGGTGCGCGATATCAGCGCGGCGTTCGGCGTGACCGTCAACGATATCGTGCTGGCCGCGGTCGCCTCGGCCTACCGGACCCTGCTCACGCGCCGCGGCGAGGTCCCGACCAGCGATAAACTCCGTGTCCTGGTGCCGGTGTCGATGCGCCCGGCGCACGCGAAATATGTACTCGACAACCGGGTCTCGGTCCTGTTGCCACACCTGCCGATCGACATAGCCGACCCGGTCGAACGACTCGGCACAATCCATGACCGGATGACGGAGCACAAGTCGAAGGGCGGGGCACAGGCCGAGAATTCGATGTTGGAGCTGGCCGGGCGGCTTCCGTTCGCCCCCATCGCCTGGACCCTCCGGCTCGCGGCGCGATTCCCCCAGCGCGGCGTCGGAGCGCTGGCAACCAACGTGCCCGGCCCACGGCGACCCCTGACCATGCAGGGCAACCAGGTGCTGGAACTGCTGCCGTGCATACCGATCGCGATGCGGCTGCGCACCGCGATCGCCATCCTCAGCTACGGCGACAACCTGGCCTTCGGCATCACCGGCGACTACGACACCACACCCGATATCGAGGTCATCGCCGACGGCATCCGGGAAGGCATCGCCGAACTGTTGGCCCACGCCGCCCACCGTCTGCCGCACCGCGACAGCGTGGTCGAACCGGACGCGCGCCGCAGCCAGGACGCACCCGTGCCCGACTGACCGAAGGGCGTCGTACGCGACGATATTTTCCGTTCCGGCCGATCTGAACCGAGGGCTGAAACCCCTGGCCCGCAAGGCAAACGGTCCGCGGTAATTCGACAGATGTGACGGATATCGGCGCCCTGGAACATGGGGATGCGGTTGCATAGTAAAGATGGCGGTTCGCGGGCTCGTCTTGATGACCGATCACAGCTCGATGGAGGGCAGCCGCGCGGTCTTGTCCGCCGCGATCGAAATGTGCACCGGCCGTGCACCGGTCCTACTCGATGCTCGGCACTTCATGCGCGGTGGCGGCGGGCGGGTACGAGCCGACGCTGACGGACTCCGCTTCGAGATCGCCGCTGAAAACCTTTCCGTCACATCGTCGGTGGTAATCATCTATGAGATCCCGCCAGCCAGGCGGCGGGATTTCGAGGGATTCCAGCGGGTGCTGCGTCGCCACGGCGTCCGCTCGCTCGGCACCGATATCCGGCCGTGGCGGGCCGCGACCGAGAAGAATCTCACGGTGGAAACCTTTGTCCGCGAGGGCATTCCACACATGCCGACACTCAGTCTGAAGCACCCGACCGAGGCTCGGGCAATGGCCGCATTCGATCGACTCGGCGGTGATGTCTGGGCACGTCCGAATGTCGGCATGGGCGGCGATGATGTCTTTCACATCACCACCCGCACCCGGTTGCGAGAGGTCGTTCGTCACTATGCGCAGTCCGGTCAGAGTTGGCTGATCGCGAGGGACGCAAGAAATTTCGATGCGATGGGACGACGACATCAGTTCCGCGTCGTCGTTCTGGACGGGCAGATCGTGCGTGCCTGCGAACATGTGCAGGCCGATCCGGAAGCACCGTGCAACGAGTGCCGGGGCGCGGTCTCGACCGTGCTGCGGGTCGATGAACTCCCGGCCGGGCTGGCGCAGCTGGCGGTGGCGGCGGTCAAGGCGCTCGGGCTGCCGTTCGCGGGCGTCGACCTCGTACCCGAAAGCGGTGGTGTGGTGTTCGAGGTCAATGTGCATCCGACGATCGACCCACACAGCGCGCTGCGGACCGTCGCGGTTCCGTATGTGGAGGCGCATCTACGACCTGGACCCCACGCTATCGCGTAATCAATATCGCTGCCCGCCTGGGAGTTCCGGCGGGATCACCCGAGCGGCGGCATCAAACAGCGCGCCGAGCGAACCCAGGCCGAAGAAGCCGCTACCGTGTCCGACGCACCGGCCCGAGTCGGCGGCGGGTGACTGTGGACCTCGCGCCGTCGGCGGAATCAGGTCAGCTGTTGCGTACGACGATTATCGGGCACTCCACCGTGTGCAGTAATGCATTGCTGGTTGAGCCGAGGACCATACTCGCGAACCCACCGCGGCCGTGGCTGCCGACCACAAGCAGCTGCGCATTCGCCGACTCGTCGAGCAGCGCTCGAACGGGCCTGTCGAGCTTCAGGATCCGCAGCACCGGTACCTGCGCATACCGGTCGCGATAGCCTGCCAGGTTCTCGGCCAGCAGCGCTTCCTCGGACTCACGCGCGGCCTCCCAGCCCGAATGCGGCAGATCGATGCCGCTGGCATCGCTCCAGGTGTGCAGCGCCGTCACGCCCACCTTGCGGCGCGATGCCTCCTCGAACGCGAGCTCGATGGCGGGCACGCTATTCGGTGACCCGTCGACGCCGACCAGGACGGGTTTGCTTGCCGACACCGGATCGATCGCCGAATTCCCATGAATCACGGCGACTGGGCAATGCGCGTGATGGGTGAGCGCGGTGCTGACCGAGCCGAGCAGTCCGCGGTGGAACGCGCCGATGCCGCGGCTGCCGACGACCAGCATCCTGGCCTGCGCCGAGCGCCGGATCAGGGTCGGAATGATCGAGGCGAAGATTACCTCGGTGGCAAGCTCCAACTCCTCCCCCGGCACGGTCTGATGTGCCACACTGGCCGCTTCGGCCATGATTCGCTCGCCGTCGCGACGCAGCCACTCCACATCCACTTCGCTCAGAGTTCGGTCGGGGCCGAAGTCAGGGACCGCCACCGAGGTGAGGATGCGCAGCGGACAGCGGTGCAGTACGGCATCGACCGCCGCCCAGGCAACCGCCTCATACGAACTCGCCGAGCCGTCGACGGCCGCAATGATCTGCGCCGCTGTGGAATTGCCCATCTTCGTTCCCTTCATCGCCTGTCGTCTGTGATCGGATGGTCGAGCTTTTGCCAGTGCCGGTCCCATTGCGCCCGATGGTGACGCGCGAGCACCCGGGTGCTGCCCTGCAGCAGCAGCCATGCGACGACCCAGGTGCCGTTCAGCACCACGACGCCGACGCCGATTCCCGTCATCGCGGCGGTCCCGGGACGCCGTGGTACAGCCGTCGGAGCGCCGGTCGCCCCCAGCCACACGGTTACGCGATCACCGGCGCCCGCATCGCGTGACACCCGCACCGTCGCTGTGCCGGGTCGCCCGTTCTGGATCCACTGCACAGGCGCCTCGAGCAGATGCGAAGGCGTCCGCTCGGGCTCGGCCGTGATCACCGCGCTGACAACGGATTTCGCCGTGTCCTCGGTGCGGGTTCGGGCGTCGGCGTAGGCGTCTGTCCCCAGCGCTGCGGCGACCGGGATCGCGACGAGCACGGCGAATGCGACCATGAGCCGCAACACGGCCTCGAGCCGATCCGAAGGCCGCAGCAACGGATTCGGACTCCATATTCGCAGCAACCCGCACCGCGGCAGTGGTGACCGTGCACCACGCACCGAGAACGCCGAGTCCTGCGACATCGCCGATCACCTTCCTCTGGCATTTGCCCTGATCCGAGCATCGCGCGTCGGCCCGTGCACGGGCAGAGACGAAGGTCATCGCTACCGCGGGTCCAGCGACCTCGCTTTCTCGCCGCAATCACTGTCGGCAAGGTCGGGTAGAGGTGGCTCGGTGCCGATCCGCGCGGTCAGCCCGGCCGCGTCGAGATCGTCGCGCAGATCAGCTTCGACCCGGGCCGTCGCCAAGGGCCGGCGGTGCCAACGCCACCGCCGTACCACCAGGTAGGCGCCGACCGTGACACCGGCGAGGACATTGGTACAGGGCCGAATCCGGCCGTAGCCGTCGAATGGCCGCAGACCGGGGAAGTAGCCGCGCCTGCGTCTGGCCAGCATGGCGCGTTCTGCGCAGCGAAGAGGATGGTCGAAGGTCCCTCGGCATGCGGCGGTTCGGCACTGTGCGGCGGCGTTGGGCGAACGTAGCGTCGAGGTCGAAGGAGCTTCCGCAGGTAGCAGTGCAGAGGAGACCGAGATGCGGATCCGGGTCGTCTACGAGTCGATGTTCGGCAACACCGCCGCCATCGCCAAGGCCATCGCAGCGACATTGGGCGAATACGGCGAAGTGGAGGTGTTGGATGTGGCCGCCGCCGCCCAGCGCCCCGAGCCGACGGTGGATCTACTTGTGGTCGGTGCCCCGACACACGCCCTCGGGATGAGCCGGACTCGGACGCGGCGCGACGCGGCGAGCCGGACCGAGGCGCCGGTCGCGGTCGATATCGGGATGCGGGAATGGCTCGACGCGGCGCTGCCGGTGCCGCCGGGCTCCCGGGCCGCCGCCTTCGCCACCAAGGCCGCGAAACCCTCCTGGCTACCGGGATCGGCCGCACGTGGTGCCGGAAAACGGTTGCGGCGCCTGGGGTATGAGCTCGTCGACCGACCGGTGGACTTTCTCGTCGACGGCATCCTCGGCCCGGTCACGCCGGGTGAGTTGGAGCGCGCGCAGGCTTGGGCAGATCGCCTCGCCCGCGCCGAACTCGACCACACCGCACACCGGTCCTGAGGTCAGTGATGTCATACCGGGTCGAGGTCGTCGAATCGAACACCACCACCGTGCTCGAACTGCGCCGCTCGGTCCGCGGCGACCATGCGGGCGACGATATCCGCGAGGGGATGCGGGCACTCTACGAGTTGGCCGCACGCACCGGAATCGCGCCGGCCGGGCCACCGTCGACGACGTATCTGGGCATGCTCGGGCCGGGTATGACCACTGAAGTGGACTTCGGTCTCCCGGTGACCGACGGGGCGCTCGACGGCACCACTGAACAAGTCAACTTGCGCCGTCCCGAGCCGAAGCTGTGCGTCAGCACCAGGCACCACGGCGACTATCGACACATCGGTGATGCCTACCGTGCGTTGGACGACTGGATCCGCTCCTCCGACTATCAACCGATGGGGCCGCCGACCGAGGTGTATCTGGTGGCGCCGGAGGCCGCCGTGCGGCCCGGGGATCTCGTGACCGAGATCCGCCGACCGATCGCCGCCACCCTCGCTGTGCGGGTGCAAGCACTGTTCGCCGACACCGTATCGGAACTGCGAAAGGCATTGGCCGAACAGGGTTTCGGCATTATGACCGAGATCGACTTGCGCGCCACGCTGCACACGAAGCTCGGTGTGCAGATGGACGACTACCTGATTCTCGGCGCCTGCAACCCGATCCTCGCGCAGCGTGCGCTGATCAGTGATCCCCGGGTCGGACTGTTACTGCCGTGCAATGTCGTGGTGCGCAAAGACGGCGATACCACTCTCGTCGAGGCGGTCGACCCGGTGTTGCTGCTGTGCGGCGAGGTCCTGCACCACGCTGACCGGCCCGAGCTGCGCGCGGTCACCGGAGAAGCCCGCGATCGTTTGGCGGTTGCCCTGGCATCTGTCGAAAAGCGCCTGGCGCACCGAATGGGGGACGTTGGTCCCTGACCGACGGGCATCACGGCTCTCACCAGCGGTTGGGCTCCTACGAGACGCTGAGGGTATGGAATCGAACGCACCTCGCATCGCGGTCGTATACGCGACCGAAAAGGGATCGACCCGCGATATCGCGGAGTTCATTGCCGCAGAGTTGGGCGAGCAGGGCGCCGAAGTGGAGCTCAGGGACGCCGAGCATGCACCGGAGCTGTCCCGCTTCGACAACGTCGTGCTCGGCAGCGCGATCCACGATATGGACTTCCTGCCCGCGGCCGTCACCTTCGTGCGAACGCACCGGGAGGCATTGCGGAATAAGAATGTCTGGCTCTTCAGTGTCGGCCTCGGCCCCGCGCTCGGCGGGCCCATCGGAAGCCGCATCGGCCGGATCGTGCCGAAGAAGATCGCCGCGCTGCGCGACTCGATATCGCCGCGGGACTACAAGACGTTCTCCGGACACTACGAACACGTCGGCGTCTCGCTGAAAGCCAGAGTGCTGTATCGCTTGATGGGCGGTGGCCGCTACGGCGATCTGCGCGACTGGGCCGCCATCCGTGCTTGGTCCGCGACGATCGCGCAATCACTCGGTCTGCCCGCGGCACAGTCGAACACCGTTGTCCCGTAATCGGAGCCGACCGGATGTACCACCCGGCGGCGCGGCCGGTCGCCGGGACCGCCCGCTGATCGCTGCCGGGACCATGGGGCACAACGCCGAGACCTTCGACTGTAGCCGCCGCTGCCGGACCGGGCGATGGCGCGAACAAAGACATTTCGATCCGTCCCTGGTCGATTCGACTCGGCGGGTGGGCGTGTGCGGAGCGTTCGATCAGTGTCGGAATGATCAGGTCGAAGGTCACCTCGGTGGTGATGGCGAGATTTGTCGCCGGGTGCTCGGCATCCACCGGGAGGTCGACCTACTGCTGGCCTGCAATGTGGTGGTGCGCACCGACAACGATGCCACCGTCGTCGAAGCCGTCGACCCGGACATCCTCGGCCCGTACGCAACAGCCCGCATTGCGGCCGATCGCGCCGGTTTGGAGGCCGTCGTAAGGCGTTGCGCCGCACCGGCTCAGCGGCGTCTGCGCGAATGGGTTCGGTGGCCAAGGATCAGCTGGCGGCAGCCGACTCGAACGGGTCGAGCACATCAGCCACCGACCGTCGCGGCGTGATCGGCAACGACAATGCACTGGTCGGGAGCCAGCCGACCCGCAGGATCGCCTGGGGTTGGGCGAGGTCGTCGAGCACCTCGTGACGCACCCTGCGGCGCAGGTCCGCAAGCTCGAGCGGTTCGGTGAGCAGGCAGGCGGCCAGGCCGATATTAGTGGCGGTCAGCAGCACCGCACTGATCGCCTCGCCCGCGCGCAACCGCGAAAGCCGATCATCGGCCGATGTGCTGATCACCAGCAGTTCGGCGTAATCGGGTTCGTGCGCACCGTCGGCTGATGCGGGCGCCGCGAATTCGCGGGCCGGCAGTTCGTCACGCTGCCGCACACGAAAAGCGTTCCTGGCGGGCACCGCGTCGTCCGAGCTGTGCCTGCCGGACCAATTCGGCAATTCGAAGTGGTATTCCAGGTCACGGGTGTGCCGGGCGGCTGCGGTACGTATTGTCTCGGCCAGGACCTCGCGTGGGCGGTCACTGGCCCGCGTCACGATGGCCCCCAGTGTTGCGGCGCGTTCGGCAACCAGCCCCAGATATCCGTGCGGGATCGGCCACGACGAGTAATGCCTGCGGTCGGTCTGGCGTCTCGAAATCGCCGCGTTCAGTGCGACATCCAGTGATGTCGGCCGATGACGCACCAACTCGACCGCAGCCAAGTGGTTCGGATCCGCCGGATTCGGCAGCCGATGCACCACCGCGGACCAGCCCAGTGCCGCGAACGCGATGCGCAGATGATGCAGTGCCGTACCACAACTCAGCACCAGATCACGCTGATCCGGATCGGTCGCGGTCAGTGTGCGCGCGTAGTCGAGGTACAGGTGGATGGAACGGCCACCGATCCGCCACCGCCACGGCTGAGCATTGTGTACCGACGGTGCCCGCACCGCGAGAGCCAGTGCTGCTTTGACAGTGCTGTCATCGGGCAATCCGCGGTCCATGTCGCCTTCCTTCGTCGATTTCAAGCAACGGTCTCACCGACGTGGCGCCACGATAAGAGCATGACGGCCCTCTTGACGGGACTTCGGGCGGCCGTGGGCGTTGGCTTCCGACATCGCCGCCGGATTGTCACCGGCCGGATGCCATCACCCTGTTGCCGACCGGCCCCTCGCCGACATCCCGGATGCGGAATGCCGAGCCTGTCGAATTCGGCCCGGCGCTGATACTTCCGCTGCGAGCCGGACATTCGGTCATCGGAGTGCTCACCACCCTGCGCCCGGCCGCCACGCCCCCGCTCGATGCCGTGGCGCAGACGATGTTTGCCGCCATCGCCGACCAAGCCGCGCTTGCGTTGCACCTGGGTGATACCAAGGGCGCACAGCCACAGCCTTTCGGCCCTCGGGTTCGTGACCTTGGACAGGCGTGCCGACCCTCCCGGAGTTCATAACCTACGGGTACCCGATTGTCGGACCCGAAGGGCAGCCCATGACCACCCGCGCAGCAGCGATCCGCACCGAATCGCCTCGGCCGCAGTGGTTGTCGGTGCCGACGTGATCGTTCGCCCGCGCTGGTCCCGCTCCAGAAAGTCGAGAATTCACATGTCCCCCAATACCGTCAATTCGCCCGTCCTCGTCGGCGCCGACGGATCCGCCGATTCCGTCGAAGCCGTGCGGTGGGCCGCCGTCGACGCGGCCCGACACGGCGCCCCCCTGCACATCATCTACGCGATCGGCGCACCGGTCGACTACGGACCGGGTATCGCCTTCAACCAGATCGACTACGACGTCTATCGCGAAGCCGGCGCCGCCGCGGTCGCGCTCGCACGTAAAACCGCTGTCGCCGTATCGGATTCGATCCACCCGATCGATATCGAGACATTCGTTGTCGAGGCCCCGCCCATCCCCGTACTGTGCGACCGATCGAAGGAGGCCCGACTGCTGGTCGTCGGCACCCGCGGCCTCGGCGCGTTTCGGCGCGGACTGCTCGGTTCGGTCAGTACCTCGCTAGCCCGGCATGCACACTGCCCGGTCGCGGTGATCCCGGAGACCGTGGCGCCCGAGCGGGCGCTTGGGCCGGTCGTGGTCGGTGTCGACGGCTCCCCGGACGGCACGCGCGGCATCGACGTCGGCTTCGATCAGGCGTCGCGGCGTCGCGCGGCCCTGGTAGCGGTGCACACCTGGTCCGAATTCAATCGTTATATCCCCCGCAACGATATGGCGAACGAGGCCGAGGAACTGCTCGCCGAAAGTCTGGCGGGCTACACCGAGAAGTACCCCGAGGTCCGCGTCCAACGAGTGGTTACCGAGGACCGCCCGGCTAAGCGCATCCTCGCCACCGCCGAACGCGCACAACTGATCGTGGTCGGCAGCCACGGCGACGGCGGCTTCGCCGGCATGACCCTCGGTTCCACCAGCCAGGCCGTCCTGCATGCGGCCGACTGCCCAGTGATCATCGCCCGCCCCCGGGACTGATCGACGCTAGGACCCCGCCCACAGCTGCCTACGATCCGAGCCGGTCATGCCATGTGGCCTTCCGCCGCTGTCGCCGATTCGGTAGACCTGCAGCACCGAACCGGCGGCCACCGCCTCCCCTAGCAGAGCAGCTAGATCGAAGGGCCGCCCCCGAGCCTCCTGCGCCTAGGTGCACCGGTACACGAGATCGTGGGCGGGGCCATCCGAACCAGGCTGGTACAGGCATGCCAGGAAGGCGCCTGGCTGCATCGCAATGACGCCGTGTACCGACCGAACTGACGCTGCGGAGCGGGCGGCATATCGCGCCGGACGTCGCCGCAAATGCCGTGACGGCCACAGATCCTCTGACCCGCGAATTCCACGGTCCTACCCGAACCGAGACGGTGATCGACGACCGCGATGACCACGGCGTACTGCTGCTCGCGCACACCACCGCCGACGATCCGCTGTCCCTGTTGCGGGCGGGCTAGTGCCGAGGTAGTGGCATATCCGTGGGCCCAAAGGCCTGGGGCCATCACACGCAGGCCCGGACAGCGTGCTCAGGGGCCCGGACCGGCGGCGCGATTCTCAGGGGCCAACGACTGCAGAGTCGGTGCCATTCGGTCCTGTCGCCGCACCACGCGACGCCGTGACGATTGACACATGACGACCGGCGCGACTCGATATCAGGCACCGGGATTCGGCGCATCCGTGATGTTGTCGGCATTGCACTCCCCGCTTGCCCACGGGCTGCGGAACAACCTGTGCGAGCTGCGCTATCAGGCGCGGCGCTCGGGTCGTCATATCGCCTTACCCGTGTCCGGTGCCCGCGCGGGCAACACCGTTGTCGTCCTGGCCGGTCGCGACACAAAGACGTGGTGGCGCAACTTCCGTACACCCCCGACTCGGCGCGTCCTCATCGAGGCGGTGCATTCACCCGATGGTTCGCCGCCCTATCTGGTGCATTGGTCCGATACCGGGCATCGAGCACTGACCTCCCCCGGCCCCGACTCCTATGTGCTGAGCAGTGCGCAGCTGCGCGAGCGGGGGCAGTGCGCTGCGGCCCGCTTCGCGGCACTGCGGAATGAGCTGTCGCATCCGGACCGGACCGCGGAATCCATAGCCGAGCCGAATGCCGCGACACAGGGTACGAGGTGATCGAGATGTCCGAATATCCGTCCATGTCGACCCGCTTGTGGCGGCGACGACCGTGGCGCACCGGTTCGCTGATGCGGGTATCGGACCGAGTCGAGGCACTGGTGTGGCTGTTCGCGATTCTCGTCATACTCGTCGCAGTGCCGGTCGCGGGCGCGGCAGGTACCGCGGGCTACACCGCGGCCGTGAGCCGGATCCGGGTCGAGAACGCAGCGAAAGTCGCTGTGCCCGCGACGATTACGACGAAGCCGGAACGGATCGTGACGGCCGATGCCTACGGGTCGACCACCGAACGATTCGACGCGACCGTGCGTTGGTATCAGAACGGCCGCTCCGGTACGACGACCACCGAGGTGCCCGACAAGTCCGCGCCGGGCGATGAGGTACAAGTGTGGTTGGACGGCAATGGCAAAGTGACCACACCGCCGGTGCGCCCCATCAACGCCGCCAACAGTGGTATAGGCATCGGCACGACGGTGCTCGCCGTAATCTGGAGTGGTGCAGTTCTTTTGGGCTACGGCACCGGCCTGTTGCTGCGCATCCGCCGCTATGCGGCGCTGGCCCGGGAATGGCGCGGAATGGGCCGGCCGGTCGGACAGGACTCATGACGGCGATCGAGACGCGCCCGCCCGCTGCTGATCGGTATCGGAAGCAGACTGTATCGGTCACCTGGTCACACCACTCGACCGATCGGGATGGTCGCGAGGTCCGATGCCGTCGTGCGATCGGACTCGACAATCGCGTGCCCGGAGTAGCCGGTCGCAGCGAACTCGCTCACGCTCGCACACCCCTTGGCGACCACAGCTCGGACGTACTCACCAGACAACCTCAGCAGTCTCACCATGCGCAACAGCGCCAACAGGGGCGAAGGTCCCATGAATCGAGGACTCGGGCTTGATCGCACCGACGCTGCGGAAGTCGCCGCTACCAGTG
This sequence comes from Nocardia sp. NPDC049526, assembly GCF_044465765.1. Taxonomy (NCBI): domain Bacteria; kingdom Bacillati; phylum Actinomycetota; class Actinomycetes; order Mycobacteriales; family Nocardiaceae; genus Nocardia; species Nocardia sp. NPDC049526. The sequence continues at coordinate 157,759 of NZ_JBITMA010000015.1, read as the reverse complement.
TCGATTCCTCCGTTTGCGGTGACTTTCGGCCCTCGCTGATCCACTTCGACATGTCGATGATGGGCGCGAATGGTCTATTCGGAAAGGAGCCGGCCATGACCACCACACAGGCCATCATGCAGCCCGACGTCGCGTGCATTACGGTTCGCGACACCATGGAGACCGCGGCGCAGCGGATGCGACAGCTCGATGTCGGCGCATTGCCGATCTGCGATGGCGAGGGACATCCGGTCGGGATCGTCACCGATCGCGACATCGTCGTCAAATGCGTTGCCACCGGCGCGAATCCGCGCACGACCACTGCGGGCGAAATGGCCCAGGGCGACGGTCTGCGCACCGTCGACATCGGCGCCGACATCGATGCCGCCCTGGCACTGATGGAGCGGCATCGGATCCGACGACTCCCGGTGACCGAGGCGGGCAAGCTGGTCGGCATCATCACCGAGGCCGACCTGTCCCGCCGTCTGCCCGACACCACCGTCGGCGAATTCGTGGAAGCCGTATGCGCACAACATCTTCCGGCATCCACCGACGAAGGTGCGCAATAGCCCGAGCCCCGCGCCGAGGCGCCTGGACCGGTTGACCGAGGACCTCATTTCCGAGCGCCGATCTCCATACCGCACGGAACCGGACTCGGTATCCCGGCTGTCAGCATTGCCGGATCGGCTTGTCGATCGCGTCGGTCGTGATCGCGAGCGCCGCACCGGGCGCAGCCGCTCGCGCGACCCGAATGGCTTGGTCGAGCACTCGTTCGGCGCTGTGATATGGCCGAACCGTCGATCGCCGCAACATACCGGGCGCTACGAGCCTGTGACCGAGGTTTCCTGTCAGCGTCGCCTCCAGATCCGCAATGGAGCGTGAATCCCGCGGCCGTGCCGACCGCCCAGCAGGGTTGTTGATCCGGACACATGAGCAAGATCGTGCGGCAGCCCGTACCTGCGTTGCGAACCAGCGCCTACCAGTCGTCGGCGCCATGTCGTGGACTTGTTCCAACCGGGCGGGTTTCACTGAACCCGTTGGAGCTGCGCCCCAACGATGCCGAGCGGCTCCTGACCACACACCCCACATCAGCGGGCAGAGCGGCTGGCGCCTGCTTCCCGCACCACCTCCCAGCCCCGATTCCGGCATCGGAGATCCAGAAGACATGACAATTTCGCGCATCGATACCGCCGAGCGATCCACAGCCGACTTCGACAATCCTGACTTACTTGTCCATCGTGGCCGGAAACGACCGCTGGCAGTCCGGGCAATCCACAACAATGTTCCACAGGGAGCGCCCGACGCCTGCCTCGAGCCGCGTCCACCGCTTCTGACCGGAAAAACCAGCCATCGCTGTTCTCGACACATCCCCGATTCCGAAGGCAGGTTTTATCCATGACCCCGAAAGTCACCATCGTGACCGGAGCGTCCAGGGCATCGGTGCCGCCTTGGTCACCGCGTACCGTGGGCTCGGTCACGCCGTGGTAATGAACTTGATCCAGAATTCGTCGCGCACCGCATCCGAAAGCTTTGCCAGTTCTGGAAGCAGTTCGCGAGCCTGCGCCAGATCCGGATAGTGCACCGGACCGAAGGACACGACCGGTGACTCATCACATGCGTAGTTGACGCCTACGATCGCGATTCGATGATGGTGAACCAAGCGCCACGTTACCCGCACGCCATCGACTTCGGTTCGACGCACATCACGCACCTCCCACCCCCGTTGTCGGCGTGGGCGGCTCGTGCCTTCCGGTTCGGCCGCCATGGCGAACTCCGCGAGGCCACAACATTTTTGTGTGTCATGAATGCTCCGTCTCTTCCGAGGTCCCCGGACGCGATTCAAGCTCGGTCGCGACACGGAGTCCAGGACGAAGCTTCTACCTTTGGTTGGCCGGACTTTCCGCGGCGGTCGTGCTAGTTGCCGCTGGTGAGCGCGTCGCGGTGGGGGTCGTCGGCCGGTGTCCACCATGGGCCGGTCGGAGCGAACACCCAATTCCGGCTGCGGGCGAGGGCCAGTAGCGATTCGACAGCGTGCCGAACGCTGACGCGGTCGTCGTCGGTGCGGTGCAACAGCGACCACGTCCACAGTGGAATCGGGTCGGCGATCGGACGACGACCGAGCGTGGGTGGTGGGACGGCGGTGTGGCGCTTGGGCGAGGCGAGAACGGGTGCGTTGATATCGCGGACGTGGGCGTAGAACGCCTCTCCCGTGACGCCGCCGTCATCGATCTTCGCGATGCTCGCGCCCACCTGAATGGCGAATTCGGTGGCGAACCGGTGCCATGACGACCAGGCCCATTCGTCACTGTCGACCAGCACGGTGACCCCAGCCGCGGGCACCGGCTCGGTTGAACTCATCCCGGGGCCGACCGCCTCGAGTGGTTCTGCGCGAAGCAGGTGCGCGCTGAGACCACGCGCGTCGGCGCTGGTTGCGCTGATCCAAGCCACCGCAAGGTCGAGGCTGCCCTCGGCGACCCGGTCGGCCTGCACGTGCGACGGAAGCACCCAATCGTCGATACGCAGGGACACCGTCGGGCCGACGCACCCGATGACGTCGTCGGGGAGCCAACTGACGTAACCCAGCCGTAGTGGTATCGCTTCGGCCGCCCGGTGGCGGACCCGTTGTCGGGCTCCGTCCGTGAGGGTGAGGATCTGGCATGCGTCCTCGAGGAGGGACCGCCCGGCTTCGGTCAGTTGGACACTGCGTCGGTCGCGGCAGAACAATTGCGCTCCGAGATCCCGCTCCAGGGCGATGATCTGTTGGGACAGCGCGGGACCCGAGATGTGCAGCCGCTCAGCCGCGCGGCCGAAGTGCAGCTCCTGGGCGACCGCGACGAAATACCGCAGCTGCCGCAGTTCCATGAGTCGAGCTTAGGCGTCCGCTTGCCGCGTTGTGTGTCCATACCGGCCGCCCGCCGGATGCTCCGTATCCCGCATGAGCAGGGCCGTCGGCCGCATACCTGTGTTGCGAAGCAGCGCCTATCAGTCGTCGGAAACAGGTCCTGGACTTGTCTCACCCAGGCGGTGTTCGCTGATTCGGTAGCCGGCCGAAAGGATAAGGAAGGATCAGATGCACTTCCAGCAACCGCGACGTGGTGAGCGTGCGTGAGCGGCCCGACAACGATCCGTCGCCGCAAAACCGAAACGTCGGGCACTGGCAGCCCATCCCGTCGATCCGACTGTTGTGAAGGAGTTCGGATATGAACGCAAACCTGAAAGGCACCGTGACGCTGGTAACCGGCGCCGGAACCGGTATCGGCGCGGCGATCTCGCGCACGCTCGCAGGACAGGGTGCGGCGGTCGTCCTGGTCGGCCGTCGCCTCGCCCAGTTGGAGGACGTCGCGGCGCAGATCCGCGCTCGCGGCGGGTCGGCGAGTGTTTTCGCAGCCGATATCTCCCACCGGGCTCGAGCCGCACTCGCTGTGGACCATGCGATCTCGGAGTTCGGGCGCCTGGACATCGTCGTCAACAACGCCGGTGTGATGCTCATCGGGCCGGTTGCCGACGCGCCCGATGGTGAATGGGAACGCATGATCGATGTGAATCTCAAGGGGGCGCTGTACATCACGCAGGCCGCGATTCCGCATCTGCAGAAGTCCGCCGGCGCCGGACCACGCCAGGTCGCCGACATCGTCAACATCAGCTCGACCGCAGGCCGGGTGGCTAGGCCCGGGACCGCCGTCTACAACCTCACCAAGTTCGGCATCAACGCCTTCAGCGAAGCGCTTCGACAGGAACTGCAGCCCCAGCGCGTGCGCGTCGGGGTGATCGAGCCCGGCAACGTCGACACAGACCTGGCATCCCACACCCGACCCGAACTACTGGAAAGTGTTCGATCCCAGATCAACTCCATCGAGCGGCTCACGCCTGAGGACATCGCAGACGCGGTCGCATATATGGTCGGTCGGCCCCGACGCGTAGCTGTCAACGAAATGCTCGTGCGCGCCGCCGACCAGAGTTGGTAGCCCCGCAGTTCAGCCTGATTTGTTGCACCGGCCGGCATCCGTGCACCGGTGTGGCTCCTGTCGGATCTGCTCTGCGCTAGCGGCATAAGCGTTGGGGCAAGCTCTTTCGCTGGGCGCCACCGAGTGGGGAACAGGTTACTGGGTCGATGTTGCGGGAGTGCGGCTGTCCGACTATTAGAATCACGATGTGCAGCGCGCTGCAGTGACCGCTCCTTCGCGTGTCGTAGTTCTCGGGTCCGGGTTTGCGGGTCTGTGGGCGGCGCTCGCGGCGGCCCGGCGGCTCGACGAGCTCGGTGTGGCGGTCGGAACCGTCGATGTCACGATGGTCAGTTCCACGGCGTACCACGACATCCGCGTGCGCGACTATGAGACCGATCTGAGCACCTCCCGCATCCCGCTGAGCGCTCTTCTCGATCCGGTCGGAATCAAGCACATCATCGGCGAAGTGACGGCGATCGACGCGCTGGCCCGGGTCGTGGAATCCACCGCGGGCGCTCACAGCTACGACCGGCTCGTGTTCGCGTTGGGCAGCCAGGTGGTCAAGCCTGATATCCCTGGCCTGCGGGAGTTCGGTTTCGACATCGACACCCATGACGCAGCGACCAGACTGCAAGCCCACCTGCGCCGGCTTGCCGAGGGCCCCACTGACCCGGCGGCCGCGACAGTAGTCGTCGTCGGGGCAGGTTTGACGGGGATCGAAGAGGCGACTGAGCTGCCTGCAATGCTGGCCGACGCCTTTGCCACGCATTCCGTCGCACCGCGGGTCATCCTGATCGACCGCAACCCGCTCGTCGGCTCGGACATGGGCGCATCGGCACGACCGGTCATCGAGGCGGCGCTGGGCTACACCGGGGTCGAGACCAAGTTGGGTGTCGGGGTCCTCGCCATCGACGAGCGCGGCGTGATGCTCTCCTCGGGTGAAGTGGTGACCGCCGCCACCGTCGTCTGGTGCGCCGGCATGCGGGCCAACCCGCTGACCGCAGACTTCGGGGTCGACTGTGACCGGCTGGGTCGACTCCCCGTCGACGATTATCTGCGGGTCTGCGGTGTGCCCGGGGTGTTCGCCGCCGGTGACGTCGCCGCCGCAAGAATGGACGACGAGCATATGTCGGTGATGTCCTGCCAGCACAGCCGCCCGATGGGCCGATGGGCGGGATACAACGTCATCGGCGATCTTCTGGGCGAGCCCGTGAAGCCACTGCGGATCCCTTGGTATGTAACGGTTCTCGATCTGGGACCGGCAGGCGCGGTGTATACCGAGGGCTGGGACCGCCACGTGGTCGCGTGCGGCGAGAAGGCCAAAGACACCAAGCGCGCCATCAACACCCGGCGTATCTATCCTCCGTTGAGCCGCGACCGCGACGCGTTGCTGGCCGCCGCCGCGCCCGAACTGCAGGCCGCGCCCGAGCACGGACCCGAGTCCACCCATTGACTACCAATCGCGCCGACGGATACATCATCCGACCACCGGGACAGAGACCACACGAGAGGATTTCCCCCCGCCGCCGGTCTCCGGTGGAGTAAATGCCGCTGTGGTAGTCGATTTATGGAGGATTTCCGCTGTCCCGGTGCGCTGAAATGACCGAGCTCGCCACGATCGCTACGTTGGCGAGCATGCGCACCGATGGAGATTCCTGGGACATCAATACCAGCGTGGGATCTACTGCGTTGTTCGTCGCGGCGGCTCGCGCGCTGGGCGGCCGCGCGGCCGATGCGCCCGCGACGGACCCGTTCGCCGAGCTTTTCGTGCGGGCCGCGGGCGGGGAGTGGGCCGACCTGCTCGACGGTCGAGTGCCTGCTCATCCGTTGCTGACGCCCGAATTCGGCATCCAGTTCCAGCAGCATCAGGTCGCCCGCACCCGGTACTTCGACGACTACCTCCATGCGGCCGCGGCCGCGGGCATCCGGCAGGTGGTTATCCTCGCGGCCGGCCTCGACGCGCGCGCGTATCGGTTGCCGTGGCCCGACGGCACCGTCGTCTACGAGCTGGACCGGCCGCAGGTGCTGGAGTTCAAGCGCGAGACTCTCGAGCATGCTGGTCGACAGCCGATCGCCGAGCGCCATGAAGTGCCGGTCGACCTGCGTGAGGACTGGCCGAAAGCGTTGTGCGACAGCGGCTTCGATCCTGCCCTGCCGACCGCGTGGCTGGTGGAGGGTCTGCTGATCTATCTGTCGTCGGCTGCGCAGGATCAGCTGTTCGACGCCATCGTCTCACTCAGCGCACCCCGCAGCCGGGTCGCGATCGAGCAGATGGATCCGCTGCCCGCGGAGGCCGTCGCCGAGATGGCCGGGCACGACGACGCGGGCTCGGACTGGGTGCGGTTGATCTACAACGACCCCTGCGGTGAGATCACCGAGTGGTTCACCGACCGCGGTTGGACCGGCGAGCGCGTCGACCTCACCGACTACATCCGCGGCATCGGCCGCACTCCGGCCGCCGACCGGTCATTGATCAGCCTGGTGACCGTCGTGCGGCCGTGAACGGGTTTCGGCTGACCGTTGCGCACCACCGGACCGTGTGACCTTCGGGGGTTTCGCAGACCGCCGATGACCGACTCACGAGAACCCGGATCCGATCGAGGAACGGTATCGGTTGTGCGACGGATCGGTGGAGATGCTGGTCGTCGGTGTCACGGCCGGCGCGTAGCTGCCGCATGCTGACGGACGGAGGTCGGCCCAGCACCCCGGAGAAGGGAGATGCACGGTGGCATTGGGACGTCGTCGGCTGCTGATCGGTTTCGCCGGTGCGGGTGGCCTCGCCCTGGCCGGATGCGGGTGGGTGCGAGAACCCGCGCCGCCACCCAGACCCGCCACAATCGGATTCGATCCCCCACCCGGCACCCGCGATGTCGATGCGCGCAGCCCCGGCACGATCACGGTCACCGACGGGACGCTGCGGTCGGTCGAATGGATCGATGAAACGGGCAGATCACTGCCGGGCGCATCGGCACCCGATCTTCGAACCTGGACCAGTGCCGAACCGCTCGGCTATGGACACACCTACACGGTGAAAGCCGTGGCTCACGGCGAATCCGGCGACGTCACCGCGACGACAACCTGCACCACGGTGCGACCGCAACAACTCGTCGACGTCTCTCTGCGCTCGGCCAATCTCGTCGAGCTGGCCGAAAATGACACCTACGGAGTAGGTTTCGTGCTCGTCGCCCATTTCGACGAACCCGTCGATCGGCCAGCGGTGGAACGTCACCTGAAGGTCACCACCGAGCCGGCCGTCACCGGTGCCTGGTACTGGCTCGACGATCAGAACGCACACTGGCGGCCGGAGCACTATTACGCGCCGGGAACCAGGATCACGATCGCGGCCGAACTCTTCGGCCTCGCGCTCGGTGCGGGCCGCTACGGCCTACGCAACCAACGGGTTTCGGTGATCATCGGGCCCGCACACGTCGCGATCGCCGACGACGACACCAAACAGATCGAGGTCTTCGACAACGGAAACCTGGTGCGCACCATGCCCACATCGATGGGCAAGGGCGGCACCACCGTCGTCGGTGGCAGAGCCATGTCGTTCTGGACCCGCCCGGGCATCTACACCGTGCTGGACCGAAACGACCCGGTGATCATGGACTCCGCCAGTTACGGCCTGCCCACCAACTCCGGGGGCTACCGCACCAGCATCAACCACGCGGTCCGCATCAGCCATGACGGAATCTTCGTGCACGAATTGGCGGCAACCATGTGGGCCCAAGGCAACACCAACGTCTCACACGGCTGCCTCAACATCTCCCCCGGTGACGCCGCATGGTTCTACGACTTCGTCACCCCCGGCGACGTAGTCGAGGTCCGCAACACCGGCGGCGACCCCCTCGACGTCTGGCAGAACGGCGACTGGAGCATCGCCTGGTCCGACTGGCTTCGCGGTGGCGCCCACACATGACACGAACGAGAAAGACGCCTGTCCCCCCGCGAACCTGTCGTGACCGTCACAGGGTGGATGTCGCGGGATGGACCGGACTCCATCGGCGGAACCCACCCGAGGCCGTTTCGAGCCGCCACCACGCCAACCGCTCGGCGAGTTCGGGCAACCAGCTGGCCGGCGCATCGCAGAGATCGTGTCGCGCGCGGGCGGCGGCGGAATGCAGAACGTCGGCGGCGACAGCGGGAAAGTCGTGTCGGAGGTGCTCGATCGCATCGGCGACAACGACGTCTGGCGTGGCTCTATCCGATCTCACCGATGTCATCTCGTCCCCTTCTTGCCGGCTCGTGCGTGGATGACCTTGTCGGCGACATTATTTGCTCGATCGTGGCCGGAACAGGGCCACTGGTCCCACTCTCGTGGGCCGATAGGCACTGCTGAGGCGGCATCGACGAAGTGGTGCGACCACCAGGGACGAGGGTTGACTCAGGGGTTACCGATGGCCGAGTCGGATCGAATGCGGGCCACGAACTGCTCGATAGCGGTCCACATCTGGGGGTTGAGTTGCGTGTGCTTTCCGGTGCCGAGGACGGTGCGGAAGTCGACGCCGTGAGCGGCGAGTTGGGCGGCGAGGAGGCCGTGCAGTGGGGACGGGACGATGGTGTCGGTGATGTTGACGCACAACAGGATCGGGGCGTTGTAACCACTGGCGGGAACGGTCATGTAAGCGTCGGCAGCAGCGGGCATGGGTGCGACGGACAGGGGCTTCGCCAGCAACTCGCCGATGCTTAGGCCACGGACGCGATCCATGATCTGAGGTGTGCACATCGCGCCGACACTATCGAGCACGGACCGGCCCTCGGGGGTGAGATATTCGTCGACGTTCACCTCGGATCGGGCGGCGCGCAGCCCGGCCAAGATGCTGACGAACAGGTCCATGAAACCGTCCGCGATGAAGGACGGAGTGGGAGTGCCCGGTCCCAGCAGCGGTGCAAGCTTCTCCACGTCGGACTCGGGGTCGATCGCGATGGTGCCACGGAAGTCCAGATCCGGTGCATCGGTGGCCTGCAAGTGGCCGGTGCCGAGCGCGGCCTGCCCGCCCTGCGACGCGCCCATGACCGCCCATGTCCGCGACAGTTCCGGGTGCGCGGCGCGGGCGGCGCGCACGAGGTCGATCGTGGCCGTCGCCTCGGTGTCGATCCCCAGGTATGGATGCGGTCCGGTGTCGAAGCGGCCGAGGCCGAGGTAATCGGGCGCGACCACGGCGAATCCCTGCGACGCCAGGTATTGGAGCAGCGCGTCTTCATCTCCCGCAATCGTCTGGGCGGGGTGCGCGAGCGGATCGGACTGGCCACCGCAGCCCGGTCCGAGCCCGCTGGTGCCGTGGTCGTAGGCCATGATCGGCCACCCGGACAGCGGCGGGGTACCGGCGGGAACGTACAGCGCGCCGCTGGCCGGCTGTGTCGTCCCGTTCGTCCCGCGCATCCAGTACTCGATCACTGAGCCATCGGCATCGGACATTCCGCGCGTACCGTCGGGTAGCGGGTACTCCGCGATCAGGGTCCCCGAGACTTCTGCATGCGCCGGGGCGATAGGTATCAGGAGTGCGATGCCGGCCGACAACGTGACCACCGCCGCCGCTCGCCTACCCGCGTGGACAACTCGCATCGAACACCTCACATCCGGTCCGACACCGTCACGATCGTGAACGAGGCTATAGATCAGAACGCGACAACTCGCTTCAACACGCTGCTCAGCAGAAATCGCGCGCATCAGGCCGACCACATCTGTCCGAGCAGACAGCTCGCGCCGCACCGGTGGATTTGATCCAGACGCGATCCCGAGGCGCGGTCACCTTTGCGGATCACTTCGGCGGTGCCGTTGCCCGTAGAGATCTACGGTGGAGGCATGACCGCCTTGGAGTATCGGCATCTGCTGGTCGCGCGGGACGGCGACACCGTGCGCATCACCATGAACCGGCCGGAGCGACGCAATGCGCTGTCGGGCGAGCATCTTGCCGAACTGCTCGCCTCCTTCCGGGCCGCCGGCGAGACCGACGCCACCGGGATAGTGCTCGGGGCGCACGGTCCGGTGTTCTCCGCGGGACATGATTTCGCCGACGTGGCCGCCCGCGACCTGCTCGGCGTGCGGGAATTGCTCACGCTGTGCACCGATCTCATGTCGACCATCGAGTCGGTGCCGCAGGTGGTGATCGCCCGGGTGCACGGTCTGGCCACGGCCGCCGGCTGCCAGCTGGTGGCCTCATGCGATCTGGCCGTCGCCGCCGAATCGGCCGGGTTCGCGCTCCCCGGCGGCAAGGGCGGCTGGTTCTGCCATACCCCCGCGGTGCCGGTCGCGCGCGCCGTCGGCCGTAAACGCCTGATGGAACTGGCCCTCACCGGCGACCCGATCGATGCCCGCACCGCCGAACAATGGGGCCTGATCAACCGGGCGGTGCCAGACGCCGAGCTGGACGCCGCCGTCGACGAGTTGCTCGCCCGCGCCACCCGGGGCAGCCGGGCCAGCAAGGCGCTCGGCAAGCGCACTCTCTACAGCCAACTCGACCGCCCCGAAGCAGATGCCTACGCCCTCGCCCTGGAAGTCATGGCGGCCGCCGCCCAACTTCCCGGCGCCCGCGAAGGGATGGCGGCCTTCCTGGCGAAGCGCCCGCCCGTCTGGCCCGATTAGCGCCGCTAGGGGACTCTTTCAACGGGGACTGGACCGTCATTCCCGATTCTGGGAATGGCCGATACTCGAATCGCATCGGTCCCTGTGAGTAGAGGATTACGGATGTCGCGATTCGTCGGTCCACAGCCGAGTGGCAACGGGGTACTGCGATGAGCCCGACCGTCGACCACTATCGGATCGTTCCGGAGCTGACAGTTCCCGGTTACGCATCCGATGCGCTCAAAGCCATCGTCGGTGCCACCCACGCGGCGGTCCAAGCCAACGTCGACAACCTGGGGGCGGGCACGCCGTCCAGGGCCCCGAGATTCGTGAAACTGCTGCGGGACAAGCAGATTGTCGATGACAAGAATCAGTCGATCGCGACCACCAACCACAACGAAACCGTCTCCGCACTGCGGGACATCGAAGCCTCGATGGACGTGAACGACGAAGGCGTCGACAGTTCGACCTACGGAACCTACTCCGTGGCGGGCGACGCGTATGTCGACATCGAGAAAGCGGTCAATCAACTCCAAGGCACCATCAACGACGCAGAGAACGCACCAGGACCGAGCGTCGACGCGGCAGGCAGACAATATTGGCCGGAGGCGGTGGAGGGCCCACTGCGAACCGCATGCGCCACCACCGCCGCGACGGTAGAGCAGCGGATGTGGGATGCCACGACCGACATCCAGCGCCATGCCGAGCACATCAACAACTCCGCCCCCGATAACCCGACGAGCAGTGGCTACGGCGGGACCACGGCGCCGTTGACGACTCCGTGGTCGGGCCACAGCTATGTGCCACCCGCCGACGCCGGCACCATCGACAAGATCAAGGGATTCGCCGCGAACGAACTCGGCGTCGCCGAAACCGGAACCAACCACGTGAACCGCCCGTACAACATCGACGACGCATGGTGCGCGTCCTTCGCCACCTGGGTCTGGAAACAGTCCGGGATAAACGTCGACTGGAGCAACAAGAACTACGTGCCCAGCGTCTGGTCCGACGCCGCCGGTAAGGGCTGGGCCGATAGCGATATGTCCAGCGCCCGCCCCGGAGACCTCGTCGTATTCGGCGGCCAACACCACATCGGGGTGGTGGTCGCTCGCAACGGCAACAGCATCACCACCATAGAAGGCAACTCCGGCGACGCCGTACGCCAGCACACCTACAACCTCGCCGGTGGAAACTTCACCGGAGTCATACACCCGCCGGCCAAGACCCCGGTCAACGCGTAACCGACTGCGTCGGGGAACCGCGAACTATCGGGAGGGGCTGCCGGAGTCGATAGGGTGGGTTCGATGTCCAGAATCGACGAGTCTGCGAGCCGTGTGGCCGTGGCCGCCCTGCGGTCGAGACGGACGGTGGCGGCTGCGGAGTCGTTGACCTGCGGGCAGCTGTCGTCGGCGTTGGGTGCTGCCCCGGACTCCGCACAGTGGTTGCGGGGTGCGGTGGTTGCCTACAGTGCGGATGTCAAACGGCAGGTACTGGGCGTTCCGGAGGTTCCTGTGGTGTCGGAGACCGCGGCCCGAGCCATGGCGGTCGGCGTGCGGGTATTGCTCGGCGCGGACGTGGCTGTGGCGGTGACCGGGGTGGGCGGCCCCGATCCCCAGGACGGTGAACCGGCGGGATCGGTATGGCTGGCGGTCCACGCCGAGGGTGGGACGTGGGCACGGCATGAGCGCTTCGATGGCGAACCCGAAGACGTGCTGAGGCAGACGGTTGAGGTCGCGCTCGACATGGTGTGCGAGGCGATAGGCGAAGCCCCGAGCTGACCGCTACCGATAACGACGCGGTAGACGGGTAGCCCACCGATATCCACCGCCGAGCGAAGGAGCGACAGTGACCCGATTCGGATACACACTGATGACCGAGCAGAGTGGCCCGCGCGAACTCGTCCGCTATGCGGTCGCCGCCGAAGAGGCAGGATTCGACTTCCTGGTCAGCAGCGACCACTACGCACCATGGCTCGAGGAGCAGGGACACGCGCCGAACGCATGGACCACCCTCGGGGCCGTCGCGCAGGCGACACGGCACATTCCGTTGATGACCTACGTGACGTGCCCGACCATGCGCTACCACCCGGCGATTGTGGCGCAGCAGGCGGCGACGTTGCAGATCCTGGCCGAAGGGCGGTTCACGCTCGGGCTCGGAAGCGGCGAGAGCCTCAACGAGCACGTCATCGGTGCGGGCTGGCCCGGGCTCGAGGAACGGCTGGAGCGCCTCGCGGAGGCCATCGGCATCATTCGTGACCTGCACGCGGGTGGGACGCTCAGCCGACTCGGCCAGTGGTATCGAGTCGACGCCGCTAAGGTCTGGGACCTGCCGGACCGGCCGGTACCGATCGCGGTCGCGGTATCCGGACCACGATCGGTGCAGCGATTCGCCCCTCTGGCCGACGAGATGGTCAGCACCAGTCCCGACGCCGAACTCGTTCGGTCATGGCATCGCGTCCGCGCGAACGACTCCGCCGTCGCGCATTCCCGCGTGACCGGGCAACTGCCGATCAGTTGGGATACCGACCGCGACAAAGCAATTCAGCGCGCTCACGAACAGTTCCGGTGGTCGGCGGGCGGCTGGGATGTCAACTCCAACCTGCCGACGCCGGCGAGTTTCGCAGCCGCGACGCAGTTCGTGCGCCCGCAAGATGTCGCCGAGACTATCCCGTGCGGCCCCGATCTCGACGCCATCGTGGCGGCGGTGCGGCCCTACCAGGACGCCGGCTTCACCGACATCGCTGTCGTCGAAATCGGCGACGAACAGCAGGACCGGTTCCTCGCCGAGGCCGCCGAACCACTACTGGCGAAACTCCGTGCGGCCGATACCGGTTAGGTCATCCACAAGTGGTTGCCTTCTTGTCGCGCGATCTGCTTCAGGTAGTCGGATCCGGCTCGGAGCGTTCGGCGAGTTCGGCGATCAGCGGTTGTGCTGCATCGGGGATCTGCATATCGGTCCAGTGATAGGTGCTGGTCCGGTGGCCGTCGGTGAGGGTGAGTTCGTAGTCGAACTGATCCGGTATCGGCGGACGATGTGTCGGCGTGTCCTGCTCGAGCAATGTGTCGTTGAGCAGGTCCGTGATGACCGGCGCCTGCTCGGCGGGCAGGTCGCGCGCGTAGACCGAGGTTGTCATCTCTATTCCGGCGAGGCCGCCGCTTCGCCGGAATTCGAGATGTACGTCGGATGTGGCCATAGACACGATGGTATTCGGGGCCGTGCGGTTCAACGCAGCGGAACTTTCACAGCATCCCATGCAGATTCCACCGCGTGTGCTTCGGTGCTGATCCTCCCGAAACGGTAGCGGGCCTGTTTCAACGTCAATGCGGCGAAGTTGCTGAAGGTGGCGTTGGGTTTGAGCCCAGGATCGACGAGCGCGTCGTACCAGACTGTTCCCGGCGTCTTCCACGCTTCTCCGCCCAGCGTGGTGGCCAGCACATAAAAGGCGTGGTTCGGGATGCCCGAGTTGATGTGGACGCCGCCGTTGTCCCTGGTGGTCTGCACGTATTTGGACATATCGGCGGGTTGGTTGTCGTGGGGGTTGGCGGTGCCGGGGGCCTTCAGCGATCGCAAGGCGGGTGACAACAGCGGTCCCACGATGTCCGCGCCGATCAACCAGTCGGCTCGATCGGCGGTTTGGGCCAAGTGGTACTGCTTCACCAACGATCCGAACACGTCGGAGATGGATTCGTTGAGTGCGCCGGACTGGTTGGAATAGGTGAGATTCGCCTCGAACTGGGTGACTCCATGGGTCAACTCGTGCGCGACCACGTCGAGGCTGCGGGTGGTGTCGGTGAATACCTGGCCGCCACCGTCACCGAAGAACATGTGTCCCTGTCCATCCCAGAACGCGTTGTCGTAGTTCGTGCCGAAATGGACCATCGCGGCAATCGGCATGCCCTGGTCGTCGATCGAGTCGCGTTGGTAGACGTTCCAGTAGAAATTATAGGTTTCGCCGAAGTTGTCGTAGGCGGCGTTGATCGACGGGTCTGCGACCGGCGGCTGCCCCTCGGCTCGCACAAGCGTGCCCGGCATCGTCGCAGTGGAATGCCGCTGGTTGAAGATCGATCGCTGCGGTACCCCGTTCGATACCGCGCCGACCGCCTGTTGCGGTTGTGGTCCCTGTCGGCCGACGGCTTCGGCCCGCAGCATTCGGATGCTGTTGTCCAGATCCATGGATGCAAGCAGTTCTGCTCGCTGTTTCGGCGGGAGTTCACGTGCGACCGACTGCAGTAGGTCGGGTGGGAGTATGCACGCTGTTGGGTATCGCATTTTCGGCTCCGTTTCGGGTGCTGAGCGGTGGCTGATTCTGGGTGCGGGCGGGCCGGTTGGCGCGCGGCAATGGCTCGCTCGGAGTCGAGGTTTGCGAGGACCGTTTTGGCGGCTCTACGTTATCCGGGCGTCGATATCCGTCGAAAACGCTTCTGGCGCTGCCGATTTATGTCGTTGCCGTACGGTTGGGCAGAACAGCTGAGTGGCTTGTGCCTTACCGCCCAGACCAGCATCGACCTGCGCATTCATTCTCCGGCAGCGCATGGTCCCGGGCACGGGTAAGCGACTACTCCTTATTTGCTGTCGAAGCGACCAACCGGGTCGAGTAGCCGACGACAGAATAACTGTGGTCGGGCTGGTCATTTGGCTCGTTTGCCCCGTCGGTGTCGGTCCGGACACCGGTGCTGACCACAATGGGTGCGGCACGATCGAACGGTCAGCGGGCGTCGGCCCACTTTGCCAGCCAGCTTCCGTTTTCGATGGCGATGGCGTCCTCACAGTCGTCGACGAATTGCGTCCATCGCGGTGGATCGGTCGGAGATCCCGCCGTTCGCCAGTTGTCGAGCAGTCGCTGCAGCCGGTTTGCGGTCGCGAGATAGCTGACGACCAAGAAGTCGTATCGCTTGCTTGCGAGGAAGGCGACGAGCGAACCGCTCAGTGTGGTCAGGACGGCGATCCATGGTGCGATTCGGGTGGCGGCGTCGGCGCTTACCGCGGTATCGACCGAGGCCGCGATCGTGGCGACAAGGCCCAGCGCGATGGCGACCCGACGCAGGAATTGTGCTCGCGCGGAATAGCGTAGGGCCGACGGACGATAGTAGTTGGCGATCTGGCCTTCCACGCGTTTGCTCGCGTACTGCTCCGGCGACAGCGGCCCGGGTGCGGGTCCGGTGGTCGTCGCCTCGTCGAGGAAGCGCAGGAGATCCTCGGCGGCGTGTTCGAGCTCTTCGACTTCGGCCCGAAGCTGCGCGACCGTTCCCGGAATCGCGCGAAACCTGAAGATCTGCTGCCGCATTCCCTCCGATACTGCCCGGGCGCGGGTCCACCGCCGGACCGCTTCCGAGGTCAGAAACTGGGCTCCGACGTAGGTGGCACCTGCCAGTGCCGCCGCACCGGTGGCCGCGACGATGCGCGAGGGCAGCCCGGACTGGCGTAGCACCGTAGCCGTCAGTGCGGCCGCGACCGCTCCCCAACTGCTCAGGTACAGCACCGTCAGCCGGAGTCGGTCGATCCGCAGTTTCATCTGGGTGGCCGCATGAGACCAGCGAATCCGCTTCTCCCACAGGGCATTCACCAGCTCGTCATCGGAAGCGACTGTCATTTGCCCTCCTCACCGAAGATCGGCAGATTCGGGCATAGTTTGTGGTAGGGGATGTCCGGTGAGACCCAGCTGTTCCAGCGTTCCCGGCTCATGTTGTAGGTCATCTTGTCGCACAAGATGTCTTCTGAGGCAGCCGGGATGGGCCAGACACGGATGGTTCTGTCGTTACTCGTCGACACGACATCCTTGCCGTCGGGGCTGAACTCCACATCCGTTAGCGGTTGGCTATGTGCTGTGATGGCGGAACCGATCTGGCTGTGCTTTTCGACATCCCACAAACGAACGGTGCTGTCCCCGCCTCCGGTGACGATGGTTCGGCCGTCGGGGCTGAACGCGAGCTTGTTTACCCACCCGTCGGTCCGGATCGGATCGCCGATGGGATCTCCGGTCTGCGTGCGCCACAGCCGTACTGTCTTGTCCTGGTATGCGACGGCGAGAGTGCGGCCGTCGCGGCTGAACTCTATGTCGTTGACCCAGCCTTGGCCATTGAGGACCTTACCGATCTGCTGGCCCGAGTTCGTATCCCAGAGGCGGACACTCGAGTCCCGGTCGCCGATGGCTAATTGTCGACCGTCGGGGCTGAATTTGAAGGCATTCACCGCTGGCTGTCGAATGGGAACGCCGATCGGCTGCATCGTGTCGATGTCGCGTATCCGGATATCAGTACCGTTGTAGGTCGCGAGCTTTCGGTCGGCGACGCCGAGTGTCAGACGCTTGGTGTCCGGCGGTATGGCGATCGAGTCCCCGACCGGAGCACCGCTGGCCACGTCCCAGTGTCGCAGCGTGGTGGTAGTGACCGTCACGATCTGCGTGCCGTCGGAGCTGAAGTACCACTCAGGCGCACCCTCGATCGGGATCACCGGAGCCAGGCTTGCGCCGGTACGAGCATCCCACTGCCGCATAGTCGCATCGTCACCGTCGGACACGATCCGAGTGCCGTCCGGGCTGAATCTTGCGGCGAGAACTCCCCTGTCGTGCCCGCGGAGAACCTGTCCACCACTGGCGTCCCATTCGCGTATCGTTTCGTCGAAGCTGCCGGAAACAATGCGCTGCCCGTCGGGGTAGAAGGCAATCGCGCTGACCGCGAAGTCGTGTCCCACCAACGGCTCTCCGACCGGCTGGCCGGTCGCGGTATCCCACAGCCGCACCGTCTTGTCGTCGCTTACCGAGGCGAGCCGGGAGCCGTCGCGGCTGAACACCACTCGCTCGATAGCGGCGGTGTGGCCGCGCAGCGCCTCGCCGATCTGCTGGCGGGTATGGGCATCCCACAACCGGATCGTGGTCTCGTCACCCCCCGCGGCGATTCGGGTGCCATCCTGGCTGAACGCGACACTGCTGAACACTTCTCCGGGTACGCGTATCGGGTCGCCGATCTGCTGGCGGGATTCGGTATCCCAGAACCGAATCGTGCCGTCGAAACTTGCTGAGGCGACCGTGTCATCGATGCCCAGCGCGATGCTCACCACCTCCTTTTCGTGTCCGCGCATCGGCTCGCCGATTTGTTGGCGGGACTCGGCATCCCACACTCGCAGCGTCTTGTCTGAGCTGCCCGACACGATTCGGCGGCCGTCCCGGCTGAATGCGACGCTGGTGACCTGCGCTTCGTGTCCGCGCAGCGGTTCACCGATCGGTTGGCGAGACTCGGTATCCCACAGTCGCAATGTTCTGTCGAAGCTGGCGGTCACGATGCGTTTGCCGTCGGGACTGAACGCGACTTGCGATACCTCGAGCCTGTGCCCGGTCATGAACTCGCCGATGGGCTTCCAGGTCTCGGTGTCCCACAGCTGGATGTGCTCGCCTCGACTGGCCACGACGCGTGTGCCGTCGGGACTGAAGTCGAGGCTGCGGACGTAGCCCCCGTCGACGGGGATGATCTTGCGCAGGTTGCGTAGCTGATTTACTGCGCTGAGCAACGAGTATTCGCCGTTGTTGCGGTTCGGAAAACTGCGCGCGGCCAGCACACTCTGCATGGCGAGGACGTCATCGCTGACGCCGGGAAACGAACTGGACAACATCAGTTGCGAATTCGCGATCAACGCCAACGCACTCGCGTCCCTGCTGCGCGCGGTCGCCTCATTCTCCGCTCTCGACGCTTCGAGGAACAAAAACCCGGCGGCCAGCGCCGCGACAACGGCTATAGCCAACGCCACCCGCAGGATTCGCGAGCGCCGCCCCAGTACCCGGCTGTACTCCTGGGCCTTCTCCTTGGCCTGAGTTTCCGCGGTCGCCAACGCTTCCGCGGATTCCTGACGCTCCCGTGCCGCCCGCAGGTCGGCCTCGGTGCGCTGGTCCTCACACCGCCGCGAGGCGAGCAGGAACTCGCGCGTCGGGTTGAGCCGTTCCCGGAAACCCGGTTCGGCGGCCAGGGATTCGGCGCCATTGAGTCGTGTGCCGGTGAGCAGCCATTCGTCGCTTCGCGCGTTGGTCTCCCAGGCCTGCGCCGCCCGTTCCAACTCGTCGGCGCCCTTCAAGTCGGTGGCCTGCTCGCGCAACCAAGCGGCGAGCGTATCCCATTGGCGCAGTAAGCTTTCCAGCGCGACTTCGACGACAATCTCGCCGTCGCGCTCGTCGCGGACCAGCAGGCGCCTGGCGACAAGCGCTTCGAGCAGCGGGTGGCTGTCCGAAGGCAGGTCGAACCAGCGCGCTGCGCGCCGCATCGGCTGGTCGTTATCCGGATTGATCGTCGCCAGCCACGGCACGAACGCGGTTCGCAGCACCTTCAATTGTCGTTGCCTGACTTGGGAATCCACGACGAGCAGCTCGTCGATCTCGCACTGCACGACGCGGCGCAGCCCACCCATCGCCTCGTATTCCGCGAGCGTGATCTCTGCGTCGCCGTAGTCCTGGTAGAGCCGGGCCAGGGTGAGCGAGAGCAGCGGCAGCGTATCCGCGCCGCGCGACCAGTCGTCGAGCAGTCGGTCGACCAGGTCGGGCGCGAACGAGAGTTTGCTCCCGGCTTCCCGCGCGCGTCGAGCGGGCCCACAGATCACCTCCTTGAACTGCGCCTGCGGCATGGGTTTCAGATCGTCGAACGGGCGTACCTCCAGGGCGGCCAACTGCGGCGCGGTCTGCAGTGGCTCGTACCGGTCGGAGCGAATTGTCGCGATCGCGATCATCGGTGGCGCGTCGTCCGCGCCGAGCAGGCCGGCCAGCACACCGAGGAAGGCGCCCGCCTGCTCACCCGCGTCGACGCCGAATAGTTCCTCGGCCTGGTCGATCGGGAGTACAAGGGTGGGTGGCACGTCATCGGTCGGGTCGATGATGCGATCCCTGGCGGCCCGTTGCGCTTCGGTAAGCCACGCGCGCACCCGTGTGACATCACGAATTTCTTCCTTGATCACGCCGAGGCTCGGCGTATGCAGCCCTACGCTGTCGCGTAGGTCGTGAATCGAGTGGGCGAATCCGCCACCGCCGGTGAGCGCGTTTCGTTGCGGTCGGACGATGCCCATCGACAGGAAATGCCGGTCATCGCGATGGAGGCGTGGCAGCAAGCCCGCCCGCAGGAACGACGACTTACCGACGCCCGACGGCCCGAGTATGACGAACATTCGACCATCCCCGGAATTACGCATTCCCCGTATCACATTCAGCGCGCGGCCGATCTGGGTGTCGCGCCCGAAATACACGGCGGCGTCCACCTGTTCCAGCGACTGCCAGCCACGATACGGTGCGCGGTCCGGTTCGTCGGGCGGTGGCCAGGCAAAGGTGTCTGCCCCGATTCCGGCGGCACGCAAGCCGTCCCGGAGTCGCAACAGGCCATCGGTGCGGAATTGCACTGGCGGCGCCACACCGTCCACGGCGATCTCCGTTTTCGGACCGTCACCGAACAGGTCGCAGCGTTGCCATTCGCTGGTGATATCTCGGCCGGTCAAAGGCTGCAACCGAGCCGCAAAGATCGGCTTGTTCTGGTCCTCGGCGTGGCGGTATTCGACCTTGCATTCGCGCGATGCGTCCCAATTATCGGAGACCAGACAGATAACCGCTTCGCATCGATCGCTCGCGCGGCGCAGCGCCTCTTTCCACCGCACGCCTACCGGAATTCCGGTCTGCCGGTCCAGATCGAGAAATATCTCGCCGGTGAGGCCGGGATCGGCCTCGATCAACCACGCCTTGAGTGCGATCGCTTCACGATCGTCCCGGCTGGAGTGACTCAGAAAGACCCTGGACATCGTCCTACACCACCGTGCACAGATCCCGATTGAAGCCCACATCGAATATCGCAAGCGCCATACGAAAATCCTGCGCTCGAACAAAACGCCGCACGCGAGTATCGCCCTACTCGATACCGCCGCAGTCGGTCACACTGGCATCGGTGAAGCGGAGCCTGATATTCATGGCCGCGGTGCTGATCGTCGGGCTGGCGATCGAGTACGGTCGCGCCGACGGCCATTCGGGCGTGGCGGTGATGCTCGCGGTGGCCGCGGCAGTCTTGCTGCTCGATGTGGTCATCCGTCTGGGGCGCCACTCGCAGTGATGCGGTCAGCGCGGCAACGGGTCGTTGCCGTGCGATCATGTCACCGCGTCGCAGGCATCGATGCAGGCCGGAATCGACTGTGAGGAGGGCTAGTGCAGAACAACGGGGTTCGCCGGGCTACCGGCGTGAGTGCCAAGCTTGGTTTCATCGGTGCAATGGTGAGTGCGCTGGTGCTGGGGCAGCACACCGCCGCCAGCGCCGCGGAGACGACCACGTTCCAGCTCCCGCTCGTGAAAATTTCCCAATCATGGGGTATTCCAACGCAATTCAGCATCTACTTGACGGCGACTGTCGGCGACCGACCCGGAGTCACCACCTTCGGTGTCACCAACCCCGGCCCCTTCGGCGGTAGCACCATGCTCGACTCCCACGCCCGGATCCAGTGGTCGAACCTGACGACCGGAGCAGTCGGTGTGGTCGACGTGGCAGATCGGGAAACGGCGCAGCAGCCCTGCGACTGCGCCCCGGCACCGGTGCCAGTGTTCACCGGAGCAGGCCAGATCGTCGCACTCGCCACCGCCGGCGGCCTCGCCATCACCATCTCCTCGGGGTTCGGTAAGTTCACCGCCCTCTGAGCCCGACCGGACCGGTAATCGCTTGCGGCGATTACCGGTCCGGTCGATGGATGGAATCCGGACGTCTCAGGGACCATCGGGCAACGGCTCCTCATTTCCGTTGACCGACCGAAGAGCGAGGGTCTGTTTCGGTGTCCAGTAGATCCGGCCGTTTTCGAACTCCTGGTAGCTCCCGGTGTCGAAGGGGATTTCGTCGGATGTCGGCCAGCCGAGGGGTCCGTTCTCGAATCCGCTCCGACTCCATCGGTCACGGATTTCGCCGTGCACCCAGTACACCGGTCGGCCGTTGCGGTGGTAGAGCGCCCCGTTCTGGAAGCCCTCCACCTCGCCCCATTCCACGTCCTTCGGATCGCGCAGTACCGTGTTGTCGGTGATCGGATACCCTAAAGGCCCTGCTTCCCAACCAGTTTCGGCAAACTTGTCGAACAACGACGACGGGATCGGATGCGCGCCGGTAGAGGGATGCCAGTAGATGTATCCATTCTTGAATTGAGCGAAGCGACCGACGCCGTCCGCTGTCTTCATTTCGCCGTTGGTACCGAGCCGCGGGCCCAGCCACGGCGACGCCGCCGCCTTCGCATCGATTTCTCCGGCCAACGCGGCACCGGAGAATTCTCGGACGTGGCTTTCGAAGACGTCCCACGGGAAGTTCGGGCCGACATCGGTATGGGTGCCGATCCCCAGGCACTCCGTCACATATTTGTGGTCGGAGATGCCGTCGCGCCGTGTGTACGGTGGCGCGATGACATCGGTGGCGAAGCCGTACTTCTTCGCGTCCTGAACAGCCAGCCAGGCGGCTATCCGGAGGTCTTCGTCGATGGCCATCCATTCGTCCCTCGACCATGACGCCCGGCTGCCCGCGAAGCAGAGATTGATCGTCTGCGCGTTGGCATCCAGGACCGACCACGACGCGTAATCCGTATCGACGACATCGCAGACGATTCCATTGCGCAGCGTGTAGTGATACGAGGCGCCGTTGGCCGTGTTGTTGAGATATGCCGCCAGCGATTCGGCCGTGCCGTTACCTTCCTGGGTGTGCAGCAGGAAGTTCGTGATGCGAGCCCCCCAGCGCTCCGACCGGGAGTTTCCCATTCTGTCCAATTCGGTGAATATGGGGGCGTTCACGGCGTGTTCTCCTTGTGCCTGAGTGCGTTGGATGGACCATTGCCCGAAGTCGGTAGCCAAGATGTCGTTGACGTCGACCGAGCTACCGTCGATGACGGGGCCAGGATTGGACGCGGTATCGATGACGCGCTGATAGAGGACGGCCTCGGGTGTGTCGAGCCGGTTGCCGGACCACGCGCGCGTCTGCCAGGCCCAGAACCGGCCTTCGGAAGTCCGGCCGAGGACACCGTCTTGGATGGCCCAGGCGCATACCTTGGACGAGCCGTAGACTCCGGTCCACTCCCGCCCGATCGCGTCGTTGACGCCACGGAAAAAGTTGACCGCCTGGTCGTTCCATTGGTCCAGCGAAATGTCCTCGTCCACTGCGAAGAAGATCGGGCACCGGTCGTGCCCGCCTGCGGCGGTATGGATTTCCCTGGCCTGCAGGCCCATCCGATGCCCGCCGTCGTAGCCCGTGGTCCAGTCCGAAGGTGCCTGCGGATTACTGGGCTTGCCGTACTGCCATATCGAAGCGATGTCGAGCCCGGCAGCCCGGACACTGTCGGCATATTCCCTGGTCACCGGCTTGGCGCCGAAACTGGCTCCGGGTCTGCTCGGTGACACGTAGACCAGGACAGCACTGTGTCCGGCTGCCTTGATGGCGTCGGGATCGATCAAACGCGCGGCGAAATCGACTGCGGTGGACATGCGGGGAGCTCCATTGGTCGAGGGTGGCGGGTCCGCGGCTTCGGCCAGCAGCGGCAGCGGGTCGAGCCGGTCCGAGCCGGGTGGCACCCAGACATGCCGATGCCACTCGAGGTGCAGATGCGGGGCGACGCCGCCGTTGGATGCGGAATCGGGATTGATGCGGGCGATCCGCTGCCCGGCTTCGACCCGGTCACCGACCGCGACTTCGCGAATCACGTGTCCGTACACGGTCGTGCCGCCGCCGTCCTCGGCGGGATGGTCCAGGACGACCCAGCCGGCGGGGTCGGGTCCGCCGAACCCGTCGGCCGGACCCGCGAATACCGCCGTGCCGGCTTGAACCGCGTAGACGGGTAATCCGCCGCTGCCGCCCGGCCAGCCGAGATCGAGACCCCAGTGGAAACCGTCGTCGCGGGGACCGAATCGGGAGGTGACTATGCGGCCACGCGCCAAGGGCCAGTACCTGGTCATGTCGTCCCCTCCGAGAAGTCGTAGCCGACCGGCTGCGAAGCAGTTGCCCAATCGAGTAGAGCAGGGCTCGTGGCGCGGTTCGTCATCCAAACCGATGAAAAGGCGGTCTTCGTCAACGACATTCGGGACAATAGAATCGAGTGTCGGACTACTCGTGTGAAGCACCTCCCGAAGACCTATGATCCACTCCAGGATGATTGCCGTTTCTCTTGTGTCGCAGGTCATTTCATATGCCGATGACAGTCGAGAGGTTCTCCGCGATCGTCGCGCGAATCAACCGCGCGGCGCTGCATCCGGCTGACTGGCCGCAGGCGGTGCACGATATCGTCACGGCACTGGGCGCGCACCGCGGTGGCTTGGTCGTCTCGGCATCGGGTAGCCGGCGGATGACCGCTTGTTCACTCGGCGCGGACGATCTGCGCCACAGCTACAACACCAGATTCTGGCGGATCGATCCGATCGCGAATGCGCTCGAACATCAACCCGCCGGTGTCATTACGACATGCGAAGAGCTGCTGGGGCCGGACTACCTGCACCGGCATCCGTTCTTCTGCGACTGGATGATGCCGCACCGGCTGGGCAACGGGATACTCACGCTCCTCACCAGTGGCGCCAGCACATCCTGGATCGGGGTGTATCCCGATGGGAGCCGCAATCTCGACCGATCACAGGCGACATCGACAATGCGCCTGCTGCTCCCGCATCTGCGGAACGCGCTGAACGTGCAGTCCTGTTTGGCGGACGCGCGCAACGAATACGGCCTGGCGATCGCCGTGCTCGACGCGCATCGGAACGGGTTGGTGATCGTGTCCAGTTGCGGCGCCATCAGCTACGCGAACCCGGCGGCATTGTCGATCCTGGAATCGCGAGACGGCCTTGGTATAGGACGCCGCGGGCACCTCGAATCATCGGACAGCCGAACAGCAGTCGGGATGCGTGCCTTGATCGATTCGGCAGTCCGCAACTATGGGCCCGACGTCGGCGGGCGCACCCTCATTCCCCGGGACAGCGGTCGCAGTTCGTACGCACTGCTGGTGCTACCGCTGGATCCGAAGATCAGCTGCCCGGAGGAATACACATCGGCGGCGCTCGTCGTCATCGTCGACCCGGATCACGAAATTCCGGGAGCACCGAAGGCATTGCGGCAACTGTACGGGTTGACCGGAGCCGAAGCGCGCGTCGCGGTGGCGGCATTACGCGGCGAAGGCCTGCGGTCGATCGCGGAAGAGCTGGCGGTGTCGGCGAATACCGTGCGCACGCATCTGCAACGCGTCTTCGAGAAGACCGGTACACATCGACAGGCCGAGCTGGTTCGGGTGCTGACTGCTGTGCTGTCCGGAACCGGTCAGTTCGTCGAACACCGCGAGGATTAACCCGCGCTGGTGGAGCGACCAACAGTGTGCAGGTGACGCAGCGCTTGGGTGTATGAGCCCAGAAGGCTGGTCTGGCAATAGGGAACACCGATTTCAGCGCAGAATGCGGCGACCAGCGGTTGGGCTCGGCGCAGGTTGGCCCGAGGCATGGACGGGAACAGGTGGTGCTCGATCTGGTAGTTCAGGCCGCCGAGGGCGGCATCGGTCAGCCACCCACCGTGGACATTGCGGGATGTGAGCACTTGACGGCGCAGGAAGTCCGTTGAACCGGGAGTCGGCAGTACGGCCATCCCCTTGTGGTTGGGTGCGAAGGTGCATCCCATGTAGAACCCGAACAGTCCTTGCTGCACCAGGAGGAAGGCAATTGCCTTAGCCGGGGACAGCACGAGGAACACCGCGGACAGATATAAGGCCGCGTGGGCGCCCAGCAGCGCGGCCTCCCGGCCCCAGTTCGGTGTCGACCGCCGCGCGAGGGCGCGAACACTGGCGGTGTGCAGGCTGCCCGCCTCGAGGAACAGCATCGGGAAAAACAGCCATGCCTGGTATCGGAATATCAGCCGCCGGATGCCACGGCCGGCCCGCGCCCGCACACTGGAGTGCGCCAACACGCCCATGATGTCCGGGTCGGCGCCCTCGGTATTGGGGTTCGCGTGGTGGCGATTGTGATTGCCTACCCACCAGCCGATGCTCAACCCGATGCCGAGATTTCCGCAGATCATGCCGAAAAGCTGGTTGGCCCGCCGGGTGCGAAAAATCTGCTGATGGCCGGCGTCGTGGCCCAGGAAGGCGAACTGAGCGAAGATCACGGCCAGAAACACCGCTGTGCCCAGCTGCCACCACGAGTCGCCGATGAGAACGAACGCCGTCCACCCCGCCGCCAGCGC
Source organism: Nocardia sp. NPDC049526 (assembly GCF_044465765.1). Taxonomy (NCBI): domain Bacteria; kingdom Bacillati; phylum Actinomycetota; class Actinomycetes; order Mycobacteriales; family Nocardiaceae; genus Nocardia; species Nocardia sp. NPDC049526. Next base: position 132,095 of record NZ_JBITMA010000015.1, on the reverse strand, counting down.
CGCCACCGTGACCGCGATCCGCCAGCCGTAGTACCGCAGCCGCCGGTTCAGCAGTCCCGCTTGTCGCACTCGGCGAGACAGCCTGGCGTAGTCGCTGCCCCGGTCGGGCTCGACACGCGGGTCGGTTTCGGTCAATGTCACGTGTTGGGCCCCAATCGATACATCACCGGCTGCAAAGGATATCCATAAACCTAGCGGTGTGAACCGAACAACAGCCCCACACAGCCCGAACGCTCGGGATCGATGTGGCAGTCAAACTCCCGAACGGATCATGCCTTTGGTACGCATCAGGAATTCGGCGAGGTAGCTGTCGTGGGGTACGCCCGGGCGCAGCCAGGTGGTCGGGTTGTCGCCGAGGTACAGGTTGGTGATCGTCGGCTCGTCGAGGAGCGCTTCGATCAGCGGCTGTCGCTGGGTCATCGCGGTCAATACCAGTGAGTTCTTCAGCGGCGCAACGCCGTCCGACGCCGACCACGGGCCAACCCAGACGCAAGGGAACGGGAGTTCGACGTTGAGTTGTGTTGCTGTGTTATCCGCGACGAGGTGTACCGATGGGCGCAGGACCGCGCCACCGGTATCGAGTTCGTCGACGATGGTGTCGCCGCCGAGGAACGGGTGCGCGTCGCCCGCTACCTTGTGCAGGTAGGCGTCGATCGCTACCACGGCCTCGGTGGGCTGCACGGTCAGGATCGCGGCCGGATCGTCGGCGGGCAAGCTCGGAATCCGGTCGAGCACTTCGGCCAGCGCTCGGGCCAGGGGTGCTGGGTCGCCCTCGACGAGCACCGCGGTCGCGCACGTGCACGCTGTGCCGCCGAGGTGGCTCACCGAGTCGGCGATCAACTCGATATGGTCGCGCCAATCCACGTCCGAGGTGACCAAGATCTTGGATCGTCCGGGGCCCTGAGTGAGCACTCGGGGGTTGGTGCCGTACTTGTCGACCACGTCGTCCCCGCCGTAGACGATAGCGAAGTCCGTTTCGGTCAGGATGACGTCGGCAGCGGCGTAGTCGGTCGGAAGCAATGTGACGACGTCGGACGGGAACCCGGCCGCACGTAAGGCGCTCACCAAGCGAAAAGCCGTGAACGGTTCACGGGTGGATGGTCGTACCGCGACCTTGTATCCCAGCGTGAGCGCCTCGGGCCAAAGGCCGTGTACCGCAGGCGTATTGCCCGCGGCGTGCACAGCAAACAGGTCTCCTTTGCGAGTCCAGACGGCCGCGCCCGCGCTGGTCTGGTCATCGCGCCAGTCGCGCACGGCTCCTCTTGGCATGGCGAGCTCGACGGTTGCGGGCTGCTCGCGAAGTACGTCGGCAACCCAGTGCACCGCCTGATGTACTACGGCCAGCGGCACACCGGAGGTGACCGAGACGAGACGTGCGTAATCGCCGGGGTCCAGACCGTCGATGACGCCGTGCAGGAAGAGATCCGCGGCGCGCAGCAGGGCCCGCGAGCGCGCGATTGCGGGCATGATCGGTGCTTTGCGCATTGCCGCCATGGTGCGCCGCACGTAGAGGGGTGGCACCTGACTGATCTCACCGATCTGATCTCCGGATACGGTGATCAGCGGCTTGCGGGCGTGTGCGCGGTAGGCGCCGCCGGGGCCGAGCGCGTCGATCTGGATGAACTCGCTCATCAGTACACGCCCTCGATGACCTCGATGTCGTCGAAAGTTCTTACCGGTCCGACGTCGGCGACCGAACAACCGAGTGTGTCCGCGGGCGGCTCGACCTTCAATGCGATGTCGCGTTCCAGGTTGTTCGGCAGTAGTGCGTATTTGGTGAGATGGTTCATCACGACCTGTCCGCGCTCGCCGTAGTTCACCTCGGCGCCGGTTGCCGCGTCGACGACACGGAACGCGATATAGGGGCTGGGTGTGTCGAATACCGCCAGCCCGTCTGGTCGCTCCTCGTCACGTTCGCGCGACATGCCCAGGATTGTGGTACTGCCGTAGAGGCCTTTGAGTGGAATGCCGGGAAAGATGTCGTGGCGGAACATATTCCGTGAATCCGCATCCATATGGGCACCGCTCCAGCAGATGAATCCGATCTTCTCGCGTACGAGGTCGGCCAATTCATCGCGCTGCGCGATCCGTTCGAGGATCGGCGGTGTGGTGATGAGGATGCCGATCGATTGTGTCGCCAGCAGGTGGGCCACCTGGTCGACGATGTGATCGGCGTAACGTTCGGTGTTGGCGGTGTCGCCCCGGCTGATCATCTGCTTGATCCACCGTGGGTCGAGATCCACGGTGAACTTCACACCGTTGTGCCTGCGTGCCCGGCGCTCGGCGAACTCTCCGAACATATGCGGCCCACTCGGCGTCACCGCGAGCACATTCGCATCGCCAATTCCGGTGTAGTGGTGCTCGTCCCAGCTCAGCGCGAAATCCATCCATCGGTCGAACATCACGAAACGTTTCGGATCGCCGGTGGTGCCGCCACTTTCGTAGATCCCGGCGATGACTCGATCCGCACCGGTCAGCCCGCGCGGAATCATATCCTCGACGGGCACCTCGCGGAATTCGTTGACGACATTGGGAAAAAGGCTCATATCACTGAAGGTTCGCACATCGGAGAGCGGGTCGAAATCGAGTGTTTTCGCACGCCGCAGCCAGAATGGGCTGCCCGTATCTTCGCTGAAATGCCAATGCATGAGGGCACGGATATAGTCGTTCGCGTTGCTTGCCGCAAGTTCGCGGCGGTAGAGGTCCAAAATTTCAGGGAGCACTCAGCGGCCTCCAGATAAAGCCCGGATCGGGGCATTTCGCTCGAATGGAGCAATCTTCCCGTGCCTGACGGCGGCCAAACCGGCGACCGACCCGGTTCGATCCCCCGATCGAAACCACCTGTCGGGCTTGCAGGGATCACGACGGATACCACAGGGGCGACGGCGTGCTCCCCTAGCGGCATCCGCAGTCGGGGCTGCCGGGCTCGGCAGCGTCAATGCTGAATTGGGTTGTGGGACAGCAAGTGTCGCCGCGCCAGGCGTTGATGCCTTCCTTGACCGCGATGGCGGCGATGACGAGGGCTGCGATGGGGTCGGCCCAGGACCAGCCGAACAGGCTGTTGAGCAGCAACCCGACGAGTAGGACCGCCGACAGGTAGGTGCAGAGCAAGGTCTGTTTCGAGTCGGCGACGGCGGAGGCGGAACCGAGTTCGCGGCCCGCGCGGCGCTGAGCCCAAGACAGCACCGGCATGACTACCGAACTGGTTGCGGCCAAACCGATTCCGATCGGGGAATGCTGGGTTTCGCCGATGCCGAGCAGACCGCGAACGGAGTCGGCGGTGACATAGAGCGCGAGGGCGAAGAAGGACAGCGCGATGATCCGCAGTGCGGTCTTCTCCCGCTTGTGCGGGTCGCGACTGGCGAATTGCCAGGCGAGCGCCGCGGCCGAGGACACCTCGATCACCGAGTCCAGTCCGAATCCGATCAGTGCGGTCGAGGAGACGCGGGTGCCCTCGGTGAGGGCTATGCCCGCCTCGATCACGTTGTAGGAGATGGTCACGGCGACGAACCAGCGGATCCGCCGCGACAGCACCGCATTCCGCTGCGACGAACCCGAGAGTGACACCGCCGACCGAACAGACGGCATGCCCAACGACTGCGACATCAGCAGCACTCCGCGTCGGCTGAGGCTGGGCAGCAGGCCGGATCTACCGCGAGAACCAGGCCGAGGAGATCGTCGAGGGCATGTCCGATGCGGCGATCAGCCAGTTCGTAGCGGCTGCGCCGACCCTCGGGGACCGCTACGACCAGGCCACAGCCGCGCAGACAGGCCAGATGGTTGGACAGGATCTGGCGCGAAACCCCGATCCGGTCGGCCAACTCCGACGGATAGGCGGGACCGGTGCGCAGGCTCAACAGGATCTGGGTGCGGGTCGGATCCGACAGTGCGTGACCGAAGCGGGCCAGCGCGTCACGGTGCAGCAGGGTTTCCACAACGCATATGATACAGATTCTGATGTATTCATAAAAGGATGTACTGTTGCTGCCTTTTCGCCAGCCGGTCGTGGACGACGCGCACAAGCCGAACCTGCGCTGTCCGTCAGCGCCCAATCGCCGAATCTGCTGAACCGGAGGCCGGTGAGGGGCGTGAGAAGTTTCGCCTGACCGGTCATTAGCAGGATAGTTATCTTCTAAATGTTCTCGTTCCGGCTATTTGTCGGATAGCCAGCGGTAAGCTGTCTCTAGACGCCTTTGAGCGGTACCAGGAGGTGTCCTGTCCGGTTCGGTCGATAGTGCAACTGTCGGCCAGCCGGAATACGCACTCCGGTCGGGGGTAAATCGTGCGCGCTTCACCGAGCACCGAATCGGGTAATAGCAGCCGATTCGGCAGGTGACATTCACACCCGAATCCAGTGGCTCGGCAACGTGGCCGAGCGCGCGGACGTCACAAAGCTCGGTCCCAGCCGACATCACCGAATCCAGTGGCCCCACGTCTAACAGATCAGGGGCGCGCGGCAGCCCAACAGGGCTGGCACTGAGATGTCGAGAACAATTCCTCGATTCAAGCATTTAGTTGAAGGATTTAAAATGTCCAAGAAAATAGTGAAGACCGCTGCCGCTACTGTGATGGCCTTGCCCTTGCTCGTCCTCGCAGCTCCCGCAGCTTCTGCCGACTCGCCGTCGTCTTACGCGACTCCGGCCGGATCGGTCGCGATATGTTTCCCGCTCGGTAGTGTCGTCTGGTGCATCTGAGACTGCGGCTCTCTCGAACTGAGCTAGCCGGTCGTCGACACAATTTCACGCTTCCGGTGCGTCGCGCGCGCCGCACCGGAAGCCGAGATCGCAGGTAGCGGTGTCCTCGGTCTGCCCTTGTCGGGCAGCGGGCCGGTACCAAAGGTAGTAGTCGCCCGCGCACAGGTACGATTCCCCCTTGCTGACACGGCGTGGAAAGCGTTGCGGCGCTGTTGGTTCGGGGGTGTCCATGTGCGGGTTGCGTGGTCGCGGCAGCGACGGTGACGTATCCGGTCTGCTTCACGAAGCGTCGGAACACGGCGTTGGTCACCGGGTGCGGGTCGATTCAGAACTGGATCGACCCGCACCCGGTTCCCATCGCGAAGCCGCCGCCGGATATCCGGACGATGCCTCGCCGGATATCGTCACGGATCGCGGTAGCCGCGGGACCGCGCCTCAATCGCGCGAAAATGCCGCAGCCGCCGCCATTTCCAGGTCCTGGTAGGGCTTGCCGCTCACGTCCTCGATGACCTGGTGCATGGTTCCCCCGGTGAACGGGAACGGTGAGCGGTAGCTCGCGGATACGGATTGACCACTGTCGCGGCCGACGCGGATTCCTTCCCCGACGCCGGAGAACACGATGGGCTGGGTCCGCATGTCCTCCAGCGAGCCGACCGGGTTCTCATCGATGTACAGGACGGCCTCACCGGTCGGTGTGAAGTTGTCGGGGCGGGTGCCGCGGCGTTCGTACCGGATCCCCAGGATGTGGTCGCCCAGCGGTACCGTCTGATCGGAGACGATGGTCTGCTCTTCCTCGCCGAGGAAGTTGTAGGTGTAACAAAGGTGGCCGTCCTTGACGTACAGGGTGTGTCCACCGAGTCGGCCGCCATGAGCGAACAACACCCCCTCGGCATCGGCACTGTCGATCGTCGTCTCCGCGAGCAGCGCGAACGAGCGTCCCTGAATCTCCAGCGCCGCACCCGGTCCCACCTCCGCGACGCCCGGATAGTAGACAGCACTGTCGCGTTGCGCGCCGTACGTCGGACGGTAACGGGTCATCATGGAGATGACGTCGAGATCGTTGAGCGGCAAGCCGCTGTATTTCTCGGCCTCTGAGAACCACAGCGCCTTCAGCTCCTCCAGCTTCTCGGGATGAACCTCGGCCAGGTCGTGCATCTGGCTGCGGTCCTGCTCGATATGGAACAGTTCCCAGCGGTCCTGGTCGAAATGCCCCCAGCCGGACGGGCATGCCGCGTGAATGGTGTCGGCGAACCACCCGCGATGCCAGATCCCGCGCGTGCCGAGCATCGAATAGAACTGCGTGTGCTTGCCGACGTCCGCGTTCGCGTCATCGAACAGGGCCCGGAAACTGATCCCTTCCAAGGGACGCTGCTGCACGTTCTTGACCGTGTCCGGGGGTGTGATGCCGAGCAGGTCGTAGACGGTCGGGGTGATATCGCAGACGTTGAGGTACTGGTGGCGCACCTCGCCGCGGGCGGCCACCCCGGCGGGCCACGACATGAGGCACGGGTCGGCGATGCCGCCTTCGTGCGAGGCATATCGCTTGTACAGCTTGTACGGGGTGTTGAACGCCATCGCCCACCCGATGCTGTAGTGGCTGTAGGTAGTCGGCGAACCCAGCTCGTCGAGCTTGGTCAGACTGTCCTCGACCGTGTCGATGTAGCCGTTGAAGAACTTCATCTCGTTTGCGGTGCCGTTCGGACCGCCCTCGCCGCTCGCACCGTTGTCGGAGAACGCGACGATGATGGTGTTGTCCAGTTGGCCGCTTTCTTCGAGATAGTCCAGTAGTCGACCGATCTGGGCGTCGGTGTAGGACAGGAATCCGGCGAACACCTCCGCCTGCCGTCGGAACAGCCGCTTCTCGTCCTCCGACAGCGAATCCCACGCTCGCACCGTGTCCAGCATCGGCCACGGCTTGCCGTCGGCACTGGTGACATTCGCATACGGGTTCATCGGCGACAGCTCGGTGTTCTCCGGCACCAGACCCATGCGCTTCTGGTTCTCCAGCACGATCTCGCGATACTTCTCATAGCCCATGTCGAACCGGCCGCGGTACTTGTCGGCCCATTCCCGCGGCACGTGGTGCGGCGCGTGCCCGCATCCCGGGCACAGGTAGGTGAACCACGGCTTGTCGGGGGCGACCACCTTCGAATCGCGGATGAACTCGATCGCTTTGTCGGCCAGATCCTTCGACAGGTGATATCCGTCTTCCGGTGCGTATGGCTGCGGGATCGGGTGATTGTCGTACACCAGATTCGGATACCACTGGTCGGCTTCGCCACCGAGGAAACCGTAGAACCGCTCGAACCCACGCCCCAGCGGCCAATGCCGCTTGGATGCGGCCAGATTCTCCTCTTCCAGTGGTGTCATATGCCATTTGCCGACCGCGTACGTGTTCCACCCGCGCTCGGCGAAGACCTCCGAGCACAGCGCGGTTTCGGCCGGTATGCGACCACACATACTCGGGAACCCATCGGTGAACTCCTCGATGGTCGCCATACCGACCGAGGTCGCATTCCGGCCGGTCATCAAGGAGGCACGAGTGGGCGAACACAGGGCGGTGGTGTGGAACTGCGTGAACTGCACACCGCGATCGGCGATTCGCTTCATGTTCGGCATCTCGACCAGACCGCCGTAGCAGTCCCAGGTACCGATCCCGATGTCATCCCACACCAGATACAGCACATTCGGCGCGCCCCGCGGCGCCGTCGGCTCCGCGTAAGGCCCCCAATCGGGGACCGAATCACGGATATCCAGCGCGATCTCCCCCTCGAACTTCCTGGCCATCATCCACCTCCGGTTACGAGAGCTGTTCGTCTGCCATTCGTCCTGTTGACCGGGCTCCGGACCTCATGCCGAGCACACGCGCGAACGCCGATCGGTGCGGCTGTCGTGTTGGGATGTGCCTTCCCGGCTCCGGCGATACCGCGCGGAGACGGGCTCGGATGTTCGATTCGACGTGTGGTAGTCGTGCTCTCCCGGACGTGATGTCGGGAAGTTCGCTGATCAACGCCTTCCGTACAGAGAGTACGGCGGCCCACCACGATGTGTCACGAGTTCGGCAGGGGCGACCGAGTTCGGAACAGGTCGAGGTTGTACGCAATCACCGGCGGCGTCCAGCCGATGATTGCGATCCCATAGCGGTAGCGGCGAGACCAGGTACGGGCAACCGCGGCCTGGGGTGTGGCGAAGGTGCGCGATTCGCGCAGAGTCGGACCGCACTGTTCGAGGGTGCGGGGGGCGTCGCAGGTCCACTGCATACGAGCGGGTAGCGCCTTGAAGACCGGTTGCGGTCCTCGGTATCCAGCATGATCGATCCGTCCTGCGCTGACTCGGGCCGGCGCAGTGCGGGTGTCGCGGGGCGAGGTTCAGTCGACGCCGAGGGCGACTTCGGTTGATTTGATGAGGACGGTGACTCGGGAGCCGTCGCTGAGCTCGAGGTCGTCGGCGGCGTCGCGGGTGATGGAGGACGTGATTTCGTCGCCGCCGGCCAGCCGGACGCGGACGACGGCCATCGCTTCGCCGCGGGTGACCGAGACGACTGTTCCATCGAGTTGGTTACGTGTGGATAGTCGCATGTCAGTGATCCTACGCAGTGCGGGCGCCGATTCATCGGCTGTTCGTCCACGCCGCACGGGGGTTGTGTGCAACCGCGCAAACGCCACCGGTCGTGCCGACGCGAATTCTGTGCCGAGGTGACAGATGACGGTTCCAGCCTCAGGTGGTGCCCGCGCTCATGCCGCCGGAAATGGTGATCGCTTCGCCGTTGAAGTGCCGCCCGGATTCGCCGACCAGAAGCAGGATGGCCTGGGAAACCTCTTGCGGCACAATGAGATCGCCATTCGGCGGACCGGCGGCGAACATCGCCTCCACATCCTCGAGGGTGGGATTCTCGATATCGGGCACCATCGCCGAATACATTGCCGGGTTCATGATCATATCGGTACGCACACCGGCCGGTAGAACAGCGTTCACGGTGATGCCGTGCGGAATTACTTCGTGTGCAAGCGATTTCACCAAACCGATGACACCCCATTTCGCCGCCGCATAGTGGCCGGAGTTCGCCGCTCCCATGCGGCCGACGATGGACGAGGTGGCAATGATTCTGCCCCACCGGCGTTCGATCATATGCGGCAAGACCGCGCGGAAACTGTGGAAGACGCCGGTGAGATTGACATCGATCATGTCCTGCCACATCTGCTCGTCCATCTCGGCCACGGCCGCGCCCGAGGCGATCCCCGCATTGGCGAGCAGGATGTCGATCCGACCGAACTCGGCGATGGCTCGTTCGGCCAACCCGTCCATCGCCGAGCGGCTGCGCACATCGGCCTGCACCGCGACGCAACGCCGCCCGGTCTCCTCGACGAGCTTGACGGTCTGGGCGAGATCGTCTTCGGAACTCAGCGGATACGGCACGCTGCCGATAGGTTCGCTGATATCGCACAGCACGATGTCGGCGCCTTCGGCCGCCAAAGTGACCGCGTGCGAACGCCCTTGACCGCGAGCGCCGCCGGTGATCACCGCGACCCTGCCCTCCAACTGCCCCACGCGCGTCCCCTTTCGAATGGTCAGCCCATGCTGTCACGACCTGTGGCACCCGTGCATTCGAAAACAGGAGTTGCGACCGCCGCGGTCCACGCTGCGAGGGTCAGCTCGCGGACCAGCCCGACCAGCGGGTGACGTCGACGGCGAGCACCGGTCCGGGTGGCGGCTGGGTGCGGTAGATGGGATATCGCGCAGTCAGCAGCTCCAGGGCCTGCTCGGTTTCGGGGGCATCGGCGATTCGTGCGGTGCCGTCGGCCCTGGTCCACCACAGATGCGTCCAGTCGTCGCTGTAGTAGTCGGCGAGCACGGCTACGGCGGGGTTCGCGGCGATATTCGCCAAGCGGCGTAAGGCGGTTGTCGTTTTGGGCTTTGCGTCGACGGCGCTGTAGATGGTGTCCTCGACGACCGCGAATACGATCGGCACGATGTGTGGACGCAGGTCGGTGGATACGGTGGCGAGTCGGGCTACCGGTTCTGCCATGAACCGCTCCCGCGCCACTCTCGCACTCAGTCGCATCGAACCTCCGCCTGACGATCGGCATTTGCAGGGCCGTAGCCCCATTCTCACCTGGACTCGGCGACTAGATGCGGACGAACAGCGGCCGCGCGGGGTCCACGGGTATCGGTATGGCGGGGCCGATTCCGAACAGGATGAAGACCGCGGGCTCCGGGCTGTCGTGCAAAGTACCGTCGTAGTGTGGCGTACCCGCTGTGCGCGTGGCGAATTCGCCGGGGTACATGGGCAGAGTGGTGGTCAGGTCGATGGTGGGGCCCGCGCCGACGGTCCAGATGCCCGAGAGCATGACCGCGTGGCGGTCGAGGGTGTAGGCATGCGGGGCGCTCATCCAGCCGGGGTGCCAGCGGGCATAGCTCGCGTAGAAGCCGGGGGCTCGATAGGAACCGAGCACGTCGGCGGTTTCGAAGCTCTGCGGTGGTGCGCCGGGAGCGGGCTGCCAGTTGAGGTCGGCCATGCCGTGAATCGTGGTGCCCGGACCTGGGGACCGGTCTTGGGCGGTCGGGAACTCGACGGTCGACGGCTCGGCCGCGTCACCGTTCGAGCCCCTCCAGACCACGGGCAGCGTCAGCCCTAGTGCGGGTAGCGCCAGCGCGATTCTGCGGCGCATTTCGCGCGCCGTTTCGTCGTCGGCCTCGGCCAGGTATCGGTTGTCTTCCACGCGCATGACCTCCTGGATGTCATCGCAGCAGGGCAAACCGAATTCTTGACGCATCATACGGTGGTGTGCCGATTGTTTGCTGGATATCCGGCAAGATCAACTCGACCGCCCCGCTCATCGCATGGCCACGATTGGTCCGCGCGCTGTTCGATCGTACGATGCGAACTGATCCCGTCATTCGAGTTACGAAGGGGGCGGCATCGATGCCGACCGACCAGCTCGTCCAGAAATTCCGGGCCGTCGACACCACGGCGATCTGCGATGCCGATAAGTCGATTCGGGTGCTGGACAGCGCGATTCGCCTGCGTTCGGCCGAGCCGTGGATTCTCGGGCCCGCCTTCACCGTGCGCTGTCGCGGCGACTTCCTCGCCGTGCTGCGTGCCGTCGAGACCGCTGCGCCCGGCGATGTCATCGTCGTCGATGGCGGTGGCGCCGAAATCGCGCTGGCCGGAGAACTATTCGCACGCGGCGCGCTGGTACGCAATCTCGGCGGCATCATCATCGACGGCGGGTATCGCGATATCGCCTATGTCCGAGGTTGTGCGCTGCCGGTGTACAGCCGCTTCGTCACGCCCATGGCGGGCACCACCGCACAGCTCGGTGAGCTGCAGATCCCGGTGACCTGTGGTGGCGTCGAGGTATGCCCGGGTGACCTGATCCTCGCCGACGAGGAGGGCGTCATCGTCGTCGAGCCCGACCGCATCGACTGGCTCCTCGATGCGGCGGCAGCGGTCAAAGACGCGGAGGCCGAACTGGTCGCGCTGCTCGATACCGGATCGACACTCAGCGATGGTCTCAACCTCGCCGAGCACACGGCCGCCCTGAATCGCGGCGAACCCTCGACACTGCGGTTTCTGGCCTGACCCCGAAATGCCGTGCACTGCAGGTAGATTCAGTGTGGACCGCGACGCGTAATCCAGTGCCACCAACGGAGTTCGGCAGGCGCGGGACGCGGACTCGATTCGCTCGACTCGGGCTGAGCCACTCGACGCGTGGCCGCACGGTCGGCGCGCCACTGCGTGACGATCTCCTCGGTATTCACCGGTCCGACCGGAACAAACGGCCCGTGCGGCATTCGCAACCACTCGACGATGCGCTGGTTCAGTTCCGAGACCGTTTTGCGGACCTCGCGTTCGGAGGTCATATCTCGCACCGTTTCCGGAAGTTCCTCGATATCGCGGCGCAATATGAGGGACGGGGGCAGCAGGCCGTCCCCACGCACGCCCTCGCGGCGCAGGTAGCTCTGCAACCACCAGTTCTCGTCGTCGACAGAGTTCGGGATCGGTTTGCCCGTGCCATGGAGGTTCTCGAATTCGCCGCGTTCGCCGGCCTCGCGGATCTGTTTGTCGATCCACGATTCGAAGGTGACCCCGAGTGGTTTCCGCTCGGTCATGGCAACGGCTTCGACGGAACGTACATAACTCCAGTCTACGGACGGTAAAGATATTCCAATGACCAGCCATGTTCTCGCGATCGATCTCGGCAAGACCGGCTGTCGCGGTTCGCTGCGCATCGATGGAAGCCAGGTGGGCTATGCGGAAGCGCCGGGTGCGCCGGGACTGGCGGACAGTACGGGTGTCGCTGCGGCGGAGCGTGCGATCCGCGCGGTGATCGATCAGATCGCGGCGCTACCAACAACGTTCACGCTCTCGGTGGGCGCGGCGGGCGCCGCATCGGCACCGGATGCGGCTGCGGCACTCGCCCGGAGGCTGGCCGCGGTCCCCGGCGCGGCCGCGGTCGCCGTGACTTCCGACGCCGTCACCGCTCACGCCGGGGCGCTGGGCGGATCGCCGGGAGTCGTGCTGGCAATCGGGACCGGAGCCGTCGCGACGGCCGTCGACGGGGCGGGCCGGTTCACCCGAGTCGACGGCTGGGGGCCACAACTCGGAGATGAGGGCGGTGGCGGCTGGATCGGCCTCGAAGGTCTTCGCGCCGCACTACGTGCCCACGACGGCCGGGGTCCACGCACCATCCTGACCGAGAAGGTCCGCGAGCACTATGGCATCGAACTGATCGCGCTGCCGAAATATCTTGGCGAACAAGATAATCCAGCCCTGGTCGCCGCAGGCTTCGCACCCGTCGTCGCCGCCGTCGTCGACGACACGGCGGCCGCGATCATGGCAGCCGCCGCACGCGCACTCGCCCGCACCGTCCTTGCCGCGATCGAACGATCCGGAATCCGCCCACCGGTCCCCTATGCCATCACCGGCGGTCTCACCAAGCTCGGTGCCCCACTCCTCGAGCCACTCGACAACCAGATCGCGCACGCGATCGACCGTCGCGACCCGCTCGGCGATCCGATCGACGGTGCCGCGCTACTCGCCCTCGACCCGACCATGGCGCTCGAAGCGCTGGTCACTCGAATCTCTGACATTTATTGACAGAGACCTTGAGACATCTGACACTTAGTTGCATTCAATCCATCGCGTCACCGGGGAGCTGCGTTGAACGCACTCGATCTCGCCGTCATCGTCGTCTATCTCGTCACCGTCGCGTGGATCGGCCTGCGGCTGTCCGGAAAACAGAAGTCCAGCAGCGACTATTTCGTCGGTGAGGGCCGAATGCCGTGGTGGACGGTGTGTTTCTCGGTGGTGGCCACCGAAACCAGTGTGCTCACCGTCATCTCGATTCCGGGCGGAGCGTACACCGATCAGGCCTTCGGAAATGTCGAACTGGCCATCGGATACATCATCGGACGCACGGTCGTCGCGATCGTGCTGATCCCGCTCTACAAGCGCGGTGGGTTCGTCAGCGCATACCAGTACCTCGAGCTGCGCTTCGGTCGCTATCTGCAGGGCGTGGCCGCGGTGACCTTCGTGTTCACCCGGCTGCTCGCCGAGGGCGTGCGACTGTTCGCCTCCGCCATTCCGATCAAGTTGCTGCTCAGCGAATTAGGACTCGACTTCGGCTACGACGCGATCATCGTGGCGCTGACGCTGCTCACTGTCGTGTACACCTACCTGGGTGGCATCAAGGCGGTGATCTGGACCGATGCACTGCAGATGGGCCTCTACCTCACGGGCGCGCTCATCGCGATCTGCGTGCTCACCGGCCACGTCGGCGCGTCCGGCTGGTCGGATGCGATGCATGCGGGCAAGTTCCGTGTCTTCGATACCGATTTCGGTCTCGCGCACATTCTCACCAGCACCTTCGCCCTCCCGACCGCGATTATCGGTGGGGCGATCTTCGCGATGGCCTCGCACGGCTCGGATCAGCTGATCGTGCAGCGCATTCTGGCGACGCGGTCGCTGCGCGACAGTCAGAAGGCGATGATCGGTTCGGGCATCTTCGTGGCCATCCAGTTCGCCGCATTCTCCCTTGTCGGTGTGCTGCTGTGGTCCTACAACGGCGGCAAGACGGCCAAGGAACTCGGATTGGCCAGCGCGGACAGCCTGTATCCCAACTTCATTCTGCACGGGCTGCCGGTGGTGGTCTCCGGGCTGCTGGTCGCCGGAATCCTCGGCGCGGCGATGGGTTCACTGTCCTCGGCGTTGAATTCCATGGCCAATTCGACGGTCGCCGATATCATCCGCAGCTTCTCCCGGCGCACGCTCGCCGATCAGGCGCTGCTGCGCCTGGCACGCGTGATGACACTGGTGTGGGCGGCGCTGATGGCGCTGTTCGCGATGGGTTTCAGCGCGACGACGGGCAATGTGTACCTGACGGCGCTCACCATCGCGGGGTACACCTACGGTGCGCTGCTCGGTGCGTTCCTGCTCGGGCGACTGGTCGCGCGCGCCAACCAGTTCGACGCGATCGTCGCCTTCGTCGCCACGGTGATCGTGATGACGTTCGTGGTGCGGGTGGTCAAGATCGACGTGACCGTCGCGGGAAAGACCGTCGAAAAGGGTATCGCGGCACAGTGGTTGGTGCCGATCGGCGTGCTCGTCACCTTGATCGTCGGCGGAATTGCGAGCCTGTTCCATCCGGCGTCCGCACCGGATGAGCCGGAACCCGTTGCGGCGGTGGTGTAGTGCGCGTCATCGGGTTGATGTCGGGGACCTCGCACGATGCGATCGATACTGTCGGCGCGGATATCGCATTGCAGGACGCGACGATTCAGGTGCATCTCGTCGGACAGCTGAGCCGACCGTATTCGGATGAACTGCGTTCGGAACTCATCAGCGCCTTGCCTCCCGGTGTCATAGATATGGCCACCGTGTGCCGTCTGGATACTGCGATCGGCCAAGCCTTCGCCGATGCGGCCGAAGCGGCACAGCACGAGTTCTTCGGCGGCACAGCTGATCTCATCGCCTCACATGGACAAACCGTCTACCACTGGGTGAGCGACGGCGCGGTGAAAGGCACGTTGCAGCTGGGGCAGCCTGCGTGGATCGCCGAGCGCACCGGGTTGCCGGTCGTCAGCGACTTCCGTTCGCGCGATATCGCCGCGGGTGGGCAGGGCGCACCGTTGGTGGGGCTGTTCGACCTGTTGTGGCTGGCCGGACGTCCCGAACGTGCGGCCGCACTGAATATCGGTGGGATCGCGAATGTCACGGTCACCGGCGACAAACCGGTCGCCTTCGACACCGGACCCGGCAACGCCCTCATCGATGCGGCTGTCGAACTGTGCACCGGCGGCGCCGAGCATTTCGACCGCGCCGGAGTACGGGCCGCCCGTGGCGACATCGACACCGATCTACTGGAAACCCTTCTCGCGGAACCCTATTACCGCGCACCGGCACCCAAGACCAGCGGGAAGGAGCTGTTCAACCGCAGCTACCTGGCGCGCGTGTTGGACGGCCGTTCGGCCGCCCCCGACGATATTGTCGCCACTGTGACCGCGCTGACCGCCCGTACCATCGCCGATGCCCTTGCACCGCTGCGCCCGACCGAGGTCATCGCGTCGGGCGGCGGGAC
The DNA here is from genome assembly GCF_044465765.1 of Nocardia sp. NPDC049526. Taxonomy (NCBI): domain Bacteria; kingdom Bacillati; phylum Actinomycetota; class Actinomycetes; order Mycobacteriales; family Nocardiaceae; genus Nocardia; species Nocardia sp. NPDC049526. The sequence goes on along the minus strand of NZ_JBITMA010000015.1, from coordinate 116,821 downwards.
ACGCAATCTCACCTTGATGGCAATGCTCGGCGCACATCTCGGTGCCACGAAGGTGCGCACGTCCGACGAACTCGGCCTGCCGTCGGCGGCGAAGGAGGCAACCGCATTCGCGGTGCTCGGCTTCCTCACCGCACACGGTCTGGCGGGTAGCCATCCCGCCTGTACCGGAGCGAGTCGCGCGGCGGTGCTCGGTTCGATCACCCCGGGTGCGGCCGGATTCGCGCTGCCCAGTGCGCTGACCGCCCTGCCCCGGCGACTCACGGTGGCGAGGTGAACCATGCCCGAGGCTGATGATGTACGCACTCGCCTGCTGGCGGCACTGCCACGACTCACCCCGACCGCACTGCGCGTCGCGCAGGTGATCCGGCACGACCCGGCCGCCGCCGCACAGCTCACCGTGAGTCAACTCGCCGACCGGTCGGCGACCAGCACCTCCGCGGTCGTCCGGCTGGCGAAAACCCTCGGCTACGAAGGCTATCCGCAGCTGCGACTCGCAATGGCCGCAGTCGGCGGCGAAGACGGCTCGCCCGTATTCGCCACCGATATCGACGCCGACGACGCGTTGTCGAAGGTGCTGCACAAACTCACCGCCTTCGAAACCGAGGGCATGATGGCGACCGCCGAACTCGCCGATCCGGCGACCATGGAGGCCGTCGTCGACGCACTGGTCGGCGCGCGACGGGTGCACCTGGTCGGCATCGGCGCGTCCGGACTCGTCGCGATGGATATGGCGCAGAAGCTGACCCGCATCGGAATGTGGTGCGCCGCATGCACATCCGAGGATGATGCACTGGTCCAGGCCAGCCTGCTCCAGGCCGGTGATGTAACCGTCGCGTTCTCGCATTCGGGCGAGACCGCCGCCGTCGTCGAGGCCGTGCGCCGGGCCGCCGGCGCGGGCGTGATCACGGTCGCCGTGACCGCGGGAGCGCGATCCGGACTCGCGAATGCCGCCGCACACACGGTGCTCGTGGCCGGACGCGAGGACGGATTCCGTTCCGCGGCCATGGCGAGTCGCATGAGCCAGCTCCTCATCGTCGACGCACTGTATGTCGGCGTCCTGCAACGCACGCCGTCGGCGGCCAGGGCGCTGCGGCGCACCTACGAGGCGGTAGCCGATCGTCGAACCAAGGAGGCCGAATGAATCACCCGGTGTCGCGGTGACCGAAATCGGTTCGCTGACCACCGAAGCGTCGAATCCACGCACCAGCGCGCTGGATTCGATGCCGATCGACGAGTTGCTGCGTACCATGAACGCCGAGGATGTCGGCGTGGCCTCCGCTGTGGCGCAGGCGATTCCGGAGATCGCGCGGGCGGTCGAGCTGATCGTCGCGGCGCGGCGGCGCGGTGGTCGGCTGATCTACGTCGGCGCGGGCACCAGCGGCCGCCTCGGGGTGCTCGACGCGGTCGAATGCCCACCGACCTTCGGCACCGATCCCGGCGAGGTCCTCGGCATAATCGCGGGCGGACCGGATGCCTTCCTGCGGGCCGTAGAAGGTGCCGAGGACGATCCCGCGCTGGCCGTCGCCGACCTGTCAGCCATCGCGCTCACCGGCGACGATGTGGTCGTCGCACTGGCCGCCAGCGGCCGAACCCCGTACGTCGTCGGTGCGCTGCGACACGGCCGCTCGATCGGTGCCGCGACGGTCGCGATTTCCTGCAACCGCAATGCGGAAGCCAGCGCGCACGCCGACGTCGGCATCGAAATCGATACGGGCCCTGAGGTTTTGACGGGTTCCACCCGTTTGAAGGCGGGCACGGCACAGAAGATGGTGTGCAATATGCTCTCCACCGCCGCCATGGTGCGGGCGGGGAAGGTCTACGGCAACCTGATGGTGGATGTGAAGCCAACGAATGCCAAACTCGTCGACCGTGCGCGCCGCATCATTGCCGAGGCGACGGGAGCCGACCCCGTCACCGCCGCGGCACTACTGGACGCAGCAGATGGTCACGTGAAAACCGCCATCGTCATGCGCTTGGCCGGCGTCGACGCGTCGACTGCCCGCACACTGCTCCACGATGCGGACGGACGGGTGCGCGACGCCGTGCGTCACTGATATTCCGTTCGCCGAATCCGTACGCGGTCAACCGCTACCCTGACCCACAGTTCCGCGCCCCGTCGGAACGATGTGTCGGCAATTCGGAGGCGCCATGCTGTCCCTGCAGGAGATTTCCGACCGCCTGGAGATCGAGGACCTCATGGTCCGGTACTCACATGCGGTCGACACTCGACAGTGGGATCTGCTCGACGAGATTTTCACCGCGGATGCGCATATCGACTATTCGGCCATGGGCGGCGCGGTCGGTGATCTCGAATCCACCAAGAAGTTCCTCGCCACCGTGATGCCGAACTTCCTTGCGTTCCAACATCTGATCAGTAATTCGTCCATCACCGTCGACGGCGACAGCGCCACCGGCCGCACCATGTGTCACAACCCGATGCTGGTCTCGACCGGCGAAGGTCAGCAGAGCCTGATGCTGTGCGGGCTCTGGTATCTGGACACCTTCGCCCGCATCGACGGCCGATGGCGGATCAAGCAGCGTGTCGAGGAGAAGAGCTTCATGTTCGTCGCGCCGGGCACCGCCTGAATACGAATCGAGGCTCCCGGATTCGGCAGCCTCGATCGGTCATTCGTGTTGGCATTTATCTCCGCACGAGCACTTGCCGCCGTCCTGGCAACCGCACCGGCAGTCCGGACCACAAGCACAGGGAAGAACGCTGGGAACCATCGCAAACCTCTCCGCAGTAGGGATTGCCACCTGAGCTATAGCCGGGAAGTATAACCAGGCGCTCAGCCGGTCTTGCGTGCCACGGCGAAGACCCGTCGGAACGGCAGCCAGGTGGTGCCGTCGAGCCTGCGGGGGTAGGCCGCACGCAAGAGCGGTGCCAACTGTGCGGTGAACTCCTGCCAGGCCGTGTCGTCGAGTGCCTTGCGAACAGGACGCAGGGCAGTTCCGGTGACCCATTCGAGTACCGGATCCTCCCCTGACAGCCGTTGCAGGTAAGTCGTTTCCCATGCGTCGACCGCGCAGCCCGCGAGCGTGAGCACGTGGGCATACCCGATCGGGTCGAGGGCAGCGCGCGGCTGCAGGATGCCCGCGGGTGCGAGCCGGTCGCGCCATTCGTCGCGGCCCGCGAGTTCGCGAATCGCGAGGTGTGACGGAGCATCGAAATTGCCGGGCACCTGGAATGCGAGCCAGGCGCCCGCAGGTAGCGCATGTACCCATTGGGGCAGCAGCGTCGTGTGCGTCGGCACCCAGTGCAGTACCGCGTTGCTGATCACGACATCGGTATCCGGCGCCGGTCGCCAGTCCTGCACCGTGCCGAGTTGTGCGTCGATGCCGAGACTCCTTGCCGCGGCGACCATTTCAGGCGATGAATCCGAGGCCTCGATGACCGCGCCTGGCCAGCGCTCGGCCAGTGAAGCGGTGAGATGCCCTGGGCCACAGCCGAGATCGACGACGCGGCGCGGATCCTCGGTTCCGATACGGCCGAGTAGTTCGAAGAATGGACGCGAGCGGTGGTCATCGAAGGCCAGGTACTTCTTGGGATCCCACATCGGCAGCTCCAAGTCGATTCAACCAAACCGTACGTACGTACTGTATTCTGCATCGGCTGGTCCGGCAAGCAGCGGCCGGAATTTCCGGCGCGCCGTGTGGGTTGGTGCGGAAAACAACCGATAGGAGTGCAGTGAACGACTTCAATGCGCAGGTGATCAATGAGTTCCGCGCCAATGCGGGCAAGGTCGGCGGGATGTTCGACGGTGCGGCGATGGTGCTGATCACGACGACGGGCGCCAAATCCGGCCGCCAGGTCACCAGCCCGCTCGTCTACCTTCCGGACGGCGAGCGGATCGTGCTCATCGCCTCGAACGGCGGTGCCGACAAGCATCCGGCCTGGTATCACAACCTGCGCGCGAATCCGGAATTCACCGTGGAGCTCGGCACCGAGAGCTATCCGGCGAAGGCCGAGGTGGTGACGGGCGCCGAACGCGACGAACTGTATGCGCGGATGGTGGAGATCATGCCGGGATTCGGTGAGTACCAAGCGAAGACTTCTCGGGTGATTCCGGTTGTCGCGGTGTATCGGCAAGAGGCCTGACGATCAACCTGCCGGCCCGATCCATGATGTCCGGGCCGGCTCCAGCCGATCAGGATTTGTCGCCGAACCAGCGTCGCAGCGCTTCGGCGAGTCCATCGCGCTCGCCGGAATCCGCAGTCCAGGCCACGTAGCCGTCCGGTCGGATCAGCATCGCGGAAAGATCGCGTGGTGCAACGGGTTTCGCGGTCACCACGCGCACCCGATCCGACCACGGTGCGGCGATCATCCGCAGCTCAGCGGAATCGGCCAGATCCAACAGGATTGCCCGGCCATCGGCGAAGTGCGCACCGAGCCGACTGCCGTCGGACAGTTCGATATCCGGTGCGACCGCGCCGATCAGGTCGTGGCCGCCGCCGAGGTCATAGCGGTGCAGCACACCGGAAATCCTCTTGAAGATCGCGGTGCTGCCGTCACGGGTGGCGAGCAGATCGGTCACCACCTCGCGTAATGCCTTGCTGCGCTGGTCGAGTCGCATCAGCGCGACCTGTGCGCGAGTCCACTCCAGCACCCATGCGCCGACCGGATGACGTTCAGTGTTGTAGGTGTCGAGCAGGGTCTCGCTCGCATCGCCGCGCACGACCGCCGCCAATTTCCAGCCGAGGTTGACCGCATCGCCGATGCCGAGATTGAGTCCCTGCCCACCGAACGGCGAATGCACATGGGCCGCATCTCCGGCCAGTAGCACCCGACCCTTGCGATAGTCGGTGACCTGGCGGGTGTTATCGGTGAACCGCGTTGCCGAATGCACGGCGGTGATCTCGACCGGCACTCCCGATACCGCGCGGAGGCTGGCCTGCAATTCGGCCGCGGTGATCGGTGTTGTTCGGTCGGCCGGCGGACCGTCGAGTTCTACGGTCACGATCCGGCCCGGTGTCGGACCACTGGTATAGATCCCGGTCTCGGTGGTGTTCCAACCCGGCCGCAAGCCCTCCGCGCCGGTCATTTCGACGACCCCCTGATGGCCGGTGATTTCGGGGTCCAGTCCTGGGAAGTCGAATCCGCCCAGCTTACGGACTGTGCTGTGGCCGCCGTCGCAGCCGACGAGCCAATGCGCGCGGACGGTGCTGTCACCGAGGTGGACGGTGACAGCGGTTCCGTTATCGTCGAAGTCGGTCAACTCCACGCCGCGCCTGATCTCGATCCCGAGTTCGGTGGCGCGCCCGGCCAGGATCGCCTCGATCGCCTGCTGGGCCACCAGCACCGCCTCGGCGCCAGGGCCGAGTTCGGCGAAAACCGGGTCGTCGAAATCGATTTCGTCCGCGCGGAGCACGATGCCCGCGAAATGACCGGCGATAGGCAGTCGTTGGCCCGAGGCCTTCGGGACCATACCCGCCGTGCGGATGCGCTGCACCGTCGCATTCTGCTCTTCGAGTAGGTCTGGCAGCATGCCGCGGCGGTAGAACGCCTGCGCGGTCGGCACATTGATCGCACCGGCCTTGATCGTCATATCGGGTTCGGTCAGCCGCTCGACCACCAGCACCTCGGCGCCGCCGAGGCGGAGTTCGCAAGCCAGCATCAGTCCGACCGGTCCGGCACCGGCGACGATCACATCGAATGTCTCGTTCATGAACTCGACTCTGCCGATGGGTGGTTGCGGCGGGCTTACGTTGCCTTGCATGCGCCTTGCATCGCGCCGGAAGTTCTGTGAGGTGCTCGAAACTGTGGTCCGAGGCCGGGTACTGCGGAGAGAATCGAGTCGAGCGAAGGAGACTCATGGAACCGATTGTTTCCGTCACGGGCGGCAGGATTCGCGGCCGGACGACCGCTGGGGTCAGTGCATTTCTCGGAGTGCCGTACGCGGCGGCGCCGGTCGGGCCCGCGCGGTTCCGGCTGCCGACGCGGGTGCCGGACTGGCAGGGGGTTCGTGATGCGCTCGCCCACGGCGCGACCTGCGTGCAGACCGCCTATCCCCCGCCGATCCACGCGCTGATCGGCAGTGACGGGATACCGGGCGACGAATACCTGAATGTCAATGTGTGGACACCGGATGCGGGCGGTTCCGGGCTGCCGGTCATGGTGTGGATTCATGGCGGCGCATTCACCCGGGGATCCAATGCCAGAGCGATCTACGATGGTTCGGCATTCGCGCGCGACGGGGTCGTGCTGGTCTCGATCAACTACCGGCTCGGCATATCCGGCTTCGCGGCGGTGCCGGACGCACCGCTCAACCGTGGATTACACGATCAGCTGTTCGCGCTGCGGTGGGTGCAGGAGAACATCGCGGCCTTCGGCGGAGATCCGAACCGGGTCACCGTATTCGGTGAGTCGGCGGGCGGAATGAGTGTGGCGACGCTGATGGCATCGCCGCTTTCGCGCGGGTTGTTCCGGCAGGCGATCATGCAGAGCGGCAATGGATCCGCCGCGGTGGCCGTCGAGGATGCGCGCAAACTCGCCGGAGAATTGGCCACGAGTATCGGAGTCAGTCCCACCGCGGCGGATTTCGGCGAACTCGGGCCCGATGAGTTGCGCGCGGCGCAGGACACACTCGCGCTCGCGCTGATGAACGATCCGAATCCGGCGCGATGGGGGTCATCGATCATCGCCAACGGGATGGGGATCATGAGTCTGCTTCCGGTGATCGATGGTGAGGTTGTCGAAGGTCAACCCGTCAAAGTGCTTGCCGCACACCCTGATCGGGCTGTTCCGCTCATTGCGGGATGCACCGCCGAGGAGTTCCGGTTCTTCACGGTTCCGACCGGTATCGCCGCCGGAATAACCACGGACACTTTGCCTTTCGTGCTCACCCGCTACGGACTCGACCCCGCGCTCGGGGATATCTATGGTGCCAATCGTCCGGGGGCCACCGCGGCGGATGTCTTCGCCGCGATCATTACCGATCGGGCCTTCCGCTCGGACACCCTGCGGATCGCACAGTCGACCGCCGCAGCGGGTGCGCCGAGCTACGCCTATGAGTTCGCGTGGTCATCCGGCATCGAGGGACTCGGTGCCTGTCACGTTCTGGAGGTGCCGTTCGTCTTCGACGCTCTCGTGGGCGCGCACACCTTGACCGGGCCCAATCCGCCGCAGCCGCTCGCCGATGAAATCCATTCGGCGTGGGTGGCTTTCGCCGAGTCCGGTAATCCGGGGTGGGCGCGCTTCGAGGAGGATTCGCGGCTGGTGCAGATCTTCGACAGTCCGGAGTCGGGTGTCGTGAGTGATCCGCGCGGGGACGAATTGGCGGCGCTGCGGAAGTCGGTCGCTTAGCGGGGTCAAGATCAGGTGGAGCTGGTGGTGGGCTGCTCGAACGAGGCCGCCATTGCGTCCTACTTGTCGAGTGCGCTGGAAATCGTTGTGGCAGAGGCGCGTAAGGCGGCGCGGGCCGCGACCACGGCTGGGTGTCGGCCGGTGCCGCGCCGGTAGGCCAAGTGGGTTTTGCGTCGGGTGGGCAAGGCGGTGAGCACCACGTTCGGGGGTGGGGTGAGTGCGCCGAGTTCGGGAACGAGGGCGACACCCTGACCGGCCGCGACCAGTGCGAGGACGGTACTGAAATCGTCCACGTGATGGCGGACCCGCGGCGTGAATCCGGCTGCCTGGCAGGCCCGGATCGCCATGGTATGGCAGAGCGTGCCCGGGGTACCGACGATCCAGGAGGCGCCGCGGTGGTCTTCGAGCGGCGTGGCGGTCGGGGCGGCCAGGTAGATGGTCTCCTCGAGGAGCGGCTCGGTGTCCAGGGCGGGATCGGGTTCGGCGGGAACGTAGTCGTACTCCTGGACCAGCGCGACGTCCAGGGTGTCCGTGCGCAGTGCGTCCGGGACAGTGGCCGGATCCAGTTCTGTCACAAGCAATTCCAGTCGCGGATGATCGTGGCTCAGTGCGACCAATGCCGGGGAGAGGATTGTGGCGACCGCCGTCGGGAACGCGCCGATGCGCAGCGTTCCGGTGAGTGCGGCGCGAGAGGCGGCGAGGTCGGCGGTGGCCTGTTCGAGGGCCGCGAGGATCGTCTCCGCGTGTTCCACGAGGGTGAGTGCGGCGGGGGTGAGAGTGACGCGTCGCCCGGTCCGTTCGAGCAGCGGTACGCCTGCCTCCCGCTCCAGCGTAGTCAACTGCTGGGAGACCGCCGACGGCGTGTACCCCATCGCCTCCGCGACCGCCGCGATCGTGTTGCGATGGGCCAGTTCGCGCAGCAGGCGCAGCTTTCGAACATCGAGCATCAGTTCAGCTTATGCTCAACGAAAGAAACGTGAACTAGACCTGAAGTAGCGCCGCGGGTCAGTCTTGAGACCATGACGCTCACCGGCCTCTTCGTCCCCCTGATCACGCCCTTCGCCGCGAATGGTGAACTGGCCGCCGACGCACTGACGGGCTTGGCCCACGAGGTACTCGACGACGGTGCAACCGGCATCGTCGCTCTCGGCACCACCGCCGAAACCGCCACCCTGACCCCCGAAGAGCGCCATCGCGTGCTCGATATCTGCGGCGCCGTGTGCCGAGAACGCAACGCCCCCTTGATCGCCGGAGTGGGCACGAACTCCACGACAGATTCGGCCCGAGCACTCGCTGCCCTCGGCCCCACCGCCACTGCCGCACTCACCGTTGTCCCCTACTACACCCGGCCCTCCGAAGCAGGTGTCCTCGCCCACTTCCGGCACCTCGCCGCCATCAGCCCGGTTCCCCTCATCGTCTACAACATTCCCTACCGCACCGGCCGCATCCTCGGCCCCGGCACCCTCCATGAACTCGCCCGCATCCCGAACATCATCGGCTTCAAACACGCCGTCGGCGGCATCGACGACACCACAACCACTTTCATGGCCACGCTCCCGTCCGGCGTCACTGTCCTGGCCGGTGACGACCTGCACGCCGCCCCACTCCTGGCCCTCGGTGCTCCCGGCGCCATCCTCGCCACCGCCCACCTGGCCACCTCCGCCTTCGCCACCCTGATCCACCTCTGGCGCAAGGGCCCCATCCAAGAAGCCCGCACCCTCACCCACCGTCTCACCTCGCTCTCCGCAGCTCTGTTCGCCGAACCCAACCCGGTAGTCATCAAATCCGTCCTCGCCGCCCAAGGCCGCATTCCCACCCCCACCGTCCGCCTCCCTCTCCTCCCCGCCACCCCCGAAACAACCACCGCGGCCCTCGAAGCCCTGGACCAACTTTCCGCAACTGTCCGTGCCTGACCATGTAATCCACAGCGCACCAATCGGATTCACGAACCGACGACGGCACGCTCAGCCGAGCTCCTCCGTTCACTGACGACGCGCAGGTGGGTACGCCGACGCTGTGGGAGGAACTGGTGCCGCGGTCGTTTCGATCTCGGCCGCCTCAGCCCACGGTCCGCGGTATCGCCGCGGCCATCGCCCAGACAGCCTCCATCGCGATCGCACCGAGCGAGGGCACGGCATTCGGCCGGGAAATACCTTCCGCCAAGGCTTCTTTCACAGTGTCCTTGGAGAGCAATTGCGCATCCAGCTCGCGGGCGAGCGGCGGCGCCAAGGTCGACTTACCCGAGCCGGGCAGACCGTTGACCAGCACCAGGAGTTTGTCGTTCGCTCGTTGCGTCACCCCGACATTCTTGCTGGCCTCATGGTTGATTCATCACCGGCTCGGGCGGGGTTTTGCGCCAGGTGGGGCGGTGGGCGTTGGTGATCCAGCGGAGGGTCCATTCGGCGGGGCCGTAGCGGAACCAGTGAAGCCAGAGTGCGCTCAGGGCTAGTTGGAGGGTGAAGACGAGCAGGGCAGTGGACATGGTGGCGAGCGGGGAGAACGCGCCGGCGGCGGCCAGGCCTATGCCGGTGAAGATCAGTAGGCCGATTGCTGATTGGGCGAGGTAGTTGGTGAGGGCTATGCGGCCGGCGGGGGCCAGGGCTGTGCGGATGAAGGACGTGTGGGGGCTGTGCATTGCTCGGAGCAGAGTTGCGACATAGGCGGCGGTGAGGAATGGGGCGGTGGCGACGCTGATTGCTACCGGGAGGGTGTGGCCGGTGCCGCCGCCGATGGTGAACAGGATGCTGCCTGCGAGGCCGACAGGGAAGCCTGCGAGTTGAATTCGGCGCAGGATGGGTTCGTCACCGTGAATGTGGGCGAGCAGTTTACGGCGGCCCGCTACCAAGCCGAGCAGGAACATGGCCAGTGCGGTCGGTCCCTGCAGCGTAAGAGATTGCAGGACAAGGAGTCCGAGGCCTTCGAGGTGTTCGCCGATAATGTCGCCCCAGCCGCCGAGCATGGCCTGGGTGGCGTGCTCGGCATTGGCTTGCGCCTCGGCGGTCGAGGGCAGTAGCGCCGACACATCCATGAATACAGCGCCGAGCAGCAGGCCGGCCACGACCAAGCCGTAGAGAATCGCCGCGACGCGCAATGCGGTTCGGTCGCTGACCCGCCGCATCCAGAACAACACCACGCACGCCACCGCGTAGGTGGTGAGTACGTCGCCCGCGTACAGGAACACGATGTGCAGCACACCGAGAACGAACAGACCTCCGATGCGACGCAGCATTCGCGGTTCGAAGGCGGCTCGCGCGGCAGCCGCCGATTCCATCTGCAGGGTGAAGCTGTAGCCGAACAGGAATGAGAACAGCAGATAGAACTTCATATCGACGAACACCTCGGACACTGCGCGCACGGCATCGTCGAGGGTGGAGGTGTAGTCGGGGTCGATCACCAGATTGCCGGGATAACCCGAGGCCATGAAGGTGATGTTGACGATGAAGATGCCCAACAGAGCGAAGCCGCGCAGGGCATCGACGTCGTGCACTCGGGATCTGGAGGCGACCAGCTGATCGGTCATTGGCATTCTCCGCAAATCGATAGTATCCGAGGGATACTATCCAACATATACTATCTCTCGGGCTAATATCCGCCAAAAGCATCGGCGATCCCGAGGAGGTAAGGCCATGGCGGACGAGGCGGTGCCCGCCGACCTGGGCAGGCTCTGGCGGCTCCCGACACCCGCACGGCTGGGCCGACCGGCGGAACTGGACGTCGACCGCGTCGTACGCGCCGCGGTGGAGCTCGCCGATCGCTCCGGGCTGGGCGCGGTCACGCTGCTGAAGGTCGCGCAGACCCTGGGTTTCACGAAAATGGCGCTGTACCGCCACGTCGGTTCCAAGGACGAACTCTTCGAGCTGATGGCCGATTTCGCGATTGGCCAGGCACCGGATCTCGGCACCGGGCGCCTCGAGTGGCGGGCCGGGCTGCGGCAGTGGGCACATGCGATGCGCGCGGTCTACGCCGAGCATCCGTGGTTGCCGCAGCTGCCGATCTCCGGGCCGCCGCGCGGTCCGAACACGATCGGCTGGGTGGATGCCGCGCTGCGCGCACTCGCCGACACCGGAGTCGACTGGGCCACCAAGGTAGGCATCCTGATGCTGGTGAGCGGGCATGTGCGGCAAGCGAGTCTGCTCACCCAGCAGCTCACCGAGGCACGACGCGGCACTGGTCTCGACGAGGTGCAGGCCAATCGGAACTACCGCCGCACGCTCGCCGTCCTCGTCGATCCGGACCGCTTCCCCGAGGCGGCCGCACTGTTCGCCAGTCCGCTGTTCGAATCACCGCCGGATGGGGATACCGATGCCGCGGACCAGGAGTTCGTATTCGCGCTGGAATTGATCCTCGACGGCGTGGCCGCCGGGATCGATGGCGCATAGGACTCAGTCGAGCAGACGCCAGGTCCAAGTGGTTGACAGTTCCAGCGGGTCGCTCGCGGTGACCGGTCGCGGGTGGGTGTTGATGCCGTTGGGCGGACCGGATTGCGGCTCTACACAGGCGGCTTCGGGTTGCTGGTCGAAGACGACGACCCACTCGGTGGGACTGGTAATGGTCAGCTCCAGCGCATGGGGCCAGGTCAGGGTGACGGTGGTGCCATCGGGCATCGCAAAACAGTCGTCCCGAGGTCCGGGTTGCGGGGCAATGCGGCGTCCGGTCGGGAGATAGTCGGGGCCGCGCTCCTCCTGCCAGGCCGGGGTGAAGTCGAGCTCGATGTCCTTGCCGGAGCCCAGATTTCGCAGGAACCACGGATGCCAACCGACCTGCGCCGGAAACGACTCGCCCGCTGTTTCGACCCGCATGGTGAGGGCGATCGAGTGCTCGGAGAGCTGGAACTCCTGGGTGACTCGCCCCCGATACGGCCACGGGTCGGTGAGCTCGCAGCTCAGCGCGGCGGTGGATTCCGTGGTGCTGAGGACGTGCCAGGCCCTATCGCGCGCGGTGCCGTGGATAGCGTGTGGATCGGCGTTGATCGGCATCTGATGCAAAGTGCCGCCATACCGGAACTGTCCCAATCCCATCCGACCACACCAGGGCGCCATCGGAAACGCACCGTACCGTGCGCCCTGCCGCAACAGCTCCAGCTCACCGACCCGCAAACTGGTCAGCCGCCCGCCATTCTCCGGCGCGATGCTCACCTGCGCCTTCCCCGCGGTCAGCACAACACCGGAATTGCCTGCATCGGCCATGAGCGCTCCTCCTCCGACTATGGGTCAGGTAAGACACAGTGCCATGAGCAGCCCGGTCACGCTGATCGACGCGGCGTGCCCGAAACGCGGGAGGAGACTTACCTGGCGCGATGGGCGCGGGCATGCTTGGGTTAGGGCGGCATGGGCGGTCGGAACGTGAGGTGACGGATTTGCTGGATATAGTGCGGGGCGTGTCCTTCGTCCAGCTTGCGCTCGACCGGATCCCGGAGCCGTACCGGTCGTATCTGATCCAGCGGCGTGAGCTGCTGAAGTTCGCCGTCGTGGGTGGGATCACCTGGTTCATCGACACCGGGATCGTCTATGCGCTGAAGTTGACGGTGCTCGGCGAGAAGCCGCTCACCGCGCGCGTGCTCGGTGTGTTGATCGCGACCATCGTGTCGTATGTGCTCAATCGGGAGTGGTCGTTCCGGACCAGGGGCGGTCGGGAGCGGCACCACGAGGCGGCGCTGTTCTTCGCGATCAGTGCGCTCGGTATCGGTGTCACGCTGTTGCCGCAGGCGCTCGCGCTATATGTGCTCGATATCCGGGTGCCGCACGTCAGCCCGGTCACCCAGGCCGTCTCGAACTTCATCACCGGCCAGATTCTGGGTGTGCTGCTCGCGATGGCATTCCGGTACTGGGCGTTTCGGCGGTACGCCTTCCCCGACGATCTGGTCCAATCGGAGCTCGAACCGCGGTAGGTCGCTTACCCGCGAGGTAATTGCCCCGAATCGGCGACCGGGGCGAAGATCGCCGGTATGACACAGATCGGCCTGCTGCTCCCCAGCCGCGAAACCTCGATGATCGGCGAACACGATGCCGCCGGATTGGTCCGGTTCGCCCAGGCCGCCGAGGATGCCGGGTTCGATTCGGTGTGGATCGGCGATTCCCCGCTGGCGCGAACCCGAGTCGATCCGCTGCCACTGCTCGCTGCCGTCGCCGCGACTACCGCGCGCGTCCAACTCGGCACCGCCGCGCTCACCGCGACATTGCGTCATCCACTGCTCGGCGCCCACACCGCCGCCACCGTCGACCAACTCAGCAGCGGCCGGTTGGTCCTCGGTCTCGGCGCCGGATTCCCGCTGCCCGAGAGCCGGGACGAGTTCGCCGCTATCGGTGTGCCTTTCGACCAGCGCGTCGGCCGACTCGACGAAACGGTCGCCATCTGGCGCCGGAGTTGGTCCGGCGGAACCGAATTCGACGGCCGCTACTGGCAACTCGACGATCTGACCCGCACCCTCCCCGCTGCGAGCGCGGCGGGTCCTCCGCTGTGGCTGGCGGGCAGCGACACACCTCGAGTGCTCGAACGGGTGGCCCGGCACTACGACGGCTGGCTGCCGTTCCTACCGGACCCGGAGGCCTACGCCCGCGCATGGCACACCCTGCGCGAAAAGACCACCCGCAGCATCACCCCCGCCCTCTACGCCACCATCAATATCAACCAGGACTCCGCCGCCGCACGCATCGAACTCGACGGCTACGTCCGCCGGTACTACCGCCGATCGCTGGGCGAAATGTCCACGATCCAAGCCTATTTCGGCGGTTCTGCCGACGAATGCGTCCATTGGCTCGGACGGTACCTCGATGCGGGTGCGCAGCATCTGGTGCTGCGCATCGGCTCACTGCAGGCCCGCCGCCAGCTCGATCTCCTCGCCGACGCACTACTCCAAACGGCTTGAGCCTCAGCCCTTCATCTGCGCGATCTGAATCAGGTTGCCGCAGGTGTCGTCGAGCACCGCGGTGACAACCGGCCCCTGATCGAGCGGTTCCTGAGTGAATCGCACGCCGAGTCCGCGCAACCGCTCGTACTCGGCGTACAGATCGTCCACCGCGAACGATGTGAACGGAATTCCGTCCTCGACCAGCGCCTCCTTGAACGGCCGGACCGCCGGATGCCCATCCGGCTCCAACAGCAGCTCGACGCCGTCCGGTTCCTGTTGCGACACGACCGTCAGCCAGCGCGCTTCGCCGAGTGGAACCTCGGTCTTCTTCACGAAGCCGAGCACCTCGGTGTAGAAGCGCAACGCTTTGTCCTGATCGTCGACCAGAACGCTGGTGATATTGATACGGATCATCGGTCCTCCTGGAGCCAGCGGTGGGTGAGCTGCCGCAGTGGTTCTCGGTTCAGATGGTGGAATTTGTACCGGCCGTCCCGGCGCGTGGTCACCAGACCGGCCGCCGCCAGCACATCCAGATGCTGCGAAATCGCCTGCCTGCTCGAAGTGAGCTGGTGGCCCATGGTGAGCCGTGCGCAGAGCTCGAACAAGGTCTGGCCGTCGCGATCGGCGAGTTCGTCGAGGATCGCCCGACGTGTGGGGTCGGCCAGCGCCTTGAAGACATCGCCGCTCACACCCCTCACTATAGGCAAGTAACCACTTGCCTATCAAGTGGAGTTCAGATCGAAAACAGGGCGGGCGAATGTGTCGGGGGCCGAGTTAAATTGGGTTGATGAGCTATGAGTTCGTGGTGCTGCCCGCGGGCGCGGCGGCATCGCCGGGGGACGTACTTCCTTATTTTCGATCCAGACGCGGGCAACCCGCCGATGACCACCTCTACCAGACCGTCATCGCCGGACTACACGGCTGGAACAGCCGAATTCCGGCCGCCGCCCGGCATGCCAGGCTGCGGATCGAGGCGGCCGGAGATTCGGTGCGGGTGACCGCCGCCGACAGTGTGGATCGCCGCAGGACTCGCGGCTCCGCTATGGACTACGCCGCGCCGCGGGTACGCGAACTCATCGAAGCCCTCATCGCGGGTTTCGCATATGAAATCTACGATGCGCGGACCAACACCTTGACCAGCCCCGAAATTCGCCGCTACGCCTCGATCGATATCGGTGGTGAACGCAAATATTCCTCACTCACCCAGCGCGAAGTTTTCGACTGGGTCCGCCAACTCCATCTGCTGGCCGCCACCCCATTTCTGATCGCCGAAAAGCGAAACGACGCAAAGAGTTTCATCCGGACCCACCGCAACTCCCCTGCCGACTACACCCTCGAAATCCACCACCCGATCCGCGACCAACGCCTCCGCGCCACAATGACCGACGGCGCGACCGTCGCCCAACTCATCTGGGACTGGGCCTGCGACGAGTGGAGCCGCCTGGATGGCATCGATTGGGCACCATTGAAATGAAATAGTCAGCGCCACTGGACAATTCGCGCCGCGGCCGCTCGCCGACTACGATCTTCCTCGGTCGTATCCTCGGCCGTGTCGCGGATACGTTCCCGCACCTCCGAAATCCGATCGCTCGCGTAGTTGACGCCAGGGCGCGGGTTTCGGCTCGCGGGCCCAGGCGAGTGCGCCGGGCGAGCTCAGCCGTGCGAGACACCGACGCGTCGCGAGCCGGACCGGGAGCGGAAAGTCGTGTGCCCGTAAGAGGTCCGTCGCGATGGCCGGCAATGTGGTCTCCCAACCGGCCGGGCCGCTGATCAGCTTTGCCTCGATCGCGGCTCGCAGCACACATTCGCGTTCCATCGACTCGCGTTCCACTCGGTGCTCCGGCGCGGACAGACCGTGTGGACGCCGATCGAGCCAATCGCGCTGCTCGACCTGGTGATCCCACCGCGGATCGCAAACGATGCAGTCGACGACGAGGTCACGAGCCAGCGCGGGCCGTTCGAGCGCTGCCACGAAACAAGCGCCACGGCCGCGCTGGATCAGCCCGAGTAGCGTGCTCGGCTCAGCGGACGACACGGCACGACCTCGAGTCGCCACAGCCCGGCCGGAAACCTACTTATCTGTGGGACAGAGACATCCGCCTACGACGAATGCCCGGGCAGAACACATACCGCGTCGAGCCCGAGCACATGATTGAGCCGCCCGAAGGCCAGCCACGATCCGATGCTCATACTCAATTCGACGATTTCGGTCTGGCTGTACTGCGCGCGCATCCGATTCCAGAACTCGTCATCGAGATTGTGGTGATCGGTGGCGTAGCGTTCGGCGTATTCGGCGGCCAGCCGGGTGCGTTCGTCGAACAACTCGGTGGTCCGCCAGTTGGTCACCGCGTCCGCGAACTCCGGCTCCACCTTCTGACCGTCGCGTTCGGTGCGCCAATCCAGGCAGAAGATGCAGCCGTTGACCTGGGCGATCTTCAGCCGTGCCGCCTCGAATTCGCGCAGTCCGAGGGTCGAATGCGAATACACCGACAGCGAGAAGTTCGAGGCGGCCAAGCCGATGCCGGGCACCATCTCGCCCCACACGTAACCGATCGGGTCCTTGCCCTCGGGGATGTCGATGATCATGGGTGCTTCCTTCCGAGCTTGCCGACTGCGGGACGCAGTGGGATATCGAGCGCGTCATAGAGTCCGGGTTCGGCGGCGACGAGCCAGTCGATGGCATTCACCAGTCGGCCGACGGCGGTGGCATTGCCGCCCGCGGAACGGTTTCCGTCCTCGTCTGCGGCCTCGATGGTGATTTCGATGCGCGGGTGGCCCTCGATGAGCACGCGGTGCGCGCCCTCGCCGTCCGGCGGTGTGGGCCAGTCCGGTGCGCAGGACGGGTGGATCCGGGTGACGTGTTCGATGACGATGCGTGGCTCGCCCTCGACGATCCCCTGCACCTCGAATCGCAACGCGCCCTGCGTACCCGACGCGAACTCCCCCATGCGCTCGGTGGTCACGGTGGTGTCGAGCGCGCGGCGGTCCAGGGTTTCGCGGATCTCCTGGAGTTCGACGCCCAGCGCCCGCGCCATCAACCGAATCTGCCCGCCCCACACCATGGTCGGGATGCCCGGCGCCACCATCGGCGGCAGATAGTCCATCGGCTGGCCCATACCGACCAGATAGCGCACCGAATCGGGCTGGTCGTAGGTGGTGTAGTCGAAGATCTCCTGGCACCGGATCGCATCCACGGTGCTGCCGAGTCCGCTCATCAGCAGCGGCAGCACATCATTGCCCCAGCCGGGATCGACACCGGAGACGAACAGCGACCCGCCGCCCCGCGCGATCGCCGCCAGCACTGGATCGCGCATTTCGGGTGGGGCGCCGCGCGGATCGTAGAGCGCGTAGAGCGCCGGGGTGACGACGACCGCGCCGGACTCGATGGCCCGGACGATATCGGCGAGCGCGTCATCAGGACGGATATCACCGGAGGCCGCGTACACCACAGCCCGAGGTCCGGCGGCCAAGGCCGCCTCGATATCGGCGGTCGCCGGGACACCGAGGTCATAGTCGAGCCCCGCGAGCCGGCCCGCATCGCGGCCGTCCTTATCCGGATTGTGGACGAGCACGCCCGTGAGTTCCAGCGCCGGGTGTGCGTCGACGGCGCGGATGGCCGCGCGGCCGACATTGCCGGTGCCCCAGACAATCGTGGGGATCATCGAGTGAGCGTAGCAAGCGCTTGGTTCGGTGACCGGGGTTATGGGAATTACACAGTGGGGCTACGGAATTCGCACGGCTATTTCGCGGTGTTGTAGCGCACCAGATAGTCGGCGAACCGCCCGATGTCGGCGTCATCCCACGCCGTCAAGCGCTCGGCGAACTCCTGATGGCGACGCCGCTCGGCCGCCCCCGCGACCCGCCGCCCCTCCGGCGTCGGCCGCAGGATGTGGTTGCGGCGGTTCTCCGGATCGACCTCCCGGGTCAGGTAGCCCAACCGCTCCAGCGCGCCCACCTGCCGACTGACCGTGGATTTGTCGAGCACGAAGTGGTCCGCGAGATCGGTCGCCTGACAGCCGTCGCGCTCGATGACCAGATCCAGAATGCTCGACGCCACCAGCGATAACTCCGGATGCAACTCCGAGGCGCGGCCGCGGGCGCGCCGAGCGAAGGCGGTCAGTTCGCGCTGGATGATGTGGATCGCCGCGGTGCGCGGTTCGGTGGACATGGTTGCACTATACATTAGTTGTATGATACAACAGTAATAGTTGTATTTACCAACTATTAGGAGTTGACCTTCATGCGTTCGCATCAGCTACGGCATGTCGCCGGCCATCTGCTGACCCCATTGCTGATGTGTCTCGGCATGGCACTGGCCTATCTGGGCGCGTTCCATCAGCCCGAGCCGAACCATCTGAAGGTGGCTGTGGTCGGCACATCCGCGCGGGACATGGTGCTGGCGCAGACCATGAAGGACAAGGCAGGCGACGCGCTCGAGGTCGTCACGCTGCCCACCCGCGACGACGCCACCGCACAGCTGCGCGACCGCACGCTCTCCGGCGCGTACATTCCTGACGCGCAACATCCCGAACTGCTTGTGGCCAAGGCCAATTCCGACACCACGGCCATGGCGGTCGAGTTGGTTTTCCGGCAGGTTGCCGGGACGCAGGGTGTGCCGATGACGGTCACCGATATCACCCGGACGGCCAGTGGTGACCCCACCGGACAGGGCCTGTTCTTCCTGCTCGTCGCCCTGAGCATCGGCTCATACGGCAGTGTCGCCGCGATAGGTGCGGCGGGCGCCGGACTGTCCATGCGGGTGCGCGCGGTGATCGGCCTGGCCACCTCGCTGGTGGTCAGCATCATCGGAATCGTGGTGGCCGCGCCGGTCTTCCATATCGTCGACCACGACTACGCGGCGATCTGGGCGATGGGCTGGCTGTACTCAGCGGGCATCATCACCGTCGGTATCGGACTGCACACCTTCCTGAAGCGCTGGACCACCCTTGCGCTGATGGTGCTGTTCGTCATGCTCAACTTCACCACCTCCGGCGGCATCTACCGCCCGGAACTGCAGAACGGCTTCTTCGGTTCGCTGCACGCCTTCTGGAACGGTGCGGGTTTCGTGGAGGGCGCGCGCAGTCTGCTGTACTTCGACGCAGGTGCGGGTTTCGCCGGCCGCATCGCGAGTCTGGTCGTGTGGCTGGCCGCCGGCGCGGTAATGCTGGTGGTGGCCGCGCGACACGAACACCGCAACTCCCCCACGCCCGCCGCTCCCGTGCGTGCACAGCGACCCGCCGAGGCCGAGGAGGAAGTGGAAGAGGCGGTCGGCGTCTGACACCTCACCGTTCGATTCGACCCACGTTCGGTGGGTCGAATCTTTCGCGGTCGCGTCGCATCGCTGTCCGGGACCGGGTACGATGATCGCATCGCCGCTCTGGCCTTCGAATTCCGCAGAACCCGGTTTATATGTAACCGTGAGTTACATATAAATGCGTGACCATCGCAGAATCGGGCATGAACTGCAATTTCGCCTGGCGCGCAACGTCTTCGAACACACCAAGTTGATCGGCGGCCCCTATCAGGTGCAAGATCGTGGATGTGTCGCGTGGCGGCGCCGGGTGGACGGCGATCGGCATGGCGGCACCGTGATCGAGGAGTCCGCCGTGCGTCCACATTCGCGCTCGCACTGAGGTCGAGCGGGGCATCGAGGCCCCACCGCATTCCAGCACCCTTCGCGGAGCCGCACGGCCAGTGCATCTTCCTCGAACGAGAGACGATCCATGGCATCAACCGACCTCGACTGACCGAACTGCTCGACTCGATCGGGCCGGACAATGCCGATACCGTACGGCGCGAACTCGATGGATTGGCCGCCATCTGGAATCGCACTTCCACTGGGAGGAACGCAGGCTCGTGCAGGCTTTCGACGAATTCGAAATGGGTACCAGGACAGGCGAGGAACTTCTCGGTCTCATGGTCGCGGTGGATCGCATGCGGTTTGCTCGGGACTGAAGCAGCCACCACATCAGAAGCGGGTACGGTATTACCGGCCGGACCGCGTAGACAGGGGCGAGGAAGCATCGGTGAAAGGTCGGGGCGCGATATGAATCAGCCGTATTCGCACTGGTATGCCCAGAATTCGCCGGAGAACCTACCGCTGGCCGCCCGCTACCGATCCGCCGACCCGATCACCTGGAACGGCAGCCTGATCTACCCGATGTACACCGAACAGGTCGGATCCGCACCGATCCTGGTCACCATGAAGCTGCTGTCCGCGGCACCACCCGCGGGTCTGCGCGGACACGGAATCGGGCTGTCGGTGGTCGACGGGCACATCGGCATCGATGGCAGACGCCTGGCCGGAGTCGACGTATGGAGCGATGCCCTGGCCGACGGCGTTACCTTCGAGGTGGTCCCGACCGATCCGGGCGCACTGTTCTCGCTGACCCCGGTCTGGGTCGACGGGTTCGGCGCACAGAAATCCTGGTCCGGCAACTACGGCATCCTCATCGAACAACCACCGACCGGCCGAATCATCCTGTGGTGCAGTGTCGGCGAGGGCCCGCCGAATTTCGCCAACCTGGTGGTCGAGGTGGAAACCGCGAATCTGCCCGCCGGCTCCGCCCCGACGCCTGCCGCCCCGACGCCTGCCGCCGCGCCCCCGACGCCGCAACCCGCCGAACCGCGACCGGACAGATCCGCGCAGCCGACACCAACGACTCAGCCACAGCGCGCCGTATCCGTTGCTCCCGAGCGGCCTCGCCCCCCTGAGCCGCAGCCGACACCCGCTGACCTCGAAATGGTGCGTTTCCCGGAATCACTGCAAACGACATTCGCCCGCCCCGAACTTCCAGCGGCCGAACAGACCACACCGTTACAAGCCGCGCGTACCCGGTTGGCGGAACCGTCAGTTGCCGAGCAGGTTCCGGTGAAGCAGGAACTGGCAGCGGATACCGACCACACCCCGTTGCCGGAAGCGCCGAAGCCCGGACAATCCAAATCGCAGGCGCGCACCAACGATGGCGACCGCGGCTACCGCGCCGCCCTCTACGATCTCGGCGTCGCCATGTTCGGCCGCGGCGAGGAAGAACAGGCCTGCGGTCTGTGGGCACAGGCCGCCGAGGCCGGGCACGCCGGCGCGGCCTATGACCTCGGCGTCGTTCTCTTCAATCGTGGTGAACTCGGCGATGCCGAGCGCTGGTGGCGCACCGCGGCCGAGCGCCGCGAATCACGCGCCATGACCGGGCTTGCCGAGCTCCTCGAACGCCAGGGCAATCACACCGAAGCCGAGATCTGGCGCGCCTGCGTCGCCGAGGAACAGACCGACGAACACGATCAATCGGTGAATTCGGGTTGAGCGGCAGCAGGATTCGCCCCCAGTTGGGCCCTGGCGGCCATCAGTGCGAAGCCGAGCAGGTTGAGTCCACGCCAGGCGGCGGGATTCTCGGCGCGCGGATCGTCGGCTGCCAGTCCGATACCCCACACTCGGTCGATCGGACTGGCCTCGACGAGCACTCGGTTTCCGGTGCCGAGTAGGTACTGCTTCAGTTCTTCGTGCTGACCGAATTTCGCCACATTTCCGGCCACCACGATGTCGAAACGACGTGCGTCCCAGATGATCTCGTTGAACCCGCGCACCATGCGGCCGAGATCCTTCGACTGCTTGGGATGCCCGGCTGCCAGAACCTGCTCGGCCACCTCGGTATCACCGAACGCCATCGCCTTGCCCCACATCATGTAGTGCTCGGCTGTGGCATAGGTCAGACCATCGACAACGAACGACGCGGGCCACCATTGGCTCAGGCATCCAGGGCCGATACTGCCGTCGCGCTGCGGCTGGTGTCCCCAGAATCGCAGATATTTCACCCGGCCGCCGCTTTCGGCGAGGGTGATCAGATCGGGAACCGAGCGCACCAGCATGAGCGACAGTGTGCCGGATAGCTCCGACATGTTCGCCTCGATTTCCGCCGCACCCCAGCCGCTGGCGGGGGGCGCGATAAATCAGTCGCGGACAATTCCTGCGTGCTCTAGTTTTGCCCGTATGGCAGGCAGTCCTGGCTTGAACGGAGCGTGCGTGGTCCCCGCGTACTACGTGCGGCCCCGCGCGGCAGCCCGGCCTCTGCCCGCGCACTGCGCTGCTCCCGTTCCTCGATCGATCTGATCGATTTCTCCAGTTCTGATCGAACTGAGATGGGCTGCGCCCCATAGTGTTCCGGCACGGTCCGGGCGAATCACACATTCCTGATTCGACCACTCCGTTCGGAGGACACCCATGTCCCGCAATCGTTCGCCGGCGCATGCCCGGATCCGCTCCGGCAGCACCCGCAAGCAGCTGTCGCAGAATTTCCTCACCGATACCGGCGTCGCGGGAAGGCTGGTACGCGCGGCCGGTATCGGCGCCGATGACCTCGTCGTGGAGATCGGCCCCGGCGACGGCATGCTCACCAGACATCTCCTGAGCACCGCGCGCCACGTCCTGGCCTACGAAAAGGACCCCCACTACGCCGAGAGACTGTGCGCACGCTATGCAATCGACCGTCGAATTCAGGTGCACCACGCTGATATTCGCGATATCACGCCGCCTCGCGAACCATTCACGGTCGTCGCCAATATTCCGTTCGCCGCGAGCACCGATATCGTGCGTTGGTGTCTTGCGGCATCGCGGCTCAGGTCGGCGACATTACTGACCCAACTCGAGTTTGCCCGCAAATACGCCGGGGACTACGGCCGCTGGACCAAACTCACCGTCACCCAATGGCCCACCGTGACAATGGAACTGGGCATCCGAGTCGAACGCCACCACTTCCACCCGATACCACGGGTCGATGCCGCCGTCCTGCGGCTGCGCAGACGCGAACAACCACTGCTCGCACGACAGGAACTCCGTGGCTACCACCAACTCGTGGAATTCGGCTTCTCCGGCCTCGGTGGTTCCCTCGCGGCCACACTGCGCCGGGTCCATCCGACTCACAGGGTCCGAGCGGCCTGCACCGTGGCCGGAATCGCCCTCGACGAACCCGTCGGCCTCGTCTCCCCGGACCGCTGGCTCACCCTCTACCAGGCATTGAGGTAGCAAATCAGTTGCCCAACTCGGCCGCCATCGGGGTATCGGCGGAGCTACGATGCGCAGATGGCGCACCCCGCTCCGCCGGTACCGGGGGCGACGGTCGCTCCGGACCGCTCGCCGGGCGGGCCGCGTGGCACCGGGGTCGCCGAGGTCGTCGAGCGATTCGCGGAGGCCTGGCGGGCCGCCGATACGCCCCCGGATCTGCCCGCCTACCTACCGGACTCCCCCGCCATCCGCCGGGTGTCGCTGATCGAGCTGATCAAGGTCGACTTGGCGCACCGATGGATGCGCGGCACCGAGCCGAAGCGTCTCGCCGAATACGTCGAGGAACTGCCGGAATTGCGCACCTGGCCGCTGCCGCCGGATCTCATCTACGAGGAGTTCCATGTCCGCAGGCGCGCGGGCAGTTCGGTGGATGTCGAGGAATACACCGCGGCCTATCCCGAACAGGCCGAGCAACTCTCGGAGATGCTGGCCACCGACGATTACCGCAGCACTCTCCTGGCCGTCTACGCCGATCCGGTGAATCTCGACGATATCGATGTCGGCCAGAAGATCGACGACTTCGACCTGATGACCGGGCTGGGTCGTGGCGCGTTCGCGCGGGTGTTCCTGGCCAGACAGCGCTCCATGCAGCGGCTCGTCGCGGTGAAGATCTCCCAGGACAAGAGCGCCGAACCACAGACCCTGGCCCAACTCGACCACGACTACATCGTGCGAGTCTTCGACCAGCGAGTCCTGGAGAGTCGCCGCCTGCGCCTGCTTTACATGCAGTACGTGCCGGGCGGGACGCTGTTCACCGTGCTCGAGCGGGTGCGCAACACACCGGCGGCCGAACGCTCGGGCGCACTGCTGGTCGATGTCATCGACTCCGTACTCGCCG
Source organism: Nocardia sp. NPDC049526 (assembly GCF_044465765.1). Taxonomy (NCBI): domain Bacteria; kingdom Bacillati; phylum Actinomycetota; class Actinomycetes; order Mycobacteriales; family Nocardiaceae; genus Nocardia; species Nocardia sp. NPDC049526. The sequence goes on along the minus strand of NZ_JBITMA010000015.1, from coordinate 92,778 downwards.
ACAAGGGCGAGATCCGCCCCAGCGAGTCCCCCGTGCGCGCCGAACTGGCCGAATTGTCCTGGCCGGAGACCATCGCCTGGCTCGGGCGAAGACTGGCCCAGGCACTGGACTACGCCGGACGCTGCGCAGTGCTGCACCGCGATATCAAACCGGCCAATGTCCTGCTGACCGCCGAGGGCATCCCGAAACTCGCCGATTTCAACATCAGTTTCAGCGGCAATGTCTCCGGTGACAGCCCGGTCGCATACTTCGGCGGCTCGCTGGCCTATATGTCACCGGAGCAGCTGGCCGCCGTGCACCCGGACAAACCGACGACGGCCGCCGACCTCGATACTCGCAGCGACCTCTATGCGCTGGCCGTCATGCTGTGGGAATTGCTCACCGGCCGTAAGCCTTTCGATGACGATAAGGCGACCGGCGGCGATCGCACCGCACTCGATGGCATGTTGAACCGCCGGTCGGGAAGTCCGCAATCGCTGCCCTATCAGGATCTTCCGGCCGATTGCCCGGCAGCGCTGCGTCGCGCACTGGTCCGCGCCCTCGATCCGGATCCGGATAAGCGGTGGGCGCGCGGCGCGGATATGGCCCAGCAATTCGATGTCTGCCTGGACGCCCGCGCCCGCGACCTGGTCGACCCGCCGCCGCACAGTTGGCGGTTGCGCGCCCGAGTGCTCATGCACCCCATCATGGCGCTGGCCATCGGCGGTCCGAATGCGCTGGCAATCCTGTACAGCTACAACCACAATCGCACGCTCATCATCGCCAAACTGGATACGCAGGCGCAGCTCCGCTTCGACCAGATTGCCGTCGCCACCTACGGCATCTGCTTCCTGATCGGGATCATCGTCACCAATGTGCTGCTGGTCGATCTGTGGTCCATTTCGCGCGGGCTACGCAAGGGCAAGTCCTACGACGCGCCGACCCTGGCCCGCGCCCGCAGTGAAGCCCTGCAACTCGGTCGCCGAAATGTGTTGACCTGCTTCGCATTATGGGTATTGGCCGGTGTCGTCGTCCCGGTGTCGGTGCAGGTCTCCGGCAATCACCTGGCCGCCGAGGCCTATGTGCACTTCTTCATCACCCAGATCGTTTGCGGCGCGATCGCCATGGCCTACCCGTATTTCCTGGTCAGCTTCTATGCGGTGCGTAGCATCTACCCGATGTTCCTGCCGCACAGTGGACTCGGCGCCGCCGACGGTGTTCAACTGCGCCGGCTCGACCGCAGCAGCACCTACTTCCTCGCGATCGCCGCCGCCGTACCGCTGCTCGGCATCGCGGGCGCGACGTTCATTCCCGCCGAGGATATTCCGGCGGTCATCCTGCCGCTGCGTGTGCTGTGTGTGGGCAGCGCGCTGGCCTTCATCGCCATCTACTGGTTGTTCCGGATGCTCGAACAGGACATCGCCGCCCTGGAACGCATTGTCGCCCGATGATCAGCCGGGCTGGATGAGCATGCGCTCGAGGATCTAGCCTGCCGCATTGCGTGGTAGTGCGGGCCGATCGACATAACTGAGACGGCGCTGTCAGGCATTTGTCCCCAGAGGTAACAGTTAGGTCAAGAGCTGCGTGCTTGCCGGAAGATTGCTCGACTGCCCGTTACTGGCGAACCGAGTCCCGCGGGCCATGTGGCACTGCACAATGTGATCTAGAGGTGCTTCGTGCACAGTCATTGCGCGAGGACTGGGGAACCAGGAGCGAATATGACCGCCAGAGCAGATCTCGAACAGGAACTGGGCGGACCCGTCGCGGCCCTCGATCAACTCTCCGAGGCGGAATCCGCCGAATTGCTGACCCTGTTCCGCGACGCGCGCATGGCCGAGACGGCCGGACTCACCAAGGCCGTCGACGGACTGGTCGGTGCACTGCCCTGGCCGCTGAGCACCGCGGCGAAGAAGGTCATGTTCGGGAATCGGCTCGGATGAGTACAGCGTCGCGCAGCGACTCGATGGGTGGTGGTGGTCGGGAGACGGGTGGGCCGGACCTGGTGACCAGGGCGCAGCTGGTTCTGCTGGCCCGCACACTGCATGTCCCTGTCGAACGCCTGGCCCACTTGGAGAAACTCGGCGCCGAGCAGCTGCACGAACTGCAACAACGCATGGCGCGGGCCCTTTTCGACGACCACTCCGCGACCTTCGGACGGCTCAGCAAGCTGGTCCCGATAATTCCGCTGAGCATCTCGATACCACTGGTGCAGCGAGTCGTGCCGCCGATGATGGGCGGACGCGCCGCGGGTGCGGTCGGCATCGAACATCCCAAGAAGGCCGCGGAAGCCCTCGGGATGCTGGATCCGAAATACGCCGCCGATTGCGCGCCGTATATCGACCCGCATACCGTCGGCCGACTCGCCGAGGTCGCGCCGCCGGAACCGGTCGTGCGGGTGGCCAACGAGCTGATGCGCCGCAAGGACTATGTCACCGCCGGTCCGTTCCTCGGCTTCGCAACGACGCAACTGGTCCGCGCGATCGAGGCGGGCGTGCCCGACGACGAGGGCCTGATCCTCTCGGCGGCCTACGCCTTCTCCGGCCCGAATATCAGCGCGATCGTGCGCCAACTGCTGTCCGGGCCGCTGGATCGGATACCGCATATCCTCGACACCGTCCTCGCCGGTTCCACCGAGCTGCGCCTGGCGGCGGTATCGGTCTTCGCCCGCTGCGACGAGGACGTGATCGAAGCGCTCGGCGACATCTTGCTCGATATCGGCCCGCCCGAAGCCATTACCGAACTCGCCGCCACGTTCATTCAGCACGGCGCGATCAACGACATGCTCCGCTTTGCCGCATACCTGAGCCCATCGGCGCTGGACACCTTGGCGGCCAATCCGATCACCGCGGATCCAGCGGCGATGGCGGCGCTGGTCGCCGCCCTCGCGGGGCAGAGCGATCCGATATTGTGGCGCGGCATGCTCGACCTGGTCGAGCGCACCGATGCCGAGATCCAACGCCGAATCGGTACCCGACTACTGCAATTGCCCGAATCAACCGTGACCGCGATACCCGGCATCGCGACCAAGGGCCGGTTGTGGTCGACACTGCTGCGAGTCCTCGCCGTGGCCGATACCGACACCCAGGTCCGTCTCGGGGAGCTGTGGGCCAAGCTGCCCGCCGACGACCGCACGGACATCCAGGGGCGCGCCCGCGATCTCGGGCTCGCGACGCGCCTGGCGACACTCACCGTCACGCTGGACATCTACGGCTGATAAACCGAATACATACGCGCGCAACCGGTCTCGGGTGAGGTGACTCGAGACCGGTTGCGTCGTAACGGACTACACCGGCGTGAAGTCCCGGCTCGCGATATACGTCGGTCGCGGTGCCGGGGCGGCGAACGGCTCCACCAACGTGTTCTCCACGCTGTTGAATACCAGGAAGATATTCGACCGCGGGAACGGCGTGATGTTGTTCGACGAACCGTGCATGATATTCGAATCGAACAGCAGGGCCGATCCGGCGCTGCCGGTGAACTGGGTGATGCCGTACCGGTTCGCCAGCGCATTGATATCCGCGTGCGTCGGTACGCCGATCTCCTGCTCCTGCAACGACTCCCGATAATGCTCGGCCGGCGTGCTGCCGGTGCACGGCACGAAGGTGCGGTGCGAGCCGGGCATCACCATCAGGCTGCCGTTGATCGGATAGTTGTTGGTCAGCGCGATGGACAGGCTGACCGCACGTGGTGCCGGCATACCGTCCTCGGCATGCCAGGTCTCGAAATCCGAATGCCAGTAGAAGCCGGTGCCGCGGAAGCCGGGCATGTAGTTCACCCGGCTCTGATGGATGTAGACGTCCGAGCCGAGCACCTGCCTGGCCAGTCCGGCCACCCGGGATTCGCGGACCAGATCGGCGATCGCGCCGCTGAGCCGGTGCACCTCGAAGACCGAACGCACCCGGTTCGAGGACTTCTCCACGATCACCCGGTCGTCGCCCTGCAGCGCCGGCTCACCGGCGAGACGGTCGATTTCGGCGCTGAACTCCGCGACCTCGGCGGGTGTCAACAGCTCTTCGACGATCCCGAAACCATTGGCATCGAAGGAGGCCAGTTGCTCGGAATCGACCGCGCCCCACACGGTGGGATCGGTCCGGTCGCGGTGCTCGCCGGCCGTGACGAGCCGAGTCGGGTAGCGATCGTCGGTCTGCACCAACGTCATTGCGCCTCCTATCCGCTTACCTGGGCCGCGACGAGCGGGTAGACGCCGTCGCTGTCGTGGACCTCCTGCCCGGTGACCGGCGGGTTGAACACGCACATCATCCGCATATCGGTACGCACCTCCAGGCGGTGGCGCTCGTGTCCGTCGAGCAGGTACATCGAGCCCGGAGCCAATTCGTAACTGATGCCGTGATCCAGATCCGTCAGCGTCCCTTCACCTTCGACGAGCCACACCGCCTCCACGTGGTAGCGGTAGTGGAACTCGTGCACGGTCCCGGCTTCGATGCTGGTCTCGTGGAAGGAGAATCCGACGCCGTCGCCGCCGAGCACGATGCGCTTACTGCGCCAGCCCTGCCCCGCGACATCGCGCTCGGTGCCGGTGATCTCCGCGGTGCTGCGCACGATCATCTCAACGCTCCTGTCCGCAAACGGTGCCGATCGCGCCGGTCAGCACTCGCAGACCATGCTCGACCTCCTCGTCGGTGACCGTCAATGGGGGCAGCAACTTCACCACTTCGTCCAGCGAACCGGAGGTCTCCACCAGCAGCCCACGCTCGAAGGCGACCTGGCAGACCTTGCCTGCCTGGGAGGGATCGTCGAAGACCACACCGTGCACCAGTCCGCGCCCCCGCGTCGAGATGCCCGGGAAGTACTCGGCCGCCTGGGTCAGGGCCGCACCGATCCGCTGCCCCTTCGCCTCGGTCGAGGCCTGCAGGGTGCCGTCGGACCAGAAGTGCTCGAGCGCGGCCTGTGCGGTGATGAAGGCCGGGTTGTTACCGCGGAAGGTGCCGTTGTGCTCACCCGGCGCCCAGACGTCGTGCTCCGGTTTGAACAGCACCAGCGCCAGCGGCAAACCGTAGCCGCCGATGGACTTCGAGAGCGTCACGATATCGGGGGTGATGCCGGCGATCTCGAAGGAGAAGAACGGTCCGGTCCGGCCGCAGCCCATCTGCACATCGTCGACGATCAGCAGAATGCCACGCGCGGTGCACAATTCGGACAGATGCCGCAGCCACTCCGGCCGCGCGATATTCACGCCGCCCTCACCCTGCACTGTCTCCACGATCACCGCCGCGGGCCGGTCGAAACCGGACGAGGTGTCGTCGAGCACCCGCTCCATCCACTGGAAGTCGGCGGTGGTGTTGTCGAAGTAGCCGTCATAGGGCATATGCGCGGCATGCACCAGCGGCACACCGGCGCCGGCCCGCTTGGCGGCATTGCCGGTCACCGACAGCGCACCCAGCGACATGCCGTGGAAGGCGTTGGTAAAGCTGATGATTGTCTCGCGTCCGGTGACCTTGCGAGCCAACTTCAGCGCGGCTTCGACGGCATTTGCGCCGGTCGGGCCGGGGAACTGGACCTTGTAATCCAGGCCACGCGGCGTGAAGACGGTGTCGCGCAAGGTTTCCAGCAGTCCGCGCTTGGCCACGGTCGACATGTCGAGGCCGTGGGTGATCCCGTCACCGGCGATGTAGTCCAGCAGCGGCTGCTTGAGCACCGGATTGTTGTGGCCGTAGTTCAACGCACCCGCTCCGGCGAAGAAGTCGAGGTACTCCTTCCCGTCCTCGGCTCGCAACCAACTCCCGGACGCGGTGGTGAACACCGTCGGCCAGGCGCGGCAATAGCCACGGACATTGGATTCGAGATCCTCGAAAATGGTCGTCTCGGCGGTAATCATCGTCGATCCTCCTGCTTTCGGGCGGTGGGGGCGATCAAATAGAGGTCTTCGGCAGCGTGGCTGTCCGGGAAGAGTTCGGAATCGAATAAGGGTTGCTTGGTCAGCTCGGCCGACCGGCGACGCGCCACCGAGGCGAACATCGCGATCGAGGCCGGATTGTCCGGTGCGATCGTGGTCTCCAATGCCGAGACACCGGCGCCTGCCACGGTGTCGAGCAGCGAATCCAGCAGCGCGGCGCCGAGGCCACGACCCCGCTGTTCATGCTCGACCGCGACCTGCCACACGAACACCGTCTGCGGCGCCTGCGGCCGCAGGTAGCCGATCACAAATCCGACGACCCGGTCACCGACTTCGGCCACCACCGAGGTGCTCGCGAAATCACGACACCACAGCAGGTAGGCGTAGCTCGAATTGGTGTCGAGGACCTGCGAATCCTTGGCGATACGCCAGATCTGGGCCGCGTCACCGACTCTCGGCGGGCGCAGCACCGGCTGCGTGTGCGGTCCGGAAATCGGTACGGCCGAAGGGTATTCGGTGACCGACGGTTCGATCGTCTTGGTGGACAAGGTGTGCAGTGACATACGTCTCCCTGGTCGGGTCTGCAGTACTTATCCAGGCTTACGAAGCAACTTTGAGGTGAACCTGTCGATCTCTTTGCGGTTGTATTACGAAAAGATCACAACCGCAGGCAGCGTCATACTTCGGTGCCACTGCGGCGTTCGTCACAGGCTCAGCGCTGTAGATCGAGGCGGTAGCCGAGACCGCGCACGGTGACCACAATGCGCGGCTCGGAGGCGTCGAGCTCGATTTTGGTGCGCAGGCGGCGCATATGGACATCGACGATCCGCTCGTCGCCGAAAAAGCCGTCGTCCCAAACTCTTTCGAGCAGAACGGTGCGGCTGAGCACCCGTCCTGGCGATTCCGCGAGTTCGCAGAGCAATTTGAACTCGGTGATGGTGAGGCGGATTTCGTCGTCGCCCCGGCGTACCGCGCCACCGTCGCGATCCAGCACCAGCGGTCCTTCGGGGTGCGCGTCGAGTACGGCCTCGCGCGGCGCTTCGCGCTCCATCGTCAGGCGTGCGCGACGGCGCAGCGCCCGCATGCGCGCGGAGATCTCCTTGATCTCGAACGGCTTGGTGACATAGTCGTCGGCCCCCGCCTCCAGCGCGGCCACCACATCATGGGTGTCATCGCGCGAGCTGACCACGATGATCGGCACGTCGTGCTCGCGGCGGATCTCCCTGATGCAATCGAAACCGTCCATATCGCCGAGCATCAGCTCGACGATCATCACATCGGGAGCGCCATTGCTGCGCAGATATGTCAGGGCGTCCTCGGCCTCATGTGCCTCGGCAACGTCGTAACCCTCGTCTTCCATGGCCGTGCGCAGCGCGCCACGGACCACTTCGTCGTCGTCAACGATCATCAGGTTTGCGGTCAAGCCCTCATCCCTTGCAGCCACGCGGACGCAACGCGACGCGGGGACTCGCGTACCCAGAACCGACGCGAAGTCCGCACTTCGAGCACCTTTGCCAACTTCTTGAATACCCGGACCGGCCGATTGGTAAACGGCAGGTCACGGGCAGTCGGTTAGCGTCCGGCTACTCCACCCTGCGCATGAAGACCCGAATTGTGCAAATTGCACGTGACATGCGACACATATCGGCCAGTGTCACCACTCGTCCCGATGGGACTGCTCCAGCCGGTTGAAATTGCTCGGCCCGCCGTCGGCCCTGCGGTCCTGATAGCGGAACATCAGCCGCCTCGCGTCGAATGTGGCGAACCATTCATCCCAGCCCACCGCGCGCAGCACCGCGCCGCCGTACCCGGGGAAATCGAAGCGCAGGACGCCGAGGCGACCGTCGTATTCACTGCCGGGCATGGTGGCCGGCCGCGCGCCGCGCTGTTCGGCCCACTGCCGGATCACTTCATGATTGCGGGTGACGAGGAAGCGGCCGGGCTGCTGCGGGCCCTCGCCGCGAACGACTGATTCCGGCGGTTTCTTCAGCGACCTCGAAGCCCCCGGTCCGGCGTACGAATCTCGGGTGGCCGGTCGTCGCTGATCGTTCATGACGACCTCCTTGCGCGTCGGCATCAATAGTCCGGTTCCTCTTCGCGTACCCGCGTGCGCCCTCGAGCAAACAGTGGATCCGATCGCTACGAAACACATTGCGCGACAATGTATTCCCCCGTCGATCAGTCGCGCATCGCGGCGTCGCGCAACTTGCCGAGCGTTCTGGACAGTATGCGGGAGACATGCATCTGCGAAACGCCGAGCTGTTCGGCGATCTGGGACTGGGTCATGGACTCGAAAAAGCGCATGACCAGCACCTCGCGTTCCCGGTCGGGCAACTCCTCGATCAGCGGCCGGACCGCCAGATAGTCCTCCACATACTGGTAGCTGGGCTCATCTTCACCGAGACTGTCCAGCAGCGGTTGCGGCGCGTTCTCGATGTCGTCGCCGGCCACCGCGTCGATCGAACTCGACTGATAGGCATTGCCCGCGATGAGCGCCTGGGTGACCTCGACCAGATCCACATCCAGCTCCGCGGCGATCTCGCGTGCCTTGGGCAACCGGCCCAGCCGCTGTGATAACGCCTCGATGGTCGGACCGATGCTGAGCTGGATCTCCTTGGTGCGCCGGGGCACCCGCACCGCCCAGGTATTGTCCCGGAAATGCCTGCGCACTTCGCCCATGATCGTCGGCACCGCGAACGACAGGAACGAGGATCCGCGCGACACATCGAAGCGGTCGACGGCCTGCACCAGCCCCAACCGGGCCACCTGCAGCAGATCGTCGAAGTTCTCGCCGCGCCCGGAGAATTTGCGCGCAATGTGTTCGGCCAGCGGCAGGCACCGGCCGATCAGCTCCTCGCGCAATAGTTCTCGACGGTGATCGGCCGGGTCGATGGCGGCGATCTTTTCGAAGAGCGGCTCGATATTGTCGTAACTGTCGCGGTGCGCTCTCGAATCAGCCGCCATCACCACTCCGTGCCCAGCTGAAGTCGACGACAGTCGGATATCCGGAGACCACACTGTCGAACGGCTCCTGCGCCGCCGAGATCGACTGCGTCAGCGTGCGGACGATATGCCAGCCGAATCCGGCCTGACCGACCACTTTCTCCGACACCGCGACCGCGGACACGCGCACGAACATCTCATGATCGTTGTAGGTGAAATCACTGTCCAGAGTCGAGCCCGGCGTTGCCTCCAGGATCAACGACGTGGCCACTTCGTCCAGCGCGAGCCGGATATCGACCACTTCATCGATCGCGAAATCCGCGATGAGCGCGACTGTTTCGGCGAGCGCGCGCAGCATGGTCAGCTGCTCCAACTCGGCGGGGATACGAACCCCGATCGTCGTCGTCTTCTCCGCCGCGGACTGGGAACTCCACTCCCCCATGCCCATCACCACCTCTTCTCCTCCGAGCCGACCGGAACTTGCCTTCGAGTCGGGGGCCATTCGCGACTTACCCGGCCGGTCACCATCGAAACATCGCAACCGGTGTGGATTCGACTCAGTCGGCCTCGATCCGTTCATGCGCAGTCAACAGCAGATGGTCGAACCGCGTGCGCAGTTCGGCCATCGAATCGGTCAGCGTGCCGAGATCGGCGATCAACTGGGCGGCCAGTGCGCGCAGTTTGATGTTGGTCTCCTGGGAGCGCCAACTCAGCACCCGGAACGCCTGTTCGCCGTTGATACCGTAGGCCAGCATCAACGCGCCCTTGGCCTGCTCGATCACGGCTCGCGCCGCATACAGTTCGGGCAGCGCGTCGTCGAGAGTCTCCTGCTGCCGCTCCTCGAGCGCGTCGGTGACATCGATGTAGTACCCCGATGTCCCGACCACCGCTTCCGCCTCGTCGAGCATCTGATCGGCCACCACGATCACGTGGTGTACGCGACCGCTCGTATCGATGATCCGGTGCCGGCTGGAGAAAGGCTGCGCGTTTTCGATGGAGTTGGCCAGGGTGTCGGCGACCTGTGCGCGATCCTCCGGATGTTTATGCGACAGCAGCAGTTCGGTGGTCGGTGTCACCGTCCCCGGCTCGTATCCATGCAATGCTGCGACCTCGTCGGACCATTCCCACCGCTGGTCGGCAAACCAGAAGTAGAAGGTGCCGACGCTCTGCGTCTTCCCCATGCCGATGACCCGGCCCAACGCCTTCGCATGCTCGGGCGAAACCGATCCACTCTCCATCACAGCGCAAGTATGGAGTGTGATCATGCTCGGTGCCGGGATATCGACTCGACCAGGGACTTAAGGCCTCATTATGTGTCGAGCGCGGCGCGCATGGTCGGGAAATCACAGCACACGGCGCGTACTCCGGTAATCGCGAGCACCCGCTCGATCTCCCGGCGCCCCGCGACGATCCGCACAGCGGGACCGCCGTGCGCGGCCCGCTGGGTGATCGCTCCGATGGTGGCCGCGACCCGGATACTCAAGAATTTGGTGGCGCGCAGATCGAGGACAACCGCATGGCATCGGGTCGTGACGGCTTGTTCGAGCATTGCGCGGAACTCCGGGAGTGCGGCCGCATCGAGTTCGCCTTCGGCACGCACCACCACACAGTGTTTACGGCGATCGACGCGTTGCGACCAGAATCGGTTGCGCGGTCGTTCACCGGCCGGGTGCTGACCATTCGATAGGTGCTGTAGAACGGCAGACATGTCAAACCTCCCAGTGGGAATCCCGGTCCTGCGCGGCAGGATCGGATCGCGGGAGGGTGGCGATGGCGGCGGCCGGTACGTCATACCGGTGTCGCCACTAGGCGGCAGGTGTCGCTACGCGCTCCCGCTTGCCGAGTCCCGCGTGGTGTCGCCGCGTCGGACCCAGGGCCGGCTGTAGTCTCAACCGTGTCCCATTCTGGCACGCCGGTCCGATCCGTCTCAACCGCCGGATTCGTCGCGGCCATCGCGCCAGCGCCAGGGCGTCAGCACCCAGGCCACCGCGAACAGCATCGCGACCACCACACCCGCCACCGCACCGGCGATGGTGCCCGCGACGGTAGCCATCACCAGCATCGTCGCACCGGTCAGCGCGAGGCCGAGCAGCGCGATCCCTGCTATCGCGCAACGATGCGCCGCAGCCACGACATTGCCCAGCCGATGACGCCGGAAAAGGATCCGATGCCACGACACGGGCGCGACCAGGAATACCGTCGCACCCATCGCCGCGGAGACGGTGCCCAGATACAGCAGTCGCATCGACTGCGCCAAGGTGGTGAATCCGGCCTGGAACGGGAGGATCAGCAGCGCGCTGATCAAGAACTGCACACCGGTCTGCACGACGCGCAGTTCCTGCACCAGATTGGACCAATTGCGGTCCAGCCGTTGGGTTTCGGTCTCGTGCCTGGCGTTGCGATCCCATTCCTGATCATCGCTGGTCACGGCTGGGTTATCGCCCTTCGATGTCGTCGCCATGGCTGCTCCTGGGTTCGCGCTCCGTATTGGCGGCGTACCCGTGCCGGGGCGGCATACACCCCGCAATCGTTGATCGGAGCGCCGCTGATTCGGTGTTCGACGGGCGGGTATGCGGATCATGACGTCGATGCGCTCGGCGGCATCGTTTCGAGGAGGAGCGATCCATCATGAGAAACACCGGAACGGGTCGAGGCCGCATCGCCGCGGTGGTCGCCGCGGCCGCGCTCGCGGTCTTGGCCAGCGGCTGCGAGGAGGCCGAGAAGGCGGTGAACAAGGGCGGTGACACGCCCTGTAGCGAATTCGTCGCGCAGGACAAAGATAAACAACGTGTCACGGTGACCAAATTCCTCGAGCAGGAACGTAACGGCAATGCTCCGGCGACCAATGATCAGACCGTCGACGCCTCGATCGCCGCAATCGAATTGATGTGCCGGGCACAGGCCAATCCGGACACCCCTATCCGCAAAGCCGACTTGACCGGCATCCTGGTGCCCAAGTAATTCCGCTGCCGAAAGTAATGGGTTGCCGGACATATTGTCCGGCAACCCATTACATGTCATGCGCAGCGATTATCGATATTCACTGCCCCTGCTGGTAAGCACGCTGGCGCTGTTCGTCGAGCTTGGCTTCGGCACGCTGCTTCTCGGCGGCCGCTTCCTTGCTGGCTGCTTCACGCTGCGATTCCGCCTTATCCTGCTGGGCCTTGCCTTCATCCCGCAGGTTGTCGTTTCCGAAGACTGCGCCGGCGGCCTCCTTGATCTTGCCCTTGGCGTCTTCGACGACGCCTTCGACACCTTCGCGGGGACCACTCTTGTGCTCGGACACGATATCTACCTCCGAAATATCGGTTTTCAGGTGGACATTCGCCGCATACCCCGGATCTGCCGGTTGAATCCGAACTCCGCATTTTTATCGTGGATTCCGCAAATTCTCGCCGCATATCGGGATGTTTCGGCGGTGCGGCAGCGGTTATCGCCGGAGCATGAGGTCCCTGTGGTTGAACGATGCCGAGGTGCCGGCGCGACTGCGGCTCACGCCGGGGCTGCGGTTCGACACCGTCGTGATCGGCGCCGGGCTCACCGGCTTGGTGACCGCTCTGCTGCTGGCCGAGAGCGGTGTCGACGTGGCGGTGCTGGAGAGTAAGCGAGTCGGGGCGGGTACCACCGGTGCCAGTACGGCGAAGGTCAGTCTGCTGCAAGGGATTCGAGCGCAACGGATCCGCGCTCGCCACGGCGATCGAGCGGTAGCGGACTATGTCGAGGCCAATCGCGAGGGGCAGCAGTGGCTGTTGCGCTACTGCGCGGAGCATTCGGTGCCCGTTCAGCGCGTCCCGGCACTCACCTACGCTCAGTCCAAGGCCGAAATGTCCGCTGTGCGAAGGGAATACGAGGCCACACGGGCCGCCGGGCTGGCCACGACGCTCGTCGAGGAGCTGGATGTTCCGTTCCCGGCGCACGGTGCAGTCCGGCTCGATGACCAGGCTCAACTCGATCCGATGGCACTGCTGGCCAGTTTGGCCGCTGATATCGAATCGCGCGGCGCGCCGATCTTCGAATCCACCCGCGCCAAGGGCGTGCACAGCGGCGAGCACGATCAGTTGGTGATCGAAACCGAGCACGGCGATCTGGTCGCGCGCACGATCATTCTGGCCACTGGCACCCCGATACTCGACCGCGGCGGCTTCTTCGCCCGGCTCACCGCCGAGCGCTCCTACCTCAGCGCCTTCCGGGTAGCCGAGCCGATCCCGCATGAAATGTTCATCAGCGCGGGCGAGCCCACCCGGTCGCTGCGGTACACCCCGGGACCCGATGGCGAGGAGTTGCTGCTGGTCGGCGGCAACGGCCACGTGGTCGGCCGCACGAATGCGGCCGGCCGCCGAGTCGAGGAGTTGATCGCCTGGACACGGCGCTGCTTCCCCACCGCCGAACCGCTGCAGAACTGGTCCGCGCAGGACTATCACTCGGTCGACGAACTGCCGTACGTCGGTCCGCTGCTGCCCGGGCAGAATCACATCCTGCTCGCCACCGGCTACGCCAAATGGGGTTTGACGAACGGCATCGCCGCGGCCCTGGCGCTCGCCGGCCGGATCAATGGCAAACCACCGCAGTGGGCCGATACCTTCGCCAGCTGGCGCCCGAGCGAGCTGAAGTCGATACCCGCCGCCGCATTCACCAATAGCTCTGTGGCCCAACAACTTTTCTCCGGCTGGCTGCACATGCTCGGCACCGGCCTCAGTGCAGCGCCCGCCGAGGGCACCGGCCGCGTCGAACGACACGGGCTGCGACCGACCGCCGTATGCACCGTCGACGGCGCCACCACCGAAGTATCCGCGGTCTGCCCGCATCTGGGCGGCATCGTGCGCTGGAACGATGCCGAGCAATCCTGGGACTGCCCGCTGCACGGCTCCCGATTCGCCGCCGACGGCACCCTGCTCGAGGGCCCGGCGACCGACTCGCTGACACCGATCTCCGGCCCTTTCCCCGGACCCGAATCCCGTGAGTTGTGAGGTGGGCGTCGCGAATTTCGTCGGCGAGTTCCGACTGCCGTAGCTGCATTCCACGATGCGCTGTCGGGTACCGGAAAGCTCCTGTCGCGGGATACCCTGCACCGCAACAAGTTCGACGTCGAGTGGTATTCGATTGTCGGGTGCCTTGGTGTCATCCGAGATGGATCTGTCCGGCACCACGGTCCGCAGCCCCGAACAGGCTTCGATCACCATCTCGACAGAATCGGCGACTCCTGGCGAGTGTCTGGAAACAGATCCGGCGAATCTCGTCAAGTCATGAAGGGGTATCCCGGGTTGCCCTATGATTGCTTCTTGTCGTGATCTAGACGGCCGGATCCAGTCGGCGATGGTGAACGATCATTGATCGAACGACGATTTCACCTCGACCCGTGTTGCTTGCTGCTTGTTTGCCAATACTCGGCCACAACTTCGGGAGGTTCTCATGCACGATGAGCGCGACCAGTTCGCTGATCTGTCCGAGGTCAGGATGTGTTTCCGCGACGAGGGTGATCCGTCGGGGGAACCGCTGCTGATGATCATGGGCCTCAGCTCCCAGCTGATCCACTGGCCTCAGGAAATTGTCGACCACCTCGGTGAGCGCGGTTACCGAGTGATCCGTCCCGACAACCGCGACAGCGGTCTGACCGAGTGGAAGACCACCCCGAGCCAGTACTACCTACGAGCGATCGCCCGAGACGCTGTCGAACTGCTCGACTATCTCGACATCGAGCGGGCGCACGTCGTCGGCGCCTCGATGGGCGGGATGGTCGCCCAGCTACTCGCGATCGAGTACGGACCGCGGGTGCTGTCGCTGTGCTCGATCATGAGCACGCCGCACTTTCTCATCGGCATGGCCGGTGGAGACGTGCTCGAGGAACTGATGAAACCGATGCCGCCGGATCGTGAGGCCGCGATCGAGCAGATCACCGACCTGTACACGCTCATCGGCTCGAAGACCTACGCCGACCGTGAGCGGCGCCGCGCGCTCGCGACCGAGGCCTACGACCGCGCACGGCACCCCGACGGCTCGGCACGCCAGGTGACTGCGGCGATGATCGCTCCCGACCGCAGGAGTCGCCTCCAGCAGCTGCAGTTGCCCGCGCTGGTCATGCACGGTGCCGAGGACACGCTCATCAAGATCGCCGGCGGCGAGGCCACCCACGCCGCGATCCCCAACTCGACCTACCTGCCGTTCGGCGCGATGGGCCACGACTTTCCCGAGCCGCTGTTCGAGCAGATCGTCGAGGCCATCGCCGAAAACGCGGCCCGGCGTCCCGCGGTCGTGTGACGTCCTCGCCGGGAATCCCTCTGGCTGACCGGCGGCACACGCCACGCAATGCTCGAGTCGTAGTCAGCTCTCGATAGCTGAGACGCGACGGACGGCGGAAAGTGCCCGTGTTCGGTCCGGGGTCGTCGACCGGTCCGGCGGTCACGATCCGCCGTCCGTATCGCGGTGAGCTACCGACGTGGTCGTGCAGCATCATCCTGAGCGCCGGCTAGGAATTCGATCGGCGGCGGGGCACAATATTTGCAGGGATGCTGCAGGTGAATCTTCGTATTCGACAAATCACTTCGCCTACCGATTGAGGGGCGAAAACTGACGACATGCACCGAAATGGCGAGCGCCCGAAAGGGCTCAGTGTCTCCGCGCTGGCGGCGGTAGCGAATCCGTCGTACTCGCGAATCGACACATGGAATCTGCTCGACGACGCGTGCCGTCGGCTCGCCGATGTCAACCGTGCCGGGCTGGAAACCACCCACGAAGCCGCCCGGGTGCGACGCCTCCTCGATCGGCTCGGCGCCTACGAGCGGTACTGGCTGTACCCGGGCGCGGCGAGACTGGCGGCATTCCGCGGCTATCTCGCCGATCTCGCAACGGTGCAGCTCGCCGACGAGGTGTCGCTGGCCGTGCGCCTGCTCTCCGACTACGGCGACGGTGCAGCTGTGTTCGACACATCCGCGCCGTTGGCTGATCAGGAACTCGTGGCGCGGGCCAAACAGCAACAGTTCTTCACCGTCCTGCTCGGCGACGATTCCCCGCCCGAGGCCCCTGAGAGCCTGGCCCAGAGCCTGCGGGCGCTTCGCGGCCCGTCCGACGATGTGCAGTTCGAGCTGCTCGTCGTGTCGAGCATCGAGGACGCCATCACCGCGGTCGCGTTGAACGGCGAGATTCAGGCGGCGGTTATCCGGCATGACCTGCCGCTACGTTCACACGACCGGGTGCCGTTGATGACCACATTGCTCGGCGTCAACGACGACGTGGTCGTGACCGACCGCACCCAGAACTGGGTCGAATGTGGCGAGTGGATCACGCAGCTGCGGCCTCATATCGATCTGTACCTACTCACCGACGAGTCGATCGCCGCGGAGGCCGAAGACCAGCCGAACGTCTACGACCGCACGTTCTATCGGCTCAACGATGTCACCGACCTGTACAGCACGGTGCTCGCCGGCTTCCGGAGCCGGTTCGCCACACCGTTTTTCGACGCCCTGCGTGCCTACGCGGCGGCGCCGGTCGGCCAATTCCACGCCCTGCCCGTCGCGCGTGGCGCCAGCATCTTCAACTCCAAGTCGCTGCACGATATGGGCGAATTCTACGGCCGCAACATCTTCATGGCCGAGACCTCGACCACCTCCGGCGGGCTGGACTCGCTGCTCGACCCGCACGGCACGATCCGGGCGGCGATGGACAAAGCCGCGAAGACATGGTGCGCCGACGAGACGTACTTCGTCACCAACGGAACATCCACCGCGAACAAGATTGTCGTGCAGGCCCTGACCCGGCCGGGCGACATCGTTCTGATCGACCGCAATTGCCATAAGTCGCACCACTACGGCCTGGTGCTCGCCGGGGCGTACCCGATGTACCTGGACGCCTACCCGCTCGAGCCGTTCGCGATCTACGGAGCCGTGTCCCTGTACACCATCAAGAAGGCGCTGCTGGACCTCGAGGCGGCCGGGCAACTGGACCGAGTGCGCATGCTGCTGCTCACCAACTGCACTTTCGACGGCATCGTCTACAACCCCCGGCGCGTGATGGAGGAGATTCTGGCGATCAAGCCGGACATTTGCTTCCTCTGGGACGAGGCGTGGTACGCCTTCGCCACCGCGGTGCCGTGGGCCCGGCAGCGGACCGCGATGGTAGCCGCCGGACAACTCGAATCGACATTGTCGTCGCCCGGGTACGCCGAGAAGTACCGCACGTGGCGTGCGTCGATGCAGGGAGTCGACCGCGCCGAGTGGAGCAACCGCCGCCTGCTTCCCGACCCCGAGCGCGCGCGGGTACGCGTATATGCGACGCATTCCACTCACAAGTCGCTGTCGGCGCTGCGGCAGGCGTCGATGATCCATATCCACGACCAGGACTTCAAAGCTCTCGTCCGTGAGGCGTTCGGTGAGGCGTTTCTGACCCACACCTCGACGTCACCGAACCAGCAACTCCTGGCGTCGTTGGACTTGGCGCGTCGGCAGGTCGACATCGAGGGCTTCCAGCTGGTCCGCAACGTCTACGACATGGCGCTGGTCTTCCGGCACCGCGTCCGCAAAGACCGGTTGATCGGCAAGTGGTTCCGCATCCTCGACGAGGACGACCTGGTGCCCGACGAGTTCCGGCCCTCCGAAGTCATCTCCTACCGACAAGTCAGGCAGGGCGGCTTGGCGGAGTGGAACGAGGCGTGGCGGTCCGATCAGTTCGTGCTCGATCCGACCCGGGTCACCCTGTTCATCGGCAAGACCGGCATGAACGGGTTCGAGTTCCGCGAGAAAATCCTGATGGACCGGTTCGGTATCCAGATCAACAAGACCTCGATCAACAGTGTGCTGTTGATCTTCACGATCGGCGTCACCTGGTCGAGCGTGCACTATCTGCTCGACGTGCTGCGCCGGGTGGCTACCGACTTCGAGCGCAGTCAGGGTGCGGCCGGTAAAGCCGATCGCGCCCTGCAACGGCGCCGGGTCGACGAGATCACCAAGGATCTGCCGGCGCTGCCCGACTTCAGCGAGTTCGACAGCGTGTTTCGTCCCGACGGCGCCCGCTCGTTCGGCGACATGCGATCGGCCTTCTATGCCGGGTATGAGGACTCCGACCGCGAACACATCCTGCTCGGCGACGCCGGGCGCCGGCTCGCCAAGGGACAGACCCTGGTGTCCACCACCTTCGTCGTCCCCTACCCGCCCGGCTTCCCGGTGCTGGTCCCGGGTCAGGTGATCTCGTCGGAAATCCTGTATTTCCTGGCCGAGCTCGACGTCAAGGAAATTCACGGATACAACCCCGACCTCGGGTTGTCGGTCTTCACCGAGGCCGCACTCGCACGGCTGGCCGCGGCTCGGCACGCAATTGCCGCGGCGTCCGGTGATGCGCTGCAAACAGCGACGGCGCTGGATTCAGCTCACGAGGTGGATCGGATGCAGTCGCTATAGCGCGCGATCGGCATCGGCGCTGTTGCCGCGGATGGCGAGAAACCGGCGACGATCGCATCACCAGTGGTCGGCGTCGTCGCCGCGAAGTCGTTTCAAGGCCAGGTTGAGCGCGGGCGGACCGCCGAATGTCGAGGAGATCGCCTAACTGTGTCTGCGCCACGACATTCATCAACTGACACCGTTGACAAATCATCCGCTCACGTGACGTCGGGGCGCGCAGTTACCGCGCAGTGACTTCGCTGTCGAGTGGCCGCGCCCGTTCGAGAATCTCGTCGACGGTCTGCGCCACGGTGAGATCGGAAGTGTCCAACCACAATCCGATGCGCGGGGTCTGCGCCCGCAGCACTTCGTCCAGGCTGTCGACGGTGAAGCCGTCGTAGGCGACCTTGTCCCGGCCCGCCTCGCGCGCGGCGACCGCGGCCGGTTTCGGTGCGAGCACCACCACATACCGCGGCCTGGTCCGGATGCGGTCGAGGGTGTAGGGCAGGAACTCCCCGAGCACGACGTCCTGGATGATGGCGGTGAATCCGGCCGCGGCGTACGCGTCGGCGGTGTGCGCGGCCAGCGTGTGCCGTAGACGCAGTTGGTCCAGTGCCTCCGTCGACGGTTCCGGACTCATGTCCGCCCGGCCACCGATGATGAAGCGCCGGAACGTATCTCCGCGCACATGTGCCGAGCGCGGCAACCGCTCCGCCAAAGCCTGTGCGACCGTGGACTTCCCGGCGGCCTGAATGCCGGTGATCAGATAGACGGCGGATTCCATATCAGCCATGATCGCAGCCCCGCGCCACTCATTTTCCGTCGCCGTTGCCCGACTCGGCGTCAGTACATGCCGTCCACTTGCTAGTCCTGCGCTGGGCGAAGAATCGGGTTGATCTCGGCCAGCATGGCGATCAGCTGACTCGCTCCATGACGTACCAGCTCATCAGGCGCCCCGGTCAATGTCTCGCACTCTCGCACAGCAGCATCCCGGTCACGGGAGAACACGCCGAACACGTCGAGGACCGCAGTTCGGATCCAGTCGGCGTGGTTCGGATCGGCCGCAGCGAGTCCTGAGGCGACGGACGCGAAACCGACCACGTCCTGACGTCGGAGCAATGCCTCCGCCGTCGCGCGGGTGACGAAGGTGTTGCCAGCATCAAGTATGAGGCCCGACAACGGCCCTCTGGCCGCGGGCATTTCGGCGAAGTTGGCCAGGCAGCGGCCTGCGTCCGCCCTATCTCGGTAGTCGGGGCTTTCCGCGAGCTTGATCAGCCCGGCTACGACTGCACCTCGCACCTCGTCGCTCATGGGCGCATTCTGCTGCGACCACGACGGAAGGTCCATCGACTTCCCGCCGACGACCGAGATGCCCAAAAGGGGCGCACCAGCTCAGCTCGCGCGGTGGATGGGATGCAGTCGCGATAGCGCGCGCACAGCATCGGCGCGCGAGATGAGCTGGTCGCCGTCGAGTTCGGCGATGGCCGCCTCCATCCATTCCCGGATCAGCGTCGACATGCCGATGCCGCGGCTGTCGGCGAGTTGCTTGACCCGGGAGTGCAGCTCCAGCGGCATGCGAATGGAGCTGGTCACCATGATGTCGTCACCGGGGGCGAGTGGCGGCGGCGCCTTTTCCGGGGGGACCGGTTCGTCGCTGAAGGTCAGCCGATCCATGAACGCCGCCACTTCGTCCGGGGTGGACGGGAAATCCTTTTCACGCATCACCGGTTCTCCTGTTCCCACTCCTCGAACATTTTCAGTTCGTCGGCGCGCATTTCCCGGGCGCCGATGATCAGCCAGGTCCACTGGTCCTGTTGGCGCGTCGCCACGATCAGCGGGCGCCCGGTACCTGTGCGACCCCAGACCGACAACACCGTCACGTGCCCGTCATCGGCGATCCGCGGCCAGCGCCGTGCGCCTTCGAGGACTTGGCGTACCTCCCGGGGTCCGATGCCGATCAGGTGCGCAAACGCCCAGTCCGGCCACTCGAACCCCATGACCCCATACTACGCGCATAGTAACCAACCGATCGGTCCCAGTTTCATCTTGACGCGTAGGATTTTTCCTACCTATAGTCGGGGTCATGAACATCACCGAAGGGCGGGTCTTCGCGGCACTGGCCAGTCCGGTTCGGCGCGAGGTGCTGCGGCTGTTGCGCGAGGGCGGACCGCAGCCGGTGACCGATCTGGCCGCGCACTTCGAAATGGCGAGGCCGAGCTTCTCCGAACATCTGCGGGTGCTGCGGGAAGCCGAATTGGTCAGTGAGAACAAGGTCGGGCGGCAACGGCTGTATCAGCTCGAGGCGGCCCCGCTGTACGAGATCCAGGAATGGTTGCACCCGTTCGAGCGGTTCTGGCGCGAGAAGTTGGCCGGGTTGCGTGAACTGCTGGACACCATGGAAGAGGAGTAAGAATGACCGAGGATCCGACCACCATTCACGTCGACGAATTCCTGGCACACCCACCGGCGAAGGTTTGGCGCGCGCTGACCGAACCCGAGTTGCTTGCGCGGTGGTTCATGCCGTCCGACTTCCAGCTCGAGGTCGGGCATCGCTACACCATCGATGCGAAAGCCGTTCCGGCGACAGGCTTTTCCGGTGCGATCGCGGCCGAAGTGCTGGCCTTCGAATCGGAGCGGATGCTGCGCGTCGGCTGGCGCGATGCGGACCCGAATGCCGAGCACGGCGCCGACTGGACGATCACCTGGACGCTGGAGCCCGAGGGCAAAGGCACCCGATTGTTCTTGGAACACGCCGGATTCGATCCGGACCACCCACTCCAGCAGAAGGCCCGCACGATCATGGACGCCGGCTGGCGCTCCCATGTGATGCGGCGGATCGACGAGGTGTTGCGCGGGCTGGAGTCGTCGCCGAACCTCAGGCGCTGAGTCGCGCCGTATTTCCCTGCCGGTGCACTGTCGCAGCTACCGTGTGAGCTGGCGAGAAGGGCGTGCCGTATTCGCTCAGGGGTTTTCCGTGGTCACGATGATTGTGGTCCACCCGCCGAGGTGGATTCGGTCGCCGCTCTGCAGTGGGACCGGCACCTCGGCGGGGATCAGGTCTTCGCTGCCGTTGAGGCTGGTGCCGTTGGTGGAGCCGAGATCGGTGATGGTTATGCCGGTCTCGGCGAGGCGGAGGATCGCGTGGGCGCGGGAGACGCCTGCGTCGGCGGGGGCGATGCCCAGATCGATCTCGGGTTGCAGGCCCTGGGAGACGCTGTGTTTGCCGATCAGGATATCGGTGCCGCGCAACGTGATTCGGCGCTCGGGATAGAACGCCGGGAATTCGACCTGATCGGCGTCGGGGCCCTTGCGGGCTTGCACCCGGTCGTAGAACTCGCGATCGGCAGTGATCGTGGCGACCCATGTCACCACACCGGCCGCGGTCGCGACCTCAGCGGCGGAAACCGCCGTGGCGGTGACGATTTCGGTCGAAGCGGCCGCACGCGGCTCCGGCGTCGGCAGCGCTGAATCAGCGCCGCAGACTTCACAGAAGCGGCCGGTGCTCGGTGACCCACATGACGGGCACAACGCGGCCGCGATCGTCGGTGCGGGCGCACCGATCGGTGAGCCACAGACATCGCAGTAATCCGTCGCGACGGACTGATGCCCGTCCGGACAGGTGGCAATCGCCATCACCCCTCCTTGCGTACCCGCGCCGTCTTGGTGGAGCGTGCGTCCAAAGCCATTTCGTCCGCGGCCTCGACCCTGGCGCGCAACCGCACCGTGCCATTGCGCTCGTCCACCTCGACCACACCGCGCAACAGCTTCGCGGTGCCCTCGTTCCCGGATTCTGCGGCGAGCTCGACCGCGCGCCGCAGCTTCGCCGTCGCGGTCTCCACATCACCGTTTTTACGCGCGCTCAACCCCTCCTGCACGACCTGGGCAAGTTCGGCCTGTCCGGTGTAATGCGCGACGCGCCTGCTGATCCGGGCCGAGAGCTCGGTCTCGGTGGTCCACACCGCGCGCACCAATCCCTGACCGACCACCTCCTCGCCGGCGACCACACTGATCCGGGCCGCGAGCTTCTCCCGTCCCGGCGCGGCGGGCTCGACCCGCACCTGCACGTGATAGTCGCGGTCCTCCGCACCCCACGCACCGAGCGGGTACTCCCCCAGCTGTGGTCCGGCATCAGTGCGTCGCGTGGTCAGATCCTCGATGGTCGGGGCGACCTGTTTGACGAACTGGACGGTTGCCCCTGCCGGTGTCCATACCCGCAGGGTGAGCTCCGGAATCGCCTTGGCCATCGACGTCTGCGTCATGGCGGCGAAGTCCGTGGCCAGATTCGCCGGATCCGCGACGATATCGACCGTGCCGTGCAGCGCCGAGGCGATGGTGCGCAATTCGTCCACCTGCCAGTCGGTTCCGACGCCGCGGCAGTCACAGGTGAAGACCCCCTCGGACTGTTTGATCTCGGCGGCGAGCGCCGCGGGTTCCTCGTGTTCGTTCTTGCCGTCGGTGAGCAGAATGGCGTGCACCATGGCATCCGGATGTTTCTTCGCCAGCTGCCGGGTGAGCCCGAGCCAGGTGCCCATGGCGGTGCCACCGTTGGGACGCAACTTGTCCAGTGCCCGGCGGGCAGCGGCCCTGGTGTCGCGGTTGACGGGCACCGATGGTTTATCGCTCGGATAGGTCAGCCGCGCCAACGAGGTGCCCTCGATGATCGCGAACCGGGTGCCATCCTTCAATACATCGAGTGCGGCCAGGGTGGCTCGGCGCGCACCCTCGAACTTCTTGCCGGTGGCCATCGATCCGGAGCAGTCGATGATCAGCACTTCCAGTCGGTCCGGCTCCGGTCCGGCCGCCACGAAATCCGCTCCGGTCTCCACGGTCACCACCGCGTCGACCGTGTCCGCGCCCTCGGCCAGATACTCGTTCTGGTCTATCGCTACCGAAATACCGTTGTTCGCAATGGAACTCACTGTGCTACTCCTGCATCGACCGATGGCCCGATCGGCACCAGCGCGACGGTGATGTTGTCGCTCCCCCCGGACCGTAGTGCAAATTCGACAAGCGACCGCGCCGCTTCCTCACGCGCTAACCCACTGATCATCCGCGCCAGCGCCGCTGGATCGGATACGTAGTTCCAGAGTCCGTCACTGCACAGCAACAGCACCCCGGGACCCGTGGTGTGAAAGGTCTTCACACATCGGTCCGACCACGCTTTGTCCTCGCTGTCGGCACCGAGCCAGCGCAGCAATGTATGTGCCCGCGGATCCTGCATCGCGGACTGCTCGTCCATGGCACCGGCATCGACGAGCGCCTGCGCCCACGAGTCGTCGACGGTCAGCCGCGTCGACGGCAGATTCCCGCCCGCGATCGGCTCGATGCCGACGCCCTGTAACCAATATGCCCGGCTGTCACCGACATTCGCGACGGTGATCTCCACGCCGTCGCCGCCGTATCCGCGCACGATGGCCGAAACATAGGTGCACGACGGAGCGTGGCCGTCGTGTTTCGCGATGTCGCGCACGGCCTGCGACGCGGCCGTGAGCCCGGCCATGACCACCGCCGTGCCGGAGCGTGCTTCGGCCAGCGCGGTGAGGCAGGCATCGACGCCCGCACGCGCCGCGGCGCCCGAGGCGGCCTGCGGATCGTCGGAGGTGGAAACGCCGTCGCTGACCGCGATCACCGTGACGACCGGGCGCTTGGCCCCGTCTTCCAGTACCGCGGCCGCGACCGCATCCTCGTTGCGCGCGTGCGCGATACCGCGATCGGTCATGACATAGACCGCGCCGAGATCGGCCTCGAATCGATCCGGCTGCGGCCGCAGTTGACCGCAGCCACCGCAGTAGCCGTCGGCGTCGTATCGGGTGCCGCCACATCCCTCACACGTCGGTGCCGCATCCGGATCCGACCGCGGCAGCGCGATTCGCCGCGCGCCGAGTTCGCGACCGCAGGCCTCACAGAACCGGTCGGCCACCCCGACCCGCGCCGCGCATTGCGGGCACCGCGGCGGCACCGCGGTATCGGGCCCGGTCATAGGTTCGTCCTCGGCCGGATCGCATTGGCGCGATCCACCAGCTCGAATCGGGCCCACATATCTTCGGTTTCGCGGGCGAGGTCGCGATAGCAGCGCTCCAAACCGGTTCGTACTCCGTCCTGATCGAGGTTGGCGCCGAGCAGCGCCCCATGTGTTGTCGGTGCTTTACCCGCGCGCAGCCAGTTCAATGCGGCATCCAGCACGCGCATCCGCACCTGTGCGGCACGGCTTTTCGATTCGATCCGCAATGCTTCCACCCGACCGCCCGCATCGCGCAGCAGCGATTCGGACAACTCATCGGGTGTGCGGTTAGCCAGCATGGTCTCCACGGCCGTCAGCCGCGCCTCGGTGTAGAGCGCCGAGGCCGAATCCACCTGATCGAGTACGGCGACCGCGCCGCCGCGATCGCCATCCGCATTGCGCAGCCGGGCCAGTCCGAAGGCGGCGCTGACGAAGCCGTGGTCGGTGCGCCAGACCGTGTCGTAGTAGCGCGCGGCATGTTGCCGATCCGGTTGTGCGCCCGCGAGTTCGGCGACGGCCGCCTGTGCGACCTTCGGTGCGGACTCACCTGGCAATGCGGCGTACACGGCATCGAATTCGGCATAGGCCGCATCGGTATTGCCCGCGAGCAACTCGGCTTGGCCGCGATACCAGGCCAATCGCCAGTCACCGGGCAGGGTATCGGCGAGTTCGTCGAGTCGGCGCAGCGCATCGGGCGGATCGCCGACCTCCAGCGCGGCGCGCACCAGCCGCAGCGGAATCTCCACGGACGCACCGCGGGTCGTGAGCACCGAACGCAGTCCCGCCTCGAAGGCCGGTTCCAGTTCGGCGGGGGCGGTCCCGCCGGTGGTGGCCAGCAGCGCCGCACCGCTGTCGTTCGGATCGACCAGCGGAACCGGTAGCGCCGCAACGATACTCGTCGGCGTCGGTGCTTCCTGAATGCCGAATACGCCGCGTGGCGGCCCGAAGTAGGCCGACATCCCGGGACGTGGCACACCGTCATCGATGCTCAGCACCTCACGCAGCACGCCGGTCAGCTGATCGGCCATCTCCTCCATCGAGGAGAAGCGCGCCTCCGGATCGGCGTCGGTGGCGCGCAGGATGAAGCGATGCAGCGAATCGTATTTCGCCAGTAGCGGTTCGGCGTCCGGATCGGGCAGTGCGCCGAAATGTCCACCCTGCTGCGGCACATTCATCAGCAATACCGCCAAGGTACGGCCGACGGTGTAGACGTCGGTGGCGACGGTCGGCCCGCTTTCGGAGATCTTGGGGTCCTGATAGCCGATGGTGCCGTAGATGGGGCTGTCCTGATCGTCCATGGCGATCACCGCACCCATATCGATGAGCTTGAGCTGCTCATCGGTCTGCATCACATTGTCCGGCTTGAAATCGCAGTAGGCCAGTCCGAGCGAATGCAGATAGCCGAGGGCAGGCAGCATCTCCAGAATGTAGGCGATGGCCTGTGGCGCCGGCAGATAGCTGCCCTCGGCATCGCGGTGGGCGCGCAAGATCTGTTTGAGCGACGTCCCGCCGACGTATTCCATGACGATGTAGCCGACCGCGACACCGTCGGCGCCGCGGTGCTCGACGAAGTTGTAGATCTTGACGATGCTGGGGTGCTCGACCTCGGCCAGAAACCGCTTCTCCGCGACCGCCGCGGCCATCGCGTCCAGATCACCGGAATTGAGCAGACCTTTCAGCACCACCCAGCGATTGGCGACATTGCGGTCGGTGGCCAGATAGATCCAGCCGAGCCCGCCGTGCGCCAAACAGCCGACCACGTCGTACTGTCCGCCGACCAGATCGCCCTTGCTCAGCTTCGGCGTAAACGAGAACCGGGTACCGCAGTTGGGACAGAAGCCCTCGGTGCGGCCCGGCGTACCGTCATGGCCGCGCCCGACCGGTCGTTCACATTTGCCGCAGAACCGCTTTCCCTCGGCGACCTGCGGATCGGCCAGTACCGCGGTGGCCGGGTCGATGCGCGGCATCCGCGGCACCTCGACCATGCCCGCGCCGAGCCGGCCGCGAGCGCTGGATTTCGACGAGGTCCGGCCGGTGCGAACCGAGCGCCCGGAGGCGCGGGTGCTTCCCGAGCGTCCCGACAGTGCGGAAGTCCCGAAATTCCCTGCGGGTGCGGTGCCACAGGCATCGCAGTAACCGTCGACGATGGCTCCGCCGCAGCCTGGCTCCGCACAGATAGCCTGCTGCAATTGAGCCGGAGCCGTACCGCAGGCGTCACAATATCCACCGACAACGGTTCCGGTGCAGCCAGGTTCGGCGCAGCTCCCTTGGCTCGAAACCCCATGCGGGATGGGCATTTCCGCCGCGACCGTGGTCGCCTCGGCGGGTGCGGTGCCGCACACCGTGCAGTATCCGTCTTCGATCGTGCCGCCGCATCCCGGCTCATTACAGGTCATCTGCCCCGCCCCGATTTCTCCCCGATGATCTGCTGGAAGTCGGCGACCGCCCGGGTGACGGCCGCCAGATCGCACGGTCGCCGCGCGAGCAGACCCGCCGCGATCTGATTGCAAGCCAGGACATCTCGGTCCTCACTGACGCCGAGACGAGCCGCCTTAGCCTGATAGGCGGCCAGCCGTCCACGCAATTCGCCACGCCGATCGAGCAGGCCCTGAGCCAATTCCTCCACGGTGGCCGCCCCCGCGGTAGCGTCCGTGATCCGCGTGCGCAATCGGACCAACTCCGCTGCCGCACCCACTTTCGCGGATACCGCGTCGAGTTCGGCTTCGAGCGCGGCGGTGTTGTCCTCGTCCACCGGCAGTGGGCCCGCCAGGATCTTCGCCTCGACTTGCGCCCGTGCCTGCGCCGCGCGGGCTCGGGTGGCTCGCAGCACCGCCAAGCGCCTGCGCGTTTCGGCGACCGCCTCGGCCCAGTCCGCGGATACCGCATCGAGTTCGGCGAGGATGGTGGCCACCTGCTGCAACTCTCCCGACAACTCCGCGATGCGCGCGTCTACCTCCGGCACCGTCAGCGCGAGCGGATCGGTCGCCGTACGGCTCAGCAATTCGGCGATGCCGTCGCCGATCGCGCGCAGCTGCGTGGTCTCGCCCCCGGCCGCGCCCACTTTGTCCAGGGTGTCCTGCAGTGGTGCAAGGCCCGACATCACCCTCGTGTTCACCGCATCCAGCGCATCGAGGAATTCGGCGATTTCCGGGAAGGTGGCCCGCATGCGATCAACGGTATCGGCGAGTCCGACGAACAGAACCTCTTCGGCGGGCCCGGTGAGCGAACGTTGCGCCATCGGTATCGGCGTACGCGCGGCCTCGTAGGGGCGCCCGCGCAGCAGCCGGGTGAGTTCGGCGCGCTCACCGTCGTCGAGGCGAGCCCGAGTGCCGCGCACCTTGCGCGCCGACTCCAGGATTATCTGCAGACGGCTGTAGTCCTCCCACATCAGCGCGAGCGCGGCGCGGACCGGCAGCCAGCGCTGTTCGGTCACACCGGTAGGTGGATACCGCTGCACCAGTGTGTGGCCCGGATGTTTGTCCAGTTCCAGCAGTGTGGCGGTGATGGCATCGAATTCGATTGTCCGGGTGGCCAATTCAGCGTCGATTTCGGTGAGAGTGAGTAGCTGCATGGATCACTCTTTGTAGCGGAGGTCCGGTGGACCGGGCGACGGGCCGAGGGCGCTGAGTCGGGCGTTGTAGAGCCGCTGCCAGGTGCCATCGCTGCGGATGCGTTCCAGCACGCCGTTGACGAAGCGGACCAGATCGGGATGTCCCTGCGCGATGCCGACCGCGTACGCGCCGGTGCCGATCACCTCGCCGACGATCTCCAGATTCCGGTCCTGGGCCACCAGACCGACCAGGATCGGATCGTCGCCGCTGATCGCATCCACGTGGCCTTGTTGCAGCGCGGCCAGACAGTCGGTCCAGTTCGACGCGCCCAGGACGATGGGCCGCTTGGGCAGACTGAACAGCGGTCCGGGTGAGGTGGTGCCCCGGGTGACGCACACCCGCTTACCACCGAGATCCGCGCCGGTCCGGATGCCGGAGTTGCGGGTGGCCAGAAGGCGTTGGGTCGCACGGTAATACACACCCGAGAAGTCGACATCGCGGCGCCGCTCACAGGTCGCCGAGAAGGTGCGCACGATCATGTCGACCTGTTTGTTCTGCAGGGCCGGTATCCGCTCGGCCGCGGTGACCGAACGCAATTCGATCCGGTCCGGATCACCGAAGAGGGATCGGGCGATCTCACGCGCGATATCGATATCGAAGCCCTCGAGCTGTCCGGTGCTGGGATTGCGGAAGCCGAACAGGTAGGTGTTCTGATCCACCCCGACCCGCAATTTGCCATTGGCGACAATGGCTGCCATCGCCGAACCCGACGGCATCGCACCGGGACTCGGCAACGGCCCGGGACGCAGGGTGGCTTCCGGATCGCAGTTGCCGCCGGATTCGGACTGCGGTGGCGTGGTGATTTCGACGAGATCAGGTTTGGGGTCGACCGCTGCCACATTCGTGGACGCCGGGGCCTGGATGCCGGAACCGCATGCGGTCACCAGCGCGCTCACAGCAACCAGCGCCATCCATCCGAAGCCGGACCGCCGCAGGCTGATTCGCCGTCTCACAGGAACTCCTTCAGCCGTGGCCACAGTCCGGTGACGGTCGATGCCGCGGCGCCGAACAGCAGCACCAGTGTTCCCGCAGGGCTGAGCGTCAACGTCGCACCCGCCGAGTCGACCCCGTCGCGCAACGCACCGCGTTCCTGGATGAGGTTGTCGCGCAACAGCTGATCGAGATGGGCGAACAACGTCGCCGAGGTGTCCGGGCCGGTGCCGATGGCCTGCGCCACGGCCCCGGGATAGTTCGCCGCCTCGTAGGCCTCACGCTGTTCGGCATGTCCGGCGGTCCAGCCGAGCAGGCCCCGCGAGGCCGCCGAATCGGGTCCGGTTACCGTCGCCAGCCGATCCGCCAATTCGGTGGTGTGCTTGCGGTAATCGGTTTCGCTCGTGGTGATATCGCCGCGGGTGATCAACTCCAGGGTTTCGTCGGTGCGCGCTTGCTGGGCCAGGATCCTGGCCTGGGTCAGGGTTTCGAAGCGACTGGTCGCCCCGGATTTGCCGGTATCGAGTGCGGCCGCGGCGATGATCGTCGCGGCGACCGCCCAGAACAGCGCGAGGGCGGTGGCGCCCGCGGCGACCGCAAGACCGAGGTTCATCCGGCGATTGGTGCGGCGCAGCATGACGAAAGTGCCACCGCCACAACCGATGAGAAGCAGCATCAGCAGCACGATGGTCGTCCACGGCAGCGCGCCGATATCGTGCTGATCCTGGCGCACCGCGGCCATGCGGTCCTTGCTCAGCATTTCGGCGTTGGGCAGCAAGGAATTCTGCATCAGCAGTGAGGCCTCGCGCAGATAGGACGAACCGACGGGGAAGCCCTGCCGGTTGTTCGCCCGTGCGGTTTCGACCAGGCCGGTATAGGCGGGCAGGTCGGCGGCGATCTTGGCGACGATATTCCTGGTCTGCTGATCAGCGGCTCCGGCGGTCGCCTCCGCAAGCGCGGACGCCGCTTCGGCAAGCGCCTGCTGATACTGCCCACGCACCTCCGGTGATTCGATGCCACCGGAGAGGAAGGCCGTCGCCGCGGACGCGTCTGCGGCCGACAGCGCGACGTACAGGGTCTGTGCGGCGTAGGCCAGCGGTTCGGTGTGTTCCAGCACGGTATCGCGCCGAGCGATCTTGCCGCTCAATTGCTCGGCCGAGGTCAACCCGGCGAGCAGACACAACACCACGGTTACGACGGCGACCGCGCCGATGGCACCCGGAGTCGTCCCGGCGAAGCGCCGTAACCACGCACCCCCGTTGCGCATGGTCGCCGGTAGGCGAATCTCCAACACCGTCCCCCTTCATCTACCCGGCCGGTGTTCCCGATCGCGATAGTACGGGAGGGAATTCGGGTTTGCTGCTTATCGCCTCGGGGGCATCGAAACCCGAGGTCAATCCGAGGTCACATCGAGTAGCGGTGCGAGGTTCGGCGTCCAACGCGGATACTGGGTGAAGATATCGCCGAAGGACTTCGACGGCTTGCCCAGCGGTAGGCCCGCCGACTTGTCTTCGCGCAGTTCGTGCTGCAGCGATTCCACCGAGCGCACCAATCCGGTGTGCAGACTGCGCTGTTCGAGAACGGCGCTGCGGCCGGTGATCCCGATCGCGCCGATGAACGCACCCGAGCTGTCGCGTACCGCCGATGCCACACAACTCCAGCCGACCGCCGTTTGCTCACGTTCGTGCGCGAATCCGGTGTCGCGGGCCTCGTCGAGCAGTGCCCGCAGTTTGCGCGGATCGGTCACCGAATACTGGGTCAGCGGTGGCCAGCGCATGGCGAGGATCTGTTCGGCCTGTTCTTCGTGCGCGGCGATCTGCAGCCGCCCCGCGGCGGTGAGAACCATACTCGGCCCGAAGGAGGCCAGGCTCGGCCAGTTCTGCCGCTTCATCACCTCGGCATAGTTGCGGCCGTACGCCGAACCGTTGAGGGTCAGCTCACCACCGTACAGGCTTGCGCACCAGACGATTTCGCCGCGTGTGCGCATATACAGGTCCTGGATGTAGGGCTGCGCGGTGACGATGAAACCGTGCTGCTGGGCCGCGCGCAAACCGTGGTAGATGAGCAGCGTGCCCGCGCGATAGCCATCCGGGCTCAGTTCGAGCATGCCGCGTCGGGCCAGATCGTTGGCGATGCGGCGGACAGTGGGTTTCGGAATGCCGGTGCGCTTTGTCAGGGTGGCCAGCGAGACCGGATCCCGGGAATCGGCGACCGCCTCGATAATCGCGACGGCGCGTCCCACCACGGTTTTGTCATCGGGCATATCGCACCGCCGAGGCGTCCGGAGCACAGCGACGACACATCATGTCGACCTTCTCGGGAATTGGGAACCGGCCGCGCGAGAAATGCGCGGTTGCGATGAGTGTGCGACCGCATCGCCACGGGTGTCAAACCGACATCACGTTGGACTGCCGTTGGTTATTCGTTGGTCGGTGCCGCGAATCTCAGGGGGCCGGAAACGTACCGACCCGTGTTCGGTACCAACCCCCAACGCACCCCTATCCAACCCTCCAGCGTCGCACCTCGAGGCGACCGTAATCAATGCACGCACAGCCAATTTCGATGAACGTGTCACTCAGTGATACGGCGGGGATGTTTCCGCACCGGATTTGCCGGACGCTGATTCCAGGTCCCGTCCACCAGGCTTGGCGAGCAGGAAAGTGAACCCCGTGAAGTACCTACTCACCGCCGTTCTCGCGGTGGTCGCGGCGGCCGCGGTCTTCTTCGCGGTCGGCAGGTCGAATCTCGATATCCACCTGCCGCAGGTATCTCAGGCCTCGGATCAGGATCAGCCCACCGGCAAGGGCACCGGATCCGCTGGCGGAACCGGTGATTCGAACGGAAACAACAATCCCGGTTCCACCGGACCCACGGGCCCGACCGGTCCCACCGGAACACCGGACAAGACCAAGAAGCACACCGTCGTCTTCGACGTGACCGGCAGCGGCAAGGTACGCGACCTCAGCTGGAGCGACGGCGCCAGCAGCTACCTCGCCGCGGGCGCTACGACACTGCCGTACTCGCGCACCCTGATGAGCAACCGGACCGGCGGTTTCGTCGTCTTCGTCGAGGGCACGCCCGATCCCGTCGGCGCGGCCCACTGCAAGATCACCGTCGACGGCAAGGTCGTCGCCGACCAACAGGCCACCACTCGCGGATTGTATTGCCGCGCAGAAATTTCCAACTAATCGGAGCCAGGAATGCGTGAGGATACTCGTTTCAGACTCACCCAGGCAGGAGTGAGCGCCAGCCGGGTGTTCCCGTTCTATGTCGTCTGCGATGTCTCCCGTTCGATGTGGGATCCCGCGTGGACCAACCAGAAGATCACGCCGCTGGAAACGGTGGAGCAGGCGCTGCCGGATATGCTCAATGTGCTGGAGGAGGATCCGACCACCTATGACACCGCACATCTTTCGGTAGTCGCCTTCGGTGATTCCGCCGTCGCGGTGCTGCCGCTGACCCCGCTGCGGGTCGACCCGTCCATTCCGGCGCTGCCACGCCAGGGCGCGACCGACTACGCGGACGTATTCCGTTATCTGGACCGGCAATTGCGCGGCGACCACAAGCGTTTCGCAAGCGCCAGATTGGATACCTACACACCGGTGATCTTCTTCCTCACGGACGGAAATCCGCAGGTGCGCGGGAAATTCCAGCCCGACGAGGTCTGGGTGCCGGTACGCGCCGGACTCGAGGCGCCCAACCACCCGTTCCGTCCGGTGGTGGTGGCCCTCGGCATCGGTGATGTGCGCGAAGACACTGTGCGGCAATTGCGCTCACGCAATCCGGTCGGCGTCGCCTGTGTCGCCGAAGGCAGTGTGGCGCCGGGCGATCTGTTGCGCGCCATCATCAACAGCATCAAGTTCTCGATCAGCAGCAGCGTCGGGCAGGGCAGGTTTCTGTTCCGTACGCCCCTCGGTATGCGGGAACTGGACTGAATAGCCATGACGCTGGATACGTTTCGCCAACGCCCCATTTTGCTGGTGGCCGGGATCGCACTGCTGGGTGCGGTGCTGTCGATCATTGTGCAACTGCTGGGCGACAGCGGGAGCGACAGCTGGACGACGGATAAGGTCGCCGATCGGGTCCTAGCCGAAGTCACCGGCTGCCCACAGGCGGCCGCTGAGCCGCAAACCGCTGTGGCCGTGCTGAATTCGCCGGTGCGGGCTCAAATGGAAAACAAGGCGGGCGACACCTGCGCGTTGATCTCGGGTGCTCCCATCAAGTTCCCACCGGAGTTCAAGGCGCCGTCGACACGGGCGCTGGTGCGGGACGTCGACGGTAACGAAGTCAGCGTCCGCACGCTCAACAAGGCGGGTGATCTGCTGATGGTTTCGATCGCCGAACCCGCGCACGAACCGTCCGGATGGTGGTGGCTACCAGCGACTCTCATTTGTTTTCTCGCCGCGACGGCGACCGGCGCCGCGGTCCTGCTGGTGCGACCCGGAGCTGATGTCCGGGCACCCGAACACGAGGAAACGGCGCGTCGAGATACCCCTGAGCGCCCCGAGCCCGCCCGTCCGGTGGCACTGCCCGCCCTGACCACCTCGGGCGTGAGCGGACTCACCGTCGACCGTGGCCGCAGCGGCCGCTACGACGTGTATGCCGCCACACAGGTGGGACTTTCGCATGCGAAGGACGGCAATACCCGCGAGGACGCCTACGCCATCGGCGGTGATCCCGACCGTGGCTGGGTCTATCTCGCGGTCGCCGACGGGCTCGGTTCGGCCGCCAATTCCCATGCCGCCGCACAGCGTGCGACCCGCGCCTGCCTGACGCTGCTGCACCGGTACGCGAGCTCGCTCGATCGCATCGGCTATCCGTCCACCTGGGAGCCGCTCGCCACCGAGATCACCGCGAAGGTCGCCGCCCAACTCGACGCGGGGTCGGTCGATGAGCTGGCCGCCGAGCTCGATTACCGCAGCCCGAACGGCGCGGGCGATAACAAGCGCACCTCGACCCCGGCCTGCACCTTGGCCTTCGCCGCTCTCGGCCCGGTATCGGCGGACGGCTACCCGCTGGCCTGGGCGACCGTCGGCGATTGCGATCTACTGCTGGTGGACCTGAATTCCGGTGCCACCAAATGGCTTACCCAGCACGCGACCAAGCGCGGGATGATCAGCAATGTCACGCCGTCGCTGCCACGCGATGCCGATCGCGTTATCGCCGGACTCACCTTCGTGCCGTCGAATCTGATGGTGGTGCTGGCCAGCGACGGGATGGCGGATGCGATCCGGCTGGTGCCCGAACAATTCGCCACGCTGCTGCCGCAGATCGCCGGGCCGCGGCCCGCCGAGCATGTTTTCGGTCAGCTCGTCGGATTCGACCTGCCCGGCCTGCACGATGACCGCACCATCGTCGCGGCCTGGCCGACACGCGGGCGCGGGCCCGCCCGGGAAAGACGGTAGGTGGGGGCAATGACAGTGCCGAGGTGGTCGGCAGCCGGTCGTACCGAGTACCGCGTGGACGAACTGCGCATCGTGGGCGACTTCCCGCTGGGTGAGGGCGGTTCCGCGCAGGTGTGGCGGTGTACGACACCGGATGAGGTGTCGGTCGCCTTCAAGCGCTATGACCGGGATACGGTGCGCCAGTTGCAGCCGGAGGTGCTGCGCGAGTTGGTCGGCTGGCCGCACAGGCTGGATCAGGACGACCGGAAGCGGATGCTGGAGCTGTGTGCGTGGCCGCATGCCGTGGTCGTCGAAAACGGAACGGTGGTAGGCATTCTCATGCCGCTGGCACCGCGCGAATTCTTCTTCGAATCGCACAGCGGGCCGCAGCCGCGCGCCTTCACCCGGGTCGCGGTGCGGGTATCGGATGCGCAGAAGCGCCTGCACACTTATTTCGACTTCCCGCACAAGATCGCACGGCTCGGGCAGTTGCTGGTGGATCTGCAGTTCCTGCACGACAACGACATCGTGGTCGGGGATCTGCAGCCGAACAACATTCTGACCACCGACGCATACCCCGTCGACGGTGTCGTCTCGGCGCACAATTACTTCCTGGACTGCGATTCCTTCCTCATCGGCGGCCGCGGCGCGACCCCGCGACTGGATCCGCTGCCGTGGCGGCCTCCGTATCCGGTGCAGCAGTTCACCGCGACCACCGATCTGTTCAAATTCGCGCTGCTGATGATTCGTTGCCTCGCCGAGGATCTGGCCGCGAATCAGCTCGACTATCGGCAGTACGCCCAGCTGCTGCCCAGCGGGGATTTCCAGAAGGTCGATCGGCTGCTGACCACCCCGCACCCGGATCTGACCTCCGCCGACCTGCGGGCGCTCGCGCTGGCTTGGCAGTCGGTGGTGCGGCCGGACGGTCGGGTGTATCGGCGGACCGATTTCGCGCTGCGGGAACCCTGGAACGAGCACACTCGCGCCGCACACTTCGCCGGGTTCGCCGTGCCCGCGCCGACGAGTAGTGCACCGTCCCAGGGCATCTCACCCATTGTGATCGTCGCGTGGATCGCGCTGTTCATCGTGCTGCTCACTGTCGTTATCGCGCTCGCGTGATCAGGAACGAACCGATGTCCGAACCCGCACTCCTGCTCACCACCGGTGCGATCCGCCACCGGATCTCCGGGCGTACCCATTCCCTCGGCTCCGGATCCGGCGCCGATATTTCGGTCAGCGATGACGGTCCGGCAGGCCAGTGGCTTCGGTTCCGGCATGTCAACGGGTGGGCCATCCGCGCCGTTGATCCGACGATCGAGGCGACCCTCGATGATGTGCCGATCGGCCCACGGAACTGGACGGCAGTCCAGGGTGCCGGGGTACACGAACTGCGGATCGTGGTGCGCGGTCGGATATTTCGCCTCGTAGTGGCGAATGCGGATGACGATGCGAATGTCACGCCGCCGACCGTTGCGGGTCGGGCCGCGCACGAGCCGCTGCAATCGGCTCCCGCGGGCCGACCACAACCGAAACGCACGCCACCGCACGCGCCTCCTCGGCGAGCGCACGTCGTCAATGGCGCCGACCGGACGATCATCGATGCGCCGCCGCAATCACCGCCGGTTGTCGATCGGACTCCCCCGCGACAAACCGTCCCGCCATCCCCGGGACGTCCCGGATCCTGGTCGGTGCCGAGCGATCGGGTCCTCGCGATCGGCCGCGAGGGCGGGGACGCGGAAATCGCCCTGCCCGGACTGGATCTGGCACATCGGCATGCGACGGTGCGCTGGACCGGGCGCGCTGTGGAGTTGCGCGGACTCGCCACCAATGCGCGTCCGTTCGTCGACGGCAGGCCTGTGCTGCACGCTCGGCTGCGGGTGGGCGAGCAATTCATGTTGGCGCACCACATCTTCGAGGTATCGGGCCCGGCGCAGCTGACACTGGTGCCTGCCGCCGTGATCGCGCGCGAGCCCCTGCTGCGCTTCGACGGCGTGAGTCTGCGGTATAGGGGTCGCACCGAACCCACTTTGCGCGATCTGACCTTCGAACTCGGGCGCGGCGAGGTCCTCGCCGTGATCGGACCGTCCGGGGCCGGGAAGTCCACTATGTGCGCGGGGCTGCTCGGCGAGGTCGCGCTGGCGGCCGGCTCGTTGCGGCTTGGACAAGTCGACCTGGTCGCCTCCCGCATGCAAGCCAGTCATCTCGTTTCCTTTGTGCCACAACAGCCCGCCATGTTCGGCGACCTCGCGGTGCGCGACGCGCTGCTGTGGGTTGCGGGCTTGCGCACGGCCAGCGATACCACCCGAACCGAGCGGGCGGCCCGGGTCGACACCGTGATCGCCGAGATGGAGCTGGCGGGTGAGGTCGGCAAGCGGATCGACACGCTGTCGGGCGGTCAGCGCAAGCGCGTCTCGACCGCCATGGAATTGCTGAGCGATCCGCAGTTGCTGGTCCTGGACGAGCCGACCTCCGGCCTGGACGAGGGCTTGGACCGCGCCATGATGCAGCGGTTGCGGGTGGTCGCCGAAACCGGTTGCGCGGTCATTGTCGTCACCCATTCGATGGTCAATGTCGACTGCGCCGACAAGGTGCTCGCGGTGACCGGTCGCGGGCGGCTCGGATTCTTCGGGCCACCCCGAGAGTTGCTGGGTGCCTTCGGTGTCGACAGCTATGCCGAGGTGATGGACCGGTTGCGAGCCGACCGGCAGGCCGGGCAGTCTGCCGCACCCTCGACCCCGCAACCGGCCGAGCATCCGGTGCCCGCGCCCATGCGTGGTTCGCTGCACCGGCATCTGCCGCGCCTGATCGGTCGGGAATGGGCCCGCCAGCGCAATGGAATCCGCACGCTCGCACTGGGTTCGGCGGCAGGCATCGGCTTGACCGCCATGCTCGGTGCGGCCGCTTCCGACAAAGGGCTCGGCGGTGATCCGCGTGCGGTCAGTTCGGTCATGATCGCCTTGATCGTCTGTCTCACCTTCTTCTCGATGGCGCAATCCTTCGCCGCCATCGTCGACGATCGCGTGGTCATCGAACGCGAAGCGCGCTGGGGCATTTCGGCGGCGTCGGTGGTGTTGGCGCGTGCGATCACCTGTACACCGCTCGCGGTGCTGCTGGGTGTGGCATCGACCATCGGATATCTCGGAATCAAGTCCGGGCCCACGAAACCGGTGCTGCCGGAACCCTACGGACTGCTGCTGTTCGCGATTACGCTGCCGCTGGCCGCGATGGCGCTCGGACTACTGGTGTCGGCATGTTCGAAATCATTGCGCCAGGCGGTTTTCGTGCTGATGGGCGTGCTGGCGCTACAGGTGGTGATGACCGGGCTCGCACCGCCATTCGAAGGTACGCCCGGTGCAGTACTGCGGACGTTCGCCTATGCCGCGCCGTCGCGGTGGGCGGCGGCCGGGATCGGTGCCGATACCGGACTCACCGATGGGGCCGATCCGCCACCGGGCCAGCAGAAGCCGTTCGCCGATTTGATCTGGACCCACGATCTGCATCATGTCGCGACGGCCGCGGCGGTGCTGGTCGTGATCGCGATCGTCGCCACCGCATTGACCATTCGGGTGCTGCGGCAGCAGCTGATGGCCCTGAAATAGGAGCTGGGTATGACATCACGAATCCGCTTGCTGCTGAGCGTGTTTGCTCTGGTGAGTCTCGGTGTGGCCGGATGCTCGCCCGCCGCACCCCGTCAGGTCCAGCAGTCGCCGGAGCCGGGCGGAACGCGTCCGACGACGGTGCGTACCGGACGGATTCCGGGCGGGACCATTACATTGCGAACAAATCAACAGGTCACCTTCGAACCGAATTCGCTGCGGTACTGCACTACCGATGGTGCCGGATTCAAGTTGCGCACCGGAGAAACCGTATGGCTGAGCGGAATCGCATCGCTGGAATTCGGTACGCAGGAGGGCGCGGAGTCGCCGGTAACCTACCGGCCGGTGCCCGTGAAAGGCGGTGGCACCCAGATCTTTCCTGGTGCCGCGAATGTGCAATCCGGCTCCGGCCGCATGTCTGCGGTCTGTGAATTCTTCGTAGCGAATCGGGGCCAGCGATATATGCCCGGCGAGTTGATCAGTATCACCTTCAATTCGGAGACCGAATCACAGAACTGATCCGCGTGCGGCGAGTCGTCAATGTAGTGCGCCGAGCCGGAATACGATCACGAGCACAACAACTGATATCGCAACGGAAATCCAGCCGAGCCGGGTCCAGTGTGCGGCCGATGCAGGCGGTGCGACGAATGCGCGTCGGGCGTGAATTCGTTCTCTGAGTCCGCGCATGATCGCGACCGGCCCCAGCACGAGGCCGAATCCCGAGAGCGACAAAAGAATTATGATCACGACCATCGGTGTTCGGGGATCTGGATCGCGTTTGAGGACCGGCGTACCTGGCGGCGCTTGGTTGACGACAGGCCGATCGGCTGGGGTAACCGCAATATTGCGCGGCGTGGTGCGTCTACGTTGTGGCTCGGTGGATCGCATCAGCCTTTCCTCTGCCGCTACGAGTTCGGTGACCTCATTCGATGCGGGCACGCTGTCTGGCCGGCGCGAGGTGACTTCGTCGGCCGCGGTGATCGCGTCCGCCTCCTCGTTCGGTGCGGTGACCTCATCGGCCGGTTCCGCAACCGTTTGTTTGCGCCGACCGCTCCGCTCGTCCCTGGCTTGTGCCGCAAGGAAATCCACCAATTCCCGGGCGGTCGGCCGGGCATCGGGATCCTTGGTCATCGCCGCGAGGACCATGCGCCGGTATCGGCCGGGCACCTCGGTGAGATCCGGATCGTCCCGAATGATCCGCGCTATTACCGCCGCCTGGGTATCGGCGTGGAACGGTGGCCGACCGGTCGCCGCGAAGGCGACCAGCGCGCCCCAGGCGAAGATATCCGCGGGCGGTCCTACCTCCTGGTTGCCGAGCATTTCCGGCGGCATCCACGCCAATGTGCCGATGATGCGTCCCGGTTCGGTGAGGCGGGTGGCATCGATAACCCGGGCGATACCGAAATCGATGACCCGCGGACCGTCCCACGTCAGAATGATGTTGTCCGGCTTCAAATCCCGATGAATGACATCCGCGCGGTGTATGCACTCCAGCGCTTCGGCGAGCCCGCTCGCGAAATCGTAGAGCTGTGCCGACGACATCGCGCCGCGTTCTCGAATGGCCTCTGCCATCGATTCCCCGGATACGAAGGAATTCGCCAGCCACGGCCGCTCCGCTTCGATATCGGCGTCCACCACCTCCGCTATGCGCCGTCCGTGCACTCGCTGGGCCGCGGTGACCTCCTGTCGGAATCTGGCCCGGAACTCGGCATCCCGCGCCAATTGGGTATGCGGCATCTTTATCGCGACCACAGTGCCGTCCGGGCTGAATCCCTGGAATACGACACCCATTCCACCCTCGCCCAGGCGGCCGTGTAACACGAACGTACCGATAGCCGTCGGATCATCCGGCAACAATGGTCTCAGCATTCTCCCTCGCCGATTACGCTGAGCTGTCGTAGTTTTCGGAGTTTAGCACTGTTCGGGGGTATTGTCCGACCACATTGGTTCCCCGTTGGTGTTTCATTGGTCGCAGCCGCGAATCTCATCGGCATGAGCCCATCGAAACACCCGATCCGCCGCCCCGCCGCAGCCTTACTGGCCGCGATCGCGGGCCTGACGATCGCAGTGCTCCCCCTCACCGAAATGCCCACGGCCGCAGCGGCTCCCGACTGCGCACACGCCGATGATCCGGTAATCCCGCCGGACAAGGCGCCAACCGGCACCTCCGGCTCACGCAGCCGACTGCGGGATCTGTTCCCCGACCTCGCCTACCGCCACGAGATCGAAAAGGCGGTCCTGTGCCTGACCAATGCCGAACGCAGCCAACGCGGCATCCCCGCCCTCGAATGGAATATGCAACTCGTCGACTCGGCGGAGAAGTACGGCACCGAGGCGGACCGCCTCAACTGGTGGGTCGGCAGCACCAAGCAGGAAACGGTGAAATGGCACATCCACCCCGAGACCCCACGCACCACCGCCGACGACAATCAGGAGGCCACGGTGCAGATCGGCAAGCGCATCGCCGCCGCCCAACCCTGCGCCCCCGGTAAGACTTTGGTGCACTGGGCGGAGAACACCGCCTGGGGCACCGGCAACCGATCCACCGCCCGCGCGATCGTCGACGCCTGGATGCATTCGGACACCCATCGAGCCAACATCCTCGACAAAGACTCGACGTTGCTCGGCCCCGGCGCGGTCTACGGCCTCGCCCAACCCGGCACCGCACCCGACCAGGCAGGCCTCTACGTCCAACACTTCGCGTCGTGCAAGTGATCGCCCTACCGCTGCTTCGCGTCGTAATCCGCCCGGGCCTGTCCGGCCTTGTCGAGGTTGACCGACCATTCGGCGACCGACGCGAACAGCGGTGCCAGGCCGCGTCACAGGTCGCCGAATCGTTGCCGCCCGAACTCGTTGAACGTCCACAGGATCGGGGTGGTCCACCGGCTGAAGACGATGTCGACCACTGGAGTGATCGGGGCCGCAGCGAAATCAGCGATAGGATAACGGAAATGATCGTGGTGACGGGAGCTACCGGGAATGTCGGGTGACCGCTCGTCCGTGTACGCAAGCCTTCGCCATAGAGGTTCGATCAGTTGTAACCGCAATGGATTTCGAAGTCGCACATAGGTCGGTCGCAGTATGAAGAATCTGTTCAGAGGTGCCGTGATGGCCGCCTTGGCCATTGCCACGGGTGCGCTTCTCACTCAGTCAGATCCGCCTTCATCGGGTGATGGCAGGAACGAGAAGGAGCTGGCTCAGTTGACAGAAGATCAACCAACCCCGTCCGAGCAGTTGGTCGACGATGACTATGACGTCGACCTGGAAGAACCCGTCATCGACGACCGCAGGCCGACGAGCTTGCAGGAATTCGCCGAGGACGCCCGCGCGGGTGGCTCCAGCAATACCGAGCCATTTGTCCGCGGCGGCCCGGGACTCGAACTCGAGCCCGCTCAGCCGGGGCAATCTGTGATCGAGTGGATGGGTCCTCGGTGACCGGTCCCGGAAATAGCTGATCAGCGGCGCACGAACCAAGGGACAACCGGCGGCCGCATCGGGATCATCGGTCCAACTGCTCCCGCGGCGGGCAGCGCTTCGACTGAGCCGTGGCCGGTCGTATTCGGTTACACCTCGGTCGACGCGGGTGCCTTGTCGATATAGCGGCTCATCGCCCAGTTCAGCCCGCGCATCGCGAGGTTGTAGGACGGCGGAAAGTAGCGCTGCGCGAGATAGCCGACCCGGATATCCGGCGAGGTGAAAACCATGTACTTATTGCGCTCGACCCCGCGCACGATCGATCGGGCCGCCTGCTCCGGCGTGACCGCATGCCGCATGAACAGCGAAACCGCCTGCTGCACCGCCGCGCCCTGCCGATCGACGCCCGCGATATCGACGCTGTCCACCATCGGCGTCGCCATCGCGCCGGGGCAGACCAGGCTGACACCGATCCGGTGCTGCCGCAGATCGAAGCGCAACACCTCCGAAACGCCACGCAATCCGAACTTGCCCGCACTGTAGGGCGCATGCCAGGGGAGCCCGAAGAGGCCCGCGGCCGAGGCCACATTGACAAGATGTCCACCTCGCCCGGCCTCGATCATGCGCGGCACGAACTCCTCGATCACATGGATAGGGCCCATCAGATCGATATCGATGGTGCGTCGCCACTGCGTGTGCGTGAGCCGATCGACGGTCCCCCAGGTGGCGATGCCTGCCACATTCATCACGATATCGACGCTGTCCACCTCGGCGTGCGCCTTCGCGGCCAGCGCTACCACGGCGTCGTAATCGCTGACGTCGGCGGGCGCGGCCAGGTGCACGACACCACCCCGCGCGCGCACTTCATCGGCGGTGTTCTGTAGTCCGGCATCATCGATATCGGTCAGGACGACCGATGCGCCCTTGGCGACAACAGCCAGCGCGGTACTGCGCCCCAATCCACTCGCCGCTCCGGTGATGAGGCAGCTCTTGCCGTGGAACTTCGTCATGAACCAAACGATAGACAATTACGAACACTGCTGTCTATAGATCTGATGTCCATCTCGGACGCAATACTCGGCCACCGGTCGACAGATACCGAGATGCGATTGATACACGGCTCGCTGAACGATAGCTGTCGACCATGAAATCGTGCTCATGTCGACCTGTCGGAGCATCACTGCCGTTCACACAGACCGGCACCGAGGCGATATACAAGCGATGAAGCTGATGTCATGGCGTCGATACCAGGGCCGATCGTCGGGAATATGGCCACGGAAAGGCCCTTGTCCATGTGCACTGCGGTGGCATACTCGATTGCAGCGGCCAACGGCGCGCTCGCCCCGGCCCGATCGAGGCCTACGCACCAGCTTCAGCATGGCGCGGTTGCCGGGCGAACACTGGCGGACTCCAATGATCTTGGTGTGCCAGGAATGTTCGAGCACTCATCCCATGTTCCCAATATTGTTGCGTGTACAGGATCATCGGGAGGACCACATGGGGAACCTGTTCGGACCCGCCGGCCTAATGGGGGGCAGACGTGGCTGAGGGACGCGAAACGACGGCACGGAGTTCCACGCTCGCCGGGTATCGCGACGCCTCGATCACCACCACGCCGGCCGTCCGCCCGCTGATCTCCATCGCCCTGTTGCTGATGAGTGTTGGGCTGGTCTACGAGGCCGGTCGCGCCGCACCCGGGGAGGACCACGGCTGGTTCATCGCCGCTTCGATCGCCGGACTGTTCGTGGTGCGCGGACTGCATCTGCGTCGGCCGATCACGTTGCCGCATTTCACCGTCGCGGTCTTCGTGCTGGCGGCCGCCAACGCCGCCTATCGCGCCTCGCATCCGGGCTTCGGATTCGTCTTCCTGGCCGCGACCGGATTCATCCTGATGCTGCCGCAGTCGAGTCGGCCCCAGCCCGAGCAGTTGTATCGGGTCGCCGAACTCGTCGGCCGAACCCACCGCGATCCACTCGCCGCCTTCGCGCTGCATTCGTCGAAGTCCTACTACTTCAACGTGAATTCGACCGCCGCGATCGGCTATCGGGCCCGCTTCGGGGTCGCGGTGGTCGCCGGTGATCCGATCGGCGATCGCGCCGACTTCCCGGCACTGCTCACGGACTTCTCCGAATTCGCGGCGAATCACGGCTGGCGGGTCGCGGTGCTCGGTGCCAGCCCGGATATGGCCGAGATGTGGCGGCATCGGGCGATCGAACATCGGGGGTTGCGCGCGATTCCGGTCGGCCGCGATGTGGTCATCAATGTCGCGACATTCGCCATGGTCGGGCGTTCCTTCCGCAATCTGCGCCAAGGCGTGAGCCGCAGCCGGAATTTCGGGGTGACCACCGAGGTCATCAACGAGACCGACCTGACCGAACCGCTGCGGGCCGAACTGCTGGATATCGTCGACGAGTGGCGTACCGGTCGGCAGAATCGTGGCTTCTCGATGATCCTCGACCACCTCTTGGACGGGCGGAATCCCGGCATGCTGCTGGTGCTGGCCAGGGATGCGGACGGGCGCGTGGCGGGCTTCCAGCGCTACGGTGTCTCCGGCCGGGGCCGCGAGCTGAGCTTGGATGTGCCGTGGCGGCGCAAGGATGCACCGAACGGACTGGACGAGCGGATGATCATCGATCTCGTCGATCATGCCCGCGCGCAGGGCATCGAACGGATCTCACTGGCATTCGCCCCCTTTCCGGAGCTGTTCGCCGAGAAGGAGCGTTCGCGGACCGGAAAGCTGATCTATGTCCTCGTGCACCTGGGTGATCCGCTGATCCGGCTGGAATCGCTGTACCGATTCCTGCGCAAGTTCCAAGCGATGTCGGACCAGCGGTTCGTGTTGATCCGGTGGCGCGAGGTACTACTGGCTGCCGCGGCTCTGCTCACATTGGAATTCGTGCCGCACCGCAAGCAGCACTAGTCGCGGACGGTAAGACCGATCGCCTTGGCGAATACGGGTGCCAGATCGAGCAGTTGGAGCGGGGTGATGGTAGCCCCGCGCAAGGCATCGAGGCCCTCGGCGACATCGAGGTGCGCCGCACCGCGGAGGTCGACCTGCTGTAGCCGCGCACGGTTGATCAGCAGCCCTTCCACAGTGGTGCCGGGGAAGGTGACCTTGGTCAGCTCGGCATCACCGAAGTCGGTGTGGCGCAGCACGCAATCGACGAATTGCACCTCGCGTAGTTTGGCCTTGCGGAAGTTCACGGAGTCGAACTTGCAGCCCTCGAAGCGCACTCGACGCAAGTTGGCACCGCCCGCATCGACCCCCGACAGTGCACCGGCGATCAATTCGACGTCCTGCCAGGAGGTATCGGACAGGTCGGTGCCGACCCAGCGCACGTTGCGCTGCCAGACATCGGTGAAGCGGGAGAACCGCAGGCTGCCGCGGTTGATCGCAAGCGAGGTGAAGACGGTTTCGGAGAACCTGGAATTGCCGGCCTCGATGTCATCGATGTCGCCGCCGGAGACGTGCACGCAGTCGTAGTCGCCCTCGGGTTCGAGATCGCTCTCCAGCGGCGTGAGATAGCGCGCGTAGGGCAGATCCTCGAGTTCGTTGGGCACGGTTGACCTCCGGGTTCGGCGACGGTTCTCCTTGTCTACCAGTCGGATCCGACAGCTCAGGGGTCGATGCGGTCGAGCAGCCAGCGCGGGCCCACCGATTCGGCGCCGAGGGCTTCGATTCGCTCGCGGAGTCCACGATCGGCCGTTACGACGGTGATCCCGTCCTGCTCGGCGGCCGCGGCCACGACATCGACGATCGCGTCGTCTCCCGAACCGTCCGCCAGCACCACGCGCACGCCTACGAATTCCTCGGATC
Source organism: Nocardia sp. NPDC049526 (assembly GCF_044465765.1). NCBI lineage: Bacteria > Bacillati > Actinomycetota > Actinomycetes > Mycobacteriales > Nocardiaceae > Nocardia > Nocardia sp. NPDC049526. The sequence continues at coordinate 47,884 of NZ_JBITMA010000015.1, read as the reverse complement.
CCGCGGCCTTCGCCGCACCCTCCAGCACGACGACCACTTCGGCGGGTTGGGTGAGTTCCAGCGAGCTCAACCGCATGAGCAGTCGCCGAGCCGCACCCGCACGATCGCGCCACCAGCCATCGGGACGCGAGCCCACGACATTCGCGGCATCCACGACGATCAGCATCGCTTCCTTTCTACTCATCGGCGCCGAGGCGGGCGGCGCGGGTGTGCAGGTAGCGCTGTTGCGGGAGGCTCATCGCCTGTTGTGCGGCGAGCAGATATGCCTCGCGGGCACCGGCCCGGTCCCCCATCGATTCCAACAGATGGGCACGTACGGCTGTGAGGCGGTGGTCCCCCGCCAGCTTGCCGCTGTCGGCCAGATCGTCGACGAGTTTCAAGCCCGCCATCGGTCCGCGAGCCATGGCGACGGCCACAGTGTGGTTGAGGGCGATGATCGGATTGTCGACCAAAACCAGCAGCCGTTCGTAGAGCAGCATGATCTGCGGCCAATCGGTGGCCTCGTAGGTCGGCGCCTCATCGTGCAGCGCCGCGATGGCAGCTTGCAGCTGATACGGACCGGGTACGCCCTGCGGCAACGCCGCTGTGATCAGCGCGATGCCCTCGGTGATGGCTTCGGTGTGCCAGAGTGCGCGGTTCTGGTCTTCCATCGGAACGAGTTCGCCGGTGGGTCCGGTGCGTGCGGGTCGGCGGGCATCGGTGAGCAGCATGAGTGCGAGCAGGCCGGTGACTTCGGCGTCGTCGGGCAGCAGGCGGTGCACCAGACGGGTCAGGCGGATGGCCTCGGCGGAGAGTTCGACGCGGTGCAGGCTCGATCCCGAGGTGCTGGCATAGCCCTCGGTGAAGACCAGATACAGCACGTGCAGCACGGCGGCCAGGCGCGCGTCGCGGTGAGCGCCGACGGGTGCGGCGAAGCCGACTCCGCTGTCCTTGATCGTCTTCTTGGCGCGGCCGATGCGTTTGGTCATGGTCGCCTCGGACACCAGGAAGGCGCGGGCGATTTCGGTGGTGGTCAAGCCGCCGACCGCGCGCAGCGTCAGTGCCACCTGTGCGGTGGGCGAGAGCGACGGGTGGCAGCACAGGAACAGCAGGACGAGAGTGTCGTCGGAGTCGGTGGGTTCGCGATCGGCAGGCGGGGTGAGCCAGTCCTCGGGCAGTGCCCAGCGCGCCACGGTGTCTTCGCGCCTGCGGCGGGCCTGTTCGTTGCGCAGCAGGTCGGTCAGGCGGCGGGAGGCGACGGTGATCAGCCAGGCGCGCGGGTTGTCCGGAATGCCACCTTCGGGCCACTGGGTCGCGGCGGCGAGCAGTGCCTCCTGCACCGCATCCTCCGCGGTGTCGAAATGACCGTAGCGCCGAATCAGCGCGGCGAGGACCTGCGGCGCGCAGATGCGCAACAGGTCCTCGACCCCGATATCCGACATCGGAAGGGGCTCAGCCGAATTCGGGTGCGGACTCCGCGATGGGCCGGACATCGGCGTAGGCCGTATCGGCGATGTGCGGCGGGGCCGGGCATTTACCGAGTTCGGCCGCGATTTCGGTGGCGCGGTCGAAGCTCTCGCATTCCACGATCCAATATCCGGCGAGCACCTCCTGCGTTTCGGCGTAGGGACCGTCGGTCACGAACGGTGCACCGTTCTTGGTGGTGATGCGGCGGGTGTGCACCGGTTCGGCCAGACCGCGCGTCTCGACCAGCTCTCCGGATTCCGCCAACTTCTTGTTGAGGTTGCCCATGAACTCGGCCATGGCCGCGAAATCCTCGGCACTCCATGCGGGTTTGCCGGTGTCCTTGCCGACCATGCCTTCGTAGTCCTGCTGCGAGCCGTAGCTCAGGATCATGTATTTCACGACAACTCCTCCGCTCTGGCGGCGTCCTGTTGGCGCCGCTCGTCAGATACGTCGCAGCCGCTGACCATTCTCGGACATGTCCGCCGAAAATACTTCCGACCGCACTAGTTGGGTGTGCGCGGCCGATCACGCGATGCTGCGCCGATGCTGATGAGACCCTGCTGCGGTGGAGACCGACATCGAGCAGCCGATCTGGCGACGTCACCGGATAACGGCGGTCGACCGCGTCTGGACGCCGTGCATCGATGGCCGCCCGGCCTTCGACGTTCGAGGTCTCCGCTGCGTGCCGTAAGAGTTGACGATCATCCATCGTGGTGCGGTACCCGAAATGCCGGGTACGTCTGCGGCCGCCGTAGGAAGCGCAACACGTGACATGCTGGGGGACATGGTGATCGATGGAGTTGTCGCGTCCGGGTTCGAGGCGGTGCGGGAGGTATTCGCGGCGAATTTCGCCGAGCAGGGAGATGTCGGAGCGGCGGTCGCGGTGTATCGGGATGGCAGGCCGGTGGTGGATTTGTGGGGTGGGTTTGCCGATCCGGAGGGCGAGCGGCCGTGGGAGCAGGACACGCTGCAGCTGGTCTATTCGTCGACCAAGGGCGTCACCGCGACGGTCGCGCATCTGCTCGCCCAGCGTGGTGAACTCGATCTGGACGCGCCGGTCGCGCGGTACTGGCCGGAATTCGCGGCGGCGGGTAAGGACGACATACCGGTGCGATGGCTGTTGACCCATCAGGCGGGACTCGCGGCGCTGGATAAGCCCGTGCCGCTGGCGGATGCACTGGCGTGGGGGCCGATGGTGGAGGCGCTTGCCGCGCAGACGCCGAATTGGCCGCCCGGCACCGCGCACGGCTACCACGGGCGGACTTTCGCCTGGCTCGTCGGTGAGGTCATCCAGCGCGCGGCGGGGCGAACCGTCGGGCGGATTCTGGCCGAGGATATCGCCGGACCGTTCGGTGTCGAGTTCTTCATCGGTTTGCCCGAGTCCGAACGGCATCGTGTCAGCCGACTCGTGTTCGCGCCCAAGATCGATCTGGCAGCGGTTCCGGACGAGTTCGTTCCGGAGGAATTCCGGCCGATGGTCGTCGCGATGCGTGATCCGGAGGCGCTGGTCAACCGTGCCTTCCAGGTCACCGATCCGGCCGATATCGATTTCAACGATCCCACGGTGCATGCCGCCGAGATCCCGTCGAGCAACGGCATCGGCACCGCGCGCGGCCTCGCCCGGCTCTACGCGGCAACCATCGGCGAGGTCGACGGCGCCCGCCTGCTGACCCCCGAAACTCTCGCCGCCGCAACCCGCGAACAAACCGCTGGCATCGACCGCGTCATAATGTTGCCCAACCGCTACGCCTCCGGATACATGCTCCCCACCGAAGGTTTCGCACTAGGAGGCCCCAAGTCCTTCGGGCATCCAGGCCGCGGCGGCTCCCTCGCCTTCGCCGATCCGGACACCGGCATCGCCTTCGCATACGTCACCAACTACATCATCGAAGGCGCACCTGACCTGCGTGCCCGCAACCTCGTCGACGCGGTGACCAACGCCATCGCCTAGCACTGGACCGACGCGCGGTTCAGCGCAGGGTGCGGATCCAACCTCGGGTGTCGGCCGGGTCGATGACGTCGTCGAGTTCCAGGACGGTGGCGGCGGTCAGAGCCTTGCCGTTGGCATAGGCGAGCTGGACGAGGTTGTCGAAGGCTTCCTGGCGTTTATCGGAGTCTTCGATAGCCGCGAGTTCTTTGGCGAAGCCGAGCCGGACCGCACCCTCCAGGCCCATACCGCCGATTTCGCCGGTGGGCCAGGCGATTACGAAGCGCGGGGCGCGGAAGGAGCCTGCGGCCATGGCCTGTGCGCCGAGGCCGTAGCCCTTGCGGATGATGACGGTGCCGAGTGGGACGGTCAGCGCGGCGGAGTCGATGAACAGCTTGCTGAACTTGGTGACGGTCGCTTCCTTCTCCGCCTCCGGACCGACCATGAAACCCGGTGTGTCGCACAGGGATACGATCGGCAGGCGGTGGGCGTTGCAGAGTTGCAGGAATGCGCTGAGCTTGTCGGCGGCGGGGGCATCGATCGCACCGCCGAGGTGGTGGCAGTCGTTGGCGATGAGCCCGAAGGGGCGGCCTTCGACGCGGATGAGTGCCGTGACCACGCCGACGCCCCAGTCCCGGCGCAGTTCGACGATCGAGTCGAGGTCGGCTACCGCGGCGATGACTTCGCGGATGTCGAAGGCGCGCAGCCGGTTCTCGGGCACCACGTGGCGGGCGACGCGTGGATCCGGTGCCGTCCAATCCTGTAGTGGCCCTTGGAAATACGAGAGATAGCGACGGGCTGTGGCGACCGCGTCCGCCTCGTCCGCAGCGACGATGTGCACGACACCGTTGCGGCGTTGGACGTCGATGGGGCCGATGTCTTCGGGTGCGTAGACCCCGAGTCCGCCGCCCTCGATCATTGCCGGACCGCCCATACCGATATTGGCATCGGGGGTCGCGATGACCACATCGCACATGCCGAGCAGCGCCGCATTGCCCGCGAAGCAGCGTCCGGAGACGATGCCTACCAACGGGACTCGACCCGACAGCGCGCCCATCGCACGGAAGGTGGTCACATCGAGGCCCGAGATGCCCGAGTAGTCGGTATCCCCCGGTCGCCCGCCGCCGCCCTCGGTAAAGAACACCACGGGTATGCGCTGTTCGTGTGCGAGTTCCAGCATGCGATCGGTTTTGGCGTGATTGCGCATGCCCTGGGTGCCGGCCAGCACGGTGTAGTCGTAGGACATGACCAGTGCCCGCGCGGCTTCCGCGCCGAATCGGTCGGCGTTGATGGTGGCGATGCCGCCGATCAGCCCGTCCGCGGGTGTGTTGGCGATCAAATCCTCGGGGCTGCGGCGTAGGCGCTGTGCGGCGACGGCGAGGGCGCCGTATTCGAGGAAGCTGTCCTCGTCGACGAGGTCGGCGATGTTCTCCCGGGCGGTACGGCGGCCGAGCTTATGCCTTTTCGCGACAGCGGCCGGGCGGCCCACATCGAGTCCGATTCGATGCCGCGCGCGCACTTCACGCAGATCAGTACGGACCGCATCCAGGTCGACAGCCTCGATATCGGCGGCCGGACCGTCATGATCGGTCGCGACCCAAGTCAATAGCAACGCATGCGGATCGACCGTCGCACCCGGTGTCACCAGATGGCGCGACACCCGCAGCGGCCGCTCGGCCCGCAGCACATGCTGCATCTTCATTGCCTCGAGTACAACGACTTCCGCGCCGGCCGCAACAATGCTGCCCGGCTCCGCCAAGGTCACGACGGTACCGCCCATGGGCGATCGCATGCCCTGCTCATCGTCTTCGAGCGCAACCTGGATATCGGCCGCTGCCGCCGGATTTCGATGCTCGGCGAGCGCATGCGAGGGATCTCCTGTCGCCGAGTCGACCGCGCGCTGGGCCACAGTAGGCACGTAATCGACTGCCCGACCGAGAAGTTCGCCGATGCTCTCCTCGAACCATGAAGTGGAAACACTGACCCCATCGGCGAGCTGATCCAACACCGCACGCAGCAAACTCGTGTTGGTATCGACACCGGCAATCACGGTTTCCGCCAACGCATCCGAACACCGCCGCACGGTAGCCGAATACGTCGGCGCCTGCGCGATAACCTTCGCCAGCAAGGAATCGAACTTCGCCCCCTGCCGCATGCCCGTGAACGCCGCGGTATCCACCCGAACGCCCACCCCGGTCGGCGCGGCGAATTCCGTCAGCACACCGGTACTCGGCAGAACCTCCCCACCCACCGTGACCAGCTCGGCGTTGACGCGCGCCTGCACCGCGACCCCCCGCACAAAGCCATTCGCTCGAACATCACGACCCGTCGTGTCCGGCGCAAGGTCGCCGATAGCGAGGTCGTGCAGGGCAGCACCGCGGGCCAGATCGAGTTGGACTGCCACCAGGTCCACGCCGGTTACCGCCTCGGTGACGGTGTGTTCGACCTGGAGGCGCGGGTTGACCTCGAGGAACCAGGCGTCGGTCGCGGTGACCAGGAATTCGACGGTGATTACGCCGCGGCAGCAGACCGATTCCGCTATGCGGATGGCGTCGCGATGGAGTCGTTCTCGAAGGGCGGCAGGCAGATTCGGGGCCGGAGCGATTTCGACGAGTTTCTGGTGGCGGCGTTGGATACTGCAGTCGCGGTCGCCGAGGGTGATGGCTCGGTGTCCGTCCGCGATGACCTGGACCTCGATATGGCGCGCATCCGCGGCCAGCGCTTCGGCGTATACGGTGTCATCGCCGAAACCGGCGCGCGCTTCGGACCGGCAGCGGTCGAGTGATTCGGCGAGTGCGTCCGCGGTTTGGACCGCACGCATGCCACGTCCGCCGCCCCCGGCTGCGGCCTTCAGCATCACACCGTTGGGGTGGTCGGCGAAGAACGCGGAAATTTCCGCCAGGTCCGCGCCGACGGACGTCGCGGGCAGGACCGCGACTCCGACCTGGCGTGCGGCCTCGCGCGCCGACAATTTATTGCCGAAAATGCGCAGTACCTCAGGTGAAGGCCCGACGAACACCAGACCGGCGGCCGCACATGCCGCCGCGAAATCGGCACTCTCACTGAGGAATCCGTAGCCGGGATGCACCAGCGCATCGGCGCAGGCGCCCTTGGCCGCGGCGACTACAGCGGCGATGTCGAGATATGCGGCGGCACCGATGCCCGGCAACTGGACCGCGTCATCGGCCAGGAGCACCGGCAGGCCCGCCGCCTCTTCACCGGTGTAGAGCGCGAGGGTGGAGTAATTCCGCTCGCGTGCCGTCCGGATCACCCGGACCGCCACCTCACCCCTGTTCGCCACCACCACATGCATGCCGACAGTCTGCGTTGACATTGACGTCAATGTCAACGACCATGAGTCCATGACACAGGCAGGCTGGTCGGTGCGCGCGGCGCGGGAACGATCCGATACCGATCGCCATCGCGCGCTACTCGAGGCCGCCGCCCGCGTCTTCGCCGAGCGCGGCTACGAGAAGACCACCGTCGCCGATATCACCGCCGCCGCAGGCGTTTCCCGCGCGACGATGTATGTCTACTTCGCTTCCAAGGATGAAATCTTCCTCGCCCTCGCCGCCCGGGTCCGCGACGATTTCCTCACCGCCCAGGAACCCGATATCGATACCGACGATCCCCGAGTGATGCTGGCGGCCACCATCGATGCCTTCGCCGCCGCGGTCCGCAATGCCGGCCCCATGCTGCGCCTCATCGATGAACGAGGTGCCGTCGACGACCGAGTCGCCGTACTCGCCCGGGAAATCGCCGAACGCCCCATCCGCCGCTTCACCCGCTACCTCGAACGCCTCCACGCCGCAGGCCGCATCTCCCCCACCGTCCCGCCACGAATCATCGCCGAAACCATCGGCTACGCCCTGACCCGCGGCACCCTCAGCCGCGCAGACGCCACCCCACGCGCCCGCGCCACCTACCTGGTCCACATGCAGACGGTTGCCGAAACCCTATTGGCTCCAAGCTGATTCACCCGAATCCCGGATATGCCCCCTATCGCCGCCTGCCGAATTCGCGGCACTCTTGCCAACCCAGGCCCGCGCCTTCCGCCTGGCTCGCAGGTGCACGGTGCCTGCTGTTCGAGAAGCCGGGCCCGGGCACCGGCTATGCGAACGGCTTCAGCCTGCATCGCGGCGTGGGCTGCAGCGCCGTGCTTCAGCGGCGACCCGTTGCCGAAACTCGCTGGGGCTCAACCCGACCCACATGCATCGACCCCGCGGCACCGGGTTCAACGGCAATAGCGCACCTCGGCTGCCGCGCCTAGGCGATCCGCTTGCCCGCCTGGCCTCTCGGCTTGCGGCCGGGCCGGGCGGCACCTGCAGCACCGTCGAAGGTGAGTACCCCGTCCTCCAGGGGGGCCTTGCGTAGTAGCGCGCGGTCGCGGAAGTAGTTGTTGATGACCCGCCAGGGGCCACGGGCGCCCTGGCGGGGCATGACGCCGTCGCCGCGTTGGATGTAACCGGAGGTCAGGGCGCCACCCATCAGTGACTGATCGGAGCGATCGGCGTCTTCGGCGATCGCGACGACCTTGGTGTAGCCGTGGGCCTTCATGTGGTTGAGGAGGCGGCAGAAGTATTCGGCGGCCAGATCTGCCTTCAGCGTCCACGATGCGTTCGTGTAGCCGAGGACCAGCATCGCGTTGGGGATGCCATCGAGCAGGGCGCCCTTGTAAACCACGTGCTCGCGAGTCGACACCGGCTCCCCGTCCACGTCGAGCGCAGCGCCGCCGAGGATCTGCACGGTGAGACCGGTTGCGCTGATGACGATATCGGCGGGTAGTTCCTCCCCGGATGCGAGCCGAATGCCGGTTTCGGTGAGGCGGTCGATGTGATCGGTGACGATCGATGCCTTACCGCTGCGCAGCACCTTGAACAGGTCGCCGTTCGGGACGACGCACAGCCGCTGGTCCCACGGGTTGTACGACGGAGTGAAGTGCCGCATATCGATCTGCTTGCCGAGTTGCATCCGCACCGCGGCGAGCAGCAGCTTCTTCGGCAACTCGGGATTGGTGCGCGAGAGCTGGAAGCTGGCCCGCTGCAAGGCGATATTGCGTGCCCGGCCGGCCCGATAGGCGATCTTCTCCGGCACGCGCGCGTATTTCATGCCGACCGCTACCGGGTCGTCGGCCGGCAGTGCGGTGATGTAGGTGGGCGAGCGCTGCAGCATGGTGATGTGCGCGGTGTCGTCGGCCATCGCCGGAACCAGCGTTATCGCGGTCGCGCCGCTGCCGATCACCACTACGCGCTTTCCGCGGTAGTCGAGTCCCTCCGGCCAGTGCTGTGGATGCACGATCTGCCCGCGGAAGTCCGCCTCGCCCGGGAACCGCGGGCGGTATCCGTTGTCGTAGTCGTAGTAGCCGGTGCAGCCGACGAGGAAGTTGCTGGTGTAGATCTCGGTCTCGCCGGTCTGCTCGTCGAGCGCCTCGACGGTCCACAGCTCGGCTTCGCTCGACCAGCTGGCCTTGGTCATCTTGCGCCCGAAGCGTATGTGCTCGGTGACGCCGTATTCCGCGGCGGTGTCTTCGATGTACTGGCGGATGTGCGGTCCGTCGGCGAGTACCTTGGTGCCGATCCATGGACGGAAGCCGAAGCCGAAGGTCAACATGTCGGAGTCGGAGCGGATGCCCGGGTACCGGAACAGATCCCAGGTCCCGCCGATGGTGGAACGGCGTTCCAGGATCGTATAGCTGCGTCCGGTCTGCTCGCGGGTGAGATGGCACGCCATCCCGATGCCGGACAGGCCCGCGCCGATGATCAGTACGTCGACATGCCGCGTCATTGAGGTAATCCGTTTCGTCTGCTCACACCCGAGCACCCTTGCCCGACCGTCTCCCAAGATTACCTGTTATCCCCAGTAACGTCTAGCCGTCCTGGTCCGACAAATGCTTCGTTGGCGGAGCGCTCTCGATGTTCGGGGATCCCGGTATCTTCGCGCGTGCCGCCACGGCGATGCCGTCTCGGGGTGTAGTCGTTTCGGTCTTCCAGGTCACTTCATCGCCGGTGAGGAAGTCGAGGAACGAGGTGGGGTCGAACGCTTGCGCAGGCGTGAGGGCCCCGTGCGGTTGGCGGCCGGTCGCAAGACGGCGGGCAGCTTCGACAGCGATCACCGCGGTGAGCCGATAGCCGTCGGTGCCGGTCACCCAGCCACGTGATCGGGTTCCGTCAGGGGCCGTGGCTTCGGCCAGCATCAGCCACCGCCCGGCGCGGCGGGCTTCTTCGTCGACGGTGGTCGGGATCGTTTCGACGATGTCGGGGGTCAATGCGGTGAATAGCCCGGCGACCTCGGAACGGATCGCACTACGCACGCGACGGGCCCGGACGTGGCGCGGAATCGTCACCACACCGGGGAGTGCGAATGTTTCGACCGGCACCGGATCCGGCTCTCCGGGCGGGGTGATCGGAGACTGTGGGGAGACGGCGGCCGGACGCCATGCTCCGTCGCTGTATTCGAGTGCTCCTTCGGCGAATACCGAGGCCATCGAGCGGGCGGTGCCCCGAGAGGCGCTACCGGGTAGGCGGAGATCAGCGATGACCAGGTCGTCGACGGCTGTTAGCGGAGCAGCGGCGAGGTGGGCGATGAGGTCGCCGGGGCCACCGTCGTCGGCCATGGCAGGCACGACAGTGACGCCCGCGCGGGCCGCCGGCTCGCCGTACTCGTCGAGGATGTGGTGGATGTAGTGCTGCTCGCCCGCGGTGTCCACGTAGTGAGACCGGGCGGCGATCGCCGCCTGGACAACCGGTTCGCCCCACAGCGTGAACGGGCCGGCACAATTCACTACCGCCGCGCATCCATCGAAGGCGGCCGCCAGCGCAGCAGTGTGGTCGAGACCTGCGACGCGGAGTTCGGCGCCGGTCGCTCCGGCGGTATCGGCCGCAGCGCGCAGTCTTGTCTCGTCCCGCCCCACCAGCACCGGATCCATGCCTCGGCGACGGATCTCGGCCACAACGAGCCCGCCGGTGAATCCGGTTGCCCCGTAGACGGCAATTCTCATGGTGTGACTACCTCAGCTCTTCTTATCGGAACACCGATGAACGATCGGCTTACGACAAGACGCTATGCATTGAAGACGGGACGCCAAATATCCAGAAGGCCGGAAAAGATGTCTGTTCGTCCACACTCTGCAATGCCAACCGTATGATCGGGCGAGTGGATGTCCTCACCGACGCCGTCGCGGCCATGCGCATCGGCACGCCGCACTCTTCGCGCACGCAGATACGCGCCCCATGGGGAGTGCGGTTCCCACCCCAGGACGGCGCCGGCTTCCACGTGGTGTTACAGGGATCGTGCTGGCTGCTGCGGGCGCACGGTGAGCCGATTCGCCTAGAAGTCGGCGATGTCGCATTCCTACCCCGGGAACTGGGCCACGCACTGGCCGACAGCCCGACCACGCCACTGGCCGAAACCGGCTCTCCCGCAGTTGCTGCGACAGGAAGTGGTGCCCTTACGGTGCTGCTGTGCGGTGCATACCGTCTCGATCAAGGACGAATTCATCCGCTCCTGGCCGAACTGCCCGATGTGGTCCACCTGCCCGCCCGCGTGGGACGGCACTCGTCACTGCGCGGGGCGATCGACCTGCTCGGCCTCGAATTGGACACCGAGAACCTGCCCGGCACCTCGGGCGTGATCGCGGCACTGCTGGAGGTGCTCTTGCTGTACATGCTGAGAGCCTGGCATCGGGAACAGACCGGCATATCCGGCTGGAGCGCAGCGCTCAGCGATCCGGCGATTTCGTCCGCACTGCACGCCATGCACCGTGACCCTGCCGCGCCGTGGACGGTGAAAAGCCTTGGCATGCAAGCCGGGTTGTCGCGCTCGGCGTTTGCGCACCGGTTCGCCAGCATCGTCGGCAGCACACCACAGTCCTATCTGACCTGGTGGCGGATGACCCTCGCAGTGCGGTTGCTCCGCGATACCGATGAACCACTGCGGGGCATTGCCCGCCGTTGCGGCTACACCTCCGAGTACGCCTTCGCCAAGGCTTTCAAACGCGAATTCGGAACCGCACCCGGCCGATACCGCACCCGGGCAGCCTGACCGCAGCACCGAAATGCCGGTGGCTCGGTGCGGGCGATCAGAAAAGCGCGCGAGTCTGTACTTGCCCGGTGATTGCGGCGGGAGTCTGATTGCGAACGTTGCAACCGTGCACTCGACGCGCAACTGCACGCCACGCAACCGCGACCATGGATTGCTTGCCGATCGCCCGCGACCGCCCCGGCGTCGAGCGCACCGACTCCCTCGACCACAATGGACAGCCGACTCCGCCGGTCGGGCGGAGCCGGAACACGCAGTAAAGGGAGTTCATGACCAGCCCAACCCGGTGGCGCCGCCGCCTGCCCGACACCGCGACCAGCCCCGCAGGCGGGTCGCCGACCCTGAAGCGCAGCCTGGGTCGGATCGACCTCACGGCCATGGGGGTGGGCACGATCGTCGGGGCGGGCATCTTCGTCATCACCGGGGTCGCCGCCGCCGAGAAGGCCGGGCCGTCGATTGTGCTGTCGTTCCTGCTGGCCGGGACTGTCTGTGTGCTGGTCGCGCTCTGCTACAGCGAGCTGGCGGCCATGGTGCCGGTCTCCGGCAGTGCCTACACCTATACCTACGCCACCCTCGGCGAAGGTCCGGCGTTCCTGGTCGGCTGGAATCTGCTGCTCGAATTCGTCATCGCGGGCGCGGCCGTGGCGATCGGCTGGTCCGGCAGCGTCGTCTCGGCGCTGGACTCCATGTTCGGCGTCGCCCTGCCCGGCGCGATCACCGCGGGCCCGTCCGAGGGCGGCATCGTCAACCTGCCCGCCGTGCTCATCATCGGTGTCATCGTCGCGGTGCTCGTCGGCGAGGTCTCGCTGACGGCCCGGATCACCAAGGCGCTGGTGGCCGTGACGATCGGCGTGCTGGTCCTGGTCGTCGCGATCGGCACACCGCATATCGATATCGGCAACTGGACCCCGTTCGCGCCATTCGGATTCGGTGGCATCGTCGGCGGCGCCGCGATCGCCTTCTTCGCCTTCCTCGGATTCGACGTCGTCGCCGCATCCGCCGAGGAGGCGCGCAACCCACGCCGCGATATCCCGTTCGCGATCATCGGCACGGTCCTGATCGCCACCTTGCTCTACGCACTGGTCAGCGCCGTACTCACCGGCATCGCACCATTCGCCACCCTGAACAACGCCTCGCCGATCGCGACCGCCTTCGGGAATTTGCAGGTCGGCTGGATCGGCAATGTCATCGTGATCGCCTCGATCATCGCGCTCACGAAGGGCCTGTTGCTGATCGTCTACGCACAGGTCCGGCTGATGTTCGCGATGTGCCGCGACCGACTGCTGCCGCGCGGTCTCGCCGAAACCGGTAAACGCGCCACTCCGGTCCGGCTGACACTGCTGCTCGGTGTCGTCTGCGCGACCATTGCCGGTCTGCTGCCGATCGATATCGTCGTGGAATTGGTGAATATCGGTGCGCTGTCGGCTTTCGCGGTTGTTTGTGTCGGAGTGCTGGTGTTGCGAAAGCTGGAACCGAATCGGGAACGGCCGTTCCGCACCCCATGGGTGCCGCTGGTGCCCATTCTCGCGCTGATCGGCTGCGTACTGCTGGCAACCACATTGGACGGGCTGACCTGGGTGCGTTTCGCGGTCTGGGTGCTCGTCGGCATTGCGGTCTACCTGGGCTACTGCCGTAAACGCTCCACCCTCGCCGACCCGACCATAACTGACTCAACGGTTTCTGCCGACCGGTAACCGGCGCGATATTCGCCATTGGGATCTTGCACGAATGCATTCCCAGACATTGCGTCCCAGAGGTGAATTCGGCACGCTCTCTGGGTAAGAGCCACGGCGCACACCCCGGCGGCCGGGCCGGAGAGGACGACGACCCGATATGTCCGATGACGAGAAGCAGATCCGAATCCTGATCGAGCGGTGGGCGGCGGCGGTGCATACCGGCGACCTTGCCGGTGTAGTCACCGATCACGCCGACGATATCGTGATGTTCGATGTGCCCCCGCCGAATGAAGGTGTGCGTGGCATCGACGCCTATCGGGATACCTGGCCCGGCTTCTTCGAATGGCAGGCCTCGGGTGCGACATTCGACATCGTTTCGCTGGAGGTAGAGGCGGGCGCAGACGTGGCATTCGCGCATGCGCTGCTGCTGTGCGGCACCGCGGAGGATTTCGCCCGCGATCCGGCCAAGCGCCTGCGGATCACCTTCGGTCTGCGCAAATGGTACGGACGCTGGGTCGTGGTGCACGAACACCACTCCTTCCCCGACGACACCGCGGCACCCGAGGCCTGAACTCAGCCTGGTTCGCTACGGTGGCATCGAGCGCAACGATGCAGCGACCGCCGGTGGCGCGGTGCACCGTTGCCGCGAATACGGCATCGAGTGCACCGGGAGTTCCACGTGAATCAGCCTGATAGCGAACCCTTTTCGAACCATGCGGGCACCCGCCCAGCGGCCTGGTACGAGAACTGGACGGAGGTACCCGATTCGCCGTGGCGGGACCGGCCCGAGCCCGTCGGCGAACGCGAGTACCGCACACTCACCTACGAGCGCGACGGGCGCATCGCGCGCATTACCTTCAACCGCCCGGAGAAGGGCAATACGATCACCCCGGACACCCCGGTCGATCTCGCGCACGCGGTCGAGCGGGCCGACCTGGATCCGCGGGTGCACGTCATCCTGGTATCCGGGCGCGGCAAGGGTTTCTGCGGCGGCTATGACCTGGACATGTTCGCCGAACAGGGCAGCCACGGTGTCGACAGCTCGACCGACACCACCGGCACGGTAGCCGATCCGGTGGTGCAGGCGGCCAATCACAATCCCTTGGGCACTTGGGATCCGATGATCGACTACGCCATGATGAGCCGGTTCAACCGCGGTTTCGCCAGCCTCATGAACGCGAACAAGCCGACCGTCGCGAAACTGCACGGCTTCGCCATCGCGGGCGGTACCGATATCGCGCTCTACTCCGACCAGATCATCTGTGCCGACGACACCAAAATCGGCTACCCGCCCACCCGCGTATGGGGTATTCCGGCGGCGGGCATGTGGGCCCATCGCCTCGGCGATCAGCGCGCCAAGCGGCTGCTGTTCACCGGTGACTGCATCAGCGGAAAGCAGGCCGAGGAATGGGGCCTCGCGGTCGAATCGTGTCCAGCCGACGAACTCGACGAGCGCGCCGAGGCATTGGTGGCACGCATCGCACGCATGCCGATCAACCAGCTGATGATGGCCAAACTGGCGCTCAATTCGGCGCTGCATTCGCAGGGCGTGACGAATTCCGCGATGATCAGCACGGTGTTCGACGGGATCTCGCGCCACACGCGTGAGGGTTACGCCTTCCAACTGCGTTCGGCCACCGTGGGTTTCCGCGAGGCTGTGCGCGAACGCGACGAACCATACGGCGACTACAAGCGCGCCCAGTTCCGCGCCGAGGAATAACGCGCTAGCGCACGTGCGGCACCATCCACGATCGGGATGTGAACGCCGCGAAGAACATTCTGGCCGCAGGACGTGCGGACAGCCCAACGCCTGTGGAGCTGGTGTCAGACTTGGCCTCGGCCGAGCGACCGGCGTCGAAGCAGGAACTCCGGAAGCGCGGCATAACCCGCACAGACCGGAATCTCCCGCCTCCAAGCGGGAGAGGACGTCAACGATGTCGGATGCACGACAGGCGTGATCGTCCGATACTTCTTCCACGGCGTGGTCCCCGAACGCGGCACCCGCTGCCACGATTGATACCGGAAACGGCGGGGTCGTGGCGCTCGATAGAAATTCGAGAACGGGAGGACCGGGGGATGTCGGATATGCGGGCGGAGTTCGGGGTGCTCGGGCCGGTGCAGTTGACGATCGATGAGGTCGTGCAACCGCTCGGTGGTGTCAAACAGCGTGCGGTATTGGCGTATCTGGTGATAAATGCGAACCGGCCGGTGTCGACGGAAGCGCTGGCACAGGCGGTATGGGAAGAGAATCCGCCGCCTGATATCCGGATCAGCCTGCACACCATCGTGTCGAATCTGCGAAAGCCACTGCGGGATGCCGGACTCGACGCGCGCACGATCCTTTCGCGCGCCGGCACGGGCTACCGGATCACGGTGCCCGCCGACAGCTGCGATGTTCAGCGGTTCCGTACGCGCAAGGAATCCGGATTGCGGGCCATGGCCGCGGGCCGGTTCTCGGTGGCCAGCGAGGTGCTCTCCAGCGCGCTCGTGCAGTGGCGCGGCACGGCGCTGGCGGACCTGCAGGGCCTCGGCTTCGCCGACGCCTTCGCCACCGCCCTGGACGACGAACGGATCGGTGTCATCGAGGCCCGCGCCCAGGCCGAGATCGCGCAGGGCCGGGCCGACGGCGTCCTCGCCGAGCTGGCCGAAATGGCCGACAGATATCCGCTGCGCGAACCGCTGTGGGAGCAACTGATCACCGCGCTGTACGTGAGCGGTCGACAGAGCGACGCACTCGAGGCGCTGCGCCGGTTGCGGGTGACACTCGCCGATGAACTCGGCATCGATCCGGTGGCCTCGATACGCGAACTCGAAGCCAAGATGCTGCGCCAGGAACCGCTCACCCCGCCCGCCGATGCCGTCGCATCGGCACTGCGCGCCACCACCGTCGTCGACCTGATAGCACCCGGATCCCAAGCATACCTTCGGGATTCGACCGGGCAGGCGTTCCCGATCACGGGCCCGTTCACCCGCATCGGCCGGCTGCCCGATAACGACATCGTGCTCGACGACGGCAAGGTCAGCCGCCATCACGCCGTGATCGTCAGCAATGGGGTGACGTGCGTGCTGAAGGATCTGTTGTCCTCCAACGGTGTGTTCGTCGGCGGTGTTCGGGTCATCGACGGCGCCGCGCTCACCGATGGTGTGACGATCCGCATCGGCGACACCGAATTCACCTTCGGCATCATGCCGCACAACTGATATGTAGGCGTGTTCTGTCAAGTGGCAGGTGAAAGCGGTCCCGGTAACGTCGGTTGCCGGGACCGCTTTCGTGTGCGGTTGGGCGGGGGGTTTGTCTCGGGTCGTGTCGTAGTTGGCGACGGCGTGGTCAGACTGATATGCGCGGGTTGGTTACCGCAGGACGACTGTTCGATGGGGACGGCGCCGCTGGTCTAGCGTCGGGCATCGCGACGCGAAAAGCGTTGCTGCCCATAGTTGTGTCACGGATCGTCCCGCACGCCGACTCGAGGGTTGACTCGCCTGGCCGCGGTCTCGGGACGGCGTCAGCCGTCATCGAGGATGGCCAGTGACCAGCACCAGCCAGCGAGTTCACGGGCGACGGCAACGTTGGCGATCACGGGGCGTTTGTGGTGGGCGGTGAACTGCTCCCACCGGTGGTGCAGTCGGTGGTTGCCGGCGTGGCCGCGCACGCGGGCCACGGCCGGGGCCAGCGCCCATCGTGCGCCCATGGTGGCGGTCGGGTTTCGGTAGGAGCGGCGGTGGTGCCAGGCGGCCTCGACCAGTAGACGCCGGGCGTGGGTGTTGCCGGTCTTGGTGATCGATCCTTGCGTGCGGGTGGCGCCGGAGGAATATTCGGTGGGGACCAGGCCCAGGTAGGCGCCGATCGTCTTGCCGGTGAACCGATCCCAGTTCCCGATTTCCACCGCGAGGGCGAACCCGGTCAGGGTCGAGATCCCGCGCAGACACCCCAACCGGCGCACCACCGGGGTGTAGTCGCTGTCGGCGGCCATCGCGGTGATCGCGGCATCGAGCCGGTCGCGGCGGGTCTTGGTCAGCGTCATCGCCTCGTAGTCGGTGTCGAACGCGGTCTGTAACGCGGCCTGGTCGAAGCGCTGCCCACGCAGCCACAGATCATGCGTCCCGGTCCACGCAGACCCACCGGAATACACGATCCCTTGCCGCAGAAGCAGTTTCGACAGTCGGTGCCGGGCCCGCATCAGATCACCGCGCGCGTCCTCGCGGGCACGGACCAGATCACGAGCCGCTTCCTGGGCCACGGTCGGCACCGCCACCGCCACGATCTCGCCCAGCCGCAGTAGCCGCGCCAGATGCAGGGCATCGCGAGCGTCGGTCTTGATCCGGTCCCCGGCCGGGCGTTGCAGTTTCGACGGTGCGGCCACGATGGTGTCGATCCCGGCCGCGGTCAACGCCCGGTACAGACCGAACCCGGTCGGCCCGGCCTCGTAAACCACTCGGACCGGCCCCGCCAGCCCGGTCAACCACGCCAGGATCTGTCCTGGATCCGGGCACAACCGCTGCCGCTTCAGCTGCCCGGTCTCGTTGTCGATGGCACACGCCACCACCGATAACGCGTGCACATCCAGCCCGACACTCGTACGCTCGATACTCACCGGAGGCCCTCCTGACCTGCAAATGTGGCTCTACCGAAGTGAGTTTCACCCCGGCAACCCACGCGGTTTTGCAGAATCGAGGCCTCCGGCCCCCAAACTCAGTGGGCCTCCATACCGTCTAGCTGGCGTGCTTATCGAACCAGTCCCGTAGTTGGGCTTCGGTTTTCGGTCCGGGGAGCGGGTTTTCCGGTACCAGCGTGCAGAACTGGGCGATCAGGTGGGCATCGGAGTGCACGGCGATCAGGCAGGTCCGGGTGCCGATATCCGGATCGTTGTCCAGGAAGCAGAAGAATCGGCCGATATCCTTGCCCTCGCTGCGCCACACCTCGTCGGTGCCCCCGCCACCGCAGCCGTGTCCACCGAGCACTCCGATATCGGCCCGGTACAGGGTGTCGGCCGACTGGCTGTCCGGGAATCCGTAGAACAGTGCGGACGGATAATCGGGCGGCGTACTGCACGCGATGGCGGCGTTCACCGTGCCGCCGGGCGGCGGCACGTGCCGACAGTTCCCCGGACCGAAGGCACTGCCGAGATCCCCGAAGACGACGCGGTCCTCGGGGGTGAAAAAGTCCGGGTCTCGGGCGGCTTCGGCGGTCAGGAACTGGGTGGCGGCGAACTTGGAAAGGTAGTCGCGCAGCGGCTGGTCGCTCGGCGACGGCCAGATGAAGAAGGCCAGTGCCAGCTGGGGCTCATCGGTCAGCAGCAGGGATGGTTTCGGCGCGTCGGGTGCCTCGGCGCGGTTGGCGACACACGCCTTGCGACCGATCTCCTTGCCCTCGTACATCACCGGGCCGTCCGGGCCGGCGGGGTCACCCGGGCAGTTGGTGGCCTGGAACGTGCGAATCAGGAGGTTGTAGTAGTCGTGCATTGCGTCGAGATTGCGGAACCGCATGTATCGGACCGCCGACTCACTGGCCGCGGGGTGGTCCGGGCAGAAGATGACCGCGACGGTGGTGGAGGCATCAGGCTGCTCATGCTGGCAGGTGGATCGTTTGCGGCCGGTTTGGGCGACGATCTTCAGCAACTCGATATCGGCGCCGCGCAATGCGGTGGCATCAGCGACCGCGGTGCCCTTGCGATCGCCGAGCAAGGTCCAGGCTCCCAATCCAGCTCCAGCGGCGATCACGGCGGCGAGTACCAGGACGAGCGCGGTCAGCATGCGGCGTCGGCGGCGCGGTTCGGCGACCGTGACCCCCTGAGTATCGCGTGTCTCGGCTTCGGGCCGCTCGACATCGGATCGCTCCGTATCGGGTTTCCGGACAACAGATGAGAGATCGTCACGAGTCGCGGTATCGGGCGAGCTGCCTTGTCCCGCTTCGCCATTCGAGGTGCGTTCATCGTGCACCCCGGTCGCGGACACCGCCGTGTGCCCTTCGGTAACCGCACCCGCACTCGTCAGCGCCGCCTCCGCCGCCTGCGCGAGGTCCCCCGCCGCCCGGTAACGTTCGCGCACATTCTTGGCCATACCGCGCTCGATGACGGTATCGAGCGCGGGCGTCACGTTCGGCCGGTTCGTGCTCGGTCGCGGCACCGGCTCGAACAGATGCGCGCTGATGATCTCGGCGTCGGTGGTGCCCCGATACGGCCGCGCCCCGGTGAGGCATTCGTAGAGCACGCACGCCAGCGAGTAAACATCGACCGCGGGAGTCGTGTGCTCGGCACGGAACCGTTCCGGCGCCATATAGCTGAACGAGCCGATCACCGCACCGTGGGTCGTCAACCCGTGATCGGCATCGGAATGTGCGATACCGAAGTCGACCAGATAGGCGAAACCTTCCGGCGTGAGCAGGATGTTGTCCGGTTTGACGTCACGGTGGACCAGCCCTTCGGCATGCGCGGCATCCAATGCCGACGCGATCTGCCGGATCACCGCCACCGCCTGCTGCACAGGCATCGGCCCTTTGCTCTGCAGTACCGACGGCAGGCTCACGCCGTCCACCAGACGCATATCGATGTAGAGGTGACCGTCGATCTCGCCGTAATCGTGAATCGGGATGACATGCGGTTCGCGCAGCCGCGCGGCGGCGTCGGCTTCGCGCTGGAACCGCTCGCGGTACCCGTCGTCCTGCGCGAGCCGTTCGAGGAGCACCTTGATCGCCACACTGCGGCGCTTGCGCATGTCGTAGGCCTCGTACACCTCGCCCATGCCTCCGCGCCCGAGCAGCCGATCCAACCGGTAGTGCCCGAATATCGAGCCCACGGTCAGTGGCTGGCGCTGGCTCGTCATCTCGTCCTCCGCGATGCAGACCGGAGCCCTTCGCTGTCGGTCAACTGTAAGGTCGGCGACCTGCTTTTCGCGCCGCCTGCGGAAATGTTCCCCCTGATTGATCTTCGCCGTGCCGTGTTTGGTTAACCGCTGGTGCTGTCGCGCGGCCGATCGAGCCTCGACGATAGAGTCATGGGATGACCTGGACCGTCGGTTTCGACCTCGATATGACGCTGATCGATTCCCGGCCGGGTGTGTGCAAGGCGATCGAGCAGTTGGCCACGGAGTTCGGCCTGCCACTGCGTGCTGCCGAACTGGCCGACCGGCTCGGCCCGCCGCTGGCGATGCTGCTGGCCGACGCTGGTGCGCCCGAGGAGCTCATTCCGGCACTCGTGACCCGCTATCGCGAGATGTATCCGTCGATCGTGCCCTACATTCCGGCCATGCCCGGCGCCGATGCCGCATTGGATGCCGTCCGTGCACGCGGCGGACGGGTGCTCATCGTGACCGGTAAGCACGAACCGCTGGCCCGGCTGCACGTCGCCGAACTCGGGTGGCGGATCGATGAGGTGGTCGGTGATCTGTGGTCGGACGGCAAGGCGGCGGCATTGCGCGAGCATGGCGCGGACCTGTTCGTCGGCGATCACGAGGGCGACATGCGCGGGGCGCGGGCGGCGGACGTCTACGCGCTCGGGGTCACGACCGGCCCCTGTGATGCCGACGAATTGCGCACGGCGGGAGCGGATTTCGTCCTCGGTGAGCTGACCGAATTCCCGGACTGGCTGGCCGCCCGCTAGCGCCCGCCCGCCGCACCCTCCAGCGCCTCGAACCGCAACGACAACCCGTCCAGCAACGCGCGCAACCCGGTCTCGAAGGCGGCGTCATCGATATCGCGCTGCCGCCCTGACAGCAGATGCGCCTCGTCCAGATGCGGATAATTCCCGCGATAGACCGCCGCGTCCTCCGGGAACCCGCCCGCGAACGACCCCAGCGTCGACCCGGTGACGAAGAAGCGCATGAGCGCACCCACCTGGGTGGCCTCGCGGCGCGGCCAGCCCGCCGCCACGAGACCGCCGAAGACCGCATCGGCCTGCCGCAACGCATTCGACCGTCGACCCATGCCCTGGTTCAAGGCGGGCACCACCTTCGGATGCGCCGCCAGGGCCGCCCGATACGACCTGGCCCAATCGCGCAGTGCCACCCGCCAATCCGAGATATCGGTGAACATGGACAGATCGATCTTGCCGAGGACGGCATCGACCATCGCATCGAGCAGATCGTCCTTGGTGGCCACGTGGTTGTAGAGCGAGGGGCCCTGCACGCCGAGTTCGGTGGCGAGTCGGCGCATCGAAACCGCCTCCAGTCCTTCGGCATCCACCAGATCCAGCGCGGCCGACACAATGCGATCGCGGCTCAGCAAGGGGCGGCGGGGTCTTCCCACGAAATCCTCCTGGTCGATCAATCCAGTGTCACACGGCGGATACCCACAACATCAAACTTGCATCGCTAGTTTATCGATGGTTACCATACGAGAAACTTCCGCTGTTAGTTTTCTTGCCCCGGAGTCGTGATGAACCTGGAACTCTCCGACGAACAGGCCGCAGCCAAGCGCCTCGCCACCGAATTCGTCGACCGCGAGATCGCGCCGCATGCGACGGCGTGGGACCGGGCCGAATCCGTCGATACCGCGATCGTGTCCAAACTGGGCGAAGTCGGGTTCCTCGGCCTGACCATTCCCGAGGAGTACGGCGGCAGTGGCGGCGACCATCTGACCTACTGTCTGGTACTCGAGGAACTCGGGCGCGGTGACTCCGCCGTACGCGGAATCGTCTCCGTATCTTTAGGTTTGGTCACCAAGTCGATCAACCACTACGGCACCGAGGAGCAGAAGCGCACCTGGCTGCCACGCCTGACCACGGGTGCCGCACTCGGTTGCTTCGGCCTCACCGAACCCGGGACCGGTTCCGATGCGGCGCAATTGCGCACCCGCGCGGTCCGCGACGGTGATGACTGGGTGTTGTCCGGGACCAAGATGTTCATTACCAATGGCACCTGGGCCGATGTCGCCCTCGTCTTCGCCCGCACCGGCGGCCGAGGACATCGCGGCATCACCGCATTCCTGGTCCCGACCGACTCCCCCGGCTTCACCGCCCGCACCATCCACGGCAAGCTCGGACTGCGCGGGCAGGCCACCGCCGAACTGGTACTCGACGGCGTCCGGGTCCCCGACAGCGCCCGATTGCACGATGAGGGTAAGGGTTTCACCGTCGCGATGGCGGCGCTGGCCAAGGGGCGGATGTCGGTGGCCGCCGGTTGTGTCGGTATCGCGCAGGCATGCCTGGACGCCGCCGTCGGATATGCCACCGAGCGCGAGCAATTCGGCAAGCCGATCGCGGGGCATCAGCTGGTGCAGGAGTTGCTCGCCGATATCGCCCTCGATGTGGATGCCGCCCGGCTGCTGGTGTGGCGGGTAGCCGATCTGATCGACCGCGGTGCCGAATTCGCCGTCGAGTCGTCGAAGGCCAAATTGTTCGCGAGTGAGGCCGCGGTGCGTGCCGCCGATCGGGCGCTGCAGGTTTTCGGCGGTTATGGCTATATCGATGAATTCCCAGTCGGCAAATATCTGCGCGACGCCAAGGTGATGACCCTGTACGAGGGCACAAGCCAGATCCAGAAGCTGCTGATCGGTCGTGCGCTGACCGGAGTCGACGCATTCTGAAGACCGCCGTATCAACTCCCGAGGAGGATGTTCGATGACCAGATTCACCGACCGGGTCGCCGTGGTCACCGGCGCGGCACAGGGTATCGGCGCGGCCACCGCGCAGCTACTCGCCGCCCAAGGCGCACAGGTCGCGGTGCTCGACCGCACTGCACCCGAGGACACCGTCGAACGGATCGGCGCGGCGGGCGGCGCCGCCCGCAGTTATGTCTGCGATGTCACCGACCGTGCCTCGGTGGAATCCGTATTCGCCGATATCGCAACGGATCTCGGCGGGCCGGACATTCTGGTCAACAATGCGGGCATCACCCGCGACGATCTGTTCTTCCGGCTCTCCGAGGACGACTGGAATGCGGTGCTCGCGGTCAATCTGACCGGTGTCTTCCACTGCACCCAGGCGGCCCAGGAATACATGGTCGCCCAGCGCTACGGCAAGATCGTTTCGCTGTCCAGCCGCTCGGCGCTCGGCAACCGTGGTCAGGCGAATTATGCCGCCGCGAAGGCCGGCATCCAGGGCCTGACCGCGACGCTGGCCATCGAGCTCGGGCCGTACAACATCAATGTCAATGCCGTCGCGCCCGGCTACATTGCCACCGCGATGACGGCCGCGACCGCGAATCGGGTCGGGGTCACGGCCGAAGACCACCAGAAGGCTGTGGCCGAGCGGACTCCGCTGGGCCGCGTGGGACAGCCCGAGGAGGTTGCCGCGGTGATCGCGTTTCTGGCCAGTGACGAGGCGTCCTATGTCAGCGGCCAGACGCTGTACGTCAACGGCGGAGCACGCTGAATTCGCTGGTAGCGACCGGGTTGGTCTGAGAATGGCAGGTGATCGCCGTCAGCGGCGGACACGGCTGTCGGCCGAGGGAGCAGCCCATAAGTGAGATCGCTGGTCGAGGGCTCACCAGGGCACCCTGCCGACGCGATCGAAGAAGCCGCCGGTGGGGCCGTCGGGACCGATGGTCGCGAGATGCACGATGGCATCGGTGCCCTCGGTGACCGTTTGATGCCCTGAGTTCCCGTTCAAATCCGTTGCGGTATAACCGGGATCGGCGGCATTGACCCGCATCTGCGGCAGTTCGCGGGAGTACTGCGTGGTGATCATGTTCAATGCGGTCTTCGAGGAGGGGTAGACCAGCCCGAGGATCTGCGATTCGATCCGGCTCGGATCGGAGGTGATGGCAATCGAACCGATGCCGCTGGACACCATCACGATGCGCGGGTTGGCGGCCGTGCGCAGTAGCGGGAGAAAGGCGTGGGTCACCTGCACAGGCCCGAAAACGTTGGTCTCGAAGACATTTCGGAAATCGCCGGCCACCGTATCGGCGGGAGTGGCGCGCGTACCGCCGATACCCGCATTGTTGATCAGAACATCCAGATGCGGCGTCCGGCCCGCGATGGTCTCGGCGGCTGTCGCGATCGATTCGACGGACGTCACATCCAACTGGACGAACTCGACCTGCAAACCCTGTTCGGCGAGTTCGAACGCGGCCGCCTTACCTCGCTCCGCGTCGCGGGCACCGAGGAATACCTGCCAGCCCAGTTCGGCCAGCCGGCGGACCGTTTCGCGGCCGATTCCCTTGTTCGCCCCGGTCACCAGGGCTGTTGTCGTGTTGGTCATGACTCGACCTTGGCCCGTCACCTGAATCTCGCTCCAGGGCCGATAACTCCTGGGACCGGCAGTACCACCCCGGCGCCCGCGCGCTGCGGCATCATCGAGGCATGGATCGCGCCGAACTCGCCAAGCTGCTGCGGCAGGCCCGTGCCCGGGTGCGGCCGCGCGATGTCGGGCTGCCCAGCGGTTCACGCCGCCAGGTGCCGGGGCTGCGGCGCGAGGAGGTCGCGCAACTGGCCGGTGTCAGTGTCGACTATGTGGTCCGGCTCGAACAGGGGCGCGGACCGCGACCGTCGGTGGCGGTGCTCGGCGCGCTCGCCCGCGCCCTCCGGCTCGCGGATCCCGAACGCGATCTGCTGTTCCGGCTGGCCGGTTCGGCGCCCCCGCAGGAAGGCCGCATCAACATGGTGGTGCGACCGAGCGTGCTGCGACTGCTGGATCGGATGGCGGATCTGCCCGCACTGGTGATCTCCGCGAAAGCGGATGTGCTGGCCTGGAATTCGATGGCAGCGGCATTGCTCGGGGACTTCTCCGCGTGGTCGCCCGCCCGGCGCAACATCATCTGGCAGTCCTTCCTCGGGACCGAACCATCCCGTGTGGTCTTCACCCCCGCCGAGGCCGAGGCGGCCGCCGAATCCTGGGTCAGCTCGCTGCGCAGCGCGAAGGCGGCCTATCCCGACGATCCGGACCTGGCTCGTCTCATCGCCGAACTACGTTCGCGCAGTACGCGATTCGACCGACTGTGGCGCGAAGGGAGTACCGGCAACTGGCGCAGCGCAACCAAGACCATCGATCATCCCGAGGTCGGGCGGTTGGTCCTGGATTGCGATGCCCTGTTCGTCCCCGACAGCGACCAGGCCGTGGTCGTGTACTCGGCGGCCCCCGACACCCCCGCCGCCTCGGCACTCGAACTGCTCCGGATCACCGGAACCCAGCAGCTGAGCGAACAGCGCTAGCACCGGACATCCGATCGCGCGGTATCGCACTGCGCGGTCGAGAAAGCCTTAGCTCGCACAGCTTTTGAGCACCTCGCACAAGGTGTACATTCTGCGCAGTAGCCATTGGATATGCGACAGACCCGAAGCTGTGCGCAACCGCGGGGAGTTCCACGCCGCGGGCACGCAGGTGGCGGTGTTATCCCGCGAACTCGTCGGCGAGGGTGTTCCAGAACATGAGTTCGTAGTTCTGGAAGAGTCTGGCGTACAAGTGTGCGTCGTTCGGATTCAATCGTCCGCTGTCGATTCCGGCCTGGATTGCGGCGAGGGCACGCTGTTCGACTTCGGGTGCATCGGCGGCGAAGAGGTCGAAGAATGCGCAGGCCGTGGCGTCGAACTCGTAGTGCGCGCGCATGCCGTCGGCGACGGCCCGGCAGTAGCGGCCGAAAACGGCGACATTCGCGTAGATACCCGCCGCGGCGGCGGAAGGCTCGGCGTTCAGTGCCAACCAGGCGACATAGGCCGGGTAGGCCTGGCACCCCGCTCTGGGTAGCTCCATGCCCTGGTCGGGTCCGGCCGCCGCCACGAGCGCGTCCAACAGCGCGAGTGCCTGCCGCTCGCCTGGTGGGAGGTCGTCGAGGAAGACTCTGACGTGCGGTTCGTCCGCCCGCGCCGCCAAGGCGTGGAAGCTGCGCCAGTCGCTGCTGGTGATGCGCTGTTCCTCGGCGGCGATCGCCGCGAAGACCGCGCGTGGCGCTTTGCCCACCGAGATGAGCGCAACCATGGGGTTGTCGTCGTCGTGCGGGGCCAGCTCGGCTTGGATCCCGTCGAGCAGGTTACGAGCGGTAAGGGTCATCGGAAACCTCCCTGTGGGGATGCTTCCATTCAAGCGCTGTTCGCCCGCGCGCGACAGGTGTTCAGTCGGTGTGCTCGGCGTCCCAGCGTCGGCGGGCGTCGGCGATGCGGTCCTTGTGGTCGCGCGACCAGTCGGCGAGTGCGCCGATGGCCTCGGCCAGGCTCTGGCCGGTCTCGGTGAGCCGGTATTCGACCTGCGGTGGAATCGTCGGATACGCGATGCGTTCCACCATGCCGTCGCGGCACAGCCGCTTGGTGGTCAGTGTCAACATCCGCTGTGAGATCCCGGGAATCGCCCGCTCCAATTCACGGAAACGACGCACCCCTTTACTCAATTCGACGATCACCAATACCGTCCACCGATCCCCCAGCCTGTCGAGCACATCGCGGATGCCGCAGTCGTCATCGCCACATGGCCCGTCGGGAATAGTGCCCGCGACCTGCGCGGTGATCGCCGTGTTCGTGACCGACATGAAAGTGCCTCCTTATGCCGCACGCCGCGGCCATCGATGCTGGGGACGAATCCAGCAACTACAACAATCGGGAGCGTTGCGATGATCCTGGTAACCGGCATCTCCGGATCCCTCGGCGGCCTCGTCCACCGCGGCCTGTCCACCCTCGACGGACTGACAGTAGCGGCGGGCAGCCGCTCCGGTGACGACAACACCACGCGCCGAATCGATTTCGATGATCCGACAACGCTGTCCGCGGGACTGCGGGATGTCGACGTCCTGGTACTGATTTCGGCCGGATATGCCGAAGACGATGTGGTGTTGGCTCGCCACGGTGCGGTGATCGACGCCGCCGCGGCGGCGGGGGTCCGGCACGTGATCTACACCAGCCTCGCGGGTTCCGGGGAGCTGATGACCATTGCCCTGCCCCATCGGTGGACCGAAAAGCGGCTGACCACAGCACCATTCGACGTGACCGTCCTGCGCAACGGTCTCTACGCGGAGGTTCCGGTCGGGCTCGCCGTCGCCGGTGCGGCCGCCTCGGCCGAATCGGGGGTGTTCGCCGCGGCATTCGGCACCGGCCGAATATCAGTGGTGGCGCGCGAGGATCTGGCCGAGGTGGCCGTCCGGGTGGCCGCGGAGACCGAGCGCGATCTGGTCGCCGGGCGGCGGAGCAGGCATGCGGGCAAGGTATACGAGCTGGAGGGTGTGACCGCGGTCGGTGGCGCGGATATCGCCGAGATTCTCAGCGAATCCCTCGGTCGCCCGGTGCGATACGCGCCGATCTCGCTCGGCGAAATGCGGGATATGTTGCAGGGCAGCGGATTGGAGCCCTATCAGATCACGCACACGCTCTCGTTGTTCGCGAACCTCGGTGCCGGACTGCTCGAAGCGTCGAGCACCGACCTGCTCGACCTGCTGCCGAGTGCACCACGTGACGTTCGCGCACTCATCACCGGCGCGGTGCGGGCGGGTGGGTACCTGTCTGTGTCGGTGAACGCGGCGCAATGAGCCGGGCAGGTTGATGGCTACCACGGTGCGCGCACGTATGGCATGGCCTTGATCGAATCGGACGCTTCGGGCACGATGAGCGGTTCTTGATGTCATACGGGAGGATTGACATGTCTGTATCACGTTGGGCCGCTGTGGCATTCACCACCGTATCGGTGACCGCGTTGACAGGCGCGGTTACCGGAACGGCACATGCGAGCGGTGATCTCTACGGCGCGATCGCGATCTCGTTCCAAACCGGCCGCGTGGCCGCCGAGGTGAACTACGCCGGCCCCGCCGAGGCCGGGCGGGCAGCCGACGCCCGCTGCGGCGGCGGTCCTGACTGCTCGGCCTATGTCTATTTCGTCAATGCCTGTGGCGCGGTCGCCGAAGCACCGGATGACAGCCTGGCGTGGGCCTGGGGCGTGGACCTCGCCGATGCCGAACAATCCGCCGTCAACGGCCTCGGCCTGCGCGCTCCCAAATTCCCGAGCACCGGTTCAGCGTCACCAGCACCCGCCCATGTCGTCCTGTCGATATGCACGGACCGAGGCGGCCCATCAGCACCGGGCGGGCGTACGCTCCCGCGGCCCTGACGCCGTCCTAATTGGGTGGCCGCGTGCTTCGGCCCCGAATAGGCTCGGTAGATGCGCTTGCTCGTGCCGTACCACCTCGATGAATACCGGCCGGAGATGGATGTTCCGATCACCCCGGATGCGGTGGTGACGGCCGAGCTGCCGGAGGTCGATGATCCATGGGCGCGGATGGCCGTGCTGTACGACGCGGTGGCGGACCGGGTTGCGGAGTCCGCGATTCGGGGTGAACGCGCGATCGTCGCCTCCGGCGATTGCACGACCGCGCTCGGCACGGTGGCCGGATTGCAAAGGGCCGGTCTGGATCCCGCGCTCGTCTGGTTCGACGGGCACGGCGACGTGCAAACCCTCGAGACCTCCGCGTCCGGCTACCTCGGTGGCTTCCCGTTGCGCATGCTCGTCGGCTACGGCCGTCACCTCATTGCCGACCGAATCGGCTTGCGCGACATCCCCGAAGACCGCGCCGTCCTGGTCGGCGGCCGCGATCTCGACCCACCGGAGGTCGAGTACCTGCGCACCGCGCAGATCCGGCACCGTCCGGTCGAGGACATCGGCGACCTCCCGGACGGCCCGCTCTACCTTCACATCGACTTCGACGTGGTCACCCCGGATGACCTCCCAGGCCTGCTCTTCCCGGCCCCCGACGGCCCCACCCTGGCCGAGGTCTCAGCCGCCGTACGAGCTGTTCTCGTCACCGGCCGAGTAGCCGCCTTCGGCCTGGCCTGCACGTGGCGCGACGACGCCACCGCCGCCGCGCACGTGCGCTCCCTCGTCGACTCCGCCTGATCCCTACCCGGCGGCCTTGTATTTGCGCAGGTACTCGCCGGTGAGGGAGGTGGGGTGGGTCAGCAATTCGGCGGGGGTTCCGGTGAAAACGATTTCACCGCCGTCCTTGCCGCCGTCGGGTCCGAGATCGATCACCCAGTCGGAGTGGGCCACCACGTCGAGATTGTGTTCGATCACCACCACCGTATTGCCGCGGTCGACCAAGCCGTCCATCAGGGCGAGCAGGGTGTCCACATCCGACATGTGCAGACCGGTGGTCGGTTCGTCGAGGACGTAGACGGTGCCGGTGTTCTGGAGTTGAGTCGCCAGTTTGATGCGTTGGCGTTCGCCGCCGGACAGGGTGCTCATGGCCTGGCCGAGGCTCAGATAGTCCAGGCCTACCTCGTTCATCGTGCGCAGCTTTGTGGACAGTGCCTTTTCGGTGAAGAAACCGAGGGCTTCTTCGGCCGACATCGCCAGCACATCGGCAATCGACTTGTCGCGCAAGGTCAGTGCCAGCACCTCGTCGGAGAACCGTCGTCCGTCACAGGCATCGCAGTGGGTGGTCACCGGGTCCATATAGGCGATCTCGGTAATGATCACGCCGCGACCCTCGCACTGTTTACAGGCTCCGGTCGAGTTGAAACTGAACAGGCCGGGCGACTTCCCCGTCGCCTTGGCGAACAGCTTCCTGATCGGGTCCATCAGGCCCAGATACGTTGCGGGCGTGGACCGCGACGATGCCCCGATCGCCGACTGGTCGACGAAGATCGCATCCGGATACTTCCGGACGAACACATCACGGATGAGGCTGCTCTTACCGGAGCCGGCGACGCCGGTGATCGAGGTGAGAATGCCGGTCGGCACCTCGACGGTCACATCTTTCAGGTTGTGCACATTCGCATGCTCGATCAGCAACGCGCCGTTCGACTTACGGAAGGTCTCCTTCACCGTGAACGGTCTGCGCAGTCCCGCACCCGTCGGTGTATCCGCGGTCCGCAGTTCGGTGAAGGTGCCCTCGAACACCACCTGCCCGCCGTGCAGACCGGCACGCGGCCCGACATCGACGATGTGGTCGGCGATCTGGATGACATCCGGATCGTGCTCGACCACCAGCACCGTATTGCCCTTGTCCCGCAGCGCCTTCAGCAGGTCGTTCAACCGGCCGACGTCACGCGGATGCAATCCGACGCTCGGCTCGTCGAAAACATAGGTCATCCCGATCAGCGTGCTCGACAGATGTTTGATCATCTTGAGCCGCTGCCCCTCACCGCCGGACAGGGTCGAGGTCGGCCGATCCAGGCTCAGATATCCGAGTCCGATATCGGTCACCCGCTGCAGCGCGGTCCGGATCGCCGCGGCCAGTCCGAGCGCGGCCGGATCGCTGATCTCATCGACTACCACCATCAGATCGGTGATCTGCAGTCCGGACCAGTCGGCGATATTGCGGCCATCGATCTTCGTGGCCAATGCCGCTTCGTTGAGCCGAGCGCCACGACAGGTAGCGCAGACACCCTCGGTGAGGAATTTCTGCATCTGTTCGCGCGTCTTCTCGCTGAGCGTGGAGGTGTCGCGCTGCAACCGGGTGCGCGTGAATTTGGCTGCCAGCCCTTCGTAATTGGCCTTCCATGTGCCCTTGGCGAAGGTCAGCTCCACCTTGCCGCCGGTGCCGTAGAGCAGGTCGGTGAATTCGTCCTCGGTGTAGTCGGCCAGTTTCTTGTCCGGATCGAAGCGCCCGGATTTGCCGTACATCTGCCACTCGCCACTGTCCACCGCATAACCGGGCAGCAGAATCGCGCCCTCGTTCAGCGATTTGCTCCGGTCGACCAAGCGATCCGGATCGGCCCGGACCGTGACCCCGAGTCCATCGCAGTCCGGGCACATGCCCTGCGGCACATTGAACGAGTAGTTGTAGACGAATCCGGCTGAGGGTGAACCGAATCGGGCGAACATCGCCCGCACCATCGAGTAGATATCGGTCATCGTCCCGACGGTCGAGCGCGGCCCGCCGCCGACGGGCTGCTGGTCGATGATGACCGGAGCCGTCAGGTTCTCGATCGCCTCGGCGTGCGGCCGCTCATAGCGCGGCAGGAAGTTGAGAATGAACGCCGGAAATGTCGCATACAGCTGACGCTGGGACTCCACGGCAATGGTGTCGAAGACGATCGACGATTTCCCCGACCCGGAGACGCCGGTAAAGACGGTGATCTTGTTCTTGGGAATTTCCAAAGACACATTGCGCAGATTGTGCTCACTGGCACCGAGCACGCGGATGGCATCCGTGGCGACGACGGAATCGGCAAAAGGCATGCCGCCAACCATGCCATGCACCACCGACAAAATGCCCGGCGGAATGTGATGCAGATCACATTAATGCAGTATGCGCATAATATAGCCAGACTGCCCTGACCAGCGCTTTCTTCGGTTTTCACCCGGGAAGGTCCAACAGCTCGGCGGATTCCGTTGCGGCTCTTGAATTTCGCCTTCCGCGGCTCTACGTCCCATCTCATGAACCGAGGAAGAGGCGTTCGCACGGCAGGCGCGGATAGCGACTGGTTTCGCCGAGGTCGATGGTGACCGCGTCGGCGTAGTGCCGCCTCTGGTGCTCACGCGTGAATATCAGCGCGGCGGTGAGGCAGGCGGCGTAGTCGAGGCGCACGCCGCGCAGGAATACGCTGAGGTGCACATCCGGTTCGTCGGGACGAGGCGAAACATCCTTGGGTTCATGGTGTTTCGGACTCACGACTCCTCGATGTCGCGAACATCTGTGGGCTGAATGGTGATTGCGTCGGCGTGGTCGAGATCGGCGTCCGAATCGGAAATCCATCCGTCCTCGTCGACCGGCATCAGCGAACCGTCCGCACCCTGAAACATCGGACGGCTGTCGATGGGAGCGAGGTCGAGTTTCTGCTGCGTGTCCCTGTGGAAGTCGTCGAGCAGGCGACGCACGGATGGAGCTATCGCCGGGCCTGCCCACTCCCGGACTGCAGCCGCGACCTGCTCGACCAACTCAGGCGGTGCACCGCTGTACGCGACTGGCGGCCCGGTGAACGGATCCCGTTGTGGAAGCTCTCGTTTCGGCATGGACATGACGCAAAGGGTGTGTCAGGTGCCAACGTTCGGACAGGCGCAATTGCGAACTGGCGAAACTCAAGTGAAAGCGCAGTAATCCTTCCGCTGGCACAGTTACGCTTCTTCCGCCACGGAAGGAAGCTGCATCGCACGCCGGAAGGGGATCGCAAGGGGTGACGACCGAAGACGATGATGGGCCAGAGGACAACGGAACCACATTGCCGCGTAGGCAACTGGGCCGTTTATTGCGAGAAGCACGGACGCGGGCGGGCCTGAGCTTGGAGGTGGCCGCGCGAACACTCGGCTGGGGTAACGCAACGATTAGCAGACTGGAGAACGGCCGCAACAAAACCGTCAGGGCGACAGATCTTGATGCCCTGGGTGGGCTGTACGGGATCGACGCGGAAGACCTTGTGGCGTGGAAGGAACTTGCGGGACAGGCCCCGGTCCGGTCCTGGCTGCGCACCTACAGCGACCTACTGGAACCGAAGTTCAACACCTACATCGAACTCGAATCCGCCGCAAGCGAATTGGCTATATTTCAGCCGCTCATCATCCCCGGTCTGCTCCAAACTCACGACTACGCGCAGGCCATGAACCGAGCTAAGCGGCCGCGAATCCCGGACGAGGGGTTGGAACGGGTGGCAGCGGTTCTTGCGCGGCGTCAGAATCTGCTCACGCGGCCCCGGAACCCGTGCAAGCTCACGGCCGTGATCCACGAGAACGCGCTGCGGACCATCATCGGCGGCGCACAGGTGATGGCTGATCAGTGCAGGCACGCGGCGGACATGAGTACGCTCGACAACATCGAGGTACGCATACTCAGGCAAGAAGCTGGCTTGCCGATTGGCAGGCTGGTCACCCCATTCATCGTGATGACCTTCCCGAAGGACGGACAAGGCAAACCGGTGGAACCGGCGGTCGTCTACGCGGAAAGTTACACAGGGGATGCGTACCTGGAGAAGCGCGACGACGTGCAGCGCTGTCGGCACACGTTCCGTACGTTGGCCGGGGCGACGATGGACGCTCGCTCGAGCCGCACCCTATTGAGAGAGATGGCGAGGAGTTACAACTGTGAACGCTGAAGTCGACCTAGCAGGGGCGAAGTGGTTCAAATCAAGCCGCAGCTCGGGGACCAGCGGCGAATGCGTGGAGGTTGCCTGGCTCGACGGGGGCGCGGTCGGTGTACGTGACTCGAAGAACCCCACCCGCGCGGCGCTGGTGTTCACTCCGTCCGAGTGGGACGCCTTCACGGCAGGCGTGAACGACGGCGAGTTCGACCGTCCGTAAGTCCCGATTCCCGATAGAGATAGCAAGGAGTCATGGCAGTGAATCTTGATGGCGACCTGGCTGGCGCGCACTGGTTCAAGTCCCGACGCAGTGAAGCCGGAAAAGACTGCGTTGAGGTGGCATTCCTCGACGGCGGGCACGTCGGCATGCGGGACTCGAAAAACCCGACCGGCCCCGCCCTGGTCTTCACGCCCGGCGAGTGGGACGCCTTCACCGCTGGCGTGAACGATGGCGAGTTCGACCGTCCGTAGTCCCGAAATAGCAAAGCGGCCCTCAGTTTTCGATCTGCTGGAGGCCGCTTTGCGTGTCCGCCTGCCGCGTATTCGGACTACTTGTTGAGGAAAATGCCTGCGATATCAGCCTTTTTGATCGGGGTGTCCTGATTGACCTGGGCGCCGCACAGCAGGTCCACCTGGATCATCGTGGCATCGACCGCGGTGCCTGCGGGCTCGTGATCGTCGTTGGTCTGCTGCTTGATGAATTTCGTGATCGTCGTGCGCTTGGTGTCCTGATCCTGTTTGACGTAATCCCGGCAGGTCGTGTCGCCACCCTGATTGAGCGCCCGCTCGATATCGCTGCATCCGGCCAGCAGTGCCGCGACCGCCGCGACCCCGAGTCCGGTGCGTAAGAGCGTGGCGTTCATAGAGATCCTCCTGGCGGTTCGGCGGGCGACCATGCCCGCGACAACGCCGTACAGCCTAGGGCAACGCCACGATTACGGTCGGAACGTGCGCAGCGGCACATTCATCTCCGCCGATGTGAGCGAACCATGATGGCCGATCAGCATGGACTCGAGCGGTTCGGCACCGGTGCGCACGACACCGCGCGGACCACTTGCCGCGACCACGAGATCGCCGATGCGCTGGACGATATGCGGTGCCACGGTGGGACCGAACCAGCCGCGATCGATCGCCTCGGAGCGGGGAACGACATCGAAGTCGGCGCCCAGGTATTCCCGCCAGGTCGCCGCCACATCGACGGTCGCGCCGTCGACGGTATAGACGTGGCGGGCGCGCGGCTCGCCACCGAGTAGCCGTACACCCTCGCGCAGTACCTCGGTCTTGTCGAAGTCGACGCGGTCGGTGAGTTCCACCATGCCGTGGTCGGCGGTGACGATGAGCGCGGCATCGGGTGGCAGATGTTCGGCGATGGTGGCGGCCAGCCGGTCGACGTGCGCGAGCTCCAAAAGCCAAGCGTCCGAGGATGGTCCGCGCACATGACCGGTCGTATCGAGGTTGCCGTGGTAGGCGTAGACCAGCGAGCGCGGGCCCGCGCGCAATGCGGTGGCGACGCCGTCGACGAAATCGCCGACGGAAACATAGGGGCGGAATTCGCAGCCGCGCAGCACCGCCCTGGTCAGCCCGGACCCTGCCTGCAGTCGCGGAGCCACCTGGGCCACCGCGATACCGTCGGCCACGGCGCGCTCGAAAACCGTGGCGGTGGGCTGGAATTGCTCCGGCACCAGATCCTGCAGCAGGTCGATCTTCGGTCCCGCGCCGTGTAGCCGCCAGGTCAGCGCATTCACCAGCCGGTCGTAGCCGGGCACGTGTATCAGGTATCCGGTGAACCCGTGTTCGCCGGGCGGCGCGCCGACGCCGAGTGAGCTCAGGCTGACCGTCGTCGTACTCGGGAAGCCGGCCGTCAGCGTGCGCTGCGCCAGTGCCGACAAGAATGGCGCCGCATCGGAATTCGCGGCGAGTGCATCCGCGCCGAGACCGTCGATCAGCAGCACGCAGATCCGGTCGGCGGCGAGCTCGAGGCCGAGCCGGTCGACCTCGCCGGGCACGCCGAGCCCGGCGAGGAGGGAGGGGAACAGATCAGCCAGGGAGCCCGTGCCGTAACGGGGCGTGATGAACACGGACTCGAGGGTACTCAGGCCTGGCCGGTCTCGAATCGACTGATTTTGCCGTCGCGGACGGTGAAGCGCCACGCGGTGCGCATCGAACCCCAGCGGGAATTCGTGTAGTCGGCAACCAGTTCGGTGCCGTTGTCGCCGACCGATTCGACATTCATGCGCCCATTGCTGACGAAGATCTCGGAGTCGGTCCACTGGACGAGGTTGCGCTCCACGCCGTCATCGGACATGGTGGCGTCGTCGGTGAGAATGGCGTAGAACCGGTCCTGATCGCTGTCGTTGAGCGCGGTGACGAATTCCTGGACCGTGGGATCGAGCTGCTGTGTCATCGGAACATCCCTCTCGAAGAGTGCGGGTGCATCGGAGGAGCAAACGTTCGGCTTCACTCTAGTGGCGCGCGCTCGCGCGGGTGTCACGCGCTCGGGCCGACGAGCGCGGTGAAAGTGCGCATGATGTCCTCGACCAGCGTCGGCGCGGTGGTGCCGAGTTGGATGCTGCGTTTTTCGAGCTGACCGTCCAGCCACAGCGAGGCCATGCCGTGCGCCAGGCTCCACCACATGATGGCCAGCGTGTCGGCTTTATCGGCGGGTAGCAATCCTGCGGCGACGGCTTCGGCGATGGTGTCGGCGAGGACATCGAAGGCCGCGTCGCCGGCCGCACTGGCATCCGGATGCTTATCGGGTTGCGAGAGTTCCGGGCGGAACATCAGACGGAAGTAGCCGGGATTTTCCTGGGAGAACCGCACATAGGTTTCGGCCAGCGCGGTCAACGCTTGCAGCGGTGTCTCGGCGGCGGCTCGGGCGTCGGCCAAGTCGCTGCCGAGCTGTCGGAAACCCTGGGTCGACAGTGCGGCGAGCAGGGCCGAGCGATCAGCGAAATGGTGGTACGGCGCGCCGGTGCTCACGCCCGCCTCGCGGGCCACCCGACGCAGGCTCACCGCACCGAGGCCCTCGGTCTCGATCAGCCGCAGGCAGGCAGCGAGGAGCGTGTCGCGCAGCGCGCCGTGGTGGTAACTGGTCCGCGTCACCAATCGAGCGTATTCGACGCCTGCTGGACAGCCTAACTATGCAGTGCTTAGATTATCTGAGCGGCGCTCAGATGGGCTGGCCGCATTCCCTCCTTCGAAGCGGGTAAGCATATGAGCTCACGGGTACTCGTCACCGGCGCAACAGGATTCGTCGCCGGACACGTCATCGCCGAACTGCTCGAGCACGGATATGCCGTGCGTGGCACGGTTCGCGACCTCGGAAAAGCGGATAAACGCGCACATCTGGTGGCACTTGCGGATCGACTCGGCGGTGAGTTGGAGTTCGTGGCGGCGGATCTCGACGACGATGCGGGGTGGGCGGCCGCCGTTTCGGGCTGCGCGTCCGTCCTGCACGTGGCATCACCGTTTCCGGCGACGCCACCGGACGACGAACGGGAACTGATCGATACCGCGGTCGACGGGACATTGCGGGTTTTGCGGGCGTGTGCCGACGGTGGTGTTCAGCGGGTCGTGCTCACCTCCTCGATCGCTGCGATCACCTATGGCCACGAGACGGATGCGGTACGCACCGAGGCCGATTGGTCGGTGGTCGAACGCAGTGCGGCCTATCAGAAGAGCAAGACGCTGGCCGAACGGGCGGCATGGGATTTCGCCGCGAATTCGGATCTCGATCTGGTGGTGGTGAATCCCGGAATGGTGTTGGGACCATTGCAATCCGCGGCGACGAGCACCTCGCACGAGCCGGTGCGCCGACTGCTCGCCCGCGATGCGCCGGGTTCACCGCGGGTGGGATGGGCAGTGGTGGATGTGCGGGATCTCGCGGTGGCGCATCGGCTGGCGTTGGAGGCTCCCGAAGCGGTCGGGAATCGGTATATCTGCGCGGGCGAACATGTCTGGATGGCGGATATGGGGCGGACGTTGGCCGAGGAGTTCGGGCCGCGTGGATACCGGGTACCGACTCGCGTGATCCCGGATATTCTCGTGCGAGCGATTGCCTTGTTCGACAAGGGGATTCGATTGACCGTGCCGACGTTGGGTCGTACCGAGCAGCTCAGCTGCGAGAAGGCTCGGCGTGAGCTCGGATGGTCGATGCGGCCGGTGCGCGAGACGGTGCTGGATACCGCGGAGAGTTTGATCGAATTCGGCATCGTGCCGCGGGCTGCCGGTGCGTCGGCGCATCGGACAGCGGTGAATGCGTAGGGCGGGGCCATGCTGATCGCGACACTCATCATCGGCACCATCGGGTTGGTCCGACGCTGTTTGGGCAGGCGGACACCGGAGACGAAATCCGATGCGCCGCAATGGCGAAATGCGTTGCGCCGGATCGTCGGTTCGGCCAGGTTGCGCCGACCGGGGCCGGTGCTGGCGGCGGTAGTGACCTCGGCCGGGATGGTTTGGGTGGGACTGGCGATCGCGCCGTGCTGATCGGTTCGGCCTGGTAGACAGGAAGGGTGACGACTGCGCGACGCAAGTTCCGGTTCGGTGTCACTCTGCTCGCTCCCGCTTCGCGGGCGGAATGGATACGAAAGTGTCGCAGGGCCGAGGAACTCGGGTACGACGTGGTCGGTGTGGCCGACCATCTGGGTTTGCCCGCACCGTTTCCGGCAATGATTCTCGCGGCCGAGGCGACCGAGCGGGTTCGGCTGACGACGTTCGTATTGAATACGCCGTTCTACAACGCGGCTCTCTTGGCGCGCGAGGCCGCGACGGCCGATCTACTCACCGATGGACGGGTCGAGTTGGGACTCGGAGCCGGATATGTCCGGGAGGAATTCGAAACGGCCGGAATCACTTTCGAGAGCGCAGGCAAGCGGGTCGAGCAGCTGGCGGCGACCGCCGCGACATTGCGGCGGTTGTTCGCCGATCCCGAGTATCAGCCCCGGCCCGCACAGGCCTCGGGTCCGCCACTGGTCATTGCCGGTTGGGGCGATCGGCTGTTGCGGGTGGCGTCCGAATATGCCGATGTCATCGCGCTGCCCGGCGCCGCTCCGGCGTACAACGGTGGACCGCTGCAGTTCGTCGGGCCCGCTGCCACCGATGCGCGGATGACGTACCTGTGGGAGTTGCTCGGGTCACGAGCCGAGGAGGTCGAGCTGAATATCCTGCTGCAGCGCGTAATTCCACCGGAGGAACGGTCGGCCGCACTGGAACTGTATGGGCCGCATCTGCCCACCGATGTCGCCGACCGGCCAGAGGAGTTGCCCGCCCTGCTGATCGGCACGCCGAAGGAAATGGCGCGACAGTTGGAAGAGCGCCGGGAACGGTTCGGATTCAGCTACGTCTCGGTGCTCGAGAGCAGTATGGAGCCGATGGGCGCGGTAATCGAACTGCTGCGCTGAATTCGCAGACATGCCACCGCAGGTCAGTCCGCGACATTGTGCGCGGCCAGCCAGTCGGCCGCCCGTTTACGGGAGGCCCGGCTCAGCCAGGCGTCCTGGATGACATCGGCCAACTCCTGCTTGCTGAGTTCACCGATGCGGCTGCCGCGCAGCAGGACCGACATATGTCCGTCGAAATGTCCGGTGGTGAAGAACGGTGAATCCGGATCCTGCACCAGTGCTAGTTTGTCCGACTCCGAGGGCACCCAGATCACGATCACATCGGTATAGCGCTCACCGGTGTCCGGGTCGAATGCGTCGGGGCGCGGATTGCGGAAGAAGACGAAGGATTTGCCGCCGACCTGGTACACCGCATTGCCGTGCGGTCCGTCCACCCGGTTGACGAACGGCATGCCGGTGGCCAGTTCGTGCACGTCGGCCACCTTGGCCCGTCGCGAAACTTTCGCCATATCAGCAGCGTAGACCGCGATCGCACAGCGGAGTCGAATCTTCAATGGCGGACGGTCGGTTTACCGTCGAACTCTCGACTCGACCTATATGCGTACGCCATCATGAGATAGCGAATGTGAGCTCACACTGACGATGGGGTTGACGAGGTGGCACAATTCCGCACCCTCACCCAACAACGGGCCGCACTGGAAAAAGAATGGGCGCGTTGGGCGACGGCTCCGAGTAGCACTCTCGGCATACCCGCAGGTTCGACCTCGCTACGCAATGAGGTCATCCAGTCCTGGCAGCGTTCGCTGACGACCGTCGATCCGAATTGCACCGAGGCGCCCGGTTTGGGCGATGTCCGCGATCGCTGGACCGAATCGCCACTGCGCCAGCCGATTACCGAGCTAGCCGGTGATCTGCGCGACATCTCCGAGGACTCCGGCTATCTCGCGGTCGTCACCGATGCCGCGGGCACCATCCTCTGGTCCTGCGGCGATCGCGCGCTGCGCCGCCAGGCCGAGGCGGTGAACTTCGCGCCCGGCGGTTGCTGGGACGAAAGCCATATGGGTACCAACGGATTGTCGCTCGCCCTGCACAGCGACCGCCCGACCACCGTGTTCTCCGCCGAACATCTGGTCGCCGCGCTACACGGCTGGGTCTGCTATTCCGCGCCGATCCACGCACCTGACGGCCGCCAGGTCGGTGCGCTAGATCTGTCCAGTTCCTGGGAGCGTTCGCATCCGATGGTGATGACCTCGGTCCGCGCGCTTGTCACCGCGGTCGAGACGATGTTGCGGGCGGCCGCACCGACACCGGCGCGCGGTGTGCGGCTCGAATGTCTGGGCGGTGCACGGCTGGTCCGCGACGGCAGGCCGGTGCCATTGCCGCCGCGTCACCTGGAAATCCTGGCGCTGCTCGCGCTGGAGCCCGACGGATTCACTCCTGAACAACTGCAGGCCGCGGTATACGGCGACCGTCCGGTCTCTTCCAGCACGCTCAAGGCAGATGTTTCGCATCTGCGGCGCACCACCGGCGGTGAGATCAGCAACCGCCGCTACATGCTCACCGGTCCGGTCTCCTGCGACGCGGTCGATCTGCTCGCCGCTATCCAGGCGGGCGACACCACCTCGGCGGTCTGGCTCTACCGCGGACCGCTGCTGCCCGGTTCGGACACCCCGGGCGTGCTTCAGTGGCGCAACCATCTCGATGTCGGGGTGCGCACCGCGGTACTGGCCAGTGACCGCGCCGATCACGCCGTGGCCTTCGGCGAGCGCTCCCCCGGCGATATCGAAGTGCACGAACACGCGCTGCGGTTGCTGCCCGCCGACGATGTGCGCCGGGCCGTGGTCGTCGCCCGGCTGTACACCGCGCTGCGCTCTTGAGTCACCCCTGCAACAGCGGAACCAACCTCGCACCAACCTTCTCCGGACATAGTGGCCCGGCAGGCAAGATTCGCGAGGAGCCCACATATGATCTACGCCAAACCGGGGTCCGCCACCGGCATCGTCACCTACGCCAGTCGTTACGACAACTTCATCGGTGGTGACTGGGCGGCTCCGATCGAGGGCAGGTACTTCGAGAACCCGTCACCGGTCGACGGCGAAACTTTCTGCTCGGTGGCGCGCTCCTCCGCGGCCGATATCGATATGGCCCTCGAAGCCGCGCACCTCGCCGCCGGGAAATGGGCCGCCACCTCGCCCGCGGAGCGCGCGAATATCCTCAACAAGATCGCCGACCGGATCGAGCACAGCCTCGAACCCCTCGCCATCGCCGAAACTTGGGACAACGGCAAACCCGTTCGCGAAACCCTCGCAGCCGACCTGCCTTTGGCGGTCGATCACTTCCGCTATTTCGCCGGGGCCATCCGCGCCCAGGAGGGCAGCATCGCCGAAATCGATGTCGACACCATCGCCTACCACTTCCACGAACCGCTCGGCGTGGTCGGTCAGATCATCCCGTGGAATTTCCCGATTCTGATGGCCGCATGGAAGCTGGCCCCGGCCCTGGCGGCGGGCAACTGCGTGGTGCTCAAACCCGCCGAGCAGACCCCGGCGTCGATTCTGCTGGTGATCGAGCTCATCGCCGATCTACTGCCGCCCGGAGTCCTCAACGTGGTCAACGGTTTCGGTGTCGAGGCGGGTAAGCCGCTCGCGGCGAGTCCGCGCGTGGCCAAGGTCGCCTTCACCGGTGAGACCACCACCGGACGGTTGATCATGCAGTACGCGAGCGAGAACATCATCCCGGTCAGCCTGGAGTTGGGCGGCAAGAGCCCCAATATCTTCCTGCCCGATGTCATGGCCGCCGATGACGAGTTCCTGGACAAGGCCGTCGAGGGTTTCGTGATGTTCGCGCTCAACCAGGGCGAGGTGTGCACCTGTCCCTCGCGCGCACTGATCCATTCGTCGATCTACGACGAATTCCTGGCCCGCTGCATCGAGCGGACCAGAGCCATCAGGGGCGGTAATCCGCTCGACGACGCCACCATGATCGGAGCCCAAGCCGGCAACGACCAATTCGAAAAGATCCTGTCCTATATCGACATCGGCAGGCGGGAAGGTGCCCGTGTGCTCACCGGAGGGGAAGCACGCAAGGTGGACGGACTGCCGGGTGGCTACTACATCCAGCCGACGATTTTCGAGGGCACCAATACGATGCGGATCTTCCAGGAGGAGATCTTCGGCCCGGTGGTGGCGGTGACCAGGTTCGACACCGTCGAAGAGGCGACCATGATCGCCAACGACACCCTCTACGGCCTCGGCGCCGGGGTGTGGACCAGGGATATCACCACCGCCTACCGGATGGGCCGGGCGATCAAAGCAGGGCGAGTATGGACCAACTGTTTCCACGCGTACCCCGCACACGCCGCCTTCGGCGGGTACAAGAAGTCCGGCATCGGCCGGGAAAACCACAAAATGATGCTCGAGCACTACCAGCAGACCAAGAATCTGCTGGTCAGTTATTCACCGACAAAACTCGGATTTTTCTGATGCATGGCAGAGTAGCCCGCGTCGCGATCACCGACCGGGCGCGAGAAGTGTTGCGCCGGTTGATAGAACAGCACGGACCGGTGCTGTTCCACCAATCCGGCGGCTGCTGCGACGGCAGTTCACCGATGTGCTTCGGAGTGCGCGAATTTCGGGTCGGCGGCGCCGATGTACTGCTGGGTCGGCTGCCGTGGCATACCGAATTCTGGATCAGCGGCGATCAATTCGAACTGTGGAAGCACACCCATCTCACCGTGGATGTGGTGACCGGGCGCGGCAGCGGATTCTCGCTGGAGGCGCCCGAGGGCGTGCGGTTCATCATCAGATCGCGACTGCTGACCGATGAGGAGACAGCGGTGCTGGCTGCGGGACCGCCACCGCGCACGGGAGCCGATCGGATGAGTTGACTGCCGGAAAGGCAGTCGCCGGTGCCTGATTCACGCCCGCGGGTGCGTCCGCGGGCGGCCGACGGGTGATCGGCCCAGGGGTCCGCAGCCCTGGGCCGACACCGCGATGCCCCGCCGTCCCGCTGCAGACCGGGACGGCGGGGTCCGGTGTCTTACCGGCCGGGCAGGAAACGGAAGCTGCGGGTGAGCGTCATCAGCAGCCGCTGCCATTTGTCCTGCGAAATCACCGGCGGCGCATCGAGATTCATGAATCGCGTGACTACCACGGTCTGCGGTTCGGTGAACTTCAGCAGCCCGTCCGGGCCGTGCCTGCGCCCGACACCGGAGATGCCCATACCGCCCATCGGGGCGGCGGTGGTGCCCCAGGCCGGGGCGTAACCCTCGTCGACGCAGACGGTGCCCGCGTGCAGCCGCTCGGCGATCCGCTCCCCCGCGTCCTTGCTCGCCGCCCAGACGCTCGCGTTCAGGCCGTATTCGGTGTCGTTGGCCAGCCCGATCGCCTCCTCGACGCTGTCGACCGGGTAGATCGAGACCAGCGGGCCGAAGGTTTCGTTGCGGCCGCATTCCATCTCGTCGGTGACATCGGCGAGCACGGTGGGTTCGAAGAACAGTGGTCCCAGATCCGGGCGCGCCTTGCCGCCCGCGAGCACCTGAGCGCCCTTGGAGGTCGCGTCGGCGACGTGCTTGGAGACGGTCTCCAATTGCGCCTCGGAGATGAGGCTGCCGATATCGGTCGAATAGTCATAGGTCGCACCGAGTTTCGCGGCCTGCACG
Source organism: Nocardia sp. NPDC049526 (assembly GCF_044465765.1). Taxonomy (NCBI): domain Bacteria; kingdom Bacillati; phylum Actinomycetota; class Actinomycetes; order Mycobacteriales; family Nocardiaceae; genus Nocardia; species Nocardia sp. NPDC049526. Next base: position 4,935 of record NZ_JBITMA010000015.1, on the reverse strand, counting down.
GCGGCGACGAACTTCTCGGTGAACTCCGCGGCGACCGCCTTCTCCACATACAGCCGTTCGATCGAAATACACAGCTGACCCGCATTGGAGAAACACGCGCGCACCGCGGCCTTGGCGGCCTTGTCGAGCTTCGCGCCGCGGGTGACGATCATCGGGTTCTTGCCGCCGAGTTCGGCGGAGAAGCCGATGAGCCTGCGCCCGCACTGTTCGGCCAGGGTGCGCCCGGTCGTGGAGGAGCCGGTGAACATCAGGTAGTCGCAGTTGTCCACGATGGCGGTGCCGACCACGGTGCCCGGTCCAGGGACTACGGCGAGCAGGTCGCGGGGCAGTCCGGCCTGGTAGAGCAGTTCGGCGCTGGCCAGTGCCGAGAACGGGGTTTGGCTATCGGGTTTGACGATCACCGCGTTGCCCGCGAGCAGTGCCGGGATCGAATCGCCGATGGACAGTAGCATCGGATAGTTCCACGGCGCGACCACACCGACGACGCCCTTGGGGTGGTGGCGCACGGTCGCCCGGTTGAGCACCGGGAAGGCGCCGGGCACACGGTGCGCGTCGAGCAGATCGGGTGCGACCCTGGCGAAGTAGCGGGCCGCGAACATCAGGCCCATGATCTCTTCCTGGGCCGCCCAGCGCGCTTTGCCGGTTTCGGCCTGGATCACGTCCATCAGGAATTCGCGCTGTTCGACGACCAATTCGCGGTATCGCTCGAGTACCGCGGCACGGTCCTCGGCCGAGCGCACGGCCCATCGGGACTGCGCGGCCTTGGCCTTGTCGAGTGCGGCGGCCACGTCATCGGCGGTGCCCACGGGTACGCTGCCGAGTGCGGTGCTGGTGAAGGTTTCGGTGATGTGTTTGCGCGCACGAGCGTCCGGATCGGCGATCGCGGCGAGCGCACTCAGGCGGTCGAAGACTTCGGCATTCGGCGCGGGCATCGGTGCCTCCTACTTGTGAGTAACCCCGGGATACACACAACATACGCCGCCTGCGGTAGCCATAGCGGCCACAACCAGGGTTTGGCAGATGACAACGCCTATTCGGCCGAAACTGTCACGGTCGCGAGAGCTGATTTGTCTCATGGGCACCTGAACCCAAGCGAGGGAGGAATCATGAATATCGCGCTTTGGATCGGACAGATCGTGCTGGCCGTCGTGTTCGCCGCATCCGGGATCGCGAAAGCCACGCAATCCAAGGAGAAGTTGGTCGAGATGGGCCAGACGGGTGTCGCGGTGTTCCCGAAGACGGTGGTGCGCGTGACCGCCTACGCCGAATTGCTCGGTGTCATCGGCATTATCGTGCCGTGGTGGACCGGGATCGCACCAGTGCTCACCCCATTGGCGGCGGTCGGTTTCGCCGTGGTGATGATCGGTGCGATCAGCTCGCACATCCGTCTGCACGAACCCCGCAATATCGCGATCACCACGACGATCCTGATCATTGCCGTATTGGTCGCCATCGGCCGCTTCGCGGGCCTGTGACGCCCAAAAGTCCGGCAAGAACACCCCGCTGACGCTGGTCCGACATCTCATCGAACGGGCCTGCCCACGTACGGCAGGTATGTCAACTCGAGTCCCGCTCAGCGGGACATGAGCAACGAAATGGTCACAACTGGTTTAGATTATGGCGATGTTCAGAGCGAGGCTCGGGGTCCGAACGCGGATTCTGGCGATCGCGCTCGTGCCGAGCCTGACTCTGCTCGTGGTCGGCGTGGGCGCGGCGGGGTATCTGGTTGCCGAGGGAAATAAGGCCAAGGACTGGGCGTCGCAGAATCAGCAGGCGATACCCTCTACCCGCGAATTGCTGGAGGCGGTCCAGGGCGAACGTCAACTCACGGTGGCCGCGCTGACCGGCGACGATACGGCCACCCCCGCGCTCGGTGTGGCCCGGATGCGCCTCGACGGCGCGCTGAAGGGCCTGATCGATGCCTCCGCCGGATTGCGGGCGGTGGATGATTCGAAGATCGGCGACAACGCCGCGAACTTCATGACACTGTCGACGTCGATGAGCCAGGTCCGCACGCTCACCGACGCGGGTACGCTGCCGGTCGCCGACGCCTACAACTTCTACAACCGGCTGCTCGACATCATCTCCTTCGGCACCGAGCTCGCGGAGCGGTCCGCGCCGGATGCCGAGATCGGCGTGCATATCGCCGACGGTATGCGGATATTCCTGGTGGCCGAGGCGATGTCGCGCAGCACCGCACTCGCGGGCATGATCGTCAATGCGAACGGGCCGACCCCAATTCCGGTGGAGGAGTTCCTGCACCAGATCGGCTTCTATCACGCCGAGGCCGCCAATCTGGCCGGCGAACTGGACCCGAATCAGCAGGAGAGCCTGCACACGCTGATGTCGAGCCAGGCCTGGCAGCAGCTGAGCGCCATGGAAAACGCACTGGCCCAACGCAATACGACGAGTAGCAACTCCAGTTCGTCGAGTTCGTCGAGCAGCACCAAACAGGCGACGCCGCCGGCCCTGCCGTTGAGCACCCAGGAATGGCACAGCGCGGCCACCGAGGTGAACCGCGGACTGATCGATGTGTGGATCGCCCAGAACAAGTACTCGCAGAAGCTGGCCGAGGACAAGGCCGCCGATGCCACCGCGCGATCCGCATGGGCCGGTGGCGGTGTCGTCGTGGTCAGCCTGCTGGCGTTCTTGATCGCGATCGTATTGGCCAACCGAGTCATCAACCGGCTCAAGCGGCTTCGCGGTGAAACCCTCGCCCTGGCCGATGAGCGCCTGCCCGCGCTGATGCGCCGCCTCGGCGAGGGTGAACTCATCGATCCGGAGGCCGAATCCGCGGAACTGGATTACGGCCACGATGAGATCGGCCAAGTGGCCAAGGCATTCCAGCACGCGCATGCCGCGGCCGTAGCGGGCGCGGTGAACGAGGCCCGCACCCGTGAGGGTGTGAAGGCGGTATTCCTGAATATCGCGCACCGCAGCCAGATCGTGGTGCACCGGCAGCTGGAAATTCTCGACAAGGCCGAGGACCGCCAGGAGGATCCGGCCCTGCTGGACACCCTGTTCCGGCTCGATCACCTCGCCACCCGCGAACGCCGCAATGCCGAGAATCTGATCATTCTCGGCGGTGGTCAGCCGGGTCGGCAGTGGCGCAATCCGGTGCCGCTGATCGATCTGGTGCGCAGTGCAGTCGGCGAAACCCTCGACTATGCCAGGGTGCGTGTGTCGCGACTGCCCGAGACGCATGTGCTCGGCGCGGTCGTGGCCGACCTGATCCATCTGCTCGCCGAGCTGGTGGACAATGCGACCTCGTTCTCGCCGCCGCAGTCGCGGGTGGAGTTGAGCGGCAATGTGGTCGGCAAGGGGGTAGTCGTCGAGATCAGCGATCAGGGCATGGGCATGACCGAGTCCGAGATCGCCCGGGTCAACGAGATGTTGCGCAATCCACCGGATTTCGGTGTCGCGGCATTGTCCACGGACTCCCGGCTCGGACTGTTCGTGGTGGCGCAGCTGGCCGCGCGGCACGGGGTTTCGATTCGGCTCTCGGAGTCCGATTACGGCGGCATCCGCGCCATCGTGCTCATCCCGTCGGCCCTGCTGGCCAATGAAGTACCTACTCTGACAACGGATTCCGAACCGCTGGAATCGGCGCGCAGGCGACGACATCCGGTCCCCTTTGTCGACTCCTCCCCCTACGGTGGTGCGGAAACCGAGGCCGCGGTGCTCACCGCACCCCCGGTGGCACCACCCGCCATCGAGGCACCGGCGCCGCGCCCCTCGTTCGAGGCGCCGCAGCCGACCGCCGCGGATACCAGGCCCGCGCTGCCGCGCCGGAACCGGCAGGCCAGCATCGCACCGCAATTGGCGCAGCCGACCCCGGCCGAGCCCGAAGCGGAGCAGCCGCCGGAGCGGGAGCGCTCTGCTGAGCAGGCCCGAGATCTGATGTCCGCCATCGAAAACGGGACCAGGCAGGGCCGCCGCGCTGTCCCCGATGCCGCGCTGCCCGAAGTGGCGCGGGCCGAGCAATTCGGCACTTATCAGGGACCGAGCGGTAAACACTCCGATGAACAGGAAGGCAACGGTGACTTCTTCCAGCCCCGGTGATCTCAACTGGCTCCTCGACGATCTCGTAGATCGACTGGCCGGCGTGCGCTACGCGGTGGTGCTGTCCACCGACGGCCTGCTGCTCGGCCGCTCGACCGCGATGACCCGCGAGGACGCCGAACATTTCGCCGCCATGTCCTCCACCCTCTACGGTCTGGCCCGCAGCGCGGGCAGCCGCTTCGACGGCGGCGGGGTCCGCCAGGCCGTGATCGAACTCGATCGTGCGGTGCTGTTCGTGACCTCCGCCGGCGACAACGCCTGCCTGGCGCTACAGGCGGCCGAGTCGGCCAATCTCGGGATGGTGGCCTACGAAATGAATGTCACCGTCCAACGTGTCGGCACCTATCTATCCACCCCAGCGCGTTTGCCATGACACGCGGCGGTGGGCAATGGTTCGACGACGAGGCCGGTCCGCTGGTCCGGCCTTATGCGGTCACCCGCGGGCGGGTGATGGGGGCAGGCCATGACCTGGACATGCTCACCGTGGTCGTCACGGCCGATCCGCCGCCCACCCTGCGGCGGACAGATCCGGAATACGCGGATATCGTACGACTGTGCCGCGCACCACAGTCGGTCGCCGAGGTGGCGGCGTATCTGAAACTTCCCTTGGCGGTGACCAAGATTCTCGTCGGCGATCTGATCGGCGAGGGCCACTTGATCTTCCGGGCGCCGGTGCAGCCGGACGCGGGTCCCGGCGATCTCAACATATTGCGAGCGGTACTGGATGGCATCCGAAAGCTTTGATCCGACCCGGCCGGCTGCGACACCGCAGCTGGCGGCTTCGGTCAAAATCCTCATAGCCGGTGGATTCGGCGTCGGCAAAACAACCATGGTGTCCTCCATCAGCGAGGTCGCACCACTACGCACCGAAGA
>NZ_JBITMA010000014.1:0-191904 GCF_044465765.1 Nocardia sp. NPDC049526 | reverse complement strand
TCCCCGGCCGAGATCCTCGGTGAGGACGGCAAGGTCGCCGGCCTGCGTACCGAGCGCACCCAGCTCGACGGCACCGGCAATGTCAAGGGCACCGGAGTATTTCGGGACTGGCCGGTGGGCGCGGTGTATCGGGCCGTCGGCTATCTCTCGCACAGCGTCGCGACGCTGCCGTTCGACGATCACGCCGGTGTGGTCCCGAACGAGGCGGGCCGGGTGCTGATCGACGACGACGCAGACGGTATCGCGCGTTTCATGCCCGGTGTTTATGTCACCGGATGGATCAAACGGGGACCGGTCGGACTGATCGGCCACACCAAGGGGGATGCCAACGAGACCGTTGCCTGCCTGCTCGATGACCGCGAGCGGCTCTCGGGCGCAAAGGATCCGGCACCGGAGTCGGTCATCGATTTCTTGACCGGAAAGGGCATCCCGTTCACCACCTGGCAGGGCTGGTACCGCCTCGACGCACACGAGCGCGCCCTCGGCGAGCCGGAAGGGCGCGAGCGCGTCAAGGTCGTCGAACGCGCGGACATGCTGCGCGCCAGCTTCGCCTGATCTCACCTTCTCGAGAAAGCCGGGTCATCCATGTCGATCACTGCCACACAACCGTTGACGGAAGGGCTGATTCGACAGGCGTTGAGCCTCGTCGAGGATCCCGAAATCCACCGCCCGATCACCGAACTGGATATGGTCGCATCGATCGATATCGACGCCGCGAATAACGTCGGTGTCAAAGTTCTGCTTACGGTCGCGGCCTGTCCACTGCGCGAGCGTATCGTCCGAGATATCCAGGCGGCCGTGCTCGAGATTCCTGGAACCACTTCCGTGACAGTCGAATTCGGTGTCATGACCGACGAACAACGCACCGCGCTGGGCCGGCGGATTCGCGGTGGTGACGAGCCGGTGATCCCGTTTGCGCAGCCCGGCTCGCTCACGCGTGTCTACTGCGTCGTATCGGGTAAGGGTGGTGTCGGAAAGTCCAGTGTCACAGTGAATCTCGCCGCCGCTATGGCGGCGGGTGGGTTGCGCGTAGGCGTTCTCGACGCTGATATCCACGGCCATTCGATTCCGGCAATGCTGGGTGTCGATGTGCGCCCCACGGCGGTGGATCGGATATTGATGCCACCCGCCGTGCACGGCATCAAAGTCATTTCGATCGGCATGTTCGTCGAGGGCAACGAGCCGGTCGTCTGGCGCGGCCCGATGCTGCACCGTGCGTTGCGGCAGTTCCTCGTCGATGTCTATTGGGGTGACCTCGACGTCCTGCTGGTCGACCTGCCGCCCGGCACCGGGGATATCGCGATCTCGCTGGCCCAAATGCTGCCGACGGCGGAGTTGCTCGTCGTCACGACACCCCAGCAGACAGCCGCCCGGATCGCGGAACGGGCGGGTGCCGTCGCGGCCCAAACGAAACAGCGCGTGGCAGGGGTGGTCGAGAACATGTCCTGGTTCGACGCGCCCGACGGTTCTCGGCAGGCCCTGTTCGGCTCCGGTGGTGGCGCGCTGGTGGGCGAGCAACTCACCGCGATCCTGGGCGTGGATTGTCCGCTACTCGGCCACATCCCTTTCGACCCCGACGTAAGCGCCACGGCAGATCAGGGCACACCGATGGTGATCACCGAGCCGGAATCGACCACATCGGCAGCCTTCCGTGCCATCGCGACCGCATTGACCGATAGGCCCCGCGGCATCGCAGGGATGAGGCTGGCGGTGCACCCGACCGGCTGATTCATCGCGGTCGTATGATCAGGTTCGTAACCAGCTCTACCCATCGACAGCAGCATATTTGCCACGCCGTACAAGCGGGCTCCCGCTTCCTGGCTCGAGCGTAATCCCGGATTCCGACTTGTCAGCCATGGCAATCAGGACACTTCGAGGGGACAGCATTATGCGTACCGAAGGCGATACCTGGGACATTGTGAGCAGCGTCGGCATGACCGCACTCGGTGTCGCGGCCGCACGCGCTATCGAGACGAAACGGCCCGATGCCCTCGTCCATGACGAGTACGCCGCCCAGTTCGTGGTGGCATCCGGCGATTCGGATATGAACCGGCTGATCAACGATCCGACGCTGTGGGCGCAGATCCCGTTCACCTCTGGATTCATCGGATATCGAAGTAGGTTCTTCGACGAATTCTTCCTGCCCCCAGCGGCGGATGCAGTGACTCAGGCGGTGATTCTGGCTGCCGGACTGGATGCCAGGGCCTACCGGCTGGATTGGCCGGCAGGCGCGGTTGTCTTCGAGATCGACCAACCCAAAGTGCTGGAGTTCAAACGTCAGGTGCTGACCGAATCCCACGCCGTGCCGCGATCGGACCGGCGCGAGGTGGCCGTCGATCTGCGCGACGACTGGCCCGCGGCGCTTGTCGAGGCTGGTTTCGATCCGACCTCGCCCACCGCGTGGTCGGCGGAAGGCCTGCTGCCATATCTGCCAGGCGCCGCACAGGATGCCTTGTTCGCACGGATCGGTCAGCTTTCGGTGCCCGGTAGCAAGGTGGCAGCGGAGACTGTCGGCAAGGGTGTCGATGTCGCCCGCATCGCCGAGCAGGAGTCGGAACACTTGAAAGACACTCCGTTCGGCAAGGTCGACCTCGCGTCACTGTTCTACACCGACGAACGCACCGATCCGGCTGAATTGCTCGTCGCCCACGGCTGGACCACCTCATCGCTGCGCCTGCAGGAACTGGCCGAACGCTACAACCGTCCCATGACACCTGTCGCGGAGCCGCTGGCGCAAATGTTCGACAGCACGCGATACCTCACAGCTGTCAAGCCGATCTGATTCGGCGCTGCTCGGTGCCGATTGATCAGGACGAACTACGCTAATCCGAAACCAAGTCTTGTGCGCCGCCACCAGCGCCTAGCACTCGCCGCGACCTAAGGGCCGTACCCTGTGTCACGCATGGGCCGTCTTACCCCCATCGATCACCAGTTGCGCACCGGTGAGGTACGGGTGCTCGTCGGACGCGAGAGTCAGTGCGAACGAGGCGATCTCCTGCGGGGTGGCGAGTCGTCCGAGACCGGGGATATTGGATTTGGCCCACTGCTTCATGAAGACCTGCCATGCGTCGTCGGGAATGGCTTCCATGCCGGCGGCGCGGCGGATCAGCTCGGTATCGGTGGTGCCGGGGATGAGGGTGTTCACGCGGATGCCGTCGGCGGCATAGTCGAGCGCCACCGACTGCACGAGTCCGGCCAGGCCGCGCTTGCTCGCGGTATACGCACCACGGCCCGCGTCAGTGGCGATGGCATTGCTCGACGAGGTGACCACGATCGTCCCGCCGCCAGCCCGAATGAGGTGCGGCACTTCGTATTTGATGGCCAGGAAGGTGCCACGCAGATTGGTGTGCACGACCCGGTCGAACTCTTCGGTGGAGTACTCGTGCAACTTCTTCTGAATAGTGATCCCGGCATTGTTGAACGCGACATTCAATCCACCGTAGGTCCGCACCGCGGCATCGACGAACCCGCGCACCTCATCCTCGATCAGCACATCGGCTCGAAAGTAGGTCGCCTCGCCACCGGCCGCCCGAATCTCCTGTTCCACAGCCTGCCCGCGATCAACTCGCCGGCCGCAGAACGCGACTCGTCCACCCTCGTCCGCGAATAATCGCGCCGCAGCCGCTCCGATCCCGGAAGTCGCCCCGGTGATCAACACCACCTTGTTCTCGAACCGCCGCAATCCGATGGGCTGAAACCGCGGCGGATTCGAATCCGCTCCCAGTGCAATGCCTCCGGCCAATCCGGCGGTCGCGCCGATCGCCAGCCCGGAGGCGGCCGCGATCCCAAGGATTCGGCGTCGGCTGGGGGCCGGTTTGTCGGGCCCAGGTTCGATCTCATCGTGCGTCATGGCTCTACCGTCGCTGTTACCGGACTTAGCCGAATCCGCCCGGAGGCCCACGATGCGGCCGCCGGGAGGATGGCCATCCACCACGGGATGGAGCGGGTCGGGGAGTTGCGTCGCATGCGGCACCTCGAACCATGCGTGGACAAATGATCGCCAGGATTCCGTGGTACCGATGTTCGGGTGCCCTGTGCGACCTTCGCCGCCGACCTGGATTCGGTGATCGTTCCGGTGCTCAGCGGGGGTGCCATCCTGGCCTCCGAGGTCACCTACCGGTTACCAACCGAGAACCCAAGCCAGGATGCAGTTCGTATGGCAGCGGTAGACCTGGCCTGAGGGAGGATGCTCTCCTCCAGGAGGAGGAGTCACGGCGAGTGGTTGCGGGGCATCATGGTTTGCGTGGCGGAATCGGCAGGTGTGACCAGGGGCATGGATTGGCTGCTCGATGTGCGCGCCTTGCCGGTTCGGATCGGTGTGCTGTTGGCAGCGGCAGTCGGCTGCCTGTTTTTGCTCTCGGATGCGCCGATGCCCGTGGATTGGGTGATCGGCCTGCTTGCGGTAGTCGCGACGGCGGGCGGCGTTAGATGGCCGTTCGCTACATCGCTGCTGGTGACCGGGCTGCTGGTGCTCGGCTTCGAGATCGGCGGTACCGGACCGCTGGTGCCCAAAGTGGGTGCGGCCATTGCGCTTATCGAACTCGCGGCGCGCCGTCGTGGATGGCAGCCGTGGGTGGCGGCGGGCGCATTGGGCGGGGCGTACCTGCTGCACCCGGCGGGGGAGGCCGCCGCGACCGGCTACCGGGCGCTCGTGATGGCGGGCGCGCCGATGCTGATCGGGAACCTGCTGCGTGCGGCGCGTGAGGGTGCGGATCGAGCCAGGCGGGAGGCGGGGGAGATCTCGCAACGGCGTGAGGCCGATATCGCGGCCGCGCGGGCGTTGGAGCGGACCGCAATCGCCAGGGAGTTGCACGATCTGATCGCCCATCACGTCTCATCGACGGTGCTGCGCGTCGGGGTGGCCCGGCATGCGGTGCCGGATGCGCCGCCAGCGGTGCGCGAAGTACTCGACGACATTCATGCCAGCGGCACCGAAACCCTCGCCGATCTGCGGTTGCTCGTATCGGTGCTGCGGGATCCGGCGATGGCGGGCGAATCCTTCATCGCACCGACGGATCTGCCCGCCGCGGTCACTGCCGTGGCGGAACGAGCGCGGCAGCTGGGTTGCTTCGTGGAGGTGAAGATCGAGGATGCTGTCACCGACATAGACGCGTTGCGGGCGTTGACATTGCTGCGATTGGCCCAGGAGGGCGTCGCGAATGTCGTGCGGCACGCGGGTTCGGGCGCGGCGGCGTGGCTGACCATCACAGCGCGTAAGGATCGAACCGTCGATTTTATGTTGTGCGATAACGGAATACGGTCCGCAACCGGATCCGGACATGGCCTCGGGCTGATCGGATTGCGTGAGCGGGTCGAGCTGCTCGGCGGTGAGTTCGTCGCCGGACCAGGCGATTCCGGATGGCGGCTCGACGCGTCCCTGCCGCCCGCGATTCGAGTGGCCTCGTGATAATCCGAGAAAGCGTGCGGCCATGACCATTCGTGTGCTGATCGTCGACGACCAGCAACTGGTCCGTGCGGGCCTGCGCATGCTCTGCGAAACCGATGCCGAACTCGAAGTGGTAGGGCAGGCAGCCAACGGCGGCGAGGCCGTGCGGCTTGCCGAACGGACAACGCCCGATGTCGTGCTGATGGATCTGCGCATGCCGGGCATGGACGGAATCCGTGCCACCGAACGGATTCTCGCGACCAGGCCGTCGATCCGCGTCGTCGTACTGACCACCTTCGACGATGACGACCACCTGTACCCGGCGCTCGCCGCGGGCGCATGTGGGTTCCTCGTCAAGGACGCTTCGCCCACCGATCTGCTCGACGGCATCCGCCGTGCCGCCGCAGGAGAGTCGCCCTTCACGCAGAGCGTGCTGCGGCGATTGGTGGATTCAGCGGTGTCCGCACAGCACAGTGCAACGGTCGAGCGCGTTGTGCCGCAAGGACTTACCCAACGTGAAGCCGAAGTGCTTGCGCTGGTCGCGGCGGGCCTGTCGAACGCGGAGATCGCCGACCGTCTGCACCTCGGCGTCACCACCGTCAAAACCCACATCGGCAATCTGATGACGAAAACCGGTGCCACCAACAGGGTTCGACTCGCCGTGCTCGGCGCGACGAACGGGCATTGAAGCCGACTCAGTGCGGATACTGCGCCGCACCCGACACCCGCACGTCGAGATGAACGGACTGAAGACGACCGCGACCGCGCCCAGTTCGTCAGCGGGCCGCCGTCGCCACAGTGGGCCAGCAGTGCGGTGGCTCTGGCCAGACGTTGCGGAGGAACCCATTCGCAACACGCTCTCAGCATGAACCTCCAGGGGGAGTCGCGTTCGGGGGCGGGGGAGCGGGCCAGCGGCTTGTGATCCGTTGCCGATCGATACATCGGCGTACGTCAACGGGCGAGGCTCACAATCGCTGAAAAGGCCGAGGCCGCCGCCTAACTCAGGCGCATGACCCACGAGGTGGCTTGCCGGCTCGGTCGCGGGTAGATAGATCGGTACGTATATATGCGCATCAAATTATGTAAGTCACCCACCTAGGTCAAGGTGCTATGCGCCCGCGCGGTGAGTCTAGAACTTGCTGGGGAACGCGAGATGGGGTGTGAGGGGTGCGTGTTCACTTGCCGTCAGCAGCCAATGGGGTGCGAAGACTGTTTCTCGTCTGCCGGAGGTCCATATTTACTCCATATTTTCAGCAGAATCCGGCCGAATACTGAGTGGTATGGACGAGCCGGGCAAGCGGTAGTGATCTGCTATTAATGCTGGAGCAGTAGAACCGAATCTCGACGAAGTCGGAAGAATCTTGGTATTGCGGAAGTAAGTCTTCCGCAATGGGGTCGAGAGTGGTCCTCATGACGAACACAGCGACTATCCGCCCCTTCCGGATCGACATTCCGCAGGCCGAGCTCGACGAGTTGCGAGCGCGGCTCGCGAGCGCGCGGTTGCCCCATTCGGTGCCCGGCACGGAATCCGATTGGGGGCGTGGCATTGCGCCCGATCACCTGCGGGAGTTGGCCGAGTATTGGCGGGACGGGTTCGATTGGCGGGCACAGGAGGCGAAGCTCAACGCATATGACCAGTTCACGACCGAGATCGATGGGCAGGCCATGCATTTCTTCCATGTGCGGTCGCCCGAGCCGGATGCGGTGCCGCTGCTGATCACGCACGGGTACCCGAGTTCGGTCGTCGAGTTCCTCGAGCTGATCGGGCCGTTGACCGATCCGCGTGCGCACGGTGGGGATCCGGCGGACGCATTCCATGTCGTGATTCCGTCGCTGCCGGGTTTCGGGTTCTCCACACCTCTCGCCTCCACCGGATGGGAGTTGGCGCGCACCACCGAGGCTTTCGCCGAACTCATGGCTCGGCTCGGCTACGAGAAGTTCGTCGCTCAGGGCGGTGATATCGGTGCGGGTGTGACCGGGCGTCTGGCTGCCACGCATCCGGAGCGGGTCGTCGCGACGCATGTGAACAGTGACCAGGGCTCGCTCGGTCTGGTCGGCGAGCAGCTGCCGATGCCCGACGGTTTGACCGAGGACGAACTCGCTGCCATCCAGGCCGCGCAGGCCAGGTGGAATCAGCAGAAGGGCTACCTGGTCCTGCAATCCACCCAGCCCAATGCCATTGCCGCCGCGCTGACCGATTCCCCGATCGCACAGCTGGCGTGGATCGCGGAGAAATTCCAGGTCTGGACCGATCCGACCCGCGCAACCGGCGAGGCGGTGGACCGCGACCTGCTGCTGACCAACGTCAGCATCTACTGGTTCACCCGCAGCGGCGCATCGGCCGCGCAATTCCTCTGGGAGACAGCGCATTCCGGCATGGATTGGGTGGCTTCGTCGGGTGTGCCGCAGGGCTGGGCGGTGTTCAATACCGATCCACTGATGCGTCGGGTGATGAATCCGGACGGGTATATCGAGCACTTCAGCGAATACGCCGAGGGCGGTCATTTCGCTGCGCTGGAGCAGCCGCAACTCCTCGTGGACGATATCCGCACGTTCGTCCGGGCGTATCGCGGCTGAGCAGGTGTATCGGGGCGGGCGCCGGCTCGCCCCATTACGTCATCAGGCGTACGCGCGGGTCTGTCCGCATACGGATGTGGCGGCCATCGCCCCGGCCTACCGTTTTCGGTATGACTTGGAACGAAGTGAGCACGAGCAGTTACGCCCTGCTGACCACTTACAAGAAGGACGGCACGCCGGTCGGCGCCCCCGTATGGGTGGCTCCGGACGGCGAGCGGATCGTGATGTGGACCAATTCGAAGACCTGGAAGGTCAAGCGGATTCGCCGCAATCCGGCGGTGACCCTGCAGATATGCGACGGTCGTGGCCGCCCGAAGAGCGAGGAGAAGGTCGCGGGCAAGGCCGAGTTGCTGGATGCGGCGGGGACGCAGCGGGTGCGCGATCTCGTCTCGCGCAAATACGGGATCATCGGCACCGTGCTGATCCGCCTGCACAAGCTGTTCAAGGGCGCGGACGGATCCGTCGGGATCGCGATTACACCGGCGTAGGTCAGGCCGATTCCGCGAGCCCCGCCGAGCGCCAGGTATCGGCGAGTTCCTGTAGCGGAATCTCCAGGGCCGCGGCCAGCGACACGATCGTGCCGAATGCGGGCGTCGGTAGCCGTCCGGTCTCGATCTTGCGCAGCGTCTCCGGTGAAATTCCGGCGGCCTGGGCGATAAGGGCCGGGTCGCGATCGGCGCGCGCGGCCCGCAGCCGGGCGCCGAGACGGCGACCGGCCTCGACCTGGGCGGGAGTCAGCGGAAGTCGGACCATGTGTCGAGACTATGGACGGTATTTAAATACCGCAAGCTCAACCGTTGTACTTCACCCGGAACGGTCCGCCGACGCTGTTGAACAGCAGATCCCCATTCGGAAAGAACTCGACCAGCACGTCGGCGCCGTTACCGAGATTGCTCTGCCCGAAGATGGTGCGGTGCACGGTCTTTCCTGAAAACTTACCCGCGCGACTCCACTAGCGTCTGGTTGCGTGCGGGTGAGGACGCATGGGTTCGAGGTTCGCGTTCAAAGGAGGGGCGGGTGGAAAGGTGACCGGCAGTTCCGTCAGTGCCCGGTGGAATGGCCCCGGCCGCCATGTCGGCGTGCCGTCCGTTACGTCGAGCCGGATTTCGGGCAGGGCATCGAGGAGTTGGTCGATGGCATCCTGAGCGATCAAGTAGGCCAGGGATTGCGCGGGGCAGGCGTGTGGGCCGATGCCCCAAGCCAGGTGAGAGCGATTACCTGCCAGGTCATCGGTGCGGATGGAAGGGTCGTTGTTGCAGGCGGCCATGCTGATGACGACCGGCTGATTAGCAGGCAGCCATACGCCGTCGACGAGGATCGGCTGGCGAGGGTAGGTGATCAGCAGGTTCGCCAGCGGCGGGTCATCGAACAGCACCTCATCCAAGGCCTCCCGCGAGGACAGATTCCCGCCCAGGACACTGTCACCGAAACGATTGTCGGTGAGGATCAGCAGGAGGGTATTGACGATCAGGTTCAGTTCGAACTCGATGCCCGTGCCGTAGACCTGCGATACGTGATGCGACACCTCCACGTCATCCAGCGCGGCCGGATGCTGTTGCAGGACTGAGGTGATGTCGTCTCCGGGCTCCGTTCGTTTGAGGGTCACCAGATTCATCAGTGCCGCGCCGAGCATCTGACTGCCTTTTTCGGCATCGACCCCCTCGAGCAACGCGGCCGTGCCGGCGGCGACCTGCTGCCCGATCTCCGGCGGGCAGCCGAGCATGGAATTGACGACTTCGAACACCAGCGGGTAAACGTACTGGCTGATCAGCTCCGCGCGCCCCTCCTGGCAGAAGTTGTTGATCAGGGGGGTTGCGATGTCCTCCACGATGTCGTGCATGGCGTAGAGATCCACGGCGTCGATGCTCGCGCTGATCGCCTGCCGATACCGCACGAAGTCGGTCCCGGTGCTTCTGCTGGCCATGGGACGCCATTCCAGCAGCGGGAGGATCGGGCAGTCGGAGGGGACCGTCTTCTGCCAGGCGCGCGGATCGGCAGGGAAATGATCGGGATCGTTGAGGATTCGCAGCGCGGCGTTGTAGCCGATCACCAGCGTGGCGGGTACGCCGGGCGCCAGTTCGACCGGCGCCAAAGAGCCATACTGTCTTCGCATTTCACTGTATGCGTGGTGCGGGTCGGCGGCGAACTCCGGCGAGTGCAGCGGCATTCGCGGGCCGTCGGAAGCGATTGGCGAGCCGTGGATGACGGGGCACGACTGTGGGCGCACCTGGGACTGCGGCGTACTCAAGAAGAAGACTCCAGACTGTTCGTATTGCAGGTTGCTATGGACTGCGCTGTGCCGAGCCGCTGCTCCGAAGAGCGCAGTAATCCTGCCGCCTCGGTAGGAGCCGGTCAATGGCATAGCGGACAGCGCAGCACTGGAAGCCCGCCCGGCAGAATCTCTTTCACGCATCTGAGCGTCAAGCCGGCGACTAGGAAATTGCGGTAGTCGGCGCTGCGCATGGACTGTCGAGGCAGACACGACGCCGCGATGGTCGGGTGCGGACCTGACGCTCCGCAAGTAACGCACCCCTCCCGGTGGCACTAGACGCCGAGGGCTCCCAACGAATCGTGATCGTCGATCGCGGTGGTGATGCGCTTCAACAGCGTCAAGCATGTTTCGGTCGATTGCATCTTGGGTTGATACGCCGCACGGCCGATCGTGAAAGCCCATGCCGCGTAGGCGAACATGGACTGTTGCCGATACAGCAGCCAGGCGTCGTCGAACGACGGCACCTCGCCGCCGGCGTGACCCAGCTCGTCCAGGTATGCCTCCAACAGTTCGCGGTCCCACGCACGCCGGTCCTCGGGCTCACATCCGGAGTTGACGGCATAGGCGAAATCATGCGCCCACCCGCCACGCATCACCACCTGCCAGTCGACATACCCCATTCGCCCGTCGCGAGTCTTGTAGGTTTGCCCGATGTGCGGGTCGCCGTGTAACAGGGTCGCGGGAACGTCCTCGGTCGCGATCGCGATGGCCCGCTCGACACCCGCCCACAACCGCTCGCTCTGCCCGTGCAGGGCGTCGGGAACGACCTCTTCCGCCCGGCGCAGGCCTACCTCACAGCGCTTCTTCATATCGATCGCGGCGAGGTAAGCGTCGAGCATGTAGGCCGGGGTGTTGAGGACCGCGATAGACGAGTCCTCCCAGAACGTGCCGTGCAACCGGGCGAGATTGCGGATCAGATCTTCGATCTGGTCGCGGGCGATGGGAGCAGTCGGCTCGCTGAACACGGCACCGCGCGTTGCGACGATATCCTCCATCAGCGCGATCGACCGCCACGACGACGGATCGGAGGCGCCCCAGTAGCCGATCGGCGCCTCCATCTCGACTCGTGGCCGAAAGTCCCGGAAGAAGCGGGTCTCCCCCTCGATCATCTTTCCGCCGCCGAGCAGTATGCGCTGGCTGAAGGCCGTAGTTGTCTTCGCGAACAGTTCCGTGGGCAATCCCGCCTGGGTGCCCACCTCGTTGTAGTCGACCCGGATCGCAACCCGGGTGGAGGTGCCGCGGCTGCCGTTGGACGTGTCGAACGACAGCACCTCGGCATCGGGAACATCGCGACACAGGACAGCTGTCAGCCACTCGGGCGTGATTTCTTCGCCAGAAACCGGGACGTCGTCGATGGACCGCGCTTTCGGGCGGGTGATCTTCTCGCCCAGCATATGAGCACTGACCGTGGCGGATCGCCTGAGCAACCAGAGCTTGTGGTTCATGCGCTTGCCTCGATTCCGGAGTACGACAACACTGTCCCGAGCAGCCGGCCGCGAGCGGCCGGGGCCCGCAGACACTACCGCACAATTCCGGAAGACGTTGTACGACAAGGAGGTTGCCCAAGTCCCCCGCTCGTCGGGGCAGGCCCAGCATGGCCTCGCACCGACAGCACGGTCCTGGGCGGGGTATGTCGCGGTTGGTGTGCGTTCATCGTCTTCGGGCTCTGGCATTTACTGAGGCGCAAGTACCGGCCACGGCTGGCGAATCTGGAGGATCGGCGGTTGTGGCGCATCGACCGTCCGCCGATTACGGGGCCCTGAACAAGACACGCACGCGGCCGAGACCGTTGCCGCTGATCGGCAGAGTGGTATCGAAGACCGCAAGCTCAACCGTTGTACTTCACCCGGAATGGTCCGCCGACGCTGTTGAACAGCAGATCCCCATTCGGAAAGAACTGGACCAGCGCGTAGGCGCCGTTACCGAGATTGCTCTGCCCGAAGATGGTGCGGTGCACCGTCTTTCCGGATTTCCAATCCAGACCGGTCACCTCCCATCCGTTGGTCTTGGTGTAGCCGTTGACGAAAACCACGCCGGATTTGCTGCTCTCGGTGGGCACCATGCTCGTGGAGACCACATCGGCACGCGACCACACCGATGACCAGCTGTGGTTTGCCGGATCCCATTGGAACCGCTCGATACCCGACGGCGGCGCGAATACCGGACCGCCCGCGAGCACATCGACGAGCCGGTCCGGTGCGCCCTGCGGCCGGGCATTGTTGACCACGAACGCGCCGTAGCCGTCCACCACGACCGACTGCTCGCTCTGGATGAATTCGGGCTGCGGAGTCAGGCCGGCCGTCACCTGGATCTGGTCGGCGATCCGATTGGATTTGGTGCCCGGCTTCGGTTGGAATCCATCGGGAATGGCGTCGCGCCAGAATGCGACCAGTTTCATCCGGTCGGTGCCGTCGGTCAGCACGACGAGCCGGTCGTCCTTGCCGTAGCCCATGAGTGTGGGTGTCGAGCCGGTGCCGGTGCCGAACTTCACCGCGGGCGGCTGCTGTCCGAAATCGTAGGGTGCTGCCCACGCGCCGTCGCCGGCGGCAGTCGAGAGTTTGGACCCGGTCCAGACGACCTTGCGCATGATCTTGTCGGAGGCGACGTAGATCCCGCCCTTGTCATCCACGGCCATCGCATTGGAGACCACCTCGTCGGCACCGAAATGGACCTGCTGCGGTTCGCCCTGCAGGCTGCGGTCGATGATCGACAGCCCGCGGGTGCTGAGCACGGCCAATTTGCCGTCATAGGTCATATTCAGGCCGACGATGGACTCGGGTTGACCGCTCAGACCGGGGCCGCTGCCGAGCCAGGGTTTGAAGTCGAGGGTGCGCAGAACCCGTACGCCCGCTTCGGGATTGTTCGCATTCGTCAAGCCGAACACGACGATCTGCGCGTTCTGTGTGAGGTAGTAGACCCGATTTTCCTTGTCCACCAGGCTGTAGACGCCATTGGCGATGCGCGTCCAATCGACGCCCCAATCGTTGTGCACTGCGGCCTCCACCTGACCCGGGTCGGTGAAGTTCTGGTCGAGCACCTGGTCCAATGCTTGCGACGGTACCGGTGTCACGCCCGGTGCGTCCGCACGCGCGATCTCGTGGAACATGCCATTGCCGACCTGGACATAGACCACGCCCTGAGTGGAGGAGACCCACATGTGGTCCGGATCGGTGGCGGCGAGCGTCATGATGTTGACCGGTCCCGAGGTGATGCGTTGCTGCTGCTTCGGGTCGATATGGAACTCGCCCTGCGGCGTTTGGTACGGGAAGGTGTCGGACTGGCCAGGATCGATATGTGTCAGCCCGTAGGTCGCGGCGGCGAGGTAGGGATTGCGGGCGGGGCCTGCGGCGGTGCCCGACTGGTTCTCCATCTTCGCCGAATCGCCGCCGCAGGCGGGGATGGCCAGCGCAACGGCCAGCGCGACGGCGACGACGAGTGCCTTGCGGCGCGGGCTCATCGCTTGCTCCTCTACGTTCGCTATCGGGGAGTCGATCGGGCAGAACGCATGCCGCTCGCAGCGGCGAACAACCAAACAAACCAGTGCTCTTTCGCGTTCGCGAACATAACACATTGCCTGGTCACGCGGGGTAATTGGTATTTTTATACCGATCGCCGCTATGCTCGGTATTAAAATACCGAGGTGGAGGTTTGGGCATGGTGGAGTTGAAGTCGCCGGGAGAGATCGAACGCATGCGGGTGGCGGGGCGCTTCGTCGCCGAGATCCTGGCGGAAGTGCGCACGCTGGCCCGGGTCGGAGTGAATCTGCTGGAGCTGGAAGAGCATGTGCAGCAGCGGATTCAGGACCGCGGCGCGGTGTCGTGCTACTGGGACTATGCGCCGTCGTTCGGGCGTGGACCCTTCCGGAATACGATCTGCCTATCGGTGAACGATGCTGTGCTGCACGGACTTCCGTTCGACTATGCGCTGCGCGACGGGGATGTGCTCAGCATGGATCTGGCGCTGGGCATCGACGGGTGGGTCGCCGATTCGGCCACCAGCATGATCGTCGGCACCGCCGATGCGCAGGATCTGCGGCTTATCAAGGCCACCGAGGATGCGCTGGCGGCTGCCATCGCGGTTGCGTTGCCCGGCAACCGGATCGGCGATATCTCCGCCGCCATCGCGGCGGTCGCGCGGGCTAACGGCTACCCGGTGAATACCGAATTCGGCGGGCACGGACTCGGGCGGACGATGCACGAGGATCCGCATGTGCCGAATGCGGGACGCGCCGGTCGCGGGTATCCGCTGCGACCCGGTTTGACCATCGCGATCGAGCCGTGGTTCGCGCGCACGACCGACCAGATCTACACGGATCCGGATGGTTGGACGATCCGCTCGGCGGATGGCTCGCGGACCGCGCACTCCGAACATACGGTCGCGATCACCGCGGACGGACCGCAGGTGTTGACCGCCGCCGCATAACCTCTCAATCCGTTTCGGAGAGCCAATCCGCGAGATCGGTGGCGGCGCGCAACTCGGCCGCGACGCTCGCGCGTTCAACTTTCGAAAGCGATATGCCCCTGAGTTCGGCGCGCACCTTCTCGGCCCGCTCGGAATCGCCGGTGGCGATGGCCAATTCGGTCAGTGCCGCAAGTGCCCGAGCCTTATCGACGGCCGATGCTTGCGTGCCGTAGCGACGCAGGCCGACCTCGAGCACCCGGATCGCGGTCGCATCGTCATTCTTGAAATCCCGCAGGATGCGGACATTGTCCAGAACCCGGGCCAGGCCGTCGAGTTCGCGGGAGCCGCCGTAATCGACGTCCTCGGGCTCGTCGCGCTGAATGTAGATGATGGTATTGCCCACCGGGTCGACCACGCTGAATCTGCTCTGGCCGGGGCGGAATCGGGTGATTCGTGGACAACCCTTCGCGGGGACCTTCCCGTAGCGCTTGCGCAGCGCCGCGGTGAATGCGCCGTGTCGCTCGGCGACGTCGTCGAGCATGATCAGGCAACCGACCTGTTCGGTGGGAAGTTCGATGCCCGGCGGTGCGGCGGCGAAATGGACCGCGCAGCCGTTGGCCTCGATCGCGCCGTAGGAGTATGGCCTGGTCTGCTCATGGGTCACCGTGTAGCCCAGCGCTCGGTAGAAGTCGAGGGTGTCCTTCAGATCGCCGCTCCACAACACCGGAACCGCCGTATCGCTTGTCATCGCCCTGCCTCGGTAGCCGGTAATCAATTTTGACTACCCGAGGTTAGGGTGGTGAAATCCCGGAAGTCAAATTTGAGTAGTATGGCCGTTTCGAGAGAAGGGAATCCCGGATGTCGGCTGTGCGCCTGCTCGTCCTCGGCGTGATGCGGTTGCGTCAGCCCACCTACGGCTACGCCGTGCGGCGCGAACTGCTGTCGTGGCGTGCCGAAACCTGGACCAATGTGAAGCCGGGGTCGATCTATCACGCGCTGAAACAGCTGACGCAGGAAGGCAAATTGAGTGCGTTCGGCACCCAGGGCAGTACCGAGGGGCCGGGGCGGACGCTGTTCGAACTGACCGAGGCGGGGGAGGACGAGTTCCGCAGGCTCATGGACGAGGCACTGGTCAGCGTCGATATGGAAGAGCTCGGCGCGGGTATCGCGTTCATGGATGCGTTGCCGCGTGCGCACGTCATCGCGAAGTTGCGCGAACAACGCCGCAATGCCGCGGCGGTTCGCGATGATCTGATCGCCATGATCCCGACCTTCCCCGGCCGGTACGAACCACCGCATGCGACCGATCTACTCGAGCTGTGGAGCGGCGTGTTCGACAATCTGTCGAACTGGACCGGCGGCGTTCTCGAGCGCCTGGAGGCGGGTGAATACCGGATGTCGGACTGATGGCAGGGGGCGCCCGCCGGTCCGATGGCGGATAGGCTGCCCACATGACGAACACGCTGGGTGCGGTCGGCAAGGCCGATTATGTGCTGCTGACGACCTTCCGCAAGGACGGCACACCGGTCGGCACCGCCGTCTGGGCTGCCGAGGACGACGGCAAGCTGTATGTGTGGACCGAAACCAACAGTTGGAAGGTCAAGCGGCTGCGCAGAAATCCCGCCGTCACCCTCCGACCGTGCAACCCGTCGGGCAAGCCGCGCGGTGATGTCATCGAAGGCACCGGCCGGGTGCTCGATGCCGCCGATACCGAACGGGTGCGCAAGCTGATCAAGAAGAAGTACTGGCTCCTCGGCCCGATTCTGGTGACCGCGAGCAGTATTCGCCGCGGCAAGTCCGGCACCATCGGCCTCGAGATCACTCCGGCCGCGTAATCAGGTCGCCTGGCTCACCGAGGACATGTGGAAGTCCGGGATGCGCAAGGGCGGCATGGCGGTCCGGGTGAACCAGTCCTTCCATTCGCGGGGCAGCGTGGTTTCGGTGGCGCCGGCTTCGGTGGTGCGGCGCAGCAGGTCGATGGGGCTTTCGTTGAAGCGGAAGTTGTTGACCGCGGCGGTGACTTCGCCGTTTTCGACCAGGTAGACGCCGTCGCGGGTGAGACCGGTGAGCAGCAAGGTCGCGGGATCGACCTCGCGGATGTACCAGAGCGTGGTGAGCAGTAGGCCGCGCTCGGTATTCGCGATCATCGTGTCGATACTCGCGCCCGAACCGCCGGTCAGCAGCAGGTTATCACCGGGAACCGTGGGGGGAGCGTCGAATTCGGCGGCGGTGGCACGCGGGTAGACCAGCGATTCGATGACCCCATCGCGCAGCCAGTCCACGCGCCGGGCCGGAAGACCATTGTCGAAGACCGACAGCGATTCCGAGGACGCCGAAGTCACCACGAACGGACGATACTCGAGTCCGCCCGCACTCGGATCGGAATAGAGCGTCAATGGAATGTCGCTGAGCCGCTCACCGATTCGAGTGCCGCCCGCCTTTGCGAAGGCACTGTGCCCTTCGTGCGCGCCCCGGCCCTCCATGGACCAGGCCAGGTAGATCATCAGGTCCGCGACCGCGGAGGGCGGCAGCAGCGTTTCGTAACGCCCCGCGGGCAGCTCGACCCGGCGCTTGGACCAATCCAGCCGCCGCGACAATTCGGTGAGCAGTCCGGGTACGTCGACGTCGGTGAAGTCCGCGCTGCCGACACCGACCCACGCACTCGCGAGATCCGCACCCTCGCCACGCTTTCCATTGATCTCCACCGAACCGGTGGGCTGCACGAAGCGGCGGCGAATACCGGTGGAGGTGCCCAGCCACGTCGTATGCATCTGGTGGTAGGCGAAACCATAGAGCCGATCGGCGCCGTCGAATCCGCCCGCCAAGTCGCGTGCGAGGTCGGTGAAGACCTCGATCCCGGTGCTACCCGGTGCGGACGCCCAGTCACTCCCGGCGTCCGGCAGACCAGCGGAATCCGGAGTCAGCAGCGGCATCGCATCCTTCGCCGGTTCGGCGGTGCGGGCCGCCGCCTCGCTGGCGCGGACCACCTGCTCGATCTCGGCCGGGTCGACGCTGGTGGAGCTGACGCTGCCGACGCGCGCGGAGTTCGGGCCGTCGCGGAAGATCGAGATGACCGCCCAGTCCCGGGAAATCGAGGAGCCATTGGTGGTCATCGAGTTGCCCGCCCAGCGCAGCGACGCCTCGTGCACATCGGTGACGATGACCATCGCCTCGTCCGCATGCGAGAGCGCCAGCGCCTGCTCGACGACCGCACCTGCGGGCATCATCACCTCGATCACTGACCTGCCTCCGTCCGGGTGTTGAGAATGTTGACGCCGCGCACCAGGATCGACGGGCAGCCGTGGCTGACCGCGGCGACCTGGCCGGGTTGCGCCTTACCACAGTTGAACGCGCCGCCGAGGCGCCAGGTGGACGGTCCGCCGACCGCCTCCATCGCACCCCAGAAGTCGGTGGTGGTGGCCTGATAGGCGACATCACGCAGCTGACCGTCGAGCCGGCCGTCGCGAATGCGGAAGAACCGCTGGCCGGTGAACTGGAAGTTGTACCGCTGCATATCGATCGACCAGGATTTGTCGCCGACGATATAGATGCCGTTCTCGACCCGGGCGATGAGTTCGGCGGTACTGGTGTCGTTTTCGCGATCCGGTTGCAGCGAGACATTGGCCATGCGCTGGATCGGCACATGGTGCGGTGAGTCCGCGTAGGAGCAACCGTTGGAGCGTTCCAGGCCCAGACGCGGGGCGAAGACGCGGTCGAGTTGATAGCCGACCAGAGTGCCGTCGCGCACCAGATCCCAGCGTTGTCCGGCGACGCCCTCGTCGTCGTAGCCGACCGAGGCCAGACCGTGCACCTCGGTGCGGTCACCGGTGACGTGCATGATCGGCGTTCCGTACTTCAGTGTGCCGAGCTTGTCCGGGGTTGCGAACGAGGTACCCGCATAGGCGGATTCGTAGCCGATGGCGCGGTCGTATTCGGTGGCGTGACCGATGGATTCGTGGATGGTCAGCCACAGGTTGGTCGGGTCGATAACCAGGTCGGTGGGTCCTGCGTCGACGCTGGGCGCCTTCACCTTCTCGGCCAGCCATCCCGGGATCTGCGCGAGTTCCTCGCTCCAGTCCCAGGTTCCGTCCGCACCGGTGACGTACTCCCAGCCGCGGCCGGCCGGTGCGGCGAGGGTGCGCATGGTCTCGAAGACACCCGCCGCCGCGTCCACGGTGATCGCCTCCAGCTGCGGGTGCAGGCGCACGCGCTGTTGAGTGATCGCGGAGCCTGCGGTGTCGGCGTAGAAGGTCTGCTCCTTGACCTGCAACACCGAGGCGGTGACGTGATCGACGCCGTCGGCGGCGGACAGGCGGCCCGAATAGTCCTGCAGCACAGCGACCTTGTCGGCGGTCGGCACCATGAACGGATCCAGGTCATAGGCCGAAACCCAGTGCACATTGTCGTATCGCGGCTCGTCGGCGAGTTCGACGCGCTCACGATTGAGCGCGCGCAGGGTCGTCGCCACCGTGACCGCTCGCCGCGCCACCTCGGCCGCGGTCTCGGGAGTGAGCGCGGCATGCGAGGCGAAACCCCAGGTGCCGTCGACGATCACGCGCACGGCGAAGCCGAGATCGGTGGCATTGCTGATCGCCTCGACCCGGCCGTCGCGCAGCCGGATCGACTGGGTGACCAGCCGATGCACCCGCAGATCGGCGTGCTGCGCGCCCGCCGCCCGCGCCGCGGAAAGGGCGGCGTCGGCGAGCGCGTGCAGTGGTAACGCAAGGAACTCGGCGTCCACATCTTTGGAAGTCGCGATGCTCACCTGACCCAACCTAGCCGGTCGGACTGGCGGGCGCCGCTTCCGCTGCGCTGACGCAGACCTTGTAGACATGCATCGAATGCAATGCCGCACGAAATGCCCAGCGGCGCAGTTCTAGACCATGGCCGCAGGGGTGGCGGTGACGAGACCGCCGTCGATAAGCAGGTCCTGGCCGTTGATGTAGGACGCCTCGTCGGAGGCGAGAAAGGCGACCGCGGCGGCGACATCCTCCGAGGTGCCGATGCGTCCCGCGGCGACCGTGGCGACGGCGGCGGCCTGTACTTCCGGTGATGCTTCGGCATAGAACGCGGGCGTCCCGGTGTAACCCGGGCTCACCGAGTTGACCCGGATGCGCCTGGGCGCCAGTTCGGCCGCCAGCGTCCGTGCCAGGTTGTGCACCGCCGCCTTGGTCGCCGAATAGAGCGCCGCGCCCGGCCCACCCCGATGCAGTGCGAATGATGCATTGATCACGATCGCGCCGCCATCGGCCAGCAGGGGGAGGGTCTGCTGGATGGTGAAGAACGCGCCCTTGAAGTTGATATCGACGACCCGGTAGAACTCGGCCTCGGTGACATCGGTGACCGCCTGGAACGCGCCGACGCCCGCATTGGCGAAAACGACATCGAGGCGTCCGTAACGGTCCCGGACCGCGGCCGTCAACGCGTCCAGATCGGCGAGATTCGCTGCGTCACCGGGGATTCCGAGGATGCGATCGCCGCCGTTCAACTCTTCGACCGCGGCATCCAGACGGGACTTGTCACGCCCGGTGATGACAACCCGCCCACCCTCGTCGAGCAACCTGCGCGCGGCGGCCCAACCCATACCGCTGGTTCCGCCGGTGATCAGTGCGATCTTGTCGTCGAATCGGGAATTGCGCACCATGGCACGACCTCTCATACAGTTGTATAGTTCAAGAACATATGAACAGTTCGACTGTATGTCAACAATCGAGCTATCCTGGTCGGTGTGATGACGGCACATCCGGAGCGAGATCGGATCGAGTTGGCGAATGTGTTCGCCGCACTGGGAAATCCATTGCGCCTGCGGATCGTTCGCGTGCTCGCGGATGGGGCGGAGCACACCTGCGGTTCGATCGTGGACGGTGTGCCCAAATCCAATCTGACGCACCACTATCGGGTGCTGCGCGATGCGGGGATCATCTGGCAGCGGCCGTCGGGACGGGAAACGCTGCAGTCGTTGCGTCGTGACGATCTCGACGCGCGGTTCCCGGGTTTGCTGGATTCGGTGATCGATGCGGCCCGGCGGGAGCAGTTGCACGCGACCCGAACTTGATCACGGTTTGGCCGCATGGCGCGCGCGAAAGTCGTGGTTACCGTACCCAAGTCGGGTTATGCCGTACTGTGCCCGCGTGCCGCCATCCGCCCTCCGCGATCGCAAGCGAGAACGTACCCGCCGTGCCCTCCTCGAGGCAGCCGTCGAGCTTTTCGAGAACAGAGGCTATGAAGAGACCACGGTGGCCGATATCGCCGCCGCGGCCGAGGTCGGCACCCGGACCTTCTTCAACTACTTTGCCAGCAAGGAAGAGTTGCTCTTCCCGGAACAGGACGAGCGGGTGCGCGCCGCGGTGGCTGCCATCGCGAGTCGCCGGCCCGGCGAGCGGCCCGTGGAAGTGCTGCTGCGCGCGTTGCGAGCGGCGGGCGACAATCCGGGCGAACACCTCGTCGATGATCTGAATGCGCGCATTGCTGCACTGCGCGCACAGGTTTCGCGCACCGTGCCCGCGGTGAGCGGGCGGGCCGCGCATGCGCAACTGGTCGCACAACGCGAGATCGCGCGGCAGTTGCATATGGCATTTCCCGCCGAATTGGACGATGTCGGTGCCGCCGCATTGGTCGGTGCCGTGGTCGGCGCGGTTTCCGGTGCGTTGACGGTGCTGTTCCAGAGTCCGGTGGCCGGAGTGGACGGCGAGCGGTTGCACCGCCAGATCCACGAAACGACCTCACGGGTGCTGCAGCCCTGGCTCGCCTCGAATACCAAGATGCATGCCGGACCCATGCACTGATCGCCTCAGCCGAATTGTTGCCAGCCCAAACGGATCACCATGCCGATGACGACCACCAGCAGTATGACGCGCACGAACTCCGCGCCCTTGCGTAATGCCATGTGCGAGCCGATGATCGCGCCCGCCACATTGCCGACCGCCATGGCCGCGCCCAGCGCGAACATGATGTGGCCGGTGACACCGAAGTAGATCAGCGCACCGAAATTGGATCCGCAGTTGATCACCTTCGCCATCGCGGCCGCGCGCACGAATTCGGTACCGAGCAGGGTGGCGAAGGTAATGATCAGGAAGGTGCCCGTGCCGGGGCCGAGCAGTCCGTCGTAGAAGCCGATCAATCCGGCGGCCAGGGCGATCACGAGCACGAACTTGCGCCGAGTCGGTGGGTGCGTGGCCAGGGTGATGCCGATCGACGGGCGCAGCGTGACGAAGACGGCGACGCCGACCAGCACGACCATCACGATCGGGATGAACAGGTCGCGATCGATGAGGGACACCGCCGCCGCACCGGTCGCCGCGGTGACCGCCGCGATCGCCGCCGCGGGCAGCAAAGTGCGCCACTGCATGGGAACTTTGCGCGCGAACGTCATGACCGACGCGCTGGTGCCCGCGACCGCGGCGAGCTTGTTGGTGCCGAGTGCGGTTTGTGGCGTGATGCCCGGTGCGACGAGGAACAGTGTCGGCAGGATGATCAATCCGCCGCCGCCGACCACCGCATCCACCCAGCCCGCGGCGGTCGCGGCTGTTAATAACGTTGCCCAGTCTGCAAAATCCACCCGGCCAGCCAACCAGATGGTTGGATCGGGGCCGCCCGCACCTAGGCTGATATTCGTGCGCCGGTTCAGTCTGTGGCTTCGTGGCAAGCCCCTCATCTCGGATTCGATACTGGCCGCCGTGCTGATGCTGCTCGAGATTCTCGGGGTCAGCAATTCCGACAGCAAGCTGGCATACCTGGGAATCGGTGTGCTGTTGCCGGTACCGGTCGCATTTCGGCGGCTGTATCCGCGGGCGATGGCGGCCGCGATGCTCGGACTCTCGATCGCCTCGACGCTGGTGAGCTACGCGTCCGAGGACAAGGCCGACCATATCGCGCTGTTCGGGCTCGGCATCATGCTGTACACGCTGGTCGCGTATGTCGGTCGCAAGGAAGGAGTTTGGTACGCGCTCGGCCTTGTCGCCGACTGCACCAGCTCATTTCTGTTGCTGCACAAGCCGGCCGGTTCGGATCTGATCTTCACCGCGATGTTCTATGCGCTGTGCTGGACGCTGGCCGAGTTCATCGGCGCGCGCCACGCCTACGACCAAGAGGTGGCGGCGCGGCTCGCGGTCGCCGACTACGACCGGGAACGCCGGGCGCACGATGCCGTCTCCGCCGAACGCACCCGCATAGCCCGCGAACTACACGACGTCGTCGCCCACGCGGTGAGCGTGATCATCGTGCAGGCCGACGGCGCGAAGTACGCGCTGCACCGCGATCCGGACGCGGCCGAGCGGGCATTGACCACGATCGCGAGCACCGGCCGCGAGGCCCTGCGGGAATTGCGGCGAACCGTGGCGCTGCTGCGCATCGAGCACGCCCCGGATCAGTTGCCGCAGCACGGAACCGCGGGTCTGGCGAAGGTGGTCGAGATGATGCGCGATACCGGACTCGCGGTGGAACTCGAAATGACCGGTGAACTCGACGATATCGCCCCCGAGGTGAGTCTCGGCATGCACCGAATCGTGGCGGAATCGCTGACCAACACGCTCCGGCATGCGGGTTCGCACCCGAAGGCGTGGGTGCGGGTGCAACGCCGCGAAGCCGATGCGGTCATCGAAGTCACCGATACCGGCGGAGTTCCGGTGCTGGAGCAGGCCGCGAGCCCGATCGTCGGCGGCGGTATGGGATTGGTGGGCATGCGCGAACGCATCGCCGTACTCGGCGGCACGTTGGAAGCGGGCCGCACCTCCGATGGCACGTGGCGGGTATACGCGACGATCCCACTGGTGCGCGGCAACGAAAACGGTTAGCCGCAGGCTTTTTCGGAGGCCGCGCGCATGGTGCGGAAAACACGCTGGACGGGGCCGATAGATTAGGGACGTGCCGATTACCGTTCTCGTTGTCGACGATCAGGAACTCATGCGCATGGGGTTGAAGATGGTGCTCGGTGCGCACCCGGATATCGAGGTGATCGGCGAGGCCGAGAACGGCGCCGCCGCGATATCCCGGGCCAAGGAGTTGCGGCCGAATGTGGTGCTGATGGATGTGCGGATGCCGGTCGTCGACGGGGTATCCGCCACGCAACGCATCGTCGAGGCCGGTGACGGCTGCAAGGTGCTGGTGATGACGACCTTCGACCTCGACGAACACGCCTTGGGAGCGCTGCGAGCGGGTGCGAGCGGATTCCTGTTGAAGGACACGCCGCCCGAGGATCTGGTCTCGGCGATCCGGAGTGTGGCCGGCGGTGATGCGGTCGTGTCGCCGAAGGTGACCAAGCGACTGCTGGACCGGCTCATCGCCGACGACCCGGGTGGTATGCGGGATCCGGCGGTACTCGAGGTGCTGACCGCGCGTGAGCGTGAGGTGCTGGAGCAGATCGCGGCGGGGCGGTCCAATGCCGAGATCGCCGAGCAGTTGTACCTGTCCGAGGCCACCGTCAAGACGCATGTCGGGCGGGTGCTGACGAAACTCGGTCTGCGCGACCGGGTTCAAGCGGTCGTGCTGGCCTACGAGACCGGGTTGGTGCGACCCGGCGGGTGAGATCTCAGCGAGCTATCAGGCTGGATCGGGAGAAAAATCGGACCGTGCGACGTTGAACCGGGTAGATCGTCCGAAAGGATCGCCATGCCCGCCGTACTGTTCGTGCTCTACATCATCGTCGAGATCGCCGCGCTGATCGGCGTCGGCCAGCTCATCGGTGTGATGCCGACCATCCTGCTGCTCATCGCCGGTTCCGCTGCGGGCATGCTGCTCATCGGCTCCCAGGGCCGTCGCGTTTTCGAACAATTCCGGCGCGCCGGACGCGGGGAGATCAACCCGGGCACCGCGGTCGCGGACGGCGCGCTCGTCGCCGCGGGCGGGTTCCTGATGTTCATCCCGGGCCTGGTCACCTCGTTCTTCGGGCTGCTCCTGCTGCTGCCGCCGACCCGCTTCCTGGTCCGTCCGCTGGTCGCCGCGTTCGCCGCGCGCCGCTTCAGCCGTCTGGCCGCCGCGATGCCGTATCGCGGCGTGATCATCGACGGTGACGATGTGGTCGACGGCGCGGTTGTCAGCGAGTGGTACGACGACCCCCGCCCCTCGACTCGCCCCGCTCTCCCGTAGCGACCGCTTGCCGGTCGCTCGAAAGTGGCAGTCGGCTGACCGGGTTCACGCCTGGTCTCTTACATAAACCGTGCCAACTATCACCCTCGTGCCCATTTCGTAAGACGGATCAAAGGACTAGGGTGGCCGGATGGCGACCGAAGAGCTCACCGTCACGGTGAGTGAGGAGCTGGCAGCGGCGGTGCGGCAGGCCGCGGCGGCTGCGGGACAGTCGATTTCCGGATTCACGGCTGCGGCACTGCGGCTGGAACTGATCGCGGTGGAGGCGGGTATGCGAGCCGCACCCGGCGGCGCGCCGCCGAAATACGCGGAGGTCATGGCAGTGCTCGCACAACCCGCGGACGTTTCGCCGCCGACGTTTTAGAGCGACCTGCAAGCAGTCGCTACGGGGCGGAGGCTGTCCGACTCGACGGACTGAAACACCCATACGGCAGACTGGTCTCTCGTGAGTACCCAGTTGCTGATCGGCGGTCGTTTCTACAGTTCGAGTTCACCCGACGCGACGGCAATGGCCGTGACCGACGGCACTGTGGTGTGGCTGGGCGCCGAGCAACCGGGACGCGCGCTGCATCCGGATGCGGAGATCATCGACCTCGACGGTGCTTTCGTGGCACCGGCATTCGTCGATCCGCACGTGCACGTCACGGCGCTGGGCTTGAAACTGACCGGCCTCGATCTGTCGGTGGCGCGTTCACTCGAACACTGCCTGGAACTGCTGCGCGTATTCGCGGCGTCGCATCCCGACGGCGCGATTCTCGGCGACGGCTGGGACGAGACCGGATGGCCGGAAGGTCGGCCGCCGACGGTCGAGGAACTCGACGCGGCGGTGCAGCCGGGGCGACAGGTGTATCTGTCACGGGTGGATGCGCATTCGGCGGTGGTGTCGTCGGGGTTGTTGACTGCGGAAGTCACCGCCGCCTCGGGTTTCACGCGCGGTGCGCCCCTGCGCGCCGAAGCGCACCATCTGGTGCGCACCGCGGTGCTCTCGGGATTGGATCGCGCACAACGGGATCGGGCGCGCAAGGCCGCACTGGATACGGCAGCCGCGCACGGTGTCGTGGCGGTACACGAATGCGGGGGACCGGAGATAGCCGGTCGCACCGATATTCGTGAGTTACTCGACTTCGAGCACGGTGTCGAAGTCCGGGCCTATTGGGGTGCGGCGGTGCGCACCGCGGACGAGGCGCGGGCGCTGGTCGCCGAACTCGGGGTGCACGCGCTCGGCGGCGACCTGTTCGTGGACGGTTCGATCGGCTCGCACAGCGCTCGGTTGCGCGCGCCCTATGCCGACGACGCCGGAACCGGTCTCGGCTACCTCGACGCCGACACGATCGCCGCGCATGTGCGTGCCTGCACCGAGGCGGGCATTCAGGCCGGATTCCACGTCATCGGTGATGCCGCGATGGACGCTGTCGTCGCCGGATTCGGACAGGTGGTCGACGGACTCGGCGGCCCGGCCGTCGCATCCCGCGCGCACCGCGTCGAGCATGCGGAGATGATCGATGCCGATCAGATCGCGAAACTGGCCGCCTGGGGCGTAATCGCCAGTGTCCAACCGGGTTTCGACGCGACCTGGGGCGGCCCGGACGGCATGTACGCCTCCCGCCTCGGCTCCGAACGCGCCGCCACCCTGAATCCCTTCGCGGCCATGGCCGCGGCGGGCATCGCCCTCGCCATCGGCTCGGACGCACCGGTTACCGCACTCGATCCCTGGTCGGCGGTCCGCGCCGCGGCCAACCACCGCACCCCCGGCCACAGTCTCTCACCTCGTGCCGCCTTTGCCGCTGCCACCCGCGGGGCCTGGCGCGCGGGTGGCATCCGCGACGGCGTCGCGGGCACCTTGGTCCCGGGAGCTCCCGCCTCCTACGCGATCTGGGACGCCGCCGACCTCGTCGTCGCAGCAGCCGCCGACACCGTCCAGCGCTGGTCCACTGATCCGCGCTCCAGGGTCCCCGGCCTACCTCCGCTCGACCCCGACGCCTCCCTGCCCACCTGCCTACGTACCGTCCACCGCGGAGTCACTATCCATGAAGCCTGAAACACCCGGCGCGGCTCTGCGCCGCGTGGCGGTCGCGCTCGGTCGGTATCCGGTGCTGAGTCGGTCGGTCGCGGCGGTGGTGTCGGGGCTGTTGATTTTCGGGAGTTTTCCGCCGCGGCCGTTCTGGTTTCTTGCGCCTATCGGGATCGTGGTGCTGACGCTGACCATACGCGGCGCCGCGCGGATGCGTGGAGGGTTCGGGTACGGGTTCCTGGCGGGGCTGGCGTTCTTCGTGCCGCTGTTGCCGTGGACCGGGATCTACGTCGGGCCGGTGCCGTGGCTCGCGTTATCGACGGTGTGTTCCTTATATATAGGACTATTCGGGCTATTTGCGCGGTTGTTGTATTCGCTGCCGGGGTGGCCGGTGTGGGTGGCGTTGACGTGGACGGCCACCGAGTGGCTGCGATCGAGCTTTCCGTTCGGCGGGTTCCCGTGGGGGCGTTTGGCGTTCGGTCAGGCCGACGGGTGGTACCTCTCGCTGGCCATGGTCGGGGGCGCGCCGCTCATCGGATTCGCGGTGGCGCTCACCGGAACCGCGGCGGCGGCAGTGCTGGTGTACGTGTGGACTCGCGTGACGGTCGTGCCGACGGACGATCAATCGCCCGCTCAGACGGGCCGTACCACCACGACCCGCATCGGAATTATCGCCGCGGCGACGACTTTGGTTACCATCCCGGTCACCGGAGCGATCCTCCGGACCGCGCTGCCCGGCCCGGAGGAGGGCGACCGGACGATCACGGTCGCCGCCATCCAGGGCAGCGTGCCGCGGCTCGGGCTGGACTTCAATGCCCAGCGACGCGCTGTACTCGACAACCACGTCCGGCGCACCGAGGAATTGGCTCGAGCAGTCGCGCAGGGGCAGGCGCGCAAGCCGGACGTGGTGATCTGGCCGGAGAACTCATCGGATATCGACCCGCTGCGCAACGCCGACGCGGCCGCGGAGATCACCGAGGCGTCCGAGCAGATCGGCGCGCCGATACTCGTCGGCGCCGTACTGGTGAACGGCGATCGCACGACGACGAATTCGGTCATCGTCTGGAACGGTGCGGCCG
This sequence comes from Nocardia sp. NPDC049526, assembly GCF_044465765.1. Lineage (NCBI taxonomy): Bacteria > Bacillati > Actinomycetota > Actinomycetes > Mycobacteriales > Nocardiaceae > Nocardia > Nocardia sp. NPDC049526. Next base: position 164,095 of record NZ_JBITMA010000014.1, on the reverse strand, counting down.
GTCCGGGGGAGCGGCACGACAAGAAGATCATCCAGCCGTTCGGTGAATACCTGCCGATGCGCAGCTTCTTCCGCCTGTTCTCCGAGTACGCCGACCGCGCCGGATACTTCGTCCCGGGCAACGGCGACGGCACCGTCCGCGCCGAGCCTTTCGAGCGACCTGCAAGCAGTCGCTACGGCGGTGGCATCGATATCGGCGTCGCGACCTGCTACGAGGTCGCCTTCGACCGCGCCTTCCGCGATTCCATGCACGCGGGCGCCCAATTGCTGACCGTGCCTACCAATAACGCCACCTTCGGCGACAGCGAGATGACCTATCAGCAGCTGGCCATGTCCCGGGTCCGTGCCGTCGAACACGGCCGCGCCCTCGTGGTCGCCGCCACCTCCGGTGTCAGCGCCATCATCACCGCGGATGGCACAGTCCAGCAGCAGACACCCAAGTTCGTGCCCGCCGCGCTGGTCGCCGAACTGCCGTTGCGGAGCGACACGACACTCGCGACCCGATTCGGCGCCGAAGCGGAACTTCTCTCGGTTATCCTGTCCGGTGCTGCCGTCGTGGTGGCAGTTATCCGGCGGCGAAAGAACCGCGGTAGGTACGCGAACGACCAGGCCACCATGGACCAGCCGGTCGGCTGAGCTCGCCAGATCGGTTGAGCGCGATGAGTAGGGCTTTTCCCTAACCAAACAATCGGTATGTTTCGGGGCTGCGAAACCATCTTTTGGTCGGCTCCGGGCGTTAGCGTATAGTTCGCCAGCTTGCAAAAACAGGCTGGTGTAAGTCGTCGTTTTCCGGTGTTCATGCCGCTCAAGCCGCAAATTTGGAGAGTTTGCGGGAATGTTGCTTGTGAAAGTGCCTTGCTGCCAACGTCGTTCGAAGTGAAACAAATCCGCAACGCTGGCCATCCGTTGCATTCGATGCTCCGAATCTATGGGCGTGGATCACGTCCTACGGCTGGCGCGTGCGCGCCTGCGGTGGCGGTGCTCGGGGAGTTGTGCATCAACAGCGGCAGAAGGAGTGATTGATGAAGTCATTGGCCACGGATCGCGTCGACCAATGCTCTTCCGGTGAATTCTCGGCACAACCATTCGCACTGTCGCCGGCGCAAACAGCCCTCTGGTACGCCCAACGTATCCGCCCGGATGTCCCGCTGACCATTGCGCAGTATGTCGAGATCCACGGAGACTTGGACGTCGGACGCCTGCTGTACTCGATCGAACGGTTCGGTGTCGAAACACAGGTCGGACATGTGCGGCTGATCGAGATCGACGGTGTCCCGCATCAGGTGATCGACCACGCCCGCCGCCCCGGCTGGGGCCGGATCGATCTGCGCGACGAGCCTGATCCGCACGCTGCCGCGCTGCGCTGGATGAATGAGCACGCCAGTTCGCCGATCGACTTCGAGCGGGACCCACTCACTACGAACATAGTGCTGCGGACCGGCGAGTCCGACTACATCTGGTATGCACGCGGCCATCACATCGTGATCGACGGCTACGGCGCGATGAACGCACTCACCCGCACCGCGGAGATCTATACGGCGGTGGAGAACCGCACCGAACCCGAGGCATCTCGGGCCGCGCCGCTGGCCAAAATCTATGCGGACGAATCCACATACCGCGACTCCAGCCGGTTCCGCAACGACCGCGACTATTGGCTCGAGCAATTAGCGGGCGCGGGTGGACCGATGACTCTGTCCAACGTGAACGGCCTCACCGCCGCCCCCGACGCGGGGCGGCGGCGTGCTTGCGCGGTCCTCGACGTACGCGCCGAGGCAGCTATGAACGCGGCAACGGCCGAACTCGAGACCCACAGCTCGACGATGTTCGTCGCCGCACTGGCCGCCTACGTGCGCTCGGTGACCGGCAATCCCGACGTGGTGCTGAGCCTGCCGGTATCGGCGCGGACCACGGTCGCGCTGCGCCGCTCCGCCGGCGTGGTCTCGAATGTGGTGCCGATCCGGGTGCGCTTCGATGCCGATACCACCGTCCGCGATGTGGTGCGCGCCGCCGAATTGCAGATCACCGGAGCGCTGCGGCACCAGCGCTACCGGCACGACGACATCCGCCGCGATTGCGGCTACTCCCGCGATGCGCGCGGGTTCTTCGGCCCGATGGTCAACATCATGCTGTTCCACGACGAGCTGAAGTTCGGCAGTCTGCTCGGGTCGCTGCATGTGCTGGCCACCGGCCCGGTCGAGGATCTGTCCATCAATCTGTACAACGGCGAGGGCGGTCGTGTCCATATCGACTTCGAGGCCAATCCGCGGCTCTACGCGGAGTCCGAGGTCGCGGCGCACCACGGCCGGTTCCTGGACTTCCTGACCCGATTCCTCGTCGCCGATCCCGATACGCACGCCGAGAGTCTCATCGCCATCACCGATGACGAGCGCGAGCGCGTGCTGCACACTTGGAACGCCACCGAGACCGCGCCGCAGCAGGGGACCCTGTCCGGCCTGTTCGCCGATCGCGCGATGATCTGCCCGGATGCGGTCGCGCTCGAATTCGGTGACGAGACACTGACTTACCGCGAACTCGACGAGCGGGCCAACCAATTGGCCCGACTGCTGATCGCGCGCGGCGCGGGCCCCGAGAAGGTGGTCGGCCTGTGCCTGCGGCGCAGCCTCGAACTCATCGTGGGCATGTACGCGATCGTCAAGGCGGGCGCGGCGTACCTGCCGCTGGATTCGGATCATCCGGTCGAGCGGATCGAACAGATCCTCGAACAGGCCGATCCGGTCTGTGTTTTGACCACGGCCCGAGACGAACTCGCGCTGCCGTCGGGTGCGGACACGGTCGCGATGGATACCGTCGACCTCACGGATTTCGATGCCCGTCCGATCACCGACACCGACCGTCTCTCCCCACTGCGTGCCGATCATCTCGCGTACGTGATCTTCACCTCGGGATCGACCGGAAAACCCAAGGGCGTCGGTGTGACTCACGCCGCGATCGTCAACCGGCTGCGCTGGATGCAGTACGAATATCCGCTGGACGGCACCGACGCGGTGCTGCAGAAGACCCCGGACACCTTCGACGTCTCGGTCTGGGAGTTCTTCTGGCCCTTGCAGATCGGTGCGCGACTCGTTGTCGCGACCCCCGACGGACATCGCGATCCCGGCTACCTGGCCCGGACGATCGCCGAAAAGTCCATCACCGTCGCCCATTTCGTGCCATCCATGCTTTCGGTGTTCGTCACCGATACCGATGTGCGCGACTGCACCACGCTGCGCCGGGTGTTCTGCAGCGGTGAAGCGTTGCCCGCGGCCACCGTCCGTGATTTCCACGCCGCCCTGCACGGGCCGGAACTGCACAATCTGTACGGGCCGACCGAGGCTGCCGTCGACGTCACCTACTGGCCGTGCCCGGCCGACCCGGATACCGTGCCGATCGGCTCGCCGGTGTGGAACACCCAGACCTACGTCCTGGACGCACGCCTGCGGCCGGTGCCCCCGGGGGTCGTCGGCGAGTTATATCTCGCGGGTGTCCAACTGGCGCGCGGTTACCTCGGCCAATCTCGGTTGACCGCTGATCGTTTCGTGGCCAACCCGTTCACCCCGGGCACCCGGATGTACCGCACCGGCGATCTGGCGCGCTGGCAGGGCGAGCCGGATCTCGGTGACCACCAAGGCGATTCGGGTCGAGGTGTCCTCGAATACCTGGGTCGCAGCGACTTCCAGGTGAAGATCCGTGGTCTGCGCATCGAACTCGGCGAGATCGAGGCGGCGCTGCTGGCCGACGAACGGGTCGCCCGCGCGGTCTGCGTCGCCCATCGCGGCCGCACCGGCGACGAACTCGTCGCCTATGCCGTTGCCGCCCCGGCCTTTTCGGACCACTTGGACAGCACCGCGCTGCTGAACGCCTTGCGTCGCACCCTGCCGAGCTACATGGTGCCTTCGGTACTGATGGTGCTCGGCGAACTACCGTTGAGCGCGAACGGCAAGATCGACCGCAAGGCGCTGCCAGAACCCATCGCCGCCCGCCCGTCCGGCCACCTCACCGCCGAGCCCCGCACCGAGGTGGAGCGGGTGCTCGCCGGTATCTTCGGTGAAGTTCTCGGCATCGATGGAATCGGTGTCGAGGACGGCTTCTTCGATCTCGGCGGCAATTCACTGATCGCCGCCCGCGCGGTCGCGCGGATCAATGCCGCCCTCGGTACCGGACTGACCATCCGCGACCTGTTCGAGGCCTCGACCATCGCCGCGTTGATCGAGCGCTTCGCCGCCCACAACCCGGATGCATCCTCTCCGAAGCTGGTACCGGCCGAACGGCCGCAACGGATTCCGCTGTCGCTGGCTCAGCAGCGGCTGTGGATCCTCAATCGCTTCGCCGAACATGCCGCCGCCTACAACATGCCGCTGGCCGTCGAGATCGATGGACCCATCGATCTCGTGGCGCTGCGTGCCGGACTCGTCGATGTGATCGAACGGCACGAATCCCTGCGCACCACCTTCCCGGATGCTCCGGAAGGGCCGTACCAGCTCGTGCATCCGGCCACCGATATCCCGCTCACCCTGGACGCGATCGACGCCACCGGCGCCGATGTGCAGGAACTCGCCGAGGAGTTCGCCGGATACGGCTTCGATCTGCGCAGTCAGGCCCCGATCCGGGTGGCCCTGTGGACCACCGGACCGGATCGGCACGTATTCCTCATCGTGCTGCACCACATCTGCGGCGACGGCTGGTCGATCGCACCGCTGGCCAGGGATCTGATGGCCGCGGTAGCCACGCGTGCGAAGGGCATCGCACCGCAGTGGACCCCGCTGCCGGTGCAGTACGCCGATTTCGCCCTGTGGCAGCGCGAACTGCTCGGCGACGAAACCGATCCGGCGAGTGCGCTGAGTCGTCAGCTCGCCTACTGGCGCACGGCCCTCACCGGCCTGCCGGATCAGCTCGACCTGCCGCTGGACCGTCCGCGCCCGCTGCGTCGCTCGACCGACGGCGGGCGGGTGGAGTTCACCATCGCACCCGAGATCCGCCGTGCCGCAGGCGAACTCGCGGCCAGCAGGGGTGTCAGCATGTTCATGGTGCTGCACGCCGTACTGGCCACGCTGCTCGCGCGGCTGTGCGCGAGCACCGATATCGCCATCGGCACCCCGATCGCGGGCCGCTCGGATCCGGCGCTCGACGATCTGGTCGGCATGTTCGTCAATACGCTGGTGTTGCGGACCGAGGTCGATCCGGCCGCCGGATTCGACCAGATGCTCGATGTGGTCCGCGAAACCGATCTCAATGCCTTCGCCAATGCGGATGTGCCGTTCGAGCGGCTGGTCGAACTCGTCAACCCGGAGCGCTCCGCCGCCCGGCATCCGCTGTTCCAGGTGATGTTGTCTTATGACCGCGCACCGGATCTGAGCATCGATCTGCCCGGTGTAGTGGCGCAGGTGCTGCCGATTGCCGCCGATATCGCCAAATTCGATCTGCAGCTGGAACTGCACGACGGTATCACCGACGGTCCGCTGCACGCCGAATTCGGCTATGCCACCGATATTTTCGACAAGCGGACCGTCGAATCGTTCGCCCGCCGGTTCATCGCCGTGCTCAGTGCCGTCGTCGCCGAGCCGAATCGACCGGTCGGCGATCTGGAGATCCTGGACCGGCGCGAGGCCGCGAAGCTCGCGCCGATCGCTGGTGCTCCGGGCGAGCCCTCGATCACCTTGGCGCAGCTGTTCACCGACATCGCCGAGCGGCTGCCGGATGCGACCGCCGTGCGCTACGAGGGCGTCGACACCAGCTACCGCGAACTCGACGAGATGTCGAACCGCTTGGCGCGCACGCTGATCGAACACGGCGCCGGACCTGAGGTCGTGGTGGCGATCGCCCTGCCGCGCAGCCTCGATTCCATCGCCGCCATCTGGGCCGTGGCGAAAACCGGTGCGGCATATGTGCCGATCGATCCGAGCTACCCGGCCGAGCGGATCGGGCATATGATCGCCGATTCCGGTGCCATGCTCGGGCTGACCGTGCCGGAATCCCTGGCCACCATGCCCGCCTGGCCCGCCGGAGGCGGTAAGCACCGCAAGCACTATGTCGATTGGCTGGTACTCGGCTCGGATGAACTGGCCGCCGAATCTGCCCGCTACTCAACCGATCCCGTCACCGATGCGGACCGCCACTACCCGCTGCGCACCGGATATCCGGCCTACCTGATCTACACCTCGGGTTCAACCGGAAAGCCCAAGGCCGTCGTCGTCACCCACGCCGGTATCGCATCGCTGGCACAGGAACAGATGTATCTGTTCGGTGTCACGGATTCGGCACGCACGCTGCACTTTTCCTCGCCCAGCTTCGACGCGTCGGTGCTGGAGATCCTGCTCGGGTTCGCGGCGGGCGCCACCATCGTCATCGCACCCGCGGGCATGTACGGCGGTACGGAACTCGCCGATCTGCTGCGCACGGAGCGGGTCACCCATGCCTTTATCACCCCGGCCGCGCTGGCCACCGTGCCGGAAGAGGGTCTCGACGAGCTCGAGGCCGTCATCGTCGGCGGTGAGGCGTGCTCGGAGGAACTGGTCGAGCGGTGGTCGGCCGGGCACCGCATCCACAATATGTACGGGCCTTCCGAGGCCACCGTCGCCGCCACCGCCAGCGGTCCGATGCAGGCGGGTCGCCCGGTGCCGCTCGGCATGCCGGTGCGCGGCATGCGACTGTTCGTGCTGGACGGTCGACTGCATCCGGTGCCACCGGGCACCCCGGGCGAGCTCTACCTGTCCGGCCCCGGGCTGGCCCGCGGCTACCTGGGCCGATATGGCCTTACCGCACAGGGCTTCCCGGCCAACCCGCACGGTCGGCGCGGTGAGAGGATGTACCGCACCGGCGATCTCGTGGTCTCGGATCCGACCGGACAACTGCGCTTCCTCGGCCGGGCCGACGACCAGATCAAGATCCGCGGCTTCCGCATCGAACTGCGCGAAATCGACCATGTGCTGCGCGCCCATCCGGGTGTGCGCGCCGTGCTCACCGTCGTGCACACCGACGAACACGGCCAGCACCGCTTGGTCGCGTATGTGACCGCGGACGAACCGATCGAGGCCGCCGCTATCGCCGAGACCGCGCGTCAGCGGTTGCCCGGCTACATGGTGCCTGCCTCGATTGCCGTACTCGACGAGATGCCGGTCACCCAGGCCGGCAAGCTGGACCGAAAGGCTCTGCCCGCACCTGTTTTCGCGGCGGCGGGTTCCTCGCGTGCCCCGAGGACGCTGCTGGAGCTGCGGGTCGCCGCCGCGTTCGGTGAAGTCCTCGGCCATCCGATGACGGGCGCGGAGGACAGCTTCTTCGAGGTGGGCGGCAACTCGCTGCTCGCCACCCGCCTCGCCGCCGCACTGCACGCGGAATTCGGCGTAGACCTGCCGGTGCGGCTGATCTTCGAGGCACCGACGGTAGCCGGTATCGCGGAACGGATAACGGAAGCGCCCCGGACGCAACGGGTGGCGCTGGCTGTGCATACCCCACGTCCGGGACGCATTCCATTGTCGCTGCCCCAGCAGCGACTGTGGTTCCTCAATCGATTCTCACCCGAATCGAGCGCTTACAACATCGCATTCGTCATTCGGATCGACGGCGATCTGGATGCGGCGGCACTGCGGGCGGCGCTGACCGATCTGGTCGAGCGGCACGAGGTGCTGCGCACGGTGTTTCCCCAGGACAATCTCGGCGCCCAGCAGTCGGTGCTGCCCACCGCCAAGGCCATGCCGGTGGTCGAGCCGGTCGCGACCGACGAGGGCGCCGCCGAGCAGACACTGCGTGCCATGGCCCGCAGCGGATTCGATCTCACCAAGGACATCCCACTGCGGATCGCTTTGCTGCGCACCGACTCTCGGCGTCATCTGCTCGGTATCGTGGTGCACCACATCGCCGCCGACGGTTGGTCGCTCGGCCCGCTGACCCGGGATCTGGCCGCTGCCTACGTGGCAAGGCGCGAGGGTGTCGCACCCGATTGGACACCGCTTCCGGTGCAGTACGCCGATTTCGGGTTGTGGCAGCGCGCCTACCTCGGTGACGAGGCCGATCCGGACAGTCTCGCGGGCGAGCAACTCGCCTACTGGCGCACCGCACTGGCGGATCTGCCGGACGAACTGCCACTGCCCTACGATCGGCTGCGGCCGGCCGCGCCGACGCAGGAGGCGGGTTCGGTCCGCTTCACCGTGCCCGAGCCGGTGCAGCGCGCACTTGCCGAACTCGCGCGCGAACAGGGCGTCAGCATGTTCATGGTGCTGCGTTCGGCCCTCGCGGTCATGCTGCGGTTCATTACCGGCGGTCGGGATATCGTGATCGGCACGCCGGTCGCGGGGCGCACCGATACCAAACTCGACGAGCTGGTCGGCATGTTCGTCAACACGCTGGTGCTGCGCTCGGACGTCGACCCGGATGTCCCGTTCGCGACGCTGCTGCGCGCGGATCGGGACAACGAGCTGGCTGCCATGGCGCATGCGGACATTCCGTTCGAACGCATCGTCAAGGAGCTGGGGCGCGACACACGCGGTGGCAGTCGCCATCCGCTGTTCCAGGTGGCGCTGACGGTGCAGGACGGGCCGGTTCCCGCACTCGAACTGCCCGACCTCGCGTTGCGTGCCGAGGAACTGGATATCGCGCTGGCCAAATTCGAGCTGGAGCTGCGGGTCGGTACCGGCGCCCGCGAAGCCGGACCGGACACGTCGCAGCGCGGCTTCGAATTCGTGTATGCCGCAGAGCTTTTCGATGCGGCGACGGTCAAAACATTGGCTGATCGGTTTCTTGCGGTGTTGGCGGCCATTACCGCCGCGCCGCAGGCGTTGGTCCGCGATATCGACGTGCGCACCGAATTCGAGCGACGCCGGCTCACCCCGGCCATCGGCGGCGCGACCACGCCGCAGTGCACACTGGCCGCGTACTTCACCGCGACCGCGCATATGTATCCGCAGCGAACGGCAATTCGCGCGAGCGGAACCTCGCTGACCTACACCGAGGTCGACGGGCGCTCGAATCGGTTGGCACGGGCACTGATCGAGCGCGGGCTCGGCCCGGGGGACCGGGTGGCGCTCGGTCTGACCCGCTCGGTCGACTCGGTCATCACGATGCTCGCGGTCGCCAAATCCGGCGCCGCATTCGTGCCGGTGGATCCGAACTATCCGGCCGACCGCGTGCGGCACATGCTGGTCGACTCCGGGTGCACGGTGGGTGTCACGCTGGCCGAGCACGCCGATCGGCTGCCCGCGACAGCGGGCACCGACTGGCTGCTGCTCGATGCTCCCGAATTCATCGAGGAACTGGACGAATTCGACGACTGCATGGTCGACGACTACGAACGGCATCGTCCGGTCGAGATCACCGATCTGGCCTATGTGATCTATACCTCGGGCTCGACCGGCAAGCCCAAGGGCGTGGCTGTCACGCACAGCGGTCTGTCGAACTTCGGCGACGAGGTCCGCGAGCGGATGCGGATCGACAAGGATTCGCACACACTGCACTTCTCCTCCCCGAGCTTCGACGCGGCCATTTTCGATCTGCTGCTCGCGATCGGATCCGGTGCGACCATGGTGATCGTCCCGCCGGATGTCTACGGCGGCGACGAACTCGCCGCGCTGATCGAGCGCGAACGCGTCACCCACACGTTCATCACCCCGGCCGCGCTGGCCACCATTGATCGGGAGCGGTGGTCATTGCCGAGCCTGCGCGCGGTCATGGTGGGCGGCGAGGCCTTTGGTCCAGATCTGGTGGCCCGCTGGGCTCCGGGACGGCAGATGTTCAACGGATATGGGCCGACCGAAACCACCGTCGTCATCACGATCTCCGAGCCGATGGCGATCGGCGAACCGATCACCATCGGCACCCCGGTGCGCGGTGCGCGGGCGCTGGTGCTCGACGAGCGGCTGCGTCCGGTGCCGGTCGGCGTGCCCGGCGACCTGTACCTCGGCGGATTCGGCATCACACGTGGGTATCTCGACCGGTTCGAGCTCACCGCGACGCGATTCGTCGCCGACCCCTTCGGACCGCCGGGGTCGCGGATGTACCGCAGCGGTGACGTGGTGCGCTGGAATGCCCGGGGCGAGATCGTCTACCTGGGTCGCAGCGACCATCAGGTGAAGGTGCGCGGCTTCCGCATCGAACTCAACGAGATCACCAATACGCTCGCCGCACATGAACACGTGCGGTTCGCGCACACCGAGGTGCGCCATATCGCGGGCGCGGATCAGATCGTCTCGTACATCCAGCCCGTCGACGACATCACACCGGATGTCGACGCGGTGCGCGCCCGTGTCGCCGAACAGCTTCCCGCACATATGGTTCCGGTGAGTATCACCGTGCTGGACGGGATTCCGCTGACCCCGACCGGCAAGTTGGACGTCGCCGCACTGCCGGAACCGCAGCTGACCGTGCGCACGGCGCTGCGCGCACCCGCGACCGCCGCCGAGCGGCTGGTCGCCGAGGTGATGGGTGAGTTGGTCGGTGTCGAGGGCGTGAGCGCCGACGACAGCTTCTTCGATATCGGCGGAAATTCGCTGCTGGCAACCCAACTCGTGGCCCGGCTGGCCGCGGCGACCAATACCCGGCTCGAGGTGCGCACCGTCTTCACCATGCCGACGGTTGCCGAACTCGCGACGCTGCTCGGTTCCGGACCCGGTGCCGACGCCCGGCCCGAGTTGGTACGCCGTGATCGGCCCGCGCGGATTCCGTTGTCGGCGGCACAGTATCGACTGTGGTTCCTGAACCGGTTCAACCAGATCGGCAACAGCGCGGGTCATGCCACCGGGGCCTACAACATCCCCGTGGTGCTGCGGTTGCGCGGCCGGCTGAATGTCGATGCGCTGGTGCGGGCATTGCATGCGGTGCAGCAGCGGCACGAGACGCTGCGGACGGTCTTCCCGGAGATCGATGGGGTACCCACGCAGCAGATTCTCGATCCAGCCGACGCGGCCGTCGCGCTGTTCGCCGCGACGATGCCGCTCGCGGAAATACCCGGTGCCGTACAGGATTTCGCGACTCCGGGATTCGATCTCGCGTCGACCGTGCCGATACGCGCCGCGCTCATCACGATCGACCCGGACGGATCAACCGAAACGACACCGGGGGAGTCGACCGAGCACGTTCTGGTCCTGGTCGTCCATCACATTGCGATGGACGGTTGGTCGCTGGCACCGCTGGCCGCCGATGTGGCCGCCGCGTATGCGGCCGCATGCGAGCAGAAGACGCCCGACTGGCCGGAATCGGAGATCCAGTACGCGGATTATACGCTCTGGCAGCAGGATACGCTCGGCACCGAGGATGATCCCGATTCGGTGGTGCACCGCCAGCTCGACTACTGGCGGCATACTCTGGCCGGAATTCCGGAGCTGCTGAACCTGCCTACGGACCGGCCGCGTCCGCCCGCGCCGACCTATCGCGGCGGCATCGTCGAGTGCCCGATCGACGCATTGACCCATCGGGAACTGCGGACGATTGCCACCAGCAACAACGTCAGCATGTTCATGTTGCTGCACGCCGCCCTCGCGGTACTGCTGCACCGGATGACCGCGACCGACGACATCACCGTCGGCACGCCGATCGCCGGCCGTGGCGGCCACCCTGAGCTGGATCGGATGGTCGGCATGTTCGTCAACACGTTGGTGCTGCGCACCCGGATCGATCCGGACGCCAGGTTCACCGACCTGTTGCACGCCGTGCGCGATATCGATCTGGATGCGTTCGCGCATGCGGACCTGCCGTTCGAGCGGCTCGTCGAGGTGCTGAATCCGGCCCGCTCGCAGGCCCATCACCCGATGTTCCAGGTGATGCTCTCGGTGCAGAACCACCCGGTGCGGGTGCTCGACCTGCCCGGGCTGCGCATCGAATCGGAGGATGTCGACACCGGTATCGCGAAGTTCGATCTGCAGTTCACACTGACCGAATCGCACACCGGCACAAGGGAACCCGGCGGCATCAACCTGTCGGTCAACTACGCAAGCGATCTGTTCGACGAGGAGACCGCCCAGCGGCTCGGCAGGCGATTGGTCCGGCTGCTCACCGGCGTCGCCGCGAATCCGACCACCGCCGTGGGCGATCTGGAGCTGCTCGATCCTGCCGAATGGTCCGGGCTTGCTCCGGTGCGCGGCGCGGAGGCGGACCGGCCGGTCACCTTCCCCGAGGTGTTCGAGAACGCGGCGAATGTCGATCGCAAGGCCATCGCGCTGTGCTCGGGCGACACCCAGGTGAGCTACGACGCGCTCGACCGGTGGACAAACCGGCTGGCGCGGGTGCTCATCGAACGCGGGGTCGGCCCGGAAACGCTGGTGGCGCTGGGGATTCCGCGTTCGGTCGAATCGGTGGCGACGATGCTGGCGGTGGCCAAGGCGGGTGCGGCATTCGTGCCGGTCGACCCGCTGTATCCGGCGCAGCGGATCTCCCATATGCTCACCGATTCCGGTGCGGCACTGGGCATCACGCTGGCCGAGCACCGCGACCAGATGCCGGGCGATGCCGAGTGGATCGTGCTCGACAATGCCGAATTCCGTGGTCGGGTGCTGGATACATCCGACGCGCCGATCAGGACGAGCGAGCGGACCCGCGTGCTGCGGGTGGACAATCCGGCATACGTCATCTACACCTCCGGCTCGACCGGCACACCGAAGGGCGTCGTGGTTACCCACGGTGGCCTGTCGAACTTCGCCGCGGAGACCGCGGAGCGGTTCGAGGTGCACCCCGGTTGCCGGGTCCTGCATTTCGCGACGCCGAGCTTCGACGCCGCCATGCTCGACCTGCTGCTCGCGCTCGGTGGTGCGGCGACGCTGGTGATCACGCCACCGGGCGTGGTCGGCGGGGCCGAACTGGGCAGGGTGTTCATCGACGAGGGGATCACGCACGCGTTCATCACCACCTCGGCACTGGGCACGGTCGATCCGACCGGCGTCACCGAGCTGGCGCATGTGCTGGTGGGCGGCGAGGCGCTGCCGTCGGAGGTGGTCGCGCGCTGGGCACCCGGACGCAATCTGTACAACGCGTACGGGCCGACCGAGACCACCATTGTCACGGTGATCTCCCAACCCATGACTCCAGGCGAGCCGATCACAATCGGCGGGCCGATCCGCGGCGTCAACGCGACCATCCTCGATGGGCGGTTGCATCCCGCGCCGGTCGGGGTGACCGGTGAACTGCATTTAGCGGGTAGTGCGCTGGCACGGGGTTATCTGAACCGGCCGGGGCTGACCGCGCAGCGGTTCATCGCGAATCCCTACGGCAAGCCGGGTGAAAGGATGTATCGCACCGGCGATCTCGTGCGCTGGTTCGGGCCCAGCTCCGACTCGGCCCGCGAAATCGAATACCTCGGCCGCACCGACCATCAGGTGAAGATTCGAGGCTTCCGCATCGAACTCGGCGAGATCGATGCCGCGCTCGCACGCCACGACGCGGTCGAGTTCTCCACGACCATCGGTTATCGGACCCCCGCCGGTGCGACGGCGTTGGTGTCGTATGTGAAGCCGTGCGATGGAACAACGCCGAGCACGGCCGAGCTCACCGAACATCTCGCCGAGCGGGTACCGAATTACATGGTGCCGCAATCGATCATGCTGATCGACGAGGTTCCGCTCAGCCCGGTCGGCAAGCTCGACCGAAAGGCGTTGCCGGAACCGGTCTTCAGCGCGAGCGAGGGCTATCGGGCGCCGACCACCCCGACCGAGGTGCGGCTGTGCGCAGCCTTCGCGACGGTGCTCGGCGTCGAAACGGTAGGTGTCGACGACGGATTCTTCGAACTCGGCGGCAACTCACTGCTGGCCACGAAGGTCGTGGCAGAGCTGCGCGCCAACGGGATCGATCTCCCGGTGCAGCTGATGTTCGGCGACTCCACCCCGGCCGCCATCGCGGCCCGGCTGGACGGAGCCGGTCACCCCGGTGCGGCCATCGCCGCGACACTGGAGCCGGTACTGCCGATTCGGGCCCGCACCACCGCGAGCCCGGCCCCGCTGTTCTGCATCCATCCCGCGATCGGACTGTCCTGGTGCTACTCGGGCCTGCTCGCGCATCTGGCTGCGGACCGCCCGGTGTACGGATTGCAGGCACCGCATGTCGCGGGCGAGGACGGGTTCGATTCGATCGGCGAGGCCGCGGAAAACTATGTGGCGCATATCAAGTCGATTCAGCCCGAAGGGCCCTACCACCTGCTCGGCTGGTCGCTGGGCGGCCTGATCGCGCACGAGGTGGCGGTCCAACTGCAGGAGGCGGGCGAGCAGGTCGCGCTGCTGTCGATGATGGACAGCTACCAGCTCACCGACGAATGGCTCGAGCATGCGATCCCCACGGTGGCCGAGATCATCGGCGAATTCGGCAATGACGCCGATGACGTCGAACTCGACCCGCGCATGACCCTGCGCGACGCCGCCGAACTGCTGAGCTCGCGTCCCGGCCCGTTCGCCGCCCTGACCGTCGAACACCTGGAGCGCCTCTACGCGGGCTATACGAATGGCACTGTCCTGGCCCACGGCTTCCGCCCCAGGACCTTCGACGGTGATCTGCTGTTCTTCACCGCTGCCGATGACGAGACCAACCGCACCGACCCGACCCGCTGCGCCGCGGCGTGGGCGCCTTTCGTCACCGGCAGCATTCACAACCACGACCTGCCCTGCAAACACTCGGCCATGACGACACCGGAATCACTCGCCGTTATCGGTCCGGTGCTCGACGAGCACCTGGAAGGCGCACCGGGGCAGGAGGCACGGTCATGAGAGAGCGTTTCGAACAATCCATCGACACAGCACCCGCACGCATCGACGAAACCCGGTGTTACCGAGGCGGATTCGCGCGAGATATCGCCGACGACCGCGCGGGCCGGGACGCCGATGTCGAGGGGCGGAACAGGAGCGAGTCGTGAACGAATGCGGTGGATCGACAGGCTGTGCGCAATCGGTAGCAGGCCCGGCGAGAGTGCGGGCGCCGGGGGCCAGGGCTCGGCAGGTTGTGTCGTGAGTCTGGCGGTGGAGGTGCGCGGCCTGGTCAAGACTTACGGCCGGGTGCGGGTGCTGGATGAGGTCGACCTACAGATTCCGGCCGGCACGGTGATGGCACTGCTCGGGCCCAACGGCGCGGGCAAAACGACGACGGTGCGCATCGTGACCACCCTGCTGCGGCCGTGTGCCGGATCGGTGCGGGTGGCGGGCATCGACGTCTTGCGCGATCCGGCGACCGCGCGGCGGCGCATCGGGCTGTCCGGTCAGTACGCGGCGGTCGATGCCAACCTGACCGGATACGAGAATCTGCGCATGGTGGCGCGGCTGTACGGAATGTCGCAGCGGCAGGCCACCTCTCGTGCGGCGGAGTTGCTGAACACTTTCGGCCTGGACCATGCGGCGCACCGTCGCGCCGGTACCTATTCCGGTGGGATGGCGCGACGGCTCGACCTCGCCGGTGCATTGGTGGCGCGGCCCGCGGTGGTGGTGCTCGACGAGCCGACCACCGGCCTGGATCCGCGTGGCCGTCTCGATATGTGGCGCGTCATCGGCGATCTCGTCGACGACGGCACCACAGTGCTGCTCACCACCCAGTATCTGGAAGAGGCCGACCAACTCGCCGACCGCATCACGGTCATCGATCGCGGGCGGGTCATTGCCAAGGGTTCGGCCGATGAGCTGAAGACCTCCATCGGCGGCGACCGGCTCACCGTCACGCTGGCCCCGGGCCAGGATGTGCTGCCGGCGCTGACGATCCTCGCGCAGGTCGGTATCGGTGAGCCGACCCACGATCTGGGCGCCGACGAAGTCTCCATCGTGGTCGCCGACGGCACCCGCACCATGGTCGAAGCGCTGCGCAGGCTCGACGACGCCGGGGTGTGCGTGGTCGACGCCGGCGTGCACCGGCCCAGTCTCGACGACGTATTCCTGTCCCTCACCGGTACCGCCGCGCACGAACTCGAGCCGGAAATCGACGATGCACAAGAGGAGATCTTGTCTTGATGAGCACCGCAGTCGCGCGCGACGAAGCGGAATCGACCGCGAAAGCCGAATCCCCACCGGAGATTCGGCAACCACACGCCCGGGTCATCCGGGACAGCGCCATCGTGGCGTACCGGAATCTGCTGACCATCCTGCGGGTCCCGACGCTGCTGGTGACCGCGACGATCCAGCCGCTGATGTTCGTTTTCCTCTTCGCCTACATCTTCGGCGCGTCACTCGGCGGCGGCCAGTATCGCGAATTCCTGCTCGCCGGAATCTTCACCCAGACAGTCGCTTTCAACGCCGCCTTCACCACGGTCGGCCTGGCGGGTGATCTGGAGAAGGGCATCATCGACCGCATGCGGACGCTGCCGATGTCGCGGCTGGCGGTGCTGATGGGGCGCACACTCTCGGATCTGGCGGTGAATATCCTGAGCCTGGCCGTCATGGTCGGCTGCGGGTATATCGTCGGCTGGCGGATCAACGGCGGGATCGTCGATGCCGTACTGGCTTTCGCGATAATTCTGCTGTTCGCGTTCGCCATGTCCTGGGTCGGGGCTATCACCGGTCTGTTTTCACCCACCGTCGAAGTCGCCCAGAGCGCGGGCCTGATCTGGCTGTTCCCGTTGACGTTCATCTCCTCGGCCTTCATCTCGGCGGAATCGCTGCCCGGTCCGCTGTGCACCGTCGCCGAATGGAACCCCATCACCGCCGTTTCCGCCGCCGGGCGGAAGCTCTTCGACAACGGCGCACCACCCAGCTTCGGCACCCCAACCGGTTGGCCCGCCGACCACTGCATCGCATACGCGGTGGCGTGTTCTCTCGCCATCCTGGTGGTGGTCGTGCCGTTGGCATTGCTGCGCTACCGCAAGGTCGCCAGTAAGTAGTGCCCACATGACGGATCACCGTCATCGAGCCGAGTGAAATGCTGGCTCATCAGCCGGCCATTCAGCCTCGAGCAGCACCGAATCGGTGTCGAGGCCGGTACTCAGCACTCGTTGTGGCAGCTGCACACCCGCTATACAGGGCATTGTGCAGCTGCTGCATAGGGTGTGCCTGACACGCACCGGCGCCGGCGTCGCGCAGCGGGCGGGTGCGTGTGGGTTATCGACGATGTCAACGCAGATCCAGGACTGCTTTTCCGTGCAGGCGGCGGGAGAGGAGCGCGTCGATCGCATCGGCTGCCTGTGTCCAGTCGCCGCGCCAGGAGATGTTGGGGTCCAGGTTTCCCGCGGCGACTTGGGTGGCGAGCCAGTTCAGGTCCGGGCTCAGATTCGGGCACGACAGCAGGAAGAAGGTGACGATCGAGCGGTTGTCGCGGCCTTGATCGCCGAAGAGCGCACCGAATGGGAACGTCTCGTCCTGACCCGCGGAGTGGCCGAGCGCGACCAGCGTGCCGCCTTCGGACAGGCGCTGATAGGCATCGACCAACTGACGACCGCCGACCATATCCACCACTCCGTGAACCGGAGTGCGCAGTGCCGCGGGCTCGGCGATGACTTCGGCCGCCCCCAGTGCCTCCAGGCTCGCACCATGTGCGGCTGGATTTCCGGTAGCCGCGATGACGTGCGCGCCGCCCATCCGCGCGAGCTGGACCGCATACCGTCCGACGCCGCCCGCAGCACCGGTGACCAGTACTCGCCGACCCAGAATCGGTCCGAGCCGATGCAACGCCCGCAATGCGCTCGCACCTGCTACCGGAATGGTGCTGATCGCACCCGGGTCCGCGTGGGCGGGGACGGCGCTGATCAGGTCGGTATCGACCGCGCGCAGTTCCGCCCATGCCCCGTCCGCACCGAGCGTCACCACCAGTGTGCCGACCGCCGGACCCGATCCATCGGCGGCGGTGCGTTCCACGATTCCGGCCGCATCCCATCCGAGAACCGCGCCGTCGGGGGCATCGGCCAGCCCGAACCGGACCTCCCCGTAGTTGAGTGAGGTTGCCGTCACTCGGATCAGCGCCTGATTCGGGGCCGGTCGCGGGTCGGGAACTCGATCGATCCGCAAACCGGGCGGAGCGGAATGGTCGACAACCAATGCGCGCATAGTACGACGCCTTTCGAGCAGAGAACGGGGTAATGGGTCGCCGCGATGGGCGACCGGCCATAATCTGCCACTAAGTGGCAAAAGCTGTCAAATGGCAATAGCCTCTAATTGGCAATCGTTTGGTAGGCTGGCGACCATGGCTGATGCGACCGACCGGCTGCCGCTGCGCGAGCGCAAAAAACTGCGGACCAGGCAGGCGCTGATCGACACCGCACTGGACCTGTTCACCGAACGCGGATTCGACAACACCACCCTCGACGAACTCTGCGATGCCGTCGACGTCTCCAAGCGCACGTTCTTCCGCACCTTCACCAGCAAAGAAGACGTCGCCATGGCACCGCTGCAGGACCTATGGGGGGCTTTCCTCACCGACCTGTCCACCCGCCGGCCCGGCAGTGGCACCCTGCTGCGCCTCTTGCAGGAAACCTTGTGCGGGGCATTGGACCAGATGCCGAGCGCCGGCTGGGCCGACCGCGCCATCCGCAGCCATCGACTCGCCCAGAGCACTCCCTCGATGGCCGCACACAACCTGCAATTCTGCGACCGAACCGTCCGCGAAGCCCTCGCCCTCCTGACCACCCGCTTCGCCCTCGACCCTGCCGATCACCGCCCCCGGCTAGTCCTCGACATCCTCATCGCGGCATTCCATCGTGCCCTCGACGCCTGGGGCTCCCGCTCCGACCTCATCGACACCCCCACCCTCACAACAGATCTCCGCGCTGCCTTCGCAGCCATCCCCAGCGCCCTCACCCTGACCCCGAAACCCCGGCGTTCTCCCTGAAGCTTCACCCCTGCGGAAATCCGTTGCCCGCCACGGGCACTCGGGCACGAGAAAGGCCGCCTGCACCAGTTGGTGCAAGCGGCCTTCTGTTGTCTTCAGAGACCCTGCCGGAACTAAACCCGACGCCGCGTCTTCAGCAGATCGAGCCGCTCCTTCAGCAGCTCCTCCAGCTCTTCCTTGCTGCGACGCTCCAGCAGCATGTCCCAGTGGGTGCGCGGCGGCTTGACCTTCTTGGTCTCCTGGCTGGTGCCCTCCATGAGGGTGCCCTCCTGGCCGTTGCGGCAGAGCCAGGTCGGGGGGATCTCGGCGTCGTCGGCGAAGGGAACGTCGAATTCCTCGCCGTTATCGGTCCGGTACCGAGCAATCCGTCGCGGAGCCAGGTCGTGGTCGCGATCGGTTTCGTAGCTCACCGCTCCGAGCCGACTGCCCCGGAGTACGCGATCTGCCATGGTGTGCCTCTCCCTGTGTGCTCGAGTCTTGTTGCGCCGCGACCGCGTCCTTCATCGGTCACTACCGGATGAACGCGTGACGCTCGCTGGACCTTAGATGTAACGATCGTGCCTGCGCCAATAGTTCCCCATCGGCGTACTGGCGAACCGTTCCATTGTAGTCGGTGTCCCGGCCACCCTCCGCCACGCCCACGCCGCGCCGATAAACCGGGGTCGCGAGTCCCATTCGGTCGGCACAACCATTAGGGTTCTGCGTCATGTCGCGCCGCTTGCTGTCCTGCTGCCTGTGGTGTGGGCGGGAGATCGTCGAATCGGAGGCCGGACGTCGTCGCCGGTACTGCCGTCAGTCCTGTCGCCAACGCGCCTACGAACACCGCAACAGCTTGAAGGGAACCGGAATTCCGGCGGATTCGGTGGTACTGAGCGCCCAAGAGGCGGCCGATCTGGCCGACCGCTGGTTCGCCGCCCGCTGCGCCGCCGAGGATGTCGCCACCGCCATCGGTGAGGGTGCCGACACCGAAGAGCTGAAGGCGTTGAGCGCCACACTGTTGACCCTCACCCGCGAGGCTGAACGGCTGCGGTGAGCGTCGAGCGCTAGCCGAGCCTGCGTTCTTCGACCGACGTGCTCAGGTTCGTGCCGTTGAGGTCCAGGTACAGCAGTCGCTCGGTAATCGATACCGTGACCGTGTTGCGGCGTTCGATCGCGGCTACCGCGGAATCGATGAAGTCGCGATCGAAGCTGTACAGCGGGATCGCTGCAGCGCGGTGGATCCGCTTACCGGTGAGCTGTGCGAGCACCTTTGCCGGGTCGCGATGGGTGTAGATGGCAACGCGCTCCGCCGATTTGCTGCCGCGGTGCACGCGATCGGCATCGGGCGCACCGACCTCGATCCAGGCGGTGACCCGTCCGGTGAGATCGCGCACCAGCACCGCGGGCTCGTCGGTGGACGATACGCCGCCGTCGCTGAAGGCGATGCCTTCCTCGTACTCGAGGCAGTAGGCGAGCAGTCGCGTCAACATGAATTCGGCGGTTTCGGACGGGTGGCGCGCAACCCGCAACTCCAACTCCTGATAGACACCACGGTCGACATCGGCGAGTTGGACGGCGAAGTTGTGCAGTGTCGCGCTTAGGGCCATAGGAGCAGGAGCTTAGTGAATGCCGCTGCTGCCCCGGACGTGCGTGCCCGCGGCGAACAGTCGCACGGCGCTCGGGGCGTTGCGGTCGTGGGCGCGCGCCCGCCAGTAGACGCCGAGGGTCAGTAGAGCAACCACCCAGATCAATACACCGAAGGCGAACAGCGTCCGACCGTCCGGATGCACCAGCGACTGGGCCCGCATCGCCTGCCAGAACACGATCGCGAGCAGCCCGGCATAGCCCGATGCGAGCACACCGATCAACGCGGCGCGCGTGCGTTCGCCCCGCAGCCACGGGTAGCGCGGCGCCAGCCAGGCCAGTGCGACAACGGCGAGCAGCAAGACCTGAATGGCGTGCAGGCCGAGGAAATGCGGGATCCGCAGATCGCCGCCGATGGTGCTCCAGTGGGTGATCGGCATGCCGCCGACACCGTCACGCGCGTCGAGTGTCGAGTTGTCCAGGACGGTATGTCCGGCCACCAACTCGACAACATTGCCGTCGGCGTCGCGTACCAACTGTTTCCCGGTGAACCCCATCAGATACCCGAGCGCCATCCCGACGACGGCGAGACCGAGTCCGGCGTGAATGGCCCGAGCGGTCGGCCGGTCGACCAGCCGCTGCCACGAAAGGATCAGCACGATAACAAGATTCGCGAAGAACAAGCCGGGCACGCCGGACGCGAACACCATCTGACCGATCGAATTCACCGCATCGGTCTCGCTGTTGAAATGGCTGTAGGTCCCGCGCGCAGCCTGCACCACGATGAATCCGACATCCACGAATCCGGTGATCGCGAATACCGTCCCCATCCACCAGGTGACCCGACTTCCCTTGTGCGGCAACGACAGCAGCCATGCCAGGGTGATCCCGTAGAGCACGAATGCGAGCCCGAACTTGAACGGTTTGAGCCATACGGATTCGTCGAGCAGCATCCGGTCGTCGAACACCATGCCACCGGCCGAGAACAAGACGAGCGCACTCATCGTGGCCACCATCCACAGCAGCGGGCGATGGAGGCGACCGCCGCCCGGCAGGTCCGGTACGACGGCGGGGCGGCGGTGGCGCGCGGAATCGCCAGGGGCGGAAAGGGTATCGATCGTCGGCATGATCCGACGGTAGGAATCGACGACGCCCGGCCACGTCCCGCTACAGCGCCATTCGCGGGTGATACCGCGGTACTAGAAATCGACCACCGGATGCACTCGCAATCCCCTCATCGAATCACGAATGCGCCGGTGGCCGAATCGAACGCGGAGCGGCGGGCGGGCTCGTTTACTCCGGGGCGAAGCCGACGGCGACACCGCGCGCGCCGAGCCAGGGCATCGGATCGATCGGTGCGCCGTCGCCCGAGTGGATTTCGTAGTGCAGGTGCGGGCCGGTGGAGAAGCCACGGTTGCCGACGGTGGCGATGACATCGCCAGCGCGCACCTGCTGACCGACGGTGGCGAGAATGTCGTTCACGTGGCCGTAGATGCCGATGGTGCCGTCATCCTGCTGCACCCGCACCCACAGTCCGAAGCCGGAGGCCGGACCCGCGTCGATGACGGTGCCGTCGGTGACCGCGGCGATCGGGGTCCCGATGGCGTCGGCGAAATCGAGGCCGGCGTGCAGCGCACCCCAGCGCATGCCGAAGTTGGATGTCAGCACGCCCTCGATGGGACGAACGGTGCGCGGCCGGGCCGCCTCGGTGGCGATGCGGTTCTGCTCCCAGATCACGGCCTCGGGAACGGTCTGCGGCATTTGGGCCTCGCGCGGGGTGAACGCGGTGAAGGCGACGGCGCCACTGGTCCGGTCGGCCGACTGGTCGGACTTACCGGCCTGTGCGTCGGGCTCCACGGCGGCCAGTACACCGAGCGAGGCGCTGACGGCTGCGGCCGCGGCAACCACCCGGGTTGCGGCGCGGTTGCGACGTGAGCGGGTCGGGCCGAGACGATAAGGTAACGGTACGGTCACGGGCATGGCTAGAACGTACGGGACGGCCATACGGCTCCCGTAATCCTGTGCCAACCGTCACAGATCAACAAAAGCCCAGTTGACTGATTACAGATCGATAACAAAGCGGAGTGTATGGATCGCAGACCTGGCGTGATGCCGTACTGCGCTGAGTTGACCGGCTCGATGCGTGTCGAGGACACTGTTTCAGTGGCGACTAATGGAGTTCAGGCCATCGAGGCGCTCGCCGACCCGACTCGCCGGGCCATTTTCGAGGCATTGCCGACCGCGCCGCTGTCGGTCGGCGATCTCGCGAAACTCGTCGGCGTAACCAGCTCGGCGGCCTCCCAGCATCTACGTGTCCTGCGCGAGGCTCGGCTGGTGATGATGCGTCCGGACGGCAATCGGCGGCTGTACTTCCTGGATCCGCGCGGACTGGGCGATGCGCGCGACTATCTGGAGCAGTTCTGGCCCAGCGCGCTGGCGGCCTATGCCGCGGCTTTGAGCAACGCCCGCGCTGCGGGAAACACCTGAGTGCTCGTGGTCAACCCACGCGGCGATACGCCGTTCGCCCGCGATTGTTTCCGCTGGCCGGCCACGCCCGCTTGGCCAGCTGCTTGTCGACCGCGCTGATCACCTCGGTGACGCCGATCCGCAGCAATCCGGGGTCGGGCGCATCGGCCATCGGATCGCCGAGCTGACCGGCCCACAGCACCGCATGCCTGCCGAGGAGATGCGGTGGCGGTCCGCCCCAGCGTGGCGGTGTCGGTCCGAACAGCAATACCGTGCGGGTTCCGAAGGCGGTGGCCAGATGCGCGACGCCGGTATCACCGGAGATCACGAGCGCGGCCTCGGCGACGGTGGCGGCGAGTTCGATGAGGTTCTGCTCGCCCGCGAGCACCCGGCCACCAGGTAGGCCCGCGCGGGCGGCGATATTCAGCGCAATGTCGCGCTCGGACTCGTCACCGGTGAGGACCACTTCGCGACCGAGCACCAGCAGATGCCTGACGACCGCGGCGAACCGGTCCGGCGGCCAGCGGCGAGCCGGTGCGCCCGCTCCGACGTGCACCACGATGCAATTGCGGCGGCTGGTAGTCGCGACCGGCGGGACGAGTCCGAGATTGCGGCGATCGGCCACGATGCCGTCGGATTCGAGCAGATGGCACCAGCGCTCGACGTGATGCATATCCGTCTGCCATTCCGGGCCCTCCAGCTCCGGAAAGGCCGGATTGCGGTAGGAGAGGATGCGCCCGGGATCGGTCTTGGTGAGCGCGACGATGCTCTCGGCGCTCGGGCCGTGCAGGTTCACCGCCAGTGCGGGTTCGGGAGCGTCCCAGCGCAGGTCACTGAGGTCGGCGGTGGGGATCATGGAGTCGACGGAGGCGATGAGGTCGACGATCGGCTTCAAGCGATGCGGAGCGGCGAGGACGATCTGATCGTGCGGTTTCGCCCGTCGCAGCGCGCGCAACGCGGGAACCGCGGTGAGCAGATCACCGAGGCCACGTGCCTGCAGCACGAGAACAACCGCCACCCTCTTCTCCTAGCCACCCGAGACTCGCGAACCCGACCCACCCGCTTCACCCCATGGGTGCACACGACGAGAGCCACTTAGGGATGACTACCCGAGCCCCCTCGGCGATAAACGTGAGCGAGTAGCTCGTTATCGAGCCCACTGTCCGAGTCGGAGGACTAACCTCGGCGATGGCGGCCACTACCACCAAGGAGCGTTCCTATGACCTCCCGACTCAACCCGTACATCAGTTTTTCCGACTCGGCGCGCACCGCGTTGGAGTTCTATCGAGATGTGTTCGACGGCACGCTGACCATGCAGACTTTCGGGGATATGGGGGATAAGGACGCGCCCGGCGCGGATCTGATCATGCACGGCATGCTGGAAACGCCGAGCGGGTTCACGCTGATGGCTTCGGATACCCCGCCAGGTATGGAGTACAAACCAGGAAGCAGCATTTCGATCAGTCTCAGCGGTGACGCCCCCGATGAACTGCGCGGCTACTGGGACAAGCTGTCTGCCGGTGGCACCGTGACCGTGCCGTTGGAGAAGCAGATGTGGGGCGACGAATTCGGTATGTGCCTGGATCGCTTCGGTATCGCGTGGATGGTCAATATCGCGACACCCGCCTAGGGCGCGGCGCTCGACCCCGTTCGAGCAAATATCCAGAAAACCGCTGGAGCGAGGCATAGCATCACGCTATGACGACAAACAGCGTGCTAGAGGGTCCTCTGCAACGGCTTGCGCGCAGTGCGTGGCAAACGGTGCTGGTCACCGGCGTCCTGTCGGTGATCCTCGGTGTGATGATCCTGGTCTGGCCCGGTGTGACACTGGTGGCCGCCGGCATCATCTTCGGCATCTATCTGGTGGTGAGTGGCTTCCTGCAGTTGGTTGCCGCATTCGGCACGCACACCAGCACCGGAATCCGGGTGCTCGCGTTCATCAGCGGTGTGTTGTCGATCATCATCGGCATCTTCTGCTTCCGTGACGAGTTGGAATCGATTCTTTTGCTCGGCCTGTGGATCGGTATCGGCTGGCTGTTCCGCGGTGTCGCGCTGCTGATGGCGGCGATCTCCGAGCCCGCGCTGCCGGGTCGAGGCTGGGAGGCCTTCTTCGGAATCATCACCGCGATCGGTGGTGTGGTGCTGATCGTGTGGCCGGTCGCGTCGGTGGCGACGTTGGCGTTGGTCGCGGGGTGGTGGCTGATCGTTCTGGGCATCATGGAGATCGTCACCTCGTTCGGTGTCCGCAAGGATGCGAAGAAGCTCGCCGAGATCTGAGATCTCCGATTCGTGCGGCCGTCGCCAACCGCGGCGGCCGCAGGCGTATTTCCGGTGGGGGACTGATGTTTTCGTCGTGGCGGCGCGGATCGGGACCTTCGATTTATGCCACGATATAGGGATGCCCAAGACGCTGCCCGCGCTGGATGTGTCCGCGCCGATCTGCTGCGCGCCGGTGGCGGCGGCCCCGGTCGACGATCGGGTCGCGCTGGAAGTGGCGCTGCGGTTGAAGGCGCTGGCGGATCCGGTGCGGGTGAAGTTGATGTCGCTGCTGTTGGCCGAGCGGGACGGCACGGTCAATACCCGAGAGCTGGCCGCCGCAGTAGCGCTGGCGGAGTCGACGGTGAGCCATCATCTGGGGCAATTGCGCGCCGCCGGTCTGGTGGAATCGGTGCGTCAGGGGATGACCGTGCAGCACGCGGCACGCCGGGATGCGTTGTCCGCCTTGTGTTTCGTCCTCGACCCGGAGTGCTGCCGCTAGCAGGTCTGTGGGATGGCGGCAACGGTTGCTCGACACCCCGAGGGGTCGTCCTGGCTCGTCAGCGAGCGGGCGGGGCTCGCGCAGCACGCCGCGCGAGCGTCGTGCGATTGCCGAATCCGATGCACCGCAGCCTGTTTCGGAGAAGACTCGTCGTATTCGCCCGCCGTCGAACATCTCACCAGCCTGTGGATACCCGGGAGCCCACGCCCGGCGTCCGTGCGCGCATTGTGGCGTGGGCCGCAGAACGATCCGGGCCATCTCGCCAGTGGAATATTCTCGTCGCCGCTCTTCGGGACCGCATAGCCATTGCGACACTGGATGCGTTGCGGCACAGGGACTCCGACGAAAACTGAGCCCGGCCCGGATTTTCGTGGCGGACAGGCTGCTCGGTATCCGGCAGGATGGTCCTGTGATCATCGGATTGTGCGGTGACGGATTTCCGGAGGTTCGCCGTAGCCTGCGGGCGGTACTGCCGGGCGCAGAAATGGTCGATATCGGGGTGGCGGAGGGACATGTGCCGAGGGTTGATGTGCTGGTGCCGTTGGGCGCAAGCATCGATGCCGAACTGATGGATGCGACAAGACCGCGGCTGATCCAGCAATTCGGGGTCGGCTTGCAGGGCGTCGATCGAGCGGCGGCACGGACTCGCGGAATCCCGGTGGCGTATGTGCCGGGGGCCGATACCGGTAATTCGATCGCCGTCGCGGAGCTGGCGATTTTGCATCTGCTGACCCTGCTGCGTCGCTACCCGGCCGCGCAGCGAAGCATCGCCGAGCGGCGCGTCGGACAGCCGAGCGGAAGCATGCTGGCGGGTAAGACGGTGACCGTGGTGGGCACCGGCGCGATCGGAACAGCGGTGCTCACTCGGCTGGCCGCGTTCGATGCCGTCACCGCCGCGGTCGGGCACCGCAGCTACGACGACTATCCAGGGTTGACCGAACTGCTGCCGCCCGACCGGTACCGTCCGATCGGCGAACTCGCTGTCGCATTGGCCGACTCCCACATTCTGGTCGTCTGCTGCCGGCTGACCGAGGACACCCGCGGTCTGATCGGTGCCGAGGAATTCGCCTCGATGCCGCCCGGCGGCTGGCTTATCAACGTCGGCCGCGGCCCGATCGTCGACTATCGAGCGCTACTCGACGCACTGCGGTCCGGACATCTTGCCGGTGCCGGACTGGACGTCGCATGGCGCGAACCCATTGATCCCGCCGACCCGCTACTGCGCGAGAACGTCTCCATCACACCCCACATCGGGGGCGTCACGGAAGAGTCCTATACCGCAATGGCAACGGCATTCGCCGCAAACGCGACCAAAGCCCTTGCCGGTCAACCACTCTCACACGTTGCCGATTGAACGTTCAAAGCAGGCTTGCCGTGCTCGAGCCGCATCGAATTGCCGACGCGGTCGAAGTGGCGGCAACAGCGATCATCGGGCGGCTCGTTGCGGGGGCTCATTCGCGACGATCGACGACATGTGGAGCGCCGCAATCGATTCGGTGGACAGCCCGAGCCGATCTCGCAGAACGGATTCGGTATGTTCCCCGAGTCGTGGTGCGGGGCGGGCCGGGATGTGCGCACCGTTCACCGAGATCGGGGAACCGGGTGCGAGGTATTCGCCGATCCCGGGTTGACGGAGCAGGGTGAACAGGGGATTCGCGGTCACGCGGGGGTCGGTCGCGAGTTCTTCGAAACTGCGGTATCGCTCCCAGAGCACCGATGTTTTCGCCAGGGCGGTGCCGATCTCCTCGGCTGTGCGCTCGCGGAACCACGGGGTGAACAATCCGGTCAGTACGTCGCGATGCCGGTAGCGCGTGCCCTCGTCGGTGAAGTCCGCGGCCAGCGCGTCTACTGCCGCGGTGCTGCCGGTCAGCTCGGTGAGATCACGAAAATGTCGGGGGGTCAGGGCAACCACCATGAAGCAGATGCTGTCGGCGCTGGTGAAGTGCTGACCGTACTGGCCGTAGATGGCATTGCCCACGCGCGGGCGCTGCCGCCCGCACAGGGCCGCTTCGGTGAGGAAGCCGAGGTTGCCCGCCGTGGCCAGCGCGATATCCTCCAGCGCAAGGGTGATCCGGCTGCCCTGTCCGGTCGCGTCGCGGTGGCGAACTGCCGCGGTGATCGCCAGTGCCGCGTACACACCGCAGAGCAGATCCCACGCGGGCAGTACATGATTGATCGGGCCCTCGTGGTCGGCGGGTCCCGTGACGAGCGGAAATCCGGTGGCGGCATTGACGGTGTAGTCGACGGCGGCCGAACCGTCGGTGCGGCCGAGTATTTCCAGCTGGATCAGGTCGGGTCGTGTCGCAGTGAGCGCGTCGTAGTCGAGCCAATCCCGTCCGGCTGCGTTGGTGAGCAGGATGCTGCCGTCGGTGATCAGGCGGGTGACCAGCAGCTGTCCGGCCGGTGCCCGCAAATCGGCTGTGACGGAGCGCTTTCCCTTGTTGAGTCCGGTCCAATAGATGCTCTCGCCGTCATCGGTGAGCGGCCAGCGGCGGTAGTCGGCCGCACCGCCGATCGGGTCGACACGGATGACGTCCGCGCCGAGCTGCGCCAGCGTCATTCCCGCCAGCGGTGCGGCGACGAAGCTGGAGATCTCCACGATGCGCACACCGGCCAGCGGCTGGGCCGCGGAGGTCGCGGGATTCGGCATCTACATCATCCTCTCGCCGGCTACAGCGGTGCCATACCGCTGACAAGCCAGTGGTCGTCGTGCTTCTCGACGGTGACGGTCACTCGGCTGGAACTGGTAGTCGGTGCGGGCACAGCCGTACTGATTGTCACCTGGTCGATGAACATCAGCACCGTCACACGGTCGCTCGAGGCCGACAGTACGCCCGCGGAGACAACCCGCGCTCTGGTGCTCACGCCCTTCTCCTTGGCCACCGGCACGATCGTCTTGTTCACCAGATTGCGGTAGTCGTCCTGGAACGCGCCGGTGAGTCCGGCCACCGCGGCGAGATCCTTGTCGACCGTGGCCGAGGTGTAACTGAGCATTGCCGCGACTGTGTCGCGGGCGGCGGTCGGTGCGTCCCTGCGCGCGGCGGCCGTGGCGGCGTCGTGCCGGTTGTCTCGCACGAGTAGCACCGCGGCTACGGTCAGTGCCACAAGTGCGGCTGTCAGCAGTGGAATCATGCTGAGCCGCACAATATTTCGCAGGACGATTACGGATCGATCGTTCACGGCACGAACTCCACGTCGGACACCTTCGGGATGCCATCGACTGCCTTGATCCGCACGCTGAACCGGTAGGAGCGTTGTTCCTGCTGCCGGGTCTGCGTGTTGGTGACCTGCGCGTTCGCGGCGACGATGACGGTGATCGTCTCGTCGTCCGGAGCCTCGGTACCGTCGTCGGCGGCGATGGCCGCGGCGACGACCTCGCCGGTGGACAACACGTCGGCATCCCGGATGGCCTGCAGGTAGTTCCCGGACTGGCTGTGCAGGTCGTCGGCGAACGGTGCGGTGGTGATATCACTGAGACGGGCAAAGTCCGAATCGGCGCTGTCGCGGCGGATATTGATCAGGGCGGTGACACCGCGCCGGGCGGTATCGACGATGGCGGCCTGGTGATTCGCGGTGGCCTCGGTCCGCCGATGCTCGCGCATCGCCAGTGCCGTCACCGTGGTCGCGGCGATGAGCCCGGCGACGGCGAGCACGACCGCGGCGAAGCGAAAACTTTTGCGCCCCAGCCTCGGACTACCGAACCGTAGTCGCGGGATACGTGGTTGTGTCGGCTCCGACGGTCGTTCGCTCGCGGATGGAGTTGTATCTGTGCCCGCCTCGGCGTCCGGGTGATCCGGGGATTCGCTCGGTGGCCCGGTCGGCCGGGTGGCCCGCCGACGCCGTGGCGGCGGTTCGGTCACCAATGCGGTCGTTGCCGCAGTGTCGGTCACGGTCAGGGAATCGGAGCGGTCAACAGTGCGGTCCATGACGCTTCCTGGGAGGCTGGTCGGTTGATGTCGATGTGGCGGTAGGGATTTCCGTCCGGTGTGCGATACATGGGGCTGCCGGGCAGATAGTGAGCGACTCCTGCGGGCGCGGGCGAGGGACTCGACTCGAAGGGCCCGTTGTTGCCGGAGGGCGGTAGCACCCCGTTGCGGCACTGCTCGGGGGTGGCGGCGCGGACACCAGGATTTTCCAGGCATGGCAGGTTCCGCGTGCCGCGCACGGCGAACTGCGAATCCTGCGGGACGTTGCAGTACAGGTTGGGTGGGGTATCGGGGGTGCTGGTGTCGTTGGGGCTGCGTCGTTCGTCGGCGGAGAGATAGCCGGTGGTGCAGGCGGCGGGATCCTGAACCTCGACCGAGAAGACGACGTTGGCGCCGCCGTCGGCGGCACCGCGTGCACCGGCGGTGTTCTCGGCAGCGATCAGGGGCGGCAGCAGGACGAGGATCTGCTCGATGGCGGGGTTGTAGGTCAGGGCAACCTGTCCCACGGTGGTCAAATTTGCCAGCAGCAGCGGCAGCGTCGGTGCCAAGTTCTGGAACAGCTGGTTGGCATCGTCGGCTGCGGCCGGACCGCGCTCCAGGATATTCCGCAGCGCCGGGTCGGCGGTGCGGAGCTGTTCGGTGAGATATGCCAGATTCGCTGTCCAATCGCGGATTTCGGCACTGCTGACCACCTGGGTGTTCAGCAGCGGGGTGAGTTGCTGGACGAGGGTGGTGAGGGCGTCGCCATTGGCGGCCAAGGCGTCGACAAAGGTGACGGTGGAGTCCAGCAGGTTCGCCAGATCCTTTCCGGCACCGCCGAATCCGCGCGCGGACTCGTCGAGCACCGTGTGCAGGGTGTCGGGTGGGAGCGAGGCGAGGATCGCGCGGGTCTGCTCCAGGATGGGGCCGATCCGGTCGGCGACCCGCACGCGGTCGACGGCGATCGTATCGCCATCGCGCAGGAACGGGCCGTGGGCGACCGCGGGTTGCAGATCGACGTACTGTTCGCCGATCGCCGACATGCTGCGGACCCGTGCGGTCAGGTCCGCGGGTACGGCGACCGAGTCGATGAGCGACAGTGTGGCGGTGACTCCGGTGGGCGCCAGGTCCACGGAGGTGACGCGGCCGATCGTATGCCCGCCATAGGTGACATTGGCATTGCGATAAAGGCCACCTGCCCTTGGTAATTCGACGGTGACGCGGTAGCGGCCGATATCGAGCGCCGCCGGAATCCGCAGATAGTAGATGCCGGTGAAAGTCGTCGACACCAGCGCGATGATCGTGAAAACGATCAGCTGGTTGCGGACGAGGCGTGAAGTGCGCCCACTCGTCGAGTCTGTACTCATCGGCCGCCTCCGGTCGCCGGTGGGGCGGCCAATGGGGTGCCGAAGAGCAGGCCCTGCTGCAGCCGCGGCAGCGTGAGATCCGCTTCCGCCCAGAGGTTCATGTAGTCCCCGTGGATGCCGTTCGTGACGGCGACCGGGGGGAACGGGAAGGTAGCGAGCTGGTTGATATTGGCGACGAGATCGTCCCCGGTTGCGGCGATCTGCTGCAGGGTCGGCGAGAGGTTGGCCAGGTTCTGTTTCAGATCCCCGTGGATCTGTCGGACCAGGGCGGTTCCGGCGTCGCCGAATCGAGTCAGTGCGGCGAAGGCATCGGTGAGGTCACGCCGCTGCGCGTTGAGTACGCCGAGAGCGGGGTCGATGGCAGCGACGGCCCGGCCGATGGTGTCGTTGTCGCCGGACAGTTGCGCGGCGAACCTGTCGAGATCGTCCAGGGTGGCGGTGATCGCCTGCCGCTGCGAATTCATCTCGCCCAGTAGCGTATTCATCCCGTCGAGCACATTGTTGATCGAATCTTCATGCCCGGCAATTGCTTTGGTGGCCTCGGTGATGATGGTCTGCAGATGTCCCAGCCCGCCGCCGTTGAGCACCATGGACAGCGCCGCGAGCGTCTGCTCCGTAGTTGGATAGCTGCCCGCTCGCGCCAGCGGGATCACACTGCCCTCGATCAGTGTGCCGCGTGGGTCGGCGGGGGCGGTGAGTTCGATGTGGGTCGAGCCGAGCAGGCTGGTCTGCCCGATTTTGGCGGTGGCATTGGCAGGCAGTACGACGGAACCGCTGAGCGCCACGGTCACTCGCGCGTGCCAGTCCTCGGTGGTGATGGTCGTGATGGTGCCGACTTCCACGTCGTCGACCAGCACGGGTGAGTTCGGGGTGATGGTGGTGACGTCCGGCATCTGGATGACCACGTGGTAGGTGCCGGGGCCGTGGCCCTGCGTCCCAGGCAGCGGCAGCGAATTCAATCCGGTCCACTGGCATCCGGACACCGTGGCGCACAATGCGATTCCGCACAGCAGTGCCAGCGGGCGGCGATGGCGGGCGGTGCTCATCGCGGCTGTCCCGGCAGCAGGAGCTGCTGCAATTCCGGTGGGCTGTAGACGAGTTGGCCGGGTCCCACGCCGGTGCCGGTGGACGGGTTGATGCTCACCGGCGGATAGTTCATCCGCAGCGTGTTCAGTAGCGGCCCGAGATATTGCGCGCACAGCTGGGCTCCTTGCTCGGAGGTGGCGTTCGCGAGGGCGGCGATGCCGCCGCAGATGAAATTGATGGGGTTGCCGAAGTTCTGTGGGCCAGGTACACCGGTCATCGCGCCTTGGCCGGGGTTGTAGGTGTTGTAGTAGTTCGACAACGCGGTGGGTGCGCGGTGCAGCACGGTTTCCAGCGCGTCGCGCTGGGCCACGATCACATCGGTGGCGCCGACGAGCTGGTGCACCTGTGTGGTGAGACCGTCGCGATGCTTGGTGACGAATGCCTGGATATCGCCGATGGCGGTGTCGAGGGTCGTCAGCGCGGTCGACAGATCGCTGCGGTTGCCTGCCAGCACCTCGGTGACCGATGCCAGCCGACCTTGGAATACGACTATCTGCTGCTCGCTGGCCGCCAGTGCGGTGGTGAATGCCTGCAGGTTGCGGACGGTGCCGAACAGGTCCGCGCTGCCCGCGGACAGCGTCGTCATGGTGGCGGAGAGTTGGTCGAGGCCGGCCCGCAGGGTGTCGCCGTTACCGCTCATCGCCGCGGCGGCGGATCCGAGGAAGCGGGCGCCGGGTCCGGTGGGGTCATCGGTCCGCGGCGCCAAAGCGCTGGTGACCCGTGACAGTTGCTCCTCGACCTGATCCCATTCGACCGGCACGGCGGTGCGGTCGACCGGTATGTCGACCTCGCGACCGGCGGTGGGTCCGCTGGTCCAGGCGGGGGTGAGCTGGATGAATCGAGCGGCGACCAGGCTCTGGGCCATGATCACGGCCTGCACTTCGACGGGTAGCCGCAGCGACCGCGGCAATCGCATGCGCACGGTGAGTTCGGTGCCGTTCGGCTCGATGGCCTCGATGGTGCCCACCTTCACCCCGACCACGCGGACCTCGTCACCGACGTACAGGCCGCTGGTGGCGGTGAAATGCGCGGTGACGGTGTAGTAGCGCGACCGCTGGACGATGTCGTATCCGGCGACCACGACGGCGAGTGCCAGCGCGGCGGCGGCGAGTCGGAACAGCCACCGTCTGCGGGGAAGGCCGGTTCGAATTCGCAAGCTGCCGGCTCGGATTCGGGCGATCATCGGATCTGTGGGATCGGTAGGGGCGCAGGCGGGAGACCGAGCACCGAATTGATCAGGGGCTGTGTGTAGTCGGCGGGAACGAGGTTCTGCAGGTACGCGTAGAAATAGGGCCCGCTGGCGACGGCGTCGCCGAGCGTGCCGATATATGTGGACAGGCCCTGGATGCTCTTCGCCACGTTGTCGCGGTTGTTGTTCAGCACCGTCAGCACCTGCCCGAGTTTGTCCAACGCCGGTGCCAGGTCGGCATCGGTGTCGTGCACCAGACCCGACAGTTGCCGTGACAGCTGGTCGATTCCGGTGATGAGCCCGCCCAGCGCCCCGCTGCGGGCCTGTAGTTCCCCGAGCAGCGAATTGCCGTCGAGCAGTAGGGAATTCACCTGTGGTCCGCGCTTGGCCAGTGCCGAGGTCACCTGTTCGGCGCCGGCGAGCAGGCCACGCAATGCGGCGTCGCGGTGGTTGACCGATTCGGCGAGGCGTCGCATACCGTCCAGGGCGGGCCGCACCTGTGGGGCCGCCGCCGAAAGAACGTCGGAGGCGCTGTCGAGCGCGCGGGTCAACTGGTCGAGGTCGATATCCCGAATGGCTGTGGTGGCCTCGTTGAGGATGGTCGGCAGCGTGTAGCCGGAACGGGTCCGGTCGAGTGGGATGGTGTCGCCGGTGCGCAGACGGCCCACACCGGCGGGCGCCAGTTCGACGGCGCGTCGGCCGAGCAGCGATGTGGTCTTGATGGTGGCGGTGGTCGCGTCGCCGAGCGCGATCTGCGGGTCGGCGGTGAAGGTGATGCGTGCGTGACCGCTGTCCACGGTGATGTCGGTGACGGTGCCGACCCGCACTCCGGCGGCGCAGACATCGTCGCCGACGTGCAGACCACTCGCGTCGTCGAACAGTGCCCCGTACCGCAGTGGCTGGCCGCTGAGCAGCGGGATTTTGTCGAATTGCAGCGAGACCAGGCAGATCGCCGCGGTGAGGACGATGCCGATGAGGCCGATGCGACCGGCTTCGCGTTGGGTGAGTCGTTTCATTTCCGCGCGCACCTGCCGGTCTTCTGATCGGTCATCTCGAGGACCACCGGGTGGCCGTCCGCGCCGGTCAGCTTGAACGACAGGCCGCAGAGATAGAAGTTGAAGAAGGACCCGTAGGTGCCCATGCGGATCAGCTTGCGATAGTCGTCCGGGAGGCGGTTCAGCACCTCGTCGAGGGTGTCGATGTGGTTGGTGGTCGGTGTGAGCGCGGCGTTCAACTGGCTGACCGTCGCGGATACGTCGGGACGCACGTCGGCGAGCAGCCCGGTGAACGCGTCCGCGGCGCCGCCGAGACTGTCGACCGCGTGCCCGAGGATGTCCCGGTCCTGCGCCAGACCCGACACGAGCTGCTGCAGATGGTCGAGGGTGCTGCTGAATTGGTCTCCCCGCGAAGCGATTTCGGTGAGAACCGTGTTCAGGTTGGTGATCACCCGCCCAATGACCTGATCGCGATCGGCCAGCATGCTGGTCACCGAACCGACCCGGGTCAGCACCTCCGCGATGGTTCCCGCGCGCCCCTGGAAGATCTTCAGCAATGCCATCGATAGCTCGTTGACCTGTCGCGGGTCCAGTGCTTGCAGCAACGGATGGAAGCCGCCGAGCAGGGCGTCCAGGTCGAGTGCGGGCGCGGTGTTAGGCGGTTGGATGGTTCCGCCCACTGGCAGCGGTGTCGTGTCCGGTCCGCGCTGGAGTTCGAGGTAGCGGTTGCCGACGAGGTCTTCGTATCGGATGGCTGCCCGCGTGGATGTGGTCGGCCGGTCGTTGCTGGTGATCGAGAAGTCGACGTGGGCCCGGTGGTCCGCGCCGTAGCGCACCGTGTCGACCGATCCGACCGGGACCCCCGCGATGCGGACCTTCGCGCCGGGACGCATTCCGGACGCGTCGGTGAACACCGCGTGGTAGGTCCGCGAGCCCCCGGCGTGGACCTGCGTGAACACCAGGATCATCGCGCCGTTCACCAACAGCATGACGAATACGAAGATGCCCAATTTCACTGCGCGCGACCGGTTCATCGGCCACCCCCGAGACCCAGCAGGTAGCTGACAAGGTCGGGGGTCCGCAGTCCGATCGCCTGCCGCGATGGATCGTACGGATTCGCGCCGGTGTCGGTGACCATGTACGGCACGTTGACGACCGGGTCGGTAAAGGGCAGCCCCATACAGTTCGGCCCGCCGGTCGCGTTGACCTTCGGTAGATCTTCTGGATAGTGGTACGGCGTCGCGCCCGGTATCAGCCCGGCGAACATCTTGATGCCGGGTTGCCCGGTGTATGCGGCCGGGTTGCCTTCGTTGCCCGCGGTGATTCCCTTGAATACGCACGGGATCTCGGGTGCGTACAAGGCCAGCAGTGCGGTGGTGGGGTCCAGCAGTCGGAGCACGTCCGCGAGAGCGGAACCGTTGTGCGCCAGCAGATCCGAGCCGGTATTCGAGACGGCCGTGGTGCTGCCGAGCAGCGCCGACAGTTGGCGCTGCTCGTCGACCACCGAGTGGCTCGTCGTGGTGAGCGCGCCCAGCGTCCGCAGCAGATCCGGTGCGATGTCGGCGTAGAGCTCCGTGGTCGGTGCGGTAGTGCGCAACAGTTCGGCGAGTCCGGGATCGGCCGCGTTCAACTGCGCGAGCACGCCGGCAGCGTGGTCTATCGCCACGCCGAGCCGGTCACCGCGGCCCTGCAGTGCCGTGGCCAGTGTGCCGAGGGTGGCCTCGAGTTGGGCGGGATCGACCACGCGCAGCAGGTTGGTGAGTTGCTCGAAGATGGTATTGATTTCGACGGTGACGCGGGAGATATCGATCTCCGCGCCGGGGGCCAGCCGGTCGGCTACGGCCGGGAGGGGTGCGTCGAGGCTGACGAACTTCGCGCCGAAGACGGTATTGGAGGTGATCTCGGCGGTGACATCGGCTGGAATCGACGCCAGCGCCGCGCGATGCAGGCGCAGGGTGAGCCGGGCCTGATCGGAGCCGAAATCGATCGCGGTCACCTCGCCGACGTCGACGCCGGTCATGGTGACCTTCGCGCCGCGATCCATGACCAGCCCGGCGCGATCGGCGATCATCGTCACCGTCGCCCAGTCGTCGAAACGCTGCTGGTAGCTGCCCAGCACCAGCCATCCGACACCCACCATCGAGGCAACCAGCGCCAATACCGCCAACTTCTGCATCGCTTGCTGCACCATCGCATCCACGCCCTATCCGGAAAGGTGGAAATTGCCGGTGCCGCCGTACAAGGCGAGCGACATCAGGAGCACGACGAGGACCACCATGATCAGCGCCATCCGCACCGCGCGCCCAACCGCCGCACCGACGCCCGCCGGACCGCCTGCGGCGGTGAATCCGTAATGAGTGTGGATCAGCATGACCAGAACCGCGATCGCGAGCGCCTGCCCGAACGACCACGCCACGTCGACCGGATTGAGAAAGGTGGAGAAGTAGTGGTCGTACAGCCCGGGGGACTGCCCGAAGATCACCACGGTGGTGAACCGGCCCGCAAGGAACGACGCCGCCAAAGCCAGCGAATACAGCGGAACGATCGTGATCATGCCCGCCGCGACCCGGGTGCTCACGACATAGGGCACGGGCCGGATGGCCATGGACTCGAGT
The DNA here is from genome assembly GCF_044465765.1 of Nocardia sp. NPDC049526. NCBI lineage: Bacteria > Bacillati > Actinomycetota > Actinomycetes > Mycobacteriales > Nocardiaceae > Nocardia > Nocardia sp. NPDC049526. The sequence goes on along the minus strand of NZ_JBITMA010000014.1, from coordinate 127,453 downwards.
GCGTCGATCTCCTCGGCGATCCGCATGGCCCCGATCTGCGCCGTCGCCCCGGCCCCGAGTGTCGCCGACAAGGCGATCCCGGCGATCACCGGCACCGCGATCCGCACATTGATGAACGCCGACAGGAATCCGGACAGCGCCTCGATGCCGATATTGCCCAGTGAGCTGAAACCCTGGATCGCGATGGTGCTGCCGGTCGCCAGTGTCATGAATCCGACGATCGCCGCGGTTCCGCCGATCATCGCGAGAGCGCCACTGCCCATACTGATTTCGGCCACCAGGCGCAGGGTCTCGCCCGGATGTCTGGCCACCGCGCCGGGAGTTTGCAGAATTGCCTTGACATAGAAGACAATTCGCGCACCGACGGCGTCGACTTCGCGGTTCCAGCGGCCCAGCCGCTGTCGGGTGCGGACGAATTTTCCGGTTTCGGCGACGTGCATCGATATCACCTTCCCGAAAATCGGATTCCGGCCGCGGTCACCACGGTGTTCACCACGAAGAGGGCGATGAACGCGTAGACCACGGTTTCGTTGACCGCCTGCCCGACGCTTTTCGGGCCACCGGACACCGACAGACCGCGATAGCACGCCACCAGCCCGGCGATCAGTCCGAACAGCATCGCCTTGACCGCGGAAATAGCCAGCTCGGTCGACCCGGTCAGCAGCGTGACGCCGGCGGCGAACGCTCCCGGATTCACGCCCTGCAGCAATACCGAAAATACGAATCCGCCGGTGATTCCGATGGCGCACACCAGGCCGTTGAGCAGGACCGCGATCATCGTCGAGGCCACCACCCGCGGAATCACCAGCCGTTGGATGGGGTCGATGCCGAGCACCTCCATGGCCGCGATCTCCTCGCGGATGACTCGTGACCCCAGGTCCGCGCACATTGCGGTCGCCCCCGCACCGGCGACGATCAGTACGGTCACCATCGGGCCGACCTGGGTGACCGCGCCGAATGCCGCACCCGCCCCGCTCATGGTGGCCGCACCGATCTCGCGCAACAGGATATTGAGAGTGAAGCTCACCAGCACGGTGAACGGCACCGCCACCAGAATGGTCGGCAGCAGCGACACTCGCGCCAGCATCCAGCTCTGCTCGACGAATTCGCCGAACCGGAACCGCGTGGTCACCATCCCCCGTCCGACCTCGGCGATCATGGCGAAGAACTGACCGACTTCCCGAACCGGTGCGTTCAGTCGTTCCAGTTCCATTGATCCTCCAGGCGGACCAGCCGGCGCTGGCGACGACGCAGGCACCCAGTCGGTCGAATGTCTAACTATTGCGCTTACAGTGTGACCGACGATACATCACGGCAAGGGGCTTGCCCAGCCGTTCGCGATGAATCGTGGCCAGGTGTTCGCAACGAATTACGACAGGCGAAAGCGCGCTGTCTCCGGACACGAAGGGCGACAACGGATCACGGCGACAGGAGATATCGCCGTTCGGCTGGTCGAGCCGTGTGAGATGCCGTCAGCGAAACTCGGCGAGTTTTCGGGGAGTCGGTGGGCGACGCGAAGTGCGTAACTACTTCGCCGCGGCCTTGGTGGGACGGCGCGCTGCGGGCGACTTCGTCGCCGCTGCCTTCTTGGCCGGTGCCTTTTTAGCGGGTGCCTTTTTAGCAGGTGCCTTTTTGGGCGGTGCTTTCTTGGCCTTCGTATCCGACCCCGACTCGAGCAACCGGCTTGCCTGTTCGAGAATGCAGTCGAGGCCGTACTCGAAATTCCGGTCATCCGGCGCCCCGCTGTGCAGGCCCTTCGAACTCGCCTCCGCCAGCAGCGGTGTGGTGTCCGGCGAGATGGTGAGGCTGTCGTAGTACGCGCCCGCCCCGGAGTCCGATTCCTTGTTCTTATCGGAGAGGCGTTGCAGCACAACAGATCCGCGCACATGCAGCTGAACCGCCGAATAGGTGGCGACGGCATCGTCGAGCGACAGCCCGGCCCGCACCAGATTGGCGATGACCTCCTCGGTCTGCCGTGCACCCAGTTGCGCGGCCTCCGGGCTCAATGCCGACCTGATCAGTATCAGATCGCAGAGGATGGGGTTGCCATTGAACGTCTCCCGCATCGTGTGGGCATGCGTGCGCAGGGATTCGCGCCAATCGCTGGCTTCCACGAAGGGGGTGACGAAGGTGGCGAACTGGCGCAGCGCGCGGTCGGTCATGGCGTTGAGCAGTTCGTCCTTCTTGCGGAAGTACCAGTAGATGCTCGTCACGCCGACGTCGAGATGTTTGGCCAGCATCGGCATGCTCAGGTTGTCCAGCGACACCTGATCCGCGAGCTCGAATGCGCCGTCGAGAATGTCCCCCGGGTTGAGCGACCCGCGCTCACGCCGCGGCCGTTTCTCTGCGGCTGCCCGCTTCGCCATATGTGCGACACCCTCCGTGAAGTCCGCTCCGACGCAATCGTTTCCCGTCTCGGGAAACCGACAGCAACAGCCATCGTACCTATAACCGTAAATCCTACTGCGATCCCTTCTATCGGCGCGTCGCGGCCCGCGGGTGCGGCTATCGCCGGGTTCGGGCGTCGCGCAACCATACTGATATAGATACAGTACGTATATCTATTCAGCTCACGGCAGAGGCGGGTAGCGCAATGGATCTCGGATTGACCGACGCGGCAGCGGTGGTAGTGGGCGGTAGCCGGGGCATGGGCCTGGACGCCGCCGGCTGCCTGGCCGACGAGGGCGCTCGGGTGGCGGTGATCGGTCTCTCCCGCACCGACCTCGATGACGCGGTCGCGGAGCTGACCCACCGCGGTAGCCCGGACGCCATCGGACTGGTCGCGGACGTGCGCGATGCCGACCAGATCGATGCCGCATTCGCCGAACTCGGGCAGCACTGGCACGGCGCGCTCAATGTGCTGGTAAATACGGTCGGGCCGACAGTGCAGGGTCGCTTCGACATCCTCACCGACGATCAGTGGCTCGAGGCCGTCCAGGACGGCGTGCTGTCCATGGTGCGCGGCGTCCGCGCGGCGCTGCCGCTGCTGCGCAAGGCCGAATGGGCACGGATCGTGAACTTTTCGGCGCATTCGACGCAGCGGCAGAGCATTCCGCTGGCGGCCTACACCGCCGCGAAGGCGATGGTAACGAGTGCGTCCAAAAATCTGTCGTTGCTGCTGGCCGAGGAGGAAATCCTGGTGAATGTGGTCTCACCGGGCACCTTCGTGACCCCGGCACTGCTCGATTGGGTCCACTCGGTCGGTGTCGAAAGCGACGATCCGTATCGGCTGATGGCCGAGATCTCCAAGCATTACCGACATCCGGCGCAGTTACCCCGCGCGGGCCGGCCCGAGGAGATCGGTCCGGTCGTCGCTTTTCTCGCCTCGCGCCGCAATTCGTATATGACCGGTGCGAATGTCAATGTCGATGGCGGTTCGGATTTCACCTGAGCCCGAGCCTCCGACGGCCGTCTGCGCCCCGGTTCCGGACGGCAGCTCTGCCGCGTCAGACTCGCTTGCCGTCGACGAGTGCGCTCAACACCGCGAAACTGTCATGTGCCGCGGCCCCGGCGACCGCTCGTTCGACGCCGACCCGTGATACCTCGAACGGCTGCATGCGCTCTCCGGCCTCGGCAGTGCAGACGGCCGCGAGGAAGAGTTCGGTGATAGCGGCGCGATACAGCGTCCACATGCGCTCGACGTCGACGCCGATCCCAGCGGCGGTGAGCCGGGCCGTGTATCGCTCGATGAGTTCTCGCTCGATCGTGCGGAGCAGATCCGGCTCGACCGAGGCGTTTGCGAAGTAGGCGATATCGCGGATGCCGACCCCGGCCGTGGCGATCTGCCAGTCCAGGAAGCCCGGTTCGGTTTCGGTGAAGAAGAGGTTGCCCAGATGCGGGTCGCCGTGGATCAGGGTCTGTGGCTGCGCGGTCCAGAAGTCATCGATATCCACGCTGCGCTGGTAGAAGATTCGGCAGTCGTGTTTCATCGCCTCGGGTATCAGATCCGCGGTATGCCCGGTGACGTCCTGCAGGAACCGGCGGCGGATGACATCACCGAGGCGGATATCCGCCGTCGTGCGCACGGTCAGTGACCGAAGGTCGTTCGCGAACCGGCCGCTACTCCAGAACGCGATGTGCAGATCGGCCATCGCGTCGATGACGGCCTGCGCCTCGGCGCGCGTCACCGTATCGACGACGGTGCGGAATCGCGCGGTTCCCGACAGATCCTCCAGCACGAGGATGCTGCGGCGTCGAAGTCGATCACATTGCGCGACATAGCATCTCGGCACCCGTACCGGCGGATTCGCGCCCAGTGTGCGATAGGCGATGGTCTCGCGGGTGCCGAGGCGGAAAACATTCATCAGGACGTGCTGTAAGTAGTTGTGCGGCGGCAATTTCACGAAAAGGTGCTCGGGAACCTCGCCACTGTCGGATTTCACGGCGATGCGAGCACGCGCCGCCGTGCCGGAGTGCGCGTCGAGCACACGCACCGAGGTGATCGCGCCCGGTCGCAGGCCGAGTGCCGCGCCGAGCCAGTGTTCGGTCACCTCGTGGATGCGCAGTGGAATCGCCGCCCGGCCGGGTACGGCTCGATCGAGTCCGGCCCGGACCGCTTCTCGCGCGGCGATCCCGAGGCCGAGCGCCGTATCGAGTGGTTGCAGGGGCACAACCGGGCCTTACCGATGGCCCGCTTGCTGGACCCGCTCGCGGGCGATCCGGTCGTTGTGGATCCGGACGAGTTCGCGGTAACCGATATGCTTCCATTGCGGTTTCGGCTGTACTCCCCATTGATCCTGGGCCGTGGTCTGGCCCGCGGCTTCGGGCTTGCCGCCGAGTGGTGGAGCGTTGAGCGCACCCTGGTTGCATTCGAGCGTGTCGTCGGAGTAGCGGACCTTCATCATCTCGTCGCAGATTTCGGTGATCGACAAGGTGGGCCAGCCGTACCAGAGGGCGAGGGCGGGCACGGTCAGCGAACCTTCGACGACCAACGCGATCAGACAGACGAGGATGCCGCGCTTGAGCCACTTGTGCATTCGCGCGAACGGTGCCGTCGTACCGAGCGGCAGATCTTGCTCCGGCGACGACTCGGCCGCGGGCGATTGATTGCTCATGGTGTTCTCCTGGAACCGGATTCGACGTCAGTCGGAAAAGATCTCGCGATTGACCGTGTGCAGGTAGGGGATCGCGAGGAATGGCGTGATGTAGAAGATGTCGTACAACCACCAACCGGTCACCGGCAGCACGACGCCGTGGAAGCGCACGTCGGCGTACATGGTCATATTGACGACGTAGCCGATCCAGATCACCACACCGAACCAGCAGGTGACGATCAGCCACTGGTGGCCCCAGCGCTTCATCTGCAGGAATGCGATAGCGGCCGCGACCCGCATCGGGAATACGGTGAATATCAGCGCGACTTCCCAGCCTTTTTCGCCGGGCGCGCCCGCGCCGCCGATCCACAATTCGTTGTAGTGCCAGAAGTATCCGGCATCGACGAAATTGCCCCACGCGGTGAAGAACACGCGCGTGACGACGGTGTGGTTGGCGAACAGGTCGAGCACCCAGCCGATGCTGTTGAGGAAGGCGTCGAGAATGACCAGATAGCCGATCAGGGTGACGATGATCGGCCGGACGGACAGACCGTCGCGTTGCGCCTTGCGCTGCAACCACACTCCGCGCAGGAAGATCGGCAATCCGACGAATCCGAAGATGAAGGTGCCCATCAGCGCGGTTCCGGCGGTGAGCCACCGATCGGCCCGACGCTGCGCGCGGCGACTTTCCTCGTGGTGTTCGTCGTAGGTCACCGGGGCTTCCTGCGCGGATTTTCCGGAGCTGCGGCGCAGGGTGAATGTCGGCATATTCATGATCGCCCCTACCAGTCCCTGGTCATATACATCTGTATTTGGATCAGGAACATCGCCAGTAGAAATCCGTATATGGCGATCTGGAAAACGATGAGCGCCCGGCGGCGCTGCCGATCTTGTTCGTTCATCGAACGGTCCTCCTCGGGGTGACTACACGGCCGGGTCGTCGGCGGTGCGCAGGCTGGCCGCCGCGATCTCGCGTAGGCCTTCGTTGATGGCGCCGTCGCTGCTCAGCGGCGCGAGGACACATACTTCGGCCGCCTCGAGCTCGTTCGCGCCGGCGGCGATGAGTCGCGCCGCCGCCACCAGCACGCGGGTCGAGGGCGATTCGAAATGGAAGATATCGTCGGCATTGCGAATGGTGCCGGCGCAGTTGACGAGTCGCCGTGCGACGGGAAGATCGATACCGGCCTCCGCGACCAGCACCTCGGCCTCGCGTTCGGGCGGCAGATAACCCATGGCGATGGTGACGAACCGCTGCCGCAGCGACGGTTTCAACTCCTTCAGCGAACTGCGGTAGGCCGGGTTGTAGGAGCAGACGAGCATGAACGACGCGGGCGCGAGCACCACCTCGTCGGCACGATCGAGGAATAGTGCGCGCCGGTGGTCGGCCAGCGAATGCAGAATGGCCAGCGAATCGTGCCGGGCCTCGACGACCTCGTCCAGGTAGCAGATCGCACCGGACTTGACGGCTTTGGTCAGTGGGCCGTCCCGCCAGGTGACGTCACCCCCGGATACCAGGAACCGGCCGACCAGATCGGAGCTGCTGAGATCGTCGTGGCAGCTGATGGTGACCACCGGCCGGCCGAGCAGGTTGCCCATATGCTCGACGAATCGCGTCTTGCCGCAGCCGGTCGGTCCGGTGAGCATGACCGGCATGTGCTGGCGGAAGGCCCATTCGAACAGCTGCACCTCGGTGCCGCTGGCGTAGTAGAGATCGGTTGTCATCGGAACTCCGGAATTCGCAACATCATCGGTCGACCAACTCGCGGTGGATATGGGCGAGTACGCGAGGCAGTTCCTCCACCCGCAGGATCCGGCGCGACCGGTGCGCTCCGAAAACCTCGGGAAGGGGATCGACGCGGGTCGGCCCGACGGCGAGGTAGTAGATCGTGACTCCGGCGTCATCGGCCTCCTCGATGGCGTGCGCGACATCCGCCCACGCGTAGCGGCCCTCGTACCCTTCGTCGGACATCAGGCCGTCGCCGATCACGATGATCAGGCGCCGTTCGGATGGCTGCTCTAGCAGGCGGCGAGTCAGGTGCCGCAGTGGCGCGCCGAGGCGGGTGTAGCCGCCGGTGATCAGGCCGAGGCTACTCGGGTCCACGAAACGGGCATCGTCGAAATCCTTCAGACAGCGCACTTCGACCCGGTGGCGGGTATTGCCGGTGAAGACGAACAGCCCGTGGCGTTCCCGGGCGAGGGCCATGGCTCGGGAAAGGGCATCGGCACAGGCCAATTCGAGCCGGAAGATCCGGCCACCGTGCACGCCGAGGGAGGAACTGCCGTCCAGGAGTACCGCGGTAGTGACATCACGGGAGCCTGGTAGCAGCTCGCGGAACACCCGTGGCTCGGCCGTCGCACCGGAGAGCATGTCGACGTAGTGGCCGACATACCGGTCGATATCGAGATCCGACCCGTCCTCGAGGCCGCTGCGCATGGCACGGTGGGTATGTTCTTCGAACCAGCGGCGGATATCGGGGGAGACCGGTGCGAGCGGTCGCGGCCGGGTGGGGTGCTTGCGTTCCAGTACCGCGACGTGGTCGCGCAGAAAGCTTTTCGTCCACAGGTTCCATTCCGGATAGGGCAGGCCCGCGCGTTGATCGGCTCGGATTTCGAGGTCTTCGTTCTCCGGTCGGCTCGGCGGGGGCAGGTTGGTATTGCGGCTGCCGCCGTCACCGCCGACGGGTACCGACATGACGCGATAGGAGTCGCTGCGCGTCGACGTCCACGGCATCCGGGCGTATGCCCGACGTGCCGCCACGGCCAAGCCGCCGCGTGCGGGAGCGGCCAGCGGAAGCTTGCCCAGCAGCGGATGCATGGGAATCTGCTGTCGTGATCGCGCCAAACCCAATGCGCGGTCCAGTATTTCGTCGCCCTCGAGATCGTGCTCGGCGATCTCGAGGTGGGGCAGCAGCCGACGGAGTTCGGGCAGCAGCCCGGGGAGCCGGTCGGCGATCCAGCCCGCCGCCACGCCGCCCTCGACGATCGACAGCGCACCCAGTTCCCGGGGGGACAGCTCGTGCAGCGGGTACCGCGCGATGCGGTCTTTCGACGGCGAACACTGCAGTGCCACACCGCATGTCAGCGTTGCTCTGGTCCAGTTCGCAGCCACGGGTGGATACGGGACCTGCACGACGTTGCGGGTGGTGTTCAGACCGAAACTGCGCCGCTCACCGGTCACCAGCCGCACGCCCTCCCGGCGACATCCGGAGAATGCGACGGCCGTGACCGCGCAGCTGCGCTCGATTGCCAGCCCCGGCACCGCGGCGTTCATGAGGAATATCCACTTCCGCCGGGCCCGGACCTGCTCAGAAGGTACCGATATTCTTCATGATCCAGTACCAGAACGCGATGATCAGCAGCACCGCGCCCCACGCGAGGGCGATGCGCACGAGGTCCAACAGCATGGCCGTATCTCCATATTCGTCGGTTCGAAGTGGGTCGATGAGTGTCGAGTGTGGTCCGCGATGCTTGCTTCATCGGGGCTCCAGGCTGCGTAGGACGGTGATCAGGTAGTTGTCGAGTACGTTGGCGCGCAACGACTTCGAGCCCGAGGTCGTAGTCAGCAGGGCGTAGAGCCCGAGCAGAAAGAACACCGCGCTGTGGTAGGGATCGACGGCGATCTCGGCCTCGCCGTGATCGCGGGCGCGCTGGATCTCCTCGACCACCAGCACGATCACGGGATGCTCGCGCCACTCGTCGTCCAGTGGCCGGGTCGGCGAGAAGTGGATCGCGAGCAGCTCTTTGAACAGCAGGCCGCCCAGGCGGCGTTCCAGGCCGACTATCAGCTGAATCGTTTTCCGTAGCGCCGATTCCAGATCGTGCGGTGCGGTCAGAAAGCGGGACAGTTCCTTGGCGATCCGGGCTTCCTCGCGTGCCTCCAGTTCCAGCAGGGCGTGTTCTTTGCTGGGGAAGTGGAAATAGAAGGTGCCGCGTGCGACGCCCGCAGCCTCGACGATCGTGCCGATATCGGCATCGGCCATGCCGACGTTCTTGAATTCGGCGATGGCCGCGTCGAATACTCGCTGCCGGGTCTGCAGACGCTGGGCTTCACGGCCCTGGGGCTTGTCCTGAACTTCGCTCACGCGCCAATTTCTTACTTGTGTCACTGACGAGTGTCAATGAAGAACGATCCGCGCGGTCAAGCATGCACCGAAAGGCATTCTCTAGCTTGTGATTTGCAATCGCGGAGCGAATTCTCGAAGTGCTACTCAGAACATACTGACAGATGTCATTGAATCGAGTCAATGAAATCTATGGATCAGCCGCAAGCGTGATCACCGCCGTTCAGGACGTCGTTCAGCGCCGTCAGCCGTGCCTGGAGAAAGACTCGTGAGACGGGCGCCCAGGTTTCGATCAGGTCGAAGCCGTGGTACGCGCCGGGCACCACGTGGACCGCGCAGGGGACACCGGCCTGGCGCAGTCGTTCGGCATAGGCGATGTTCTCGTCGTGGAACAGATCGTTGGTGCCGACGCCGATCCAAGCCGGGCAGACCCCGGACAGGTTCTCGTATCGGGCCGGCGCGGCCAGCGGTGGCACCGCACCGGTCGCGGCCGGGCCCAGGTAGGAGTGCCATCCGAAGCGATTGCTCCGCGGGCTCCACAGACGTAGTCCGTGGTGGGCGATATCGGTGCGCGCGGTGGTCCGGTCGTCCAGCATCGGATAGGACAGCACCTGCAGTACCGGGTGCACTTCGGCGCGTTCGCGGGCCAGCAGTGCCAGGGCGGCGGCCAGGCCACCCCCTGCGCTCTCCCCGGCGAGTGCGATGCGTTCCGCATCGATATCCGGCTGGTCGGCGAGCCAGCGCAGCGCGGCGTAGCAGTCCTCGAGCGGTGTCGGGAAGGGGTGCTCGGGCGACAACCGGTATTCCACCGATGCCGCGACCACACCCAGCCGGTCGGCGACTCGGCGGCAGAAGGTATCGCCCATCGCGGCATTGCCGATGATGTAGCCGCCTCCGTGGATGTACAGCAAGCCGGGTGCCGGGTGCGGGGCCTGCGCCGGTCGGAACACCCGCACCGAGACATGCGCGTCGACTGCCTCGATCGTCCCGCCCGACGGTCGGGTGCGCCCGGTGAGATCTGTCAGCTTGCGGACCGGGCCCATCGTGCGCGCACCGACCGGCGAGCGTGGCAGGAAGCGTGCGATACGGAGTTCAGGATGGAAGGCGGCATCCGAACCCATGGTGTTCGTCCTCTCGTGGCCGCTGTCAGGCGACCAGGTCATCCGGCTCGAACGGGGCGAAGAACGCGCCCATTCCGCGTTCGGTCAGCGCGTCGCACAGTGCGACGAAATCGTAGGACGGACCCGGGTTACCGCCGACGCGGCAGACTTCGACCAGGGCGTCGTGGTCGGCGAGCAGCGAGTGGTGGATCCGGATGAGATCGGCGTCGATCGATCCCGTCCGTCGCTCCGCGTACGCGACCATCAGATACAGGCACAGCTGCTGTGCCGGGGTGTCCGGATGCGGGTCGAGTCCCCGCGACAGTTTCGTCCGCCAGGCGTCGAAGGTCTGCTCGATGTAGTAGAGGAATACCGGCCGCGGGCTGTGCAGGATCTTCGTTCGCACCTGATCGGCCAGCGCCTCACCCGCGCCGAGCAGTGCCTGCACGGTTCGCGGTGTAAGTCCGGGGACTTCGTCGTCGCTCATACTCTCTCCTAGCGCAACGGCCCGGACCGTGACATGTGCACCGGGCTCCATGTCGAGCGTGAGCCGGCTCCATCACTCTTGTGGTGTTAACTGTAAATTATTCAGTATATTGCCGCAAGTATGCGGTGGTGCGCGGCATACGCAGGGAATTCGGCTGGGGGAGTGGCGAAATCGGCGGTGCGAACGGTGTGGGTTACCCGGGCGAGTCCGTCGCCGCTGACGACGGCGACCGCGAGATCGGGCATCGCTGTTGTCCTGCCGCTGGACTCGGTGGTACTCGGACCGAACAGTGGGGCGAGGTTGCGGTGCCGTAGGTGCGCCGGAGTCGAATCCGAGGTCTCGGGCCGGATCGTATCGGTGAGCGCCGGCGTCATCGGTGGGTCGGGTACGACGAGTCCCCGATAGCCCTCGACCGCGGTGGCATAGGGCCGGTCGTAACGGCGGCAGAGGTCGCCGGATTCGATGGTGGACGCGCCGGATTCGAGCAGTGCGCACAGCGCTGCGACCGGACTCGGGTCGATGAATTCCGCGGTGACGACGATGTGCGGTTCCCCAGCCGTCGAGTCTGTCGTTCACGTGCCATCCTCTTCTGGGTGGTGTTACAGTTAGTATTACTGGATAGGCCACCATTCGTATCGCCGTGCCCGAACGCGGCGGCGGAAGACGGGCTCGAGCGGGGTCGGCCTTCGGCGGTGATGCTCGATCTCAGCTGAGTTCCGACTGGAAAGACATCACGCATGAGCACTGGAACCACCGAACAGTCGACCGGCCACACCCCAGCGGGCCGGCCGCTGGTGCCCGCCGCGATCCTGGAACTGCAGCGGCAGGCCTACCTGCGGGAGGGGCCGCCCTCGGCCGCGGTCCGGCGGCACCGGATCGACCGGTTGCTCGCGATGGTTCTGGACAACCTCGATTCGTATGTCGACGCGCTGTCTCGCGATTTCGGCACCCGCTCCCGAACCGGGATTCTGTTCGCGGAGATCGTGGGCATGTTCTCGACCATCGAGCACACCCGCTCGCATATCGGGAGGTGGATGCGACCCCGCAACCCCAAGCCGACCGCCCGCCTGTACGGGATCCGTGCCCAGGTGGAACCCACTCCGCTCGGTGTGGTCGGCATCATCGGGCCCTGGAATTTTCCCCTCCAATTGGTCGTCGTGCCCGCGGCGGCCGCCTTCGCCGCCGGTAATCGGGTCATGATCAAGATGTCGGAGATCACCGCGCATACCGCGGAGCTGACCCGATCGCTGGCGCCCGAGTATTTCGACCCGTCCGAACTCGCGGTGGTGACCGGCGGCCCCGACGTGGCCGCAGCCTTCGCCGAATTGCCGTTCGACCATCTGTTCTTCACCGGATCGACCCGCGTCGGCCGACTGGTGCAGCGGGCCGCCGCGGCGAATCTGGTCCCGGTGACCTTGGAACTCGGCGGGAAGAATCCGGTGGTCGTGGCGCCGAATGCCGATATCACCCGGGCGGCTGCCCGGCTCGCCCGCGCGCGGATGGTCAACGGTGGGCAGGTCTGCGTGAGTCCCGACTACGTCTTCGTGCCCGAGGACCGCATCGACGCCTTCGCCGACGCGGTCGGTGCGAGTTTTCGGGATATGTTCCCGGCCATCTCGACCAACGAGGACTACACGGCCTGCGTCGACCAGGCCAACTACGACAGGGTTCGCGCCCTCATAGACGAGGCGCGCGACCGAGGAGCACGGATCGAACAGTTCGTGCCGCCGGGTGAGACGCCGCCCGATCCGAGTACGCGAAAGATCCCGCCGACCGTCGTCCGCGACATCACCGATGGCATGCGGATCGCCACCGAGGAGATCTTCGGACCGGTACTCGTCCTGCGGCCGTATTCGAAGCTCGACGATGTCGTGGACCATCTGAATGGGGGGCACTCGCCGCTGGTCGCCTACTGGTACGGACCCGGCGGGCCGGACTTCCGTGCCTTCGTCAGGAATACGCGCAGCGGCGGCGTCTCCCGTAACGACTTCGCGCTCAATATGTTTCCGGAGGACGCACCCTTCGGCGGGGTCGGGGCCAGCGGTATGGGGGCATATCGTGGGACGGCGGGTTTCGACACCTTCACTCATTACCGCACCGTGGTCGGTACCGATCTCCCCTTCGTCGTCACGGCGCTGGCCGCGCCGCCGTTCCCGCGGTTCGTCCGCCGCATCATCGATATCGCGCTGCGCGTCGCACACCGGCGTACCCGCCGCCGTCTTGGCGCTCGCGGCTCCGCACGCTGAATCCCAGTGCCGGGCTCGAAACCTTCCCGAGATCTGTTGTAACTATTACTGTATAGCTTACAGTTATGTCGCTCGCATGCGCCGTTCGCAGCACACGACCGAGGAGCCACTGTTGTCTCGTTCCGTGACCAGATCCGAACCGTCCACGTCGCAATTCACGCTCGCGGCGGCCGCCGATGCCGCCGCGGCCGCCATCCCGGATCGGGAACTGATCTGCCAGGGCGATCGCCGCCACACCTGCGCGCAGATCGCCGAGCGGTCCAAGCGGTTGGCTGCCTACTTGCACGCCCAGGGGTTGGGCTGCCACACCGAACGCTCGGCGCTCGCCGACCACGAGGTGGGGCAGGACCTGCTGGGGATCTACGCCCACAATGGACACGAGTACGTGGAGGCGATGATGGGCGCCTTCCGGGCGCGTGTCGCACCGTTCAACGTCAACTACCGATATGTCGAGAACGAACTGCGGCACCTGCTGGCCGATGCCGGTGCGACCGCGCTGATCTATCACGCCGCATTCGCGCCACCGCTCGCCGAGGTACTGCCCGAGCTGCCGACGCTGCGCGTACTGATCCAGATTGCCGACGAGTCGGGTAACGAATTGCTGGACGGTGCGGTCGATTACGAGACCGTCATCGCCTCGACCGCACCGGAACCGTTGCCCGTACAGCCCTCTCCCGACGATCTCTACGTGCTCTACACCGGCGGCACCACCGGTATGCCCAAGGGTGTGCTGTGGCGCCAGCACGACATCTTCATGGCGGCTTGCGGTGGGCGGGATATGTTCAGCGGATCGCTCATCGGGTCCTATGACGAGGTCGCGGCCCGGGCGGCCGCGAATCCCGGCGTCCGGATCATGCTGCTGCCCCCGCTGATCCACGGTGCGGCGCAGTGGGCCGTCCTGACCGCGATGATGACCGGGCAGACCGTCGTGCTGTCTTCGGTGGTGAAGCGTCTCGATGCCGACGAGATCGTGCGCGCCATCGAGCGGGAGCGGGTAGCGGTTCTGGTCGTGGTCGGTGACGCGATGGCCCGTCCGCTGCTCGCCGCGATCGAGTCGAGTTCGGCGGACGTATCGTCGCTGGTGGTTTTGGCGAGCGGCGGTGCTGTGCTGAGCCCGTCGGCCAAACAAAAGTGGATCGCGGCGATTCCCGGTCTGGTCGTGATGGACGCCGTCGGTTCCTCGGAGGGGGGCACGCAGCTGAATCACGTCTCGGCGTCCGGATCCGTATCGACCGGCACATTCATTGCGGGTGCGGACACCTGTGTGGTGGCCGAAGACTTCGGTTCGGTGCTGGCAGCGGGCCACGACGGTATCGGATGGCTCGCGCAACGTCGCTTCACACCGCTCGGGTACAAGGGCGACGCCGCCGAAACCGCGGTCACCTTCCCGGTCATCGACGGTGCGCGATATGTGCTGCCGGGCGATCGGGCACGGCTGCTGGAAGACGGATCCATCGAACTGCTGGGCCGCGATGCGGTCACGATCAACTCCGGCGGCGAGAAGATTTTCGTGGAGGAGGTCGAGTTGGCGATCTCCTCGCATCCGGCCGTCGCCGACGTCGTGGTGGTAGGCCGTCCGAGCCAGCGATGGGGCCAGGAGGTCGTCGCGATCATCGCACCGGCCGAGGGGGTCGAGCCGACGGCTGAGGAACTGATCGCCCATGCCGCGGAATCCATTGCGCGGTACAAGCTTCCGAAGGCTGTGGTGTTCCGCCCGGAGATCGTGCGCAGTCCGGTGGGCAAGGCCGACTACCGCTGGGCTCGTGAACAAGCGATCGCCCCCGCCTGAGCGGTCAGCCCCGGAGGAGGCAGCTTGCGTCACCCCGCAGGACCCCCGCCCAGGCGAGAGCCGATACCGCAGATTCGCGACAGAGATAGGGGACCGAAGTGGACTTTGCCAGGGTCGAGCCGACCGCCGAAGATCAGGAATTCCTCTACCGGGCCCGGGTTTTCCTCGCGGCCACCGTGACCGAGGATGTGCTGCGCCGTGCGCACGAGTCCGGCGACGGATTCGTCGAGGAACTGCATCTGGCCATGGGCGCGCAGGGGTGGCTCGAGCGGGAGGCGAACAATGCGGCAGACGGGGGACTCACACCGGTGCAGCGCCGGATCTGGGATCTCGAGCGGCGCCGGGCCAAGGTGCCGCTGGTGACCTGGGGCGCCACCATGATGATCCTGCGGGCGGTGCGCGAGTTCGGCTCGCCGGAGTTGCTCGATGAGGTGCTGCCCGGGGTGTATCGCGGCGAGATCCGGTTCGCCATGGGCTACACCGAACCCGAGGGCGGATCCGATATCGCTGCCTGTGCGACTCGGGCGGTGCGCGCGGGTGCGGACTGGATTGTCAACGGGCAGAAGATGTTCACCTCCGGCGCGCACAACTGCCGGTACGTATTCCTGCTGACCAACACCGATCCGGTCGGGCGCAGACATCGCAATCTGACCATGTTCCTGGTGCCGCTGGACTCGCCCGGCATCGACATCCAGGGCCTGCGAACCGTCGACGGTGAACGCACCAATATCACCTACTACCAGGATGTCCGGGTTCCGGACAGATACCGGCTCGGCGAGGTGAACGACGGCTGGCGGGTACTCAACGGTCCATTGTCGGCCGAGCACGGCGCCGGTGGTGCCGACCCGAACGGGCTGGCCGATATCGCGATCATGAGCGGCTTCGGCACGACGATGGCCGTGGCCGCCGACCGGGTGACGGCGGTGGCGGCCGAGACCGGGCCCGACGGGCGTCGGGGACTCGACGACGGATCGATCGCCTACCGCCTCGGCCGGGCACACGCTCGCATCGAGGCAGCGCTGAGCGCGCCGAGCCTGTTCGGGCGCGTGGCCATCGCACAGACCATGCGGGATATCGCCCCGGACCTCATGGACGTCCTCGGTGACCGGTCGGCGCTGCCGGCGGATGACGGGGGAGCGGTGGCCGACGGCGCGGCCGAATATCTCTACCGCTGGGCGCCGTTGATCGGTATCTACGGCGGGACCCTGGACGTATTCCGCAATATGATCGCGCAATACATTCTCGGGCTGGGACGACCGAACTACTCGGCGAAATAGTCCCGGAACCCCTACGACGAATTCGATTGCATCAGTCGGCTCGCGTGATCGAGTATGCAACGCAGACCGTATTCGAAGTTCCGGTCGTCGGGCGCACCCGATCGCAGCCCCTTGTCCATGGCCTCGGCGAGCAGCGGTGTCGTCTCCGGTTCGACCAGAATGCTGTCGTAATACGCCCGGCCCTCCGCCTCCAGCTCCTGGTTCTTGTCGTAGAGCCGTTGCAGCACAACCGATCCGCGGATGTGCAGATTGATCGCGGAGTAGATGTCGAAAGCCTGCTCGACCGAAAGGCCTGCTTCCACCAGGCTGGCCACCGTCCGCTCCACCTGCTCGGCCCCCACCCGGCCGGCGTGCTGACTCAGCGCCGATCTGACCAGAATCAGATCGCACAGGATCGGGCTCGCCAGGAAGGTGCGCCGCATGGTGCGAGCGTGGTTGCCCAGCGTCTCACGCCAATTACCCGCCTCGACGAACGGGAAGGGCACGGCATACACATACAGCCGCAGCGCGCGGTCGGTCATCGCGTTGAGCAGATCGTCCTTCTTACGGAAGTACCAGTAGATACTGGTGACCCCGACGTTGAGATGCTTGCCGAGCAGCGGCATGCTCAGGCCGTCGATCGAAACCTGTTGCGCGAGTTCGAAGGCGCCGTCGATGATGTCCTCCGGATTCAGCGAGCCGCGTTCGCGTCGCTGCCGTCGCTCAACGGTGATCCGTTTCGCCATGGCTAACCTCCTGTGCCCCATGCCCCGGTGAAGACCGGCTCGCGTTTCTCGGCGAACGCGGCGAACGCCTCGATCACGTCGGCGCCGGACAGGTTGATGGTTTGGGCGCGCGCCTCGCTGGCGAGCGCCTCGCGCATCGTCCGATCCGTTCCGTCGTTCAACAGCGCCTTGGTCTGCGCGAGCGCCAACGGCGGCCCGGCGGACAAGCGCAACGCCAGCTCTTCGACGAACTTGTCGGCGGTCTGATCGGGCTGTATCCATGTCACGAGTCCGAGCGAGTGCGCTTCCTCGGCGCCGATCATGTCGGCCAGCAATGCCAGCCGCTTGGCCTG
Organism: Nocardia sp. NPDC049526; assembly: GCF_044465765.1. Classification (NCBI taxonomy): domain Bacteria; kingdom Bacillati; phylum Actinomycetota; class Actinomycetes; order Mycobacteriales; family Nocardiaceae; genus Nocardia; species Nocardia sp. NPDC049526. The sequence goes on along the minus strand of NZ_JBITMA010000014.1, from coordinate 110,403 downwards.
CTGCAGGCCGACGAGTTTGGGCAGCAGCCAAGAGCTCCCGCAATCCAGCGACAGCGCCCGCCGGGAAAAGATCTGGCAGAACCGAGCATCGGGCGTCGCCACCACCAGATCGCAGCCGAGCGCGAGATTCCACCCCGCCCCGGCCGCCACCCCGCGCACCTTCGCGACGGTGGGCACCGGGAGGTCGTGCAATTGCTGCACCACCTCGTTGATGACGCGCAGTTCCCGGCTGGGGTCCGGAAACTCGTCCATGCCCGCGGTATCGGAGATATCGGCACCGGAACAGAACGTGCCGTCGGCCCCGGTCAGAACCACGGCACGAACGTCGCGACCGTGCGCGACCCGGTCGAATTCCGCGCGCAGCCCTGCCCACACCTCCCGGGTGAGGGCATTCTTACGGTGCGGGCGGTTCAGCGTGAGTGTCAGCACCGCACCCACCTGCTCGATGAGCAGTACCGGTTCCTCGGTCACAACGCCACCTCGCCGGCGCTCGGCTCCGCCGTGACCGGTGGTGCTGTGTCTATAGTTCCCTCGCTACGCTCGGTCACAATGTCGTCCTTTCATTTCCGGATCAGCGGACGGGTTGGTCGGCGCCGGGCCCGATGGCGCCCCGGTCACGCAGGCGGGCGATCTCGTCGGCGCTGAATCCTGCTGCGGCCAGGACGGTTTCGGTGTGCTGCCCCAATGCTGGGATCGCGCCCATGGGTGGTTCGTATCCCGCGATGACGGGCGGCGGCAGCAGGGCGGGTACCGGACCGGCGGGCGTCTCGATCGGCCGCCAGCGTCGGCGCGCCGTGAGGTGTGGATGGGCGATCACGTCGGTGGGGGTGTTGTAGCGGGAGTTCCCGATACCGGCCGCGTCCGCGCACAGCTGGACGGTGGCCAAGTCGTGCCGCGCGCACCACTGCGCGATCGAGGCATCGAGTTCGGCTCGGTGGCGCACCCTTCCCGCGTTGGTGGTGAATCTCGGATCTTCGGCGAGATCGGGCCGGTCGAGAATGTCGCGGGCGAGGCGCTGCCATTCCCGGTCGTTCGTCGTGCCGAGCACCACGGTGCGGCCGTCCCCGGTGGGATAGGCGCCATAGGGGGCGACCGCCGGGGAACTCATACCGAGCGGCTGTTGATCGATTCCGGTGTGCCGGGTGTAGTTGAGCGCGTACCCCATCAGTTCGGCAGCCGTATCGAACAGGCTGACCGCCGCCGCGACGGATTTCGTCGCGGATCCGCCGGGCGCTCGCCTGCCGCAGATCATCGCCACGATCGTCAACGCGGCGTACAGGCCGGAGCACACGTCGGCGATGGGCGGACCGGGTTTGGCCGGGGCATCCGGGAATCCGGTGACCGCGCAGACTCCCGATTCGGCCTGAACTAGCAGGTCATAGGCTCTTTTATGGGACAGCGGACCGCCCGGGCCGTAGCCATCGATCTCCATCGCGATCAGTTCCGGATGCCGCGCCGCCAGATCGTCCGGGGCCAAGCCGAGTGCCGCCGTCGCCCCCGGCGCCAGATTGGATACGAATACGTCGGCGGATGCCAGCAACCGGTGCAGGACCGCGATCCCCTCCGGATCCTCGAGGTCGAGCGTCACCGATTCCTTGCCGCGGTTCACCCACACGAAGTGCGCGGCGAGCCCGTTGACCACATCGTCGTAGTCGCGTGCGAAGTCGCCGCCGCGCGGATTCTCGATCTTGATCACCCTGGCTCCGAAATCGGCCAGGGTGCGAGTGCACATGGGTGCGGAGACGGCCTGCTCCAGGGCCACGACGGTGACTCCGGCGAGCGGCCCGGTCGGATCGGCCATCACATCACCAGGCCACCGTCGACCGGCAGTACCTGACCGGTGATGTAGGAAGCGGCATCGGAGGCGAGAAATACGAAGGCCCCGGCGACCTCATCGGGTTCGGCCCACCGCCGCGCCGCTTTCGCGCAGCGGAACGCGCCGAGCACATGGATGTCGAGCAACAGCTGAACCGACTCCTCGGTGGTATTGCCGAACATCGCCGGTGCTGTTGCCCCGGCGTTGTCGACCACGATGTGCAAAGTGCCCCGGCCAATTCGGCCGCCGCGGCGACAGCGGCGTCGGCAGCCTCGGAGTTGCGAACGTCCAGTGCGGTGCTCACGGCCCACCCGCCGTCGGCGACGATCTCTTCCGCCGTGGTCGGGGCCGCCGCCGCGTCGAGATCGGTGACCAGCACTGCCGTGCCCTGATCGGACAGCGCGGCTGCGACGGCGGCGCCGATGCCACCGCCGGCACCCGTGACCAGGGCGGCGCGGCCGGACAGGCCGAAGCGATTCCGATTCCGCTGCGGCTCAAGCGATGACATCGAAGGTCACCGGAAGTGTGTTGGGAGAGCGGAACGGCTGGCCGAAGATATGCGGATCGCCCTCGGGTACCAGGGTGAATCCGGTCAGCCGAGTCAGCAGGGCCTCCATGGCGACCCGGGTCTCCATGCGAGCCAGATGCAGACCGAGGCAGGTATGCGCACCGGCGGTGAAGCTGATGTGCGGAATATGGGTACGGAAGATATCGAATTCCTCCGGCCGCTCCCAGCGGGTCTCGTCGCGGTTGGCCGATCCCAGGCACAGGTCGAGCACCGCGCCCTGCGGAATGGCAACGCCGTCCAGTTCTGCGTCCTCGGTCACGTACCGCTGCACCAGCGTGAGCGGCGTTTCGTAGCGCAACCCTTCCTCGACGGCCTGGGCGATCAGGTCGTGGTTGCCTTGCACCGCATCGAATTGCTGCGGGTGTGTGAGCAGCAGGTACAGCAGATTCCCGGACGACCGATAGGTGGTTTCCAATCCGGCGGGCAGCAGCAGCCGAAGGAACGAGTAGATGGCCTCCTCGGTCAGTTTCTCGCCATCGATCTCGGCTGTCACCAGATCGCCGATGATGTCGTCGGTCGGCGCGGCCCGCCGCTGCTCGATATGCCCGAGGAAGTATCGCTTCAGGTCGTTGGAAGCCTGCAGCGCCCGGGGGACCTTGTCGGCATAGTTGATGATCGCCACGGCCGCCTTGCGGAAGAAAGGGAGATCCTCCTCGGGAAGTCCGAGCAGGCGGGCGATGACTCGGGTCGGAAATTCGAAGGTGAATTCCTTGATCAGATCGGCGCTGCCGCGCTCGGCGAACTCGTCGATGAGCGCATTGCAGATCGGCCGGACGATATCCGGTTCCCAACGCAAGAGCGACTGCGGCTTGAACGCCGTGGCAACCAGATTCCGGTGCGCCCGATGCTTCTTGCCGTCCATGGCGAGAATGGTCGGGCCCATGAATACGCCGATCGTGGAATCGTAGAGCTTGGAACTGAATACCCGACTGTTGCGCAGCGCGGTGCTCACCGCCGGGTAGGAGACGGCGGCATAGCTGTCGGCCGGGCGCAGCGACTCCGGGGTCCGGGAGTAGTCCATGACCGTTCCGTGGAATACCCCGCCGTCGCGCCGCTTGGCGGCGAAGAACGGGTAGGGATCACGAGGATCGAGAGTGTTCTCGGCCGTCGCCGATTTGTCTTGAACAGGGATATCCACAGCTCACCTTTACGTCGTCACAGCGCGTGAGCGCCTGCCAGTACAAGATACTGTAATATATACAGTATAGCTTCGCAGCCGGCTTCCCGAACGACTGTGGTCGGCATTTCGACGGGTTGCCGGCTACAGCTGTATCGGCGCCCCGGTGACCAGTGGCGCGACGAACCCCCCGTCCACGTGGATGTCCTGTCCGTTGATCCAGCGGGCCTGCGATGAGCCGAGGAAGGCGATCACGGGCACGATGTCGTCCACGGTGGCGTGCCTGCCGATCGTCGCTTTCACGGCGTCGAGGACGTCCTTGCCCATCGACGCCTCGAAGTCGGCCAGGATCGGAGTCTCGGTCGGCCCCGGGCTCACGGTGTTCACCCGGATTCCGTATTTCTGCCATGCCGCCGGTGCCAGCCGCTTCGTGTAGATGATCGCGGCCTGCTTCGATGTGCTGTACACCGGATACGCCGGATCCTGGCCCTCCTGCCAGCGCTCGACGGTTTCGGCGTCGGTCGCGGCGAGCAGTCCGGCCAGCTCGTCCAAGCGCTGCTGCCAGCCGAGGGCTGCTACCGAGGCGACCGTCACGATCGCGCCGCCGTGCCGCAGCAGCGGCAGCATGCCCTCGGCCGTGAGTCGCATGCCGAGATAGTTCACCTTCAGCACATCCGCGGCGGGCGCGGTGCCGGGCAGGCCGGCAACGTAGGCCAGCAGATCCCAGCCGGGACCGATCCGCTCCAGCAGCGCCGCGATGGCCGCGGCGTCGCGCAGGTCGCACTGTTCGTGCTGCGCGGCCGGGGTTTCGTTGGGGCGCAGATCCACCGCGAGCACGTGGTCGCCGCTGTGGTGGAAATGGGCGGCGGTCGCCGCACCGATTCCCGATCCGGCGCCTACCACCACGATTTTGCGTTGCCCGGAGTCCATGAATACCACCGTTCCGCTGCACGGATGCGCGTTATAGAATGCTTGACAGTAAGGGTCACTATAAATCAGGCTGTTGGCCGATACAAACGATCTGGGACGTGGTGTGCCCGCCGGATCGGACTCGCATGAAGACGGATGGAATGGAAGTGCCGCTGATGAGCATGCCGATCGTCGACGAAGCCGCCAATGTCCTCGCGGACCCGACCGCCTATACCGACGAGGCGCGATTGCACGGCGCACTCACCACGCTGCGGGCGAAGGCTCCGGTATCCCTGGTCGACGTGCCCGCGTACAAGCCGTTCTGGGCGATCACCAAACATGCCGACATCATGGTGATCGAGCGGGCCAACCGGCTGTTCACGAACTGGCCTCGACCGGTGCTGATGACCGCCGAATCGGATGAAATGCAGGCGGCGGCCGGAATTCGCACGCTGATCCACATGGATGAACCGCAGCATCGGGTCGTGCGCGCGATCGCCGCGGATTGGTTCAGCCCGAAAGCCATGAAGGCACTGGGTGATCGGATCGAACAGCTGGCGAAACGCTACGTCGACACGATGCGCGATGCCGGTGGGGAATGCGACTTCGTGCAGGAGGTCGCGGTGAATTTCCCGCTGTATGTGATCATGTCGCTGCTCGGCGTTCCGGAGGCCGATTTTCCCCGGATGCTCGAGCTCACGCAGGAATTGGTCGGCAGCGATGACGCCGAATTGCAGCGCAGCGCACCGTCGGACGAGAAGATGAACTCGCTGATCGAGATGTTCGAGTACTTCAAGCATCTGACCGAGTTGTGGCGGGCTGATCCCACCGGAGACCTCGGCTCCACGATCGCCAATGCGCGGATCGACGGCGAACCACTCTCGGACGTGGACACCATGTCGTACTACGCCATCATCGCCACGGCTGGGCACGACACCACCAGCAGCTGCATTTCCGGTGGCGTGCGCGCGCTGATCGAGCATCCCGATCAGCGCGAACGGTTGCGTACCGATCTGGATCTGATGCCGCAGGCGACCGAGGAGATCATCCGTTGGGTCACGCCGGTCAAGGCGTTCATGCGCACCGCAGCCGAGGACACCACGGTCCACGATGTCCCCATCGCCGCGGGGGAATCGGTATTGCTGTCCTACGTGTCCGCGAACCGTGACGAGGATGCGTTCGGCGAACCGTTCCGCTTCGATATCGAGCGGGAGCCCAACAAACACGTCGCGTTCGGATTCGGCGTGCACTTCTGTCTCGGCGCCGGACTGGCCCGGATGGAGGTCAACAAATTCCTCACCGAACTGCTGCCGCGATTGACCTCGATCGAGCTGAACGGTGTGCCCGAACTCAGTGCGACCACATTCGTGGGCGGGCTCAAACACCTGCCGATTCGCTACTCCCTGATGTGACCGGAACGCCGGACTCGAATCGACGAACGATCAATGTGGATTAGGACATAGCGATGACGAATGCCCAGACCTGGAACGAAACCCTCGATGACCTCGGGCGCCGCCGTGCGCGCGCACAGGCGATGGGCGGGCCCGAACGGGTCGCCGAACATCGCGGCAAGGGCAAGCTCGATGCCAGGGCGCGCATCGAGCGGCTGCTCGATCCCGGCAGCTTCCACGAATTCGGCACCCTGGTCGGTGGTGAGGTCGCCGCCGACGCGATCGTGACCGGTTCCGGACTCATCGATGGCGCGCCGGTGATGGTGGGGGCGGAGGACTTCACAACTCTGGCGGGCAGCATCGCGCCGGGCAGCAATTCCAAACGCTACCGGCTGGCCGAACTCGCGCTGCGCAATAAGGTGCCGCTGATAATGCTGTTGGAGGGTGCGGGATTTCGGCCCACCGGCGACCATTACGGGCGCACGCCAACCGATTTGCTGGCCCAGGCTCGGTGCTCCGGCCGCGTGCCGATGGTCACCGGGGTGCTCGGCCCCTCGGCCGGGCACGGTGCGCTGATTGCCCCGGTGGCGGATTTCGCGATCATGAGCCGTCAGGGCGCGATCTTCACCGCCGGGCCGCCTGTTGTGAAAGTATCTACGGGGGAGGACATTTCGAAGGAGGATCTCGGCGGGCCGGATGTCGCGCTGCCGAGCGGGTTGATCCACAATCTCGCCGAAACCGACGAGGATGTGCTCGACGCGATTCGCCGCTACCTGTCGTATTTCCCGTCCAGCGCTTGGTCTTATCCACCGGCCTCGGTTCCCGGCGAATCGGCCGGACCGCGACCGACGCCGGAGTTGCTCGACGTCATCTCCCGCGACAACCGGCGCACCTACGATATGCGTGCGGTCCTCGATGTGGTCCTGGATCATCCCGACTGGTTCGAGGTGCAGCCCGAATTCGGCGAGGCGATCATTTGCGCGCTGGCGCACCTCGGTGGTCACCCGGTCGCGGTCGTGGCCAACCAGCCACAGGTGTTGGCCGGGTCGATCGACGCCGCCGCCGCCGACAAGGCCGCCCACTTCATCACGGTCGTGGACTCGTTCCATCTGCCGATCGTGTTCCTCGCCGACAATCCCGGCATGCTGCCGGGCAGCGAATCCGAGCAGGACGGCGTATTGCGCAGTGGCGCACGGATGTTCGTCGCGCAGACGGCGGCGACGACGCTGAAACTGCACCTGACGTTGCGCAAGGCGTACGGTTTCGGATCCATGGTGATGTCCCTGATCGGGTTCGACAGCCAGGTGGCGACCTTCGCCTACCCAGGGGCGACCATGGGTGCCATGAGCGCCGCGGCCCTGAGTAGTGCCTCCCATGCCGAGGACGACGTCGCCGCGTCGCTACGTGCCATGGAACTGCAGGCGTCGTACCACTCGGCCGAGCATATGGGCTTCGATGAACTCATCCGTCCCGAGGAGACACGCAACGCGCTGCTGCTGTCACTGCAGCGGGGCATCTACGCCCGGCAGGCCGCGGCCGAGCCGGTTTCTCGCACCGTCATCGTGCCCTGACCGAGTCTTGCGGGGGAGGTGCCGGACATTTACCCGGTGCCTCTCGGCGTGAGGTGCTCGCCGAAATTATGTTGCGGGTCAGTGTGTTTCGGACGCGGTGGCCGCCATACCGAGGAAGGCGGCCACCACGCCACCGTTCACCAGCAGCAGATCGGTGCCGGTGACGAAGGCCGCGTCGGGGCCGAGCAGGAAGGCCGCTGCGGCGGCGATATCGTCCGGTGTACCCGGTCGCTTTACCCCGCCCGCTGCGACTGACTCGCGCACCGGGAGCGTCCGGGCGCCGGAACGGAATCCGGTACCCGGGCGCTTGCCCTCTGGTGCCTGCATCTGGTCGTCGGCCTTCGGTGGAACCCTTGTGCAATGCTCTACCGATAGGTATACAGTAGACATATCTATTCGACCTGCGGCAGGTCGTTCGGTAGCAGGAGGTGGCACCCGGAACGGACTGTCACGTCGCCCTATTCGGCCAGCTCGGACGGCGCGGCAAGGCCGCGGGCACCGCTGTCGTCGAAGCCGGTGCTCGGGCCGGCCACCGGACAGGTCGAAACGACCATCCGGCGAATTGAAAGGACGCTGATGACTGCGCTCGACTACAAGGCGATCGACGTCGACAACCACTACTACGAGCCACTGGACGCGTTTACTCGGCACCTGGACAAGAAGTTCCGGCGGCGGGGTGTGCAGATCGTCCGGGACGGCAAGTACCACACGGCGATCATCGGCAACCGGGTGAGCCGGTTCATTCCCAATCCGACCTTCGACCCGATCATCGTGCCGGGCTGCCTGGATCTGATCTTCCGCGGTCAGGTCCCCGAGGGCGTGGATCCGGCGACGCTGATGCAGGTCGAGAGCCTGGAAATGCGGCCCGAATACCAGGATCGGGATGCCCGCGTGACCGTGCTCGACAAGCAGGGCATCGAAACGATCTTCATGTTCCCGACCTTCGGCTGCGGTGTGGAAGAGGCCCTCAGGGACGATGTCGAGGCGACGGCGGCGTCCCTGCACGCCTTCAACCTGTGGCTGGACGAGGACTGGGGTTTCGATCGGCCGGACCACCGGATCCTGTCGGCCCCGATGATCTCGCTGGCCGATCCGGCGGCCGCGGTCGCCGAGGTCGATTTCGTGCTGACTCGTGGCGCCCGCGTCGTCCATATCCGGCCCGCTCCGGTGCCCGGTGTCGGCAAGCCGCGCTCGCTCGGTGACCGATCGCACGATCCGGTGTGGGCCCGACTGGCGGAGGCGAACGTGCCGGTCGCATTCCACCTCGGCGACAGCGGATATCTGAAGATCGCCGCCATGTGGGGCGGTAAGGACACATTCGAACCCTTCGGGCCAGGGGATGCGCTGGACAAGATCCTCGTCGACGACCGTGCCATCCACGACACCATGGCCTCGCTGATCATCCACGGTGTCTTCGATCGGCATCCGAAGCTGCGGGTAGCGAGTATCGAGAACGGCTCGGACTTCGTGCACCGGCTGGCCAAGCGGATGAAGAAACTGGCCAACCAGTCGCCGCGCGCATTCCCGAACGATCCGGTCGACACCCTGCGCGAGCATGTGTGGCTGGCCCCGTACTACGAGGACGATCTGCGGTTGCTCGCGGAAAAGATCGGCGCCGAGCGCATCCTGTTCGGTTCGGACTGGCCGCACGGCGAAGGGCTGGCCGAGCCGGTGGCCTTCACCGACGAGTTGACCGGCTTCGCCGCGACCGACGTGCGAAAGATCATGCGCGACAACGCTGTCGAATTCCTGGGGCTGCCCGTCGCAGCCAACGCGTGAGATCGAGGCCGCGTTGACCGAATGGAATATCGGGGCCGTCTTCGACGCTGTCGCGGCGGCGGTGCCGGACCGGACGATGACCGTCTGCGGCGACCGGCGCAGCACCTTCGGCGAGTCGGCGCTGCGGATCCGGCGGTTCGCGAACTTCGTCGCGGCCCGCGGTTTCGGTGAGCACACCCCGCGGCATCGGCTCGATCGGTGGGAGTGCGGTCAGGATCGCATCGCCCTGCTCATGCGCAACGACCTGTATCTCGACACGCTGATCGGGTGTGTGCAGGCACGCGCCGTCCCGGTGAATATCAACTACCACTACACCGCGCGCGAGATCCGGGAACTGCTGGCATATGTCCGGCCGCGCGGCATCGTCTACCGCCGGTCGTTCGGTCCGGTGGTAGCCGAGACCGCGCCGGGCGACGTGGAACTGCTGATCTCGGTCGACGACGGTAGCGATGCCACCGAGCCGGCGGGCACGGTGGCGTTCGCGGACGCGGTGCGTCTCGGTGACGCCGAACAGGTCATCGCGACGACACCGGACGATCTGGTCATGTTGTGCACCGGCGGCACGACCGGACGGCCCAAAGGTGTGCTGTGGCGGCAGAGCGATCTGTATGTGTCATCCATGAACGGCGCCGATCACGACTCCGCGGTGGCGCTGCACGATCTCGCGCGGATGACCGGGCAGGTCTGGTTCGCGGTGTCGCCGCTCTCGCACGCCGCGGGCATCATGACCGCGCTCGCGGGACTGCTGGCCGGGCAGACGGTCGTGTTGTACGACGATCACAATCCCTTCGATCCACGCATCGCGCTGGAAACCGCACAGCGCGAAAACGCGGCGCTGATGACGATCGTCGGTGACGCCTACGCCGGACCGCTGGTGCGCGAAATGCACACGCGCCGTTACGATCTGTCGTCGTTGCTCGTGCTCGGGACCGGGGGAGCGGCGACCAACCCGCTGCACAAACGGCAACTGCTCGAGTTGCTGCCGCACGTCATGCTCGTCGAGGGCTATGGCGCGTCGGAGACCGGCGGTATGGCCTTCGGACGTAGTCGGCACGGCGCCGAGGTCGAGACGTTCGATCCGGGTCCTGGCGCGACCGCGGTGTCGGCGGACCGCACTCGTTTTCTCGCGCCCGGTGACACCGAGATCGGGTGGGCGGCCAGAATCGGCCGGGTTCCCCTCGGCTATTTCGAGGACCGCGCGGCCACCGAACGGACATTTCCGGAGATCGATGGGCAGCGCATGGCCATCCCCGGCGATCGGGCGAGTGTCGATGTCGACGGCACTCTCCGACTGCTCGGCCGCGATTCCCTGGTCGTCAATACCGGCGGTGAGAAGGTCTTCGTCGAAGAGATCGAGGAGGTGCTGCGGGCGCATCCGGGGATATTCGACGCATTGGTGGTAGGGCGGCCGAGTCCGCGCTGGGGTCAGGAGGTCGTCGCTCTGGTGTGCCCGCGGGCGGGGGCGGACATCACCGATGTGGCACTGCGGCAGGTGTGCAAACTCGAGCTGGCCGGCTTCAAGGTGCCCAAGGAATTCATTTTCGTAGCGGAGATCCGACGCCTGGGAAACGGTAAGCCAGATTATCGCTGGGCCGCGAAACGGGTGGTGCCGGGCGATCGCGGAGGAAATTGGGGCATGACTGTGCGCAAAGTAATCGACTGCCTGGTGAACGTGCATTTCGGTGAGCGAGACCAACCGGACTGGATGCTGAAGGTCCGGGACGACTATTTCAGGGGACCGGCGTCGTTGTACGCGCCGGTCGATCTCGCCGAATTGCTCGACGAGATGGACGAGCAGGGTGTCGAAAAGGCGGTCCTGATGTATTCGATGGCGAAACCGTCGAAGACCGCGTTGAAATTCACTGAAGCGCGGCCGGACCGATTCGGTCTGGCCATCAACGGGGTCGATCTCCTGCATCCGATTTCATCTCTGCGTGAACTCGATGCGCTGGTGAAAGATCTGCCGGTGGTCTACACGACGGCGGGGCCCAGTTTCTGGGGCGACGGCCGGTACCCGCCCACCGATGCGGTCTACTATCCGCTGTACTACAAATGTGCCGAGCTGGGTCTGCCATTGTGCATGAATACCGGAATACCGGGACCGCCGATTCCGGGTGAGGTGCAGAATCCCATCTACCTGGATCGGGTGTGCTTCCGATTCCCGGAGCTTCGGCTGTGCATGATCCACGGCGCCGACCCGTGGTGGGATATCGCGATTCGGCTGCTCATGAAATACGAAAATCTTCGGCTCATGACCTCGGCTTGGTCGCCCAAGCGGTTACCGGAAAGTTTGGTGCATTTCATGCGGACCCGGGGCAGGCAGAAGGTGATCTTCGGCTCGGATTGGCCGGTGCTTCGCATGAGCAGGGTGGTGCCGGAGGCGCTGGCGCTCGACCTCCCCGAAGACGTGCTGGACAACTATCTCCACAACAACGCACAGGAATTCTTTTTCGGTGACCGTGCGGTCGCCGGCTGAGCCGCGCGCCGGAACGAGGAGCAAGGGAAATATGGACCGCTACGAATTACGCAGGCAGGATTACAGCCTGTCGGAAGACCAGACGGAACTCCGAGCGGTGTACGCGAAGTTCTTCAAGAGCCGGTGCCCGCTCGAGGTCGTACGTGCGGCCGAACCGACCGGTTTCGACAAGAATCTGTGGGAGCAGCTGTGCGGTACCGGCGCGACCACCATGGCGCTGCCCGAGTCCGTGGGCGGTGACGGTGCGACACTGGTCGACCTCGCCCTCGTCGCGGAGGAACTCGGCCGCGTCATCGCGCCGGCGCCGTGGATCGATCATGTCTGCGCGGCGCGTTTGCTGGCGCGGCTGGACGCATTGCGGCCCGATGCCGACGGCGTGGCCGATGTGGTCGAAGGCAGACATATGGTCGCGCTGGATCCGCGTATCGACGCCGTAGCCGGGATCCGGCTCATTCCGGCTGGGGCGGTCGCCGATCGGATCATCGTCCGCGACGGCGACGATGTCGTCGCGCTGACCTTCGCCACCCGGCCGGGGAAGGTCGACAATATCGGCCGTCTGCCCATGGCGTGGGTCGACCCGGCGGCCGCCGACCGACGGACCGTGCTGGCCAGTGGTGCCGAGGCGCTCGCGCACTATGAGCGCGCCCTCGATGAATGGCGGGTGCTCACCTCGGCCGCGCTGGTCGGGCTCGTCGAAGAGACGATGCGCATCGCGGCCGACTTCGCGAAAACCCGCTACACGATGGGTGTTCCGATCTCGACCCTGCAGGGCATCTCCCATCCGCTGGCAAATATCGCGATCGTCGTGCAGAGCGGGCGCAACCTGGCCCGGCGCGCCGCCTGGTTCCTCGAATACGAACCTGATGTCCAGCCCGGACTCGCGGCGGCGGCGTTCGTGTACATGGCCGAGGAGGCCGCCAAGGCGGCCACCATGGCTGTGCACGTCCAAGGTGGACTGGGTGTGACGACCGAGTCGGCCGCCTCGGCCTATTTGGTGCGTGCCCGGGGCTGGCCGCTGGCGGCGGGCGATCCGGGCGCCAGCGCCGTGCGAGTGGCCGAACTGTTCGCGCGGGCCTAGGGCGGAGCTACCGATGGACTTTTCTCTCGTTGAACTCTCCGCCGAGGATGCGGCTTTCCACGACCGAGTGCGCAAGTTTCTCGAGACCCACGTCACCGAGGAGGTGCGCCGCCGCGATCGCGAAACCGGCGACAACTTCGACGCGGGCGTGCACCTGGCCATGGGCGCCGAAGGATGGCTGACGGCCGAGATGAATACCGGCGCCGACGGCGGGATGACCCGCGTGCAGCGGCGCATCTGGGATCTGGAGAAGCGGCGTGTGCACGTGCCCTGGGTCACCTGGGGCACCACCATCATCGTGGCGCAATCCGTCGAGCAGTTCGGATCGCCCGAGCTGCGCGAGGAGGTGTTGCCGCGTGTACTCACCGGCGAGGTCCGGTTGTGCCTGGGCTACACCGAGCCCGAGGGCGGTTCCGATGTCGCGGCGTGCAAGACCCGCGCGGTCCGTGACGGGGACAAGTGGGTCATCAACGGCGCCAAGATGTTCACCACCGGCGCGCACAACTGCCAGTACGTCTTCCTGATCACCAATACCGATCCCGAGGCGCGAAAACACAAGAGCCTCACCATGTTCCTGGTCCCGTTGGACACCCCGGGCATCGAGATCCAGGGCATCCGGACGGTGGACGGTGACCGCACCAACATCGTCTACTACAGCGACGTCCGGATCGATGACAAGTATCGGCTCGGCGAGGTGAACGAGGGCTGGCGCGTGCTCATGGAGCCGCTCAGCGTGGAGCACGGGGTGGTCGACGTTGCCGCGGACGGCCTGCAGGATGTGTCGGTCCTGGTGCATCAGGGCCTGGTGATGGCGGCGTCGGCGGACAAGGTGGCGGCGATAACCGCACGACGCGGTCCGGACGGCCGTCGGTTGCTCGACGACAGGTCGGTGGGGTATCGGCTCGGCCGCAGCATCGCCCGGATGGAGGCCGCGCTGTCGGCGCCGAATATGTTCGGCCGGGTCGCGATCGCACAGGCGATGCGTGATATCGCCCCCGATCTGATGGACATCCTCGGCTCCGCCTCGGCCTTGCCGATCGACACCGACGGCGCCATCGACGAAGGCGGCGCCGAATACATCTATCGCTGGGCGCCGCTGTGCGGAATCTACGGCGGCACCCTCGAGGTCTTCCGCAACCTGATCGCGCAGCACGTGCTCGGCCTCGGACGTCCCAACTATGCCGCGCCGGCCAAGCCGAAGACGGGCTGAAAAGCAGTGTGCGGCGATGCCGGCACGACACGATCGTCGGGCGGCGAGCCGATCGGGTTTCGGCGGCCCTCGCCGAGATCCGGGCGCTGTCTTTCGCGTCGCCGCCGTCCTTCCATCAGGGTCGCCAGACCGGTGCCATAAATATTACTGTAAATATGTCAGTATCGGATCTCGAGACTGGAGGTGCCACGTGAAGGTTCCCTTCACCTGGAAGGTCACCGGGTGGTTCATGGTGGGGTGGTCGGCCGAATTTCCGCAAGGTGAGGTGCGACCGCTCCGGTACTTCGGCGAGGATCTGGTCGCCTACCGTGACGAGTCCGGGGAACTGCATATCTTGACCGGGCACTGCCGGCATCTGGGTGCGCATATCGGCTACGGCGGCAAAGTGGTCGGCGACTGCGTCGAATGCCCGTTCCACGGCTGGCGATGGGGCCCGGACGGCACCAATCGCCGCATTCCCGGCGCGGACCGGACGAACCGCGGTCTGCGGCTGCGGGTGTATCCGGTCAACGAGCAGAACGGCTGCGTGTTCATGTGGCATCAGCCCGACGGCAAGGCACCGCAGTGGGAAATGCCCGATATTCTGCGGCTGTTCCCGGAACTCGGGACCGACCCGGAAAACTTCTACCGTCCGTATCCGGAATTCTCCCGCAAGACCGAACGCGAGCCGGTGCATCCGCAAGTGGTGCTGGAGAACGGCCCGGACAGTCTGCATTTCGAGTATGTGCACGGCGCCACCGTCACCCCGCGAATGCTCGACTACAGCGTCGTCGACCACACTTGGAACTTCCTCACCGGATGGCCCGACACGCGCAGCGACGATCCGGACAAGATGGCCCTGAAGATCCACGCGCAGATGTTCGGTCTCGGCGGCTCCATCAGCGCGTTCGACGGATCATCCAAGCATCGGCTCATCTTCGCCACGACGCCCGTCGACGACGAATGCTCGGATCTGTTCTATTCGATCTGGTGGCCGCGCAATCCGGGCGACGATTCCGATGTTCCGCCGCCGGCGGTTCGCGAGCGCGTCGAGAGGCAGTTCCTCGTCACCGTGTGGGAAGACCTGAGCATCTGGCGTCATCAGAAGTACGTCGAACGCCCGCCGCTTTCACCCAGGGACGCGAAACCGTATCTGTCGCTTCGCAAGTGGGCAACCCAGTTCTACGATGTTCCGCCGGTCGGCACCGCGTGAGTCGGCCCGCGCTGGCGGATCTGGTCGCGCCCGACCATACGGCCATCGTCACCCAGGAGTGTCAGGGTGCGGTCGTCGGTCCCGATGCAGGTCTGCCCGCTCTGGCCGATGAGGCGCGCCGCGAGGCACTGCCCAATATCGGCACGTTGCTACCCGCGGCGCGGGCGGTTGGAGTTCGGGTGGTGCACTGCCTGGTATCGCGGCGGGCCGACGGCCGAGGTTCCAATCACAATGCCAAACTCTTTGCTATCGGCCGCCGCAGTGTCGCGGTGACTCCTGGCAGTGCCGCAGCCACGCTGCTGCCGGAACTCGGGCCGGAACCGAGCGACCTGGTTCTCACACGTGGACACGGCCTCGGCCCAATGGGCGGCACGGATCTGGACGCGGTGTTGCGCAATCTCGGTGTCTCGACCATTGTCGCGGTCGGGGTGTCGCTCAATGTGGCCATCCCCAACCTGGTCATGGACGCGGTCAATGCCGCCTATCGCGTTGTGCTGCCACGCGATGCGGTAGCGGGGGTGCCGCGCGAGTACGGAGCCGCCGTCATCGAGAACACGCTGTCCCTATTGGCCACCGTGACCACGACCGAGGACCTACTGCAAGCCTGGGGGCGATAGGGATGCCGCGCGGCCGAGGTTGATCCCGATTCGGCCGACGGCTGGAACCGATCTCACTCGTGTCGCACCCGCTGACCGATGCCCGCCGCGGCTAGTGCCCCGTCCAGATAGGTTGCCGCGCTATCAGATCCGGCTCGCTTGCCGAGCGCAGTCGAAACGCTGCACCACACGCCCGCGGCACCGTCATATGACTGCGCTCGACGGATCTCGATACCTCACAAGCTATCTGGATGCGGCACTAGCAGGCCGATCGTCGCCAGTTTCTGCGCCGGTGGCTTTCGGTGCAGAGATCAGGTGGTGACGATTGTTGCCCCGGCGGTGCCAGGAGCGCCGTAGAGAAGCGCGAAGCCGGACTTGGGATCACCGGACACCTGACGGTCGCCGGCGGTCCCGCGCAGTTGCAGGACGAGTTCGTGGAGCTGGCGCATTCCCGAAGCGCCGATCGGTTCGCCGTTCGCGATGAGTCCGCCGTCGGTGTTCACCGGCATCGAACCGGAGATCTCGGTGACGCCGTCGGCGATCAGCTTCTCCTGGTCGCCGTCGGCGCAGAATCCGGCCTCGGCCATATGGATGACCTCGGCTCCGGCATCGGTGTCCTGGAGTTGGAGGACGTCGATGTCCTTCGGTGCGATACCCGCGGACTCGAATGCCGCGCGGGATGCGTAGACCGAGGGGGACGCGTCTTCCTGCACCGGCGCATATGTCGTATTGACCTCGTACGCACCGTATTTACGCGTCCGCACCTCGACAGCGCGCACGTATATCGGCTTGCTGGTGTAGCGGTGGGCGATGTCGGCTCGGCACATGATCACGGCGGCGGCGCCTTCGTCCGGCGCGCAGAACATGTAGTGGGTCAGTGGGTAGTTGAGCATCGGCGCGGCGAGGATATCCGCCTCGGAGACTGCCTTGCGGCGGAAAGCGTTCGGATTCAAAATGCCGTTGCGGTAGTTCTTGGCGGCGACCTTGGCCAGGGTCTGCACGGAGATCCCGTGGTCGTGCAGGTAGCGGTTGGCCTTCATCCCGAAGAACTGTGTGGTCAGGTATTGTCCGTTCTCGCCATACCACTTGGGCATACCGACCAGAGTGGGGTCGACGGTGAACGCGCCACGTGGATGCTTGTCCATGCCGATCGCGATTCCGATGTCGTACTTGCCGAGCCGGATTCCGTCGGCGCAGGCTTCGGTGGCGCTGGCCGAGGTAGCGCAGGCGTTGAAGACATTGGTGAAGGGGATACCGGTCAGTCCCATCAGGCTCACGATCGCATCGGGATTGGCGACCTCCCAACTGCCACCGACGGCGAACTGAATGTCTCGCCATTCCAATCCGGCGTCGGCGAGTGCGGTGCGAATGGCGTCGGTCCCCATCTGCATCGCCGTCTTGCCTTCGAAGCGGCCGAATGGATGCATACCCACGCCGATGATCGCTACATCGTTGGTCATGTGAAACATCCTGTCCCTCAGGCTGGTTGGAAGGCGAAGGTGAGCACCTCGTTGCCTTCGGGGTCGGTGCCCAGCGGCACGGTCGTCAGTGCTACTTCCATTCCGAATGCCAGCTTGTCCGGGTCGTTTTCGGTAAGCCGGCCTTCGATCCGGATGACGTCGTCGAGCTGGACCAGACCGACCCCGAAGGGAACGAAGGTCTTCGGCGTCTCGTCCCCGAGATAGGGCGCCCCTGGGAGGAACCCCTGGGTGGTCCAGGCCACCAGGGTTCCGCTGCGTGGCAGCGTGATCGGTTCGATCGACTGCCGGCTGCACCGCGGGCACAGGTCCTGGATCGGGAAGACGGTCGCACCGCACTCGCCACATGATCCGCCGACGAGCCGGAAGTCTTCGTCCGGCCAGTTGGAGATCTCCGGGGCAATCATTCTCCGCATATTCGTTCCTCTAGCTTGTAGATGTTTCTACAGTAAGCCATACCGGAAGTGGCGCCACAACCATTGGCCGGGCGGGTCGGGTCGTCGACGACGGCATTTGCGACCGCTTCCGGACAGGGTGCTTGCAACCTCTTCTGGAGAGCATTACTGTATCTATTTCGATAGTAGTGGCGAGCGGGTGGTGGAATCATGACGTCGAAAGTGCCTGCCGGATTCGAGGACCTCCTGCTGCGCCCGATCGTCGGCGTGCTCGCAACCGTGACCCCACACGGGTCCCCGGATCAGACACCGATGCGGTTCACCTGGGATGGCGCACATCTACGCATGAGCCATACGATTCCGCGGCGGAAATTCACAAGCCTGCAGGCGAACCCCAACTATTCCTTCCTCATCACCGATCCGGACGCCCCTTCCCGGGTCTTGGAGGCGCAAGGATGGCTGGTCACCGTGGAAGGCGATGAGCGCGGCTCGTTCTATTCGACGTTGAACGAGTTGTACGGCGAAACCGAGAACGGCCTGCCCGCCGACGTGGACGATCGGGTCGTCCTGCTTCTCGATGCAACCAGGTTCACCGCCAAATAGACTGTGTGCCTGGCATTTACGCCGTTCGGGCGGCTCGGCCAGGCGCCGTGAAGGAGACAAGACATGACGCAGCCGATAGACGCCCCGATCTTCGATGCCGACTCGCACATGTACGAGACCGCCGAAGCGCTCACTCGATACCTGCCCGAGCAGTACCGGCGGGCCGTCCAGTACGTCCAGATCGGACGCCACACCCGGATCGCCATCAACGGCCGGATCACGGATTTCATCCCGAACCCGACCTTCGATCGGGTCGCTGCGCCGGGCGCGCACGAGAAGTTCTTCGCCGGTGCGAACATCGAGGGCCTCACCCTCCGGGAAATGCAGGGCCCTGCAATCGAAGCGCCCGCCGCTACCCGCAATCCGGAAGACCGGATCATCGAACTCGACCGCCAGGGCGTCCGCGAAACGCTCAACTATCCGACACTGGCGAGCCTCGTCGAGCACTCCGCGGCCGATGATCCCGAGCTGACGCTGGCCATCATCCACGCGCTCAACCAGTGGATGCTGGAACACTGGACCTTCGCCTACCGGGACCGGATCTTCAGCACGCCGATCATCAACTGCGCTGAAGTCGACGGCGCACAGCGGGAACTCGAATATCTGCTCGAGAACGGGGCGAAGGCGGTGCTGATCAAGCCTGCACCGGTGAAGAACCACCGCGGATGGCGCTCGCCCGCACTGCCGGAGTTCGATCCGTTCTGGCGCGACGTGGAGAACGCGGGCCTGCCGATCGTGCTGCATGCCAGCCAGCCGCCGCTCGACGAATACATCAACAAGTGGGAACCGCCGGCCACCGAGAACTTCATGGCCATGAGTGCATTCCGGTGGCTGGCGCTCGGGCATCGGGAGATCTCCGACATGATCGGTAGCCTGATCTGCCATGGCACGCTCACCCGATTCCCCGAGCTGCGCATCGCCAGTGTGGAGAACGGCAGTTCGTGGATTTATCCGCTCTTTCACGACCTGGCAGACCTGACCGAGAAGATGCCGCAGAACTTCCCCGAAGACCCGCTGGAAGTCTTCCGGCGCAATATCTGGATCAGCCCGTTCTGGGAGGGATCGGTCGCTGATGTCGTCGCGACGGTCGGCTGGGACCGGGTGATGTTCGGCTCGGATTACCCGCACCCCGAGGGACTCCCGGAGCCGAAGGGCTACTGGAAGTACGCCGAGGGAATGGACAAGCGTCGCACCTGGGACTTCATGGGCGACAACGCGCGCCGATTCATGGGGTTGCCCATCACGAATCCCGATCCGGCCGCGCAGCATCCGCCGGTGTTGGAGAGCAGCCGGTGAGCACGGTGGGTTGGTCGGCGGAGTTCCCCGCCGGGAATGTTCGGCCGCGCCGGCACGTCGGTGCGGCCGGTCGCCTACCGTGACGCGTTGGGCCGCGGGCAACGGAGTACAGACTCTGCGACGAAGACTTAGCTTTGGTGATTCAGCAAGTCTGTTGTGCTGCTGATTGATTCGGTCATTGGGGATTTTCTGGAATACACCGGGGATGGGCGTGGAGCCCCGGGTAGATGAGTTCTTACCACAGCCTTCGTCCACCTGAAGGACTCCGCGTGATCACCTATCGTGCCGTGCTCGACGTCCCACGGGAACTGGTCGGCTATTTGTCGCGGTTGTTGACCGCCGAGCGACGCGCGCGAGTCACCCCCCGCGGCAGTCGGGCCCTGTCGTGCTGGAAGCGATCCCCGGCCGCTGCAGCATAATTCGACAGCCGCGACACCCAGCTCCTGTCATCCCCTGTTATGGCTCGATCGTGAGCTGTTCGATGAGGGTTCCGTTTCCGTTGAGGGTGAACTGATAGCGGAGGTCTACGGTTCCGCCGGGGAAGTTGCCTTCGAGGTGCTGCGTGACCACGTAGTGGGTGTTGTCTATGACCTGGGCAGCGATGGGCTCGATTGTGTAGGTGTACTCGGTGGAGGATTGGCCGAGCCACTGCTCGATGGCTGCGATGCCGTGGTAGATGTGGCCGTCGTCGACGACTGTGGCCTCATCAGTGAATGCCGTGATGGTAGTGGCGCTGTCATGAGCGCGGTGTCCGCCCGTGTAGCGGATGATGATCTCGGGCAGCGAGTCCAGGGTGGTGGTCTGGGACTGGGTGTCGCGCATGATATTTCCTTCGCGATGTGGTGGATCAGATGGTGGGGATGGTGCCGCCGTCGATCACGTACTGCGCGCCGACGATGGAGGCGGCACGGTCGGAGGCGAGGAAGGCGACGAGTTCGGCGACTTCCTCAGGCAGGTTGGGGCGCCCGAGAGGGATGCCGCCGAGTGAGTCCATCAGCCTTCCACGGGCGGCGTCGCGGCTGATGCCGGCTTCGTCGGCGATGCGGACGATCAGATTGTCTGCGGCGATGGTCTGGGTGAAGCCGGGCGAGACGGCGTTGACCCGGATGCCTTGCGGGGCAAGCTGATTGGCTAATCCTTTGCTGTAGGTGGCGAGGGCGGCCTTGGCTGCGGCGTAGGCTAGGGTGCCGTTCCACAGCGGCATGCGGCCCTGGATTGATGTGACGTGCACGATCACGCCTTTGCCTGCCTTGATCATGGTGGGCAGCAATCCACGGTCCAGACGTACCGCCGCCATCAGGTTCGTGTTCAGCTCCCAGGCCCAGTCCTCGTCGCTCAATGCGGCGAATCCGCCTGCGGGAGCGTTGGATCCACCGAGGGTGTTGACGAGGATGTCGACGCCGCCGAGGCGATCGGTCGCCTCGGCAATGACCGCCGCAGCGCCGTCGGCGGTGCTCAGATCGGCCGCGATGAACGTCTTCTCCTCGACGTCCTGGGGGCGGCTGCGGGCGGTGACGAGCACAGTGGCGCCCGCTTCGCGTAGACGTGCCGCAATCGCCGCGCCGATGCCCTTGGTCCCTCCGGACACCAAGGCGCGGCGGCCGTCGAGGGAATCGCTGATGGATACGGTCATCGAAGTCCTTTCACGGGCGGTCCGCTGAATACATGCCTCAGTTACTGCTATTATAGAAGTTACTAACTTTGAATTTAGCAGTAACTCGGGAGGTTGTCATCTTGGCCGGTCGTATCAGGGCAGAGGATCGGGAGTGTCCGCTATCGACGACAGTGGATCAGGTCGGCGAGTGGTGGACGCTGCTGATCCTGCACGATGTCTTCGATGGCTACACCAGGTTCGACCAGTTCCAAGACAACCTGAACATCTCGTCGAGCATGCTCACCAGTCGGTTGAAGGGGCTGGTCGCGGACGGCCTGCTGGAGCGTCGGCCGTACCAGACCAATCCGGTGCGCTATGAGTATGTACTCACCGACCTGGGACGCTCACTGCGCCCGGTGATCGTGGCCCTGGCCGCGTGGGGTAACGCGCGGCTCACACCCGCGGAACGCAGCATGATCCTGGTCGACGCCGAGACCGGCGAAGAAGTGGAACCCGTCGTCATCGACGCGAAAACCGGTCGCCGCCTCGACGACAGCGCCGCCTACGTCTTCGCCTCCGGCCCCGCTGCCAGCCCTGCCATGCGCGATCGCTACAAGGGCCGAATACCTCCACGCGCGAAGCCGGACTGATCAAAGCCGCACGCCCGACAATCGCAGTATCGTCGGTTGGTCACTGCCAGCGTGATGTCGCCTCATCAACGACGCCGAAGCGCTGCCTCGCTGCCGATGAGGGACAGCTCCCGCGCCAGCTGGTCGGGGACGGCGGCTGCGGCCTGTTCTTTGTGTCCGGCGAGGAAGTGTTCCTGGATACGTGCGGCGGCATCGGCGTAGCCGTAGCGAATCATCAACTCGTTGTAGGAGTTGTTGCCCTTCGCGCCCATACCGCCGATGTACAGCGCGAATTGCCGTTTGACGACAGGGAAGTGGCGTTCCGCGCCCGGGCCGATGGCCAGGCGGGGCCGGCGAATAGCGTGAGCGGTCCCAGTGCCGGTCGCGTCGGGCGGTTCCGACCCGCAGGCCCGCGCCCCACATCTGCTCGAATTTATCCGGATGGAACATGACCGGCAGCCATCCGTTGGCGATCTCGGCGGTGAGTTCGACGTTCTTGGGTCCCAGCGCCGCCATGACGACGGGAATGTGCTGCCGCACCGGACGATTGATGAGTTTCAGTGGTTTACCGGTTGGGGTGCGGGTGAAGATCTGCAGCACGGCCCGCGCCCAATTCGAGGGTGGCGGGCCGGGCCGCCAGATAGCCGAGTTGGCTGACGGCATCGAAACCGTAGACCTCGGCGCCGAATGCGATGTGAGGCCCACATGTTCCTGCGCGACGATTTCCGCTACCGCGTCGACGAAGTCGTCGGCATGGTCGACCTGGATACCGGTCCGCGCGAGTGTCAGTCGCTGGATGGCAGTGCTTTGGCCTGCTCGATTTCCAACGGTGTGTCGTGCACGGCGAGCGTGCCGGATCCGGGTCGGGTGACGAGGATTTCGGCCCCGGTCTCGTGGACGTACCGTTTCCCGAGGGCGGTGCCGTCGGCGAACCTCGGGTCGAGGTCGGTAGTGGTCTTCTCGGCTCCGATGGGCACCATCGGGACGCCGCCGCAGCGCAGCCCGTCGAGGGCGTCGGTGGCTCTGATGACGATTACCTGGGTTTCGCAGACCTGGCTTTCCAGCCGGGCGCCACTGTTGATCACGATACTTCCTCGACGGTCGGGGTGAGTTCTTCGATCAAGTTGCGCCGCAACACTTTCCCGGTCGGCGTGCTGGGCAACTGATCGCGGAATACGATGCGGTCCGGTGTGCGTGACCCGCGGAGGTTGGCACGGACATGGTCGCGCAGTAGTTCCGGTTCCGGGTTGCTGCCGTGCGCCGGAACGACAACGGCGACGATGATCTGGCCCCACTGCGGGTCGGGGACGCCGATCACCGCGGCCTCGTGGACGTGCGGGTGTTCGACGAGCACATCCTCGAGTTCGGCCGGTGCGATGTTCTCACCGCCCCGGATGATGGTGTCGTCGCTGCGGCCGCCCAGGAACAGGTAGCCCTCGTCGTCGAGGGCGGCGAGATCGTTGGTGGGGAACCAGCCGTCGCCGTCGAGCACGGAACCGATATCGGCGTAGGAGCCCGACACCTGGGGGCCGCGGACGAACAGCGCGCCGGTCTCACCGGGGGCGGTGATCGTGCCGTCCGCGGCACGGATCTGCAGTTCGATGCCGGGGACCGCGCGCCCGACCGAGCTCAGCCGTTTCGCGACGGCGGGATCGTCGGCGTGGTGCGCGCTGCGGTGATCCTCGGGGGTGAGCACAGCGATGGTCGAACTGGTCTCGGTCAGGCCGTAGGCGTTCACCAGGCCGACATCGGGGAGCAGCTCGAGCGTCTTGCGCACGAGCGGCAGCGGTGCTTTCGAACCGCCGTAGGCGAGGGTACGCAGGGTCGGCAGTGCCACCGGTGTGGCGTCGAGCGTGCTGACGATCCGATCGAGCATCGTCGGCACCACGGTGGCATTGGTGATCTGCTCGTCGTTTACCAGTCGAATCCACTCCTGTGGCTCGAACTGCCTGAGGTACACCATCTTTCGTCCGGCGTAGAGATTCGACAGCGCCGCGCCGATGCCCGCGATGTGATACGGCGGCAGACAGATCAGCGCGGCGTCGCCGGGCTCGGCGGAGCCGAAGTCGACGGTGCCTAGGACGTAGCTCGTCAGGTTGGCATGGGTCAGCTCCACCGCCTTCGGACGTGCGGTCGTACCAGAGGTGAACAGCACGACCGCAACGTCCTCCGGTGCGGCCTCGACGATCTCGGTCGCCGAGCCCGCGGCGCGGGTGGCGGCCAGGAACAGATCGGTGTCGACGATCTGTTTGCCCGCACCCTCGAACGCCTCGGCGTATTCGGCGTCGACCACCACCAGCGGTGCGGGCAACCTGTCGATCAGCTCGCGCAGCGCAGCCGCGCTGAGACGGTAGTTCAGCGGAGTGAAGGCGCGTCCCGCTCGGGCGGAGCCGAACAGCAGCAGAGGCACCATGACACCACCGGTGCCGACATATGCGACGTTGCCGACGCCCGACGATCCGATCAGTCCCGCCGCGCCGCGGGCCATGGCGCCCAGTTCCGCGGTGCTGACCCGAACAGCGCCGGATGCCACCGCGAGCCGATCGGGATCGTCGGCCTCGACCATGTCGAGCAATAGCGAAATGCTCAAAACCTCAGCTCGCGTTCTGGGCGGTGGCAGCTTTGATCTGCGACTGGAACTGCCGAAGCTTCTCCTCGGGCGCGGTCGACTTGTGGCTGCGAGCTCGGATGCTGACATCGTGGTCCGCGGCAGCGGCGCGCAACGCGCCGACGGTGGCCTTCTCCCGCGGCACATGGGCGAACGGGTCGAAGGAATACCAGCGCATCGCGTTCAGATGCGTCATCTTGTCTATCTCGTCGTCGGGCACCTGCTCGCGCTGCAGCACCTTGTGCAGCGCCTCGGGCGCGTCGGGCCACATGGAGTCGCTGTGCGGGTAATCGGCTTCCCATGAGATGTTGTCGATGCCGATTTCGTTGCGCAGCCGCACCCCGATCGGATCGCTGATGAAACAGGTCAGGAAGTGGTCCCGGAAAACCTCCGACGGCAGCTTGCCGCCGAAGTCCTGCAGGGTCCACACCGAATGCATTTCGAAGGTGCGGTCGACGCGTTCGAGGAAGTACGGAATCCAGCCGGTGCCGCCCTCGGACAGTGCGATCTTCAGATCCGGATAGTCCTTGACGGGCTTGGACCACAACAGATCCGCGGCGGCCTGCACGATATTCATGGGCTGCAGGGTGATCATCACATCCGGCGGCGAGTCCACCGCGGGAATCGACAGCCGTCCCGATGATCCGATGTGGACGCTGCACACGGTGTCGGTGTCGACCAGGGCCTGCCACAGCGGATTCCAGTACGGGTCATGGAAACTGGGGTAGCCCAACGCCGCCGGGTTCTCCGTGAACGTCAGCGAATGCACACCCTTGTCCGCGCATCGGCGCACCTCTGCGGCGCACAGTTCGGCGTCCCAGATAACGGGCAGCGCCATGGGAATGAAGCGTCCGGGATAGGCCCCGCACCACTCATCGATGTGCCAGTCGTTGTATGCCCGCACCAGCGCCAGCGAGAAGTCCGAATCGTCGGTGGCGAACAGGCGGGCCGCGAAGCCGGGGAACGATGGGAAGTTCATCGACGCCAGAATGCCGCCGGCGTTCATGTCCTTGACGCGCTCGTCGACGTCGTAGCAGCCGGGCCGGATCTCGTCCAACCCTTCGGGTTCGAGCCCGTACTCCTCTTTCGGCCGCCCCGCCACCGCGTTGAGCGCCACATTGGGGACCACGATGTCGCGGAACTTCCACATGTCCGCGCCGTCGTCGGTATGTATCAACCGCGGCGCGTCGGCGGCGTACTTGTCGGGCAGGTGGTTCTTGAACATCTCCGGCGGTTCGATGATGTGGTCATCGACGCTGATCAGGATCATGTCGTTCTTATCCACGTCCACACTCCTTCGAGGATGTTTACAGTATGGCTTACAATATAGCCCATGGTTGGCCTTTGCGAGATGGGTGCAGGGCGTTGGGTCACAGGACCGCGCCCGAATCCTTGGCGGCGACGATGTCGTCCCAGTCCATGCCGAGTTCGAGCAGGATGGTCTCGGTGTGCTCGCCGTACTCCGGCGAGCGGCTCGGTGGTGCCGGAGTTTCGTCGAATTGCACTGGGGCGCTGACGGTTCGGTAGGATTTACCGGCGCTGTCGGTCAATGTCATCAGATAGCCGTTGGCGGCAACCTGGGGTCGTCGAGCACCTCCTGTGGACTGGCGATGGTCGCCCACACGCCCGGTTCGTCGGCGAGGATCTTCTGCCATTCGGCGAGATCGCGTTCGGCGAAGGTTTTGCGGAGCTCGGCGGTGGCGGTCTCGTGGTTGACAACTAGATTCGCCAGTGGGACGAACCGTTCGTCGGTGGCCATATCGGCTCGGCCGATGCGTTCGCAGAATCCGCCCCAGTACCGGTCGGCCTGCAGCAGCATCATCTGCACCCAGCGGCCGTCGCGAGTCTTGTACCGGTTGACCGCGGGATTGAGGGCGGTGCCCGCCGGGTTCGGCGGAATCCGGTCGATGTCGTAGTAATCGGCCGCCGCGATATCCGGTGCCACCGCCCACATGCCTTGCGCCAGTAGGGAACTGTCGACGATCGGCGCGTGTCCGGTGCGCTCCCGGTGGAACAGGGCTGCCGTGACGCCGCCCGCCAGGGTGATGCCGCCTTGGAGGTCGCCGAACGCCGGTCCCTGGGCCACGGGGTATTCGGCGTCGGGCGGGGTGAGGGCGTAGGCGACGCCGGCGCGCGCGAGGTAGCTGGCACCGTCGAATCCGCCGCGCTCGCGTTCCGGTCCGCGACTGCCGTGGCCGCTGCCCCGGGCGATGATGATCTTCGGGTTGAATTCGCGAATCCGGTCGATGGACAAACCGGCCCGTTCGAGCGGTGCGGGCAGCCAATTGGTCAGGAACACATCCGCATTCGCGATCAGCTTGCCCAGGATCTCGTGTCCGCGCTCGGATTTGATGTCCACGCCCATGCTGCGCTTGCCGTGGTTGCCGAGTTCCATCATGTAGTTGGCCTGCACCGGCGACCGTGCGGGATCCAGGCCGCCGACCACCAGGGCGCGACACGGATCGCCGCCCCTGGTGTCCTCGATCTTGATCACATCTGCGCCCCAATCCGCCAGTGCGGCACCGGCGCTGGGCACGTACGTCCACGACGCCAGTTCGACTACCCGAACGCCATTGAGCAGACCCGACATAGGAGCTCCCTTTCCTGCGATTGCTCGCCGTCTTGAAGTAATATACGGTAATGCTTACAGTTAAGCATCCAGGATGAGTAATTCCGACGGGCCTCGGACAACGTCGTCCAAAGGGGATCAGGGTCGCTTCTCGCGTTCCCGAAGCTCACCGTCTGCCGCGCGCGACGGCGGTGACGCTCGGAAACTGCTGCCGGTGCATGCCGGATGATCAGGAGGACATGTGAGCGAGCGAACCGACCGGCACAGTGCGCCTTCGCGTACGGCGGAGCCGAGCGTCGGCGGGGTGCAGTCGTGAGCGAGATCGTCGGGGAGACTTCGGTGCCCATTATCGAGTTGGGGCACCGCGCCGCCGAGCGGGCCGAATTCCGGATGCTCATCGACGGCGAATTGGTCGCGGCGGCCTCGGGTGCCGCATTCGACAACGTCAGCCCCGCGACCGGTGAGGTGCTCGGCGGCACGGCCGCCGCCGGTTCGGCGGATATGCGGCGGGCGATCGCGGCAGCGCGGCGGGCCTCCGACGAAACCGACTGGTCGACGAATCGGGCGCTGCGGCAGCGGTGCCTGGATCAGCTGCAGCAAGCCCTGGAGGCCGAAAAGCACGAGTTGGGAGAGGAACTCGTCGCCGAGGCCGGATGTCCGGCGATGACGCTGCGCAATGCGCAACTGGACTGGCCGCTGGCGGAGTCCCTGCGCTATCCGTCGCGGTTGATCGACGAATTCGGCTGGGAGCGCGTGCTCGACGGCGGTGGCCTGTTCGGTGACCGCAACGTGCGCACCGTGATACAGGAACCGGTGGGTGTGGTCGCGGCGATCTGCCCGTCGAACTTCCCGCTGGAGGTCGCGCTCAACAAGCTCGGCCCGGCGCTGGCGGCGGGAAATACCGTGGTGCTCAAGCCGGATCCGAATACGCCGTGGCACGCCACTCGACTCGGGCGGCTGATCGCCGAGGGCACCGATATTCCGCCGGGGGTCGTCAATGTCGTCCCCACGCCGTCCAACGAGGTCGCCGGACTGCTGGCGACCGATCCGCGGGTGGACATGATCTCGTTCACCGGTTCGACCGCGGTCGGGCGCACGCTCATGCGGTTGGGCGCGGACACCATGAAGCGGACATTTCTCGAGCTGGGCGGAAAGTCGGCGCTGATCGTCACGGACGACGCCGACCCGGTGGCGGCACTGCGCAGCGCGGTCGGCGTCTGCGTGCACGCGGGTCAGGCATGCGCCGCGACCAGCCGGATGCTCGTGCACCGGTCGAAGTTCGACGAGATGGTCGCGAGCGTGGCGGCGGCCTTCGAGGCGGTGCCGGTCGGTGATCCGGCCCTGCCGGAAACCCTGGTGGGGCCAGTGGTAAGCGCGGCGCAGCGCAGCCGCGTCCTGGATGCGTGCACGCGTGCGAGTGTCGACGGCGCCCGCCTGGTCACCGGCGGGGCTGCGGTGCAGAACCTGCCGCCCCAGCTGGCCGGTGGTTACTTCGTCCAGCCGACGGTATTCGTCTGTGACGATCCGAGCCTGCCGATCGCCCAGGAGGAGATCTTCGGTCCGGTCCTGGTGATGATGCCGTTCTCCGACGACGAGGAGGCCGTGCGCATCGCCAACGACAGTGCCTACGGCCTGGCCGGCGCGGTGCTCTCGGGATCGATGGAGCGGGGCGTGGGTATCGCGCGGCGCATCCGGACCGGAGCGATCGGTGTCAACGGCGGCATGTTCTACGGCTCGGACGCCCCCTTCGGCGGCTACAAGAACAGCGGAGTCGGCCGCCAGTGTGGCCTGGAGGGTTTCCAGCAGTACCTGGAGACCAAGACCATCGGCAGCCGAATTCCTCGGCGGCACTGAAGAATTCGCAGCGCCGCAACTATCGGAGCGCGGCCCACCACTGAATGACGGAAAGGGTGTAACCCGTGGGGAAATTGGACAACAAGGTCGCGGTGATATCGGGCGCCGCACGCGGGCAGGGACGATCGCACGCGGTCAATCTGGCCGCCGAGGGCGCGAGCATCATCGCCTTGGACATCTGCGCCGACCTCGAGGGGAATACCTACCCGCTGGCCCGTCCGGAGGATCTGGAGGAGACGGCACGGCTGGTCGAAAAGGAAGGCGTCCGTGTCCATCCCGTGATCGTGGACGTGCGGGAACGCAGCGCGGTCTGGAGTGCGATCGCGGCGGGTGTCGAGGCGCTCGGCCGGCTCGACATCGTGGTTGCCAATGCCGGGATCTCCGCGATGGGCAAGGGCCAGACCATGCAGTCGTGGTCGGATACCGTCGATACCGATCTGGTCGGGGTGTTCAATGTCATCCAGGCCAGCATTCCGTACCTCGGTGCCGGAGCGTCCATCATCGCGACCGGATCGCTGGCGGCCCAGCTGGGCAGTTCGACCAAGCAGGGGCCCGGTGGCTCGGCGTACAGCTTCGCCAAACAGGTTGTCGCACACTATGTCAACGACTTGTCGATCCAGTTGGCGAAGAAGTCGATCCGGGTCAACGCGGTGCATCCGACCAATGTGAATACCGACATGCTGCACAACGAGGGCATGTACAAGGTCTTCCGGCCCGATAAGGAGGCGCCGACCCGCGAGGACGCCGAGGTGGCATTCCCGGCGATGCAGGCGATGCCCATCCCGTACATCGAACCGCAGGACGTCTCCAATCTCGTTGTCTTCCTGGCCGGTGACGACGCGCGTTACATCACCGGCAGCCAATTGCGGGTAGATGCGGGCGGTTTCGTCAAAGCCGTGCCATGGGGCAGAGGCCGATGAACGAGACCGCGACCACCTATCGGCTGTTCCGCTGCGTCATCTGCGGATTCGAATACGACGAGGAGCTGGGCCGGCCCGACGACGGTATCGCGCCCGGCACCCGGTGGGACGAGATTCCGGATGACTGGACGTGTCCGGACTGCGGGGCCGAGAAGTCCGATTTCGAAATGGTAGAGGTGCCATGAGTGGCGCATCGCGTAGCCGTTCCGTGAGGGATGGTGGTCGGTCGACGGGTGGGCACGTCCCCCGCCGGGGGCGGGTCGTTATCGCCGGAACCGGGACCACCGGAGCGACTGCCGCGGAGACCAGCAGAGTTTCGCGGGATCCATCGTCCTCATCGGCGACGATTCTTCGGCACCTATCGCGACGGTGTCGATCTCGTCGAGATGGCGGACGCGGCAGGCGATTCGGTGTACCACCGGTGACCGCGTCGCGCGAGCGAACATACGCGCTCCTCGACGATGGTCTGTACTGTATTGCTAACTGTAATGTTTAAGAACACACTCGAGAACGCTGCGCCCGAGGGTGCGGCTCGATAGCTCAGAGGTTGAGAGATATGGCCGAACCCGTCATCGTCGGTGCCGTCCGGACTGCGATCGGACGATCATTCAAGGGGGCTCTGGCGAATGTGCCTTCGGAAACCCTGGCGACCACGATCCTGCCCGAGGCGGTTCGCCGGGCCGGTATCGATCCGGCCGCCGTCGACGACGTCATTCTCGCCGAATTGAATTACGGCGGTGGTGATTTGGCACGCCACGCCGCCGTGGCCGCCGGCATGTTGACCGTGCCGGGCCAGGCGGTCAATCGGCACTGCACCGGCAGCCTCACCGCGATCGGCAACGGTGCCGCGCACATCGTCTCGGGAATGGAACGGGTGATCGTCGCGGGCGGTGTGCAGTCGCTGTCGACCGCGCCGCTGATGCGATGGCGGGTGCCGGGCCGAGCCGAGCTCGAGTTCATCGAGCCGTGGATGCCGCCTTCGCACCCGGAAACCCCGGACGCGCCCACCCTGGACATGGCGATCACCGTGGGCTGGAATACGGCGAAGAAGGCCGGCATCAGTCGCGCGGAGATGGACGCGTGGGCGCTGCGGTCGCATCAGCGCGCAGTGGCCGCGATCGATGCCGGGAAGTTCGTCGACGAGATCGTGCCGATGAAGATCCAGCAGCTCGACGGTTCGGTGATCGACTTCGCGGTCGACGAATTCCCGCGCCGCGATACCACTTCGGAGCGACTGGCGGCCTTGCCCGTGCTGCATCCCGAGATCGAGGGCTTCTCGATCACGGCCGGTAACAGCAGCGGGATCAACGATGCCGCCGCGGCAGTGACGCTGGTCGGCGACGACTACGCCGCGGCCGAGGGGCTCGAGGTCCTCGGCACGGTGCGGGCCTGGGCAAATACAGCCGTCACTCCGGCCGACAATGGGCTTGCCGCGGGCAAGGTGATCGGCAAGATCCTCGACCGCGCGGGCCTGAAGCCCGCCGATGTGGCGCTGTGGGAGATCAACGAGGCCTTCGCATCGGTGCCGATCGCCGCGTGCCGCGAGCACGGACTCGACGAAGAACTGGTGAACTTCTCCGGCAGTGGATGCAGTCTGGGCCATCCGATCTCGGCTTCCGGTGCCCGCATGGTGACCACCTTGCTCTATGAACTGCGGCGGCGCGGCGGCGGCATCGGCGTCGCCGCGATGTGCGCGGGCGGCGGCCAGGGTGGCGCGCTCATCGTGGAGGTCTGACCTCGCTCCGGCCGGGCGCCGGCTCGCGACGAGCGGTCGGACGTCCGGCTGCGGTGCTCATACTGAAATGCTTATAGTAAGTTTTTCAAAGGCTGACGATACGAGTGGAGGCTATCGGTGTCGGATGAGGTTCTGCGGGAACGCCGCGGGCGCACACTGGTGATCACGATCAACCGGCCGGATGCGCGCAATGCGATCAATACGGCGGTCAGTCAGGGACTGGCCGCCGCGGTCGACGAGCTCGATGAGAGCCCTGAACTGTCGGTCGCCGTGGTGACCGGTGCCGGTGGAAACTTCTGTGCGGGAATGGATTTGAAGGCATTCTCGGCCGGTGAGATCGTGATCGTGCCGGGGCGCGGACTCGGTTTCACCGAAAAGCCGCCGGTCAAACCGATCATCGCCGCGGTCGAGGGGTATGCGCTGGCGGGCGGCACCGAAGTGGTGCTGGCGACCGACCTGATCGTCGCCTCGAAGACCGCGAAATTCGGTATACCCGAGGTCAAGCGCGGCTTGGTCGCGGCGGGCGGCGCGCTGCTGCGGCTGCAGCACCGCATCCCGTATCAGAAGGCCGTCGAACTGGCGCTGACCGGTGACAGTTTCACGGCCGAGGAGGCCGCGGCCTACGGCCTGGTGAATGCGCTCACCGAGCCGGGTAAGGCGCTCGAGGAAGCGCTGGCCCTGGCCGAGCGGATCACCGCGAACGGGCCCCTGGCCGTCGCGAAGACCAAAGAGGTCATGGTCAAATCCAGCGACTGGACCTCCGAGGAGATGTGGCAGAAGCAGCTGGAACTGGTCATTCCGGTGTTCCAGTCGAAGGACGCACAGGAGGGCGCGCTGGCCTTCGTCGAAAAGCGCGCCCCCAAATGGACCGGGACGTAAGGGCTTTCGGCTCACGTGTCACACCACAATCGACCCATGAAGTGAGGAGACGCTGTGTCGTTCGAAGGTGAAGTAGTACTGGTGACCGGCGGCGCCGGCGGATTGGGTGATGCCACGGTGCGCCGGTTGCACGGTGCGGGCGCCGCCGTCGTCATCGCCGATGTCAACGACGAGAAGGCAACGGCGCTGGCCGACGAGCTCGGCAACAAGGTCGCCTATGTGCGCACCGACGTGCTCGACGACGCGACCATCGAAACCGCGCTCGCGAAGGCGGACGAGCTCGGCACGCTGCGCTACGCGGTGATCGCCCACGGTGGTTTCGGTGTGTTGGAGCGCGTCATCAACCGCGACGGCAGCCCGGCCACGCTGAAGGGCTTCACCGACACCATCGCGCTGTACCTCACCGGCACCTACAACGTGCTGCGCCTCGCCGCCGCGCGGATCGCGAAACTGGACCCCAAGCCGAACGGGGAACGCGGTGCGATCGTGATGACGAGCTCGATCGCCGGGTACGAGGGCCAGATCGGTCAGTCCGCCTACTCGGCGGCCAAAGGCGGCGTGATCTCGCTGACCTTGTCGGGCGCAAGGGATCTCAGCTCGGTAGGCATCCGGTTGAACAGCATCGCACCGGGGACCATCCACACGCCGCTGATGGACTTCCTCGGCGAGGAGCGGCTGGCGAAGTTCGCCGCGTCGGTGCCCTTCCCGAAGCGACTCGGCGCACCGGACGAGTACGCCTCGCTCGCACAGCACCTGCTGGAAAACCCGTATATCAACGGTGAGGTCGTGCGGATCGATGGCGCGCAACGATTCCAGCCGAGGTAGGTTGCCCTCCGAGGGGGAACGCACTGCGAACCCATGAGGCGCGACCTCGTTGGTGGCAGCTCGATTCGGCACCGCCGATGGCGCCACGTGCGCGGGTTCGACACTGCCCGACCGGCCCTGCTCTTGCGGGGCCGGTCGGTCGAAAACGATGGTGCCTAGAGGCGGTAGTCGCGCAGTACACCCTTGCTGATGATCCGTTTCTGGATCTCACTGGTGCCTTCGCCGATCAGCATGAACGGCGCCTCGCGCATCAGCCGCTCGATTTCGTACTCGGTGGAATAGCCGTAACCGCCGTGGATTCGGAAACTGGCCTGGGTGACTTCATTGCAGAATTCGCTGGCCAGATATTTGGCCATGCCCGCGGCGACGTCGTTGCGTTCACCCGAATCCTTGAGCCGGGCGGCATTGACCATCATCAGATGTGCCGCTTCGACTTTGGTCGCCATCTCCGCCAAGGCGAAGCCGATGGCCTGGTGTTCGACGATGGGTTTGCCGAAGGTCGATCGTTGCTGGGCGTAGCGGGCGCCGAGTTCGAATGCGCGGAGGGCTATTCCGCAGGCACGCGCGGCGACGTTGACCCGGCCGACCTCGATGCCGTCCATCATCTGTTTGAAGCCCTCGCCCGGACTGCCGCCGAGCACCGTGTCCGCGGCTGCGGCGTAGTTGTCGAACAGCAGCTCGGTGGTATCGATGCCCTTGTAGCCCATTTTGTGGATCTTGCCGGGAATGGTCAGGCCCGGCGCCACCGTGCCGTATCCGGCGGGCTTTTCGACAAGGAAGGTCGTGAGGTTGTCGTGCGGGCGTTCGCGCCCCTCGTCGGTGCGGACCAGGACCGCGACCACGGTCGCCGTCGAGCCGTTGGTCAACCACATCTTCCGGCCGTCGATGATGTAGTCACCCGCGGCGTCACGGACCGCCTTGGTGCGGATGGCGGCCACATCCGAGCCGAGTTCGGGCTCCGACATCGAGAACGCACCGCGGATCTCGCCCGTGGCCATCCGGGGCAGGAAGTGTCGCTTCTGCTCCGGAGTGCCGTGGTGCTCGAGCAGATACGCCACGATGAAGTGGGTATTGATCACGCCCGAAATGCTCATCCAGCCCCGTGCCAGCTCTTCGACGCAGAGCGCGTAGGTGAGCAGCGATTCGCCGAGTCCACCGTATTCCTCGGGGATCATGAGGCCGAACAGCCCCATCTCCGTCATGCGGTCGACGATGGCCTGCGGGTAGGTGTCGGTGTGTTCGAGTTCCTGAGCGCTGGGAATGATCTCCTTGTCCACAAAGGTGCGGACCGTATTCAGGATTTCGGTCTGGATCTCGGAAAGACCGTGCGTTCGTGCGAGTTTCACAGCACCACCACCGTTCGAGTTTCCGCGACACACGCGGGCTTGGCCTGTTATTCGTTGTCGATGGTCCAGCGGACGGTGAGCTGTGCCCGCGACTGTTCGACGCGCAGGTCCGCGATGGTCGCGGTGGCACGGATGCGGGTGCCCGATCGGACCGCCGACGGGAAGCGAACGGTATTGCTGCCGTAGTTGATTCGGGCCGTCCCGAAGTCGAGGGCGTAGATGTCGCGGCCGAGCAGCGGGATCAGCGAGAGCGTGAGGTAGCCGTGGGCGATGGTCGCGCCGTAGGGTCCATCCGCGGCGCGCCGCGGGTCGACGTGGATCCACTGGTCGTCGCCGGTGGCTTCGGCGAAGGCGTCGATCCGCGTCTGGTCGATCGTCAGCCACGGGCCCGGTCCGATGGATTCACCGACCGCGGCACGCAGCTCGTCCAGCGAGGTGAATACGCGCTTGGTCATGCCACCCTCTCGAAGATGGCGGCGAGACCCTGTCCGCCACCGATACACATGGTTTCCAGGCCGTAACGCAGTTCGCGCCGGTGTATTTCGCGTGCGAGGGTCGCCAGCATGCGTCCGCCGGTGGCGCCCACCGGGTGGCCGAGCGAGATGCCGGAGCCGTGCACGTTCGTGCGTTCGAGATCCTGCTCGCCGAACTTCCACTCGCGCAAAACGGCCAGGGCCTGTGCGGCGAACGCCTCGTTCAGTTCGATCAGGTCGATATCGGCGAGGGTGAGCCCGGCCCGGCTCAGCGCCGCCTCGGTCGCGGGCACCGGTCCGATGCCCATGATGTCGGGTCGCACTCCGGCCACCGCCCAGGATTTGAGGGTGACCAGCGGGGTGAGCCCGAGTTGCTCGGCTTTGTCGCGCGTGGTGACCAGGCACATCGCGGCGGCGTCGTTCTGGCCGCTGGAATTGCCCGCCGTCACTGTGGCATCCGGATCGAGCCGTGCGCGAACGGGTTTCAGCTTGGCGAGCGCCTCGAGGGTGGTATCGGCGCGGGGGTGTTCATCGATCTCGATCCGGGTTTCCGTACCGGGCAGGATGATCGGGATGATCTGCTCGGCGCTCGCACCGCTGTGCTGTGCCGCGACTGCGCGTTGGTGCGACAGCACCGCGAGTCGATCCTGCTCCACCCGGGTGATGTCGTAGGTTCTGCGCAGATTCTCCGCGGTCTCCAACATGCCGCCGGGGACCGGATGATGTTGTCCGCCCGCCGTTTCGCGGCCGCGGACCAGACCGTCGTGCACTTGGACGCCCCCGCGTGCACCGCCCCACCGCATATCGAGCGAATAGAACGCGGCATTGCTCATACTCTCGGCGCCACCCGCGACGACCACGTCGTTGGCGCCGCTCTGCACCTGCAGCACGGCCTGGATGACTGCCTGCAGACCGGAACCGCACCGACGGTCGATCTGCATCCCGCCGACCGTCACGGGCAACCCGGCATCCAGTGCGACCACGCGGCCGATGGCGGGGGCCTCGCTGTTCGGATAGCAGTGGCCGAGTACGACGTCCTCGACGAGTTCGGGGTCGATTCCGGTGCGCCGCAACAGACCTCGCAATGCGACGACGCCGAGGTCGACAGCACTGAGTGACCGGAACGAGCCACCGTAGCGTCCGATGGGGGTGCGGACGGGTTCTCAGATCACAACTTCACGCATGGAATTCGTCTCCAGGAGCAGGGAGCGGTCCGCGGGCGGCTACATGAAACGCCCACCGGTCACCTCCAAGGTGGTGCCCGTCATGTAGGAGGACAGGTCCGAGGCGAGGAACAGCGCGACATTCGCTACCTCGGTCGGCTCACCGGCGCGCGACATCGGAATCTCGGACATCTTCTGCGCCCATACGTGTTCGGGCATAGCCAGGGTCATCGGCGAACGGATCAACCCGGGTTGGATCGCATTGACCCGGACACCGTGTCCGGCCGTTTCCTTGGCCGCGGCTTTGGTCAATCCGATGATGCCTGCCTTCGCGGCGGAATAATTGGTCTGACCGGCCATCCCGACCTTGCCCGAGAGCGAGGATATGTTCACGATGCTGCCGTGTTGGGCTTCCCGCATGATCGCCGCGGCCAGCCTGGTGCCGTGCCAGGTGCCTTTGAGATGCACTGCGATCACCTCGTCGAAGTCCTCCTCGGACATCTTGCGCATGGACGCGTCGCGGGTGATTCCGGCGTTGTTCACCATGACGTCGAGCGCGCCGAATTCGGTGAGTGCCGTATCGAGCAGAGCCGCGATATCGGTTGCCCGGGTGACGTCGCAGCGAACCGCACGCGCAACATCCTCGCTCAGAATTCGTTGTGTATCACCGGGATTCAGATCACCCACCACCACACGCGCTCCGTGCAATACGAATGTTTCGGCGATGGCGAGTCCGATGCCCTGGGCGCCGCCGGTGACAACGGCGACGCGGCCCTCTAGTAGCGACATGGATATGTCCTTTTGACTGAGTTCAGTACTGGGTGGATCCGAGGTCGACCGATATCTGGGCGGCCGTGACGAAGCGTGCTTCGTCGCTGGCCAGCCAGCACACGGCATTGGATACGTCCTCCGGGTCGGCGACCCATGCCGGGAGGAAGGGGGTGATCATATGCGCCAGTTGCGGATTGGATTCGAGCGCGCTGCCCAGCGCGGCGACCATGTCACCGCTGCCCATGGGCGTATTGACCGCACCCGGGTGCACGCTGTTCACACGGATATCGTGCTTTCCGAGTTCAGCCGCCAGTGACCGAGCCATACCGGTGATGGCGTGCTTGCTGGCCGTGTAATGCACCATGAACGGCTGCATCTTCACACCCGCGGCTGAGCTGATCAAGATAATGGACCCCCCGCGGCCGCCGTCGACAATGTGCTGAGCGCCTGCGACGACGGTATTCCAGGTTCCGATGACATTGACGTCGATGACGTCGCGGAAGGATTCGGGGGTTATCGCGTCCCAGGTTTCGGGGATGCAGATTCCGGCGTTGGCGACGATGGTGTCGAGGCGACCCAGGGAGTCGACCCCCTCGTTCACGGCCTTGCGCAATCCGTCCAGGTCCCGGATGTCGACAGTGGAGGCGAGTATCCGGCGGCCGGTCGCTTCGACCAGCCGCACCGTCTCGGCGAGATCGTCGGGAGTCGCCGAATCGTAGGGAACCGCGGGTGGGAGCGGGCCCGCCACATCGACCGCGATGATGTCGGCGCCTTCGGTAGCCATGCGCACCGCGTGTGCGCGGCCCTGACCTCGCGCTGCTCCGGTTATGAACGCCACCTTATCCGTGAGTCGGCTGGTCACTTGCTCTCCTTTGCCTGCGGCGTCGTATGCGGATGGATCATATCCGCGAGCGGAGAACCGGCCTCTCGTTGCCGTATCGCCGATCCACCGAAATCTATATCGTATTGTCTATCGTAAGTGCAACGGTAGCGTAGCCGGGGGTTGCCGTGTGGATCGAGTGAGGAGTACGCGTATGTCGCAGGTCATCGGGTTTGTCGGTGCGGGACAGATGGGCGAGCCGATGGTGGTTCGGCTGGTGCGGGCCGGCTATCGGGTGGTGGTCTACGCGCGCCGTGAAGCGGTGCGGGAACGCTTGCGGGCATGCGGTGCGGAGGTAGTGGATTCGGCGGCCGCGGCTGCCGCGGCCGCCGATATCGTGATCGTCTGCGTGTTCTCCGACGCGCAGTTGGTCGAGGTCGTCGGCGGCCCCGACGGCGTATTGGCGGCAGCGGGCCCGGACACCGTCGTGGTGTCGCATACGACGGGCGTGGTGTCGACGGTAAAGGATTTGGCCGCAACGCATCCGGACGGACCAGTGCTCTTGGACGGGCCGGTGAGCGGTTCGGCCGAAGATATCGCGGCGGGGAAGCTGACGGTGCTGCTGGGCGGTCCGGCGTCAGCGGTGGCTGCAGTGCGCCCGGTGCTGGAAGCCTATGCCCGAACGATTGTCGCCACGGGTGGGCTCGGCAGCGCATTGGGCGTGAAGCTGGTGAACAACGCGCTGTTCGCCGCGAGTGCACAGCTGGTAGCGCTCGCGGCGGACGTCGGCAGACGATTGGGCATCGAGGACAACGATTTGCTGGATGCGCTGGCGGCATGCAGCGGTAACAGCTATGCGGCGAATTCGATTCGGCGCAGCGGAGGATTTCCGAAATTCGAACAGCTGGCGGCGCCTTTCCTGCGCAAGGACGTAGCGGCGTGTGTCGCCGCGACCTCCGATCTCGGTGTCGATCTCGGCCTGCTCGGCACCGTCATCGCCGACGGTCCCTTCGACCTCGGCTGACGCCGAAGCGGCCGGATGCCAACGCATCTCGGCCGCCCCGACCAGATCCGCCACTCGACGATCCCCGCGGTGCTGGGTTTGCGACCGTGTCGCATGAGCGGCGCGATGACGAACGCGACCAGCACCGACCCCGCCGTCGTCCAGAAGGTGAGCGCATAGGCGCGGACGGTCAATACCTGCGGGATCGGCTGTTCGACCGAACCAGAACGGCGAGTATTCGCCATCTCGATGCATCGTCGAGGCGGCCGGTGTCGATGGCATCGAGGCCATCGGGCGGCGTGGTTGACATGGTGGCCATCAGGCCCTCCCGCCTCGGGATGTCTCGCGCACTGATTCGCGCGCCGTATGGATTAGCCCCGCGATTTCGCGCGCGGCGTGTCAAAGGACGCGCGGGACACAGGTCGATTCCGAGGCAACCTATTCGGACGAGCGGGTGGTGCGGAAACAGTAACGGCCCCAGTCCATTACGTGTTGGACCGAGGCCGTTGCTCGCGAACAGGTCTTGTTACGCCGTGGGGCGGGTGAACTCACCGTCTTGCACGCCTGCTGTGAAGGCGTCCCACTCGCTGGGAGTGAATACCAGTGCCGGGCCGGTCGGGTTCTTGCTGTCGCGAACCCCTACGCCCCCGTCCAGGAATGCCACCTCCACACACTCGGTGTTTCCGGCACTGCGGGTGCTCTTGAACCATTTTGCCCCCGCTAGGCGGTCATCGTTCACTGTCTCGAGTCCTTCCGTGCGACTTGCCGCAGCAATGCCCTACTGGCCACTGCATCCAGCGCTGTGTGCTGGATCGTTGCAGACGCCCGCCGATACCGCTCGACGTCTGCCTCTTCCTCAAGGTACAAGACGCCGTTGTAGTTCTCGACGTAGACGATGGTCGGTTCGGCAACGCCGTTCGCTTTGGGCTCGAAGTCGAGGATGATGAAAGGGCCGACCGCCATGCCGACCGGGAAGCCAGCCGTGAAGGGCAGGATGCGGATCGAGACATTCGGCCTGGTACTCATGTCCGCCAGATGTCGGCACTGAGCCGCTGTGATGGCGTCGCTTCCGACGATGGTGTGCAGGACGCATTCGTGGAGTACGACATCCACGATGACCGGCGCTTTCTTGCGCGTGAGGATCTTCTGACGCTGCATCTTCAACTCGATCCGGCGGTCGTGTTCCTCTTCGGATTCCTTCGGGAAGTAGATCCGATTCAGCGCGGCAGCGTAGTCGGCCGTTTGGAGTAGGCCGGGAACCAGATCGGGTCGCCAGATCTCCATCGACCGCGCGTCGGTCTCCAGGCGCATGTAGACGTCGAGGTTGGCTCGAATGAGATCGTTGTACGGGTCGTACCAAGTCTTTTCGGCCACCTGCCGAGCCAGCTCGATCATGGCCGCGACCTGATGGTCCGGAATTTCGAGAATCTTGCCGAGCTCGACGAGATCGCGATCCAGCACCTTGCCGGGCTCTCCTCGTTCGAAGCGCGCGTACCTACTGTGGCTCCACTGCATCGCTTTCGCGACCGCCTCCTGGGTGAACGACGTATTCGCCTCGCGCTGTCGGCGGACGAACTGTCCCAGCTGGCGTCGTGGCAGTGAAGTGTGTCCCGCAACAACCATCGCAGCTCCTTGGCACTATCAGAAATGACAGAGGTCAACTGCCATAGTGGCAGGCTCCCTGCGGATTTGAATCACTTTCGGAGAGATGTGAATTCGGCAGTGCCATTCTGGCGGTCGAGTGATCTGATGTGGCTACGCCCGAGCGAAAGGCCTCGACGTAGTTCGAGTCCCACCTTCCGACTCGGCGATCGCCCCATCCCATTCGAGGCCGGGTGTTCGAAGACTCGGTACCGACCGGAGGTTCGAAATGATAACGAACAAGCAAGCGGCAGAACCTGATACGCGCCGATGTGCCCGGCCGAAAGCTGTCGGATTCGTGCGCGGTGACGTATCCGGACTCGCCGCACCCCGACACGCGTGCGCCGTAATGCGGCACGCCCAGTCGTTGGGCTATCAGTACATTTACACGATACGGCCCCCGCGGGACGCGCCCGATCCGATCGGGTATGCCCTCGGCATCGCGGGCGGGCTCGATGTTGCCGCGCTCGTTGTCTTCGACCTGGCTCACGTCAACGATCAACCGGCGCGGGTGTGCGCGGACTTCGATCTCGAAACCGTCTGTCCCGCAACCACTTGGGCCCGGACGGCGCGCCCGGGACACTGTGCGGTGGGCGCGGCGTGATGAACCAGCAACTCGTCTTCACCCTGCCGGAGATCTGCGAGTACGCGGATATCGAGCTGGCCCACGCACTGATGCGCAGACACCGTACCTGCAGGCGTCATCGGTGCGCGTGGAAAGCCGCGGCGTACTACACACTGATGGACGCCGGACGGCTCGTCCCGCAAACAGTAACCGCGCGCGAGCGGGCCGCCGCCCGGGGGATCGCGTTCCCGCCGTTGGACAGCGAGGCGTTCGCCCCGGGCGGGCCGACTCTGCGCACATTGCACGAGGTGCTGGACAAGCTCAACGAGCTGGCCTCGCCGGTCCCGGGCCTGGGCGCGAACGATCGCGGCATCGACTGACACTTCGACGGGGTCCGCAATGAGCGAGCATCGCACCGAGGTCGACGGCTGGCGGGCGGACTGGCGGATCGACCGCCACCGCATCCGAATAACGATGGTAGGCAACCTATCCGAATCGCAACCGCTGCTGTCCGCCGCGACACCTGCCGCCGCACCCGACCTGGTCGAGCTGCGCGAGCGGTTCCCGGAACTCGCACGGCTGTGGGACGCGATCCGGCACGAGTATTGGGTTGAATTCTTTGTCCCCCAAGAACATTCACAGGGAACGATCTAGCGAAAGGGGTATCCGGTGACTTCCGATCCGGAATCGGCCCGAGTACAACAGCTCGCGAGTCGGGCTGCACGAGCAGGCTACCTGCTGGTGCGCGATCACGGCTGGACGCTGCTCGACGCGGAAGACGGCGAATCGCTGTATTCCGCAGCGTCCCTGGACCTCATCGAGCAATGGCTGTCCCAATGACACATCCGACAGTCACCTGCCACCACGCACCGACAATTCGGGTTGCTGACAACTGTCCGACAATTCGAGTCGATGGTGCGGGCGGAGTAACCCGGGGCATGGATCGGCCTGGCGTGCAACGCCATTCGCCCGACCGCAGTGTCGGCGGGCGGTAGTACGGTGCGCCACATGGCCGCGAACCCGTCGAACCCCCACGACGCCTACTTCCGCAATGTGCTCGGCAGACCCGCCGAGGCAGCCTCGGAACTACGTCTGGTTTTGCCGAAGGAGATTGTGGCGCGCCTGGATTGGGCCACGCTCGAGGTGCAGTCGGGTACGTTCGTGTCCGATGAGTTACGGTCCCGCCAGAGTGACCTGCTGTTCCGGAC
Source organism: Nocardia sp. NPDC049526 (assembly GCF_044465765.1). Classification (NCBI taxonomy): domain Bacteria; kingdom Bacillati; phylum Actinomycetota; class Actinomycetes; order Mycobacteriales; family Nocardiaceae; genus Nocardia; species Nocardia sp. NPDC049526. The sequence goes on along the minus strand of NZ_JBITMA010000014.1, from coordinate 68,325 downwards.
CCGCCTCGACAGTCGCGACGCGTTCGTCTATATCTTGTTGGAGCATCAGAGCCGCAGTGACAATCTGATGCCGTTCCGAATGCTCGAATACGTTGTGAACATCTGGAGCCATTACCTGCGCTCGCAGTCCGATGCTCGATTGTTGCCGCCGATCATTCCGGTTGTCGTTCATGTCGGCCCGAACGGAAACCGGTGGACGGCACCGATGGACGTAGCGGATCTGATTGATGCCGACGCCGACATCCGGGCGGCGCTCGGGGATTACCTGCCGCGGTTGCGGTACGTACTCGATGATGTCAATGCCGTCGATCTGCCCGCACTACTGCGACGGCCTCTGACACCCGCGGCCAAGGTCATGCTCTGCCTGCAGAAGATTGTGTCGGGTAACGCCGACCTGGTCGCGCAACTGTTGCTCCTCCGCCCCGAACTCCGTGCCATTATCGCAGGTCCAAGCGGGAAACAGGCCTTCAGAGCCATCGTGAAGTACATTTTGTTCGTCGGTGATATAGATGCCGACGACCTCGATCCCCTCACCGATCAACTCGGGCCCGAAGCCAAGGAGGTCATCGTGACTACCGCTGACAAGTTGCGCGCAGAAGGTGAAGCGCGCGGTGAAGCACGGGGCGAAGCGCGCGGTGAAGCGCGCGGTGAAGCACGTGGGCGGGCGGCGACGTTGATCGAGGTGTTGACGTTGAAGTTCGGTCGGCTGCCCGCGTCGGTTGAGCAGGCGATCCGTGATGGTGGATTGGAGCAACTGAAGGTGTGGACCGCGCGGGTGCTCACGGCAAGCAGCCTGGACGACGTCCTGGCGTGAGTGGGGCGCCACTCGACTACGCCCAGCGCCGAGCGATCGACTCGGCCCGCAGCCAAGGGGGTCATCGTGACTACCGCTGACAAGTTGCGCGCAGAAGGTGAAGCGCGGGGCGAAGCGCGCGGTGAAGCACGTGGGCGGGCGGCGACGTTGATCGAGGTGTTGACGTTGAAGTTCGGTCGGCTGCCCGCCGCGGTGGAGAAGGCTGTTCGTGATGCCGAGGTGGAGCAGCTCAGGGTGTGGACCGGGCGGGTGCTCACGGCAAGCAGCCTGGACGACGCTCTGGCCTGAGCGGGGTTTCCGCACCGGTCGCGCTGTCGACGCTCGGGCTATAACTGGCCGCGCTGAGCGTTCTTGACGAGTCCGCCGCCGATGATCAGGCGTTGGATCTCGCTGGTGCCCTCGTACAGTCGCAGGAGCCGGACATCGCGGTAGATGCGTTCGACGGCCACATCCCGCATATAGCCGGTGCCGCCGTGCACCTGCACCGCCAGATCGGCGACATTGCCCGCCATTTCGGTGCAGTACAGCTTCGCGACCGATGGTGCGATGCGCCGGTCCTCGCCCGCGACCCAGCTGCGCGCCGCATCGCGGACCAGCGCCCGGCCCGCCATGATCCCGGTCTGCATATCGGCGAGCATGGCCTGCACCAACTGGAACTGTCCGATCGCGGTGCCGCCCTGAGTGGCGGTCGCGGCGTAGTCCACCGACTCGTCGAGCGCGCGTTGCGCGGCGCCGACCGCGAGCGCGGCGATGTGGATGCGGCCGCGAGCCAGCGAGGTCATCGCAGCGCGATAGCCGATGTCCTCGCTGCCGCCGACCAACGCCTCGGGACCTACGCGCACATCCTGGAATCGCACCTCCGCTGTCCACGCGCCCTCCTGTCCCATCTTGCGGTCCTTGGGCCCGACCTCGACGCCGGGGGAGTCGGCGGGCACGAGGAATACCGCGATTCCGGCGCCGTTCTGGTCGGCTGGGCGGGTGCGCGCGAAGGCGACGAACAGATCCGCCACGGGAGCGTTGGTGATGAATCGCTTCTCGCCGTTGATGATCCAGTCCGCCCCGGACCGGACTGCTGTACTCCGCAACGATGCCGGGTTGGAACCCGACCCGGATTCGGTGAGTGCGAACGAGGCCACCACCTCGCCGGACGCGATGCGCTCTAGCCACCCCGACTTCTGTTCCTCGGTGCCGAATCCGACCAGTACCTGCCCCGCGATCCCGTTGTTGGTGCCGAACATCGACCGCAGCGCGAGCGTGGTGTAGCCGAACTCCATCGCCAACTCGACGTCCTGTGCGAGATCGAGGCCGAGCCCACCCCATTGCTGGGGTATGGCGTAGCCGAAAAGCCCCATCGCCTTGGCCTGTTCGACGATCTCGTCGGGCATCCGGTTCTCTTCGGCGATCTCGCGCTCCCGCCCGACGACAACGGTCCGAACGAACTTCCTGGTCTGGGCCAGGATTTCGCGGAAATCCTCCGGTGCGACCACATCGACGCCGGTGGATGAACTCGTCATGACATGGCCTCCTGATTGACCGCCCGGCTGGCGTGTATTACATTACTGTAATGGCAGCGGTATGTAATTCGGTAGCGCTCGGGCATGGCCGCGTGGACCGGGTGCCAGAGCTTCGTTCTCGATGTATCGGTTGCTGCGATGGATGCTTATGACGTTGGTCTATTGATACATCGACGCGGCGACCGGATCCGAGGCTGCGATCGGTACGCAGGGCTTTCTGGAAGCGAGGGTGGCTGTGCTGGGCCCGAATTGGGTGCGCACGACCGATCTCGCCTCGGTGGACGCCGACGGTTTCGTCACGGTGCACGGCCGGGGCGACGGCGCCATCAATCGCGGTGGATTCAAGATCTTGCCCGAGATTGTGCGCAAGGTACTGCTCGCGCATCCCGCGGTCCGCGATGCCTGCGTGGTCGGTGTGCCCGATCGGCGGCTCGGACAGGTGCCCTTCGCCGCGGTGGAAAAGCGGCGAGGGTTACCTGCCTCAGCGGAGTCCGAACTGAAAGAACTCGTCCGGCAAGCACTTCCGAGTCATCATGTGCCGGTCGCGATCGCTGTGGTCGAACAATTGCCGCGCAATACGGCGTTGAAGGCGAAGCTGGACGAGGTGGCGGCCATGTACGGCCGCGGTCCGGGCACCGGGCGCTCTCGCCGCCGCGGCGGCTCGACGCTGCCGCCGAACTCGACCGTGCTCGGCTAAGGCTTTGTCGCGCCGGTGTTGAAGTTGACGGTGGCGAAGTTGGCGGTTGCGAGTGCGGCCAGTTCGTCGCCTGGCATGCTCCGCACTTCGACCTGGACGACGATGGAGCGCTTGCCCGCGTGCACGATCTTGGTGACGGCGCGCGCCGCGCCGTCGGTGATGGCGCGAAAATAACGCACACTCAGATCCGAGGTGACTACGCCGCCGGTCGGCCGCGTCGCCAATGCCGCCGTGCCCGCCGCGATATCGGCCAGTGTCGCGATCAGCCCGCCCTGTAGTCCACCCGAGGTGTTGACCACGTGCGGAGCGACCGGAAGCTCCCAAACAGGTGAGTCGTCCGCGCCACCGGTTCGGCGGAATCCGATGTGGTCGAGGAGCCCACTGATCGCTTGCATCGCTGTCATGTTTTCGCTCACCTTGTCGCCGCACTGTATTCATTTACTGCCCAGGCGCGACAGCAGGTCGCGTAATGCCGTGATATCGACCTTGCCGGTCGATCCGCGTGGGATGCGCTCGTCGGACTCCAGCACCAACCAGATCGTCGGCACCTTGAACGCGCTGAGCCGTTTCCGCGCGTCGGTGCGGAGCCGATCAATGCAGATATCACCCAGCACGGCCGCGGCCACCTGATCGCTCTGTCCCTGAACGACATTGGTGACGAAGACGTTCTCGACACCGTTGATGCCGCGCAGGGCCTGTTCCACTTCACTGGGGTAGACGGTGGCGCCGCTGACCTTGAACATGTCGTCCGAGCGGCCGTGATAGAACAGGAATCCGCCTTCGTCGAGATGGCCGAGATCCCCGGTGGAATAGAAGCCGTCGACGGTCAGCAGGTCTTCGCGACTGCGGCGGCAGATGCCGCGCAAAGTATGCGGTCCGCGGAGTTGGATCTCACCCACCATGCCCGCTGGTACCGGGCTGCCGTGCGTCGGATCGACGATGCGCACCTTCATACCGGCAAACGGCCGCCCGCAGCTGCCCGCCGCGAGGTCGGGCATATCGGTGTCGGCGCGGTAACCGCAGTAGGGGCCGAAGGATTCGGTCATGCCGAACAGGTTGGCACGCGCACCCGGTCGCGAGCGTTGTTCGGGCGGTAGCAATGCCTCGAGGCTGCCCGGTCGCAGCGCCGAGAGGTCGGCGCCGATCGTATCCGCCTGGCGCGCAAGCGCTTCGGCCTGATCGGGCCAGCCGCGAAAGAGGGTGACTCGCTCGCGCTCCAGCAGTCGCAATGTGGTCTCCGGTCGCGGAATCGCCTCGGTGACCAAGGTGGCGCCCGCCAGCAGCGCGGACAGGACACCACCGCCGAAGCCGCCCACCCAGAAGAAGGGCATAGGCAGGTACAGCCTGGTGTCGCGGTCGATGCATCGGCCGGCGAGTCCGGAGCGCACGGCGCCGAAGGCGTTGCCGTGTGAATGGATCACGCCTTTGGGGAGACTTCGGCTTCCTGAGGTGAACATGATGGTCAGCGGATCCGCGGCGGCGATGGTGCGCGCCAAAGCGGCGGCGACCTCGATGGCCGTCGCGGAGACCGGCAGACCGTCGACCTGATCGACGGTCCACACGCGCCGTAGCGCCGGCAGCGCGGGGTGTCGGATCGGCGCATCGTCGAGATCGGATAGTCCCAGCTCGGATCGAAGGCCCTCGACATGGCGATGCCCGCGGAACTCCTCGACCGCGATCACGAATTCCACTGCGGCGACGCGCAATTGCGCGACCAGTTCCGGGGTCTTCAGCAAGGTGCTGAGCGGGACCAGCACCGCGCCGATACGCGTGAGCGCGACCGCGAACTGCACCCAGCGGACGCTGTTGGGCATGATCAACCCCACGCGGGTGCCCTTGCCGACACCGGCCTCGACGAATGCCGCGGCCAGCTGGTGGGTCGTCGCGTCGAGTTCGGCGTAGGTGAGGTGCGCGGTCGGATCGATGATCGCAGAGTCGGCTCCGTCGCGGTCTGCACGCAGTCGTATCAACGCGTCGACGGTGCATGCGCTCGCCGCGACATCCTCAGGCATCGAACATCTTTCGGAGTCGTTGGACATCGACCTTGCCGCTGGACAGCATCGGTATGTCCGCGGCTCGCGCGAAGACGAACCGCTTGGGAATCTTGTACGCCGAGAGTTCGGTTCGAAGTCGTTCCCGCAGGTCGCCGATTACGCCGCCGTTCGGTGTGACGATCACCGCCGCGACAGTCTGACCTCGATCCGGATCGGGAATGCCGAGCACATGCGCCGCGGCAGCGGTGATCTTGGTGATGGCCTGCTCGACCTCCCCTGGGGAGACGTTCGTGCCTGCGGTCTTGATCATCGAACCATGCCTGCCGATGAAGTACACGAAGCCGTCGCCGTCGACGCGCACCAGGTCACCGGTATGGAACCAGCCGTCGGCATCGAAACTCTCCTCCCGGCTGCGCTTGTAGTAACCCTGCATGACATAGGGCCCGCGAATGCACAGCTCGCCGGTCTCGCCGGTGTCTACCTCAGCACCGGTGTCCGGGTCGACGATCCTGATGTCGAATCCGGGGGCGGGCTTGCCGAATGATCCGCGGCGCTGCTCCGGCTGATCGGATTCGTCGCCGCTCAGCAGTACGACACTGCCCGCTTCGGTCAGACCGAGCATATTGTGGCGCAGTTCGGGATCGCGGGGGCGCACCTCCTCGGCCATGATCGAGTACAGGTTGCCTCGGCGCATACTGGAGAGATCGCGATCGGGGAAGCTGGGATGCCGGGCGAGGTGGGCGCTGGCCGCCGCGAAACCATTTGTCATCGTCGGCTTCTCGGCCACGAGCAGATCGAGGGTCGCACCGGGGTCGGTGGCGTTCGAGCAGACCAGCGTCGATCCGGCGACCAGGGTCGCCAACAGCCCGAAGGCGAATCCGCCGATCCAGAAGAACGGCGAGGTGCAGAACAAGGTGTCTGTCTCGGTGAGCCCGCGGATCTCGTTCAAGTTCCTCTGGTGCTCGAGTAGTGCGCCGTGCGTGTGCACGACTCCTTTGGGCGCGCTGGTGGAACCGGAGGTGTAGATGATGGCCAGCGGGTCCGAGCCGTCGACATCGTTCTCCATCGCGGTGAGCAGTGCTTCGTCGACAGACTGGGCGAAGTGGTCGAGGTCCTCGATACTGCGGACGCGGCGCGGGTCCGTGCCGTAGCTGATCGCGACGTGGCGCAGCTGGGGGACCGCACCGCAGAGCAATCTGCCCCCGGAGTCGAACTTCGAGCTGGTGAGCACCTCGGTCAGCCGCTGGACGTAATTGTGGGAGCGAAAGCTCGCGGCGGCGAGCAGGATTCGGATATCACTGTCGACCAACTGTTCGCGCATCTCGCCGGCGGTGGCGAATGTCGAGAACGGGACGATCACGGCGCCGATGCGCGCGGCGGCGAGCGCGCCGACGACGAAGTCGGCGCTGTTGGGATACAGCAGACCGATATGGGTGCCTTTACCGGCCCCGAGGGCGATGAGCCCGCGGGCGAGCCATGCCGAGCGGCCCTGCGCTTCGCCGTAGCCGAGGCGTTCGTCGTCGCAGATGAACAGCGGATGATCCGGCCTGGTTCGGGCATGCCGGTGCAAGAGTTGCGCGACGGTGGGGGAGTCAGTGGCCATTGTCGCCTCGCACGGCGGCCGCGGGTTCGTTGAAGTGACGCCGTACCGCGCTCAGATCCGCCTTGCCGGACGGTGTTCGCGGAATGGCCTCGACAATCGCGATCGCGGTGGGAATCTCATAGGCCGCCGAGCGCGTTCGGAGGAACTGCACCAATTCGTCGGTTCCGGCGGTCGCGCCATCGCGCAGTTCCACCAGTGCGACCGGTGTTTCCCCGAGGCGCTGGTCGGGCCGGGCCACCACCGCTGCCCCCTGCACGGCGGGATGGCTTTCCAGGGCGGTGCGGACATCGTCCGGCATGATCTTGAAGCCACCACGGATGATCGCTTGATCGACCCGTCCGAGGATCCACAGGAATCCGTCGGCATCGATGCGAGCGATATCGGTGGTGCGGATCCAGTCTCCGTCCGGACCCAGCTGTCCGGGGATGACTTCCAGCAAACCGGTGCGATCGGTGCCGAGTACGGCGCCGTCCTCGCCGACGACGCGCAGCCTCGCGCCGCCGCTCGCGCGGCCGACGCTGCCGCGCTTGGCATTCCAGTATTGCTGGTGGTCGGCCAGCGTCCAACTGGCGACGCCGCCGCCGAATTCGGTTGCGGCATAGGATGTCAGGACGGGGATATCGAACTTCTGGTAGAAGGCGTCGGCGTCGGTGGCCGAGAGCGGTGCCGTGCCGGAGGTGACGACGCGGATGCCCGCCAGATCGTCCTTGCCCAGATCCGAGTGCAGCACTGTGCGCAACGCGGCGGGCACCAGCGAAACCGTGGCCGGACGATGCGCGCGCACCGCCTTGGCCCAGCTGCCGAGTTCGAACCGAGGCAGCAGCACGAACGGCCGGGCCTCGGTGACGCACTGCAGGATTCGGAATACGCCGCCGATGTGGACCAGTGGCGCATTGACGATCGCGATACCGTGTCGTGGTTCGCTCGGTGGCCTCGCACGACCCGGGTCGGTTCCGAGCACGCTGCGCGCCAGCATGTCGTAGGTGATGTCGACGCGCTTCGGGGGGCCGGTAGTCCCGCTGGTCAGCATGTGAACCGCCACCCCCGGCTCGGCCGCACCGGCATCGTTCGGATGTCCGGTGGCGGCGGTCGAGTGCGGCTCTACGTCCAATTCCGATATCGACACCGTCGCAGTGCCCGATTCGGGCGTGACCAGTGCCGCGAGATCGCTGGCACGGCCGATGACCAGCGGTAGCCGCAGCGCGGCGATATCGGCTCGGATCCGGTCGTCACCATGTGCCGGATTGATCACCACGACGCTGCCGCCACCGAGTAGGACACCGAGAAAGGCGGCGACGTGCTCGGGCCGATTGCGCAGCAAAATGCCGACCCTTCGCGGCCTCGCCCCGGGCGCGGTGGTGTAGGAGCGGATGCGACGTGCCATATCGCCGAGCGCTCGCCAGGAGAACCAACGATCGTCGTACTCGATCGCGGGCGTGTCCGGCCGTAGGTCGAGCGCATCGGCGATGCGTCGAATCAGGGGATGGTTGTCGCTCGGGTAATCGTTCATCACCGGATCCTCGGTTCGGTCGGAACACGCTGCGGCGCAGTGCCGTCGCGCTGGTTGGCCAGTTGGGCGGTGCCGATCGGATTGCCGAGGCGTGTATAGATGAGTCCGTGGTCCAGTGCCGCGCGATAAGGCTTGTCGAGTGATTCCCAGATCGCTTTGACCGTGCCCTGCGTGGCCGCCGGCGGTTTGGCGGCGACGATGGCGGCGATCTCGTGTGCGCGGGCCCAGAGCCGGTCGCGCTCGACCACTTCGGTCACCAGTCCGATTCGCAACGCGGTTTCCGCGCCGACCCGTTCGTCATTGCCCATCAGCGCAATGCGCAAGGTGTCGCCGAGGCCGACTCGTCGCATGAGCCCGACGGGTTCCAATGCGGAGACCAGCCCCGCGGAGACATGCGAGTCGAAAAAGGTGGCCTCGGTCGAACAGATCACGATGTCGGCCTCGTTGACGAAGTAGAACGCGCCCGCGGTGCAGATGCCGTGCACGGCGCAGATCACCGGTTTCCACATCTTCTGCCACTTCGGACTGAGTGCTTCACCGGGATCCTCGTGATGCCACACACTGGCGGGCTGCCCGTAGGGTTTCTTGATATCCAAACCGGCGCTGAACGCTCGAGCGCCCGCCGCGCGCATCACGACGGCATTGACCGCATCGTCCAGTTTGACTGTATGCCAGGCACGTTCGACTTCCTGGCACATGGTGCGATCGAAAGCGTTGAGGCGATCGGGCCGATTCAATGTGATGGTGGCTACCCGGTCGACCGGATCCACCTCCAGCAGAATGGTCTCGAAATCGGTATTCATCGGCACTGCCAATCCGGGGTCCGCTTCTCGATGAAGGCCTTGGGCCCCTCGAGCGCGTCCTCGGTCCGGGTGACGCGCTCCCGGAATGATTCGGCGAGCATCTCCGCTTCGTGCAGCGGTACGTCCAGTCCTTTGACGATGGCCAGGCGAGTGCCCCGAACCGCAAGCGGCGCATTGGAATTGATGATGTCGGCGATCTCGTGCGCGCGCTCGAGGAGCCGTTCGTGCTCGACGACCTCGGTGATCATGCCCAACTCGTAGGCGCGCTGCGCGCTCATCCGTTCGTGCCTACCCATCAGCGCCATGCGTAGCGCGACCGAACGCGGCAGCACCCTGGCCAGGCGCACCACCTCGCGGCCCGCGACCAAACCGATGCTGACGTGCGGGTCGAAGAAGCTCGCGCGCTCCGAGGCGATGACGATATCCCCGGTGGTGACCCAGTCGAGCCCAGCGCCGCAACACAATCCGTTGATCGCGGCCAGGATCGGTTTGGTCATGGTGCGGAACGGGGGTGTGCCCTCCTGGGGTGCTTCCCACTGCTCGTAGGTGGACAGATACGGCCGTTGGTCGACGACCTTGCCGTCGCCGGGGATGGCCTTCACATCCGCGCCGGTGCAGAAGGCCCGCCCGGTGCCGGTGATGATGATCGACCAGACCTTGTCGTCATGCTCCGCCTCGTCGTATGCCGCCCGCAACTCGGTGATCATGTGCGGGCTGAGTGCGTTGAGGGCGTCCGGCCGGTTCAGTGTGACGGTGGCCGTATGCCCGTCCACGTCGTATCCGATGGTGTCGAACGGCATGGGATTCCTTCCTGGGCACGGCTGCTGGCACGCACTACTGATATATATACAGTAGACAGTACCGTTAGGCTTCTGCAAAGGTAGCGGATACGCATCGACGACGAAAAGAGGTCCGATGGCCGAGCATGGGCAATCGCCCCCGAGTGGCGCGACGGCCGCCACCGGATCGGCGATTCGTTTCGGCGAGCAACCGCTGCCGCAGACCATGGCCGCTGCCGCCGCCATGCGCAGGCTCAGCGGGTTACTGCTGTCGTTGGAACATCCCCATCCGACCGTCGACACCATGCTCGGGCGATTCGTCGAATGGGAGCGCGAACTGCGCTCGGCGGTTCCGCCGGATCCGGCGCCACGGGTCGGCACCACCCAAAGTGCTTCGCAGCGGGTCTATCTGGACCACGCGTCGGACATCGGCGCATACAATCCCTGTTTCCCGGAATACCGATTCGACCATCTCGACGTCGCGGCGGCCGCCGGCCGGGTCACCTTTCCGCTGGTGCACGAAGGCCCGCCCGGGCTCGTGCACGGCGGGTTCCTCGCGGTCTTCTTCGACGCCGTCGTCCAGCACCAGAGCTGTGCGGTCGGCCTGACCGGCAAGACCCGCTCGCTGAATGTCACCTACCGCCGTCCGACGCCGATCCTCGTCGAGCTGCGATTCGAAATCGTTCGGTCGGTGGGGGAGACCGGTATCGAATCGACCGCGCGGCTGATTCTGGAAGACGAGGTGCTGTGCACGGCAGTCGTCCAGACGGTCGCCTTGCCGCCCGCGCGGCTGTCCGGGGCGCGATACGGAAAGCGATCCCCGAACGAGAAGGAAGAGTCCCGCCGATGACCAGTTCGAGCGACGCCGACGGCCGCGTGCTGTACCACGTGGACCCCGACAAGAGGATGGCCACTGTCACGCTGAACAATCCGAGTCGGCGCAATTCCTACGATGCGGCGATGCGCGACGGTCTGGCCCGGTACCTGGACCAGATCGCGGAGGACGACGACATCACCGTCGTGCTGCTGCGCGGGGCGGGAGGTGTGTTCAGCACCGGCGCCGATATGAACAATGCCTACGGCTGGTACGGCGAGGGAGCCGGAAACGGCAAGCGAGCCACCAAGAGTCGGCCCAGCCAACGACGACGGCTGACGGTGGACCGCAAATCGTTCGACTTCTACCACAATTTCCTCGGCTTTCCGAAGGTCACGGTCGGTGAGATCAGCGGCTACGCACTCGGTGGCGGTTTCGAAATGGCGCTGATGACCGATATTTCGGTGATCTCGCGGGATACGAAAATCGGTATGCCCGCGACACGTTTCCTCGGCCCCGCGCTCGGTAGCCTGCATATGTTCTTCCACCGACTCGGTCCGGTGCTCGCGCGCCGACTGCTGTTGACCGGCGACATCATCGAAGCGGGCGGCGTCGAACATCTCGGCGTCTTCACCGAGACGTGCGAACCGGCCGCGGTGGCGGCGCGGGCGCGGTACTGGGCCGAGAAGGCCGCGAAGATGCCCGCCGATGGTGTCGTCATCGCCAAGGAGGCGTTCCGGCTCGTCGAGCAGAGCCAGGCATATCAAGGCGAGGAAGTGGCCAGCTATCTCTTCCACGCATTCGGGACCAATCTGCAATTCGCTCCCGGCGAATTCAACTTCGTCAAGACACGCGCCGAGCACGGGACCAAGGAGGCATTCCGACTGCGGGACGAACACTTCGATGTCCCGGAACCCGAGGTGCCGTAGCGGGTCGGCTCACGAAGGGCGCGGCGCGATTGTTTCTCGCCGGGCCTCGATCAGCCTATTCGCGTCATCGAGAAGGCATTTCAGACCGTATTCGAAGTTCCGCTCATCGGGTGCGCCCGATTTCCGGCCCTTGGCCATTGCCTCGGCGAGCAGCGGAGTTGTCTCGGATTCGATCAGGATGTCGTCGTAATAGGCGCCGCCTTCGGCATCCAGTTCCTTGTTCTTGTCGTAGAGCCGTTGCAGTACAACCGATCCGCGGATGTGCAGATTGATCGCGGAATAGGTGTCGAAAGCCTCGTCGACGGACAGCCCGGCCTCCACCAGGCTGGCTACTGCCTGCTCCATCTGCTCGGCACCCAACCTGGCGGCATGCGGGCTCAGCGCCGACCTGATCAGGATCAGGTCGCAGAGGATGGGATTTCCCAGAAAGGTCTCGCGCATCATGTGCGCGTGCTTATTCAGCGTCTCGCGCCAATCGCTGGCCTCGACGAAGGGTGTCGCGAAGACATACTGACTCAGCGCGCGATCGGTCATCGCGTTCAGCAGGTCGTCCTTCTTGCGGAAATACCAGTAGATACTGGTGACTCCGACGTCGAGATGCTTGCCGAGCAGCGGCATGCTCAGGCCGTCGATCGATACCTGTTCGGCGAGTTCGAACGCGCCATCGATGATATCGGCCGCATTGAGAGAGCCGCGCTCACGCCTCGGCCGCTTTGCTGCGGCGCTCCTTTTCGTCATTCCAGCTTCCATTCCGTGTGGAAGATCGAAGCTAGCACAGCAAAGCATACTGCTGTTATTACTGTTGTCACATTCTGGGGCGGTTGGGGCGGTGCTCGAGGTAGGGCGCGCGGCTTGCTATCGACCCTGGAAATCCGGTGTGCGACGCTGCTGGAAGGCGGTCAGGCCCTCCTTGAAATCTCTGGTGCGGCAAGCGAGTTCGAGGGCGAAGAGTTCGTGGTCGAGTGCTTCGGGCAAGGTTGCGTGCTGATTGTGATGGATGGCCTGTTTGGTGAGTCCGAAGGCGATGGTCGCCGCCGCGCTCAGGCGGGTGAGCAGTGCCTCGGTGTGCTGTTCGAGTTCGGCGGGGTCGGTGACCTGATGGATCAAACCCCAATCGGCCGCGTCGGTGGCCCCGACCTTCTCGCCCAGCAGCAGTAGTCGTCTGGCTCGGGTGAGTCCGACGAGGCGCGGCAACAGCCAGGTGGATCCGGTGTCCGGACTGAATCCGCGAGCCAGGAAGGGCTCCCAGAACACGGCATCGGCGGCGGCGATGGTGAAATCGGCCGCGAGCGCGAGGTTGCATCCCATACCCGCCGCCCAGCCGCGGACGGTGCACACCACGGGCAGCTGAACGGTATGGACGAGTTCGATGACACGGTGCGCGGTATGCGGTATGCGCCGGACGAGGTCGCCGGTCCGGGCGCGGTTTCCGCCGCTGTTGGTGGCGACCCAGTCCACCCCGGAGCAGAAATCGTTGCCCGTGCCCTGGATGTGGATGACGCGCAGGGTGTCGTCGGTGGCGGCGGCGGTGAGCGCGCCGACCAGATCATCGATCATCGTGGGGCTGAGTGCGTTGCGCCGGGCAGGACGGTTCAGGGTCAGGCGTAGCAGAGCGCCGTCGCGGTGGCTGTGCACTGTGCCGTCGGTGGTGTCGTCATCGCTCACTGTTGTACCTGCGTCTTCTCCGGCCGCGTACGGTTCGCACCATACTGTTAGATATACAGTATCTAATACTGTCAACCGCTGCGAGGTGGTGATCGCGCACTCGGTCGCGACGGCGAGCACGATGGCCTCCTCGGCACCGGCCGGGAGGGTGACGAGCGTGTCGCGATGCGCGGTCTAGGGGATGACTTGGCCGATACCGAGCAGGTTGCCCTCGCTGTCGCGGAACCATGCGCCCCGCTCGGCTCGCCCCTTGCTCGGATAATTGCCCGCGATGTCCATGATCCCGTTCACGGTGCCGTCGTATTCTTCGAACACCACGCCGCGGGACCGCAGGCCCGCGACGGTTGCCTCGATGTCATCGACGTAGAAACCCATTTGGGTGAACGAGCCGTCGGACGCACCGGCGGAGGCGAACAGGCAGAAGACACCCGACGCACCTTGGTAACGCAGGCCGCCCTCGCGTTCCTCGACCGGTTCGAGGCCGAGTTTCTCGGCGTACCAGCGGCGGGCTCGGGCCAGGTCCTCGGTGGGTATGCGGGCTTCGATGTGTGCGTTGCTCAGCATCCTCGTCATGCTAGCCAGCCACACGCACGGTATCGGCCAGATCGCCGTTGCCTCGGATTTGCATGTCGGCGAGCGTGGGTGCTGGAAGACTCGTGGGTCGGAACGGTCACCGTGACTGAGGGAGTTTGCGACGTGGAGGTCGTGTACAACATCGTCGTCGTCGCCCATCTGCTGGGTATGGCGGCGGTTGTCGGCGGGTATGTCGCCGGACAGCCGGGCGTATCCGAGCTGATGGTGTGGGGTGCGCGGGCACAGCTCGTCACCGGTTTGATCCTGGTAGGTATGGCCGATTCGATCGATTCGCTCGGCAAGGATCCGAATATGGCGAAGATCGGCACCAAGTTGGTCATCTCGGTATTGGTCGCTGCTTTCGCGGAGATCGGCCGTGCCGATGCCAAGCGGGGCAAGGCGGTGCCGTGGATGACGCATGCATCCGGTGGTCTGGCGATCGTCAACGTGTTCATCGCAGTGCTGTGGACCTGATCGACCAGTCCTTCGACATCACGTCACCCAGGCCGTACCTTCGTTACAGGACGGAAGTAACGGAGGGCATCGGATGCGGGTCGATATCGAATTCACCAGCGGCGCAGTGACATTGCGGGGCTGGCTCTTCAGGCCGGAAGCGGCGTCGGGCCCGGTCCCGCTGGTGGTGATGACACACGGCTTCGCGGGCGTCAAGGAATGGGTTGCCCCATTCGCCGAAGTGTTCAGCAAGGCGGGCCTGGCTTGTCTGGTGTACGACCATCCTGGATTCGGGACCTCCGATGGCGAACCGCGTTACGAGGTCGACCCCGTCGCCCAGATCGAGGGCTATCGCGATGCGATCACGTTCGCGCAAACCCTGGAGGGCATCGATCCGGAACGCATCGGCATCTGGGGAACCAGTTTCGCGGGCGGCCACGTTTTGGTCGTCGCGGCGACCGATCGACGCGTGCGCGCGGTGGTGTCGCAGGTGCCACTCACCAACGGCTGGGCCAACTTCCGCAGTCTGGTCCCCTCCATCATGCTGCCCGCGGTCCATGCGGCCATCGCCGCCGACCGGCAAGCCCGCGCCTCGGGCAAACCGCATCAGATGATCAAAGCGGCCTCCGATGATCCCACCGAACTGGTCGCCATGCCCGGTATCGAGGTCTACAACTGGTTGATGGCCAACGGTCCGCAGATCCCCACCTGGCGCAACGAGGTCACCCTCTCCAGCGTCGACAAGTTCCAGTCCTACGCCCCGGAAGCCTTCCTGCGTCGCGTCTCTCCGACGCCACTGCTGATGGTGATCGCCGACCAAGACACCCTGACGCCGAGCGATATCGCCCTGCAGAGCTACGCCGAGGCGCTGGAACCCAAACAACTGGCGCTGCTTCCAGGTCCGCACTTCGCCGTCTACGAGGAGCAGTTCGAACTCGCGTCCAGCGTCGCCCGTGACTTTCTGCTTGCTGAGCTGAACGGATAGCGCCTTCAGGCGAATACCGGTAGCAGTTCGGCCCACTCGGGAGCGATACCCGTGCCCGACGAGCGGCCTCGGAGTCGGCGGCCGACCCAGGGCGGCATGTGGATTGTCATCCAATGCAATTCTGCGGGGAGTACCTAGGCGAAGGTGCGCTCGAGTGGTGGCAGTGGGTCGCGCCAGCTGGTGTCGGAGCCGGGAAAGGCGACGACGCGGGCGACCAGCGTGTGGCCGAGGAGCTGAGGTGAAGTCGGTCCTCGGCCCGTACGCGCGGATGTGTGGCGGCGGCGTTGGGTTCGAAGCCGATCAGGGTAGCGCCGTATCCATTGGACAGTCGGCGCATTTCGGCATCGAGTGCACGAACGGGCGGGCCGGAATTGGAGCCATGATCTCAGAGCGGCCGGAACCCGGCACCGACCGCACCCGACCGATCCATCTCACGCAGGATTACGCCGATGTCGATCGCCACGGCCGGATCGTGCACCGGCGCCGCGCCGCAGGCGATGTCGAAGACGATCACGCCGAGCACCATGACCCCGATATGCCCGATATTCATCCCGACCAGGCGGTCACCGAGGGTGACCGGCCCGCCCGAATCACCCGGCCTGGAGCAGAGCTGACTCTGGAACCACCACCCGTGCGTATCCCACACCACACCACAGTCGAAGCCGGAGGTCCGGCCGTTCTTGCAGACGATATCGCCCGGTCGCGGCGGTGTGCCGATGCCACCGATGAAGGTCTGCGCTACCTGGCGAACCGGCGTGACTTTGGTGCGGTCGAATTCGATGACCGCGAAGTCGTTGCTGTGGTCGACCGTGGCGACGGTGCCGACGACGCCCGCCTGCTGTGTCTCGGCCTCGACGGACATACCGATCTCGGCGCAGTGTCCGGCGGTGATCCCGACCATCCGGTCGGCGCTGTCGTAGCCGACCGTGGTGAGCGTGCATACCGCTCGGCCCTCGATCAGGATGCCCGAGCCGCCGCCCAGTGTCGCCATCTGTGCGGCCGTCACGTCACCGGGGAGCCCCGAGGGGGCGATGACCGCGATGACCGCGGCCACGAGCACGCGTATCCCGATCCCGCCCATGGCAACCATGTAGCTAACTGTCCGCCGTGGTCGCAGCTTCTCGGTGTTCGCTTTCGTTGCAGGTGGGAAACAGTTTGATGTCGCCGGATCGGCCGTCCTGCTCGAGCGGGCGTGCGGTGCACACGGAATCTCCACAATTGACGCGGGTTCTCTCCACAGCGGGTGGCTAGGGTTTCGGTTCATGGAACAGCACGCGGCGGGCAACGGGCAGGCGGCGCGACGGATTCTGGTGGTCGACGACGAGGTGACCATCGCGGAATCGGTGGCGGTGCGCCTGCGGGCCGAGGGGTTCACCGTCGATCTGGCGCATGATGGTCCGGGGGCGGTCGCGACGGCCGAGGCAGTGGTGCCCGATCTGGTCGTGTTGGATGTGATGCTGCCCGGATTCGACGGTCTCGAAGTATGTCGCCGCATCCAGGCCGCGCGTCCGATCCCGGTTCTCATGCTCACCGCGCGTACCGATGAAACCGATCAGCTCATCGGCCTCGGCGTCGGTGCGGACGACTACTTGACCAAACCGTTCTCGCTTCGTGTCCTCACCGCGCGCGTGCACGCCCTGCTGCGCCGGCTGGATCGCGTCGCCGAGCGTGACGGCGCCACCATCATCGTCGGTGACCTACGCATCGATGTGGACCAGCGTCGTGTGTGGCGCGCCGATATCGAAGCACAACTCACCCCGCTCGAATTCGACCTGCTGGCTCGGCTGGCACGACGGCCCCGCGTGGTGCTGGCCCGGGAACGGTTGCTCGAAGAAGTGTGGGACTGGGCCGACGCCGCGGGTACCCGGGCGGTCGACAGTCATATCAAGGCGTTGCGCCGCAAGCTCGGCGCGGATGTGATCCGTACGGTGCACGGTGTCGGCTATGCGTTGGATGCGCGATGAGCGATCACGTCACCGAGGATGTCGTGCGCGCGGGGACGCAGTGGCGCGCAACTGTTTCGCGGAAGCTGCGCGGCATATCGGACGCGATAGCGGAAGTGGTGCCGCGACCGCTGGATCCGGTGAAATCGATCAAGCTGAAGTTCGCGATTCTGATGCTCGGGTCGGCCGGGGTGGCATTCGGCTTCTTCCGGCTGCGGATCGGCTGGCTGCCGCCGAAGACGACGATCGCGGCGACGGTGATCGCGCTGATCACCTCGCAGATCC
Source organism: Nocardia sp. NPDC049526 (assembly GCF_044465765.1). Classification (NCBI taxonomy): domain Bacteria; kingdom Bacillati; phylum Actinomycetota; class Actinomycetes; order Mycobacteriales; family Nocardiaceae; genus Nocardia; species Nocardia sp. NPDC049526. Next base: position 50,964 of record NZ_JBITMA010000014.1, on the reverse strand, counting down.
TCGCGCACGGCACCACTCGGCCGCTGCGCGAGATGACCGCGGCGGCCAAGCGGATGGCGCAGGGCGACTACACCCGCCGGGTACGGGCCAGCTCCCGCGACGAGGTCGGGCAACTGGCGGTGGCCTTCAATCAGATGGCCGCCGACCTGGCCGCCGCCGACCAACAGCGCCGCGACCTGATCGCCAATGTCTCCCACGAACTGCGCACCCCGATCACCGCGCTGAATGCGGTGCTGGAGAACATGGTCGACGGTGTCTCCGAACCCGACGACAAAACCCTGCGCACCGCACTCGCCCAAACCGAACGGCTCGGCCGACTCGTCTCCGAACTGCTCGACCTGTCCACCATCGAATCCGGCGCCCGCGCCCTCGACCGCGAAGAACTCAGCGTCACACCGCTGTTGGCCGAGGTCATTGCCGAGGCCGAGGTGGCCGCGGCGGCGCTCGGGCGCGGCGTGCGTTTCCGCACCGACGTGCAACCGAGCAGCGCAAGCGTTTTCGCAGACCGTGCACGTTTGCATCAGGTGCTGCTCAACCTGCTCGACAACGCCGCCCGTCACGGACCCGCCGGCGGGGAAGTCCGCATCGAGGCCCGCGCCGACCGCGGTGGTCTCGTCATCGACGTCCAAGACCAAGGCCCCGGCATCCCGATCGCCGAGCGCGCCACCATCTTCGACCGCTTCACCCGCGGCGGGCGCACCGACGGCGGCGGTACCGGCCTGGGCCTGGCCATCTCCCGCTGGATAGTCGATCTACACGGCGGCACCATAGCCGTCGCCGATCCGGGCTCGCGCATTCGCGTGGTACTTCCGGCCCCCTAACGCCCAACGTTCCGCAACCCGGACCTCGCAGGTTCCGGGACGATCACGCACGCCCGTAGGAGGGGATACCTTTGCCAGACCGATCCGATCCATCGCAACCCGAATCATCTACGCCACCCGCAGCGATATCGGAGCCGACGGTACGAGCCGAATCGGCAGCCGACGCTCCGAACGCCGCCGACTCTTCGGCCGAAACAGCGACACCGTCCGAGCCCGACAACCTGTCCACATCCGAATCCGCGGGTGATGCGCCCACCTCAGCCGAGTCCGGGGGTGATTCGGTTCCGGAGGCTGTCGAGGCGTCGGCTGCGTCGTCCGCTGAACGGGCGTCGGACGTATCGGATTCGACGAGCGAGGATGTGGCGCAGACGGAATCGGGCGAACCCGCGGGCACGTCGACGCCGGATCGGGGAGTGCCGTCGAATGGCACATCATCAGGAATGGCGTCGAATGCGCCGCCGACCTCGCCGAGTGTGTGGTCGAGCCCGTCGAGTGTGCCGATCAGCCCGTCATCGACCGCGCCGCCGCCCATGATTCCGCCGGTTCCGCCGTCGAGCTCCGCGTTGCCCGCACCGCGACCCTGGCCTGTACAAGTGCCGAGGTGGCGGCGCATCGCCTGCCCGCCAGGCGTATTGCCCGCAGCGGGCATCGCAGGTCTCGCGGGCGCAGTGTTCATCCCATTGGACCGTCCCGGAATCGGTTGGGTACTCGCCGGTTCGGTAGCAGCGGCCGCGGTATTCACAGTGGACCGCCGCGCTCGTCGTACGGCGGAAGCGGCCGTCTCGGCACAGCATTCGGCCGCGTCCGAGGAGACGAGGCGTGATCCAGGACGCCTGGCACCTGAGATACCTGGTGTTCGGACGTTGCTCGAAGATGGCGGCGCGCAGTCCGATCGATCCGACGTCAACAGCGGCGGTTTGGTGGAGGCCGATGCAGCGTCGATACCGAATTCGCCGGAATCGCCCATCTCGAAAGCGACCGAGCGCGGATCGGGGAGCTCGGATCCGGTCGGTACCGGCGGTCGGACGACTGTGGAAGACGGTGGTGTGGAAGCTGATCCGGGTGGATCGGGATTCGGTGACCGCGCACTGAATTGGGGGCGGGTTTGGTGGACGACCCTGGCGTTGGCGCTGCTTGCCGTCGGGGCGGTGCGGGCTGCCGGGTGGCTGTTCGCGCTATGTGTCGTGGGGGCTGGGGTGGCCGGGTCGTTGGCTGTAGTCGGGCGGCGGTCGGTGTACGGCGCGTGGTACGACGTGATCGCGGTGCCGATCGAGTCGATTGCGGGCATTCCGTGGGTGTATTCGGCGTTCGGGCGGATCGGTGACGGTCGGGCGCGCCGGTCGTGGCGAGCCGGGATGTCGGTTGCGGTGACGCTCGCGTTATTGGCGGTTTTCGTGCCGTTGCTGGGCGGCGCCGATGCGACATTCGCGAAGCTGCTCGACGCGGTAACGCCGGAGATCGATGTGCCATCGGTTGTGCAGTGGATCGTGCTGTTCGCGGTGCTCGGTCTGGGCAGCGTCGGGGCCATGTATCTGCTTGCGGGTCCGCGAGCCGCGGCGACGGGTGCTCCGTCCGGCCGAGGCCTGCGACGGTTGGAGTGGGCACTGCCGGTGGGCGCGTTGACGATCCTGTTCGCGGTCTTCGTCGCTGCCCAGTTCGTCGCGCTGTTCGGCGGTGACGACTACGTGCAGCGCACCGCGAATCTGACCTACGCCGAATACGCGCGCAGCGGATTCTGGCAGCTTTCGATCGTCACCATCCTCACCCTCGCCGTAATCGCCGTCGTATTGCGTTGGGCCGCACAGGAATCCTCCGCCGACCGAGCCTGGCTGCGGGTCCTGCTGTGCGCGATCGCCGTGCTGACGCTGATCATCGTGGCCTCCGCCCTCGGCCGCATGTGGACCTACCAGCAGGCATACGGCTTCACCGTCATGCGCCTGCTGGTCGAGGTGTGCGAACTCTGGCTGGGGCTGGTGTACCTGTTGATGATCGCCGCTGTCCTTCGCTTGGACGGCACCTGGCTCCCGCGCGCCGCCATCGGCACCGCCATGTCGACACTGTTCGCGCTGGCCGTGCTCAACCCGGAAGGCCTTGTGGCGGAACGGAATATCGACCGCTGGGAGCACGGCAAGAACCTCGACACGCTCTACCTCGGCAGACTCTCACCCGATATCGTCCCCGCCGTCGAGCGGCTTCCCGAACCGCAGCGCGGCGAAGTGCGCTCCGCGATCCGCCGCGATCTCGACGAAGATACGTGGCAGGGGTGGAACCTGTCGCGCGTGAACGCCCGCTAGAGCGGGTGTACATGGACTCAGCGCCCATTTCTGTCCTGATCCCGCGGATTGGGCGCTGAGTTCGACGGTATCGGCCAGCGCGGCGCGAGCAGCCGGGGTGCGTCCATCGTGCCGACCACCAACGCCCATCGGCTTTCGCTACTCGGAACCGACACGGCGTCTCCTGTTCCCGAGGCGACGCACTGTTCCGCCGGGGTAACCACATTCCGTCAAACCCCTGTGACACTGACCAAGTGATCGTCGGACCCGCGCGTCAGCAAGATATTCCAGCCTTTCTGTCGCTGGCGGCCGAGGTCGAGCACTGGTTCGGTCCGATGGTCGACGCCCCCGACTTCCACGAGGCTCTGGAAAACAACATCCGGCGCGGCACAGCCCTCATTGCATCGTCAGGACCGAATGCCCTCGGCGGCTTCTCCAGGTATCCGCTGGTAACCGCTACATCTGCAGATCAGTAGCCCAATACATCGCGCGCGCTGGTCGTTGATGTGCCAAGAGTGTGCCAACTTGCGGGGAACCGGCTCAGACCGCCACCGTGCAGGCCAGGATCACCCGCGCGAAGAAGACCTTGGCGGCGGCCCGGGTGCCGTTCGAGGTGCCGTCGGCACAAGAGCGGGCCGAGCGCCTCGGCTCGGTGCTCAGCGTGATCTATCTGATCTTCACCGAAGGCTCCACGGCCAGCTCCGGTGACGAGCTGATCCGATTCGAGCTAGCGGGTGAGGCACAGCGTCTCGCGCGGGTGCTCACCCGGCTGGTGCCGAACGAAACCGAGGTCTACGGTCTGCTCGCACTGCTCGAACTGACCGCGGCGCGCTTCCCGGCCCGCACCGGACCGGACGGCGAGCCGGTGTTATTGGAGCAGCAGGATCGCCGCCGCTGGGACCGTGCCGCGATCCGCCGGGGACGGGCGGCCCTGGCCCGCGCGGAGCAGGTCGGCCGTGGCCTCGGCGCCTACGGCTTGCAGGCGGCGATCGCCGAATGTCATGCCGTCGCAGCCAGCGTCCAGGCGACGGATTGGGAGCGCATCGTGCTCATTTACGAGGCGCTCGGCAGACTGGCCCCGTCCCCGGTGGTCGACCTCAACCGGGCGGTGGCAGTCTCGATGGCCCAGGGACCGGCTGCGGCGCTGCCGATCGTGGACAGGTTGGCGGCGGCTGGGGCGCTGCCGAATTCGCATCTACTGTCGAGCGTTCGCGGTGAGCTGCTCACCCGCTTGGGACGCACCGATGAGGCACGCACCGAACTCGAGCGCGCGGCACAGCTATGCGGCAACGAGCGCGAGCGAACGGTGCTGCGGCGCAAGCTCGCTGCGCTCGGCTGAGGCGGGCAGTCGCGTCGATGCTTCGGTGACGCTTCGAGTTTCAACGGTCTCAGCTCACGGTGTTGCTCCGCTCCTGGCGCTCTCTGGGGACGAGCAGCGACAGCAGGGCGATGACCAGTCCGCCGCCGACCAGATACAGGCCCCAGCTGCCGGTGAGCAGATCGCGGTAGTCGCTGCGTAACTGGTGGTCGAACTGCTCGTCCAACCGCCATGTCAGCACCCCGAGTGCGACCAGACCGACGACCACGCCCAGCCAGCCGATCATGCGGGAGCCGAACAGCGCCGCAATCAAGACCGCGACCGCGACGCCGACGATGACGACGGTCAGCGACGTCTGGAACGAAACCGACTGAGCACCGATCTGGTCGAGAGTAAGCCCGGAGCCGAAACCCTCACGCAGATCTTGGAACCGAACGTCACGGGCCCCGATCGTGCCGATGAGCGGACCGAACGCGCCGACGGCCACGGCGATAGCGCAGACGAGCAGCAAAAGGTGTACGAAAGTTCGCATACTTCCACGGTATTGCGGCCAGGCTGTTCGCATCAGCCCTGCGCGCGCACCCCAGCTCATCGACGCAATCCTTCCCAAGATCGTGCAACATGCCGCACAATCCGGTCCGCGCGATCCCAACGTGGACCAGCTCATTCAGCAGGGAGTCACTCGAACCTGGCTTACCGATCGGCCATCAGCCGGTTCCATTCGGCATCGACACCGCCAGGATCCATCGCGCCCGCTACGTGAATGTCGGATCGGCATCCGTCAGTCCATCTGGCGGATGCTGGGAATCGCGATTTCTGTGATCTGTTGTGCCGCGTCCCTTGGCTGTCGGACGTATTCGTGAGGTGTCCAGATCCAGTCGAGCACGGTGGAACGGGCTCTTCTTCGGTTTCAGCGTTGCCGCAGCTTCGGTGCCGTTGACCAGCGTGAAGCGGTTTCCAGTTAACGGGCATCGGCATGCCGTCGATCCTGGATCGGTCGTCGGCGCGCCATACGCCGCCGCTGGTCGGCAGGACCGCGATGGGCTGGTACTGAAGTGGCCCCTTCCAGAACCACTACCAGATCGCGGAAGACGGTGCGGCAGTCAGGCGTTCATTCCGACAGCGGCGGCTACCAAGGGCGGATGAGGACGGTGCCGATCTTGCCGGGCCGCACCGCTTGTTTCACGGCTTCGGCCATGTCGCCGAGGCCGTATGTCGCGGCTACGTCGAACTGGTCCGCGAGTGCAATCGCGATCAGCTTCGCGGCGGCGACGTCGGATGCCTGCCGCTCGGCGGAGGTCTCGGACATCCAACGGCCTATTGTCTTGCCGCGCAGCGTCAGCGATTTTTGCAGCAGCGTCGACGCGGGCAGCGATATCGGCTCCTCGGCCATCTGCCCATAGCAGACCAGTTTTCCGCCCGGTGCCAGCAGATCCAGAAGCCTCTCCGCGAGCTTTCCACCGATCGGATCGAGGGCCACACACACCGGATTGCCGTCGGCGACCCTGTCGATCTCATCGGCCCAGCCCGGGTGTTCCGTCGCCACGACCGGCACGTCCGGGAACCGCTCGCGCAGCTTCGCGGCACCGCGTTCGCTGCGGACGACGTTGACGAGTGAGATGTCGTGGGCCAGGCACGCGGCGGTCAGCAGCCGCCCGACCGACGAACCCGCGGCGGTCTGCAGCAGAACACCGTCGTATCCGATGGAGTCGTGCTCCTCCGCCTCCCGGCGCAGCATCACGGAGGTGATCGGGTTCACCAGCATCTGAGCGGCGACCTCGTCCGATAGCTGCTCCGGTACGGCGACAACCGCTCGGGCCGCCGCCATGATCCACTGGGACCAGGCCCCCGGGTGCGGGAAGACTGTCACACGCGCGCCGATTTCGACCCCGGCAGCGACAGGCGTGCTCGGACCGATGGCCGCCACCACGCCGGTGGCCTCGATACCGGCGTGAACCGGTTGTCCGGCATTCCCCGTGTATGCCTCGACGGCCTGGAGATCACCGGGGTGCACCGGGAACGCAGTGGTGCGGACGAGAACCTGACCGGTCTCCGGCGCCGCCGGCTCCGACTCCTCGACGACGGCCAGGACGTCGGCGGGCAATCCGCCGCGGGTGTAGACAACACAACGGTTCATGATGCGCCTCCTGGGTGTGCGGTGTGGCCGGAGGACGAGCCGAGCGGACGGGGATGACCAGGGCGTCAGCCGACGTCCTGAAGCAGGAAGTGCTGACCGTTGAGCGGACCGTCCAGCTGCATCAGCTGTCCGCCCGCGCGCAGACCACCGAGGTCCAGCGCGGCGAATCCGAACTCGTCCAGCAAGCCGGCCACGTCGGCTTTCGCATCGGCATCGTCGCCGGCGTAGAAGATCACCTGCCGACCTTCGGCATGCTGGGGGTCCGCGGTGATGAACGCGGCGAACACGGTGTTGAATGCCTTCACGATCCGCGCGCCGGCAAGGCGCTCGGCGACCCATTCGCTGCCCGTCAGGTCACCGACGTCGTAGCGGCCCTGCCAGGGGTTCGCCGTGGCGAACTGATTCGTCGTATCGACGACGATCTTCCCGGACCAGTCGGTGAGGCCGGTCAGATCCGGCACGGCGAAGAACGGCACCGCGAGGAATACGAGATCCGGCCGCGCCGCCTCCTCGGCCGTCACCGCGCGGGCCTTCGGCCCCAACTGCTCCACGACGGCCCGCAGCGTCTCCGGGCCCCTGCTGTTGCCGATGAGTACCTCATGGCCATGACGGACGGCCTTCTCAGCGACCGCCTGGCCGATATTTCCCGCTCCGAGAATGCCGATGGTGCCGTGTTTTGTCATGGTGCTCATCCTCGATCGTGTCGGGCCCGTCCCGGTGGCCACCGGCTTATGCGGTCGACTCCCACTTCCGCGGTGTTCCCGGCATTCGGGGACTGGTACGGGCGGTGCTTACGAGCGATGCGGGTTGAAGTCCAGGAGGACTTTGCCGTTCTTCCTGAGGTACGCGAGTGCCTCGGGGAAGTCCGCAGCCTTGAAGACAGGGGCGGAGGGCAGGACGAGCTTTCCCTCGGCGACCAGTCGCGCGGACTCCGCGTTCAGGGCCGGATGGCGGGGCAGATACTCGTCCTGGTACATCCAGAACTCCGTAGTGGTGATTTTTTTCGCGTCGAGCCGGTCCGGGTCGGGCGTAAACGGCTGACCGCTCATGTAGCCGTATACCACCAGCAGGGCGCCCTCTGTCAGCACGTCCAGCAGCAGCATAGTCGCGGTTCCGCTGATGCCGTCGATTCCCAGCAGCACCGGATCGGAGCCGATGACCGCCCGTACGCGCGCACCGGCGTCCGCCGAGTCGACGACGACGACGTCGGCGCCGAGGTCTTCGAGTTCGGTCACGAGTTCCGCACGGCGCACGATGTTGATCGTGCGCAGCCCGCGCTCCTTGGCGAACGCGATGACGGACCGGCCGACTCCGCTGTTGGCCGCGTTCTGCGCCACCCATGAGCCAGGCGGAAGGTCACGCGCCTCCACCAGCAGACCCGCGGTGACGGGATTGATGGTCAGCATCGCAGCCTGGTCGAGGCTGATGGACCTATCGACGACGGTCAGCTTCGCGGCCTCGGCCAGGACCTGTTCGGACCAAGAAAAGGTGCCGAAGGGAAGCAGGACCGTGTCGCCCGGACGGACGTGCGTGACGTCCGGCCCGACGGCCAAGACCGAGCCGGCACCCTCATTGCCGATGACGCTGGGCAGTCGGGGACGGACCGGATAGATGCCCTGGGCCACGAGCAGGTCGTGATGGTCGAGAGGGGCGTACTCAACCTGGATCAGCACCTGACCAGCGGCGGGAGCCGGGGGCTCGGGAACGTCCACGACCTTTAGGCTCTGCTCCGGCTCCCCGAACTGGGTGAGATGAATGGCGAGCATGGAAGTCGACTCCTCCGTCGCATGCGATGAAGAACGAGCTTGACTTTTGTAATGGACCGAGAACCGCTCAGTGCCCATCGGCAATCGACTGACGCCAACCCGGATGGAGTTTACCGGTTACGCCTCTTCTGATTTAACGACCGAGTATCCCGCAAAATTTCGTGTCGTCGATGTCGAGGTAGGGAGTGCATTCCGGCGCCGGTATCCCCGTTCGGATTGCGCACGCATACCCGGCAAGGGGGCTACATGGCGACACCGTCGAATTCCCGATGCCGCAAGACGTAATTCATTGTGGGGGCGGTTCCCAGGAGATGCAGGTTGAAGTCCCGGCGAGCCCTGATGATCAGAATGCAGCGTCCAGCGCTGGGAGAGTCACGGGGTCGACGGGTTGGTGGACGCGGTGCCGGTCTTGTGCGCAGGAACGTCCAGCAGGCAGACCGGAGAACGGTCGCAGCCGGGTCGTCATCGCTGTAGCTGACCTGGACTACCTCGACGTCGCCGAGCCAGCTTTCGCGTTCGGCCTCGATGATGCGGGCTTCGAGGTTGTTGCGGATCCCGTCGTTCCGGATTCGGAATCGCTTGCATACGCCTCTGTCCGTCACTTGAATTCGCCAGCCTGGACGCCGTCTCGAGGACACGTGAGCGGCTGTGTCCAGCGCTCGACAGCAACATACCCGCTACCTTGGTTCGGGGGCGCGCACCATCGGTTCCCGTGCGGTGGCCGTGCCGCAGCGGATCGATGACTTGCCGCTGCTGATGTATCCAACTGGAGATTCGCAGCAACCGTGGTGGACGCCGACGTTCACCCATCGCCGCTGTGTAGCGGTGTGCTGACGGTATGCTGGAGGGCGGACAGCCCAGGGCCGTTGTGATGTGTACATGAAGTGGCTGCAAGGAGTTTCGGGGTCGAGGATGGCTGAATTCGGTCCACGGATGACGCAGTATGAGCCTGTTCCGCCGATCGCGGCGGAACAGGCCGCGGCGGGGTTCGAGGATGCGCACGAGATCGGCCGCGCCATGGCGGAAGAGCCACACGATCGCCCTGCCAGCGCGGCCGCTTTCGGAGACGAGTTGCACCGGACCCAGTACCGCCATGGACTGCCCGTCGAGGATATGGCCATCCCCGCCCGGGTCGATGTTGCGCATGTCCGCGACCGGGTCGAGACCACCTGATGGAGGGGAACAACCCGGTGTCGACTCAGCTACGGGTGATTCTGGCCGAAGACGACGTGCTACTGCGCGAAGGTGTAGCGAGCCTGCTCGTACGCTCCGGGTTCGACGTCGAAGGACAAGCCGGCGACGCGTCTCAACTCTTGGCACTGGTCCGGGACCGAGTACCGGACCTGGTAGTAATCGACGTTCGGATGCCGCCGACGCACACCACCGAAGGCCTCGATGCGGCGCGGGTGATCCGCGACGAACTCCCCGAAGTCGGCATCCTCATGCTATCGGCGCATGCCGACGTCGAGCATGCGATGGAGCTGTTGGCCAGTGGTCGTGGAATCGGCTACCTGCTCAAGAGCCGGGTCACCGACGTGGAGGAGTTCATCGACACTCTCCGACGGATCACCAAAGGGGCCTCGGTTGTCGACCCGGCCCTCGTTCAAGAGCTTGTGTCGGCTCGGCGACGCAACGATCCTCTTGCCGTGCTCAGCGCGCGGGAGCGCGAGGTACTCGCTCTGATGGCGGAGGGGCGTTCCAACGCCGGCATAGCCCACCGGCTATGGGTCGCCGAGGGGACCGTCGAGAAGCACGTCCGCAGTATTCTCACCAAGCTGAACCTGCCAGAGACCGCCGAGGACCATCGCCGAGTTCTCGCCGTCGTCAGATTCCTCGAGGCTCGCTGACCTTCGGACATCGACCAGTGTGACCTACGGCCGCGCGGCACAGTGTCCCGCGATGCTGGTCGAACCGCGCAACCGACGGCCCCGGCCGCTGCGACAGACTTTGCGCCAACGATGCGCGCTGCCTTGCGAGCGTTTTCGTGGCCAACACCCCGCCGGAAGATACGTTGTACCGCTGCCCCGCATCCTCGGTTATCTGCTGACCGGAGGTGCGGAATTGACGGCAGCCGCAATGACGCAGCCGCAGATCCGCGCAAGTATTTGTATACAGCCGCAATACCACAAAGGAACCCAGGAGATTCCGTCGTGCGGATGCAAATAGCGTGCCGGTACCTGAATCACAGCGAACGATCGAACCGGGAATCTCGGATTACGCATTTTTCACCCGACGGCAGCAATCAATCCAACAATCATAAATCTGGAATCGTTCCAGTGAAGTGGCGGATGTTTCCGTGGAACGTACCTCAGAAAGGAGCGCAATTATGACTACAGCGCGTCGAAACCATCAAAGTGTCAGCCGCCGTCTCGCCGACGATATCCGTAATTTCACGGCCTCGGCAGAACTCACGGCCAACCTTCAGCGCGTGCTGGTCGATCTCATCGAACTGCATCTGCAAGGCAAACAGGCCCACTGGAACGTGGTCGGAACGAATTTCCGCGACCTGCACCTGCAGCTCGACGAACTCGTTGACGCTGCCCGAGACGCCAGCGACACCATCGCCGAGCGGATGCGGGCGCTCGATGCCGTACCAGACGGGCGATCCGACACCGTCGCAGTCACGACGAGCCTGCCGCCTTTTCCGGCCGATGAGCTGGACACCGGCCATGTCGTCGACTTGATCACGACACGCACCTATGCAGCGACCGATACCCTCCGCGACGTGCATGATGCGGTCGACGCCGAGGACCCCAGCACCAGCGACCTGCTGCACGCGATCATCGACTCGCTGGAGAAGCTCGCCTGGATGATCAAGTCTGAGAATCGCAAGATCTGATCGCCGAACCTCGATCTGAGCTGGCGCGCCCTTCGCCCGGCGGCGGGTTTGCAAATACTGCTCAGCAGCGTGATTGCAGTGACCAAGACCGGCCCGATTCTGGCTGGCGGGAACGACTGATCGGCGCCAGCGGTGGCGACAAGGTTTGGCATGCGGCGCGAAAGTAGCCGATATGAAGACGACAACATTGGGGAGAAGCGGATGGCGCGTCTCCCGCATTGCGTTCGGTACATGGCAACTGGGCGGCGAATGGGGTCCGTTCGACGACGACACCGGTGCGGATCTCGATGAAATCGACAAGATCATGGCCAGTGCTAGGCCGGTTGCCGGACTGTCCCCGGAGACGATGTGATGACCTGCTCGGTGCGCACCGTGGCTGTATTGGGTGCCGGCACGATGGGCGCACCGATCGCGCGGAATCTGCTACGCGCCGGGTTCGACGTGCTGGTGTGGAACCGAACCCCGGTCGAGGCAGCGTTGGTCGCCGCTGGAGCACACCGGGTCTCCAGCATCGCCGCCTCCGCCGCCGAGGTGTTGATCACCGTGCTCGCCGACGGCGCCGCAGTCGAAGAGGTGATGACCCGGCCCGGCGGTGCGCTGTCCGCTCTTGCTCCTGGAGCGATCTGGATCCAAATGAGCACTGTCGGGCCCGAATACTGCGCTCGTCTCGCCGACCTCGCCATCCGGAACAACATCCTGTTCATCGACGCCCCGGTAGTCGGCGGTCCCGGACTCGCCGAGGCTGGGGAGCTGCTCATCCCCGCTTCTGGCGTACGTCCGGTCCGCCCGCTGGTCGAGCCGATCTTGCGTGCCCTCGGCCAACGAACGCTCTGGCTCGAACGTATCGGCGACGGGAGCAGGCTCGGCATCGCGCTCAACAACATGCTGAATCTCCTGGTCGAGGGAATGGCCGAAACCCTCACTCTCAGTGCGGCCTTCAACATCGACCCACAGCACTTGCTGAATGCCGTCGCCGGCGCGCCGTTGGCGATGGACTAGGCGATGAGCAGGGGAATGAGGACATCGCCTCGGCCATCACCATCCTGCGACGGATGCTTCGTTTCACGCCCCGCCGCTGGACGACTCCGTTCCAGCTGGAGGAGGCGGTGGCTATTCGGGCCACGGGTTGGATTCGATGACGTCGACGAAGTCGGTGCGAGTGAAACCGGGCAGGAAGTGGGCAAGGACGTCGGCATTGACGGTTCCGACGGTGGTCTCGGGCCGATCGCCGAAACCCGTTGGTGAACGCGGCGAGGATCTGCTTCTTGAAGTCGGGACGGGGATGAGCCGCGGTGACCGCCTGGATGTCGTGGGGGTCCAGGTCGTGGTAGCCGATGTCGAGTACATCGGTTTCGACTCCCGCGGTCACCAGTGCGATCTCGGGTTCCATGTGCTCGGGGATGCCGGGTGTGGTGTGCAGTGCGATGGCGGTCCACACCCGTTGTGCCGCGTAGTCGTCGACCCCATGGGCGGTGAGGAATCGGCGGGCTTCGTCGGCGCCGTCGACTTCGAAGCGTTGGGTGGTGGTGCGGTAGGTGTCGGTCAGGCCCAGGTCGTGGAACATCGCGCCGACATACAGCAGCTCGGGATTCGGGCTTCAGCCCGCGCTGCTGCCCTTCCGTTATGCGAGGTCGGCGGGGCGTGCGGTCGTGGGCCGCATGATCGGTGGCTGAACCTGGCTCCACCTCGCCGAAGGCGGTTGGTCAGCCAAGTCGTCGGTCGCCGTCGTACACGGCACTGCCGACAACCCGGCCGTGTGCAGGCGGCGAGCACAAGGCGAGTGCTCGTGTCGAGACCGAAACACATACAAACACGACAGGTTGTTTCTCGAGAGTCGTGAGCACCGTATACCGCGGACCCCCACTACGCCGCGTAGTGCGTACTCGCAGAGTGCCTGCATCGACGCCCCCCAATACCCCTATCAGGACCGCCGCCATCTCGCCATGCTCCCGGCTGGCCCCGACCCGCTGCGCCTTACATGCCTACGGCATCGCGCTTGCAGGTGGCATGTAGGTAGAAATATCGACTGGCGGGAAGCACGGATGGGTGTCAGCGGTGGCGACATGGGCTAGCTGGGGCGCGATTCTGAATGAGTCCATACAGGCCATCGAGGGAGTGCAACCATGCGAATCAGAAACTACATCACACCAGTGTTGGCGGTGGGAGCTGCGGCAATAGCTATCGCTGTCGCGCCGACGGCCCAAGCCGATCCCGTTTCGGCTCCGCCGGCAGCTATCGCGACCGCCAGAGCCGTGGCCGCCCATGGTGGGGCGGCCGGTCACGGCGGCGGCTTTCACGGCGGTTACGGCGGCGGCTTTCACGGCGGTTACGGCGGCTGGGATCACGGCGGTTATGGCGGCTGGGGTCACGGCTGGGATGGCGACTGCGGCCAGCCCTGGACGGGGGCCGTTTGCGGTTCATCTTCCTACTGAGAGCCGTCCCGTGCGTCCGCGCCTCCATCAGCGATGGGAGTCGCGTCGTGCCGCGAAGCATACGCCGATTCCTGTTGTGGCACTGAGTATTTGATGATCAGCGAATGACGCGGTCTCGGGTCATCGCGGACAGTCGTCGTCGAGTGCCTCGCCGAGGATCCACTCGGGCGCGCCGAACCTCGCCGGCACGACGCCGGCCAATTGGTTTCTGAGGCCAGCCAGTTGGGTGGCACCACCGCCTGTGCCAGCCGCGCTTGCAGCCGGAGCGAAACCGGACGTTGTCAGGATCTACCGCGGGGTCGGCTGCGTCTGCACCGTTTGGTTACGGTCGCCCCAGGTTGCCCGGGCGCCGGAATCCCCGATCCGATACACCTGCACGGTGGCCGCGACGCCGCTGGCGACGGCCAGGACGGCAACCGCGACCACCACCGCGCGAGCGACCGGCTTGCTGCGCCGCTCCCGGAGATGGACGGCCACCAGCAGCCCGGTAGCCACCAGCATCGGCAGCACGAAATAGAGCAGAGTGTCGCCCAGGTGGGTGTGGGTGTGCAGCGCCGGCGACCGCCCCACCCGCTTCTCCAGCCATTCACCCGCGTCGGTGGTCACCGGCGTCAGCGCCAAGGTGACCACGGCGAGCACCACGACAAGCCAGATCATCCGCCGGCGGATCACCGGCCACACGGCCGACAGCACCAGCAGCACCGCGGTCAGCGGCACGAACACGACGATGACGTGCACCAAGAGGATGTGGGCGGGCAAACCATTGATTGTCGACATAGCCGTTCTCCTCGAATTCCAGCCACCGAGTGGCACCGGCCGTCAGTGTGGCCAACCGTCGCTGAAAGCCCGCTGAGAACGAGTTATTCGACGGTGTACGGGATCATGGCGTGCAGCGACGTCCCCGCTTCGGCCTGACTGGCGATATCCATCCGGCCGCCGAGGGCTTCGATGCGGTCTCGCAAACCGATCAATCCGGATCCCTTGGCTGGGGCGGCGCCGCCGATTCCGTTGTCGCGAATCGAAAGTTGGAGCGTGTTGCCGTCGGTATTGGCGCGCACGGTCACCTCGGTGGCTCGCGCGTGTTTGGCCGTGTTCGTCAGCGCCTCTGCCGCAATGTAATACGCGGCTATTTCGGTGGATTCGGGCAGGCGCGGGTCGAGGTCGAGGTCGAGATCGACCGGTACGGTGCAGCGGCGGGCGAGTGCCTTGAGCGCCGGGCCGAGTCCGCCTTTCGACAGGATCGCCGGATGTATCCCGCGTGAGATCTCGCGGAGTTCGTCCGAGACGCCGACCAGGTCCTGCACGATATCGGAGAGTTGCGCTTCGAGCGTGGTCAACTCGGGCGGCACCGACGCCTCTACCGTGCGGAGCGCGAGTCCCAGCGAGACGAGGCGCTGTTGTGCCCCATCGTGCAGATCGCGTTCGATGCGGCGCCGTGTCTCGTCGGCAGCCGCGACGATGCGGGCGCGCGATGCGGTGAGTTCGGCCCGGGACTCGGCGTTCGCGATCGCGGTCGCGACCAGGTCCGCGAATTCGGCGAGGCGTTGCTCGGTGTCGGGCGGCAGCGGCTCGCGGCGCGACGATCCCGCGACGATCGCGCCCCACAGGTGGCCGTTGACGACGATCGGTGCCCCGACCCCCGAGCGCAGACCCAGTTCACGGATGCGGGCGGCGGCCGAGCCGGTCGCATGGTCGTGGCTGTCCATCCGTGCGGTGGCTCCGGTACGCAGCACCATCGCCGCAATGTTCTCGCCCTCGAGCGTGAACCGCTTACCGACCGGCATCTTGGGCGATCCGGGTTCGTCGCGTGCCGCGACGAACCTGCCCGAACCATCGGGTTCGTAGCGGAACAGGGACGCGTTGACCACGCCCAGACACCTGGCCGACTCCTGCGCCACCGCAGAGAACACCTCCGACGATGTCGCACCGCGCGCGACCAGGGTGGCAACCCGCCGCAATGCGGCTTGTTGTTCGGAAACGAGATCGGCGGCCCGACGGCGGCGATTTGCCTCGCCCGCATGCGATCGGGCCAGTGCCGCAAGGGTATTGGCCAGCAGTGCCACGCAGAGGAAGACCGCGATGACGACGCCGTTCTGGGCCGCGGTCGGGACGAAATCTGTGGGCCAGTTACGGAAATAGTCGAAGGCGACGGCACTGGCGACCGATGTCGCCACCGCCAGCCCGAGTCCCCACACCGTCGAGACCACCAGCACGCCCAGCAGATAGACGACACCGAAAGCCTCGCCCGGAGCGACCTGCTGGAGCCAGAGCACGAGTATCGACTCCGCCGCAATGCACAACGCAGCCACCGCGACCCCGAGGATCAGCGGCGGGGCCGCTGGGCGCATCGACATCGCAAGCAACCGTGCACGTAGGGAGAAGAAGTCCGTATCGGTACGGCGGCGTGCGGACATCGCACCTGGCGTGGATGCAGGCCAGCCGCGCGCCCCAGACCGTTTCCACTTCATAACCCAGCGCCCACACCGATCGCCGATGAGTTCGGACGAGGTCCTCGGAATTCGATCTCAATCGTAGCCGTGCAGCACACACCATGCGGATGACCGGTCATCGGCGCCTATCCGGCTAGTGCCATCACACACTCTCCGGAGACGGCCCGGCGATCGGCATCGCCCATGCCATGATCTTGTCGATCTCGTCCAGATCGGCATCGCCGAGCACGATGTCCGCGGCGCCGAGGCTGTCCTGGATGTGGTCGGCATGCCGGGCGCCGACGATCGCGACGTGCACGGCGGGGTTCGCCAAGGTCCAGGCGATCGCCAATTGGCCGACCGTGATGTTGCGGTCTGCGGCAAACTTCTCCAATGCCCGCACGGCTATCAGGTTGTGCTGGTAGACCTCGCCGGTGAAGTCGGGGCTCGCACTGCGCCAGTCGTCATCGGCGAACGTCGTATCTTCGTGCAGCGTTCCGGTCAGCAAGCCATGTGCCAACGGCCCGTATATCAGCACACCGATGTTCTGAACCCGGCAGTACGGCAGCAGGTCGTCCTCGATCTCGCGCCGGAACAGGTGGTATGGCGGTTGCACCGTCGCCACCGGCAGTACAGCGGAGAATTCCGCAATCTGCGCCGGGCTGTAGTTCGAGACCCCGATGTGGCGGATCTTGCCCGCGGCGACGAGGTCGTCCAGTGCGCCCGCCGTCTCGGCGGCCGGTACGGTGGGATCCGGCCAGTGCACCTGGTAGAGGTCGATGTGGTCGACGCCGAGCGCCTCCAGGCTGGCGTCCACTCCCTTGCGCAACCAGCCGGGGCTCGCGTCGCGGACCAGGCCGGTATCGGTTCTGCGCAGGCCGCCCTTCGTGGCGATCACGAGTTCGTGACGGGCGCTTGTGAGTTCGGAGCCCAGCGCCTTGCCCAGGATCCGTTCGGACGCGCCGAAGCCGTACGCCTGCGCGGTGTCGAAGAAGTTGACACCGAGATCACGGGCGCGCCGGATGGCGGTGATCGCGGCCTCCTCGTCGAACCGGCCCCACTCGCCGCCGAGTTGCCAAGTGCCGAAGGCAATTCGGGAAACTTGGAGTCCGCTTCTTCCCAAAGTGGTTGTCTTCATATCGCTCTCCGAATCTCCGTAGGGTTGTTGCTACCTACTGTTGTGCTCCGGCGGGCACTTGTCGCCATGGCCAGCGCCCATCGACAATTCCCGCCAACAGGAATCCGGCCTGCCCGGCAGCTGCACATGCCCTGCTCCGGCGCGGCAAGACGTCACTGTGCTGCGGAGATTTCCGGGTAGCGGTAATGCGCAGCTGTCACGAACTCGGCAGACTGCGGTCATGACGTCGCGCGTTGGGCTGTTGCGCTGCCTGATTGTCGACGACAGCCGACACTTCCTCGAGGCCGCTCGCAACCTGCTGGAACAGCAGGGGATCTCGGTCGTCGGCGTGGCGTCCAGCGGCGCCGAGGCGCTGCGGCGCGTCGAGGAACTGGCGCCCGATGTGGTGCTGGCCGACATCGATCTCGGTGCGGAGAACGGCTTCGAACTCGCCGGGCGGCTAGGTCGGAGCGTGCCGGTGATTCTGATCTCCACCCACGCCCAGCAGGACTTCGCCGACATGATCGCGGAGAGCCCGGCCGTGGGCTTCCTGCCCAAATCGGAGCTGTCGTCCCACGCCATCGGTGACCTGCTCCGGGGCGGAGGCACGGATCGGATCGGCGCGACTCGAGAAAGGTGATCACCGCCAGCACCCGGCGGTGAATCGTCTTGGGTTTCGGGCAGATTCAGTGAGGCATCACCGGGCCTGCGCAACGACGTCGAAACCCGAACCGGTGGGCAGGCTCAATCCCTCCCGGAGCAGTACGCCGTCCTCGGTCAGCAGCACCCGTAACGGAGTTGTCACCGAACTTGTCGCCCTCCTCGGGTGCACCGGACGCGGGGGTCGATAGATGTCGAGCGCAACCCGAGCCGATTACAGCTAGCCGCCATACACACAGTGGTACTGGCGGGGAGCATCGATGGATGTCAGCGGCGACGACACGAGCTCGAGTGACAGCGATTCTGGAAGTCCCAGAAGGCAATCCGAGGAGTCGCGACATGGTCACATTCGAAGAGACCGCCTCTGTCCGCGCCGCTGAACCACACAGGGCGACAGCTGCTCGCCGGAACGCTGCGAAGTATGCGGTCGAGCTGATCGGGACATTCTTCCTGGTCTTCACGGTCGGAACCAGCGTCCGCAGCGGCAGCCCGCTCGCACCGCTGGCAATCGGCGCGGTGCTGATGGTGATGATCTACGCCGGCGGGCACGTGTCCGGTGGGCACTACAACCCGGCGGTGACGCTGGCGGTGCTGCTGCGGTATCGGATCACCCCGCGCGATGCCGTCCGGTACTGGATCGCGCAACTGGTTGCCGGACTACTGGCCGCGGCGCTGGTGCGTGCTGTCGTGGATCCGGCGCACCCTGCAGCCCCGACGCTTCTGACCCTCAACCAGCACACCATCGGGGCCGCGTTCGTGGTCGAGCTGCTGTTCACCTTCGCGCTGTGCTACGTCGTACTCAACGTCGCCACCAGCAAGAGCAATCCGGACAACTCGTTCTACGGGCTGGCGATCGGATTCACGGTCATGGCAGGGGCATTCGCGGTCGGCGCGATCTCCGGCGGAGCGTTCAATCCGGCGGTCACGATCGGCGCGGCCGTGATGGGAATGTTCGCTTGGTCGACGCTGTGGGTGTACCTCGCGGCCCAACTCATCGCCGGCGCCGCCGCCGGTGCCGCCTTCCTCGCCCTCAATCCCGACGACCGATGATCCGATGGTGATGAAGCCGTCGTCATCCATCGCGCCAAGATCGCCGGTCCAGATGCCGGGTGGTATGCCTCGACCGGTGTGGCTGTGGCTCCAGGCACTGCACCTCGAGCCCTGCCCGCTGCGCACCTGCGCCGTCTCCTCAACGTTCGCGAACAGCTCCGGAATTGTCAGCGTGACAGCCGAATCCCACGCCGCCGTAGGTATTTCGTGCCATACCCACAGGTTCGACCGTGACAAGAATCCCTGCTTCAGCGCAATGTGTACTCGGTCCGGGACACAGTGAACCCGTGCTCGGAGTTCACGCACTGGATTCCCGGTTCCGTCGGCAACCCGCTGCACGTGATCGCATCGGTGCTGATGATCTTATGGAAGGGCAAGGGCTCCCCGAACGCGATAATGATCCGACAGGTGTAGCTCGCCTCCGCGGGCCCACTGTTGCCCAGCCTCAATATCGGATACGGCCCATAATCTGTCGGGCAGGTCGGTCTCGGTCCGGGCACCACCGGGGTGGCACCGCCGACGATGCAGACCACCTCCTGATCGTCGAGGACACAACGCACGCCATCCAGTCTGGCCTCTACATCGCTGAAGTATCGCGCTGCCGCGGATGCGGGCACGACCACTCCGGTGACCACGGAAGTGCCGAGCGCGACGCCGAGCACGAGACGACGAATAACTGATCGGATCATGCGTTGAGGATCGTCGCCGCGCATCTCACCGACGCTTCACGCGCCTCTCGACGTGCCCGGCGAGAGTTGAACCATCTCGACCCGATCGGCGCAAACAATTGCAGGCCTCGCGAGCTGCCTGCTGATCCATGAGTGGCAGGTGGTGTCTCAACGCGGGGGCGGGAGGACGGTGAGCACTCGCGTCACATGGGCTCCGAACTCGTTCATGAAGTCACGCAGAAACCGCGCGGTGCTGTCGTTGAGCACCTCGCCGTCTTCGGTGAAGACATCCGGGTGGTATTGAATGTAGGCCTCGGGAGCGTTCATCTGCGGCGAGTTGAGGTAGCCCAGCACGCTACGCAGGCTCTGTTGGGCAATTGCAGTGCCCAGCTTGCCGGGCGAAGTCCCGATCACCGCGGACGGCTTGTAGGTGAACGAGTTTTCACCCCATGGCCGGCTCGCCCAGTCGATAGCGTTCTTCAGCGCTCCTGGGATCGAACGGTTGTACTCGGGGGTGACGAACAGGATCGCATCAACCTCGGCGAAGGCCTCCTTGAGCGCCCGACCTTCGGGAGGGAAGTCGGCGTCGTAGTCGTAGTTGTAGAGCGGAAGGTCCTTGATGGGGATCTCGACGAACTCGAGTTCGGACGGAGCCAAGCGGATCAGCGCCTTGGACAATACGCGGTTGACGGACTTCTGTGAGAGGCTGCCGACGATATAGCCAACCCGGTACGTGGTCACGACGTCTCCTCGGTCTGATGACTTGACGATGTCATTGTTGGCATTTCGGTGGTCGTCCCGTGTGCGTTTGACCGGCAACGTACTTCAAAGCAGCTGCACCCACTATTTGGCTGACGAAGCCGTTCTGTGTCACGAGCTGTGTGCAAAAAGTTCTCTGCCCACAAGGTTTCTGACCGGTCTCCGATGACGAGACTATTTCGTAATCGAGTCCGGGTGATATTCGTACAGAATCAGTTGACGCCGCACGCCACCGGGTGGTGGGTGTGAGTCCAGGCCGCAGCGTACTGGGCCGGCGATAACCCAGCGCCGAATTCCTGTGAGCCCGATTATGGTAAACCTTGAAGTCGCCGATCACGACGGCCTCGAGCAGGCTTGTCCAATGGATGCGATCCGAGCGCTCCTTGCACAGCCGCCGGTTGAACGAATCTATGAACCCATCGTTCGACGGCGTGCCCGGCGGGATGTGTTTCCGCGAAGCACGGCCGGTCCGTAATGATCTTCTGCGGCTGGCTGGGTCGGTGAGTTCGTCCACGCTGCTGGTCGGCACGCGGTTCGCATCCAGATTGCTCCGCTGCTGCGGCAAGGCTGAACTAGGCCGAGGCGGCGGTCTTGCTCGAGCGCGTGCACCGGCCGCGCCGTTGCGGTTGCCGACGAGCATCCACAGCGGGCCCTCAAAGGCGGCGGCAATCCACACCTGCGCCAAATCGCGGAAGCATTTCTCGCAGAACAACTCCCGGGCCACAATTCACGCGCTATGGCTCCGCGTGTGCGCGCAGCGATCCAACAGACGCTGGGGACCGCACCGGCCACTGTCACCACGGTGGCAAGGTCAACGACTCTGAGGAGTATCAGAAGCGCTGGCGCTCCGGGACAACCGGCGTAACTGGGCGGCGGTCCCCTGAAGGCCGTCACCAGCGGCCGAAGTCTCCTCGATCCCGATGGAAGGCATCGCGGAGGCGCTCGAGCCGATCGGCGAATGCCTTGCACCGCCGGTGGTGGAGCGCGGCCACTGTGCTCTCAGCGAGCTGATTCGAGCGAATCCGCTGCGATGGCGGACTCGATACCGGCCGCTGTCGTGCGGGTTCCGGGGGCCTTCGCCGGGTCCTGGAGTCCGCCGGGGTAGTGCTGTGCGCTGAAGTGGCTGTCGATCGTTTCGGCGATGTCGGTGAGGGCATCGAGTTGTGCTGTGGAGAGCACGTCGGCGAAGCAGTGGCGAATGCCTGCCACATACGACGGCCAGGCTGCCTGGAACGCGGCGCGCCCGGCCTCGGTCAGCACGACGTCGTAGCCGCGGGCATCGCCTTCGCTCGGCGCGCGCATGACTGTGCCGCGGGTCTCCATCCGAGAGATCTGGCGTGAGAGGCGGCTTCGCTCCCACTGCAGCGCGGCAGCCATATCGCGGGCCCGCAACCTGTGCCCCGGGCTGTTGGACAGTCTGAGCAGGATCACAAAGTCCGCCTCGGTCAGCCCGAAGTCGCGGACCAGCATGCGAGCGAGCACAACGTTCACTTCGATCCGCATGTGCTGGAACGAGACCCACGCACGGGTCTCCCGCTCGTTCAGCGACTCCTGATCCATGCGATCGACCCTACCTGGATTTTCGATTTGTTGACATGTAACCATCTGGCTTCTAGATTTGTTTACATAGCAACAAATGACGGGAGTTCGACATGAGCGACTGGAACGCACAGACCATCGCGGAGTTTCGAGCGAACGCGGGCAGGGTCGGCGGGGTCTTCGAGGGTGCTCCGCTCGTCCTGCTCCATCATCGCGGCCGCAAGAGCGGGCGGGAGTTCGTCAGCCCGGTGATGTACCTCCCGCACGACACCCAGCCCGACATCATCTACGTCTTCGCGACCAGGGGTGGAGCATCCACCAACCCGGACTGGTACTACAACTTGGCCGCCGCGGGTGGCGGCAGCGTCGAACGCGGAACCGACGCATACCCGGTGACGGTCCGTGAATTGCCCGGCGCCGAACGCGATCGCGTCTACGCCGAGCAGGCGCGGCGCTACGCGGGCTTCGCCGAATACGAACGCCAAACTGCCGGAGTGCGAACCATTCCCGTGCTGGAACTCAGCCGGGCGTAGCCATCATGTCCAGCACCTCACCGGATCCGGCCGCGCCAGTGCTCATGGTCGGCGCCACCGGGCATCTCGGATCCAGCTCGTCGACGAACTCCTCGCCCGCGGCAAGAACGTGCGCGCGCTGGTCCGCCTGGCCACCGACGCAACCAGATCGGCAGCCCGGGATGTGCGGAACGCCCTGGGCGATCTGCTCGACCTGGCCTCCCTGCTCGCCGCCATGGACGGCGCAGACGCGGTGATCACTGCCGCCGCCGGGTACACCGGCTCGAACAAGAACGCCACCGAGATCGACACGGTCGGCAACGCCAACCTCGCCACCGCCGCGTCGCAGACCGGTGTGCGCCGCTTCGTGCTCACCGGCATCCTGACCGGCGACCGCATTCCGGATGTGCCACATTTCTGGCACAAGAGACTCGCCGAGGACGCGCTCGAACGCCTCGACGTGCCCTTCGTCGCGCTCCGGCTCGGCGCATTCCTCGATCAGATCGTCACTCTCGGCGGTGACCCCATCGACAAGGCCCGCATCCTGTGGATGGGCAAGGCCCGCACACCGCTGACCTTCGTGCTGACCGCGGATCTCGCCGGCTACCTAGCCGCCGCCGTCGACGCCGACTTGACGCCCGGTGAACGCATCGACCTGGGCTGGAACCGTCCCACCAGCATTACCGAAGTGGCCGAACTGCTCGGTCGCGCAGCCGATCGGACGATCCGGGTTCGGGCCGTCCCGCCGCTGGTCACGCGTGCCGCCGGTGCGCTCGTGGGGCCGTTCGCGCCGTCGATCAAAGACATGACCTCGATGTTCCGCTGGTTCGACAGCGGCGAATACATCGCCGACATCGTGCGGCAGACCGAAGTCTTCGGGCGGCCACCAACCCCCGAAGACGCCACGAAGCGGCTGGCCGGACAACTACTCGTGAACCGTTGACGGGAAGTGGATTGCCCGCACCTGGGGTGCCATCAGGGGAATCCCAACCGAAAGGAATGCAGAGATGACGACAAAAGCAGTCAGGTACAACGAATTCGGTGGGATCGACGTTTTGCGGATCGACGAGGTGGAACGCCCGGAGCCAGGGCGAGAACAGGTCCTGGTACGGGTGAAGGCGGCTGGGATCAATCCCAGTGAGGCGGTCATCCGCACGGGAGCGCTGGTGGACATGTTTCCGTCGGCCTTCCCGTCCGGGCAGGGCAGCGACCTCGCCGGGGTCATCGAGGAGGTCGGCGCCGGGGTCGGCGGATTCTCACCCGACGACGAGGTGATCGGGTTCTCGAACAACCGGGCCGCACAGGCCGAGCTGGTCCTGGTCGAGGTCGGCGACCTCGTCCACAAGCCGGAGCACGTCTCATGGGCGGTGGCCGGCGGCCTGTATGTCGTCGGCGTGACGGCGTGGGGCGCGGTCAACTCAGTTCACCTCGAGCCGGGCGACACCGTAGTCATCTCTGGTGCCGCCGGCGGCGTCGGCTCGCTCGCCGTCCAGCTCGCACACCGTACCGGGGCTACGGTCATCGGCCTGGCGAGCGAGGACAACCATGAGTGGTTGCGCAGCCACGGCGTGCTCCCGGTGGCATACGGTGACGGCGTCGGGGACCGGATCAGGACCGCCGCGCCCGGTGGCGTGGACGCCTTCATCGACACCTACGGCAGCGGGTATGTCGAGCTGGCCCTCGCCCTCGGCGTCGCGACCGAACGGATCGACACCATCGCCGATTACGCGGCCGCCGCGAAGTACGGGGTGAAGACCGACGGCGGGTCAGAGGCCGGGCCGGGCGCCGAGATACTCGCCGAACTGGCTCGCCTGATCGCCGACGGACAGCTCGAGCTGCCGATCGCGAATAGCTATCCGCTGACGCAGGTCCGCGAGGCCTACACCGAGCTCGAACGCCGCCACACCCGCGGCAAGATCGTCCTCACGCCCTAGTGGAGGAGACACCGGCGCGGAGGGTGTTTCATGCGGCGGTCATGTCCTCTCGCCCAGGACTCTCGTCCGAACGCCCGAGCGATCGGCCGGGGACCTGCTCAGAAGCCCGGGTGCGGGGGATGAGCCGGTCTGATAGCCAAACGATGATCTTGGGATGTCTATCGACGTCGGCCTGGTGGCAGGATGCGGGTGTGGGTGACTATTTCGAACGAATCGTCGACCTCGATGTGACCTCGGCCGACGCGAGCACGCTCGCCGAGCGCGTGGTGGATTGGATGGTGTCGCGGCGATGGCTGCTTCGGGAGACTTCCCGCGACGCGATGTACAGCCTCCACGCCGAAGACGGCTATGTGCCGGGCCCTGACTGGCCGCAGATTACCCATGAATGGGGCGCCGACTGGATCCCCGGCCCCGTCGCCGTCATTGTCGGCCGCCACGCCCACTATCCCGGCCAGGGCGGCATCGAACCGGCCTCCTCGGTATGCCCACGCTGCCAGGTCACCACCGTGATCATCGACTACCCGCAACAATGGGAAGCCGATCCCGCCGTATGGCAACCGTTCTCGGACGCGATCGACGCCTGGAAACAAACAGGCATCGGCGCGGTGATCTGCCCCTCCTGCACCACACCGAGCCCCATCACCACCTGGCAATGGGCAGACAACTTCGCTCTGGGCGCCCTTGCCTTCGACTTCTGGGGTTGGCCGCCTCTCACCGAGGACTTCATCGCCGAATTCGCTGCGCGACTCGGGCACCGAACCGAACACCACACCGGCAAGTTCTGAACCAAGCCCCCTCCGACATTCCGTTGCCGCCACCGGCGACCGCGACCACGGGCCGATCCTGCTCAATACTCGAGGACGGCGCATGGATCGGCCTTGCGTCACACGACGACTGCGCCGCCTGGCCCAGGATTCGGCGATGCGGCTACCCCGGATGCACCCGCACATGCTGCGCCACACCTTCGTCACCACCATGCTCGATGCCGGAGTCGACCTACGAGATGTTCAGATCGCTGCCCGCCACGCTGACCCTCGCACCACCATGCGCTATGACCGTGCTCGACCGCCACTCGAATTACATCCTCGCCGCCTACATGGCCTCGGGCACATAACAACTCACCACGCGCACATGCCGAATGCATGCGGGGGACCGGACTGGACTCGCCGCCGCCCGGCGATGCTTCCTGGATCGCGATGGCGATGGCGTCGCACACGACCTCCTGGGGCAACTGCAGCCCTGAACCAACGAAGCTTGCGGGTCCTGGTAGTTTGTGCAACGCCTTGTGGCCGAGTAGTCGCAGACCTGCTCTGCCACAAGGTGTTTCGAGTTCTAGGAAAGCCTCGGCTTCACTCCGGCCGAAATCGCCGCGCCAGGCCCGGAAGGCGGCCCACGCCAGACCTTCCGGCGAGCGGTCCCCGTGTCGCCGAGACGCAACGGCTGGTGAGTGGCGAGCGCTGATGTCCGAAGATTTCGCGCCTAGGCGAGGGCGCGGTGCACTGCGTCGGCGGGATCGGCGGCGAGTTGTGCTGTGCGGATGGGATTTCCGGTGGCGTCGTGAAGTTGCCAGCCACCGAGGGAGATGACGGGGATGGTGCCGCGATGACGAGCGAAAGCGAGTTCGGAGAGGGTGCCCCAGGAGCCGCCGATAACGATGACGGCGTCGGCGGAGTGGATGAGGATGGCGTTCCGGGCCTCGCCCATATCGGTATACAGGACGGCGGACAGACCGCGACAGATAGCGGACCGGTCGGTATCAGGGCGAACGCCGATAACGAGACCGCCCGCGCTGGAGGCGCCTTCGGCGACAGCGGCCATAACGCCGGTACCGCCGCCGCACAGGACGATGGCCCCGGCAGCCGCGAGCAGCCGCCCAACCTCCGCAGCCCATTCGGCCTCTGTGGTGGTGCAATCACGCGGTCCGCACACCGCGACCTGCCGGGGTATGTCGGGAGCCATGGAGTCGACGATAGTTGCCTGGAATCTCGCTCGGCCTCATACGCCCTGTGGACCCGGCATCGGGACGGTCTCTCTCGGCCTGACACGCTCGTGGCCCGGCCCAGTATGTCCGGTAGCTCGCTCGAACTCGGCACGCTGCGGTCGGCCCAGTACGGCTTGGCGCTGGACGCCGTGTAGCTTACCCATCCTCGGAGACCCGATTGGTCGGCCGAGTGCTGAGCGGGATCTATTCGGCCCTACACCGAACGACCGTGTCGGCCGAGCGCCGGAAATCTGTGACAACCCAGCACGGCGTCCGTGATCGACGGCCAGGCTTCGGCCGCGTGGCATGCATGTGCCGCATCGCGAGAAAGCTCGGTTCGGGCTACGGGCCTCAGCGCGCCCAAATGCTGACGAGACCTGCTTACGTGCGCTTGCTCAGCAACGTGTCGAGCCGCGTGGCGAATTCCTCGGCGGCACCTCGGTATCCGACGTGATCGCCCGGGAATTCCACGATGTCGAGTCCGAGGCGCTCGCCGAGTACCACATTGGGCAGCGCCGGGAACGTTTGCTTCGAATCGTGTCCGACGACGAGGACGAGCTTGTCGGCGACGGGTCGCAGTGCGTCGAAATCCGGTGTGTAGCGAACGTACTGACGCATCTCGTGCTCCATCCAGAACAGCATGTTCTGCTGGACGCGCGCACCGATCACGGCGGCGTCGGGGGTGGGTTCTTCGCTGTCGGGCTGCTGCTGGCGCAGCCCGACACCCTCGGCGAATGCGGAAATGGCGGCGACGAAGCCCTCGGACTTGCTGGTCCGGTAAACGTCGTCCAAGAAGGTGAGCCACTTGTCGGCATCGGGCAGTACGGTCGCCAGTGGTGGTTCGTGCGCGATGAGCGTGTGCACGAGTTCGGGTCGCGTCGTGAGCAATTCGAGCGCGACGATGGCGCCGGAGCTGCTGCCGAGTACGGCGGCGGGCTGGTCGCCGAGGTGGGTGAGCAGCGCGGCGGCATCAGCGCCGTCCAGTTGGACGTTGTGATCCTGCGCTGGGCTGCGGGAGAAGCCGCGCCGATCGTAGGAAACCACGGTATAGCGATCGGCCAGTCGCTCGGCGATCTGGTCGAAGCTCCCGGCGTCGCCATTGCCGCCCGGGATGAGCAACAGCAGCGGTCCGGTGCCGCGGATCTCGTAGTACAGCGTCGCACCGGGCACGGCCAAGGTGTGGTTGGTCGGGACGTCCATGGGAAAGGCTCCTGGTAGATAGGACAGTTGCCGCAACGCTTCCCGGATGACGGGTAGTGCCGCGATGGGCGGGTCCGCATCGACCCAGCGGTCGATGGCGACCTGCAGTGCCGTGGCGATCGCGCCTGCCATGATTCGCGGGAACATATCGGTGTGCAGGTCGCGGCCGGTGCGTTCGGCGATGGCCGTCGCGATGGCCTCCTGGATGACGGCCTGCGCCTTCAGATATTCACCCTGCAGCGCGGGCTCGGTGGTGATCAGCCGGACGCCGCGGGTCCACGCCGGATCGGGCGGCTCGTCATCTCGGAATTCGGCGAGTACCGCGTGGATTACCGCGGGCCACAGCGCTTCGGCTGCCGGACGATGGTGCAGTCCGTCCGCGATCCGCCGCGCCCGGTCGACCGCCACCGAGCACACGGCCTCGTACTTACTGGCGAAGTAGTTGTTGAACGTGCGTGGCGAAACACCCGCCGCCGCCGCGATGTCCTCGACCAGCACGCTAGCGAGCCCATGCTCGACCGCCAGCCGTAGCGCCGCGAATCCGAGCGCCTCCCGAGTCGCGAGCTTCTTGCGTTCCCGCAACCCGAGTACGAATGCCACGTCCTTCACGATACGCAATCTTGCGTGCCACGCAAGATTGCGCGATCGGAAAGTTTTGTGCCGCAAAGAGATCGAAAATCCCGCAACTATCGTCATCTGAGATCAGCAGAGCTAGCCTCTGTCTCGGCGAATCGTTCGCGAAACCCGCGCCGACGCAGCCCATATGACCTACGAACCGGTCGGCACTCGCGGAGTCGGCCGAGCGGCTCACCGAATCCGGTGAAGACCTCGCATATCCAGTGATCACCTCGCATAAGCCGCAGCCTGTGCGAGGTGCTCATCGAATATGCGACAGCGCATCAGGCCCTAGCTCGATGCGTGGATGCTCGTCGGTGGATGACGCTCGGAGAACCGGCATCGCGCGTGTCGGGTGCGCGATTGCCGCGGTGCCGGCGCGTGGGTCCGGAGACTACGCGGACTTGCGCAGCATCGATACGCGCCCGACACCCCATGCGACCACGACCGCGGCCAGGAATGAAAGCAGTGATGCGCTCATCCACGCCTGCTTGGTGAAGTGCAGCTTCTCCTGCACGTCCACCCAGAAGTCGGTCCACACTCCGGCGTCGCCCGGGTTGATCAGCTGATACACCGAAAGCCCCACCAGCCAAGCGAAAACCATGCCCCACCGCGACGGCGCGTTCGCCGAGGTATCCCACTGGTCGCGCGCACGCAGGAAGAAGTCGGCGACGAGCACGCCGAGCAGCGGCACGAAGACCGACCCGATCAGGCCGAGGAAGCCGAAGTAGTTCGCCATGTTCAGCCGCAGCGCGAGCAGTGTGATGAGCACGCCGAGACCGATCGAGAGCACCCGGCGGTCGACTCGCGGCGCGAGATTCTGGATCGAGACGGCCGTCGAATACACATTCGCGAACGACTGGTCGGCCTCACGGAAGACGAAGATGAAGAAGAACACCGCTCCGAGGGTGACTGTCAGGAACGGCGAGTACACCCCGCCGTCGCCGGATGCGAGCGCCAATGCGAACAGGCCGAGCACATACGCGATGATCTGGGTGAACGCATACGCCCCACTGGCCGCGCCGAATGCCGCGCCGGTGCTGCGGGAGTGCCGGGTGTAGTCGGCCGCCACCGGCACCCACGAGATCGAAACCGCAAGCGCCGCATCGGTAGCCACCCAGAAGAGATTCCAATCCACGCCGAACGGCCCGCCGCCCGCGGCGCCCGGGTTGGTGGTGAGATCCGGCAGACCCGCGCGGACGAACTGGACATAGAACCAGATCAACGCGATCACCACGCCGACGGTCACGAACCGGCGCAGCATCCGCACCGAACCGAGCGGCCAGATCGTCAGCACCGTCGTCAGCACACCCGCGGCGACCACGTAAACCCAGTGCGGCCCACCGTCGAACAACTCTTCGGCCGCATCGCCGATGACGATCAATTCGAAGGTGCCCCAACCGATCAGCTGGGCGATATTGAGCACCGTCGGCAGGTAGCTGAGCTTCGCGCCGAACAGTCCGCGCAGCAACATCATCGCGGGCTTACCGGTCTTGGCTCCGGGCACCGCGGCCAAGCCGAGCATGATCCCGCCGACCACCGTGCCGATGATCATCGCGAGGATGCCCGCGGCGATGGAGATCTGCGCGCCGCTATCGGAATTCGGCGCAAGCACCGTGTACGCGCCGGAGAATGCGAACAGGCTGACCCCGAGGTTCGCCCAGAACGCGCCCTGGTCCCAGAACGAAAGGACCTTCGGTGCAGGCTGGTCCAGGGTCAACGGTGCTTCGCGCCGCTCGGATCGATCAATGGTGGGTGCAGACATCCCGGTACCGCTCTCCCTACGCCGGCATTACCCGGACAGGTTCATGCGGTCGGCGAAACGTGGGGTCCGCCCTCTCAGCCCGGCCGTGCCCGAGCTCCCGCGTTGGGGTTGTTCGGGCGAAATGGTACACCCGCGCACCGGCGCGCCGGGCCTTGCCTTCGGACATTCCAGACAGGTTCCGCCGAGACGGCCCGAAAATCGCAGTCACCGCCCATACTGTCCGGGTATCGATGTGGTTATCGCTCGGTTATCTGCCGCTCATCGTCCGCCTCTACCTGGAATGAGTACGCGCCCATGATGCTGATCGCCTTGCACGAGACCGTTCTCGCTCAACTCGGGAATCCGACGCCCGAGGCCCCGCCCAATTCGGAGAAGATCCTGCAGATGGTTCGCTATCTGACCTGGTTTGTCCTGCTGTCGGGTGTCTCCGGTATCACCTACGCGGGCGGCCGGTTTGCCTGGGAGAAGTGGAGCGGCGGCACGCTGGAGTCGCCGAAGATGCTCGCCGGCGCGATGGTCGGTGGTGTCATCGCGACCAGTGCGGGCACCATCATGAATGCTGTCGTGGGGAGCTGAAATCCGTTGCGGGCGTTCGGCTGACGGTGGCTCCGGCCGCGGCGGCGGCGCCCGCGAAGACGACCGCGTCGCGTACCGCCGCACCGCCGGGATCATTGTTGAAGTAGACGAACACGTCCTCGTGATCGGACCACGCGCCGGCCAGCCGTCGCGCCCAACTGGTGAGTGCCGTGCGTCCGTAGCGCGGTGCGGGTGCAGCACGTCCGGAATGTAGTCGCAGATAACCCCAGTCCGTGGTGCGCCACAGCGGCGCGACGGGACGGGACTGGACGTCGGCCCAACACAGCGCCGCGCCGCATTCCGTCAGCACGGCACGAACTTCGGGAATCCACCAGGACTCGTGCCTGGGTTCGACCGCGATCCGGACGTCGGGCGGAAAGCAGCGTAGGCAGGCGTCGAGCAGTGCCGGGTCGACCCGCAGCGTCGGCGGGAGTTGCAACAGCACCGGCCCCAGCTTGTCGCCGAGCGCGCGGGCGTGCTCCATCAAACGTCCGACCGGTTCCTCGGGTTCGCGCAGCCGCTTGATATGGGTGAGAAAGCGGCTTGCCTTGACCGCGAAACAGAAGTCGGGCGGTGTCCGCTCCCGCCATGCCGCGAAGGTCTCGCCGCTGGGCAGTCGATAGAAGGCGTTGTTGCTCTCGACCGTCGCGAATTCCGCGGCGTAGGTTTCGAGCCACGCACGCTGCGGAACGTTCGTCGGATACAGCACCTCACGCCAGTCCCGGTACTGCCAACCCGATGTGCCGACGAGTAGGGGCATATCTCCATCGAAGCACTTTCCGATGACCGGCATCTCAACTACGCTGTGTAGTAGAAATGGTCGGGGAGGGCGCAATGAGCGAACAATCGGTGGTCGAGCGGCGAATCGACCGGACGCGGTGGAGTTTTCTGCAATGGGCCGTCTTCGTGATCGGCGCCATCCATATCGTGTGGGCGATCGCGGGGTGGGTCGCCGAGCCCAGTTTCGAACTCGGCGAACACGCACCGGCGACACCGGTACTCGGCATGGACTACAACGGCTGGCACGCGGTGGCGGGGCTGCTGCTGTTCGGCCCCGCGCTGATCGTCGCGACCCGCAAGTCGTGGTCGGCCTGGTACTGCGTGCTCGCCGGAGTGGGCGGGGGATTCGCGGTCGGGCTGTGGGCGCTGTTCTCGCACCATGTGCTGATCTTCAGCTTTCCGAGCCATATCACCGACGCGATCGAGCACATGGTGACCGGTGCGACGCTGCTGGCGATCGTCGCCGTACAGGTCGTCCGGGACGGCGGGCTGCGTCCGGTATTCGGCCTGTCTCAGTAGCACCCTTCGAGGGTGGCGGCGGCGACCACATCGATCACCTCGGTGACATCGTCGTGCGCGCGCATAGCGGTGCGTTGTCGCCGGGCGCCGTTACCACGAGCCAGCACCGCGGCGACGGTATCGGCGACGAACTGCTGGTCGCCCGACTGCTCGAGCGCGGGGGTGAGGTAGTCCACGAGCCCGGCCAGCAGGGTGTGGGCGGGAAGGGCGCGGCCGCTGATCGTGTCGAGCCCGTCTCCGTCCAGGCCGGATCGGGCGGCCTTCCAATACGCGGCCCGCAAGACCTCCGCGGGCACCGGTGGCGGTGGCAGCCCATCGTGTATCGCTGTCTGCGCCATGACGACCGCGGCGCGAATCAGCGTGGCCAACAACGCCGTTTCCTCGACCGTCGCGGGCACATCACTGACGCGCACCTCGACGGTCGGGTACGAGGCCGAGGGCCGCACATCCCAATACACCATCGCCGTATCGAGAATGCTGCCGCTGGCCAACATCATCCGCACCATGTCGTCGTAGTCCGCGACCGAATCGAAGAACGGTGGGGGACCGGCACTGGGCCACCGCCGCCACATAATGCTGCGCCAGCTGGCGTATCCGGTATCGGTGGCGCGGTAGACCGCGGAATTGGCCGTCAACGACAACAACACCGGTAACCAGGGCCGCAAATAATTCCCGACCCGCACCGCGGTATCACGTGAAGGCACCCCGACATGCACATGGCAGCCGCACAAACCCTGCTCATGGGCGAGCAACCCGAAATGGTGTTCGATGAGTCGATAGCGCGGGGTATCGGTGACCGGATACGCATCCGGCACCGTGGGCGGCACCGCCACCGCGAGCAACCGGGCACCGTTCTTCTCCGCGCAACTCGCCACGCTGCGGCGCAGTCGGCGCAGGTCATCGAGTAATTCGGGGGTCCGAGTGTGCACCCCGGTATTGATCTCGACCTGACAGCGGGTCAACTCCAGCTGCAGATCGATGCCGACGTCGGCGGCCGCCGCCGCGACTTCGACATTCCGCGGACTCGGCGCACCCGTGATCGGATCCGCCAGGAGGAATTCCTCTTCCACGCCGACAGTGGGCAGGGCCGCGGCCATTATTGGAGTTTACTGCGCAAATCGCCGATCCGGACGGGTGCCGGAATCGTTTGAGCGCCCCGCGCCGGGGTAGGCCGACCGTAGTGAAGGATCGGCGAGAAAGGGGTCCGGTATGTCGGAGGAATTGCGCGGCGTGCGCGCATTGGTCATCACCGCGAATACCGGCGTCGAACACGACGAGCTGCTGATGCCGCTGGACTGGTTGCGCGAACACGGTGCCGTCGCCGTGCATGCGACCCCCGAACGCGGCGAGGTCCAGACTTTTCGACACGATGTCGACAAGGATGAGGTCGTGCAGCCGGATGCGGCGCTCAACGATCTCGAGGTCGACGATTTCGACCTGCTCGTCGTGCCGGGCGGAACTGTGAACGCGGATAAATTGCGTGTCTGCGAGCGCGCCGTGGAAGTGGCACAACAGTTCGTGCAGGCAGGCAAGCCCGTCGCGGCGATCTGCCACGGTCCATGGCTGCTCGTGGAGGCCGACGTCGTCGCGGGCAAGACCTTGACGTCCTATCACTCGCTGCGCACCGATGTCGTCAATGCCGAGGGGCGCTGGATCGATCGCGCGGTGGTGCGTTCCGACGAGAACGGCTGGCCGCTGATCACCTCCCGCAGTCCCGGCGACCTCACCGAATTCACCGCCGCGATCGGCGCCGAGCTCACCGCGGCCCAGTCCGCCCAGGCCTTCGCCGGCGATGAAATCTTCTGACACCGGTGAATTCCCCGGACACGGAGCGTCCTACCGATATGGACACAATCAACCTCGCCGACCGCTACGAGTTGCCGCCGATCGACTGGGACAGCATTCGCAAACGACTCGACGCGGGCATCGAACAGGCCCCCGGCGCCGGCGGCCTCGACCGGCACACCTGCTGGCTGACCACGATCAATCCCGACGGCAGCCCGCACGTCACTGCCATCGGCGCGCAGTGGGTGGACGGCGCGTTCTGGTTCACCACCGGCGCCCGAAGCCGCAAGGGCCGCAACCTGGCTCGCGATCCACGCTGCTCGATGAGCGTGGCCACCCACGAATTCGATCTGGTCGTAGATGGCACCGCGACCAGGATCGCCGATCCCGCCGCCGTCGCCGATATGGCCCGGCGCTGGGCCGACGGCGGCTGGCCCTGTCGCGTCGACGACACCGGGGAGGCGCTCACCGCTGAATACAGCGCCCCTTCCGCGGGCCCGCCGCCTTGGCACGTGTACCGCCTGACCGCGCTCACCGCCACGGCGCTGTCCACTGTGGAACCCGGCGGCGCGACCCGCTGGCGGTTCTGAGTCGCCGCACGTCGATTACCCGTCAGGTAATCGTGTCGGAGCCGCAGGCTTCGTAGGATCGGCAGGGTGAGTACGCAGACAGCCGGTGACCTGTTGCGCCACTGGCGGCTCGAGCGCAGGCTCAGCCAGCTGGAATTAGCCGGGCGCGCCGAAACCTCCGCGCGGCATCTGAGCTTCATCGAAACGGGTCGCGCGAATCCGAGCCGCACCATGCTCGTGCACCTGTGCGAGCAGTTGGAGATCCCGTTGCGGGAACGCAATCGGCTGCTCCTCGCGGCCGGATTCGCACCCGCCTACGCCGAACCATCCCTCGACACGCCCGCGATGGATGCGGTGCGCGGTGCGATGCGCCAAATCCTCGCGGGCCACGACCCTTATCCCGCGCTGGCCATCGACCAGAGCTGGAATATGATCGACGCCAATTCCGGTGTAGCCCTGCTGTTGACGGGCATCGACCCGAAACTACTCACCGCACCGGTCAATGCCCTGCGCCTGAGCCTGCATCCCGACGGTATGGCCGGCCGCATCGTCAACCTGGCCGAATGGCGCGGCCATATCTTCGAACGCCTGTCGCGCCAGATCGAAGTCACCGGTTCGCCCGAACTGATCGAGCTCCGCGACGAACTGCGCGAATATCCCGGCGGCACAGTCGATCTCACGCTGCCCGAACCGGACCAGGCCGTGGTGCCGCTCCGCCTGCGCCACGACGACCACGAGCTGTCCTTCATCAGCGTCACCACCGTCTTCGGCACACCGATGAACGTGACCGTCGCCGAACTCGCCGTCGAATCGTTCTTCCCGGCCGATGACGAGACGAAGAAGCGCCTCAACGCTGCATCGTGATCGGACTGATTGCCGTGAACAACGCACGGCGCACCGCATTCGGATCGGGGGAGCCTGTGGGAGCCCGGTGTGGTGCATTCGGACGCAGGCAACTCGGTGTGGGCAGGGAGCGGCCGATGGACTTTCTTCGCCGAAGTGGGGGCCGGGCGGGGTAGGTTCGGGAGCGTGGGCAGGGGACCGAGGTGACGGAGGCGGCGAATCTCGCGGCACTGGTCGGCGGGACGGTGGATTCGATCATCGATCTGGGATCACATCATTCGTGGACGTTGCATCGGGCAGTGCTCAGCGACGGTCGCGAGGTCTTCGTGAAGGCCGCGCACGACCAGGCGTCGGTATTCGCTGCGGAGGCGGCGGGGCTGCGGTGGCTCGCCGCGGGGGTGCCGGAGTTGGTGCCCGAGGTGCTGGCTGTCGATGACGGGATGCTGGTGCTGCCCTGGGTTTCAGCGGCCGCGCCGACCGCATCGGCCGCGGAGCGTTTCGAGCGCGAACTTGCTGCGCTGCACGCGGATTCGCCGGGATTCTTCGGTGCGCCGTGGTCGGGTTGGATTGCCGACCTGCCGCTGGACAACACTAGGATCGACGGTTCGTGGGCGCGTTGGTACGCCGACTATCGCCTCGCACCCTACCTACCGCGTGCAGCCGCCGATCTCGGTCGCGAAGGAATTCGCTTGCTGGAACGCGTGATCGAAAACATCGAAACCCTCGCGGGCCCACCCGAACCACCCAGCCGCATCCATGGTGATCTTTGGTCCGGCAATGTCCTGTGGACCGCCGACCGCGCACTCGTCATCGACCCCGCCGCGCACGGCGGTCATCGCGAAACCGACCTCGCCATGCTCGCCCTCTTCGGCGCCCCGCACCTGGACCGAATTCGTGCCGCCTACCACGAAACCCACCCACTCGCCGACGGCTGGCGCAACCGCATCCCCCTGCACCAGCTGCACCCACTCCTCGTCCACGTCGTGCTCTTCGGCGGCTCCTACCGATCCCGAACTCTCACCACCGCCTCGGCCGCCCTCGCTGCATCGCACCCGTAAGACGAGAATCGAGCGCGAACTCGAGGCCGAGGTACTTTGCGCCGGAAGCCACCAGATGTCGTACTCGGGCGGCGTTGTGCGCACGACCCGTGCCGAGTGCGCCAGCCGTGATCACGCATGCGGATCAGTCCGCACCGTACTGGTGGCGTTGTGCGCTGAATGATCGCAAGATGCGGATGGCCGCCTCCTTGGACTCAGCGGCGCAAGGCGCTCTCCCGCTGCATATGCGACAGTTTTTCGGGGTTGCGAACGGAGTAGATGCCGGTGATGAGGCCGTCGTCGATGCGCACCGCCATGACCGTATCGAGCTCGTCGTCGAGCCGTATGACCAGCGCCGGGTAGCCGTTGACCTGGGCCGGTTGCAGCGACAAGGCAGCAGTGATTCTGCCCGGGAAGGCGGCCAGCAGGCGGGCCACCTTCTCGGCTCCGGTGACGGGCCGCGGCAGGGCTTGTTTGATTCCGCCACCATCACCCAGGAGCACGACATCGGGCGCGAGCATATCGAGCAGACCCTGTATGTCGCCGTTTTCGACCGCTCGCTGGAACGCCGCGAGCACGTCTCGGGTTTGGGCCGCCGAAACCGACCCGCGAGGTCGGCGCGCGGCCACATGTGCTCGGGCACGGTGGGCGATCTGACGGACCGCGGCCGGGGTTTTGTCGACGGCTTCGGCGATCTCGTCGTAGGGCAGATCGAACACCTCGCGCAGCACGAACACCGCCCGCTCGGTCGGGGCAAGTGTCTCGAGTACCAGCAGCATCGCCATGGAGACGTTCTCGGCGAGTTCGACATCGTCGGCGACGTCGGGTGTGGTCAGTAGTGGTTCGGGCAGCCAGGGGCCGATGTAGGACTCTTTGCGGCGTCCGAGTGTGCGCAGCCGGTCGAGTGACTGGCGGGTGGCGATTCGGACCAGGTAGGCGCGGTGGTCCTGCACGGTGCCGAGATCGACGCCGGCCCAGCGCAGCCAGGTTTCCTGGAGGACGTCTTCGG
Organism: Nocardia sp. NPDC049526; assembly: GCF_044465765.1. Classification (NCBI taxonomy): domain Bacteria; kingdom Bacillati; phylum Actinomycetota; class Actinomycetes; order Mycobacteriales; family Nocardiaceae; genus Nocardia; species Nocardia sp. NPDC049526. Next base: position 14,031 of record NZ_JBITMA010000014.1, on the reverse strand, counting down.
CGTCGGCGGCCGAGCCGAGCATTTCGTAGGCGACGGTGAACAGCAGGTTGCGGTGGGTGACAAAGACTTCGGTGGCAGGATCCACACTCACGACTGTGCCCCCGGCATCCGGAAGTGTGTGGCCACGGGTGGCTCCTGTCTCTTGGATCTCGACTGCGTCGTTCACCAGACGCCGGAACACCACATTCTGTGACACCAGGCGTTTGTGACGGGCCTCACCCCGGGTTCAGCTCGTCTTCGCGATGACCTTCTCCGCGAACCTGGACAGGTGCGCGATCTTGGTGTCCAGCGATTCGGTATCCGGTTCGGTGGTGTACGGGTAGCGGAAGCCGACGATCACGTCGGTGACTCCCTTGTCCTCCAACCGCTTCACACCGTCCACGGTGAACCCGTCCAGCGAGATGACGTGGATCTCGAAATCCTTGCGGGTGCCGTACTCGGCGCGCAGGACATCGAGCTTCGCGAGCAGCCGGTCCAATTCGGCCGGATCGCCGCCTGCATGCATCCACCCATCGCCGCGCTGGGCCGCGCGCCGCAAGGCCGGGCCGCTGTGTCCGCCGATGAGGATCGGAATCGGCTCGGTCGGCACCGGGCTGATCTTGATGGGGGGCAGATCGTAGAACTCCCCGTGGAATTCGAAATAGCCGCCCGCGGTGAGCCCGCGCACGATGTCGATGCACTCGTCCATGCGTGCCCCCCGATGTTCGAACGGGACACCCATGATTTCGAAATCATCCGGCCACGGACTGATGCCGACGCCGAACCCGAACCGGTTCCCGCTCAATGCGGCGATCGAGGCAGCCTGCTTGGCCACCAGCACCGGCGGGCGGATGGGCAGCTTCACCACGAAGGGCGTCATCCGCAGCGTCGTCGTGGCCGCCGCGATGGCCGCCGACAGTACGAAGGCCTCGATGAACGGTTTGTCCTCCAGGAATTCGCGAGTGCCGTCGGGGGTGTACGGGTAGGTGGCGTCGGATTCCTTCGGATAGGCCACACTGTCGGCGATCGTCATCGACGTGTACCCGGCCGCCTCCGCGGCCTGTGCCAGCGGCACATAGAAGCTCGGGTCCGTCATCGTCTCGGCATAGGTGAATCGCATCTCACTCGCCTTCCATACTCTCGGCGCTGTGCGCCCTGTTCGATGCGGCGGATATGCCCGCCGCATGTGCACCGGTGCGTCGCCCGAAGTAGGACGCTTCGCCCACCTCCGCGGTCACATCCCACTCGACCGGTTCGGTAATGAGCTGGGGGAGTTCGGTTTCCACGCCCATGGGTTCGAAAACCCTTCCGGAATCAGATAATCGAACATCGCCTGCATATCCGCCGACAGCCGCATGAGCTCGACGGCGGAACCGAGTGCGCCGCCGTCGAGATAGGCGAACTCCATCCCGACGCCCTCGAACGCACCGCGCGCCAGGATCTCGGCTCCGCCGGCCTTCGCCTCGGCCAGCGCCGTGTCATAGTCCTCGGGCACCCACGCGATGTGATGCAGTCCGGGCCCGACTCTGTCCAGATGTTCGGAATACAAACTGGTCCCGGACTTGGGCTCGATCAACTCCAACTGCTGCCCGCCCGCATACCCCAATGCCACCGTGATCGTGTAGTCGGCGGGCGCGCCACGCAATTCGCACAACTGCGGCCCGAAGTGCACGTCCGGGATGGTGAACCACTTAGCGACGCCGTATCGCTCGGTGAACTCGCGCTGAGCCGCCTCGATATCGCGTACCACCCAGCACAGCTGGAAGATCGGGCCCTGCGCGATGGGCATCGGATCACCTCGACTCTGCTGCGCAAAGGCCGCCGCGCCTTCGCTTCGTACCGCCCAATTAAACACTTACGCTTAATGTAGTCAACACTCGGGTTTAGTACAGTGCTGATATGGCCACCGAGGATCCGCGTGCCGCACTGCTCGACGCGGGTGAACGACTCATCGCCGAACGCGGCGTGGACGTTCCGCTCCGCGATATCGCCGCGGCCGCGGGCCAGCGCAACAACTCCGCGGTGCACTACTACTTCGACTCCCGCAGCGGTCTGCTCGAGGCCATCGTCGACCGCCGCATGAACTGGCTCGAAGACCACCGAATGGGACTGCTCGCCCAATACGAGGCCGAGGGCACCGCACATGAGATCCGCACGCTGGTCGCGATGCTCGCCGCCCCCATCCTCGAACTCATCGGCACGGAGCAGGTCACCCACTACGGCCGCTTCCTCGAAGTGGTGCGCGCCCACCCCGTGATCGCCGACGCCCGCCGCCTCGCCGGCGCCGACCGCGCCGCAGTCCGGATCATCGCCACCCGCCTGGACGCGGCTCTTCCGCAACTCCCACCTCGCCGACGCCGCCAGCGGCTGGAAACCATGGCGACCGTCATGTTCGCCCTGATCGCCGACTACGAACGTGCGCTGGAAGCGGGCGTGCGCACCCCTGCCCCGGACAGCGATACCGCCGAGATCATCGACATGATCGTCGCGATGCTCACCGTGCCGGTGCGCGAAGCGACATCGGGTGGTGGGTAGGGATTTTCGCAAGGTGATCCGGGCGAGCTCGGCCATCCACGCGTTTTACGCTGCGGGGCAGTGAATCTGCGTTGATCGGCACGGAATGTGTGCTGGGCCGAGAGAGTGAGCGCCGGTGGTCGACACTGTCCCGGTAGGTGCATGACGTCACGGTCGACTAACCTCGGAGGTCCCATGAGGGAGCCAGCCCGCTTGTTACCGGCATTGCACAACCAGGACGAAAGGCGTTGTGGTGGTAGTTGATTCATGACCGTACTGGCATTGGATATCGGCCCTGCGGAATTCGCCGCGAGCCGGGTGGGCGGTGGCGTCGGCGCACGGGATATCAAGCGAATCCCGATACCGGCGAATGCGGTGTGGGATGGCTGCCGGGATCTGCTGCTCGATGTCGCCGGAGACGACGAGATCACCGCGGTCGGTATTGCCTGCCCGGGGCCGATCGACAAGTCGGCTGGATTGATCGCCCCAGCGGGAATCCCGCAGTGGCACAGTGGATTCGATATCGTGACAGCAGTGCGGAGGTTATTCCCGGTCGCGGCCGTCGAGGTGGCGACCGACGGCCTGTGCGTGACCCTGACCGAACGAAACCTCGGTGGAGCTCACCGCTCGGAGGCAATACTGGCCGGCGCCGGGATTCTCGCCCTGCTCGCAGCGGAACGGGTGGCCCGCAACACACCACCCGGCTTCGGTGCCGAACAAGTCACCGGGCACTTCCACGGCCGAGCCGCCTATCGCCCGGCCGGCCGGCCGATTTGTGGTCGCCACCGGCCGCAGTGAGCAAATTCCCGATCCCGCGTGCATCGATGCACCTTTACCCCTTTCAGCAGGCGTGATGCACATCGCCGTTGACCTCAGCGAAACCGATGGTCTGATAATGAAATTCCCTTTCGACGAGCTGACCCCCAACCAGCTGTCGTTCGCCGAACGCGACGAGCGATATCGGCAGCTGCACGACTGGCCCGAACCCACCTATCGACACAACTCCGGCTTGCGGATGGTCTGGCGCTACGACGACGTGCGGGAGTTGATGGAAGCGGCTCGCCCCGGCATCTCGAACGCGAAATCGCTGGAGCCGCTCGTCGGTTTCGGGCGCATCGCGGCCAACCCCCGCGCCGTCGGCCATCTCTGCCGGCATCTGGTCCCGCTGCCGGCGAAGGCGACCGCGGATCTCACCGACGACGTCCTGCACAAACGGGTGTGGGACACCTTGGCCGGTCCGGCGGGACATTTCACAGTGGCGAGGGCACAACGCCTGCAACGGATCGAGGAACTGACCGAGCATTTCCACCACGCGCTGCGCACCGAACGCGACGCGAGCGACCAGACCCTCGATGTGACGTCCCTGTCCATCGATTACGCGGCCCGGATCGTCGGCGCAGCGGTCGGCTTGCCGCCCGCGGACTGGCCGCATGTGGCGACATGGAGCGGTGCCCAGTCCGGGCTGCTGGGTCGGCGCATGCGCGGGCGCGAATTGGCCGATGCGGTCGGCGGCCTCGGCCGGCTGTTCACGGTGAGCGCCGCCGCCATCGCATCCGGCGGACGGGATCGGACCGATGGATTGCCCGGCCGTCTGCGCGCTGCCCGAATTCCCCGTCGAGTTGCCGTCTCCGCCGTGGCCAACTCGCTGGCCGCGGGCGTGCATACCGTCAGTGGCAGTATTCAGCAGGGCCTGCAGCGCCTGCTGAGCAATCCGGACCGGCAGTGGTGGCACCTGCTCGCCGACCAGGCATCGGCTGCGCACGTAGCGGCCAAGGTACTGCAGCTCGACCCGGGTCTGGTGGCTTGGAAACGGCACGTCGTGGACTCGCTGACGCTGCGCAGCGGCACCGTGCTCCCGACCGGGCCGGTCCTGGTGTTCTGCGCTGCCGCCAACCGGGATCCTCGGGCCTTCCCGAACCCCTTGGATCTGCACGGCGCCGGCAAAGTGCCACTGACCTTCGGATTCGGTAGACACATCTGCCCCGGTAAGCAATTGGCACAGCTCGCAGTCGAGGTGTTCCTGCGAGAATTGCGCGCTCTCGCACCCGCCGCACGTCTGGTACCGGCGCGGCAGCCGTCTCGAGCACGCCCGTCCGACTTGCTGTTCAGCGGAGCCGACATCGTCATTGTCATCGGCTGAACCACTCGAGGTATCGCAATGGAGTACTACGAGCTGGACATCACGGGTGTCGACGAATGGACCGAAACCTCCAACAGTTTCGTCCCGATGGATCATCGCTACCGCGAACCCGAGCGCTGGCAGGTGGCCATGACCGTGCAGCAGACGACCACCTACCGCCTGCTGCGCTGGGATCAGCCCGGCGACCGGCTGGCTTTCCGCACCCCGTCGAACATCCGTCGTGTATCGGCCGAGGACTTCTACTGGGTAGTCGTCCCACAGCGGGGAGATTTCGCCGCGGCCGATGAGCACGGAGTCACTCGAATCTCACCGGGCCAGGCGGCGGTGCTGGCGCTGGATCGGCAGTGCCGGCTGCATATCCCCGGGTCGGTGGCCTATGGCTTCCAGGTACCGCGTGCCGAGTTCGCGCGACCCGGCCTACGACAGCCGGTGCTCGACCTCGGCTCGGGTCTCGGCAGGATCGCGGCGGGCATGATCCGTGATCTGCATGCCGAACGGTCCGCGTTGACGAGCCGGGAGTTCAACGCGGTCGGTGACCGGATCGCCGAGCTGCTCTGCATGATGAGCGCGGGTGATACCGGCCCGCAGCAGACTCATCTGACACAGCTCGCCGAGACCGTCCGGCAGTACGTGCGCCAACACATCGGAGCAGCGGACCTCCGGCTGCCCGAAGTGGCGCGGGCATTGGGCTGGTCGCCGCGACAGCTGCGCACCGCACTGCATCAGGCGGGCACCACGTATCGGGAAGTGCGCCAAGACGAAGCACTGCGGGCGGCTCGGACCATGCTCGAAAACCCCGACACGACAGCGACAATCGGAGAGGTGGCCGTGCGCAGCGGCTTCACCCTCACCTGGTTCTCCGCTGCCTTCAAGGCACGATACGGTGAGACACCGAGAGAGTTTCGCAAACGCCGGTTGGCCGAGTCGGTCCGGCCCACGACAACTCTCGGCCGAGTACCACCGCAATAGTGAGCACTGCCCGGTCACTTGCTCCATGAGCTCCGTGAGCAACCGCAATACCCGATCCATCTCGGCTTCGGTCATCTGAGCGAGCACGGGCCCTCGAATGGGTAACTGTAGTACTGACGGGCCTGCGTCGGTGCCGTGACGATTCGTTGCGCATCGGGCTTCTCGCGGACGACACCGGCGTAGATCGGCACATCAGTGGTCAGCTGTTCCAGTCGCCGATACATATCCGGGGCGTCGACGAGTGGCCTTACATCGGCGTCCGCAAGCGGAATATCAATGCCCTTCCGATCACCTGCATCGCTGCCCGGCTTTGTTTTTTGTGCCGTCGAATTCTGTTGCGAGGCAGGAGCTGTGGGTTCGCGTGGCGAGGCGTGCATCAGCCGTCGACACTGACCTGGCACAGCTCGCCCCAGCCGTTCGATCAGCAACCGACCAGGTCAGGCAAGTCCGCTCCGGCAGTTCCGCACGGTCGCGGCCGGTCGGCGATCCGCGAAGATCGGAGTACATCGTGGCAGATCTCTTGCCGTTCGTGATCGCCGGAATTGTATCCGGCTCGGTTTATGGGCTGGCCGCAACGGGTTTGGTGCTCACCTATAAGACCTCGGGAGTGTTCAACTTCGCCCACGGCGCTATGGCCACTGTGTCGGCGTACGCGTTCTACACCTTGCACGTCATCGATGGTGTCGTATGGCAGCTGGCCCTGGCGATTTGTGTGCTCGGGATCGGTCCTGCCCTGGGTGCGGCACTGGAATTGCTGGCCCGCGTGGTCGACGGGGCGAGTTTGGAATTGCGGATCGCCGCGACGGTCGGCATTCTGCTTGTTGTCCAGGCGGGGGCGAGTCTGTACTACGGGCAGAAGACGCCGCGGATCGTTCCGATCTTCCTGCCCCAGGGCGGATTCGCCGCCTTCGGTGTGCGGGTGCAGTGGTCGGATGTCGCAACCTTCGGCGTCGCGGTACTGGCGACCGCCGCGTTATCGGCCGCGCTGCGGTTCACCCGAGGTGGCATCGCGATGCGCGCGGTCGTCGGGAATGCGGCATTGCTGGATCTGGCCGGGACGAGCTCGGTGCGCACGCGTCGATCGGCGTGGTGTGTGGGCACTGGTCTGGCATCGCTGTCCGGGGTGCTGTTCGCGCCGTTGATTCCGCTAGATCCCATGCAGTTGACGTTGCTGGTCGTCCAGGCGTTCGGAGCGGCGGCCATCGGCCGATTCACCAGTCTGCCGTGGAGTTTCGGCGGCGGACTGCTCATCGGGGTGCTCGCCGCGTTGGCTACGCACTACTTCACCACCGGGGCGGCCGCGGGAGTTCCCACCGCATTGCCGTTTTTGGCGTTGTTCCTCGTGCTGCTGATCATGCCGCGTCGCTACCTGATGGACCGGGACCGGGCGGTCCGGCGGATCCGGTCCGGTTGGACTGCGCCACCGGCGTTGCAATCCGCGGGTGCGGTCGTGGTGTTGATGGTGCTCGCGCTGGTTCCGTTGTTCGCGGGCATCCACTTGACGGATTGGACTGTGGCGCTGGCAATGACGCTGGTCTTTCTGTCGCTCGGTCTGTTGGTCCGCACGTCCGGTCAAGTCTCGCTGTGCCATATGGCATTCACCGCGATCGGAGCCTGCGCGTTCTCGCACCTGGCTGTCGATCGGCAGTGGCCGTGGCCGCTCGCGTTCATCGGCTGCGGACTGGTGGTCCTACCGATAGGTGCGGTGTTGTCGATTCCGGCCATTCGGCTCAGCGGCCTGTATCTGGCATTGGCGACCTTCGGATTCGGCGTCGTAGTACAGATGATGTTCTACAGCGAGCCCTATATGTTCGGCACCAGTGGTCTGGGCCTGAAAATGCCGCGCCCCAGCGTATTCGGACTCGACTCCGACCCGTCGTTCTACCGTTTCGTGCTGGTGCTGGCCACGGTCGGCACGCTGATTGTGGTGGCGTTGGACAAGAGCAGGCTCGGACGACTGCTCCGGGGGCTGGCCGAATCGCCGACCGCGCTGCGGACCAACGGTGTCACAGTCGAAGTCACCCGCGTTCTCGTCTTCTGCGTTTCGGCATTTCTGGCCGCATTGGGTGGCGCACTCGCCGGAATGGCCCAGACCACCGCCTCGGCGGCGAATTACCAGCCGCTGCTATCGGTTACCTATTTCGCGGTCATCGTCGTCGTGGTGGGCCGGGAGCCCTGGTATCCGCTGCTGGCCGCGGTGGCGCTCATCCTGGTGCCCTCCTATGTCCAAGTCGCCGGCATGTCGCTGTGGCTCCAGGTCCTGTTCGGCATCCTGGTGGTGCTGCGTGCCGCCACCGCGAGCCGCCTCGAAGTTCCCGGCCTGATTCGATCCTGGCTGGACAACACGTTTCGCCGCCACCGGTCCTCGGCGGTCTTCGCGGCGGAACCCGCCACCGAGCAGCCCGCAACGGTGCTGGACGTTCACGATCTTTCGGTTCGCTTCGGAGGCGTGGTGGCAGTCGACGGCCTCTCGTTCGAGGCGTGCACCGGGCGGATCACCGGACTCATCGGCCCTAACGGGGCGGGCAAGACCACCACCTTCGATGCCTGCACCGGTCTCGTCCAGGCCCACGCCGGCGAGGTGCGACTGCGGGACCAGGTGATCAGCCGAGCCTCGACCGCGCGCCGGGCGCGGCTGGGCATCGGGCGAACCTTTCAGCAGACCGAACTGTTCGACTCCCTTACTGTCGCCGAAAACGTCGCGATGGGCGCCGAAGGTCCACTCGCCGGCGCAAACCCGCTGGCCCAACTGGTCTCGGCCCACGGACAGGCCCGGCGGGTGCACACGGCGACGGCCTCGGCTATGGCGTTGTGCGGTATCGAATCCATCGCGGATTCTCGCGTCGGTGCACTGTCCACCGGGCAACGAAGACTGGTCGAGCTCGCCAGATGTCTTGCCGGGCCATATCGGATCCTGTTGCTCGACGAGCCCAGTGCGGGCCTCGATCGCTCGGAAACCGCGCACTTCGGGCAGATCCTGCGGCAGGTCGTCGCCGCACGTGGCGTCGGAATCGTTCTGGTCGAGCACGATATGTCGCTGGTGCTCGAGATCTGCGAGGAGATCTTCGTACTCGACTTCGGTCGCCTGATATTCCGGGGCTCGCCCGCGCAGGTCCGCGCGTCGGAGGTGGTGCAGCACGCCTACCTCGGCGAGCCGGTCACCGACGAACACCGGATGACGGAGCCCGTCGCATGACCGACACCGACTACGCGCTCGAATTGCGCTCGATCACCGCGGGATACGGCACCACGATCGTGCTGCACGACGTCGACCTCGCGGTTGCGCCTCGGTCGGTGGTGGCGCTGCTCGGGCCGAACGGCGCCGGAAAGTCGACGCTGCTGCGGGTGGCCTCCGGACTGCTTCCGGCGCGATCGGGGACGGTGTCGATAGGCGGGGCCGATCTGACCCGCGCTCGCCCGGTGCGCCGCGCCCGCGCGGGCCTGTGCCTGATCCCCGAAGGCCGAGGTGTATTCGCGGACTTGACGGTTCGGGAGAACCTGCGCCTCCTGATGCCGCCGTGGCGCCGAGGTAGCACCGACGACGTGCTCGATATCTTCCCCGCGCTGCGGGCGAAGCTCGATCAACGGGCCGGCTCGCTATCCGGTGGCCAGCAGCAGATGCTGGCACTGGGGCGCGCCTGGCTGGCCGATCCATCGGTTGTCCTGCTCGACGAGGTGTCCATGGGCCTGGCTCCGCTGGTCGTGGACGAGATCTTCACGGCGCTCGGCGAATTGCGTACCACCGGCTCGGCGATTGTGCTGGTCGAGCAGTACGTCGACCACGCCATGACGATGGCCGATCACGTGGTGTTGCTCAGCCGCGGCACCGTCGCGTTCGCCGGCCCCACCGCAGATATCGACCGAGATGCCGTGCTGCAGAACTATCTCGGCATCGACGGCGGCCACACAGACTTGCCGGCGTTGCCGGCAGGACACCCACCCGGAACCGCGGCCGGGCGATGGGCGTAGCGAATCGAATGCTCGGAATCCGTACAGGAGTGGAGTAATGAAGAAAACAAGGTTTCTGTGGTGGGCCGCGCCGATGCTGGCGGCGGCGCTCGCGCTCACGTCGTGTTCCGCCGACTCGACGAGTGGCGGGTCTGAATCCGTTGGCCCAGTGAAGGTTTCCGATGGCGGGCTGAAGGGCGATCCGATCCTCATCGGGTCGATCTGCAGCTGCACCGGCCCGGCCGCCGCGTCGGTGGGACACGCCAGCGATGTGCTGCAGGCATGGGCATCGTGGGTCAATGATCGCGGCGGAATCAATGGGCACCCGGTCAAACTCGTCGCATACGATGACGAGCAGAATCCGACAACAGCGCTGGCCGTCGCGAAGAAACTGGTCGAACAGGACAAGGTGGTCGCAATCGTCGGCCAGACCAGCCTGGTCAGTTCGAGTTGGCAGAATTACGTCGACAGCAAGGGCATACCGGTCATCGGCGGACAGCCGGTCGATGCCCCGTTCATCACCGACCCGAACTTCTTCGCCTCCGGAACCACGCTGCCGGTGCTGATGCTGGGTGAGGTGGCCCAGGCCAAACAAGCGGGCGCGAAGACCCTCGGCGTCTACTATTGTGCCGAAATTCCGGTCTGCGAGCAGCTTCCGCAGATGCTGAAACCAATGGCCGAACAGGCCGGTCTGGGATTCTCGGCGGAGAAAGTCGCGATTGCCGCGCCGAACTACATCGCTCCCTGTCTCGAATTCAAGGACAAGGGTGTCGACGCCGTATTCCCCGGCGTCTCGGTCGAGGCGATTTCGCGCATCGCGGCCTCGTGTGCGCAGCAGGGTTACAAACCGATTCAGGCTCCTACCGGTGTGAGCCTGCAGCGAGCGTGGGCCACGGACCCGAACTTCGAGGGCAGCATCTTCGCGGGCTCGAACGCGCTGTACACCGATGACTCGATTCCCGCCATCAAGGACTTCGGCGACGCCCTCGACAAATACATTCCCGGCCTTCGGGGCAGCGGGGACTTCAGCGCGCCGCTGCTGTGGCCGTGGGCAGGTGGGCAGCTGTTCCTGGCGGCGGCCAGAGCAGCCAACCTCTCGCCGTCTTCGACCAGCGCGGATGCGATCAAGGGACTGCGCGCACTGCGCGAGGAGACCCTCGACGGTCTCGCTCCGCCGCTGACCTTCCCCGAAGGCCAACCGGGGTTCCCGCTGTGCTACTTCACCGGAACCACCAAAGGCGGTGTATTCCACTCCGCCAACGGTGGTAAGCCGACGTGCATCGACCAGGCAACTGCCGCTGCGCTGATGAAGGCACTCACGCCGTCATAACCATCCGAACCCGTATTCGGCGAGGCGGTGGCGTTGCGCCGCCTCGCCGACAAGGACGGCGAGGATCACCGACGGCTCCGCAAAGCGATCAGCAATGTATTCACACCCGCCGGAGTAGCCGCGCTCGATCTCGTATCCAGCGAAGCGCCGTCGAGATCATCGACACGATTGTCGCCATGCTCACTGTGCCGGTGCGCGAAGCGGTATCGGGGGTTGGGTCAGGAGGTGATCGGGAGGTCGAGGCTGGCCAGCAGGTCGATCACACGTCGGCGGATATCGTCGCGGATCGGCCGCACGTCGGCCACCGGTAGCCCGGCCGGGTCGTCCACCCCCCAATCCTCGTACCGGATGCCGGCCACCAGTGGGCACACGTCGCCGCACCCCATGGTGATGATGACGTCGGCGGCCAGGATGATCTCGTCGGTCCACGTCTTGGGAAACTCGTGGGAGATGTCGATGCCCACCTCGGCCATGGCCGCGACCGCCGCCGCGTTGAGCGCGCCGCTCGGCTCGGACCCGCCGGACCAGGCCAATACCCGACCCCGTGCGTAGTGCTCGAAGAAGCCCAGCGCCATCTGCGAACGTCCGGCATTGAATGTGCACAGGAACAGCACCACCGGGACCGCGTGCTCGACGCGGCCCTCCACCTTGGCCCGAGCATGCAGCTGCTGCCGGGCGAAGCGCTCGGCCAGCAGCGGCACGTACAGCTTCACCGGCGCGCGTGCCGTGATCTGCGCGTAGGAGTCGTGCAGGAAATGGTGAATCGTGTTGGCGTCGAACAAGATCGTGAACTCGCGGTGCAGCCGCCGCTCGGCACGGGCGAGCGCCGTGCCGTGCACTATGTCGAGGAGTCGGTACGCCGGGGTGATCTCGGCGTATCCGGCCGGGTTCGTCCGCTCGGGCGTAGGCACAGTAGTGAGGGTGACACCGACACCCCTGCGCGGCAACCAAACTGGGGATGAACCGTATCGAACCTGCAGACCACAAAGCGGCGTATCGCCGAAGAAACCCCTCGATACGGCGCGCGTCGCGAAAACCGTTAGCGCAGAGAACCTTCCGCCGGGGCGGTGGGTATGGTGCAAGCCACGACCACCCGCGCGAGTTCGTCGAGGGTTCATCGCTCGATGCGCCCGCGCATCCATGCCCGCGGCGACCCGTCCACCGCACCGTGACCGCTGATGTTCCCGGCAGGGGCTGGAGATCCTGATCGGACTAAGGGATCAGGTCCAGCACGGTGCTGGATTTCACCTGCATGATCGCGGTGTTGATCGCCACCGCAGACGCAAGGACAAGGCTGGCGATCGGTTCGCGCAACCGCTTGTCGATCATCAGCGCGTAGGTTTCGGCCGCCACGATCGCCCGCTCCAGGCCTGCCGTGGTTCTGATGATCCGGGCGATTTCCGAGCCGGTGTGATCGACGATCGTGAACCTTCGAGGTTGGAGCAGCCGGTCGGCGTGGATCGTCCCGATTCGGGTGCCGTCGGCAAGCAGCGCGAAACGCTTTTTACCCATCCAGTTCTCCTGAACAATCCGACCGATCGGCTGTCCGGCGGGCCCGTCGACGATGACCTTCGACTTGAACACCTTTCGAGGGCGGGTCACCGTCAGCGCCGGAATGTCCGAGGCATCTCGCATCTCGAGGCGGTGGGTGTAGAAATTGTTGAAGTCACCGAAAAAGCGAGCGGCCTTCTTCAGTTGACTCTGACCGACCTCCACTACGGACCCGAGTCGCTGGCCGTTCTCGTCCAGCACCGCATACGCGGTGGACATCTCGATCAGCTTGGGCTTCTGATCGATCACCAGCACCGGCTCGGTGTAAAGCGTTCCACCACAACGTCGTTCGGTGCTGGTCGGTTGTTCGGAAGTTGCCATTGCTTTCCTCTTCGATGCGGTCCGGGGAATCCGGCTATGAATAGGCTCCGCGACCGGCGGCACCCCATCAAGGCACCCAAGGGTGCGGTCAGCGCTCCCCGCTGACCCCTATGACAACGGAGGACGGCCGGTGAGGAGAAGCCCTTCGGGGTGGGCGATGTCCACACCATGGGTGACTATCGCCAACTGCGCACCTGACCGAATCTATTCATGCAAGCCGACGAAATCTCACACGAGGAAAGACACGCATCCTGTGCATCTCATCGCCGTCATTGTGCTGACTGCAGTCATCGCCGGGCTCCTGCGCCGGTTGGTGATTCCGGAGCGGCGCCGCAGCCTGGCCACTCCGCCCAACGGGCCGCAGGATTGGATGCCCGATCTCGGTTACGCCCGGGTGCGTCCGATGCGGCTGCGCGGCCCGTTCATCGCACTCACCGCGCTCTGGTCGGCGCTGCTGATCACCGAGATCGCGAGGAATCCGGACGCGGACAATGTGATGCTCTACATCTATTTGCTCGCGCTCGCCGCTTCGGCCGTCAACCTCACTGCGATCCACCTCCAATGGCGGTTCGCGCACGGAGTCCTCGACCATCTTGCCCACACTGCGGGCAGGTGAATCATGGTCGTGGCCATCATCGTGCTGATGCTCGTACCCGTCGTTGCCGGATCTGTGCTCGTGTGGCGATATATGCGTCCTGTCCGAGTGTTCGAATCTGCCGACAAAGGCGCGAATCGTGAAATCAGCCGCGCATTGAACGCTCGCGAGTTACCCCCGGACGCGACCGCCGAATCGTGGATCCCGCGCCTGCAACAGGCGCAGCATGCAGCTTCGCGCCAGCGCGTGCTGTATACCGGTCTCGCCGCGCTGTTCATGGTGCTGCTCGCCATCGGCCTCGGTGGCGGTCTGCACCTGACAGACTGGCGGCTGTACTGGTATTCCGCGTCGCTCGTCGGCTGGGCATGGGCCGCACATGTCGCACACCGCAACGCACGCACCGCCGATCAGCTGTTGCACCAGTTCGGTGACCTCTCCGCGGTGATGGAGAGGACACGCAATAACATCACCGAATCCGATCCGAACCGCCAGTGCAACGTCGCCCACCGCCTGTGAATCGGTGAGGTGCATCTCCTCGACTCAGGTGGCGACTGGAGCCCGCCTGGCTCGTTCGATGAGGTGTTGTACGAGGTTCAGTAGTACTTCTTTGGCGGAGGCGCGGTTGCGGGCGTCGCACAGCATGACCGGGATGTGGTTGTCGAGGTCGAGTGCGTCGCGGACTTC
>NZ_JBITMA010000013.1:0-204101 GCF_044465765.1 Nocardia sp. NPDC049526 | reverse complement strand
GAAGTCCGCGACGCACTCGACCTCGACAACCACATCCCGGTCATGCTGTGCGACGCCCGCAACCGCGCCTCCGCCAAAGAAGTACTACTGAACCTGGTACAGCACCTCATCGAACGAGCCGGGCGAGCTCCGGTCGCCACCTGATCGCGGCTACCGGTATTCCAGCCGAGTGCTGAGGTGGTGGCCGGTAATGCCGTCGCCCTTCCAGTCGTTGCGGCAGCCGACGAACCGGCGTTCGGTGTGTTCACCGAACGCCGGTTCGCAATCTATCGGAGTTACTTTTGAAGGGTTGTGCCGCTTTCAGGCCTGATGCAACCACGAGATGAAGAGCAGCGCGCCACCGACGGCCAGCAGCAGCGATACCGGAATCGGCCACCACGGGCCGTGCCGACCGAGCAACCGGCGGGTCAGGCGCACCTGCACCGCACCGAGTCCAGCCAGCGCCAGTCCCCATACGGGCAGTAGCCCAACCCCGAGTAGCGCGTGTACCGCCCAGGCCCCGGCCAGCGTCGGACCACCCCACGAGTGCTCGAGATCGTTGTCCGCGATGAGCGGATAGAAGATTCCACGCACCGCTGCGACTGTTGCCAGAAAGGCGAGAAACCAGGTCAGCAGGCCGACAACACCGGCCAGCACCGAATGCACTACCGCACGCACTGCCAGGGAATCGCGCGGCGCGATGAATATGCCCAGCAACCGGCGCGGAACCCGAAACCGGCTCGCTATGGGGCCGAGACCGATCACCGGCGCAACCAACGCATATGCGGCCCAACGCAACAGTGAGCGAACCGTGGTCATGCCATCGACCGTATCCCGCGCGGCGCGTGCGCGGGCACCTCAGGCCAATCGGCCCGCATCGACCAGGTCGTCGAACAGCAGTTGATCGACCGGCGGCACCAGCGCGCGATCCGCATAGGAGAACCAGGCGACCTCTTCGATCTCACTGCTGGCCGCGAGGGTGCCGCGGTAGTCGGCGATGTAGCAGCTCATCCGGACGACCACATCGTTGGCCGGCCCGTGCAGTGCGGCCTCGTAGGTGCCGACGTGGGCGACGGTTTCCGGGAGCAGTGCGACGGTCAGTTCCTCTTCGATCTCACGCAGCAGCGTCTGCAGATCCGACTCCGCGCCCTCGCGTTTGCCGCCCGGAATGTAGAAGATGTCCTTGCCCTTCGGGCGGGCGCACAGGATACGTCCATCTTCGATGCATACCCACGCGACCGTGTCGATCAGCTTCCGCACTCGCCCATCCGCCACCGCCGCAGCCTAATGGACGTATCGATCAGTGGGCGTGCTGAAGGTCGGCGGGCAGGATGGAGCGTCCGCCCGCCGCGCCGGGACCATCGACGGGGCGCAGGTCCCGCCCGCGCACCCGCTCACCGCATTCGGCGCAGACCGGTTCGATCACCGTGGTCTTACCGCAGGATTCGTGCACGGCTTGCACCGACGGGCCGTCGGGTGCGGCCCACTCGTCACCCCATTGCCGCATGGCATTGACGACCAGCCATAGTGACCGGCCCTTGGGGGTCAGCCGGTAGTCGTAGCGGACCGGATTCTCCTGATAGGGCACCTTGACCATGATGTCGTGCGCGACAAGGTGTTCCAGACGCTGGGTGAGCACATTGCGGGCGATGCCGAGGCGCGCGCGGAAGTCGTCGAAGCGGGTCACGCCGAAGAGCGCGTCACGCACGATCAGTAGCGTCCACCATTCGCCGACCACTTCCAGACACTGGGCGACCGAGCAGTTCATCTCGTCGAAACTGGTCCTGCGCATGAGCCTCAGCATAGTCGGTTGCTTCAAAGAACTCACTAGCCTATGGTTCGTTTCATGATGCAACTGACTAGTCGGCTGGGCGATGAGTTCGCACTGGCCGAGACCGACTACCGCATCTGGCGGGCCCGGATCGATAAGTCCTGGCGCGGGTGGGCGGGGCCGCACGGTGGCGTGATCGCCGGACTGCTGGTCGAGGTCGCCCGACGCGCAGGCGGTACCGATCTGCCGGTGCGCGCAGTGGATCTGCGGTTCCTGGGCCGCCCGGCCGACGGAGTCCTCACGTTCCGGGCAATCGCGCACCCGATGGGGCGCAGCACCGCGGTTGTCGAGGTGACGGCCGATCAGGAGGGCAAGTCCGTCGCATCCGCCGCGGTCACCTTCGGCCGGACCACGCCGACCCGGGTACCCGACCTCCCGCCGACCACCGCGCCGGAGGTGCCCGCGCCGTACGACTGCGTCCAGTTCCGGCTGCCACCCGAAATCGTCCCTGTGGGAGCACATTTCGAAATCCGACCGGCCGCCGGGCCGCTTCCGCTGACCGGCACGGACGAGGCCTGGATGTGCGCGTGGATCTCGCTGGTCCCCGAACTGCCGATCGACGCCGCGACGCTCGCGGTGCTGGCCGACGCACTGCCGCCCGGCCTCTTCCCCACCCTGACCATGCCGGTCGCGGTGCCGACGGTGGCGTTCTCGATGCATCTGCACACCGATCTGGCCCGGCTGACCCGCCAGCCGGTCCTCGTCCGCGCGACCAATGTCAGCACCGGCGGCGGTTGGTCGGTGGACGACATCGATATCTGGGATCGCGGCGGCGCACTACTCGCCTCTGCCCGGCAAACCCGCCGGGTCCTCGGCTGAATCCGGAGACGATCACCGCCGCCGCGTGGTGATCTCGACCAGGTGTGGTTGCTACGCCACGTGGACGGTGAATCCGGGGTGGCCCATGGCTGCGGCGACGTGGTTGGCGGCGGCTTTGAGGTCGCGGGTCGGGGGTAGTGAGCCGTCGAAAGTGGTGACGGACAGATCGTCGGCGGTGGTCTCCCAGGTGCCCGCGATACGGCCGTCGACGACCAGGATGGGAGAGATCCAGCCCGCTGCCCGACTAACCCGGGCGCGATGTTCGGTCGGGAGCAATTCGGTGTCGCCGGTGCCCGGTCCGAGGACGTATTGGTCGAAGGCGCCCAGCAGGCGTACCGAGGTGCCGGTCGGTTTCGTGGCGGCCAGTTCGTCGGCGTGTTCGGTGAGTATGTAGGCGCGCCGGCCCGCGATATCGACCTCGGTGAGTGCGTCACCGAGTTCCGAGAACCATTGGCGCACCGTCGTTTTCTTCAGACTGTTGCGGCTGAGCCAGGCGTCGAAGGTGTCCGGGGTCGCCGGGCCGTACGCGCCGAGGTAGCCGGTAATAGCCAAGGGTGCGGCGGCATCGGGTTCGGGTAGGCCGCGCCAACCGTTGATCAAATGGGCCGGGCTGGTGAAAGTGACCCGATTACCTTGCGCGGGACCGTGACACAGTGCCCCCTGCCAGGCCAGCGGCTTGAGCAGCGCACCCCAGCCGGAGCGCAATTCCGCACCGAGCCGATGGAATGCGGGTTCGGCGACCAGCGCTTCGACCAGTTCGTCCCGGCTGAGCACCATGCCATCGAGCACCTGCGCCACCGCATCGGCCAGCGCCGCGACCTCCGCGGGCGACGCCCCGAACGTGCGCTGCCACGCGGGCTTTTCCCAGGTGCGGGCGGAGCCGATCAAGGAGAGGATTGCGGCCGCCATGTCAGGGGCAAGCGCGTGCAATGTTCCGCGCATGGCCCAAGTCTTCATCAAGGTGCCCGCCGCCAATTCCGGTAGTAGCGCACCAGGATCGGGTTTACTGCGCCGCAGCGCCACCGCGAGATCCGCGGCCGCGGTTACCTGGGCCTGCACACCGCACAGTCGCTCGACGATCTGGGTGACCCCGACATCGTCGGGTGACGCCACGAATTGCCTGCGCAGCCGCCAAGCGAAAACCTGATCCCAGGTGACGTGCACCTATGCCCCTCCTCTGTTCTGCCGACCGACCGGACCCGACCCCTACCGGGTCCGGTGCAGTACCGGTTCATCCCAGCACTGTGCTGCAGAACAGTACTCCGACCGCAATCTCGAGAAGACCCACTACGGTCGCCGCCATCACGGCGAGCAATGCGGTCCGGTTCGTCGCGCGATGCACCGCGCCGACCGGCGCCATCAAGCGCTCGGCCCGGTCCAGTACGGCGGTGGCCGCTGCGCCCAACGCACCCGCCGGGAGCGGTTCGGTCGCGCCGACGATCGCGAGCATGCCTCCGAGCAGCGGCTCCCGGCCGTGTGTGCGCGCCGCCGTATCGTCGGCGCACATCTCGAGTAGTCGGCCGATTTCGTGCACCCCGTCGGTCACCAGACGCATCCCGGGCAGCGTGATCGCGATGCCGCGCAGGAATCGGAGCAGTCCGGCATGCCGCTCGCTCAGATGTGCGTGCTCGTGGGCGAGCACCGCGGCGAGCTGCTTCTCGGTCAGCGCGTCGACGGCCGCGCTGGTGACGACTATGGTGTCGGGCCGTCCGGCCACGCAATAGGCTTGGCGCTCCGGCGAATCCAGCACGACCGCACCGACACCGGGCACGCGCCGACCGACCATGCGAACGGCGCGTGCGTGTGCGATGGTTTTGCGTCGCATGAACAACATCGCCTGTGCGGCGTGCGCCAGGATGCCGAGGAGTGCGATGGCGACCAGCGCCGCGCAGGTCAGAGTTCCCACTTGGACCAGCAGGCCACCGTGCGGGCGCATCGGCGTGGCCAGCGCGCTATAGCAGTCGCGCAGCGTATCGATGGGATGCCAGTAGGTGGCGAATTCGACGATCAGCATGGCGGCCGCGATGGCCCACGCACCCAGTGCGCCCGCGATCGCGACCAGCCAGGCGAGCACCCCGAGCCGAGGCGCGACGCCGCGCCGGGTCAGTCTGCGCAGCACGGTCGGGCCGAAGGTGGCCACCAAACTGCCGTAGATCATCAGGCTGACGGCTACGTTCACGGCGCCTCTGGAGTTTTGCGCGAGGTTAGCCGGCGCAGCGCGGCACGCAGTCCGGCCGACTCCTCCTCACTGATCCGATCGACGAAATGGCTGAGCACCAGATCCGAGCGCCCGCCGGAGCCCAGCGCCTCCAGCATGAGCCGCGCGCTGTGTTCCTCGCGGGTCAGCGTCGGCCAGTACCGATATGCCTTGCCCGCGCGTTCGCGCGCCAACCAGCCCTTGCGGTGCAGATTGTCCATGGTCGACATGACCGTGGTGTAGGCAATACCGCGCTCGGCGGCCAGTTCGTCGAAGATTTCGCGGACCGTTGTGGTCTCCGCGTCCCGATCCCAAATGCGGTCCATGATCACCGCCTCCAAATCCCCGAATCCACGCACGATGCCGACTCCCTCATCAACTACTGGACATCTCTGACGTCCCAGGGTAGCTGGCTCGGCTCATTGCTACGTAGTCATACCGTAGATTCGCTCGATAGCGGCACGCTCTGCTCGAAGCTGAACGCGTTCTCCGGGTCGTATCGGGCCTTCACCTGACGTAGCCGCTCGCAGTTGGCGCCGTAGTACTCGCGCTCCCGATCCAATGCGGCGGCGTTGGGCACATCGACGTAGGCACCGTCGACGTAGGGGCGCAGCGTGCCAGAACTCACTTGTCCAGCCGCGAGTCCTCGAAGCGTGTCTGCTGTCTCGGCGCGGATCGAAGCTTCCGCCACTTCAACCACCTCACCTTCCATTGAAAGGGTGCGCCAACTTCAGGCCATTGCGGGTGCGCCGATTTGAGGGTGGACCATTTGCGCAGCGGCATACAGCAAACGCCACAATGCATTACGCACATCTTGTCTTCGACCGGACATAGAGTGCTGCCGTGGACGTGGTGGTCGTTGTGGGAATCGTCGTCGGTGCGGTAATCGTCGTTCTGGGAGTGGTCGGCGTGCACTGGTATCTGTGGCGGCGGCTCGTGCGGGATACGACCGAGCGCGGATCGATCGCCCGCCGGGTGGGGACCGGGGTGATCATTGCCGGGACAGCGCTGTTGGTCGGCGCGTTTGCATCCGAATCTGCCGGGGTTCCGTTCCTGCTCACCCAGATCATCGCCTGGCCCGGCTATATGTGGGGGGCGCTGTTCCTCTATCTCGTGCTGTGGCTGTTGGCGGGTGAGCTGGTGCGGCCGCTTTTCCGGCGTTGGATTGCGAATTCGAGCAGGTCCGAGGGCGTTCCGACAACCGCGGCTGCGGCGGGGGATCATCCCGCGACGGTTTCACGGCGATTCTTCGTCTCCCGCGCGGTGGGCACTACGGCGGCGCTGGCAGCGGTGTCCACCGTCGGATACGGCACCCACAGCGTGCTGGCCGGGCCGCGGGTGAAGCAGTTGACAGTGCCGCTGGCCAATCTGCCGCGCGCCGCGCACGGCTTCCGGATCGCCGTGGTCAGCGACATTCATCTCGGTCCGATTCTGGGCCGCGGATTCGCCGAGCGAGTGGTCGAGACAATCAACGGCACACAACCGGATCTCGTTGCCGTGGTTGGCGATCTGGTCGACGGCAGCGTCGAGCACCTGCGCTCGGCGGTCGAGCCGCTGTCGCGGTTGCACGCGCGTCACGGCGCCTATTTCGTCACCGGCAACCACGAGTACTTCTCCGGCGCCGAGCAGTGGATCGAGCATGTGCAGGAACTCGGACTGCGGCTGCTGGCGAATAGCCGCACCGAGCTGCCGTATTTCGACCTCGCCGGTGTCAACGATATTCAGGGTGGACGTATCGGGCAGGGGCCGGATTTCGCCGCCGCGCTCGGCGACCGTGACCTCGCGCGTACCGCGGTACTGCTGGCACATCAGCCGGTGCAGATCCACGATGCGGTCGAGTTCGGCGTGGACCTGCAACTGTCCGGCCACACCCACGGCGGTCAGCTCTGGCCCGGCAATTTCCTTGCGGGCCTGGCCAATCCGACCGTCGCGGGCCTGGAACGCTACGGTGACACTCAGCTCTATGTCACCCGCGGAGCGGGCGCGTGGGGACCTCCGGTCCGGGTCGGTGCCCCCTCTGATGTCACCGTTGTCGAGCTGGCGTCGAAACAGGCGTGACGCGCTACGGTGCTGCCACACCTCCCCCGGCCGACTGGGCCCCATCGAATCTCTGGATGGGGCCGAGTCGAGATCAGGCGAGGTCGAACCGGTCGTTGTCGACCACCTTGACCCATGCGGCGACGAAGTCGTTCACGAACCTCTCCGTGCCGTCTTGCTGCGCATAAACCTCGGCTACCGCGCGCAGCACCGAGTGTGAGCCGAAGATGAGGTCGTTGGCGGTGGCCGTCCACTTGGACCGGCCGGAGGACCGGTCGAAACCTTCGTAGACGTTTTCCGCCGACTCGGACGCCTTCCACTCCGTGCGCATGTCGAGCAGGTTGACGAAGAAGTCGTTTGTCAGCAGGCCTGGACGCTCGGTGAGCACACCGTGCTTGCTGCCGCCGTAGTTGACGCCCAAGGCGCGCAGGCCGCCGACCAGTACCGTCATCTCCGGAGCCGTCACGTCGAGCATGTACGCCCGGTCGAGCAGCAGACGCTCCAGCGGGGCCTTCTCACCGGACCGCACGTAGTTGCGGAACCCGTCCGCCCGCGGTTCCAGGACCGCGAACGATTCCACATCGGTGTTCTCCTGCGTCGCGTCGGTCCGTCCGGGTGCGAACGGCACCGTGATGTCGTGGCCGGCGTCCTTTGCCGCCTTCTCCACCGCCGCGGACCCGGCGAGGATTATCAGGTCGGCCAACGACACCCTCTTGTCGTCGGCGGCCGAACCGTTGAACTCCTGCTGGATCTGCTCGAGCACGGGCAGTACCTTCGCCAACTCGGGGGGTTCGTTGACCTCCCAATCCTTCTGGGGTGCGAGCCGAATCCGGGCGCCGTTGGCACCACCGCGCTTGTCGGTGCTGCGGAAGCTCGCCGCGGCCGCCCACGCGGTCTTGACCAGCTGCGCGACCGAGAGGCCGGAGCCGAGGACGTTTCGCTTCAGCGCCGCGACATCCTGTTCATCGACCAGTTCGTGATCGACGCCCGGAACCGGATCCTGCCACAGCTGCGGCCCGGGAACCCATGGCCCGAGGTAGCGGCTGAGCGGTCCCATATCACGGTGCAGCAGCTTGTACCACGCCTTGGCGAATGCCTCGGACAGTTCCTCCGGGTGATCCAGCCAGCGGCGGGTGATCTCCCGATAGATCGGATCTTCCCGCAGCGACAGGTCCGTAGTCAGCATGGTCGGGGTTCGGGCGGGCCCGCCGAACGGATCCGGAATGGTCCCCTCGCCCGCACCGTCCTTCGGCTTGTACTGCCACGCCCCGGCCGGGCTCTTGGTCAGCTCCCACTCATAGCCGTACAGGTTCTGCAGGAAGCCGTTGTCCCACTTGGTCGGACTGGCAGTCCAGACGACCTCGAGACCGCTGGTGATGGCATCCTTACCCTTGCCGGTCGCGTGTGCACTCTTCCAGCCCAGGCCCTGCTGCTCGAGCGGGGCCGCTTCGGGTTCGGGACCGACCAGGTCGGCATCGCCCGCACCGTGGGTCTTGCCGAAACTGTGGCCGCCGACGATCAGTGCGGCAGTCTCCTCGTCGTTCATCGCCATGCGGCCGAACGTCTCGCGGATGTCCCGCGCGGCGGCCACCGGATCCGGGCGGCCGTTGGGCCCTTCCGGATTCACATAGATCAGGCCCATCTGGACCGCGCCGAACGGCTTCGCCAGGTCACGGTCACCGCTGTAGCGCTCATCGCCGAGCCAGGTGTCCTCCGAGCCCCAGAACACCTCTTCCGGCTCCCAGATATCGGGGCGGCCGAAACCGAAGCCGAAGGTCTGGAAGCCCATCGAGTCGAGAGCGACATTACCGGCGAACACCAACAGGTCGGCCCAGGAGATCTTGTTGCCGTACTTCTGCTTGACCGGCCACAACAGCCGACGAGCCTTGTCCAGACTGGCATTGTCCGGCCAGCTGTTGAGTGGCGCGAAGCGCTGCGCCCCCTGACCGCCGCCACCGCGCCCGTCGGCGATGCGGTACGTGCCCGCCGCATGCCAGCTCATCCGGATGAACAGACCACCGTAGTTGCCGTAGTCCGCAGGCCACCAGTCCTGCGAGTCGGTCAGGACGGCGGCGACATCGGCCTTCAGAGCGTCGACATCGAGCTTCTTGAACTCCTCGGCGTAGTTGAAATCCGCCCCCAGCGGGTTGGCCTTGGACGAATGTGCGTGCAGCACCGAGACGTCGATCTGCTCGGGCCACCAGTCCTTGTTGGTGCGGGGGCGATGGTCGGTCTGCGGAGTCGGGGATGGGATGGCTGGGTTCTCGCTCTCGCTTGCGCTTCGAGTTCCGGTCTCAGGAGCGGGAGGGCGGCGGTCGGATGTCATGACATTCCTTCCTGAAATGGGTATGCGGGCGGCGATCAGGACGCGATCAATCGGCGTGCGACGTGGCGCAATCGGGACACATGCCCCAGTAGATGACCTCGGCCTCGTCGATCGAGAAGCCGCGGTCGTCGGTCGCGGTCAAGCACGGGGCCTCGCCGACCGCGCAGTCGACATCGGCGATCGATCCGCACGACCGGCATACGACGTGGTGGTGATTGTCACCGACCCGTGTTTCATACCGCGCGACCGAGCCGGACGGCTGAATGCATCGCAGCAGGCCCGCGGCGGTGAGCACGCGCAACGAGTCGTACACCGCCTGGTGCGACACCGCTGACAGACGCGATCGCACCGCGCGGATGATCGAATCCGTGTCGGCGTGCGGATCGTCGTGCACCGCACTCAAAATCGCAATACGCGGAGCGGTCACGCGAAGCGAAACTCCCCGCAGCATCTGCTGGAATTCCGTGTCCGTGGGCACGCCCAGGAGTCTCGTCCGCTTTCTGGAACGAGTCAAGCATTCCTACCGATGTTTCGGGTTTCGGCGCTGCGTCTGATCGACCGTGGTTTCGGCAGTGTCGTGGTCTTGGGGAGGCAGACAACCGTGCTGACGGGCCTGCCCCGGCGGTTGAGTAGTCCGCTGGAGGCGTGCCGGACTCTGTGGTGCCGGCTAGGGCCTCAGTACGATTTTGCCGTGGGTGTGTCGGCGTTCGAGTTCGGTGTAGGCCTGGCGGACGTGTGTCAACGGGTAGATGTTGGCGATCGGGACTTCGAGGTGTCCCTCGGCGATCAGGGCGGCCAGTTCGGCGAGTACCTCGGCGCCCGGCCTGGTGTTGGTTCCGGGTTCGGTCTTGACTCCGTACTTCGCGGCCGCGGCGAAATCGGCGATGGTGTCGATCCGCTCGACCGCGACGCCGAGAGCAAGGGCCAGTTCGACGTACCCGCCGCCGTGGGTGTCGATGAAGGCATCGATGCCGCCCGGTGCGGCGGCCTTGATCCGGTCGATGACGCCGTCACCGTATACGACCGGGATCACACCGTGGCTTTGCAGCCACTCGTGGTTGCACAGGCTCGCCAGGCCGATGACCGTGGCTCCGGCACGGCGTGCGAGCTGAACGGCGAGCGAGCCGACTCCTCCGGCTGCGGCGGAGACGACAACGGTCTCCGCTTTGTCGAGTTGCACGGAATGTACTGCCCCCCATGCCGTCACGCCGGCGACGTATAGGCCGCCCGCCACCTCCCATGAGACGTTGCGCGGTTTGGGTGTGAGGTTGTCGACGTCGACCAGGACCAACTCGACCTGGGCGGCTCGCTTCTCGGAGAACCCGATCACCTCGTCGCCGACCGAGAATCGGTCGGCTCCGACGCCGACTTCCGCGACAACCCCGGCGAGATCGCTGCCCTGCCCGGACGGAAAGGTCGAGGGAAAGATGTCAGCCATCGCGCCGGTTCGGATGGCTGCCTCACCGGGGTTGATGCCTGCCGCTGTGACCCGCACGAGGACCTGCTCGTCCCCGGGCACAGCGCGGTCGACCTCGTCGACCCGCAAGACCTCGATTCCGCCGAACTCGTCGTATCTGACTGCCTTTGTCATTGTCGTGCTTCTCCTCCGACGCGCGACGCGCGGCTGACTTCGAGAACGGGAATGGTGGCCACCGGCGCGCCCGTCACCAGGGCACCGTTCCGGCGTCGTCGAAGAATCCGCCGGTCGGGCCGTCGTCGGGCAGGGTCGCGAGGCGAATCGCGATCGCCGCACCCTGTTGCGGTGTACGGACGCCGCGAAAACCGTTGAGGTCGGTGGCGGTGAAACCGGGACAGCCGGAGTTGATCAAGATGTCGGTATCACCCAGTTCCTTGACGTACTGGATAGTGAGGGCGTTGAGGAAGGTCTTCGAGGCCAAGTAGGCGGCGGGAACCGGGCCCATGTCGATGCCGGGTGTGGTTTGCAGGGCGAGCGAGCCGACGCTGCTGGACATGTTGACGATTCGCGGTGAGGCCGAGGCGCGCAGCATCGGCAGCATCGCGTTGGTGACCCGGATGACCCCGATCACGTTGGTTTCCACGACAGCTCGCACGGTCGCGGGATCGAGCGTGGTCGGTGTCTGTGGGCTACCGCCGGTGATCGCGGCATTGTTGACCAGAACATCGAGGCCTCCGGCATGGTCGGAGATCAGCTCGGCCGCCGCGGCCACACTTGCGTCGTCGGTCACGTCGAGCGGCACACCGAACGCATCGGTCCCGGCCGCGCGCAGCTTCTCCACCGCGGTGTCGCGGCGTTGCCGATCACGCGCGCCCACACCGATTCGCCAGCCGAGGGCGCCCAGGCCAGCGGCGATCTCGTATCCGATTCCTTTGTTCGCGCCGGTCACCAGCGCGATAGTCTGTTCACTCACACCGCCGATCCTGCTGCGATTCCGGATGTAGCGTCCAAGACCGATCGAGTGGGCGGCGATACCGCACGGGTATTGATCGTGGTAAGCGCCGGTTACCATGACCTGGTGGAGACGCGGGAGTTGCGATATTTCGTCGCCGTCGCCGAGGAGTTGCACTTCGGGCGGGCGGCGCAACGGCTATCGATGGCGCAACCACCGCTGTCGCGAGCGATCCAGCAGCTCGAACGGCGGCTCGGAGTCGTTCTGCTGCACCGCAATTCCCGCGCAATCATGTTGACCAAGGCCGGGTCGGTGCTGCTGCGGGAGGCCCGGCTCGCCCTCGAAGCGGTCGAAGCCGCCGAGCGCCGCACCCGCCGCGCCGCTGCCGACCGGCCCGGGGTGGTGCTGGCCACCAAGGCAGGAGCGTCCAGAGAACTGTTGTCGAAGCTGCTGGACGCCTACGCCGCCGAACCCTCCGCTGTCGCAGTCGAGGTGATGCTCTGCGGCCCCGGCGAACCGGAAAGCCTGCTACGCAACGGGCATGCCGACGTCGCTCTGCTCCACCGGCCCTACGACACGACGGCCGGATTCGACACCGAAGACCTGCACACCGAACAGCAGGTCGTGGTCCTGCCCGCAGGGCACCCCCTCGCCAACCGACCCCACATGTCGATGGCCGAGGTCAACGCCCTGACCGACCTGCCCCTGCCACGCTGGCCTCGACGGGATGGAAGTTATCCCGACGGCCCCGGCCCGCAGGTTCGCGACCATACCCAATTGACCCAGCTGATCACGCTCGGCCGGGCATGCGCGCTCATGCCCGAATCGCTGCGAGCCCAGCTACGCGACGATCACGCCATCGTGCCCGTGCCGGACGCACCAACCGTCACGACCGTCATCGCCTGGCCACCACACAGCAGATCCAAAGCCGTCGCCGACCTCGTCCGTACGGCGATACGCCTCTAGCCGACAACATCCGCAAATCAGCGTAAGTCGTTTTGTGTCAAGCGGTTCGGTCGGTGCCCTCATCCGCCGTGGTCCCGGCATAGCGGTGAGGGGGTTGGTCCCGGCAGCGTGTAGCCGGGTTGAGGTGACGACGGGCGGGGCTGCCCATGATTTCCAGCGAGATCACGAAGTGTCTCGATGCCGCGTAGGGCTCGCCCCGACCGGCCGCTCGATGGCCGCTCAATTGGTCAGGCGGCCACCGGGATTGGGGTGTCGGTTGGTCGTGTGCCGTGGGTGGCGGTGTGTGGATCCCAGCGTCGGCCGGTGGTGATGACGGCATGCAGGGGTCGCAGGATGGCGGCGGCGATGGCGGCTTGGGCTCGAGTGGGGCTGAGTTTGTTGTCGTCGCGGCTGGTCAGGTGCCGGTAGCCGGCGGCATAGACAGGGTTGGCGCGTTGGGCACCCCAGACCGCGCGCCAGGCGGCTAGGCGCAGGCTGGGCCGGCCTTGGCCGGTGAGTCTGGTGCATCCGGTGAACGTGCCCGACAGCTTTCTCCCGGGGTACCAGTCCAGCGTGTTCGACCAGAGAGCGGGCAGTGGCAAACCGGGTGGGGTCACCAGTCTCGGCCAGAATCGCGGCAGCACCGACCGCGGACAGTCCGGTGATGGAGGTGACCAGGTCGGTGAGTCGAAGATCGTTGAGCACGGCTGTCATTCGGTCCTCGGTGTCGGTGAGGCGGCGTTGGTTTTCGATCCAGTCGCCCAGCAACAGCTGCACTCGTTCCAGCGCGCCGCGCCGGTGCGCGACCACCCCGGCCGGGTCGTCGAGCGCGATGAACACGTTGCGCGCGATCCGCAGCGAGGGTTTCTGACCTGCCCGGCGTGTGATCTCGCGGCGGACGGCCTGCTCGAGGCGGGTCATGCCGAGGCGGCGGGTGCGGGACAGATCGCCGCCGTCGCGATCGCAGATCACGCTCGACGTCGCGACCCAGGTGCGAGATCGGAACGGTTGGCGCGCGCTGTCCAGCGCGGCGGGCCACACGCATTTCCAGTAATGCGCGCAGCTGCTGGATTCGGCTGACCATCTCCACCGACAACTGCTCAGGTCGCGCACCGAGATGCCGCAACCGGCCCCACGTTTCATCTACCGGTTCGGGCAGTAAGCCGATGCCAGGTTTCGCGGTGACCGTGGAACCAAACGCTCGGGGCACAATTGGTTATTGCATCATCTGGATGTGCGTGTGCTCATGTGATGTCGGGCAGACTCGGATGATCAGGTCGTTGACATCGGAGATACAGATCTGGGCCGGTTCCCGCGAGTTGCCGGCGGCCTGGTCCTCGTACGGTATCCAGTGGCGCTCGTTGTACTCCCACTCGCGGCTGGCGATCGTCAGCAGTGGCTCGGTTGCGGTGCCGCAGGCGGGGCAGGGGTCCGGGTAAGGGTCTTGCATACCCCACTTGATAAAGCCGCCGATCTTCGTTCCGGGCGCGATACAGAACGCACTGTACGGACTGTCCCATTCTTCGAGATCGTCGAAGTCGACACCGGGAATCTGGGCCCAGGTCCACTGATCCACTCGTTGCTCGAGTTCCCCCGAGTGTGGGTATTCGATTACCTGTTCCGGATCGATCGTGCACGGTTCGGGCACCAGGTCCTCCTCGTACTCCGCCGGTTCCGGCGGATCGACCAGGACGTCGGTGACCGCCACTGCGGACCGCCAGAACAGTGCGGTCTGAGGCAGGCCATCGACGTCGTGCTCGTAGGGGCACCACAGCACTTGCAACAGATCCGTTCCCTCGGGCGGACGCAGACCGGGCACGTCACGGACGTACAACTGCGCGACCGGTAGCATCGCGATCGGACCGTCGGTCGCGGGGCGCTCCTGCATCCGGTCGAGGATTTCCTTCTCCTCTCGTGTGTAATTTCTGCCCTCACTGTTTCTGGCCGCGCGCATCCGCCGCTCCAGCCTGGTGTTCGCCAAAGAGATCGTCGGGAGCCGTTCGAAGCGGTGGTCCTCAGCGTGGCAGTGCGGCCAGGGCTCACTTGCCGGCCACAGCAGTGGCCCGCCGATCGAACTGTCTTGCGCTGATGGTGTTCCCGGACGCGGATGCAAGCGGGTCGCGGTGCGGGCCAGCGCCGCCAGCTCGGGAAAAACGGCCACTGGATCGACCGGACGTGGCGGGGTAGTGCGAGCCATACAACAACCTCTGGAGGAATGCGGAGATGTCGATTTCTATGACGGTGGGACCGGCGCGGTCTCGGCACGACGCTAGGCACGCAATCCTCGACCAACTTCCCATCACTGGGATTTGCCCATTAAAGGGCCTCGTGGCATGAGATCTCACCATGCACTGGCATGCCGCTATCGAGCGGTTTTTCGCTGGTCAACGCTGATGTAGGCCGCGCTCGGTGTTCGATCGCCGAGCGCCTGGTGCGGCCTGATCGTGTTGTAGAGGTTTAGTCCCTGCCCCGAGGAAGGCTTGCTTCCACTTGCCTACCGACGCCGTACTCACCCCGCGCCGCCCCCGCGGCGCTCATTTCCCCGGCCAGCACCGACAACACCACCCGCACGTTGTCCTCGACCGAGACCTTCAACCGCCGTGACCTGGCCACAGACCGGCTCCTTCCTGGCTCGATGTGCTCGGAGCGTAAACCGACCAACCCTGCCAAGAAGTTTGACGCGCTAGACGGTGATCTATGCGAACATATGTTCGTGTCCGAGTCTGCCCGCCCAACGATTGCGCCGCGTTCCCGACGGCCGCGGATCGAGGCGCGGGCCGAGGCGTCGATCCTGCACGCGGATCTCGACTCGTTCTATGCCTCGGTGGAACAGCGCGATAATCCGCGGCTGCGGGGGCGGCCGGTGATCGTCGGTGGCGGGGTCGTGCTGGCGGCCAGCTATGAGGCGAAGGCGTTCGGGGTGCGTACGCCGATGAATGGTGGTGCGGCGCTGCGGCTTTGCCCGCATGCGATCGTGGTGCCGCCGCGCATGTCGGCCTATGCCGAGGCGAGCAAGGCCGTCTTCGAGGTCTTCCACAACACGACGCCGGTGGTCGAGGGCATTTCGATCGATGAGGCGTTCCTCGATGTGGGTGGGCTGCGGCGGATCGCGGGCGAACCCGTCGAAATCGGGCGGCGGTTGCGGGATGCGGTGCGCGAGCAGGTCGGGCTGCCGATTTCGGTCGGTATCGCGCGGACGAAATTCCTGGCCAAGGTGGCCAGTGCGGTCGCCAAACCCGACGGGTTGCGCTTGGTGCCGCCGGAACTCGAACTCGATTTCCTACACCCACTATCGGTCGAACGACTGTGGGGCGTCGGCGAGGTCACCTCCCGCACCCTGCACGAACACGGCATCACCCGCATCGGTCAACTCGCCGAACTCGGTGAATCACCGTTGCGCGCCATCCTCGGACCCGCCGCGGCCCGGCACCTGTACGCACTGTCCTGGGCGCGCGACCCGCGTCGCGTCGAAACCGGCGTCCGCCGCCGCTCCATCGGCGCGCAACGCGCACTCGGTCGGCGGCACCGACCGCCCGACGAGATCGAGGCCTACCTGCACGGCCTCACCGACCGCCTCGGCCGCCGATTGCGCGCAGCCGGCCGAGTGACCCGAACCGTGGTGCTGCGCATGCGTTTCGACGATTTCACCCGCGCCACCCGCTCGCACACTCTGCCCGAGGCCACCGATCACACCGAAACCATCCTGTACGCCGCGCGCACCTTGCTCAGCACCGCGATGCCCATGATCCAGGAGCGCGGCCTCACCCTCATCGGCCTGGCATTGACCAACCTCGACAACGCGGACGCCGTCCAACTCACCCTGCCGTTGGAACCCCGCGCCACCAACACCCTCGATGCCACCCTCGACGACCTGCGCCGCCGCTTCGGCTCGGCCGCCGTTACCCGCGCCGCCCTCATCGGTCGCGGCGAAGGCCTCTCGGTTCCGCTGCTGCCGGACTGATGCGCTCGAACGCGCCGTGTACCCTCCATGCAGGCCGGTTCGGCGGGGGGTGACCATCGAACGTTCGGAAACCACGGATGAGCAGGCCATAGCTGTTGCCGTGCGCCCGAGGAGATTTCGATGCCATACGCAGTACTCGGCCTGATCACATTGGCCCTGTGGGTCTACTGCCTGGTCGACATCGTCACCTGTCCCGATGCGGGCATCCGAAATCTGCCGAAGCCGGCGTGGCTCATCGTTGTCATCCTGGTGCCGACCGTGGGCGCACTGTTGTGGCTGTTCGCGGGCCGCCCACTGCGCGAAAGTGGCTCGCGTTCGACCACCGGCTACGCCGAATACGACCGGCCCGGCCGCTACGTCCCGCAGAATCCGGACGATGACGAAGCTTTCCTGCGCGGCCTGCGTGAACGTGCCGAATCCCAGCGCCGCGAGGCCCGCCGCCAAGAGGAAGCGCGCCAGCGCGACCTGGAACACCGCCGCGAACAGGGCGAGTTGTAGGCGTCAGAGGCGTTCGATGATGGTGGCGTTGGCGAGTCCGCCTGCTTCGCACATGGTCATCAGGCCGTAACGGCCTTCGGACTGCTCGAGGTGGTTGACCAGGGTGGCGAGGATGCGGGTGCCGGAGGCGCCAAGGGGGTGACCGAGGGCGATGGCGCCGCCCCGGGGGTTCAGTTTGGCGGGGTCGGCGTCGAGGTCGTGCTGCCAGACCAGTGGTACGGGGGCGAAAGCTTCGTTCACTTCGTAGGCATCGATGTCATCGATGGTGAGCCCGACGCGTGCGAGGACCTTGCGGGTCGCGGGGATGACGGCGGTGAGCATGAGCAGCGGGTCGTCGCCGGTGACCGCGAAGGAGTGGAAGCGGGCACGCGGACGCAGACCTAGAGCATTCGCCTTTTCCTCGCTCATGATCAGGGCGGCCGATGCGCCATCGGTGAGCGGGGATGAATTGCCCGGGGTAATGGACCATTCGATTTCCGGGAAGCGCGCCTTGAACTCGTCGTCGGTGAAGGCGGGGCGAAGTCCGGCCAGAGCTTCGGCGGTGGTGCTCGGGCGGATGGTCTCATCGGCGGTGAGCGTGCCCGCGGGGACAAGTTCCTTGTCGAACCCTCCAGCCGCGGCGGTTTCGGCGGCCAACCGGTGCGAGCGAGCGGCGAAGGCGTCGAGGGTCTCGCGGTCCAGCTTCCAGCGCTGGGTGATGATTTCGGCCGAAATGCCCTGTCCGATAAGACCTTCCGGGAACCGGTGGGCCAGCGGACCGCGGTTGGCGTCCTTTCCCTGGGCATTGGAGAACATCGGAACCCGGCTCATCGACTCCACACCGCAGGCGATCGCGATGTCGTAGGCCCCGGCGATCACACCCTGTGCCGCGAAATGCGCGGCCTGCTGGCTGGACCCACATTGCCGATCGACGGTCGTTGCGGGCACGGACTCCGGGAATCCGGCGGCCAGCACGGCGGTGCGCGAGATATTGAGCGCCTGCTCACCACTCTGGGTGACGCAACCGCCGATCACATCATCGACCAGTGCCGGATCCAGGTCAGTGCGCTCGATCAGGGTGCGCAGCACATCGGCCAGCAGTGTCGCCGGATGCACATCCGATAGTCCACCACCGGGTTTCCCCTTCCCGGAGGGTGTGCGAACAACGTCGACGATGACCGCGGATGTCATGACGGCTCCCTACTGTGTCTGTGGTCGTCATGCGAACGACGATTAACTTATGACACTGTACGCCGCCCCGCGTCTCCCCCGCGACTCCCGGTGGGCGTGCACCCGCATACTGCTGCACCGATCAGCGAGAACGCTTGGGCCGCTTATCCATCAACCGCAGGATCAGCGGGGTGAAGATGAGTTGCATGGCCAGATCCATTTTCCCGCCGGGGACGACGATGCAGTTGGGGCGGGACATGAAGGAGTCGTGCAGCATGGACAGCAGGTAGGGGAAGTCGATGACCTTGGGGTCGGCGAAGCGGATGACGACGAAACTTTCGTCCGCGGTGGGGATGGTGCGGGCGATGAAGGGGTTCGAGGTGTCCACGGTGGGGACGCGCTGGAAGTTGACGTAGGTGTGGGAGAACTGGGGGCAGATGTATTTCACGTAATCGGGCATGCGGCGCAGGATCGTATCGATTACGGCCTCACTGGAATAGCCGCGTTCGGTCTTGTCCCGAATCACCTTCTGGATCCATTCGAGGTTGACGATCGGCACCACACCGACGAGCAGATCCGCGTATTGCGCGACATTGACCGAATCGGTGACGGCGGCGCCATGCAGGCCTTCGTAGAACAGCAGATCGCTGCCCGGCGTCAGATCCTCCCACGGCGTGAAGGTGCCTGCGGGTTGCCCGTATGGTTTGGCTTCCAACTCGTCGTGCAGGTATTTGCGCACCGAACCGACGCCGGTCTCACCGTAATCGCGGAACAGCGTCTCCAGCTCTTTCAGCAGATTCGCCTCCTCACCGAAATGCGAGAAGGTGCGATTGTGGCTCTGCTCCGCCTCGGCCATCGCGAGCTTCATCTCGTTGCGGTCGTAGCGATGGAACGAATCCCCCTCCACGATCGCAGCATTGATGCCTTCGCGGCGGAATATCTCCTGAAAGGTCCGCGTGACACTGGTCGTGCCCGCACCGGATGAGCCGGTAATGGCGACGACGGGATGTTTGACCGACATGACACCTCCTCGATTGCCGGACTGTGTTGAACTTGCGTGCTCCCGCTGCCCTCCGTGGTCACGCTGCGCCTCCCGGCCCTTCGCTCGCACCGCGGGCGATTTCAGCGCCCGGCCGGACGGAACAACGACCGCGACCCGAACAGTGAACTGTCGAAACTGGGCCCTTCCTCGGGCTCGCTGTGATAGCGCTCGATCCGCGCGACCTCGTTGCGCGAGCCGAAGATCAGCGGCACCTGCTGATGCACCTGCTCCGGCACAGCCTCGAGCACTCGATCACCGCCGGTGGTCGCCCAGCCCCCGGCCTGTTCGACGATGTAGGCGATCGGATTCGCGCCGTACAGCAACGACACCCGCCCCGGCCGCCGAGTGTCGTGTGGATAGAGGTAGACCCCGCCGCGGGTGAGGATGTGGAAGGTATCTGCGACCAATGACGCGACCCAGCGCATATTGAAATCCCGCCCCCGTGGCCCGTCCACACCGTCGAGACATTCGTGGACATACCGCCGCACCGGTCGTTCCCAGAACCGCTCATTAGCCGCATTGATCGCGAAACCCGAAGTATCCTCCGGGATTCGCATCCGCGGGTGGGTCAATACGAAAGCACCGATCTCCCGATCCAGGGTGAATCCGTCGACGCCACTGCCGGTGGTGAGCACCAGCATGGTCGCCGGTCCGTACAGCGTGAATCCCGCGCAGACCTGCCGCACCCCCGGCTGCAAGAAGTCCGCGGTACTCGGCGGAGCATTATCCGGTGCCCGCAGCACACTGAAAATCGTTCCGACAGGCAGATTTACATCGATATTCGAGGATCCGTCCAACGGATCGAAGGCCAGGAGATATTTGCCGCGCCGGTGCACGTCGGGCACCGGATGGATATCGGTCATCTGCTCCGATAACAGCGCCGACAGATGCCCCGTCCATTGGGTCTCGGCGACCATGATGTCGTTGGCGATGGCGTCGAGTTTGCGGTGCACCGTCGGCGGCAGGTTATCGGGTTCGGAGGCGCCCAGTGAGCCGACGATGGCACCCCTGGTCACCTGGTTGGCGATGATTTTCGTCGCGGTCGCGACGACATTCACCAGAGCGGAGAATTCACCGGACGATCCGGGATGCCGATGCTCCTCCTCGATCGTGTATCGGGTGAGGGTCTTCAGTCCTTCTGGCATGAGTTCTCGATCTCGTCACGCGGGGGCCCTTGCGGTCGGCCCTTCCGGCTGCTGTCCTGCTGTGTCCGATTGGCGGCGCTCCCGGGGCTCTGCGTGGTCAAGCAAGCTACCGCCACCCGGACCGTCGCTCACGCCGCGGAATACACTGCTGCCGTAGACATCTCGGTCGGTCAGCGTGATCAGGTCGGTCTTGGCGAGCGGTCGCCGCAGCTCGACCAGCCGTTTGGCCTGCCGTAACCGGCAGCGGTCCAGGGCATTGCGCACGCTGCGCGCATTGGAGAATCGGGGGCGGCTCATTCGCAGCGTGAGATATTCACCGAAGGCGGCGTATCCGGTGTCGTCGAACCGGAAATTGTCCCGCGCCACCATGAGTCCGGCGATGCGCACCAGCTCGTCGTGGGTGTAGTCGCTGAATTCCAGATGATGGGCCACCCGCGAGGACAATCCCGGATTCGCCGAGAAGAACTTGTCCATCCGATCCGGATAGCCCGCGAAGATCACCACCAGGCTGGTGCGCTCGCTCTCCATCTCCTGCAGCAAGATTTCGATGACTTCCTGTCCGTAATCGCGTTCGTTCTCCGGGCGGAACAGGTAGTAGGCCTCGTCGATGAACAACACTCCCCCGGCTGCCTTGGCCAGGGCCTCCTTGGTTTTGGGTGCGGTGTGCCCGATGAACTGGCCGACCAGATCGTCGCGAGTTACCGTGTGCACCTTGGGCTTACGGATATAGCCGAGCGCGTGCAGCATCTCGGCCATCCGCAAGGCGACGGTGGTCTTGCCGGTGCCGGGGCCGCCGGTGAAACTCATATGCATGGTCGGCCGAGAGGCCTGCAGGCCGAAGCGCTGCCTGGCTCGATCGATCAGCAGCAGCGCGGCGATCTCGCGCACCCGCCGCTTCACATTCGCCAGACCGACAAGCTCGGCATCAAGCCTGGTCAATACGTCCGCGACGTCGTTGCCCGCGATATCGGTGGACAGATCCAGCACCGCATCCTCGGCCAGCAGCTCCTCCGGCGGTGCGTCCGCCGGCACCGCCCGCACCGGCCTGCCGTCGTCCGCGCCGGGCCGGTGCAATCGGAAACCGCTTGCCGCGCTCGACCTTTCAGCCGCCATACCGGGTACCCGGCCTTTCGTCGGTGGCATACGAGTGCAGACCGTAGGTCTGGCGCCGGTCCGGTCCCTCGGTACGGGTCAACAGGAATCCGGGCTCGTCGACGGGACGCTGCACCAGGAAACTCAGTGCAGTGGTCTGCCTGCCGTAGCGGGCGTCGTAGGCGAGAACCCGGATGTAGTGTCGCGGGAAGGTATTGCGACATGCGTCGATCTCGGCGAGCACACCGTCCGGTTCGTCGAGATCGAACAGCGGCAGCCCCCACATCTCCCAATAGGCGTTGCGAGGATGCGGATCATCGGTGTATTCGATGGACACCGGCCAGTTGTTGAGCAGGGCGTAACGCACCTGGGCCGCGATTTCGGCGTCGGAGAGTTCGGGCAGATACGAGAAGGTTCCGTGGCGCAGATACATGTGCGGAGTCCTGTCGTTCAGTGGCTGGCCGTCGGCACGGCATCCGGCGCGTCGGTGGAGGTGTAGTCGAAGGTGACATCGCCCCAGGTCGAGAGCGCGACATCGAGCGGGCGGCAGATCTCGGCGGCCTTGCGCAGCACATCCGGACCTTCCTTCAGCAAATCGCGGCCTTCGTTGCGGGCCTTCACGACTGCCTCAAGCGCTACCCGATTTGCCTCCGCCCCTGCCGCTATACCGAGCGGATGTCCGATGGTGCCGCCGCCGAATTGCAGGACCACGTCATCGCCGAAAAGGTCTAGCAACTGGTGCATCTGACCGGCGTGGATACCGCCGGAGGCGACCGGCATGACACCGCCGAGGCCGGCCCAATACTGGTCGAAGAAGATGCCGTTGCCCGGGTTGGTGGGAATGTGGTTCTCCCGCAATGTGTCGTAGAAGCCCCTGGTGGTCGCCGGATCGCCCTCGAGCTTGCCGACCACGGTGCCCGCGTGCAGGTGATCGACGCCGATCAGCCGGCACCATTTGGCCAGTACCCGGAAGCTCACGCCGTGCGTCTTCTGCCGCGTGTAGGTGGAGTGCCCGGCCCGATGCAGATGCAGCAGCACGCCGTTACGCCGCGCCCAGTGCGACATCGACTGCATGGCGGTGAATCCCACCGTCAGGTCCATCATGATCACGACGCTGCCCAGCTGCTTGGCGAACTCGGCGCGCTCGTACATATCCTCCATGGTCGCCGCGGTGACATTGAGGTAGTGCCCTTTGATCTCACCGGTTTCGGCTGTGGCACGGTTGACGCCCTCCATGGCGAACAGATACCGGTCGCGCCAACGCATGAACGGCTGGGAGTTGATGTTCTCGTCGTCCTTGGTGAAATCCAGGCCGCCCTTGCACGCCTCGTAGATCACCCGGCCGTAATTCCGTGCGGACAGACCGAGTTTCGGCTTCACCGTCGCACCGAGCAGCGGCCTGCCGTATTTGTTCAGGTACTCGCGCTCCATGACGGTGCCGTGCGGCGGGCCCTGGAAGGTTTTGACATAGGCCACCGGAATCCGCATATCCTCCAGCCGCAGCGCCAGCAGCGGCTTGAAGCCGAAGACATTGCCGATGATCGAGGAGGTGAGGTTGGTGATCGAACCCTCTTCGAAGAGGTCGAGATCGTAGGCGATATAGGCGAAGTACTCGCCGGGGCGGCCGGGAACCTCATCGATGCGGTAGCACTTGGCCTGGTAGCGGTCGTGCGCGGTGAGACGGTCGGTCCACACGACAGTCCATGTGGCAGTGGATGATTCGCCCGCGACGGCGGCCGCGGCTTCGATCGGATCCACGCCTTTTTGCGGGGTCACCCGGAAGACGGCGAGGACATCGGTATCTTTGGGTACATAGCCCGGGGCGTAGTAACCCATCGAGGCGTAGGAGTGGACACCCGGATCCCAGCGATTGGGTTCGGTTTCGTCGGTCATCATTGCTCCGCTCGGTTTTGCGGGTGATCCGCGCTCGGGAACTGTTGCGCGAGGCACCCGCGCCCGGATATCGAGCAGGACACCTCGGCTCGGGTGTTGTGCGGGATGCTGCGCCTGAGACGTGGGGTGAACGCCTACTGAGTTCAAGGATGACGGCGTTGTCGATGACAAACAATTTGATTGTTCCTCGGAATACTCAACGGATTCATTGAGTTTGATACCGTCGAATTGTGGGCATGGTGAGTGCGGCGAGGATGGAAACATTCCTGGCCGTGGCTCGGCAGGGCAGCATTCGCCGCGCCGCCACCCAGCTGCACATCACCGAGGCCGCCGTCTCCGCGGCCGTCGCGCACATCGAAAAGCAGCTCGGGGCAAAGCTCATCGCGAAGGCCGGGCGCGGTATCGCGCTCACCGAGGCCGGGCGCATCTACTCCGAATACTGCCGCACGATCCTCGGCCTGATGAAGGAGGCCAATGCCGCGGTGCGCCGGGCCGAGACCGGCAAGCTGCGGATCGGTGTGGTCGCTACGGCGGGTGAGTATGTGCTGCTGGGGCCGCTCGCGTCATTCCGGAATCGCTATCCGGATATCGAGCTGAGCTTGTCGGTGCATCCGCGCGACGTACTGTTCCTCGAATTGCACCACCACGAAACGGATCTGGTCATCGCGGGCCGCCCACCGCGCGACACCGGGCTGGTCATCCGCGCCCGTCGCCCCAGTCAGCTCGTGGTCGTCGGCGCGCCCGGCTGCCCCGATCCCCTGCGCAGCACCTGGCTGCTACGCGGTCGTGGCTCCGGAACTCGCGACGCCACCCTCAGCCTCATCGACCGCCTCGAAATCTCCCCGCCCACCCTCACTCTCGGCAGCCACGGTGCTGTGCTGGCCGCCGCCCGTGAAGGCTTGGGCGTGACCCTCATTCACACCGACGCCCTGTCCCAAGACCTGGAATCCGGTCTGCTGCAGATACTTCCGGTCGACGGCACCCCCATGGACCGTCCATGGCACGCCGTCACCACTCGCACCCCCACCCCCACAACCCGCCTCTTCCTCGCCCACATCCTCGATCCAGCCGAAGTGGGCGCCCACGCCTTCCAACCCGGCTAGAACCCCCGGGCGGTGGAGTCCGGGGGCACGACACCCGGACTCCACCCAACTGGCGATCGAAATGATCGCGCAGGTTATCGGCGATGAATTCGCCACTGGATGATTGTGGACCGAATACCAGCTCAGCAGCACGTTTCGCTGTTACGAGCCGGTGAATATCGTGTTCCGCACGGCCCGATTCCCCGCCCGAATTCTATCGGATGGCATCGCCACGCCAGCGGTGCACCCTGCCCCGACAAGGAGGCGACGCTGTGCCAAACTGGCGCGCATGGCTAGTGGGGAAGCATTGATTTCGAATGTGTCCGATACCGCGCGCTGGGTGGCCACCTACCGTGCAATGGAGACCGCGCGCGAAGATGCGCTGTTCCACGATCCGCTCGCCGAACGTCTCGCCGGAGAGCGCGGATACGCCATGGTGGCGGCCGCATCGCGAATCATGCGCAACGGCTGGCCGGTCGTCACCCGAACCAGAATCATCGATGACCTCATCGCGACCGCCATCGCCGAGGGCTGCGACCGTGTGCTCAATCTCGCCGCCGGACTCGACACCCGTCCCTACCGCCTGGGCCTGCCGGCCGATTTCGTCTGGGTGGAGGCCGATCTACCCGCGCTCACCGCGGAGAAGGAGGCTGCTCTCGCGGGTGAGAAGCCGCACTGTGCGCTGATCCGCCGTGATGTCGACCTGGCCGATCCGGCCGCGCTGGCGAAGTTCCTGGACTCGGCACTCGGCCCGCTAGGTCTCGAAAATGCTCCCGCCACAAAGGCTTTGGTGCTCACCGAGGGTCTGCTGATGTATCTGGAGCAGGAGACGGTCCGCACCATCGCCGCCGCCCTGTCCCGGCCGGAGATCCGCTGGTGGGTCATGGACGTCACCGTGTCGATGAATCGCATGCGCTCGAGTTCGATGTTCGAGAACGCACCCCTCAAATTCGAACCGGGCAACGGCATCGCCTACTTCGAAGATCTCGGCTGGCACCCCCGCGAAGTCGAACACCTCCTCGTGCACGCCCGCAAACTCCACCGCGCACCCTGGTACCTGCGCCCGTTCACCTATCTCCCCCAGCCCGACCCGCGTAAACCGGGCCGCAACCCCTGGTCCGGAATCGTCCGCTTCGAGCGCGATTAGGTGTCAGAACTGGCTGTGTTGGGAGTCGAAAGTGAGGATGCGACCGCCGAGCAGGATCTGGGCACCGGCGGCCAGGGTGGTCAGCTGGTTCGGCATGGCGCGAAGCCATTCCTGGTGGCCGGGCATCCGGATGTAGGTGCCGTTGGCCGAGCCCTGGTCGACCACGGCGACATCCCATTCGACCAGCCGCACCTCCATATGCGCCCGCGACATCGCCCCCGAGCTGTCCGGCAACCGGATCGGCCGCGCACCGTGCCGCACCGCCTCGGCATGTTCGGGTTCCCGCCCGAGGACGATGTCGTTGTCGAGTACGAACGACGTCCCGTCATCGAGCATGAGCAACCCCAGCGGTGGCCGCACCCCCTCGGTCAACACGCAGGTCAACTGATCCATCCGAATCCCGCACACCGCGCAGAACGACACTCGCGGATCGTTCAAATGCTGCCGCGAACACATGAACCCCCGGACAACAGCCCTACCACTGTCGGCCACCCCATTTTCCAATTGCTTCGGCGGCGCTCCCGCCACGCCGTTCTCAGACCGCGCACCCTTCTGCAGGCCCACTCGCCGCCGCTCCCCGACGCTCGACACCGCATTCCTCGGCGGCAGGTTTCCCATGCCCATCGCGGACGCGCGCTCCCACGGTGCCGCCTTCCCCGCCGAGCCGCCCCCGATCGGCGGCCGCACCGCACCGCCTTCCGGCTGTGGCTCGACCTCGCCTTCCGACCTGATCGCCGCCGAGCCGACGACTTCGACCGGCTGCTTCGGAAACTCACGCCGTTCAACATCCTCGACCCCCGGCGCTGCTCTCACACCTTCGGCCGATACCACGGCCCGAAGCACCCCATCTCGCACTGACTCGACGTCGGGAGACCTCCGCACCGCCGGTGCACGAGCCGACACAGGCACCCCCAACCACAACACCGCCCCGGCACCGGGCACCGTTCCCTCACCGAGACCCGCGATACCGCGACCCGGTAGCGCCGACTCGGTCATCCCGTCCTCGTCCACGAACAGCCCGATCCCGATCTCGGGTGCCGGGACCACCACGCGATCGACCGTGAATCCGGCATCCTTGCCGCGCAACACTTCGGTGCGATCGGAACTCTCCAGCACCGCCGTCACACCGCCGTGCAGAAATAACGCCACACCCGTCGCGCTAGGGGTGATCACCCCGAATTCCACTTGGTCCTCGTCGTCCAGGCTCATCAACCAGGTGGTGGCAAGTCGTGCAAACATGCGTCCGCTGCGCGGTATCTCCGAGGCGCCCGCTTCTCGCACCAGCTCGAGCAAAGCCGTCATCGTCTGCGCCGCAGGCGATTCGGCATCAGCCGCAATATCCGAACGGTGCGCGACGACCAGCGCGACGCCGCCACTGTTCGCGATCAGATGCGTACCGCCCGGCAGCACCTCGAGCTGCCGACTCACAGGAATCGCCCACCCTGGAACCGCCAGCGATGGAACACCACGCGCATCGGCCCGTTCACGACGAGCCAGAACACGATCCAGGTCACGATGAACTGGACAAGAAATGCCATCAGCGACGGATGCAACGCGCGCGGCAGCACGATGGTCGTATGGTCTACGAGGACCCACATCAGCGCCGCCTCGTTGATCACCGTCCAGAAGCCGAACAGCGTGGGCCAGTCCTTCTCCCACCGGAATTGCTGCAGAAAATGGTAGAGCAATTCCCACAGTACGCCGACGAGCACGGTCGCCAGCAGCACCGACAACGTGAGCCGATAGGCATTGCCGAGGGACAGCGATCCGGTCGGCAAGACCGGCGTAATGATCACCGCCACCAGCAAACCGATAATGCCGAGCGCGAGTATGCGGGTCTGAATCCGCCCGTTCAAGGTAAGCAGCATCGATCAGATCTTCTTGTTCGTCGCCCACAACCACCATTGCCGAGTCGACCGCAGCGGCCCCATCCGCTGGCAGAAACCCAGCGCCGCAAGATCGTCCGCGATCTCCCGCGCCGCGATCTGCAACCCCAGGAAGGTGTCCACTCCCGGAAACGGTCCACCCAGCGTCGCACTACCTGATGCATAGATGCGTCCGCTGCCACTTCGCGTGCCGATCAACTCGAAGGTGGTCGCCACATCCATGCGCCCCACCGGATTACGACCGGCACCGGCATGGTCCAGCAGATCCGCGAGCAACCGATGTTCGCGCACGTCGGCCTCCAACCCGGTGCAGTCGATTATGTAATCGGCCGAAATGTCGAAGGGCTGGGAAGGCGGCGGAAACGGCAGCGCCGCCGTGGGATCCGGCACGATCGTGGTGATCACCCCGCCCTGCCCCCGCACGGGCCGCAGATCGCGCGCACTGCCCGCCATCACCTGGTACCACCCCTCCTTACGCCCGCGCCGCAGCTGCTCCTGCCAATTCGAGCGCACGGGGGTGTTGGTCCCGCCCATCTCCTGGTAGGCCTGCGCGCGCTGCTCCCCTTGCAGCGTGCGCATTTTCGCTTTGAGCTGGCCGCCCCATACCGACTTCGGATAGTTGAATCCCTGGTACGACCACCCGTCGCCGCCCTTGCGTCGACTGAAAATATTCGGTCCGTGCGCGGCGGCCACATAGTGCCGGAACAGATGCAGGATCTGGGTATTCAGCCGCAGTTCGTCCCGGTCATCGATGAGCCGTTGCAACACCCGACTGGCCACGATCCCGCTGCCGCGGATCATCACCTTCCCCGGCCTGCGCTGCAGTGCCTGATACACGTGCTCATGCGGTTCATACGCATTGACCACACGCGTCGGATCCCGGTACTTCTCCCGATATTCCTGCAGATCCGGCAACAACTTCAGCCCCGGATAACCCACGCCCACATGGACATACGTACTGCGAAACGCGATCCGCTTGGTCGGGGCCGCACCGGCGGGCGGGGTGAGGACGCTGAAATACCCGCCGTCATAGCGTTTGCGCACCATGCGCACATGCCCTTTGTGCAGCGAACCCGCGTATCCGATCCGATGGAACTCCCGTTCCATCGCGACGAACGCCTGCCCCGCCCTGGGCGTGTAGTAATTGCTGAAGATCGGCTCGGTGAACACATTCCACAGCGGTCGGATCGTTCTCTCCGCCAGCGCCTCGCGCACCGCATAGGACGGAAAGCCCCAGATATTGTCCGGCGTCGAGGCCGAGTCGCTGCGCAATCGCTCCCCGCGCGGGATCTGCGATACCCGCGTCAGATACTCGTAGGACGACCACGGCACCTCCTGTGGCCCGAGCACCGCCATCGCTGCCGCCGGTACGCCGTAGATCCGCAGGGTGTCGTAGGTGACGAAGGATCCGATCCCGCTGCCGATGGTCACGAACGGAACGTCCACCACCGGAATGTCCGCCCGGCCCATCATCTCGTCGGTCCACACGTCGGTTTCGACGAGTTCGCGCGTGATATCTCCCCGCATTTTCGGGATGCTACCGGCCGAAACTTAGCAACCGCTTTCGATTACCTTGCCCGCGCACGCAATCGACACCGCCGACCGGCGACAGCGCGACGCGCGCGGAGCAATCTGCGCCAACCTGCCACGCCGCACCCCCGCCCCGACGTACCATCCGTTCGTGGCCGACGCGATTCGTTCCACCCCACTGCGGGTCCTGGTCTACAGCAACGACGCCGATACCCGGCGCCAGGTAATGCTGGCACTGGGCATACACCCGCACCCTGAGCTGCCCGCCTTCGAATACCTCGAGGTGGCGACCGCGCCCGTGGTCATCGAGCAGATGGATGCGGGCGGTATCGATCTGGCCATCCTGGACGGCGAGTCCGCCCCGGCGGGCGGGCTCGGTATTGCCAAACAGCTCAAGGATGAGATCTCCCAGTGCCCACCGGTTCTGGTGCTCACCGGTCGCCC
This sequence comes from Nocardia sp. NPDC049526, assembly GCF_044465765.1. Classification (NCBI taxonomy): domain Bacteria; kingdom Bacillati; phylum Actinomycetota; class Actinomycetes; order Mycobacteriales; family Nocardiaceae; genus Nocardia; species Nocardia sp. NPDC049526. The sequence continues at coordinate 174,729 of NZ_JBITMA010000013.1, read as the reverse complement.
CGACGATGCCTGGCTCGCGAACTGGTCGCGCGCCGAGGCCGCCGTGGCCCACCCGATCGATCCGATCCGGCTCACCGAGGCCGTCGTCACGGTGCTGCGCAACCGCACCGCTGCCTGACCTCGATAATCGTCACATCGTGCCCGCGCCCCGAGGACTCGCGGACACTCTGATGTCACGTGACAGCGCTATCACTTAGCGATCCGACGGGTCGGATTACCCCCGATTCAGTCATAAATAGCAGTCCCGTTTTCGATCAAAGACCCCAATCGAATAAACGGTCGAACCGTCGCGTCGGTTGTAGGCTGTGCCGTAGCTCACATGAGCGCGGGCCTCGATATGACAGACCCGCGCGGTGCGAGCAGGCCATGAGGCGAGTCTGACCGAGGCGGACAACGACGTCAGCCCGCCTCGGAAGCTGCCGTCGTGATTCCGACGCCGACCATCACATCCCCGGCGCCGTCGGGAGACATGACGCCCAACCGCCAGCTACAGCTCGCAAGGAGGGGAAGTGCAGTCGTGAATATCGAGATGCCCACTCTGGTCCTCGGCGCGGTCGCCGCCGCGTTCGCGGTGTTCTCCGTCATCCTCTCGGCCCTCATCGGCCCCAAGCGTTACAACCGGGCCAAACAGGAAGCCTACGAGTGCGGCATCGAACCGACACCGCACGCCGTCGCGGGTGGGCCGGGAAGCGTTACCGGACAACGCTTTCCGGTGAAGTATTACCTCACCGCCATGCTGTTCATCATCTTCGATATCGAGATCGTGTTCCTCTACCCGTGGGCTGTCCACTTCGATGCGCTCGGTCTCTTCGGTCTCGCCGCGATGGCGCTGTTCATCTTCAACGTCTCGGTGGCCTACGCCTACGAATGGCGCCGCGGCGGTCTCAGCTGGGACTGATCGCCCATACGCACTGGCCCACAAGGCATTTCGCCCCGTCGGGCCGTACGCACAGTGGAAGTGAGAGTTAGTCGAATATGGGTCTCGAGGAAAAACTGCCCAGCGGCTTTCTGCTGAGCACGGTCGAAGATTTCGCCGGATATCTGCGCAAGGGCTCGCTGTGGCCGGCCACCTTCGGGCTGGCCTGCTGCGCCATCGAGATGATGGCCACCGGCGCAGGACGTTTCGATATCGCCCGCTTCGGAATGGAGGCGTTCCGCGCCTCACCCCGGCAGGCCGATCTGATGATCGTCGCGGGCCGGGTCAGCCAGAAGATGGCGCCGGTGCTGCGTCAGGTATACGACCAGATGACCGAACCGAAATGGGTGCTGGCCATGGGCGTTTGCGCGTCCTCGGGCGGCATGTTCAACAACTACGCCATCGTGCAGGGCGTGGACCATGTGGTGCCGGTCGATATCTATCTGCCCGGCTGCCCGCCGCGCCCGGAGATGCTGTTGAACGCGATCCTGACACTGCACGCGAAGATCCAGCAGATGCCGCTCGGCGTCAACCGCGAGGAGGCCATCCGTGCCGCCGAAGCGGCGGCGCTGGCGTCCACGCCGACCATCCGGATGGAGGGTCTGCTGAAATGACCTTCGACTCCCCCGAAAATACCGAAACCAGGACACCGCAGGAGTTCGTCGACGCCGCGGCCACCGCGGGCCCGGAAGGCACACCGCCGGAACCGGATTCGCCGTCGGCCGAGGTGATCGGCGTGCGCCACGGCATGTTCGGTGTCACCGGCTCCGGCGACACCTCCGGTTACGGCCGCCTGGTCCGTCCGGTGACACTGCCCGGCAGCACCCCGGCCCCTTACGGCGGCTACTTCGACGAGGTCGTCACCGAATTGCATGCCGCGCTCGGCGCGGTCGGCACCCGCTGGGAGACCGTCATCGAGAAGGTGGTCGTCTTCCGCGGCGAACTCACCCTGCACGTGCGGCGCGAACATCTGGTGACGGTCGCCAAGGCATTACGCGACTATGCCGCACTGCGTTTCGAGCTCTGCCTCGGTGTCAACGGCGTGCACTACCCGGACGACGCCGGCCGCGAATTGCACGCGGTCTATCACCTCATGTCCATCACCCACAATCGGCGCCTGCGCGTCGAGGTCTCCGCACCGGACGCCGACCCGCATATTCCGTCGCTGTTCAGCGTGTATCCGACCAACGACTGGCATGAGCGGGAAACCTACGACTTCTTCGGCATCATCTTCGACGGCCACCCCTCGCTGACGCGCATCACCATGCCCGACGACTGGCGTGGCCACCCCCAGCGCAAGGACTACCCGCTCGGCGGGATCCCGGTCGAGTACAAGGGCGCGCGCATCCCGCCGCCCGACGAGCGGAGGGCGTACAAGTAATGAACGACATCAACACCCGGCCCGGCGTCCACAACGACACCGGGCCCGAACCCGCTGTGGTCACGGTGGCGGGCCAGGACTGGGACGCGGTCACCGAAACCCTCGACAGCGCGGGTGAAGAACGCATCGTCGTCAATATGGGTCCGCAGCATCCGTCCACGCACGGCGTACTGCGGCTGATCCTGGAAATCGAAGGCGAGACGGTCACCGAGGCCCGCTGCGGCATCGGCTATCTGCACACCGGCATCGAGAAGAATCTCGAATTCCGGAACTGGGCGCAGGGCACCACCTTCGTCACCCGGATGGACTATCTGTCACCGTTCTTCAACGAGACCGCGTACTGCCTCGGCGTCGAGCGGCTGCTCGATATCGAGGACCAGATTCCCGAGCGCGCCACCATCGTTCGCGTCATGCTCATGGAGCTCAATCGGATCTCCTCCCATCTGGTCGCGCTGGCGACCGGTGGTATGGAGTTGGGCGCTCTGACCCCGATGCTGTTCGGTTTCCGGGAACGCGAGCTGATTCTGGATGTCTTCGAGACCATCACCGGCCTGCGCATGAATCACGCGTACATCCGGCCCGGCGGTCTGGCCCAGGATCTGCCCGACGACGGCGTCACCAAAGTCCGTGAGCTGCTGAAGCTTTTGCCCAAGCGGCTGCGCGATATGGATCATCTGCTCACCCAGAATCCGATCTGGAAGGCACGCACCCAGAACATCGGCTACCTGGATCTCGCGGGCTGCATGGCCCTCGGCATCACCGGTCCGGTTCTGCGTTCGACCGGTCTGCCGCACGATCTGCGCAAGGCCGCGCCGTACTGCGGTTACGAGAACTACGAATTCGAGGTGCCCACCACCACCGGCTGTGATTGCTACGGCCGCTACTGGATTCGGGTCGCCGAGATGAAGGAGTCGCTCAAGATCGTCGAGCAGTGCCTGGGCAAACTGCGGCCCGGCCCGGTGATGGTGGACGACAAGAAGCTCGCCTGGCCCGCGGACCTGCAGCTGGGTCCGGACGGACTCGGCAACTCCCCCAAGCACATCGGCCGCATCATGGGTACGTCCATGGAGGGACTCATCCACCACTTCAAACTCGTCACCGAGGGCATCCGGGTTCCGGCGGGACAGGTGTATGTGGCGGTGGAGTCGCCGCGTGGCGAACTCGGTGTGCACATGGTCAGCGACGGCGGCACCCGCCCGTATCGGGTGCACTATCGCGACCCCTCGTTCACGAATCTGCAAGCGGTAGCGGCGATGTGCGAGGGCGGGATGGTTGCCGACGTCATCGCCTCCGTCGCCAGCATCGACCCGGTGATGGGCGGAGTTGACCGATGACCGAGATCCTTCTGAAGCTGTCCACCCGGCCGCAGCCGTTCGCGGCGTATGTGCGCGAGCGACTCGAACTCGATGCCAAGGAGATCATCGCCCGTTATCCGGAGCCGCGCTCGGCGCTACTGCCGCTGCTGCATCTGGTGCAGGCCGAGGAGGGCTGCGTCACCGGAACCGGCATCGAATTCTGTGCCGAACAGCTGGGCCTGACCGGCGCGGAGGTCACCGCGGTGGCGACCTTCTATTCGATGTACCGGCGCACCCCCACCGGCGACTATCACGTCGGTGTCTGCACCAACACGCTCTGCGCGGTGATGGGCGGCGATGCAATTCTGGAAACCCTGCAGCGCCGACTCGGCATCGGGCACGGCCAGACCTCGGCGGACGGTTCGATCACCCTCGAGCACATCGAATGCAATGCGGCCTGCGATTTCGCGCCGGTGGTGATGGTCAATTGGGAGTTCTTCGATAACCAGACTCCGGAATCGGCTGCTGCACTGGTGGATTCGCTGCGCCGCGGCGAGCAGGTGACACCGACGCGCGGTGCGCCGCTGTGCACGTTCAAGCAGACCGCGCGCATCCTCGCGGGCTTCCCGGACGAGCGCCCCGGGGTGCTCGACGGTGCGGCGGGCGAGGCGACGCTGGCCGGTCTGCGAGTTGCGCAGGAACAGAATATGCAAGCGCCGGAACCGAATTCGGAAGGCGTCTGATGACACTGACTCCCGTACTCACCCGGCATTGGGACGACCCGCAGTCGTGGACCATCGAGCATTACCGCCGCCACGACGGCTATCAGGCGTTGCGCAAGGCCTTGCGGATGGAGCCCGATCAGGTCATCCAGACCATCAAGGACGCCGGACTGCGCGGCCGCGGCGGCGCGGGCTTCCCGACCGGGATGAAATGGAGCTTCATCCCGCAGGGCACGGGCCCGGACGGCGTCACCAAACCGCACTATCTCGTAGTCAATGCCGACGAGTCGGAACCCGGTACCTGCAAAGACATTCCGCTCATGCTGGCCACTCCGCACACCCTCATCGAGGGCGTCATCATCGCGGCGTATGCGATTCGGGCGGCACACGCGTTCATCTATGTGCGCGGTGAGGTCGTACCGGTGCTGCGGCGGCTGCAGGCCGCGGTCGCGCAGGCGTACGCGGCCGGATTCCTCGGGAAGAACATTCTCGGCTCCGGCTACGACCTGGAACTCATCGTGCACGCCGGCGCCGGTGCCTACATCTGCGGCGAGGAAACCGCGCTGCTGGATTCGCTGGAGGGCCGGCGCGGCCAGCCGCGACTGCGGCCACCGTTCCCGGCCGTCGCGGGTCTGTATGCCTGCCCGACGGTGGTCAACAATGTGGAATCCATTGCGAGCGTGCCGCCGATCATCCTGAACGGCACGGCCTGGTTCCGGTCCATGGGCAGTGAGAAGTCCCCGGGTTTCACGCTGTACTCGCTGTCGGGGCACGTCGCCCGGCCGGGGCAATACGAAGCGCCGCTGGGCATTACGCTGCGCGAACTGCTCGGCTATGCCGGCGGCGTGCGCGCCGGACATCAGGTGAAGTTCTGGACGCCGGGCGGTTCGTCGACGCCGCTGTTCACCGACCAGCACCTCGACGTGCCACTGGACTACGAGGGTGTCGCCGGAGCGGGATCCATGTTGGGCACCAAGGCATTGCAGATCTTCGACGACACCACCTGTGTAGTGCGTGCGGTGCTGCGCTGGACCGAGTTCTATGCCCACGAATCCTGTGGCAAATGCACGCCCTGCCGCGAAGGCACCTACTGGCTCGTCCAACTGCTGAAGCGGATCGAGGCGGGTCGGGGCACCGAATCGGATCTGGAGAAGCTCCTCGATATCAGCGACACCATCAACGGCAAATCGTTCTGCGCACTCGGCGACGGTGCGGCCAGCCCGATCATCTCCTCGCTGAAGTACTTCCGCGAGGAATACGTCGACCATCTGCGGCTCGACGGCTGCCCGTTCGATCCCGCGCGATCCACCGCCTGGGCCGAAGGAGTGAAATGAGCACAGCATCGCGTAGCGATTCCGTGAGGGGTGGCGGCCGGGTGACGGGTGGGCCTGCCACTGTGAATACCAATACCAGCGGGCTCGTACCCGCTGACCTGGTCACCGTCACCATCGATGACACGCAGGTGAGTGTGCCCGCGGGCACCCTGCTGATCCGGGCCGCCGAACTCATCGGCATCCAGATCCCGCGCTTCTGCGACCACCCGCTGCTGGACCCGGTCGGCGCGTGCCGCCAGTGTCTGGTCGAGGTGGGGGGGCAGCGCAAGCCGGTCGCGTCGTGCACCATGGCCGTCGCCGACGGCATGATCGTGCGCACCCAGCTGACCTCACCGCCCACCGCCAAGGCCCAGGAGGGGGTGATGGAGCTATTGCTCATCAATCACCCCCTCGACTGTCCGGTCTGCGATAAGGGCGGTGAATGCCCGCTGCAGAACCAGGCGATGTCGAGTGGTCGGCCCGAAACCCGGTTCGACGGCGTGAAACGCACCTACCCCAAGCCGATTCCGCTGTCCACGGCCGTACTGCTGGACCGGGAACGCTGCGTGCTGTGCGCCCGCTGCACCCGCTTCTCGCAGCAGGTCGCCGGGGATCCGTTCATCGAACTCATGGATCGCGGTGCGCTCGAACAGGTCGGCACCGCACAGGCCGAACCGTTCGACTCCTACTTCTCCGGCAATACTGTGCAGATCTGCCCGGTGGGTGCGCTCACCGGCACCAGCTACCGGTTCCGGGCCCGTCCGTTCGATCTGGTCTCCAGCCCGAGCGTCTGCGAGCACTGCGCATCGGGCTGCGCACAGCGCACCGACCATCGGCGCGGAAAAGTGTTGCGACGCTTGGCGGGTGACGATCCACAGGTCAACGAGGAGTGGAACTGCGACAAGGGCCGATGGGCATTCACCTACGCGACCGAACGCGACCGGCTCACCACACCGCTGGTGCGCGGCTGGGACGGCAACCTCGCCCCCGCGTCCTGGTCCGAGGCATTGGCCGCCGCAGCCGAGGGTCTGGCATCGGCCTTCGGCAGTGCGGGCGTACTGGTCGGCGGTCGCGTCACCGAGGAAGATGCCTACGCCTACGCCAAATTCGCCCGAGTTGCCTTGGGCACCAATGACATCGATTTCCGCGCCCGAGTGCATTCGGCCGAAGAGGCGGACTTCCTGGCCGCCCGTATCGCCGGACAGGGTGTCACCGTCGACTACGACGCCCTGGAGACCGCGCCGGTCGTACTGCTGGCCGGATTGGAGCCGGAAGAGGAGTCGCCGATCATCTACCTGCGGCTGCGCAAGGCGGCACGCAAGCGCGGTCTGCCGATCTTCTCGATCGCCGCTTACTCCTCGCGAGGACTGGATCGGATGTCGGGCACGCTGTTGCAAGCCGTGCCCGGAGCCGAGCCACATCTGCTCGATGCCATACGCACCGGCGAGACGGACGCCGCCGCTTTGGCAACAGCCGCACAGCTGTTGCGTCAGCCGGGTGCGGTGGTGCTGGTCGGTGAGCGAATGGCCGGAATCTCTGGCGCACTGTCGGCAGCGGTACGGCTTGCCGACGAAACCGGCGCGGCCTTGGCCTGGGTGCCGCGGCGGGCCGGTGAGCGCGGTGCGGTCGAGGCGGGTGCGCTGCCCGGTCTGCTGCCCGGTGGTCGACCGGTCGTGGATCCCCGTGCGCGCCAAGAGGTTCGCACGATCTGGAATGTCGCGGAATTGCCGGTGACCGCCGGTCGCGATACCGGCGCCATTCTGGAGGCCGCGCCGACCTTGGGTGCACTGGTCATAGGTGGCATCGAGATCGCCGACCTCCCGGACCCCAAGGCGGCGCTCGAGGCCATCGACGCCGCCCGCTTCGTGGTCAGTCTGGAGTTGCGGCACAGCGCGGTCACCGAACGCGCTGATGTCGTCTTCCCGGTGGCCTCGGCAATGCAGAAATCCGGCACCTTCCGCACCTGGGAGGGCAGGCCGCGGCAATTCGATGCGGCACTCGGCGATTCGATGGTGCGCCGCGAACCCGCGCCGCTCTCGGATCAGCGAGTGCTGCAGGCCATCGCGACCGAGATGACGGTGGCGCTCGGCCTCCCCGATACCGAATCCGCGCGCGCCGAACTCGCCGAACTCGGCGCCTGGGACGGTCCGCCGGTGCCCGCGCCCGCGCATCGGCCGCATCCGGTGACCCAACCCAATCCCGGCACGGCCATCCTGTCCGGGTGGCGGATGCTGCTGGATCAAGGCCGCATGCAGGACGGCGAGCCGAATCTCGCGGGTGTCGCGCGGCCACCGGTGGTGCGGCTGTCCCCCGCCACCGCCGCGGAACTCGGTGCCGCCGACGACGATCCGATCATCGTCGCCACCGAGCACGGCACCGTCACGCTGCCACTGCTGATCACCGATCTGCCAGATCGGGTGGTGTGGCTGCCGCTGAACTCACCGGGCTGCTCGGTCAACGAACAGCTCGCCACCCAGCCGGGCGGTGTGGTGCAGCTGTACCGCGCCGACGAGAGGATGAAGGAACACCGCCATGAGTGATCTCTCTCTCTTCGGCCATGACCCGCTGTGGCTCGTCATCGGGAAATCCCTGGCGATCTTCGCCTTCCTGCTGCTTACGCCGATGATGGCGGTGTATCTGGAGCGCAAGATCGTGGCCTGGATGCAGATGCGCGTCGGCCCGAACCGGGTCGGGCCCAAGGGCACGCTGCAGGCCGTCGCCGACGGCGTGAAGATGGCGCTGAAGGAAGATATCGTCCCGGCCATCGTCGACAAGCCGATTTTTATTCTGGCGCCGGTCATTTCGGTGGTGCCCGCGTTCATGGCGTTCGCGGTCATCCCGATCGGGCCGGAGGTGTCGATCCTCGGCCACCGGACCGCGTTGCAGCTCACCGATCTGCCGGTGGCGGTGCTCTACATCCTGGCCATCACCTCGATCGGCGTGTACGGCATCGTACTGGCGGGTTGGTCGTCGGGTTCGACATATCCGCTGCTGGGCGGGTTGCGCTCGACCGCTCAGGTGATCTCCTACGAGATCGCGATGGCGCTGTGCTTCGCGACGGTGTTCCTGCTCGGCGGCACCATGGCCACCTCCGGCATCGTGAAGGCGCAGGAGGGCACCTGGTATGTCTTCCTGCTGTTGCCGTCGTTCCTGATCTACTGCGTTTCGATGGTCGGTGAGACCAACCGGGCGCCGTTCGACCTGCCCGAGGCCGAGGGGGAGTTGGTCGGTGGCTTCCACACCGAATACTCCTCGCTTAAATTCGCCATGTTCATGATGGCCGAATACATCAACATGGCAACGGTTTCCGCGCTCGCGACCACGCTGTTCCTCGGCGGCTGGCACGCACCGTTCCCGATCAACCTCTGGGACGGCGCGAATTCGGGCTGGTGGCCCGCGCTGTGGTTCATCGCCAAGATGTGGACGTTCCTGTTCGTGTTCATCTGGTTGCGCGGCACCCTGCCCCGCCTGCGTTACGACCAGTTCATGAATCTCGGCTGGAAGCTGCTGATTCCGACTTCGCTGCTGTGGGTGATGCTGGTCGCCACCGCCCGGGTGCTGCAGAACGAGGGCTACGAGATCCAGACGCCGTTGCTGGTGATCAGCGGAATCATCATCTCCGGACTGATCGTGCTGATGTTCCTGCGGGCCGGACGCAAACAGAGCGCGCCGCCGACGGTCGAGGAACCTGCCTCGACGGAATCGGGCAGCGCGGTCTTCCTTGGCTTCCCGACGCCACCGCTGCCGGATCCGTCGACGCGGCGTCCGGAACCCAAGGCGGGACTGCTGGAACCATTGATGGGCTTCGCGGTGACCTTCCTGACCATGTTCAAGAAGCCCAATACCGAGTCCTATCCGGAGCAGAAGGTGCCGACCGCGCCCCGCTATCACGGCCGCCACCAGCTCAATCGGCATCCGGATGGTCTGGAGAAGTGCATCGGCTGCGAGCTGTGCGCATGGGCCTGCCCCGCGGACGCGATCTACGTCGAGGGCGCGGATAACACCGACACCGAACGTTTTTCGCCCGGCGAACGCTACGGGCAGGTCTACCAGATCAACTATCTGCGCTGCATCGGCTGCGGATTGTGCATCGAGGCATGCCCGACCAGGGCGCTGACCATGACCAACGAGTACGAGATGGCCGATGACAATCGCGCCGATCTGATCTACGAGAAGGATCGGCTGCTGGCTCCGTTGCAGCCGGGTATGACCGCACCGCCGCACGCCATGTATCCCGGTGCGACGGAAGGCGATTACTACCGCGGCAACGTCCCCGGCGGTGACAGCGGTCCGGAATCCAGGGAGCCCGCCGCCGCGGGCGCGGAAGGAGGCGTGCGGTGACCGAATTGATCCTGGCCGCCGAGCCACTGACCCACACCTCCGTCGGCGAGACCGTCCAATTCTGGATCCTCGGTCCGCTCGCCGTCATCGGCGCGCTCGGCATGGTATTCGCGGGCAAGGCCGTACATTCGGCGATCTGCCTGGCGGCCACCATGATCGTGCTCGCCACCTTCTATATGGCCCAGGACGCGCTGTTCCTCGGTGTCGTGCAGATCGTCGTCTACACCGGCGCGGTCATGATGCTGTTCCTGTTCGTGCTCATGCTGGTCGGCGTCGACTCCCCCGAATCGCTCGGGGAAACGCTGCGCGGGCAGCGGCTCTCGGCCGCCGCGGTCGGACTCGGCTTCGGGCTGCTTCTGATCAGCGGAATCGCCAACGGCATTCGTAACTCCGGAATCACCTATCCGGCAAAGGGATTCGCATATCAAGACGTGATCGGCCAACTCGCCGAGCTGATCTTCGTCCGCTATGTGTGGGCCTTCGAACTCACCGGCGCACTGCTGATCACCGCCACCATCGGCGCGATGATCCTGGCGCACCGGGAGAATTTCGGGCCGCGCCTGGATCAGCGGGAGCTCTCGCGCCGCCGCTTCCGCACCGAGTACGACCCGGCCAGGCCCTCCGATCGCGCCACCCCACTGCCGACCCCCGGTGTGTACGCCCGGCACAACGCGGTCGACATTCCGGCGCGGCTGCCGGACGGAACCTTCGAGGAACTGTCGGTCAGCACCATCCTGCGGCATCGCCGCACCAGGGCGCTCACCGAGGCGGCGGTCATCTCGGTCGGTACAACCCCGACCTTCGCCACGGAGGTCGAGGAGCCCGAAACCCCCGCCCGCGAGGCAGACGAGGAAGGCAAGCGGTGAATCCTGAGAACTACCTGTTCCTGTCCGCCCTGCTGTTCACCATCGGCGCGGCCGGTGTGCTGCTGCGGCGCAACGCCATTGTGGTGTTCATGTGCATCGAACTGATGCTCAATGCGGTCAATCTCACCTTCGTCACCTTCGCCAGGCTGCATTCGAATCTGGACGGTCAGGTGTTCGCGTTCTTCACCATGGTGGTGGCCGCGGCCGAAGTCGTCGTCGGACTGGCCATCATCATGACCATCTTCCGCGTCCGCCGTTCGACCTCGGTCGACGACGCCAACCTGCTGAAGTTCTGACGTGGATACCGCAACGCTCTGGGTGCTGCCCGCACTGCCGCTGGCCGGCGCCGTCGTGCTGCTGCTGATCGGGCGCTACAGCGATAAGTGGGGGCATCTGCTCGGCTGTGCCACCGCGCTGGCCTCGTTCGGCTTCGCCGTCGTCGCCTTCTTCCACATGCTCGACCGTGATGATGCCGCCCGCGCAATCCACAAGGATTTTTTCAGCTGGGTGCCGGTCGACGGGTTGCAGGTGGACTTCAGCCTCCAATTGGACCAGCTGTCGGTGTGTTTCGCGCTGCTGATAACCGGTGTCGGATCGCTGATCCACATCTACTCCGTCGGCTATATGAACCACGATCCGGGACGGCGGCGGTTCTTCGCCTACCTGAATCTGTTCCTGGCGGCAATGCTGCTGCTGGTGCTGGCGGACAACTACCTGGTCCTGTACCTCGGCTGGGAAGGCGTCGGTCTTGCCTCCTATCTGCTGATCGGTTTCTGGTACCACAAGCCGACCGCGGCGACCGCGGCCAAGAAAGCGTTCGTGGTCAACCGGGTCGGTGATATGGGGCTGGCCATCGCCATGTTCACCATGTTCGCGACCTTCGGCTCGATCGACTTCGGCTCGGTGTTCGCGACCGCGCCGCAGGCGGGCGAGGGCACGCTCACCGCGATCGGGTTGTTGCTGCTGCTCGCCGCGTGCGGTAAGTCCGCCCAGGTGCCGCTGCAGTCCTGGCTCGGTGACGCCATGGAGGGCCCGACGCCGGTCTCCGCGCTCATCCACGCGGCCACCATGGTGACGGCGGGTGTGTATCTGATCGCGCGCTCCGGGCCGATCTTCGACCTCGCGCCCGATGCGCGGCTCGGTGTGGTGCTGGTCGGCGCGGTGACACTGCTGTTCGGTGCCATCGTCGGTTGTGCGAAGGACGACATCAAGAAGGCACTTGCGGCGTCCACCATGAGCCAGATCGGTTACATGGTGCTGGCCGCAGGCCTCGGCCCGGCCGGATACGCGATCGCCATCATGCATCTGCTCACCCACGGCTTCTTCAAGGCCGGGCTGTTCCTCGGGGCCGGATCGGTCATGCACGCGATGGACGACGAGACCGATATGCGCCGCTACGGTGGACTGCGCAAACTTTTGCCGGTCACCTACGTCACCTTCGGGCTCGGCTATCTGGCGATCATCGGAGTGCCGCCGTTCGCCGGATTCTTCTCCAAGGATCGGATCATCGAGGCGGCGTTCAACCAAGGCGGCGCAAGCGGTTTGGCTCTGGGTGCGGTGACGCTGTTCGGTGCCGGGCTGACCGCGTTCTATATGACGCGCGTGATGATGATGACGTTCTTCGGCGAGCGACGCTGGAAGCCGGATACCCATCCGCACGAGGCACCCGCGGTGATGACCGGCCCGATGATTCTGCTCGCGATCGGTTCGGTGGCAGCGGGTGGGCTGTTCGTCTTCGGGTCGTCGCTGCAGAACTGGCTCGAACCTGTGGTCGGCGCGCATCACGGCGAGGAGGTCGTGCCCGCGGGAGTGGTGACCGCCTTGGCGCTGCTCGTGGTCGCCGTCGGAATCGGCTTCGCCTACAACCAGTTCGCGCAGCGTGAGATTCCCGAGACCGCACCGGAAGCCGTGTCGTCGCTGACCATCGCGGCCCGCAAGGATCTCTACGGCGACGCGTTCAACGAGGGCGTGTTCATGCGTCCCGGTGCGTATCTGACCCGGTCGCTGGTCTTCCTCGACAATCGCGGCATCGACGGCATCGTCAACGGGACGGCCGCACTGATCGGCGGACTGTCCGGGCGGATCCGGAAGGTGCAGTCCGGCTTCGTGCGGTCGTATGCCCTGTCCATGTTCACCGGCGCGGCCCTGGTGGCCGCAGCCCTGCTGGCAGTGAGGCTCTGGTGAGTGACTATCCCTGGTTGACCACGCTGTGGTTGTTGCCCGTCGTCGGCGCGGTGGTGGTGCTGCTGTTGCCCGCGTCGCAGCGCACCCTGGCGCGCGGGCTGGCATTCGTTGTCGCATTGGCGGTGCTGGTGCTCGGCATCGTATTGGCTGTGCGCTTCGAACCCGGTGGGGCCCAATATCAGTTCGTCGAATCGCACGAGTGGATTCCGGCCTTCGGCGCGGGTTACACGCTCGGGCTGGACGGGATCGCGGTGGTGCTGGTGTTGCTCACCGCGGCACTGGTACCGCTGCTGATCCTGGCCGGGTGGAACGATGAGCGCGAGGTCGGCAGCGGGCGTCGGGTGTCGCACACCTATGTCGCGTTGACGTTGCTCGTCGAGGCGATGGTGCTGATTTCCTTTGTCTCGCTCGACATTCTGCTGTTCTACGTGTTCTTCGAGGCGATGCTCGTTCCGATGTACTTCCTCATCGGCGGATTCGGGCCGCGCAGTGCCGATCTGGCGCATCGTCAGCAGCGCTCGCGGGCGGCAGTGAAATTCCTGCTGTACAACCTGTTCGGCGGTCTGATCATGTTGGCCGCGGTGATCGGGTTGTATGTGCTGACCGCGCGGCAGGGCCTCGGATCCGGATCGTCGGGGACCTTCGATTTCCGCACCGTGGTGGCGGCGGCCAATGCCGGACAGCTCGGCGCCGGTCCGGCGGTGCTGAATGCGCTGTTCCTCGGGTTCATGTTCGCCTTCGCGGTGAAGGCGCCGCTGTGGCCGTTGCACACCTGGCTGCCGGATGCGGCGGTGGCGGCGACGCCGTCGAGTGCGGTGTTGATGATGGCGGTGGTCGATAAGGTCGGCACCTTCGGCATGTTGCGCTACTGCCTGCTGCTGTTCCCGGATGCCTCGGGAACCTATGCGCCCCTGGTGATCACGCTCGCGGTGATCGGCATCATCTACGGCGCGCTACTGGCCATCGGACAGACCGATGTGATGCGGCTGATCGCCTATACCTCGATCTCGCACTTCGGATTCATCATTCTCGGCATCTTCGCGATGACCAGTCAGGGGCAGACCGGGGCCACGCTGTACATGGTCAATCACGGCATCTCGACCGCGGCGCTGTTCCTGATCGCGGGATTCCTGGTGTCGCGCAGGGGAACTCGGACCATCGCCGCCTATGGCGGGGTGCAAAAGGTGGCGCCGGTGCTGGCGGGCACCTTCTTCATCGCCGGTCTCGCCACTCTTTCACTGCCGGGCCTGGCACCGTTCATCAGCGAATTCCTGGTGCTGCTCGGCACATTCAGCCGGTACGGATTCGCGGCGGTGATCGCGACCGGTGCGCTGGTATTGGCCGCGCTGTATGTGCTGTGGATGTATCAGCGGATGATGACCGGGCCGGTCAAGGAGGGCAACGAGCGGCTCTATGATCTGGTGCCGCGCGAGTTGGCGGTGGTGGTGCCGTTGATCGCGGCGCTGTTGTTCCTCGGCATCTACCCGAAACCGGTGCTGGACTTCATCAATCCCGCGGTGGGTCAGACGCTCACCACCATCGGCGTCCACGATCCCGCGCCGAAGACGCCCGCGATCCCCGCAGCGGGGGCCGATCACGGAGGTGCCCACAAATGAGCAGTCTGCTCGCGGCAAGTACGCCCGCGCCGAGCATCGAATACGCCAAGTTGTCGCCGATGCTGATCGTGTTCGGCGTGGCGGTGGTCGGGGTGCTCGTCGAGGCGTTCGCGCCGCGCCGTCACCGGTATGGCATCCAGGTGCCGCTCGGGCTGGCCGGGTTGGTCGCGGCGCTGGTCGCGGTGCTGCGGTTGTCCGGGACCGAGGCGACCGCGATGGTCGGTGCGGTGGCGATCGACGGTGTGACGCTGTTCCTGCAGGGCACGATTCTGGTCGTGTCGATTCTGGCGCTGTTGTTCATGGCCGAACGCGGCGCGGAGCCGCGTCCGCAGGTGCGTTCCGGTCCCGGGACGTGGAGCATAGCCGCGGCCGCCATCGGTGGCGGCGTGGACGCTTTCACCCCGCAGGCCTCCGCGGTGCCCGGTAGTGCGGGTGAAATGGCCGCGGTCCGTGCGGGTGTCGCGACCACCGAGGTGTTCCCGCTGACCATGCTCGCGATCGGCGGGCTGCTGCTGTTTCCGGCGTCGAATGATCTGCTGACCATGTTCGTGGCGTTGGAGGTGTTGTCGCTGCCGCTGTATCTGCTGTGTGGGCTGGCTCGGCGCAAGCGGTTGCTCTCGCAGGAAGCGGGGCTGAAATACTTTCTGCTCGGGGCGTTTTCGTCCGCGTTCTTCCTCTACGGCGTCGCGCTGCTGTACGGGCAGGCCGGGACGGTCAAACTCGGTGGGATCGCCGATGCGATAACCCAGCATCCGCAGAACACCACCCTGGCGTTACTCGGGGTAGCGATGCTGGCGGTGGGGCTGCTGTTCAAGATAGGCGCGGTGCCGTTCCAGTCCTGGGTGCCGGACGTGTATCAGGGCGCGCCCAGTTCGGTTACCGGATTCATGGCCGCGGCGACGAAGATCGCCGCTGTCGGTGCGCTGCTGCGTGTGCTACAGATCGCCGTGCCCGGTCTGCGTGACGACTGGCGTCCGGTGCTCGCCGCCATTGCCATCGCGACCATGGTGATCGGCGCGGTCATGGCGATCACCCAGACCGACGTCAAACGCATGCTCGCCTACTCCTCGGTCGCGCATGCCGGATTCATCCTGACCGGTCTCGCCGCGGCGAACGAGGCTGGTACCTCGGCCATCCTGTTCTATCTGTTGGCATACGGCCTTGGCACGCTCGGTGCGTTCGCGGTCGTCAGTTTGGTCCGCGATGCCGACGGTGACGAGGCCACCGCGATGTCCCAGTGGGCTGGCCTCGGCCGCCGCTCCCCCTGGCTGGCAACGGTTTTCGCCCTGTTCCTGCTCTCGTTCGCGGGCCTGCCGCTCACCGGCGGCTTCGTCGCCAAGTTCGCGGTCTTCCAGGCCGCCGCCTCCGGCGGCACCACCTACCTGGTGATCGTCGGTGTCATCTCGAGCGCCATCGCCGCCTTCTTCTACATCCGCGTCATCGTCCTGATGTTCTTCACCGACCCACCCACCGACGCCCCGACCGTCGCGGCACCATTCCTCACCACCACAGTCGTCGCATTCACCGCGGGCGCCACCGTACTGCTCGGCATCATCCCGCAAATGCTGCTCGACTTGTCCGACCGCGCATCAACTTTCGTCCGCTGAGTCCCTCGCGACACCGCCGCACTCCGTTCGAGTGCGGCGGTGTCGTGTTTCAGGGTGTGCCGTGTTGCGCGTGATGGCGTAGAGGAGCATGTCGCGTCGGGTGCCGCCGATCTCCTGGTAGCTGTGCAGCAGGCCTTCGCGGAGGTATCCACCGGATTCCGCGACGCGGATCGAGCCGGTGTTCCATGGCTCGATATAGAGCTCGATGCGGTGCAGAGCGGGGATGGTCCAGGCGAAAGTTGTCAGGGCTTGTAGTGCGGCACCGGCGAATCCGCGGCCGCGGCGGGCCGGAGAGACCGAATAGCCCGCTGCTGCTCGGCCTTTCGCCAGGTTTTGCAGCCAGAGGCCGATCCCGCCGACAGCGTTGCCGGTTTCGGCGTCGGCTATGGCGAAGGAGAAACCGATTCCATCGGTGTGCCTGCGTGTTGACGGTCCACCCAGTCCAGTGCCTCGGTGGCGGTCGGGAATGCAGGCAAGCTCCCGATCAACGGGATGTACGGGTCCGCACCCATCTCGATCGCGAGGTGGGTGTCGGCTTCGGTGTACTTCCGCAGGATGATCGGCCCGCAGGTCGGTGGCGTGCCCGGCCAGGGCGGTAGCTGCTGTGTCACGTGTCCCCCTAGCGGTTCAGTGTAGGTATGAGGCTCCGTTGACGTTCAGTACCGCGCCGGAGCTCCATGTTGCTTCCGGCGAGGCGAGATAGCAGACGGCGGAGGCGATTTCCTCGGGTTGGGCGACGCGGTCGAAGGGGCTCTGAGCGCGGACCTCGTCGGTGACGCGGGACGCGACGCGTTCGGTTGCGACGAAGCCCGGTGCCACCGAGGCGACCGCAATTCCGTAGGGGGCCAAATACACCGCGAGCGATTGGCCGAGGGCGTGGACGGCTGCCTTCGTGGCACCGTAGGCGGGATAGTCGGGTTCACCGCGAAATGCGCCGCGGGAGCCGAGATTGATGATGCGACCGGGGACCTCGTTATCGATCATGTGACGGGCGGCGCAGTAAGAGACATTGGCCGTGCCGAAAAGGTTGACGTCCATGGTCTTGCGCCACACCTGCTGCCAGTCCGCGTACGAGGTTTTCGCGAGGGGATGCGGAAGGTTCACTGCCGCATTGTTGACCAGCACGTGCACGGTCCCGAGTCCCACGACCGCCGCCGCGACGATCGCTTCGGCCGCTTCCGGCGAACCGATATCGCCTTCGACGAGGACATGCCCGTCACCCGGTAACCGTCGCAACGTCTCCTCGGCATCGGCGCGGCTGGAGGAGTAATGCACCGCCACCCGGTCGCCGTTCTCGGCGAATGCCACCGCAACCGCCCGCCCGATCCCCCGCGAAGCCCCCGTCACCAACACGCCACGACTCATCCCTTCACCCTGCCATGAGCATTTCGCTGCTCTCACGATCGGGGCGAGGTGCCGGGGGCCGGCCCCGGACCGTGCTCGGAGCCGGATGAGCTTCCGTCCGGCTCCGATCGTGCTCAGTTGCCGTACTGTTCGGTTTCGGGCCGTTCGATCATGATCCCGTGGGCCGGTTCCTCGGCCACCGGTCGATGCTCGACTCCGCGCGGAACGACGAAAATCTCACCGGGACCGAGCGTCACCGGCTCACGGTCCCGCAATTCGATGCGGAAGGTGCCGTTCCAGCACAGAAACAGCTCGTCCTCGTCGTGGTGGTGCCAAGGGAACGCGCCGTGGAAGCGGGCGATGCGCACCACTGCGTCGTTGGCCATGGCCAGGTCCCGCGGCTGCCATGGCCCGGGCAGGTCGTCGATGACATCGGTGATGGAGATCTTGCTCATGACTTCATCCTCGCGACGGCAGGGTCGCGCCCCTAGAGCCAATCGGGCAGAATTGGTTTGCCTATGAAGCCAATCGAACTTGCCGACCGGCTCGGCCGCTGGTCGGCCGACCGCGGGCCGCTCTATTTGTTGTTGGCCGGGCGATTGCGGACGCTGATCGATGACGGTGAGCTGCGGCCGGGGATGCCGTTGCCGCCCGACCGCGTGCTCGCGAAAGTACTTGCGGTCGGGCGCAGTACGGTCGTGGCGGCCTATGACCTGCTCGCCGTGGAGGGCCGGGTGGTGCGCCGGCAGGGTAGCGGCACCCGGGTCGCGGGACCCGCAGCAGCTCCGTCGCGCGAGACCACCCATTCTCCGGCCTTCCTGCAGTTGCTCGAACCGGACGCCGATGTCATCGCGCTCGCCTGCGCCGCCCCTGCGGCACCGCCGCCCGAGGTGGCCCAGGCGTATCGGCACATCGTGCCCGACCTCGCTGCGGTCTCGGGCGATATAGGTTATCGGCCGACCGGACATCCGCTGTTGCGCAACGCGATCGCCGACCGATACCGGGCACGCGGTGTGCCGACCGATCCGGAACAGATTCTCGTCACCGGTGGCGGGCAGCACGCGCTGTCGCTGCTCGCCCGCGCACTGCTGCGGTCCGGCGATCGCGTACTGGTCGAGACACCGACGTATCCTGGTGCGCTGGAAGCGTTTCGCGAGGTCGCGGCGATGCCGCAGACAGGTCCGGTGGGCCTCGGCGCGGTGACCCCGGCGGCGCTCGCGTACGTCGTGGCGACCTACCAGAACCCCACGGGCGCGGTGCTTCCCGCGCTGGCCCGGCGGAGACTGGTCGAGTCGGCGAGAACGGCCGGGGTGCCGCTGATCGACGACGAGGTGCTGACTGATCTCGGATTTCCGGGCACCGATCCGCCACCACCGCCGCTGGCAGCCCTGGACGAGTCCGTGATATCCATCGGTTCGCTCAGCAAGGTCGTCTGGGGCGGACTGCGTGTCGGCTGGGTGCGTGCACCGATCCCGGTCATCGCCCGGTTGGCCCGGCTGCGCGCCGTGCACGATCTCGGCGGCAACATCCCAGCGCAGTTGGCCGCCGCCTGGCTGCTTCGTGACCTCGACCGGTTGCGCGAACGAATCACGCAGCAGCGCAAGGAAAGCCACGACGTTCTGGTGACCGAGCTGAGCGAGCGACTGCCGGAATGGGAGGTCCCCCCGGTGTCCGGCGGCCAGACACTGTGGATCCGGCTATCCCGCGGGGATGGCACCTCGTTCGCCCAGCGGGCCCTGCGACACGGCGTCGCGATCCTGCCCGGCGCCGGTCTCGACGCCTCCGGCGGCAGCATCGATTACGTCCGGATCAGTTTTGTCGCCGATCCCGACAGCCTGCGCGAGGCCGCACGCCGCTTGGCTGAGGCATGGCGGACCTACGAACCTCCTCCCCAGCCCGCCCCGGCGTCACCGACACTGGCTGTTTAGCTTGCCCGGTCCGAGACGTGAGACATGGTCTCGGCGTGGAAGCATCACTGTGCGCGAGAGATGCGGTGCGGCCGTCCTAAGCGGCACCGCCGAGGACCGCACGCAACCGGACGGCGAAACCGGTTGGATCCTCGACGAATCCGGTGTGTCCGCCGGGGAATACGGTCGCAGTCACCCCGATGGCTTCGCCGAGTGCCCGCGACGTGCGATCGCAGTGTTGGCCGGTCGATTCGGAGCCGATGCCGATTACGATGCGGGCCGGAGTCGATTGCAGCACAGCGATATTCGGCTCCCATGTAGTGGTGCCGCGCAGCTCGTGATCGAACCAGTAGCGCTCGCTGGCCATCTGGCGCGGGTCGCGTTCACCGCCGAACACCTGCTGTAGCACCGGTTCGGGCATCATGATGTTCGCGTTGGCCATGAACTTGCGCCACGCCCCGAGCACATCGCCGCTGCGGTACGTGGCGATCACGTCTTCGGTTCCGGCGCGTACCTGGTCGCGGTCGTCCAGGAGTTCACCCAGCGGCGGTTCGTGCGCGATCACGGTGGTGACCAGGTCCGGCTGGGATTGGACCAGGGCCAATGCACTCACAGCGCCGCCGCTGGAGCCGAATACCACCGCGGGGCCGATGCCGAGGTGGGTGATGAGGCAGGCCAGGTCGTCGGCGCGCAGCTGCGGTGTCGAGTCCTGCTCCGGGTCGTCGAGCACGCTGCCCTGATGGCCGCGGGGGTCGGTGGTGAGCACGGTGCGGTCGGTGGCGAGCAGTTCCGCCAGTGGCGCGAAGGCGGCCGCATCCATCGGGGCGCCGACCAAGACGACCAGTGGTCCGGTTCCGCGCACCTCGTAGTGCAGTCGCGCCCCGGGCACGTCCAGGCTGTGGGTGGTGGTGGAAGTCGGGGTCATCAAGATCTCCTCGAAGTGGTCATGGGTCTGCCGAAAATGTTGACCGGCCTGGCCGGACGAATTAATCGGTCCGCCACCAACTTTATTTCGAAGGTTGCTGGAGATTTCCCCGTGCTGAATTGGCCGGGCGCGGATCGCTGAGGAATGCTGTGCCCTGATTCGGACGGTCACCGATGTGAATTTCCGAGCCAACCTGGAGCAGCCATGGTCACGAGATCCAACAAGGCCACCACGCGTGGTGTCAGGTACCGTTTGATCACATTTGCCGTGCTGGTCATAGCCGCGCTGACGCTGGTGAGCGCTTGCGGGTCGAACACGCATACGCACGAAGAGGTGGCGTCCCCGACCACAACGCCTGCCGCGAATCAGTACGACCAGCTCGCCCTGCAAACCTTGGATGCCATCGTGCGTGCCGACTTCACTGCGGCCACCTCCCATTTCGACGACGCGATGAAGAAGAAGCTGTCCTCGGGCAATCTCGCGTCGAGCTGGACGGCGTATCAAAAGGAGTTCGGCCACTACCAGTCGCACGGGGATCAGCAAGATGTCACCCGGGGCGATCTCATCGTTGTGAGCGTGCCCTCGAGCATGGAGCGAAAGCCCGGCGAGTTCCGAGTGTCCATGCACAGGGACGCAACCATCGCGGGCCTGTTCTTCCTGGAGGCCGGGGCTCCCATCCCGTAGCCGCGCGGAACGCAACGGTGTTGCGCACGAAGCGCTTTCGGCTATCGAGGGTACGTTTGCGGTATCGACCTCATCCCGTTCCACAAGTTGACCGCGTTCTTCCGGAACAATCTGAAATGACTTGCGGCCCATCGCCACTTGCGAAACCTAGGGATACTAGGTTATAAACTAGGCATCCTAGTTCTAGTGAGGAGATGCGATGTCGCCACGCGCCGGGTTGACCGCCGAGCGGATCACGCTGGCGGCGGCGGAGCTCGCCGATGAGGTCGGTCTCGACAACATCACCGTCGCCGCGCTGGCCAGGAAGTTCGGCGTCAAGGACGCGAGCCTGTACTCGCACATCAAGAACCTCGAAGACCTGCGCATCCGGGTGGCCATGCTGGCAAGCGACGAGAAGACCGACCGCATTGCCGCGGCAGTGGCCGGGCGCGCCGGACGGGATGCGCTCGCGGCATTTGCCGACGAATGGCGCCGCTACGCCCTGGAACATCCCGGCCGCTATGCCGCCACCCAGATGCCGATGGACCCCGCCGTCGCCGCCGAATGGAGCGGTGGGTGGCGGGCCATCGACCTGACCTATGGGATGCTGCGCGCCTACGGCCTCGACGAACCCGATATCACCGACGCGGTTCGCCTGTTGCGCAGCACTTTTCACGGTTATGCCAATCTGGAGGCGAGCGGCGGTTTCGGCCACGCCCGCTCCACCGCCACTTCCTGGGATCGCATTATCGACGCCCTGCACATCACCCTCACCCACTGGCCGACCGACGAGAAAGCGAAATCGCAGTGAGATCCGAAACCCTGGAAGTGCCCGGCGCCACCCTGTATTTCGAGGTGCGCGGCAACGGCCCGGTGCTGCTCCTGCTGCCGGGCAGCGGCGGCGACGCCGGGATCTTCGACCCGATCGCCGATGCCCTCGCCGCGCAGTTCACCGTTGTGGCCGCCGACCCGCGTGGTTACTCACGCAGCGTCCTGGACGCTCCCGAACCCGTGGACCAGCGGATGGATGTGCTCAGCGACGACGCGTACCGTCTGCTCGAACACCTCACGCCCGCAGGCCAATTCGCCTACGTCGCCGGTGTGAGCGGTGGCGCGGTCGTTGCGCTCGACCTGCTCGCCCGCCATCCGGAACGGCTGCGCCTGGTCGTTGCGCACGAGCCGCCGTGCTTCGCAGTACTGCCCGATGCGGACGCGCACCGGGCCATGGTCGAGGAGGTGGTAGAACTCGCCCGGGACCAGGGCCCAGCCGTCGCGGGCGGGCGCTTCATGCAGGCGGTCGGCGTCACCTCGAAGCCGCTGCCCAACGTGGCCGAGGTCCCGGCCCGCACCGCCGAAATGCTCGGCCGTCTCATGGGCAACGCGCCGCTGATGTTCGCTCATGAACTGCGCGCGGTCACCGACTACCGGCCGGATACGGCCGCGCTCGCCGCTGTCGTGGACCGCCTCGTGTTGGCCGCGGGTCGGGAAACCCGTGGGCAACTCCCGTATCGGACCGCGGAAACCCTTGCGACCGAGTTGGACCGACCGCTGGTCGAATTCCCGGGTGGGCACAGTGGCGTGCGGGAAACTCCGGCCGAATTCGCTCGTGCCCTGTTGGAGGCGCTGACGGTCACTGCTGATCGCTGACCCACGCGTCCGGGGCACGCAACTGTTTCAAACGATGCCGAACGTGCACTTCTCTCGTCGGGGTGCGGATCAAGATGGGTGGTCAGCCGAACCGGGTGCGTCGTCGCGGGGCGTGATGGCCGCGGTGACGCGGTGCGCCAGCGCGCGTAGGTGGTCGATGAGTTCGGGTGGTTCGTGCACGTGGAATCCGAAGCCGAAAAGCCCGGTGTAGACGGCTATTTCGTCGAGTGAGTTCGAGCCGGTGTGCAGCAGGCAGTGCCCATCGTCGACCGCCTCGATGACACCGACGGTCGGCGGGATGCGGTCCGCCGCGACGGCGGCCGACACCTCGAGGGTGATGCGCACCTGGTAGCGATAGGGGGCGGTGCTGACCCCGCGGGACACCCAGCCGGTCAGGTCGACCTCGGGTGCCTCGCGCGGGGTGAATCGTGGCCCGTTGGGGATGCGCGGGCGGAGGCGGTCGACACGGTAGGTGCGCCAATTCTTCTTCTCGACATCCCAGCCGACCAGATACCAGTGCCGCCCGGTGTGCACGAGCCGATGCGGTTCGGCCGCCCGGCGGATCTCGGAACCGTCGTGGGTGCGGTAGTCGAAGCGGAGCTGTTCGTGGTCGCGGACAGCGGCGGCGATCGTGGTGAGGACGTCCGGGTCCACGGACGGCGTGCCTGCCGGCATGCTGACGGTCGCCGCCTGGAGCGCCGAGACTCGGTGACGCAACCGGGCCGGGAGGATCTGCTCCAGCTTCGCGAGCGCCCGCAGCGAACTCTCCTCGATGCCGGTGATCGTTCCGCCCGCCGCGGTGCGCAACCCGACGACGACGGCGACCGCCTCATCGTCGTTCAAGAGCAGCGGGGGCAGCTTGGTTCCCGCACCCAGGCGATATCCGGCCGCTCCGGCGACCGCGTGCACGGGGTAGCCGAGATTGCGCAGCTTGTCGATGTCGCGGCGGATGGTCCGTGCATCGACCTCGAGGCGTTCGGCCAGGTCGGCGCCGGTCCACACACGGGGTGTCTGCAGGAGCGCCAGGAGTTCGAGGAGACGAGCCGAAGTTTCCAACACACTGCGAATTCTTCCGCAAAGCTAGGGCACAAGATGTCCTAGCTGCTCCATAAAGTGATTCTCATGAGCGCAGAGATCATTCCCTTCCACATCGACGTCCCCCAAGCCCAGCTCGACGATCTGCATCGGCGACTGGACGAGACCCGCTGGCCGGACGGCGTCACCGGAGTCGGCTGGGCGCACGGCATTCCGCTCGACTACACCCAGGAGCTGGTCCGGTACTGGCGCACCACCTACGACTGGCGGGCGCAGGAGGCGCGACTCAACGCGTTCCCCCAGTTCCGCACCGAGATCGACGGTCACGATGTGCACTTCATCCATGTCCGGTCCGCGGTGCCCGGCGCCATGCCGCTGATTCTCACCCACGGGTGGCCGGGATCGATCGTGGAGTTCCTCGACGTGATCGGTCCGCTGACCGATCCGGTCGCGCACGGCGGCCGGGCCGAGGACGCGTTCGATGTCGTCGTGCCGACGATCCCCGGATTCGGACTGTCCGGGCCCGCGGTCGGCTGGTCCACGAGCCGGGCCGCGCGGGCCTGGGCCGAACTCATGCAGCGGCTCGGCTATGACCGCTACGCCGCACACGGGGAGGACACCGGCGCGGCCATCTCGCGTGAACTGGCAGTGATCGATCCCGAGCACGTCGTGGCGCTGCACGTGACGATGATCGCCTCGGCCACCGTCACCCCCGAGACGGCCGACTTCGACAATCCTGCCGAGAAGCGAGCACTGCAGCTGGCTCAGCGCGCACAGTACGAACTCGGCGCGTATGCGATGCTGCAGGCCACTCGCCCGCAGACACTGTCCTACGCGCTCGCCGATTCCCCGGTAGGTCAGCTGGCGTGGATCGTCGAACGATTCAAGGACTGGACCGACTCGACCGACGTGCCCGAGGACGCCGTCGATCGTGACACGATGCTGACCAACGTCATGATCTATTGGCTCAACGGCACCGCGGGCTCGTCGGCGCGCTACTACTACGAGGGTGCCGCGACGTGGGGGAGGCCCGAACCGGAGACCGATGTGCCGGTCGCTGTGGCGGTGTTGCCGCAGGACCTCGGCATCCCTGTCCGCCGCATCGCCGAGCGGAATCACAACATCGTGCGGTGGACGGAATTCGATCGAGGCGGTCACTTCGCGGCGATGGAGGAACCGGACCTCATCGTCGACGACCTGCGTGCCACGTTCCGCGAATACCGTAAATAGACACGCAATCTCGCGCTTGATCCGTGGTAGCGGATCGAATCCCAGATTCGCACCCCGAGCGGATCCGCCCGAACAGCTACCTCCGGGGTATTGACATCACACCAGGTCGGCGACCTCCAAGTAGAGCTGTCGCTCGATGGCGATATCGACGAGGAAGCCCTGCCGGCCGCCACCGGTATCGGTCGTGTGGAACGCCGCGACCGCGATTTCGCCGACCCGCAATCGCTGGCCGGCGAAATCGCGTTGGCCCAGGATGATCGGCTGCGCCTGGTCGAACACCAACTCGGTGACATCGACGGACAGCGGGGCGCCGAGCAGGTCGGTAACCGTGCCGGGGATGAGTCGGGCGGAAACGATTTGATCGAAGCTCGGCCGCCGCCCGATCCGGTGCGCAACATACATTTTGCCCTCCCGGCCGAAGCACAGATGGGTCAGCAGTTCCGCAGTGCGCAGGGGATGCGGATCGAGCTGCGTGAAGGACACGATGTTGCGCACGGTGGCCACGACGTCACGTGCGATCACGATGCCGCCGCGCTCGAGATGGCCGCGAATCAGGTTGCCCCGGAATGTAGTTCGCGGATGATCCGCGCGTGGATCCAGGTCGGCGAGTGCGAGGTCCGCCGGTTCGAAGGCGTGGCCGCCGCGGAATCCGGTGCGTCGATCGGCGCCGAGTGCCCGGCTGCCGCGCTCGTCCAACTCGATATCGAGCAGCACCTGAAAGTCGAACGGCGAGAAGAACATCGGCCGATGCGAGAAATAACAGTCGGTGCCGGTCCCGAAGACCACCATCCCATGTGTCCCGACCGTCGGCGCCGACCGATATGGACCCGCATATCTGGCCGTATATCTCGCCGTCCTGGTGAACATCCCGCTCATGAGGACGCTCCTTTCTTCTTCCCCTCCCCTAGCCTGGCCCGCGTACATCCTCGTGCCACGAGTGCCCGGCTACTCGAATCCCCGACCCCCGCTACTCGGCCTCCTCGATCCGATATGCCCGCTTTGTATTCCACGATCCTCCGATTGCGCCACCTCGGCAATCGGTCATGACCTGGACATATGGGTCGCCGGTAGATGCCCTGGCGAAAAGGCGGCGCAAACCAGCTCAGCACCGAGGCACTCGGCGGCCGCGAGGCTGCGGATAAGCCCGGTGCTGCGGCTGCGATGTCAGTTGTAGGACTTGGTGACGCTGTCGATCAGGTGTTCGAGGGTATCGATCGTGGGTGTGTCGATCACATCGATCACCTCGCCGGGCACCGGGACGTGGTTGTCGGCGGTGACCTTGGCGAATTGGCTCGGGTCGCTGGTGCGGAAACCGTGTTCGGCGGCGAGGCGCTGCAGGTCCGGGTCGGTGGCCAGCAGACGGCCGATCCGATCGCCGGGCGCGGTGAGGGGCACCAGGGTGTGCTGGGAGACCACGGTCGGGGACGGATAGGTCAGCACCATGCCGGGTTTGATCTGGCCGCGGACGGTCGCCTCGACGAACTGGGCCTCGTAGATCCAGACCATCGGTGTCGGGCCCATACCCGCCGCAAGGTACTCCCGGAACGGGCCGTCGGTGGAGTTCTCGGTGTAGCCCTGGCGCACGAACAGCCGTGACACCGTGGGCAGCACGGCCTGCTCGGCGGCCGGACCCTGCACGATGGTGTTGTCATTGGCGACGTGGCTCGCGATGGCCAGGTACATGGCGGCGGAGTTGGAGGTCCGCGGGTCCGTCGTGGAGACCAGGATGTTCTTGTGCACCGGGTAGACGGTGTTGTCGCGGAGTTTGTCCCATTCGACATCGTTGCGCACGAGTTCGAGGTACCGGGCCATATCGAAGGTCGGGACCGGCCCCGGACGCACCACACCCGCCGCGGTCAGCAGATCGGCGATGGGCTGGAAGGTAGCGATCGCCATGGGCGAGGAGAACGGCGTGTACTTCGTGCTGATATTGCGCGCCCGCTGAATCCGTTCCGCCGCAGGCGCACTCGACGGAAACGCGAAGTCGTACTTCCCCAGATCGATGGAGGTCGCGATCTGCCGCGATCCGGCCGGATCGACCTCCGCCTCGATACCCTTGCGGGCCAAGGCTTCCACGACGCGCGGGTCTTCGAAGAAGGCCATCTTCTCCGAGCCGACGACACCGTGCACCGTGGTCAGCGCTGCTGTTGTGCCGGCCGGAGTGGGCTGGTCGGGCTGCCGTACTGCGAACGCGACCACCAGTGCGAGGACGACGACCACGACTGCCGCCGCGAGTGCCATGAGCCGCTTGTCGGCGACCAGCGTGCCGCCGGACGCCACGATTCGGCTCATCCCCCGCGCCAGATCAGGCGGCTGACCCGGGTTCGACTGCGCGGCAACGCTTTCGGGCTCGGCCTCTTTTGTCGACGCCGCCAGTTCCCGGCGCGCGATCCGCTCGATCAGAATCGGGACGAATTCTCGCACCGGATGGCCTTCGAACCGCTGCCGCGCCGCGCCCACCGCGCTCTGGACCTGATCGGCCGGGTAGTCGTCGACCAAGCGGTCGGTCAACCGCTGAATTGCCTGCTCTTCGCGGACAGTAACGACACCCACCACAGTCTCCTCGGCGTCACATCGATCTCCGGTCGCGACAGCACCCAACCCCTGCCCGCGCCGCCGAACCCTACCGAAATTTTCGGTCGCCATTACATCGGCGAAACCCCCCATTGCTGGCAGGTGAGTCCCATTTCGACTGTGCCGGTGCACATCTGACACGACCACTGTCCGCAGCGTCTGACCAGGTCAGGGCAGGAATGGCAGCACGACCGCCATCGCGTCGATGGTCCAGGTCACCCCGGGACCGGTCTCGAATTCACGTTGAAAGTTCAACGTGCCATTCACCTTTCGCCACCCAGCGTTGTCCGCAAGTTTCCACTCCACCCGCGCGCCGCCGCGAACCGACAAGTCGATCCGCACACCTTCGCGCGCCCCGACGCACACCTTCGGGCAGAAGGCCCCTGCGTGTCGCGCGGTGCGTCCTTGTGCGCGAGGCCCGGAAGGTGTGTGAGAGCTCGGTCGGTCGGCGCCGGACGGTACTTACTGCGCGTCGACCTGACGCGGCCCGGGTTTACGGTGCGATCATGGCCTGGATGTCGGGCAGGTTGCCGATCCGCTGGGTCGCGGGTCGGCCCTGGGCGTCGACTTGGGGGGAACCGGTTGCGCGGAGCCGAGCCCGTACCTCCGCCGGTGTCTTGCGGGCGGCTGCTGCGGCCGCCAAGCCTTGGTAGCTGGCGATGGAGCCGACGACAATCGGGGATGCGCTGGAGGTTCCGCTGAAAGTGTCTGTGTACCAGTAGTCTTCGTCGGTGCCGCCCTGGAGGTCACCGTATCCGGTGGTGGTGACCTCCAGGCCCCAGCCCTGGGCATCCACGCGGGATCCGTAGTTGGAGAAGGCGAGTCGCGAACGTGCGGGTCCGTGGTCGCGGCCGTGGAATCCGGGTGGCGGGGCGCCCGCGCCGACCAGGACGGCGCCGGAGTCGGCGGCACCGCCGCGGAACGGGTTGCGCCATGAGGTCGGGAAGTCGGTGGGGCGGGTGTCGTACAGGGCGCTGTCGAGGTCTTCCGAACCGTTGCCCGCCGCGCCCACCACGATGACGCCACGTCCGATCGCGTATCGGATCGCCGCCCAATCGTCGGGCCACCATTCGATCGCGATGTATCCGGCCTGGTCTTCACGGTTCTGGAAGTTGTGGCGGGGTCCGGGCCGATGCAGTTCGAGCAGGATGATGTCGCCCGGACTCAGTGCGTCGGCCGCGGTGCGGATGGCGGCCGCGGAACCCGCGTCGAATACCGAGACCGCACGGATAGCGGCATCGGCGGCAATTCCGGTGATGCCGAAGGTATTCACATCACCGCTGATCTCCCCGGCCACCGCGGTGCCGTGATTGCGCCACCCCGCATCCGCCGACGGGGCACCGCCGATCACACCGCCCTGGTTCGCCAGCAGGTCTTCGTGGGTGAACCGCCATGCGCCCTCCACGTCGACGATGCGCACGCCCGCGCCGCGACCGCCGGGTCGAGTCCAGGCCCAGCGTGCGTTCACACCTTGCGGCGCGGCGTCCAGATAACCCTGTCGGGCTTCGAAATTCGGTGTCACGGGCGGCGCGTCTTCCAGTCGGCGAGCCGCGATATCGGCCAGCACGACCGGTGGCGCGATCGGCGGTTCCGCGGGCGGTTTGACATAGGCTGCCTCGACCGCGTCGTCGGCGCGCAGTCGATCCGCGATCGCCTCGAGTTCATCGCCGACCCCGCGCACGGCAAAGTAGTTCAGGTATTCCGCGCCCACATCCTCTCGCGCGGTACCCGCGATCCGCTGCGGCAGACGATTGGGCGGCCCGAAAATGCGCACCGGCGCACCGCCTTCCGGCAGCAACTCGACCAGCCGCGATTGTGCCGCGAGACTCTCACGCACCGCATGGGGATCGATGCCGGCTCGGGCACCGTGCGTGACGACGATCAGTTCCGAACCACTATCGGTGCGTGCCATGACCGATAGTTAACCCGTCCCATGATCATCGCGCCAGCGCGATTCGACACCAACTCGGATGTGCGCCAACTCAGTTCGGCGCTGCCGGAATGCGCGTGGGCGCCCCGACCGGGTCGGTCGCCCCGCGTCCGCGCGCGACCGTGAGAATCTCCAGCATGCCGATCACGATCGCGCAGCCACCTGCCGCCATGCCTAGTCCCTCCAGCGAATCGAACGGCAGGGCGATCATGATGAATCCGACCATCATGGTCAGCAGCCCGAATATCTCTTGCCAGCCACCCTCGGGCAACTCGTCGGCCCAGACCGCCACGGTCGCCTGCGCGATTCCGCGCACGGCCCAGCCGAGGCCGATCCACACTGCGAGCAGCAGGATCGAATTCGCGCTGTGGAATGCCATCACGGCGAATGCCAAAGAGCCGACACCGCTGAAGAATACGAACATCCGCAGTGCCGCCCCGAACCGGGCGCCTATCGCGATGATCAGCTGTATCGCACCGCTCGATAGTAGGTATAGGCCGAACAACAACTCCGCCATCCGCTCGGTCTTGTCCGGCCACACGGCTATCAGCACTCCGAGAACCACCGAGCCGATACCCGCGACCAGTACCGCCGGCCGCACCCCGTCGGCAAGCGAACCCCCAAGACCCGCACTCTCGTTTTCGGGCATAGCTCCATAGTATGGGCCCCGGACGTGGATAACCGGGTGTTTGCTTTCGGGTCGCGATATTTCTACGTCGACTGAGCGTGTCGTGGTGAATTGCCGATCGCGCGGATGTTGTTCCAGCGCACCGCGACGACTTGATCGCGCCAAATCTCCAGTTCGACAGCTGATCCGGGTGTCGCTGCGGCGAGGATCGTGTTGTCGGAGCGGAAGTCGGGGTGCCCTTCGATGTCGGTGTCGACCTCGATTCGGTAGGTCGCCGAGCGCGTCACTCCCCCGTGGAGAACGGCATCAGTGACGCGGGCGGGGTTCAGAGCGTCGTCTTCGCGCTCGTAGGCCGAACGCTCGCCCGCCGTCCGCGTCGCGTCCACGGCTCGATGTCGGTGGTCGCGAGCGCGAACAGCCCGAATGCGAGAAATAGTCGCGGGCGCATGGCCGTCCAGGACCACCGCCGCTGCGCGGGTCCGGTCATGCGCCGATCGCCAGGACCACACCGCGCACGGTGGAACCATTGCCGATCTGCCATGGCACGGTTACTCGGACGGTATCCGTCCGGTCGGAAGCCGGTGTGGCGGGCTCAGGACGCAGTCCCCGCTCGACCCGAACGCTTCGACCACTGCCCACGGCGACGGCGGTGTGGGTCGGTGTATCCAGAGCCGAATGGAATTCCGGTGCAGTGGAAGGGAACTCGCCGACCGAGACAACGGAGGGATCTGGTGTATCACTCATGCTCTGCGCCTGCGGCTGCGCCTGCCCGGCCAACAGCGCGACGATCTGAGCGATCGCCACCGGATCCCGAGTCGCGTCGTAGATCCAACGCTGTCCTAGCACACCGTGTATCGAGGTGCCGACGAGAGCGTCATCGGCACCGTCGAGTGGTGCGCCGCGGTAGGTCAACGGCACGTGGTAAGTGATCGGTTCCGGTCCAGCGCCATCGTGCACGAGCACGAATTCGATGCCGACCGCACCCGCCGGGTCATCGAGCCGGAAACCCCCGGCCTTGCTCAGCTGCGGCGCCCGGCCGCCGTCTCGATACCACGGCCGAGTCGGCAACCAGGCGGTAAGCAGTTCGAGCTTGCTGGGCGACATGGTCGTACGGTGAATAACAGCCATGGGACACCCTATCCTTCAACGGCGAGTGTAGTTTTCACGCCGCCGGGAGTTCGGGTACGCGACACGGCCTGCCAGAGCTCGCTCGCGCTCCACACTGCGCCGACGGTCAGCAGCGCGCCCAGCCGATGTCGCCCCATGCGGCGGCGAGGAAGCGACCGGTACAGCACCATCGCGACGGCCGGCGAGAACAGTGCAATACCCCCTTCCGTCGAATGGCAACGGTGATAGGGATCTGTCCGCGTCCCCACCGAGAGACGCTCGGCAAGTCCGGAGCGCGTCCGGTAGCAGATCGGCGTGTGTGCCGGTCTTCGTTCTGCATTGTGGGCGCACCCAAAGGTGGTGGCTGCCGGACGCAGGACCTGGAACTCAGCATGGTTCCGAGTGTCGAGAATGTTGCGTCGGCTCCGTCCCAGGGACACCACCGACCGCTAGGCCGACCGAGAAGACGACAAAACGAGGGATAACCATGCAACCGGACGAGATCACCGAAGTTCTGAACCGACCGATCAGCCGAGAACTGTTGGTTCGCGACCTGACCCGCTTGGCCTACGTCGCCAAGGACGGCACACCCCGCAATGTCCCGATCGCGTTCACCTGGAATGGCTCGGAGATCGTCATGTGCACTACGAAGAACGCCCCGAAGCTCCCCGGCCTGCGCAAGAATCCGATGGTTGCCATGACGATCGACACCGAGGTGCATCCGCCCAAGACGTTGTTCATCCGCGGTCGGGCCGAGCTGGACGTCGTCGATGGCATCCCGGACGAGTATCTCCAGATGAACGGCACCTACGAGATGGCGCCCGAGCAACGGGTTCACTGGGAGGTGGAAGTGCGTTCGCTCTACGACGGCATGGTCCGGATCGTCGTGACCCCGACGTGGGCGAAGCTGATCGACTTCGAGACCACTCTGCCGAGCGCGGTCGAGGAGCTGGTTCGGCAGCGGGACGAGCGGCAGCGCGCCTGATCGCAGTTTCGAAGTCCGCCAGAATATTTCGCGGTGGGATGTCGAGAATCCGCCCGCCGCTCCGTCCCCGAAGTGAACACGGCCAGAATGGGCCGTACCGTAGCAAGGAGAACACGATGGCCAAATACCTGCTGCTCAAGCACTACCGAGGTGCGCCGGCGTCGCGCAACGACGTGCCGATGGACCAGTGGACGCCGGCGGAGCTTTCGGCCCACGTGCAGTACATGCAGGATTTCGCCGCGCGGCTCGAGGCCACCGGAGAGTTCGTCGACCATCAGGCGCTCTCCCCGGAGGGCACGTTCGTCCGCTACGACGGCGAGGGGCGACCGCCAGTCACCGACGGCCCGTTCGCGGAGACCAAGGACCTGATCGCCGGTTGGGTGATGATCGATGTCGAAACCTACGAGCGGGCGCTCGAGCTGGCCGGCGAGTTGTCCGCTGCGCCGGGTGCGAGTGGGAAGCCGATCCACGAGTGGCTCGAGGTGCGCCCGTTCCTGACCGCGCCTCCGACCATCACGGAGTGACCGACGGTGGACGAGGCACTGGTGCGGACCCTCACCCCCACGGTGATCGGGATCCTCGTCCGGCGCGGAGCCGACTTCGCGGCCGCCGAGGATGCCGTGCAGGACGCCCTGGTCGAAGCGGTGCGGGTGTGGCCGGATGATCCACCACGGGATACCAAGGGCTGGTTGGTCACCGTGGCCTGGCGCAAGTTCCTCGACGCTGCCCGCGCCGATACCTCCAGGCAGCGGCGTGAGGTGCTCGTCGAGGTCGAGCCCGTGCCCGGCCCGGGCGAGGCGGTGGACGACACGTTGCAGCTGTACTTCCTGTGCGCACACCCGTCCTTGACACCGGCCTCGGCCGTCGCGCTCACGCTGCGTGCGGTCGGCGGCCTGACCACCCGTCAGATCGCGCAGGCCTATCTCGTCCCAGAGGCGACCATGGCCCAGCGGATCAGCAGGGCCAAGCGGACCGTCTCGGGCGTTCGGTTCAACCAGACCGGTGACGTCGCCACGGTGCTGCGCGTGCTCTACCTGGTCTTCAACGAGGGCTACTCCGGCGACGTCGATCTCGCCGGTGAGGCGATCCGGCTCACTCGCCAGTTGGCGGCCAAGACCCACCATGAGGAGGTCGCGGGCCTGCTCGCGCTCATGCTGCTGCACCACGCACGGCGCCCGGCCCGGATCGGCCCCGACGGCAGGCTCGTGCCTCTTGCCGAGCAGGACCGCAGCCTGTGGAACATGCGCCTGATCGCCGAGGGCGTCGAGGTGCTCCAGGCAGCTCTCACGCGCGACCGTCTCGGCGAGTTCCAGGCCCAAGCCGCCATCGCCGCGCTGCACGCCGATGCCCGGGCGGCCGAGGAAACCGACTGGGTGCAGATCGTCGAGTGGTACGACGAACTGGTGCGCCTCACCGACAGCCCGGTGGCCCGCCTCAACCGGGCCGTCGCGGTCGGTGAGGCCGACGGCCCTCGGGCCGGCCTGGCCGCCCTGGCCGAGCTCGACCCCGCCCTGCCCCGCTACGCCGCCGTCGCGGCGTACCTGCACGAACGTGACGGTGACCCGGTGACCGCGGCACGGCTCTACAGCGAAGCTGCCCGCTCGGCGTCCAGCCTCCCCGAACGCGACCACCTCACGCGACAGGCCGCACGGCTCAACGCGCAGCTGCGCGGTTGAGCCGGGGGCGTGAGCGGTGAACCGGGATACCTGTCGATCCGAATTGGCACCCGGACAAGGCGTGCCCGGCCCTGATAACGATTGCCCCTATCCGCGAGCGCCGTCGGCGGCCAATCCGGTTCGGCTCTGGCGGGATTCGGCGACCATATGGTCGAGCTGGCGTTCGGCGCGTTCGGCGCGGGCCAGGGTTTGGGCGCGGGCATCGTCCAGCGTGGCCAACCGTTCAGCCGCTTCGCGCCGCGCCTGCTCGAGCGCGACCGCTGATTCGGCGCGCACCGCAGCGACCTCTGCACTTGCCGCGCGGCGCACCTCGACGAGTTCATTGCGTGTGCGATCGAGTTCCTCGCGCAGTCGGTTCAGTTCCTCGCGCGCATCCGCGACGGCCTGGTTGCGTTCGGCCACGGCCTGTTCGGCACGTTCGATGGCACGTTCGGCATCAGCGGCGCGCTGTACCGCAAGATCGCGTTCAGCGCCGGCCGCGGTGATCTGTTGGGCGGATTCACGCCGGATCTGCTCGATTTCCGTCGCCGCCTTCCGGCGCGCCAGTTCCACATCCTCGGTGGCCTGCTGCCGCGCGCGTTCCACATCGTCGGCGGCTTCGCGGCGAATGGTGCGGATTTCGGCATCGGCCTCACTGCGTGCCGCGAAGACATCGTCGGCGGCTTGTTTGGTGACCCGTTCGACCTCACGTAACGCATCCGACCGCGCCGTATTCGCTTCGGCCACCAGTGATTCCGCATGTTCGGCCGCGCTCGCCGCATCGTCGGCGGCTGATTCCGCGGCCGCGCGCGCCTCCTCCGCTTCACGTCGCGCCTGATCCGCGGCCACCGTGGCGACCTCAGCCTCGGCGATGCGCCGTGCAGTATCCGCCTGCACGGCCTGAACCTGCGCCTCGGCGATCGCCGGATCGGCAAGCGTGGACAGCTCGGCCACCGCCGCATTCAGCGTGTTCCCCAATTGATCGGCCAGTCCACGGAACTGGGTGAGCAGCTCATCCGCGCGCAACCGAGCCACCGTCACCGGCCCCTTTTGCGTCACAGTGACGGCAGTCGCCGGCGTCTGTGACTCCTGTTGCTGCCGTTGCCGTTCTCGCCAAGCGCGCCACCGGGTGTGCTCCGGGTGATCGCAGTATTCCGAGGGCCGCCCCGGCCCGCCGCCGCGCGTAATCGGTCGAGCACATCCGGGGTAGTTGCAAACGTTGGACACCGCAGAATCGTAGCGTTGGTTTCGTCGAATCCAACGTATTCACACGAAACGAAATCCGTGTCGCCCCAAAGTCCTTCAGCCCGCCAACCCAGTGGATCTGACCCCCGATAAGTGAACATTATCGGGGGTCAGACACCCCTGAAGCCTCGCGATCCGTCTATCAGAGTTTCGTTTTCGTTTGGTATGCACATACGAAACGAATCCCCAACGGAACCGGTGAAAAACTGGGTACCCGGCACTTCGCGCACAAGCCAGTTGGGATTCTCGAATGTCAGTTGTCCCGTCTCGGCGGATCTGGACGAGTCTCAATAGTTCTGGACTTTGCGCTCGTCACAGGTGAGCTACGCGGGGTATGGGAGCATTCGCCAGAGATCCGGCGTTAAGCCGGTCAGCGAGTGGTGTTGGGGTGTGGGTGGTTTCATGTCGCGGTGACCGACCGGTTGGGGTTTGCGGTACAGCTGGTGACGGTGCGGAATTTGGGAATGCTCCCGGCTGATCCGCTGGATGTGTCTGGTGAGCTGGTCGACTATCTGGCTGAGCAGGTCATCGACCGTGCTCTGTCGACCGGCTTGTCATTCGTCATCCGCACCTCGTCCTCGACGGACACCCGGCAGTGCGCCCTATTCTGGTGCCTGGAAGCCGCCGATCTTCTGCTCGAGCAGTTCGGCCAGCCGCAGCGGGGTGCGGTCCTCGAACATCGGACCGATGAGCTGCACTCCCACCGGCAGCCCCTCGGGAGACCGGCCCGTGGGTATGGCGGTGGCAGGCAGGCCGGGCATGGTGGCCATACCGGCCCAGACGAGCTGATCGAAGTACGGGTACTCGACGCCGTCGATGTCGATGTGCCGGTTCTCCAGACCTCCGTTGTGGTCGTGCGGGAAGGCGGGAGTGGGCGTGATGGGGCACACCACGGCGTCGAACTCGGCGAAGAGCTGCCGCCAGCCGTGGCGGTGGAGTTCGCGACGGTTGTTCGCCTCGGCCCAGTCGCGGTGGCTGAGCACCATGCCGCGCAGCCGCGCCGCATCGAGACTCCGATCGTCCGCGCTCAGGGCGGCGGCGTGGGTCTGCAGCTGTTCGTACACGTCGACGGGAAGACCTGCGGCGGCGTTCGACAGCATCAGCTGCATGTAGAGCGTCGCGGCTTCGGCCGGATCGGGCAGCATCGGACTGTGCCGTTCGACGTGGGCGCCCTCGTCGACGAGCGCCTCGGCGACCCGGTTCACGCCCGCCCGCACCGCAGATCCGGTCGGAATGAGCGGATGGTCCTCGATGATCAGGACCCGGAAGTCCGACAGCCGTTGGTGGCGCGCGGGCGGCAGTGCGAGGTCGTAGGCGACGCCGTGGGTCAGCGGGTCCGGTCCGGCCATCACGTCGAGCAGCAGCGTGAGGTCGCGGGCGGTGCGCGCCATCGGGCCGACGACGGCGAGGTCGAGGTCGATCGGCAAGGCCGGCGCGGGCGGCGCGACCATGCCGCGGGTCGGCGCCAGCCCGAGTGTCGGCTTGTGCGCGTAGATGCCGCAGAAATGCGCGGGGGTGCGCAGCGAACCGGCGAGGTCGGAGCCGATGGACAGCGCGCCGAATCCGGACGCCAGGGCCGCCGCCGAACCGCCGGACGATCCACCCGACGTGCGGCCGTGATCCCACGGATTGTTGGTGGTGCCGTAGATCTCGTTGAAGCTCTGGATATCTCGCAGCGTCATCGGCACATTGGTCTTGCCGAGCAGCACCGCGCCGGCTGCCTTCAACCGCGACACCTGTACCGCGTCCTCGGTCGCTACGTAGTTCGCGTGCTGCGGTATGCCCCAGGTCGTGGGCAGCCCGGCGATGTTGTAGGACTCTTTGACCGTGACCGGAATGCCGAGCAGCGGCCGGTCCTCGCCGTGGGCACGCGCCTGGTCAGCACGATGTGCGGCGGCCCGTGCACGGTCGAAGTCCGGCACACAGATCGCGTTGATCGCCTTGTCGTCGCGCTCGATACGAGCGATCGCCTCCTCGGTCAGTTCCACCGAGGTCACCGCACCGGCACGTAACGCAGCCGAAAGCTCTTCGGCCGACCGAAAATTCCACTCCATGAATCCGACGCTATCGGCCTGCCGCAGAGGACATAAAATGCCGCTTCACACAATGGGGAGGTCGAACGGGCCACCTTCACTGGCAAAGTCACGCACTCGTTCTGCCATCGAAGATGGCCCACCCCAGGTCACAGTGTCGGCAGTGGGCCGACTCCCTTACCACAGGGCATGAAATGCCGCTTCGCACAACGGGATAGATGTCTCAATACTCATCATGTTCCTGCCTCGGCCACAGCCTGTTCGCCCGACCGCTGGCCATGGTGCCGGAACTCCTTAGCGCCGGATCTCGGGCGACTGTCCCTCAACCCCAGGTACTTTCTTCGGCGATTACTACCGGGACCCCCACCATTCCGGTTGAGTTCCATCTGCCCGTTCGACGATCAGGAGAGGAAAAGTCGCGGCTTTATTCGCCTCCGTCACAGAGTATTTCGGCGGAGGCAATGGCGTGCTGCGTTGTCGTTGCTACGTCGATCGGAGCGTCGTCGTGGTTCTGGTCAAGAGTTCCGACAACTTGGTGTAGTCGACGGCTTGGCCTTCGGTGAGGGTGACGGCTTTGCGTTCACCGTTGCCGAGAGACCGTAGGAGCCCCTTGACCTCGGGAATGTCCGTGGCGTTGAACACCATGAACGACACCTTGCCCTTCGAGACGGAGATGACCGCGGCGTAGTCGCCGTTGAGCAGGTAGTGGGGCTTGCCGTAACGCAGGCTTTCCTCGACGCCGGGAAGCGTGTCGTGGATCATCTGGCGCAGCTTCTCGCACAACGCGGCTTGCCACGACGGCTGTCCGGCGATGTAGTCGGTGACCTTGTTGTCCATGGTGTTGTTCCTTTGCGATGCGGGATAGTTCGGGCCTAGTCGCGCCGATGGCCGGTGGCGTGGGCCCGGGATGGAAATGGAAAATGGTTTCGGGTGACGTGCTGACCCCTGGGTCGGTCACGCGGCGACGGTGATCGGTTCCCATTCGGGGATTTCGTGATAGCGGCGCAGCTCGGCGAGCCCGGCGAGCAGCCCCAGCCAAGCGGCGTAGGGCGGATTGCCCTGGTCGAATCCGCTAGAGACGAGGGTGAGGCGCGTTTTGCCGTCGGAGTCGGCGAGTTCCCAGGTGCTGATACCCCCTGGTCCCCAGTTGATGCTGACGCGGCGTTCGGGAACGAGGTCGACGATGATCGCGGGGTGGGGGTTGTTGTCGATCCCGCCCATTGCGAACCGGCCGTCGATGTGGGGTTCGATCTCGACTGGATAGCCGAACCATTCGGAGACTTTCTGCGAGGAGATCAACGAGTCGTAGACCTGGGCGGCGGGAGCGTCGATATCGACCTCGGCATCGAGATCGCTGGTGGTGAAGTCGCCTCGGGTAGTGAGTGGGCGGCCATCGAGGTAGTCGACCAGGTTGGCGAGTGACAGGGCCCAGAACGATTGCAGGACACCGCGAATACTGGCGCCGGTAATCACGTCGTTGAAGTCGAAATGGCTCTGGGTCACTGTCACCCGTGTTTCCGCGTCTTCGACACCGATGGCGATCTCGGTCGTGGTCTGCTCACCGTCGAGCAGCCACTTGAAAGTGATCGTCGAGTCGGTGGCCGACATCAGTTCTTGGTGCGGCCCGTCGCCTTCGGGGATGGACGGGCCCCAGAATGCGTAGCGTCGCGGGAGGTCGATGTCGGCCTTCTCGGCCAGCCAGGTGGTCACTGCCTGCGAGTCGGTGAGCGCTTTGAGCGCCGCGCTGGGAGAGGCGCTGGTGCGAACGCTGATGATGAGTGGTTCGGTCATGGTTTGTCCTCTTCGAAGGGGTAGCACGCGACGGCAAGCTTGAACGGATCTCCCTCGCGGCCGCCATATTTCGTGAACAGTGTTTGCAGCGTTGTCTGTAGTTCGGTCAGAAACTCGGCGCGCCGGTCCGGGTGGATCCAGATCTGTCCGGAGATGCCCAGCGATGGCAGATCCGGATAGGACAGGTCGATACCCGCGACGTCTCGTTGGACTTCTTCGGTCAGGTCCAGCAGATGTCCGAGGCTGGTCGCATCACTCGAGCGTCGCACGCCGAGATGGCCGACGAGCCGGGGCGAGAGCCAGTAGGAACGGGCCGCCGCCTGATAGATGCCCTCTCGAAGATTGCGGACCGTGCGCTCGGCGATCTGGCGGACCAAGCCGTTGTCCACAAGTCGTTTGACGTGGTAGTTGACGCGCTGCGGGGATTGATCGAGAAGTCTGGCCACGTCCGCGCACGTCGCCGGCTCAGCCAGCGCGCGAATGATCTCGATCCGCTGCGGTTTGAGCAGGACCTCCGCTTGCTCGACCGAGTCGAGATAGATGACTTCCCTCACAAAATGAATTTTACATAAAAATACGATTTTGTGAAGCCGCATGCGGTGGCTCAGGCGCCGTAGGCGTTCGTCACCGGCCAGCCGTGATCGCGGACAGGTGAAATAGCTTGTGCGCGGGCGTTTTCCGCACCCGGACGGCTACGCCCGCAGCCGCGGGTAGCCGGAGCCCAATGGCCCCGAAGCGCAACCGCGTTTCGGGGCCATTGCTTGTAGGGGCGAGGGCCAGATGACCGGAATCCGGCGTTACGGATTCTGAAGTCCGGGGGAAGTCCGCGGACGATCCGCCGGGTCTGCTCGGCCCGTGCGGTGAGCCGAAGCTCCTTCGGGGTGCTCTCGGGGTTCCGGTAGTAACCGCGCGAAAACCAACGGATATGGCGAAGGCGCAGTTCAGCGTCGGCGCTCGGCTCCCGGACCGAGCAGAGCGGTGAGATCGCGCATCGCCTGCGGCGAGGGCTTGAAGTAGCGGCGCAGGTTCTCGGCCTTGCGGTGCCGCGATTTGGCCATCAGTTCGAGCAGGCTCGCGCCGGATTCGCCGAGGTGCGTGAGACCGGAATGTCTGAGTTCGTGCAGATCCCAGCCGGTGCCGGGTCCGTCGAGCGCGGTGGCGGCGTCGAGCAGATCGCGGGCCTGGTCATAGGACAGCCGCGCCAGGCCGGTGTCGGGGCAGAGGTCGCGCTCGGCGAGGCATTTGCCGGGGCCGGGCCGGCAGTGCGTTACGAACACCGGCCCGCGCGTGCGGCTGCGGATCAGCCTCGGTAGCAGCCGGGCGGTGCCCGCATACCCCGATAACAGCCCATTATCCGGGGTAGCGTCGTGGGTGGCCGGGGGCCGGGGAGCTCAGATGTTGAAGCGGCCGGCGAAGCCGCGCAGGGGCAGGTCGGCGCTAGTGATGATGCCGGGGCGGGCGGCGACGACGGATTTGATGGCGTTGAGGGCGGGCAGGCCGGTGACGGTCATGCCGATAGCGGCGAAGTTCTCCGGCTTCGACAGGTCCATGTCCTTGCGCGGGAAGATCATGTGCTTGCTGTAGATGTTGGGGTCGCCGGTGACCTGGGTGATGTAGCAGCCCTTGATGTTCCACGCTGGGTCGGTGTGCGGGGTCATCTGCCATTCGAGGTGTGTCTCCACGCGCGCGACGCCGTCGACCATGCCCTGGTACTTGATGTAGTTGGCACCCAGTGAGCCCTTGGGCATGAAGTACCAGCCGAGGTCGACGTCCTTGGTGCAGGCGCCGAGTTCGTAGCTGAATGTCACCTCGTCGAGTTCGAGTCCGAAGGCGTCGGCCATGAGGTAGACCGAGTCGGCGAAGACGGCGGTGTACTTGTAGAGCGAATCGGGAATCGTCGGATCGTCGATCGGGCGGCCGTAGCCGACGGCCTTCCAGGTGTCCACGGAGTGATGGCAGGACACATCCACGGATTCGGTGACGGTGACGTTCTCGATATCGGCGACGTCGGCGGTGTGCACGATGCCCAGGATCTGGCACAGGCCGGGATTCATGCCGGTGCCGTAGAAGGTGGAACCGCCACGCTCACAGGCGGATTGGATGACCTCGCTGACCTTGCGGCCCGAGGGATGCGAGTGGTTGCGGTCGCGGTGGAAACCGGTGATCCAGTCCGCGGTGGTCACCACGTCGATACCGGCCTCGAGCACTTTTTCGTAGAGTTCCTCGTCCGGGAACACACCGTGGAAGGTGAGCACGTCGGGCCGCGCGGCGATGATCTCCTCGACCGAGCCCGTAGCGACCACCCCGATCGGGCCGATGCCCACGATCTCCCCGGCGTCGCGGCCGATCTTGTCGGGCGAATAGCAGTGCAGGCCGACGAGTTCGAGATCGGGGTGGTTGCGGATGCGGCCGATCATCTCGGTGCCGAGGTTGCCGGTGGCGACCTGGAATACCCGGATCTTGCCGGAAGTGCTCATGAGCGGTGTCTCTTTCTGTCTGTGCTTCGTGCGATGTGGGTGCCGGTGTCGGTGTGGGGCTCAGCCTGGGGTGTTCGCGGGGTGCACGGCGCCGCTGTCGGGGCGGCGTGGGTCGGTGCCCGCGGGTCCGCCGTCGGGATAGAACTGCACGGCCCAGTCGCGCAGCGCCTTGAAGCCCTTGAACTCCTTCTGCGACAGGGCGGGCGGGTCGGAGTAGCGTTGATGCGCCCAGATGTGGACGTCGGCTTCGAACTGCTCGATCACGAAATCGGCCATGGTCTTGCCGTAGCGGCCGATCTCGGGGCTCTCGTCGCCGGGCTTGCGGCCGATCCACACGGTGAACCGCACATCGGAGGTGTATTCGTCGACCGGTGTCACCGCGGGCATGGTGCGGTTGTCGACCATGCCCCAGCTCTTGGTGATCGAACAGCCCAATCCGGCGTTGATCGATTCCACGCCACTGTTGACTTGGTCCTCGGCGATGCCTTCGTCGAAGGCGATGGTGAAATCGACGTAGGAGACCGGTCCGGAGAAATCGTGACGGGTGAACTCCGGTACGAACGGCGTCTTGTGCACCACCTTGAAGTGCGCGAAGTCGACGCCGTTCTCCATGACGTACTGCGGATGCAGTTCCAGGCCCGACCGGAACAATGTCGCGGCGGGCACCGGCGGATAGTAGTCCGCGGCGGTCTTGCCGTCACCGAACGCCTCGAACATGTCCGGCACCTCGAAATACGGTGCGCGGCCCGCGGTGTCGTACCAGATCCACACCGCCTCGTTGCGCTCGACGACCGGGTAACTGCGGATGCGGCGACCTTTGTTCGGGTGGCTCTCGTAGGGGATGCACACATTGCGGCCCTCGCGATTCCACTCCCACCCATGGAACGGGCATACCAGGTTCTCGCCGTAGACCTGTCCGCCGTAGCCGAGGTGGGCGCCGAGGTGTTCGCAGTAGGCGTCGAAGACCGCGAGGTCGCCTGAGGCCGATCGCCACCCCACCATCTCACGCCCGAAGTACTTCATCCGGTGCACCGCGCCGACCTCGATCTCGGTGCTCCACGCGACTTGGAACCATCCCGTCGGCTCCATCGACAGTGGTGGTTTGGCCATCTCGATCCTCCACGTCTTTCGAGGGCTGTCCGTCTCGGCGCGGATTGTCGGCCGCGCGCTCGGAGAACACGATAATAGAACCCTCTTTGAAACAATACAAGAGGGTTGGTTGAAACTGGATTCCCCAGGTCGATCTGGGTAGTATCGAGCCTCGTGACGGAGGTAGCGGTGAACGGGAGACGCGCGAACAAGCGCGGGATCCAATCGCGGGAAGCCATGCTCGAGGCGGCGATCGCCTCGCTGTCGACTGGCGATCCTGCCGCGGTCTCCGGCAATCGGATCGCGCGTGACATCGGCGCTACCTGGGGTGTCGTCAAATACCAGTTCGGTGACATCGACGGCCTGTGGGCCGCGGTCCTGCGCTACACCGCCGTCAAGCGCGGGGACCTGCCC
The DNA here is from genome assembly GCF_044465765.1 of Nocardia sp. NPDC049526. NCBI lineage: Bacteria > Bacillati > Actinomycetota > Actinomycetes > Mycobacteriales > Nocardiaceae > Nocardia > Nocardia sp. NPDC049526. The sequence goes on along the minus strand of NZ_JBITMA010000013.1, from coordinate 131,809 downwards.
GCGGGAGTCAAACCAGATGGCACCCTGCACGAACGGATCGCCGCCCTCATTCACGCGATGGCCATCGGACTACGCCAGCCCGAGTCATTGGCCATCGAGACCCTGCGCGCGGCGCTACCCCGCGACCACGCCGAACTCGAACGCGACTACCCGCTCACCGCCGCCGAGCTGGCGTCCTGGAAACCGCACTGGGACAAGGCATGCCAGGGGGCCTTCGCTGATCTGGAACTCGATCCGGTCAAGGTGCGCCGGGTGGCGGCGCTGATCCCGGCGGCCATGCGCGGAATCACCTCCGAGCGAACCCTGGGCACCTACAGCGACCTCGACGACGCTATCGAAGGGCTCATCGGCGGCATGGTCGCCTACCTCGAAAGCTGAGCCGGTCTCGGACCGCGATCACCGGCAGCAGTCTCCTACTCCCACAGTCCGGCCCCCGGCGCCCGGCCGCGAAGAGCAGGGTCAGAACAACGTGTCGCGCACTCGCAGCGGCCGGCACCCGGTCGGCCCGAGCTGGGCCAACTCGGCGTCGATGTCGACCTCGATCGCGCCGAAGAAGTTGATGTTGGCGCTGTGCGCCGGGGAGATGTGGGCCAGGACCTCGTCGTCGATCCGCTGCCCGGACCGGCGCATCTGCTCGACCGCGAGACCGTAATACTCTGTGGTCCAAGCGATCACGGCGTTGGTGGCCAGGGTCGGGCACAGGCTTGTTCGGCCTGCTGCTCGAGGTGGCGTGCCCGGAGCATGCCCTCGTGGGCGTAGAGCAGGTCGCGGCGCAGCGCGTGCAACGATTCGCCCTTGTTGAGCTGACGGGCGATCTTGCGCCGGTAGTCCGGATCCGACAGGTATTTCGCGGCGTAGATCGTGCGGCGCAGCGCCCCGTACTCTTTCAGTGCGGCCGCGAGGGTGTTCTGGCGTCCCGATGCCGAGAGCTTGCCGACCAGCAGGGAGGCGGTGGCGTGCCCGAACTTCAGCGACCCGGCCAGCCGGAGTAGGTCGTCCCAGTGCTCGGCGATCAACTCCAGGTTCAGTTTGCGGGTCAGCAAGGGTCCCACCTGCGAGAACCGGGCCTCGGCGGCGGCGCGGGGTTCGCACCGATACAAGGTGATGCGGCCCAGGTCCCGGATGCGAGGTGAGAGCTGCATCCCCAGCAGGTCGAACAGGCCGAAGTTCACCAGGGTGACGCCGTGGGTATCGGTGGCATGCTCGGTGATCGGCAGATCCGTCGCGTTGCCGAGGATTTCGTCGAGCACGTAGTGGGCTTCACGTTTGGTGGCGACGATGACCTTGGTGCCGTAGGTGGCGTGCTGGTCGGTGCCATGGGTGTAGGTCGACAGGCCCTGTTCGGCGAAATAGCGGCTCATCGGCCGCGCTGTCGTCGACTTCCCGCGCGTCGGGAACCGCTGCCCGTCGCTGGAGGACAGCGTGCCAGCCCCGAACACCGCGGTCAGCGGCAGGCGCTGGTGGTAGTCGATCAGCACCAGATTCGCCGCGCGCAGAGTCTCCTCGCGCACATACCAGTCGTTGGTCCAGGACAGGATGTCGTAGGTGATGCCGCATGCCTCGGCCATCCGCGTCAGCCCGAGGTTGGTCGAGTGCGCCAGCAGCACCGCGATCAGGTTGCGTCTGAGCTCCGGGGTGCGGGTGGACTGGCCGCCGCGGTGGGTGAAGCAGTCCAGGTAGCCGGTGCGCTTGTCCAGCTCGATTCAGCCGATGGATGGTCATCAACCCCGGCCCTATGTTCTTCGAACAAACCATGATGAGGGGCTTCTGGGGTGCCGAGCGCGCCGAGGAGATCGGCGCAACCGAACGCGGCCGCCTCGTCGGCGAGCTGGCCGGCTTGGCCGCACGCGGCGTCCTGCAGCTCGAGATCGAGGTGAGCTATCCGCTCCCCCAGGCAGCCGCGACCACCGAAACCGCGTGCCGCGATGCCAAGGTTGCCCTGCGGGCGATAACCGCCCTGAATGCCCGAACTATTCAGAACTATTGCGACTCGGCCCATTCGGTTGCCCAGGCGTCGAGTGGGCCGAGTGCACCGCGCAGGCCCGTACCGAGCGGGGTGAGCGCGTAGCCGTCATCGGTAGCCGTGATCAGCCCTGCGGCGGTGAGTTCACCCAAGCGCTGGTAGAGCACGCTCGAGGACAATCCCTGACAGCGGGCCAGCAGAGCGCGGGCCCTGACCGGTCCGTCGCGCAGTTCCCACACGATACGCAGCGTCCAACGACGGCCGAGTAGATCCAGCGCGGCCATGAGCGGCCGGCCGGTGGTCGAGCCGCGGACCGGGTGGCCCGGACGGGGGGCGGCCATCACACTCCTTGTGTTTCGATTATCGAAACACTAGCATTCGAGGTGTTTCTATTTCCGAAACGCTTGGAGTTGGAATGTCCAGAATCGACCCTCTGGAACCGCCCTACACCGACGAGGCAGGCGAACTGCTGGCCCGCATGATGCCCTCGGGCGCCCCACCCATCGCGCTGTTCCGGCTCTTCGCCCGCAACCTGCCCATGGCGACGGCCATGCACGGCTGGGGCAGTTACGAACTGGGCCGGGAACTCTCGCTGAGCCTGCGCGAACGCGAACTAGTCATCGACCGCACCTGCGCCCGCTGCGGCTGCGAGTACGAATGGGGCGTGCACATCGCGGTATTCGCCGCCCGGGCGGGCATCACCGCCGAAGAACAGACCTCCCTGACCCACGGCAGCCCCGAAGATCCCTGCTGGACAACCGAATCCGAGCGGCTGTTGCTGCTGGCCGTGGACGCCCTGCACGATCATGGCGATATCGACGATGTGCTGTGGGCCCGGCTCGCGGCCGCGTTCGACGAGCAGCGGCTGCTGGATCTGCTGCTGCTGTGCGGCTGGTACCACGCGATCAGCTTCACCGCCCGCGTGACGCGACTGCCGTCCGAACCCGGCACACCGCGTTTCGCCGATGTGCTCCCGCACACCGAAACCGTTGGGGCACCGGCTGATCGCGGCTAGCCGAGCAGTTCGTCGAGATAGCACCAGTGCCGGGATTCGCCGACGTTCTCTTCTGATCACACCTACGTTGGCTGTTCGTACCCTCGAACATCCCTATGTCGATGGGCCGATTATCGGTGGTCGCTCGTGGTTGCTATTGCGATCGTGGTCGGACCCGAGCCGGTGGCGCCATAGTGCATTACCTTGTGCTGCACCTACCTTGGCGATGGTCGCGGCTCACGAGTCCGCCATCTCCGGCATCGTTGCACCGGCCGACAGCAGTCGCTGCGCCAGCGCGTGACAGCGCTTCGAAAGCTCTGGCGGGTCGAGTACCTCGAACTCGTGCCCCAGTAGGAGCGTGTGCATGAGCACGGCGTCGAGGTTTTCGGCGCCACTGAGTACCTCGCAGCGCTCGTTCCCGCGCGGTCGTACGACGGCCGCGGACGCTGGAATCTGCGAACGCACGGTGTCGGCCGAGGCGTGCACGAGGAAGCGCGCTCGGTGCGGGTAGACCCGGCTCGCGACACCCTCCTGCACGTACGTCGCCGCGTCGGGCGCGGGGCGCGGGCGGAAGCGCCAGGTGCGGGCCGACACCTCGGTCATCTTGTCGACGCGGAAGCTGCGCCAGTCGTCGCGATCGAGGTCGTAGGCGAGTAGGTACCAGCGCCGGTCGGAGGCGACCAAACGGTAGGGCTCGACCTGCCGCCGTCGCGCCTGGCTTCCGGACGGGTAGTCGAATCCGGCCTCGACCTCGTCGCGGCAGGCTCTGGCCAGCATCATGAGCACCTCTGGGTCGACCGGCGTGCGGCCGCCGCCGAAGGATTCGACCGAGCCGGAGAGCGCACGCACCTCGTGCCGCAACCGGGTGGGCAGCACCCGATCGAGCTTGGTCAGCGCCCGCAGTGCTGCGTCGCCTGCGCTGGCGATCGCGCCACCCGCGCCGACCAGTAGCGAGACCGCGGTGACGATCGCCTCCTGGTCGTCGAGCAGTAGCGGGGGCAGGTCCTGCCCCGCGCCGAGCCGGTAGCCGCCGCCGACACCCTGGCTGGCATGCACCGGATAGCCGAGCGTGCGCAGCCGCTCGACATCGCGCCGTACCGTGCGCGGCGTGACCCCGAGCCGGTCGGCCAGTTCGGGGCCGGTCCAGACCTGGCGTTGCTGCAGCAGCCCGAGCAGGGTGAGCACCCGTTCCGTCGTACCCCGCTCCGCGCCGGTTGCCACGTCCATGTCGCCCACCTGTCAGAAATAGCGGACCGATTCTGTCCGCTAGACGTGTCAGGGTAGCTCCATGGACGTAGACGAACTCGACTGGAACCGGACGCTGCGCGAGCAGTGGGAGTTCCATTGGGACCATCAGCTCCGAGCGCGGCTCGACGGCCTCACCGACGACGAGTACTTCTGGTCGCCGGTGCCGGATACCTGGAGCGTGCGGCCACGCGGCAGCTCGACGGCGCCCGTGCAGGCCGGTGCCGGGGACTTGACGATCGACTACGCTTTCCCGCAGCCGGTCCCCGCGCCCTTCACCACGATCGCCTGGCGACTCGGTCATGTCATCGTCGGCGTGCTCGCGGCACGTAACGCGGCGCATTTCGGCGCACCGGCGGCGTCGTACGAGACCTGGGAATACGCGCCTAGTGCGGCCACTGCGCTCGATCAACTCGAGGCCCAGCTCGACGTCTGGCTGGCCGGGGTGCGTGGCCTCGGCGAGGCCGAACTCCGGGTCCCGGTCGGCGCGAAGGAGCCCTTCCCCGAGTTGCCCATGGCCGATCTGGTGCTGCACATCCACCGCGAGTTGATCCACCACATGTCCGAGGTCTGCCTGCTGCGCGACCTCTACCTGCACACGAAATCCGCCACGAACGGAGCAGCCCGATGAGCCGCCATGTCCAGATCACCTTCGATGCCCACGACCCGAAGGCACTGTCCACCTTCTGGCGCGAGGTACTGGGCTATGTCCACCCCGGCCCGCCCGGAGTCGACCTGCCCGCCGATGCCGACCCGCTGGCCGCATGGGAGGAGTTCCTCGCTCGTATCGGTGTACCGCCGGAGCAGCGCAACACGAGATCGGCCATCGAGGACCCGCACGGGCGCGGCCCACGATTGTTCTTCCAGCAGGTGCCGGAGGACAAGGTCGCCAAGAACCGCGTCCACCTCGACGTCCGTGCGGCTCCCGGACTACAGGGCGAGGAACGGATGGCGGCGCTGGAGACCGAATGTGATCGGCTCGTCGCGCTGGGAGCGACACGGGTACGTCGCGACGAGCCCGAGCCCCCGTTGAGCGCCGGGTTCATCGTGATGACCGACCCCGAGGGCAACGAGTTCTGCCTGGACTGATCCGCCGGGTGCTGAATGCTATTGAGAGCCAACAGGATCCGAGGCCTATGGTGCCGACTGACGGGGTCGAGCTGTGTTCGTGGCCGCCGGCGGGGTTGCGCGACAGCGAGGTGGAGCAGGGCTGTTTCGGATGCCCAGCCTGCATCTCGCCGATGCCGCGCACACCGGCGGCGGACAGCACGAACCGCCCGGAATCCGGCACGACGAATCAGACGGCTGCCACCCTCAAATTTGTCGAGTACGAACCGATTCGGGTCGACGAGGATCCCGGCAAGCTGGTGCGGCGCCCGTAGCAGGACAAATGATCGGCGCGCACACCAGTGCCGCCGAGCAGCAGTGCCGTATTCGATGCGGTCTAGTTCTCGGGGAATTCGATCTCGGGTGTCCGGTCGGCATCCAGCAGGAAGTATCCGAGAAATGTCACGCCTTCGTGCTGGGCGTCGAAGCGGGCGATACGGACGCCTTCGGGTTCGTAGAAGACGTCCCCCGCGCCGAGTACGGACTCCGGTCGGCCGTCGATCTGGTAGGTCACCGAGCCGGATTCGATGCTGCCGAATACCGGGCCGTTGTGGACGTGCAACCCGCTGGCATGGTTGGGGGCGATGGTGATACGCCGAATCTCGACCCGGTGCGTGGGTAGGGGCGCGGGCAGTGGCTGGTGGAGCAGAATCGAGCGGCTGATCGGCGGGATGCCGGCCTCGGGATCGGCGGCGCAGTACTCGGCATCGGTGACCGGCGCACCTGCCTCGGGTGAGGTGCCGTCGTCCGGTAGCTCCTCGATGGCCAGATGGGTCATGGCGGTGGTGGATGTGGCTCCGTGCCAATGCCATTCGTCGGCGGCGATGTGCACGGTGTCGCCGGTGCGTACGGTTTCGACGGGTCCGCCGCGACGTTGGACCAGGCCGGCGCCGTCGGTGACGATGAGTACTTGGCCGAGAGGATGGCGGTGCCACACGGTGCGAGCGCCGGGGGCGAAACGGACGCTGTCGATCTGGGTCCGTTGTCGTCCTTCGGGCGTGGCGACCGTATCGATCCAGGCTGCACCGGTAATCCATTGGGGCGGAGCGGCAACGGTGGTGGGTGTCCGAGATATGCGCACTGATGATTCCTGACTATTGCGTTACCGGATGGTGCGTGTGGCAAGGAGTGCGAGGATGCCCGTGATCGCCTGGTCGAAGGGTTCGCTGGTGCCGTCCGCGCGAGCGAGGACATATCCGCCCTGCATGGTGGCGACGATCGCGGACGCGGTGGTCGCCGGGTCGAGGGTGGGCTCGAGTTCGCCGCCGTCCATGCCCTCTCGGATCACTTCCGCGAGACGGGTGCGCAGCCAGGTGAAGGTTTCCTCGACCGGCGCTCGTAGTGCGGGATTGGCGATCACTTCTGGGTCCTGGGTCAATCTGCCGATCGGACAACCACGCAGAACATCGCGCTCACGGTGTAGGTAGGCGGTGATGCGCTCGACCGCCGTCCCCGGTACCGACAGCTGCGCATCGACACCGGCCCGGATTTCCTCGGCGGTACGGCGGATGGCCGCGAGTGCCAGATCCTCCTTGCCGGCGAAGTGGTGATACATGCTGCCCTGGCCGGCCTCGGCGCGCTGCTGAATGGTCTTCGGGCTGGTTCCGACATACCCGCGTTCCCACAGCAGCGCGCGGGCACTTTCGACGAGGCGGTCCCTGGTGCTCACCCGGCGAGTGTACATACTAATAGGTACAGAGTCGCGACAAGTCGCGATCGCAACGGCGCAATGGACGAAGTTCGCATGGCCGGCGGTCGGCTTCGCGAGGAGGTTGCTCGTCCCCGATGGACGGTGAGAAAGAAAGACGAGGAGGTTACTCACTCCCTGTCCCTTTTCAGCATACAGCGCACCCCGGGTCTTGCGGCAAGACCCCGGTCGTGCTGCAGAATCTCCAGCCGAAGCCAGTACCTGCGGAAACGACGGCAATGCGGGTGGGTCGGTGCGGGATGTCGGACCGCCGGTGGCGAGACGGCACGGAGCGGCAGACCCACCCGCAACTTTGTCGAAAGAGGGGTTCCATGATTGATGTGATCGTTGCCGGCGGCGGACCGACCGGCGTGATGCTGGCCGGTGAGTTGCGGTTGCACGGCGTGCACGTGGTCGTGCTGGAGAAGGATGCGGAGCCAACCAAGATCGAGCGCTCGCTGGGCCTGCACGCGCGCAGCGTCGAGGTGATGGACCAGCGCGGACTGCTGGAGCGGTTCCTCGCGCTCGGCCGGCAGTACCCGCTCGGTGGTTTCTTCGCCGGCATCATCAAGCCCTCGCCGGACCGGCTGGACACCGCGCATCCGTACACCCTCGGCATCCCGCAGACCACCACCGACCGCTTGCTGACCGAGCACGCCACCGAGGTCGGCGCCGAGATCCGGCGCGGCTGCGAACTGGTCGGGCTGAGCCAGGACAGGGACGGAGTGACCGTCGAGCTAGCCGATGGCACGCAACTGCGCTCTCGCTACCTCGTCGGGTGCGACGGCGGCCGCAGCACGGTGCGCAAGCTGCTCGGCGTGGGTTTCCCCGGCGAGCCCGCCAGGAAAGAGTGGCTGCTGGGTGAGGTGGAGTTGACCGCGTCGCCGGAGACGGTGGCGGCGGTGGTGGCCGAAGCCCGCGAGACCCACAAGGGGTTCGGCGTCGGGCCCATCGGCGACGGGGTGTACCGCGCCGTCGCGCCCGCCGCCGGAGTGGCCGAGAACCCTACGGTCCCGCCGACGCTGGACGAGCTGAAGCAACAGATCCGGGAGGTCGCCGGCACCGACTTCGGCGCGCACTCGCCGCGCTGGCTGTCTCGGTTCGGCGACGCCACCCGGCTGGCCGAGCGGTACCGGGTCGGTCGGGTGCTGCTGGCCGGCGACGCGGCGCACATCCACCCGCCGATGGGCGGGCAGGGGCTCAACCTCGGCATCCAGGACGCGTTCAACCTCGGCTGGAAGCTGGCCGCCGAGGTCCACGGCTGGGCACCGGAGGGGTTGCTGGACAGCTACCAGACCGAACGGCACCCGGTGGCCGCCGACGTGCTGGACAACACCCGCGCGCAGGTCGAGCTGACATCCCTCGAGCCGGGTCCCCAGGCGGCGCGCCGGCTGATGTCGGAGCTGATGGACTTCGAGGAGGTGACCCGGTATCTGATCGAGAAGATCACGGCGATCGGGATCCGCTACGACATCGGCGAGGGACATGAGCTGCTCGGCCGGCGGCTGCGGGACGTCGGACTCGAGCGCGGGCGCCTCTACGGCCTGATGCACGGCGGCCGCGGACTGCTACTCGACCAGACCGGCCGGCTCTCGGTGGCGGGCTGGGCGGATCGGGTCGACCACGTCGTCGATATCAGCGAGGAACTGGAGGTGCCCGCGGTGCTGCTGCGCCCGGACGGGCATGTGGCGTGGGTCGGTGACGATCAGCAGGATCTGATCGGCGTGCTGCCCAAGTGGTTCGGCGCTGCCGTCAGCTGAGCCAACAGTGGTGGCCCGGAAGGCTTCATTGCCCTCGGTTCACGTCGGGCTCGGATGCTCGTGCATCAGCCGCAGACGCTCGGTTGCCGCACGAATGAAGCTCTGCCGCACCAACATTCGCACAGCCAACCGAAGCCACCGGTCCGTGGTCATGCGGACCGGTGGCTTCGGGCTCGAACTGCGTTCAGATGGCCGCGTCACCGGGTGACGAACCGGGGCTCCATGTCGCCGATTGCCACGAGGTGGCGGTGACGGCTGGGCAGCATCATGGTCGGGTGGGAGACGCTCCAGGCCGCGGCAGTGCAGATGAGCTCCTTGATACGGGCGCCCATCCGGCCCGTGGTCACCTTGGGCGTGGGTTGATCGTCGGGAGTCACCTTCTGGATGATGCCATCGCGGCGGCCGAGGCTGATGCACTGGCTGTTGTAGCCGATCGGGGCGTCGGGAACCTTGCGGCCGGTCAAGCGCGCGGCGATGGCGTCGGCGCCCTGCCATGCCATCGGGGTCGCGGTGGCGCAGCCCATCCGTAGGGGTTTGCCGCCGACCCCTTCCGCGTGCGCGGCGTCGCCGAGGGCGTACACATCCGGATGCGAGACCGAGCGCAGCGTGGCGTCGACGACGATTCGCCCGCTGTCCGACACCGCCAGGGTGGTGGCGGCTGCGATCGGGTGCACGGTGAAACCCGCGGTCCACACGGTCATTTGGGCCGGGATGTGCTGGCCCGAACGCGTGACCACACCGTTCGCGGTGACCCGCGTGACGTCGGCGTGCTCGTGGACGGTGATGCCGAACCGCTCGAAAGCGCCACGCAGATAGCGCTGGGCCTTCTCGTCGAGCCAGTCGCCGACGCCGCCGCGCGCGGCGATCGCGACCTCGAGGTCCGGGCGTGCCTCGGCGATTTCGGCGGCCACTTCGATGCTGGTCAGTCCGCCGCCCACGATCAGTACGGTCTCGCCCTGCCGCAACTCGTTCAGGCGTGCCCGCAGCCGCAGCGCCGCCTGCTTTCCGGCCACGTTGTAGGCGTACTCGGCAACACCGGGGACGCCGTAGTCGGCGATGGTGCTGCCAAGGGCGTACACAAGGGTGTCGTAGCCGATGTTCTCACCGGTCAGGTCGACGGTCTTGCGGTCCACATCGACCGCGCTGACCCGCGCGATCCGGACCTGCACGCCGGTGCCCGCGAAGACATCGCGCAGCGGGCGGACGGGGAGATCTTGCCCGCTCGCGAGCTGGTGCATGCGCACCCGTTCGACGAATTCAGGGTCGGCGTTGACCAGGGTGATCTCCACGTCGTCGCGGTGCAGCCGCTTGGCGAGGCGTCCGGCGGTGATGGCTCCGGCGTATCCGGCTCCGAGGACGACGATGCGGTGCTTCATGGTCTTACTCCTGTCTCGGTGGGTTCGCTTCCTGAACCGGACAGCGACACGAATGCTGACAGAAGTGGACTGTGATGTGGGTCACCAGGATTCGAGGAGGGGGGCTCCGTGTTCGGAAGTCGCCCACCGGCGGGTGGCGCGCTCGAGCTTTTCCGGGTTGACCTGGGCGTGGATGGCCGCGATGCCGTCGGCGGTCACCTCGAGGGACACGATGCCGACGACACGGTCACCGACCACCATCACCAACGCGGGCCCGCCGTTGGCGACCGCGGCGAACATCGCCGGGCTGCCGCCCACCATGTTCCGTTTGGCATCGGTCGGCCTGAAGGACAGACGCAGGAACCGCACGACGCGCAGCGCACCGACGAGCGGCCTGTTGAGGGTCGGGATGAAGGCGCCGCCGTCGCCGATGCTGATGGCGTCATCGGTCAGCAGGCTGATCAGCGTCTCAGTCCGGCCGCTGACCGCCGCGGCGAGGAACTCTTCGACGATCCTGCGGGCCGCGGCCTCGTCGACCTCCACGCGAACCCGATCGGTGGCGAGATGCTGCTTGGCACGCCGGTAGATCTGCTGGCAGTTCGACTCGGTGATATCGAGCATCTCGGCAATCTCGTTGTGCGCGTACCCGAATGCCTCGCGCAGCACGTACACCACGCGCTCCTTGGCCGAGAGCCGCTCCATCAGCGTGAGCATCGCGATCGACACCGCTTCACGCTGCTCGACGGTATCGGCCGGGCCGAGCATCCGGTCCCCGGCGAACACGGGTTCGGGCAACCACTGGCCCACATATGTCTCCCGCCTGGCCCGCGCCGAGGTGAGCTGGTTGAGGCACAGATTGGTGAGCACCTTGGTCAGCCACGCCTCGGGCGTCTCGACATAGTCGCGGTCGGCGGCCTGCCACCGCAGAAACGTCTCCTGCACCGCGTCCTCGGCCTCACCGGCCGACCCCAGCAGCCGGTAGCCGATCGCCTCCAAACGGCCCCTGGTGCTCTCGAACAGATCGACCTCATGCGTACCGAGCGACATCCGCCCATCGTCGGGCATATGCGCAGGGCCCGTCCACTCGCCCCGCGATCGGCCGGTTTTTCTCGCTCCATCACGAAACACTTGCGCAGATAGGGAATGGTGGGACGGTGCCGAACATCAGTCTGGATCGGGTCAGCGCGAGCCACGGCGAAACGTCGATACTCACCGACATCTCCGCGACGTTTCCGGGAGGTCGGTGCACCGCGGTGGTCGGGCCGAGCGGGACCGGCAAAACCACGCTGCTGCGGCTGCTCAACCGGCTGGACGAGCCGAGTGGCGGCACGATCCTGCTCGATGACGTGCCGATCACCCGGTTCCCCGCGCCGGACCTGCGCCGCCGTATCGGGTTGCTACCACAGAGCCCGACACTGCTCACCGATATCGTCGCCGATGAGATCCGGGTCGGCCGTACCGATCTCGCATCCGATCGCATCGACACGCTGCTCGCTCGGGTGGGCTTACCGGGGTTCCGGGAACGGCGCTGTCTCGAACTGTCCGGCGGTCAAGCGCAGCGGGTGTGTCTGGCGCGGGCGCTGGCCGTCGAACCCGAGGTGCTGTTGCTCGACGAACCGACCTCCGCACTGGACGCGGGCTCCGCCGCTGCGGTGGCAACTCTCATTCGCGAGCACACCGCGTCCGGCGGCGGTGTCATCCTGGTCAGCCACGACACCGCCTTCGTGACCGCTGTGGCCGACGATACCTGGACACTGCAACACGGGCATTTGTCTCCCGGCGATGAACGGAACCCCCAGTGACAGAACAGCTTTCCGTACCCAGCTGGCCGGGCGTGGCGACCTCGCTGGTGCTCGTCGCACTGGCCGCCGCGATCGCCTACCGTCAGCGATTGCATCTGACCCGCGAACTGCTCATCGCCGCCACCCGCGCCGGAGCCCAGTTGGTCGCGGTCGGCGCCATTTTGCTGATCCTGTTCCGGCACACCGGATTACCGGGTGCGCTCGCCTGGGTCGTCTTGATGGTGCTGATCGCCGGGCAGGTGGCGGGCCGACGTGGCCAGGGCGTGCCGCACGCGCGCCGAGCCGCGACCATCGGGGTCGGCACCGGGTCGGCCATCACCCTCGGCGCTCTCATTCTGCTCGGTGTGATTTCCACGCAGGCTCGCGTCGTCGTCCCGGTCGGCGGCATGATCGTCTCCGGCGCCATGCAGGCCACCGGTATCGCACTGCGTCGACTGCACGAGGACGCTCGCAATGCGCGTCCCGCCATCGAAGCCCGCCTGTGCCTGGGTCTTTCGGCGCGCGAGGCTTTTCTGCCACACCGGCGGTCCGCATTGCGCACCGCGCTGATCCCTACGATCGACGCGACGAAGGTCGTCGGTCTGATCAGCCTGCCCGGCGCCATGACCGGCCTCATCCTCGCCGGTGTCGATCCGCTCACCGCTATTCGCTACCAGATCGTGGTCATGTACATGCTCCTCGCGGCCAGCGCTCTAGCCGCGCTCACCGCCGCACGTGTCGCCGAGTCCTATCTGTTCGACGATGCCCAGCGACTGGTGCCGCTCCCCGACTGACCCCTCTTGCGACCACACCGGAATCGCCGAGTCGTTGCGGCCGCTCGGAAATCGCCGGAAAGCGCATAGTGTTGGTCGTCGAAGGTAGCCCGGTCCGGGGCCGGGTGGATGGGAGCGAGCGGGTGGTCGATGCGGTGGTCGCGGTGCCGGAGTCGGTCCGCACGGAGTTGCGGCGCGGCGTGCGCAGTGTGCTGGTCGATACCGTGGCCCTGCGCTTGGTGCGGGAGCGATTCGACGATGAGCAGGCCGGGTCGTTGCGTCGGTATCTGGAGGCGTCACAGTCGGCGAATACGTTGCGGGCGTATCGAACCGATTGGATCGCGTGGGCCGGATGGTGTGCGGCGGAGGGGCGGCAAGCGTTGCCCGCGGACCCGCTCGACGTCGCGGTATACCTGGCAGCGGCAGCGGATGCGTTGCGTCACAGTGACGATGGTTCGCAGCGGTGGGCATTCAGTGCGGCCACGCTCGAGCGCAAGTCAGCGGCCATCGCGGCGGTGCACGCCGCCAACGGATTACCGTCGCCCACGCGCTCCGATGTCGTTCGACTGACGTTGCGTGGTATCCGCCGGACTCGCCGCACGCTGCCGAAGCGCAAACGCCCCCTGCTGTTGCACACCCTCGAACAACTGCTCGCAGGGCTACCGGAGCCGGGCTGGCCCACCGAGCCCGCGCGCCGCCGCGACGCGCTGGCATTGCTCGTCGGATTCGCGGGGGCATTGCGCCGCAGCGAACTCGCCGGGTTGCGGATCGCCGATGTGCGAGTCGATCTCGACCACGGCACCGGTGAACCGCTGCTGCTCGTGCAACTTCCGACCACCAAAACCGACCCCACCGGCATCGCGGAACAGCGCGTCGCGCTCCCCCGCGGCCAACGCCCGCACACCTGCCCGGTCTGCGCCTTCGCCGATTGGATCCAGTTGCTCGAGGTGCATCACGCACACGGCGATATCCGCGCCTGGCTCACCGAAACAACTTCCTCATCTCCAGACATCCACCGCTGCCACGGCTACCAGGGCACCGCACTCGCCGAAAACGACACCCTCCCACTGTTTCCCACCATTACCCGGCACGGTGGCATCGCCGCCGACGCCATGTCCGGCCGCGCCATCGCCGAACTCGTCAAACGCTATGCCGCACGCGCCGGACTCGACCCCGACCTCTTCTCCGGACACTCACTCCGCGCAGGATTCGCCACCCAAGCCGCCCTCGGCGGCGCCAGCGACCGCGAGATCATGCGCCAGGGCCGCTGGTCCAACCCGCGCACCGTGCACAACTACATTCGCACCGCGAACCCATTGGAAGACAACGCCGTCACCAAACTCGGTCTCTAGCCCTGCTAGAGCGCAATGTTGTATCTGATGCAACACCATGGAAGGGATTGCTGAGCCGCCTGGTGCGGCCCATCTGGTCCTCGCGGATGGTGTTGCACATCTGGATCCCGAGCAGGCGATGTTGGATGGCTGGGAACGTCAGCAACATTGTTGAAGACCGTCTACGCCTACGGGTTGTTCTCCGGGGCTCAGCCCACGTGCGTTCCCGCATTTGTCTGGGTTTGTGCAGTTCAGAGGCTGATGCCGGAGATGCTGGCCCGTCGCGACAGATGTGGTGCAAGCCGACGTGGCGGGCAATCCTCAGCGGCTCGCGCGCAGTATGCGGATCGCGCGTAGTGCGCGGGGTGGTTCGCCTGCGGATTTTGCGGATCCGTCGAGGTAGCGGGTGACGAGGTCGGGGGCGGAGTGGTCTTCGATGTCGGTGAAGCCGAGGGCGCGCAGCTGTGCGGCGATGTCGTCGGGCGTGAAGTAGCTGAACACGGGTTCGCCGACCTCGGCCAGCCGATCGGCACGTGCCTGCTGGTGCGCGCGGCCCTCGTCGCTGTTCGCGGGCTGCAGGTAGTCGAAGACCACCTCGACCGGCTGGGCCTGACCAGCGATGTATTCGAGAGTGGCGTGGGCGGCGTTCGGAGTCAGATAGAAGACGACGCCGAGCCACACGAAGACGGCCGGGTCCGTCCGTTTGAATCCGGTGGATTCCAATCCCGCTGCCAGCGTCTGGGTTTCGAAATCGACCGGCACGAAGGTCAACGTCTCAGGGTGGTCGATTCCGGCGGTGGTCAGGCGTTCGCGTTTCCACGCTTGGGTGGCGGGGTGGTCGACCTCGAAGACACGCAAGTCCGGGCGCGGATTGCGATAGGCGAAGGTGTCCAGACCGGCGCCGAGGATCACGACCTGCCGCACACCAGCGGCGATGGCCGCGGCCACGGCGTCCTCGGCGAAGCGCGCGCGTGCGGCGAAGAACAGTCGGCGGGGCCGATCGCTGGCCCCGTCACCGAGGTGATTGGTTGTGGGCGTGCCCAATTCGGCCAGTTCGTCTGCGGTGACGCCGAGCAGACGTGCCGCCAGGGGGTCGGTGAAAATCTGTGGTCGGTCAGCGATCTGGTGATAGGCGCGGGCGTACGCGGTGATGAGCGCTGTCCGGCTGGGTCCGGCGTTATCCATATTCAAGAACCTACTTGCGAATGGGGTGCGTGCTCTATGAACTCACTCACGCTCACTCCGCAAAGAAGCACGCGAACACGATTGGAACTCTGATTACGACCGGCCCTCCTTCGGAGCGGTTGCCACGAGTCGACAGGGGCGGGCTCGAACCTGTTATCGGGGCTGGGTTGATGTGCTGAGCCGGGTCATGAGTTCGCGGTTGATGGCACGAGCGGCGGCAAGATCGTCGTCGCGTTCGTCGAGTTGTTGCTGCAGGTCGATGTTTCGCTGTTCGAGCTGGTCGATGCGCTGGTGGAGCGCGTCGATGTCGGTGGGTGCGCCGAGCCCGGATCAGCGCCGGGTCTGCTCGCCGAGCGCTTCGGACAGTCGTTTCTCCAGTTGCTGGACGCGGGCAGCAAGCCGGCGGCTTGCCCGTGGGCGGCCAGCAGGTCCGCCTGCAACGAAGCACGGGGACCGCAGGTCCACGGTCGGCGGTGGCGGCTGGATCTGCTTGCAGCACATGGGTTTTCTCCAGAAGATCACGGTGCCCGATAGAGGAAGGTTCGGTCCACCCAGCAGCGCGAGCGATCACGGATGTACTGATGTGTTCACCGTCGGTGACCACCCTATTGAGGACTGCCGGCACGCGTTGGCGGCGGCGCAGCGAGCTGCGGCCCTTCGCGTCCTGGCAGGCGCTGCTACGCGCCCGGAATCGAGCGCGCCACCGGCCGATACTTCCTGTCCACCTTCATCGACTGGGCTGGCAAACGCGGCCTCAGGCAATGTCAACGGATTGGTCTCGCAAGTTCAGCGCGCGATCATCCCGCGGGGCCGAGGAGGTCCCAGCGATTGCCGGAGATATCCAGGAATACCGCAACCCGCCCATAGCGCTCGATGCGAGGAACAGTCACGAATTCCACTCCCGCAGTGGTCATTCGGGCGTAGGCCGAGTCGAAATCGTCGACTCGGAGGAAGAATCCGACTCTTCCGGCTATCTGGTCTCCGATCGCCGCGCGCTGCCGGTCACCATCAGCGCGAGCCAGCAGGATTCCAGTGCGCGCCGCCGGCGGCCGCACCACCACCCACCGCTTGGGTCGCCCGTCGTTGGTCAGCGAGGCTGAATCCTCGATCAGATCGAAACCCAGTCGCTCCACGAAGAACTCGATCGCCGGATCGTAATCCGCCACAACGATCGTGATCAGCTCCAGATGCACCTGACGAAGCATAGAGCCGACGCGAGCCACAAACCCTGGCTCGGCAGTCCTCGCCGCCACCCGATACCGACTGAATCACCGAGGCCTCGTGCTGGGCGCGCAGACTAGGCTGGGCACGGTGATGCCTTTCGCTGTGGGTCGAACGATTGTGGTGCGGGACATGATCTTTGGGCGGGCATTCACCGAGTGGCCGCAGCGGGTGGTGGCCGATCGCGGCGACGAGTTACGGGTGTTGTTGACGCCGGGGACAGAGGGCGCGGGGCCGGAGCTGTGGATCAGGTCCATGCGGGAGGACGATCGGGGCGCGCGGGGGCGCTTGCTGGAGGCGTATGCGCGCCGGGAGTGGGAGATGGGGACGTGGGTGTGGCAGCACACCACGCGGCTGGCCATCATGTACGCCGATCGCTATTTCGCGATCGCCCCGATGTGGAATGAGCAAGGCGAATTCCTGTGGTGGTATGTCAATTTCCAGTTGCCGTTCACGCGGACCGCCGACGGCGTCGACACCAGTGATCTGCACCTGGATCTCATCGTCGAACCGGATCTGAGCTATCGCTGGAAGGACGAGGACGAATACGCACTCGCCATTCGGCTGGGGCTGGTGCCCGAGCAATGGCAGCGCGCGATCGACGGTGCGTGCGAAGACGCCCTGGATATGGTCGCGCGCCGGGCCGGGCCCTTCGGCGAGGATTGGCGCGCGATTCCCGGGTAGCCGTTTGTCAGTCCTGGATGCGCCGCCACGGGCGTTCGGATTCGAAGGCGAAGGCGATTTCGAGCAGCGTACGTTCGTCGCCGTGGGCGGCGGAGAATTGCATGCCGATCGGGAGGCCTTCGGTGGAGGCGCCCATGGGCAGGGAGATCGCGGGTGTACCTGCGACATTGTTCAACGGGGTGAAGGCGACCCAGGAGATGAGGCGCGCGAAGAGTTCGTCGAAGCGGACGGTCGGGTTCAGGTGGCCGAGTTGCGGAGTGGTGTGGACCAGGACCGGCGAGAGGATCAGTTCGTGGTCGCGGAACATGCCCGCGTAGGCGCGACGCACTTGTGAAAGGCGGTAGAGGATGGCCGGCGTGCGCGCCATGGACTTGCGATACAGCGCTCCGAGTCCGTGCGTGAACGCATCCAGATCGCCCGGCTGGAATCGCGGATCGATCGCGAATTTCCCGCCCGCCTCGATCAGGAACGCCAAAAGTCCCCAATAGGTGGTGAAGTCGTCGACGAAGCGTTGCGAGACCGGCAGCGCGATCGGAAGTACCTCATGGCCCATCTTCTCCAGCAGCGCGACGGTGTCGTCGAGTACGGCCCGGGTCTGCGGGCAGGTTTCGGCACCGGTGATGGAATCAGCGATCACCCCGATCCGCAACCGTCGCCGCGCCGGCCCCTCGACCAGACCGACCGGCGGCAACTTCGGATTGCGCCAATGACGTTCGGCCGCAGCGAAATACGTCGCGGTATCGCGCACCGATCGGGTGAGCACACCTTCGGAAACCAGATTGATCGGCATCGACCGCGCCTGCGGACCGTCGATATGCCGCCCTCGGCTCGGCTTCAGCCCGACCAGACCGCAACACGCGGCCGGAATCCGAATCGACCCGCCACCGTCATTGCCGTGCGCGATCGGCACCACACCCGCGGCCACCAGTGCGGCCGCACCACCCGATGACGCACCCGGCGAATAGTCCGTATGCCAAGGATTACGCGTCGGTTCGGCCGCGGCGAATTCGGTGCTCGCGTTCAAACCGAACTCCGGAAGCCGACTCTTGCCCAGCACCGACATCCCGGTGCTCAGAAACTGTTTCGCATACGGCCCGTCCTTGACGGCGGGCCGCCCGACGAACGCCGCGGTGCCGTGATTGGTCGGCAGACCGCGCACATCGGTGTTGTCCTTGACATATGTCGGCACACCGAACAGCGGCGCATCCGGATCACCCGCCGACAGCGCGGATTCCGCCGAGACCACAAGGGCTCGCAATGTCGGATCGACCTGCGCGGCCCGCGCTCGCGCCGCCTCGGCGACCTCGGCCGCGCCGATTTCGCCTCGACGCACCAGTTTCGCAATCGTCACCGCATCGTGGTCGGCAAGCACATCGTCGCTGAAGGCATGGAATCGCATATCCGGATTCTGCGCGCTGCGATACCGACCACGCACCGTTTTGGACAAGCGACCTGTCGAGGAAGGTCCCACACGGCGTCGGATATCGTTCGACTGCAACGTAAGCGAGGAGATCGACAATATGAATAGCTCGACCGGCGTCCCGCTATGCCTACTGGCCGCGGGGGTGCTGAGTTTCGTTCCAGCACAATCGGCTTCGGCGGATGCACTGCCGGATCAGTCCCGCACGGTCACCACCGAGGACGGCTGGCAGCTCACGGTTACGAAGTCCGCCGAAAACCTCGATCGAGTTCCGAATCTTGCCGAGACCGCTTTCACTCGAGAGGGCTTCGTCAATGTGCGCGCGGCCGCTGATATCACCGGTGCGGGCAGTGTATCGGTCAATTCGGGCACGCTCACGCTGGGTTACCAAATCGGTTGCCAGATCGATGTTTCCAACGGCATCTCGCTCGGGCTCGCGGCGTCGGTCGGACCGAATGTCAATGTGATGGTCGCGCCGACTCCTGGTCTGAGCGTCGGCATCGGGGCCGCAGCTCTGCCCAGCGTATCCACCACCTTCAAACCGGGCACGATCACCACCATCCCGTTCGGCACCAAAGCCCTTGCCGGACCTCATGGTTCGATCACCACCGATCAAGTGCAGATCAAAATCGATGCCTGCATGGGGCCGGTCAGCCTGCGCTCGTATGTGATCGCGACCATTTCCACCGATACCGCCGACAATTCGGTCGCGGTGTACGGCGATCCGATCTGGTTGTGATCGCCATGTCCCTCGCATCCCGCCGAGCCGTCCTGGTCGCGGCCGGAGTCCTGGTGATCGGCACGAGTGCGCTCTCGACCGTCACCCATGCGGCCCCGATCGTGCCCGCCACCTGCGGCGAATCCGATGCCCCCGACTGCCCCGAACCGACCCCGGACAAGACTCGGGTCATCGTTCCCGCACCGGCCGCACCGCCACTGCTCACACCGGCCCTACCGCCGCCACCGGCCAAGCCGGGTTCGCCCGCCGCCGCATTGACCCCACCGGCACCGGTCCCGCATCCGGGCGCGCCGATCGTGCCTGCCACGGAGTGAATTCAGCTGCGGTGCAACTCGAAAATGCGGAAGGTCCGTCCGCCGGACAGTTCGCATTCCATTTCGTAGCCCGGCCAGAACTCGACCGCCTGATCCCAGGCCCGTTTGCGGTCCATCCCGGTGACCTCGCTGACGGTCACCTCGAACCGCTCCCCTTTCAGCCGGACAATGGCGGTGTCGGCCGCGCGCAGGTTCGCCGACCACACCGGATTCTTGGGGCTGCCCCAGTTGGAACCCACGAGCAGCAAGTCGTCACCGCGCGGCACATACAGCAGCGATGTGGTGCGCGGGATCCCGGTTTTGCGACCCGCGACCGTGAGCTCGATCGACGGCAAACCCGCCAGATCGAGCACACCGCGCCGACCACGGCTGACCCGTCGCACAAACCGTTCCAGCCGCATCACTATCGGCGCCGTGCGCATGACCCAGCGTTTCTGCGCGATCCGGCGAGCTACCGCGGGCAACGGATTCGACACCATAATTCGAAATCCTGACAGAAATCCGATACCGGACCACAGCCGAAACACCACGTTGAGACCAGCCTCACCCGCGCCATCACGAGAGGCCCTCGACCGTGGCCGGTGGCCGAACAACGGCCACGTCCGGTAGCTCACCCTCGTAGGGCTCGATCTCGACCAGCGCCAATTGTCCGGCGCAGCTCTGACTCATGGTCGATGCCGGACGGTCCGCGGTGAGCACATTCGGGTTGCCGTGCCGACAGAAGGTGGGATCGACCGGATCCGGGTCGTACCAGGCGCCCGTGGACAACTGCGCGACCTGCGGCCGGACCGCGTCGTCGACGACCAGCCCGGCCAGGCAGCTTCCGCGATCGTTGAAGATCCGCACGATATCCCCGTCTCGCAGACCTCGTGCCGCGGCATCGTCGGGATGTAACCGCACCGGTTCTCGCCCACCGATTTTCACCGACTGACTGTGCGCGCCGACATCGAGCTGACTGTGCAGTTTGGTGCGCGGCTGATTCGCGACGAGCTGCAGCGGGAATCGTGTCACGGCACCCAGCCATTCCTGCGGTTCCAACCAGACCGGGTGGCCCGGGGTATCGGCATATCCGAACCCGTCGATCGTTTCGGAAAAGATCTCGATCTTGCCGCTGGGAGTAGTGAGCGGGAAGCGCTCCGGATCCGCGCGGAAATCGGCGAACAGCACATGCTCCGGATCGGGCACCTCTACCGTGAACGACTCGCTGTCCCAGAACTCGTCGAACTCCGGCACCGTCGGATCGTCGAGCCCGGTGCGCCATTGCTCGTACAGGTGCCGCAACCATTCCTCGACGGTGCGCCCCTCGGTGAATTCCTTACCGACACCGATGTGTTCGGCAAGTTCCGCGAAGATCGCGTAGTCGTCACGGGACCGCCCGTGCGGCCGGGTGAGCGCTTTCATCGGGAAGAACTCGCGATCGTTCTGCCCGGAGCCGAAGTCGTCACGTTCGATGGTCATGGTCGCCGGGAGGACTACATCGGCGTGGCGCGCGGTGGCGGTCCAGAACGCATCGTGCACGACCACCGTCTGCGGGCGGGTGAACGCCGTGTGCAGTCGGGCCAGATCCTGGTGGTGATGAAAGGGATTCCCGCCGCACCAGTACACCAACTTGATATCCGGATACACCAGTCGCATACCGTTGAAATCGAAGGGTTGTCCTGGATTCAGCAGCATATCGGCGATTCTGGCAACCGGAATGAACGTCGAAACACCGTTGCCGCCCTGCGGGAATCTCGGCACCGACCGCCCGCGCGCTGGTTCACCGACATGAGCGCAAGACCCGTAACTGTGCCCGAATCCCCCACCCGGCAGACCGATCTGGCCCAGCATCGCCGCAAGCACCACTCCGAGCCACAGCGGTTGCACACCGTGCTCGGCACGCTGCAACGACCAGCTCACATTGATCATCGTGCGCGAGCCGGCCATCTCCCGCGCCAACGAATGGATCCGCCCGGCCGACAATCCGGTGATCCGTTCCGCCCACGCGGGATCCTTGACGACGCCATCGGTTTCGCCACGCACGTAACCGATGAACCGTTCGTATCCGACCGTGTATCGATCCAGGAAATCGTGGTCCGCCAACCCATCCGCATCCAACACCTGGGCCAGCGCCAGCATCAGCGCCGCATCGCTACCTGGCCGCAGTGCGATCCACTCGGCCGCGGCCTCCGCCGGAATGTCATCGCGCAGTGGGCTGATCGATACGAATCGGCAGCCGCGCGCCCGCGCCGCCGCGATCCAGGTCCTGGTGTTGTGCCGTGAGACACCACCCGGCGAGACCGCGGAGTTCTTCGGCGACAGCCCACCGAAGGCCACCACCAACTCCGTGTGTTCGACAAGCACGCTCTTCGCGGTCGCGTGCCCCTCGAACAGCCCCATCGAGCCGATCACATGCGGCAACAACACCTGCGAGGTTCCCAGACTGTAGCTGTGCACTCCCCGGACATAACCGCCGAGACAATTCAGAAACCGATGCACCTGACTCTGCGCGTGATGAAACCGCCCCGCACTCGACCACCCGTACGACCCGCCGTACACGGCTTCCGCGCCGTACTCGCCGTAAACCCGATTCAACTCGCCGGACACCAACTCCACCGCGGTTTCCCACGACACCGGGACAAATGACTCGTCGCCGCGCCCCGGCGCACCCGGCCCGCGCTCCAACCACCCCTGTCGCACATAAGGCTGATCGATCCGCGTCGGATGATGTTGTGCCGAGGCCACATTCTCGATCAGTGCCGTCGGTTCCGGATCCTCGCGCCATGGACGCACTGCGGTCAACCGCTGCCCATCGCTCTCGGCTTCGAACACTCCCCAGTGCGTCAGATGCGCGGCCATCACTCCACGGTAGCCCCGCCCGCCGAGAGGTTCACCTTGTTATGAATGCCGCGCTGGTCCGCGGCTTTTGCCCACCGGCAGTCTCAGATACAGATGCTGAAGCTGAAGAAAGGACCCAGTGGGACGTTGAAGCAGAAAACGACCGAACCGAGCGTAGGCGTAACCGGTTCCGCCGATGCCGCGGGAGCGGCGAGAGCGCCAACAGATACGGTGATGGCGATCGCGGCGATCGCCGAGGCAATTCTGGTGGTCATTACGACGTTTCCTGACTGATCGACGATGATGATGCCCCCGACCAGAAATCGTTACCTCTACGATCATCCGCTGATCCCCTAACAGGCACAAGACCGCGCATCGACTCGTCGACCGACGCGCGGTCGGGCGGTGCACCGCCCGACCGTGATCCGGCCGGACTCAGGATTCGGATTCGATCGGCAGGCCTGCATCGGTCCAGTCCTGGATGCCGGCGCGGTAGGCACGGACGTTCGTATATCCGAGCGCGCGCAGTTTCGCGGCGACGACCTCGCTGTTCTGGCAGGCGTTGTTCGAGCAGTAGGTCACGATGGGTGCGTGCTGGTCCGGAAGCAACCGCGCAGCTCGGGATTCCACATCAGCTTCGACCAGGGTGAGCGCGCCCGGCAGATGCGCTTTCTCGTAGTAGCCCGCACCGAGGGTGTCCAGGACCGTCACCGTACCGGTCCCGATCGCGGCGGCCAGTTCGTCACGGGTGATGACTGTGGTCATGAGATTTCCTTTCTGATGGCACGCAATTTTATGTGCGTGCGCACGCTATTATATGCGTGCGGGTGCACGCAAGTGGTTAGAATCGGCCCGTGACGCAATCGGAGCAGCACCGCCAGTCGGCCGTCGACGCATGGTCGGCACTGTTGCGGGTGCACGCGAACCTCGTCCCGCACCTGGATGCCGAACTGCGCAGGGACTTCGGACTCCCACTCGCGTGGTACGACGTGCTGCTCGAACTCGACGGCGTCGAACCACTGCGCATGACCGATCTCGGCGAACGCGTCGTACTCAGCCGCACTCGGGTCAGCAGGCTCGTCACCGAGATGACCGCCGCGGGCCTGGTTGCGCGCGAATCCAATCCCGACGACGGCAGATCCGCATTCGTCGCCATCACCGATGCGGGCCGCGAGCGTCTACACGCGGCCGCGGCCGGCTACCTCGCGGGCATCGAGCGATGCTTCGCCGACAAGCTCGATCCGGACGAATTGCACACCCTCGCTGCGACTCTCGGCAAGATCCTGGGCCCAACCGATCTCGCCATCACACCCCCGCGGAGTTCATAACTCGCAAGTCTGCATCGACTGCCCGTCGGCACGATTCAAATACTTTGGCAGTCAATGCAATCCGCGTCACATCCGCACGCATGGCCGCATCATCTCTGAAACACTAACTCTTCACACTGGCCTGTACCTTTGATTACAGGCACATCGAGCGTGCACCCCGGAAAGGATGCAGCCCCTTGGCGATCGGCGCGGCAGAACAAGCAGCACACCAATTTTCCCGCTGGCAAGGAGTGCGCTGATGTTCACGCGCTGGGGGGATCTCGTCCACCGGCTGCGCTTCGCCG
Source organism: Nocardia sp. NPDC049526 (assembly GCF_044465765.1). NCBI lineage: Bacteria > Bacillati > Actinomycetota > Actinomycetes > Mycobacteriales > Nocardiaceae > Nocardia > Nocardia sp. NPDC049526. The sequence continues at coordinate 107,821 of NZ_JBITMA010000013.1, read as the reverse complement.
TACTCGCGGTCGTGGTGGGCGCACTCCTTGCACTCGGTGCATACGGCTTCGGACTCGAGGACCACCTCAGCTCCGGCGGTATGGACGATCCCACGTCCGAATCCGCACAGGCCGCACGCCTCGCCGACGCCGCCTTCGGACGCAATCACGACTTCGACGTCGTCGTGCTCTACACCGCACCGGACGGCAAGACCGTCGACGATCCGGAATTCAGCCAGCCGATCATCGACAATCTCAACAACCTGCCGCACAAGTATCCGAACGAGATCACCGGCGTCAACGCCTCCTACTGGCGCGTCGACGGCGCGAAGATCAGCGGCGCGAAGGCGGCCACCGAGGACAAGAAGCGCGCCGTGGCCGCGATCGCCATCGCGGGCGATAACGACACCGACTCGGTGCGCAACTTCCGGAAAGTCAAGGACGCCTTCACCATACCCGGCATCGACGTGCAGGTCAGTGGCCTGCAAGCGGTGGCGGGCACACTCAACGACACGATGGCCGAGGATGTGCACCGCATGGAAGTCCTGGCCATCCCCGCCGTCGCGGTGCTGCTGTTCTTCATCTTCGGCGGCCTCGTCGCGGCCGCCCTGCCGCTGCTCGTCGGTGGACTCACTGTGATCGGCGCATCCGGCATCATCATGTTCCTGACCCGCTTCACCGAGGTCAATTCCTTTGTCTCCTCGGTCCTCTCGATGATCGGCCTCGGCCTGGCCATCGACTACGGCCTGTTCATCGTGAGCCGATTCCGCGAGGAAGTCGCCGCTGGCTACGACACTCGCGCCGCGGTGCGCCGCACCGTCGTCACCGCCGGACGCACCGTCGTGTTCTCGGCGACCATGATCATCGCGAGCCTCGGCAGCATGCTGCTGTTCCCCCAGGGCTTCCTCAAATCGATGGCCTACGGCGCCATCGCGACCGTCCTGCTTGCCGCCTTCACCGCCATCACCATCCTGCCCGCCAGCCTGGCCGTCCTCGGTCCGCGCGTGGATATGTTGGGGTTCAACCGGTTCCGAAGAACCAAGACCGCCGAACAAATCGAGGGCGGTTTCTGGGGCAAGACCACACGCTGGGTGACGCAGCGACCGCTCACCGTCGCAATCCCACTGGTCATCGTGCTCTTCCTGCTGATCATCCCGGTCAAGAACCTCATCTTCGGCGGCTTCAGCGAGCGATATCTGCCACCGGACAACCCGACTCGCGTCGCGCAGGAGCAGATCGACACGTTCTTCCCACAGCGCCGATCCGATCCCGTCGAACTCGTCTTCGTCGCCGAGGGCAGCACGCCGGTCGGCGAGGCCTGGCGCGCGGCCGGACACGCCCCCGGGTTGGCCAGTCAGTTCGAGATGCCGTCCAAATCCTTGACCCAGGACAACGTCTACCGCTCCAAGGCAACACTGGTGAACCCGAACGAAGGCGGGGAAACCATCGAATACCTGCGCAAGATGGAACTCCCCGACGGCGTCGCCATGTACGTCGGCGGCATTCCGGCCATGCAGAAGGACAGCATCGACGCACTGCTCTACCGCATCCCGGTCATGATCGCCCTGGTCCTGTTGGTGACCACGCTGCTGATGTTTCTCACCTTCGGCTCGCTGGTGCTGCCGATCAAGGCCGCACTGATGAGCGCGCTCGGCCTCGGCTCCACCCTCGGCATCCTGACCTGGATCTTCGTCGACGGCCATGCCGCAGGACTATTGAACTTCACCCCGCAGCCGATCCAGTCGAATGTGCTCGTGCTGATCATCGCGATCATCTACGGCCTGTCCACCGATTACGAAGTCTTCCTGCTCTCCCGCATGGTCGAGGCCAGGGCCAAAGGCGCGAGCACCAGCGACGCGGTGCACACCGGCACCGCGCACACCGGCCGGATCATCACCGCCGCTGCGCTGATCCTGCTCGTGGTGACCGGTGCGTTCGCCTTCTCCGATCTGGTGATGATGCAGTACATCGCCTACGGGATGATCGCCGCACTATTCATTGATGCGACCGTGCTGCGCATGCTGCTGGTACCCGCGGTCATGAAACTGCTCGGCGACGACTGCTGGTGGGCGCCGGCCTGGATGAAGCGTCTCCAGGAGAAAATCGGGCTCGGCGAACCTATTCTGGACGATGAACGCCCGGGCACCGAGGATATGCGCGAGCCGATCGAGACCACCCCGATCACGCTGCGGGTCCCCACCGTCACCGCTGGACGGTCGGACGGTTCGTAGTCGCCCCCACCAAAGGGAACGCCGCGCGCCGCCTCGGGAGGTACGCTCACCGCCGGAAAGCCCGCGGACCCGATCGCCGAACCGGCGACCTGGTCAACCCACCGGCCAACTGGACCGAAGGACGACCGCGATGTGCAGCTACCGTCTCGATGCCGAATACGCCGAGCCGACACCGTTGAAGGTGCGGATCGATACCCACGAGCGCTATTCGGAGTTTCCCGACGACCCCACCGCGAATGTGCTGACCGCGCTGGAACTCACCGGAACCGAACATCTAGCCGATATCGGCTGCGGCGACGCCCGATTCCTCGCCCACCTCGCCGACAACGGTCACCGGGGTCCGCTGGTCGGTATCGACACCTCCCCCGCAATGGTCGCCGCCGCCAATGGCGTACCCGGGGTCCGCGGCGTATTCGGCAGTGCCGACCGGATCCCGTTCGACGACAACAGCTTCGATGCGCTCACCGCGCGACATATGCTGTACCACCTCGCGAATCCGCTCGCCGCGCTCAGGGAATTCCGGCGGACGACCAAACCCGGCGGGACGGTAGCCGTGGTCGTCAATCATCCCGGAACTTACCCGTACACCACCGAACTCGTGGCCGCGCATGCCGCGACCTACGGCCTCGGCGTGGGCGAGGCGATGACCGTCGACTCCGACACCTTGCCGGAACTGATGTCCGAGGTTTTCGGCAAGGTGCGGATCCAGCGATCGGATAATGCGCTCGTCTTCGATACTCCGGATCCGCTGGTGCGCTTCGCCGAGGCGCTGTTCACCTTCTACGGCGTCACGCCGAATCACCCACGACGCCGGGCGATTCTGAACGACCTGCGCGAGGACGTCGAGGATTGGTTCACCCACCATCCGGGGAAAACCTGGCGCGATCCCAAGGGGTACATCGTCGCCACCGCCGTCGTCGATCACCAGGGCAGCGCACCTTCGGCATCGACGTAGCTTCCGGTGGGGCCATCTGGGCCGAGCTGCGCCATGCGCACAATGATTTCGGCACCTTGCTCCACCGTCTGGGTGCCGGTATTCCCGTTGAGATCGGTCTTCGTGAAACCGGGCTCCACCGCATTGATCCGAATATCCGGATAGGCCTTCGCGTACTGCACGGTGAGCATGTTGACCACGGTCTTCGACGCCGGATATGCGACTCCCGGGTAGGCGTATGCCGGGGTGCCCGGGGTCGAGACCCTGCTCAGCGACGCAAGACCGCTGCTGACATTGACCACGACCGGCGCCGCCGAGCGCTGCAGCAGCGGCAGGAAGGCGTGCAGGACGCGCACTGTGCCGAAGACGTTCGTGTCGAAGGTCTTTCGCATCACATCCGCGGTCAGGTCCGCAGCGCCGATGACGTCGTTCCGGTCGGTCATCTCTGCCTGGATACCGGCATTGTTGACCAGGACATCCAGACCGCCGTCGGCCTCGATGGTCCGCATCGCGGCCGCCACGGACGCATCGTCGGTGATATCGAGTTGGACTGCCCGCGCGCCCAACTCCTCGGCCGCCCGACGACCGCGTTCGGCGTCCCGGCTGCCGAGGTAGACGGTGTGACCCGCCGCGACGAGTTGGCGGGCGGCCTCGAAGCCGAGCCCCTTGTTCGCTCCGGTGATCAAAATTGCTGCCATGGCACCCACGCTAGATTTTAGAGCGCGCTCGAAGTCAAGGACCTTCTTGGTAGCTCAACGAGTCTGGCTCCCCCTCTCCTCTCGGCTAGTTGTGGTCGTTGGGTGCTGAGCGTTGCTTCGTAGGTGATTTGTGGTGTGATTCGAGTAGTGAGTTTATATAAGTAGATGCGCATATCTACCTACCCACATGTATTTTTGTTCTTGCGGTCGCCCTCTACTCCTTCACTATGGGCCCCGGTCTCCGCGCCTTGGACGCCGAGGCATGAACCGATTCCCCTGTGCCCCAACTTGTTTCCCCACTGCCGCACCCAACTCCCCCAGCCGGGCTCACGAGGGCAAGTGTTGCCGTTGAGGTCGGTGTACAACACCGATAACCGCATCCTCCCCGCTGGAAGACGACCGACCAGTTACTCTCGTCGCGTGGTCCCGCCCGAGTCGGCCTGCGCCGGAGGTCCACGAGCGCCCGTCACCGCCAGGAAGCAGGAGTTCGATGCGATCGCAGACCCGCCGCCAAATCTTGGTCACACTGGTGGCCGGCACCGCCGCCGTGATGGCCGGTGGTCCAACGCCCGCGATGGCACAGCCTGCGCCGCCCGCGCAGGTGCAGCCGCTCGGTTCGGACTTTCTCTGGGGGGTGGCCGCATCGGGGTATCAGTCCGAAGGATATGCGCCGGATAGCAATTGGTCCCGTTACGTCGCCGCAGGCAAGACAGACGACCCTTATCTGGAGTCCGTCGACTTCTACCATCGCTACCGGTCCGATATCGATCTGGCCGCGCAGCTCGGCGTCAAGGTCTATCGGATCGGCATCGAGTGGGCGCGCGTGCAGCCGCGGCCGGACGAATGGGATGAGGCCGGACTTCGCTTCTACGACAATGTGATCGCCGCGATCACGGCGGCCGGGATGCGCCCGATGCTCACCATCGATCACTGGGTGTATCCGGGCTGGGAGGTCGACCGCGGCGGCTGGTCGAATGCGAATATCGTCGAGGACTGGCTCGCCAACGCACGCACCGTTGTCGATCGCTACGCCGCCGCCGACCCGCTGTGGGTAACCTTCAACGAACCCGCGGCCTTCATCATGAACGAGACCTCGCACGGCAACCTCTCCCCCGCCGCCATTCCGATGATGCAGGACCGAATCGCCCAGGCGCACAATGCCATCTACGACTACATCCACGCGGTGCAGGCGGGCGCGATGGTCACCACCAACGTCGCCTACATTCCGGCCGGTGAGGATGCGGTCAACGGCTCCTTCATCAGTGCGGTCGCCGCGAAACTCGACTACATCGGCATCGACTACTACTACGGCGCATCCCCCGACACCGTTACCAAGCTGAGCTTCAGCCAGCTGTGGAACAACCCCTTGGAGCCTGAGGGCATTTACTATGCCCTGCAACACTATTCACGCAAGTTCCCCGGCCGCCCGCTCTACATCGTCGAGAACGGTATGCCCACCGAAAACGGCATGCCCCGAGCCGACGGCTACACCCGCGCCGACGACCTCCGCGACACCGTCTACTGGCTGCAGCGCGCCAAGGCCGACGGCATGAATCTCATCGGCTACAACTACTGGAGCCTCACCGACAACTACGAATGGGGTTCCTACACCCCACGTTTCGGCCTCTACACGGTCGACGTCCGCACCGACCCGACGCTCACCCGCAAGCCCACCGACGCCGTACCCGCCTACACCACCATCACCCACCAGGGCGGCGTCGACCCCGACTACCGCCCGACCCGCGCCCCCAAACCCTGCTCCTTCGTCGACGCCGCCGCAAGCTGCACGGACCCGGTCACCGTCCCCCGATAGCCGGACCAAGGGTCGGCACCCGTGGGTGCCGACCCCAACCCGTATCAGGATCCGGTGAACTGATCGCCGGAAATCGAGCGCGACTGCTCGCCGTCCACGCCGACCGGGATGTCGCCCTCGAGGGTGGTGCGGTACAGCACGCGGGTGACATCGAGGTGGTTGAGGTCGCCCGGGGCCAAGTGGGCGGTGGCGCGATTGTCCCAGAATGCCAGGCTGCCCTTTTCCCAACGGAATCGGACGGTGTAGGCCGGGGTCGACAGTTCGTCGAACAGCAACTGCAGTACGGCGTCGCTCTGGGCCGGGCTCAGACCGACGATGTGGGTGGTGAAGCCGGGGTTGACGAAGAGCACCTTCTCGCCGGTCACCGGGTGCACGCGCACGACGGGATGTTCGGTCACCAGCGGGGCATCGGCGACCTTCTTGGCGTAGTCGCTCTCCTCGTTCCATGCCGGGCGGCTGCCGCCGAACCGGTGCACGGCCCGCAGCCCCTCGATGAACTTGCGCAGCGACTCGGGCAGGTTCGCGTAGGCCGCGGCGAGATTCGTCCAGCTGGTGTCCCCACCGCGCTCCGGTGCGATCTCGGCCCGCAGCAGTGAGGCGGCGGGCGGGTTGATCAGTGCGGAGACATCGGTGTGCCAGTGGTTGGTGTAGGTGAATTTCTTGATGCCGAAACGCTTTTCGTAGAGTCGGCTGTCGACGGCCAGGATTTCGGGGAATTCGGTCGGCGCGTCATCGTCGTACGGATGTGAGGGCGTGACGGCGCCGAATCGCCGCGAGAAGGCGATGTGTTCGGCGTGACCGATGTGCTGGTCGCGGAAGAACAGCACCTTGTATTCGTAGAGGGCCGCGGTGATGTCGGCGACCTCCTGATCGGTGAGTTCGGCCCGCAGGTCGACGCCCGCAATCTCGGCGCCGATATGTCCGGCGACGGGCGTGATCCGGAGGGTGGTGGTGGGCTCGCTGACGGTGGTCATGGTCGTACCTTCTTCGGCAATGGATGGGGATGGTCGGCGGAGCACGGGCGACAACCGCTGCTGCCCATTCGCATGAAGTCGACGGCGCGCCGCCTGGTCAGTCGGGGGATCATGCGCCGAGTTCGGTTCGCACCTGGGCGAATTGGCTTTCCACCGGTGCCAGCCCGTAGTGCCCGCGCAGCGTCGTCGCGGTGTAGTCGGTGCGGAACAGGCCGCGCTCCTGCAGGATCGGGACCACCCGGTCCACGAAGTCCTCGAGGCCGCCCGGCAGGTACGGCGGCATGATGTTGAAGCCGTCGGCGGCGCCGTTCTCGAACCAGGACTGCAGTTCGTCGGCGATATCGGTGGGTGTGCCCGCAAAGGTCCGGTGCCCGCGCCCGCCGCCCAGTTTGCCGATGAGCTGACGCACCGTGAGGTTCTCGCGCTCGGCGAGTTCCTTGACCAGCGTGAATCTGCTCTTTCCGCCCTCGATTTCGCTCTCCGCGGGCAGCGGCGGCAGTGGTGCGTCGAGTGCATATTCGGTCAGATCGACACCGAGCAGCGCGGACAGCTGCCGCAGGGCGTAATCCGGTGAGATGAGGTCGGTGAATTCCTGTTCGAGGGCGAGTGCTTCTTCGCGGGTGTCGGCGATGAACGGCACCAGACCAGGCAGCACCTTCAGTTCATCGGCCGAGCGACCGTACTTCGGCAACCGCGCCTTCAGATCCCGATAGAACGCTTGCCCTTCCGCGAGCGAGCGTTGCGCCGTGAACACGGCCTCGGCGTAGTGCGCGGCGAAATCCTTACCGCTCTCCGACGATCCGGCCTGCACCAGCAGCGGCCGCCCCTGTGGGCTGCGTGGCGAATTCAGCGGGCCGCGCACCCGGAACCGATCGCTGGCGTAGTCGATGGTGTGCACCTTGTCCGGATCGGCGAAGATGCCCTCGTCCGGATCGAGCACGATCGCCGAGGACTCCCAGCTGTCCCAGAGCCGCACGGCGACATCCACGAACTCCTGTGCCCGCTCGTAGCGCCTGGCATGTTCGGGAATGGCGTCGAAGCCGAAGTTGAAGGCCTCGTCCTCGTTGCCCGAGGTGACGATATTCCAGCCCGCCCGACCGCTGCTGATGTGATCGAGTGAGGCGAATTTGCGGGCCAGATTGAACGGTTCGTTGTAGGTGGTCGACGCCGTCGCGATGAGTCCGACCCGTTCGGTCGCCGCGGCGATCGCGGCAAGCAAGGTGACCGGCTCGAATATGGCCAGGGTATTGCGCTTGATCCGCGGGCCGACGGCCAACCCGTCGGCGAAGAAGACCGAATCGAGTTTGCCGCGTTCGGCGATCCGGCCGAGCTCCTGGAAGTGCCGCACGTCCAGCACCCGGCGCTCCTCGGTCCGGGGATGCCGCCAGGCCGCCTCGTGATGGCCGACGCCCATCAAGAAGGCGTTGAGGTGGAATTGCTTGCGGGGTAACGACATGGGAGTCCTTAACGGGAGGGTTCGGCGCGCCACCGGGACAGGCGGCGTTCGAGGGCGACGAGTAGGCCGTTGAAACTCAGCCCGAGCAGCGAGATGGCGATGATGCCCGCATACATATTCGGGATCTGGAAGTTCTGCTGGGCCGCGGTGATCAGATAGCCGAGTCCGGCACGGGCACCGACCATTTCGGCGGCGATGAGCACCAGAATCGAGGACGCCGCCGCCATTCGCACGCCGGTGAAGATCGACGGCACCGCAGCGGGCAGGATCACCTTCTGGAACAGCCGAATCGGCGAGAAGCCGAGCGAAACGGCGGATTTGATCAGCAGCGGGTCCACGGTGCGCACACCGGTGATGGTGTTCAACAGGATCGGGAAGAAGCTCGCGTACACCACGAGCGCGATCTTGGAGGTCTCCCCGATACCCAGGATCAGGATGAAGACGGGCAACAGCGCCAGTGCCGCAGTGTTGCGGAACAATTCGAGGATCGGATTCAAGAATTCGGCTACCGGTCGATACCAGGCGATGGCGACACCGACCGGAATGGCCACCGCGAGCGCTAGCGAAAATCCGATCGCCGACCGGGTCAGGCTCGTCGAGACGTGCTCCCACATCTCGCCGCTCTGCACCAGATCGATGAAGGCCTGCGCGACGGTCGAAAACGGCGGCAGGAAGACCTCGTCCACCAAACCGAGCCGCGGCGCCGCCTCCCACACCGCGACCAGCAGGCCGATGGCGAAGGTGGGCTTGAAGATGCGCCACGCCAGCAGCGCAACCGCCCGCAATATCCGCGACACGTCGACTGTCGGCACAGACTCCGCACGGCTGCGGACGACGACCGGCCGTGACTTCTCGACGACTTGCACTGCGCTAGACATGAACCGGCTTCCTCTCGATGCTCGTGGCCGACAGCGACTCGCGTTCGAGTCCCTGCGCCCGGGTGACTTCGCTCTGCAACTGCGACCAGATCTGGTGCCGTGTCTCCCGGAAGGGTTCGCTGGAGCGCACGTCCGAACCGGAGTTCCGGTCGATCTCGATATCGATCACCGCCTTGACCCGCCCGGGGCGTGAGGTCAGCACGGCGACTCGCTGGCCGAGGTAGACGGCCTCATCGATGCCGTGGGTGATGAACAGAATTGTTTTGCCGGTGGCCTGCCAGATCCGTAACAGTTCGTCCTGCAACGACTCCCGGGTCTGGGCGTCGAGTGCGGCGAACGGCTCGTCCATCAGCAGCACCTCCGGATCGAAGGCGAGGCTGCGGGCGATGGCGACGCGCTGTTTCATGCCGCCGGACAGCTCATGTGGATATCGGTCGCCGAATCCGGCCAGACCCACCAGTTCCAGGTATTCGTCGGCGATCTTCCGGCGTTCCCGACGCCGGACCCCCTTCGCCTCCAAACCGAATTCGATATTTGCCCGGGCGGTGCGCCACGGCAGCAGCGCGTACTGCTGGAAGACGATGCCGCGGTCCAGACCGGGTCCGCTGATCGGCTTGCCGTCCAACAGGATTCGCCCGGCAGTCGGCTTGCTGAGCCCGCCGAGCAGATCGAGCAGCGTCGACTTTCCGGAACCGCTCGGGCCAACCAGCACCAGGAACTCGCCATCGCGCAATTCCAGCGAAATATCCTCGATCGCGGTGAACTCCTCGTTGGACCCGCGGGCCGGGAACTGTTTGCGCACTCCGGTGAGTGCGAGTTTCACCTGACTCATTTCGACGCGACCACCTCTCCGGTCGGCCCGGTGATCGGACCGTAGGTCCCGTTGGCGTACGGGTTGTCCTTGTTGGTGTACAGATCCTTCGCCGTCAGCTTTCCGGCTGGCACATCGCCGTTGCGGACCAGCCAATCGATCCAGATCTGCAGTTCCTTCTCCGCGATCACCGCACCGGGGACCGGGAGGCCGGGGCTGCGCCAGAATTTCAGCAGATCGGTGTTCTCATTGCGGCCGCGCTTGTTGATGATCGAGGCGAAGCGCGCGACTACCTCGTCGCGTGGGGTCACCTGCAGCCAGCGCGTCGCCCGCGCGGTCCCCTGGACGAAGTCCTTGACGGCCTCCGGGTTCTGGGCGATGTAGTCCTTGCGGAAAACATAAGTGCCGTAGTCGAATTGACCGAACAGGTCCTTGTCGGTGTAGAGCGGGTGGATGCCGCCGCGCCCGACCGCACTCTCCCGGAAGACGCCGCCCAGCGCGCCGACATCGATCTGGCCCTTGCGCAGGGCGTCCTCGGTATTGGCCGGTGGCACCACGATCAGTTCGACCTGTTTGATCTCCTGGTCGGTCAGCCCCTGCTGGTGCAGCCATTCCCGGGTGATGAATTCATGGTGTGCGCCGAGGGTATTGATGCCGACCTTCTTGCCGATCAGATCCCGGGGCGAGTTGATGCCGGAATCGTCACGGACGAAGTAGCCGGTGAACGACTGCTCATCCGCGCCGTAGGAGCTGAGCACCGACGTGACGGGCGCGCCGCCCGCGGCCAACTTCACGACGGCGCCGTTGAAGGCGCTGCCGAACTCGATCTGACGGGTCGCGGCGGCTTGGATATTCGCCGGTCCGCTGGTGGTGTCACCCTCCCAGTGCAGCGCGATCTTGCTGAAGTAGCCGAGATCGTCCGCCAGTTCGTAGGCCGAGACCTGGCCGGTCGATCCCTGGTAGCGCAGTACGGCCTTGCCATCTGCGTTGGTGCCCGGCTCGGATCTGCCGCAGCCGGCGAGCACCGCGACCGCGGTGGGAATGGTGAGCACAGCGGCCACCGCACGGACGAACCGTGGCCTGGTTTTCTGGGACAGCGTCATGGAGGTTCTTTCACGGAATGCGCACTGCCGCGGCGCAATAGGGCACGCCACAACGGCAGGTAAGCGCGGAGGACTACCTGATTCGACTAATGCGGCGACCCAATTTCGGCGACCGCGGATTCAGGTGCGACAGACTCCATGGGGCAGGCGCATGAAATCCACCGTGCGACGGCGGATCAGCGCAATGGATTCGATCATGTCAACGACCTTCGTGGAATTCGGATAGAAGCGGCGACCCCGCGGCTTGGTGTCCATGGTGGGGTCGCCCGCCAGGGACGACAATGCCGATTTCACATTGTGAAAATCACCGTGAGTACAACTCCACCGGCGCATCGGTGATGGCGGCGGTGGACTGGAACAGTGGCCCGATCCGGCCCGCGATCTGCCGCATAGCAGGCACGATGCCGCGCACCAGCTCCTCGTTCAGTCGCGCAGAACGGGCCTGCACGCCGAGCGCACCCCAGACCTGCTTATCCGGGCCGAGGACCGGCACCGCCACCGACCGGACCGGATCCTCGCGGTCGATGAGCTCTACGGCAAAACCGCTGCGCCGTACGCGATCCAGATCCGTCAGCGGTGCGGGCCGGCGGTCGAGTCCGTCGACAACGGGCGCGAAGGCCAGCAGGGCCTGGCCGACGGCGCTGGAGCGCAGCGGCTGACGGGCCTGCGGCAACTGGTTGGGGCAGAAGTACACCGGCGGCCGCGCCTGAAAGACCGTGACCGCGTCCCGGTCGTCGGCGATACTCAGGCTGACGGTGATCTTGATGCCCGCGGCCAGCGCATAGAGGTGCGGCGCGGCCGCGTCGATGCCCAACCGCGACAGCGCGGGCCGGGCCAGCGAAGCGAGCCCGTGCCCGATGCGATAGCGATCGGTCGCTGGATCCTGCTCCAGCAACCGACCCCGCACCAATGCCTGGGCCAGCCGGTAAGTAGTGCTGACCGGAAGTCCGGCCCGATGCGCCAATTCGCTCACCGACAGCTCGGGATCATCGCCCTCGAAGCAGTTCAGTACGTGAATCGCACGGTCGACCGCTTGGGCACCCGAACGGGGTTGATCGGCGGCAGTCATGGTTCCTCCTGATATTTCTACCGATCGGGATGTGGCCAGAACTATCGCCGGATGATCCGGGCGCGGCAATGGTTCTGCGCCCGCTGCGCCGATTCCTCGCGCAAGAATGTCGGCAGCGTCAAAATCGCGCTGATTCGAAGGGTTTTGCGATCCCGACGACGCGCACAGAATTGAATTCCCCGCGCTGACCCCGCATTCCGCCGACGATTGCCGCTTTCTCGCCGCAATCCCGACGTATCAGGAGCAGACGCATGAGTGAACTCTGGCAGACCAGCACCGATGTACTGGTGATCGGCGGCGGTCCGGCAGCCGCATGGGCGGCCATCCATGCACGGGAGGCCGGCGCCGAGGTGACCCTGGTGGACAAGGGTTACTGCGGAACCAGCGGCGCGACGGCACCTTCCGGCACCGGCGTCTGGTACGTCGCCCCGGAGGCGACCGCCCGTGCGAATGCCAAGGCCAGCCGAGAGGCGCTCGGCGGCCATCTCGCCGATCACTATTGGATGGATCGCGTTCTCGATCAGACCTACACCAACATGAATCGGCTTGCGGTGGAGGGCAAGTATCCGTTCCCGACCGATCCGGCGACCGGTGAGCAGCTGCGCACCGGGGTGCAGGGGCCGGAGTACATGCGCCGGATGCGCGCGTGGGTCAAGCGGCTCGGCGTCCGGATCCTCGACCATTCACCGGCTCTCGAACTGCTCGTCGACGATGCGGGCACGGTCCGCGGCGCGGCCGGATACCAGCGTCGACTCGACCGCGACTACCGCATCGCGGCGGGTGCGGTGGTGCTGGCCAGTGGCGGGTGTGCATTCCTGTCGCGCGCGTTGGGCACCAATGTCGATACCGGTGACGGCGCGCTGATGGCCGCCGAGGTGGGTGCGCGCTTCTCCGGCATGGAATTCTCCAATGCCTACGCGATCGTGCCGAAGGGTTCGACCATCACCAAGACCGCCTACTACGGCTACGCGACGTTCTTCCACGAGGACGGACAGGTACTCGAGGGCGCGGGCTCCACGAAAGGCCGATCGGTAATTGCCCGAACCCTGTTGTCGGAGAAGGTATTCGCCCAACTCGACCGCGCCGACCGGACGGTGCAGACGCAGATGCGGCTCGGGCAGCCCAACTTCTTTCTGCAGTTCGATCGGCGCGGTATCAATCCGTTCACCGATCGTTTCGAGGTCGATCTGCTCGCCGAGGGCACGGTGCGCGGCACCGGCGGTATCGATATCGTGGACGACGACTGCGCGACCACGGTGCCCGGCCTGTTCGCGGCGGGCGATGCGGCTACCAGGGAACGCATCTGCGGCGGGTTCACCGGTGGTGGCAGCCACAATTCGGCATGGGCGATGTCGTCGGGGAGTTGGGCCGGAGCGGGGGCGGCACGGTTCGCGCTCGGCTCGTCTCGGCCCGACGATGCTCTGCGCGGCGCGGGACGAACCGGCTTGCAGCCCAGCGACTCCCCCACGCTCGATGCCGCCGAGGTTGTCGAGGCCGCGCAGGCGGAGCTGATTCCGTTCCAGAAGAACTACCTGCGCCACGGCGAGCGACTGCGCCCTGCACTCGACGCACTCGACACGCTCTGGGAGCGCGCTGCCAAGGAGCTCGGTGGCCGCACCGGTGACGATCGCATCCGGGCCAGGCAGGCAGCCGCCATCACCGCGGTCGGTCGGCTCATGTACGAATCGACTTTGGCGCGCACCGAGACTCGCGGTATGAGCAAACGCGCAGACCATCCGGAACAGGATCCGGCGCAGCGCCATCACATTCTGTCCGGCGGCCTCGACGCTGTGTGGACCAAGACCGCCGAGGTCGCGTCATGATCGAGGTCGTACTCGCCGAGGCCTGCATCGGGTGCGATAAATGTGTGGACGCCTGCCCCACCAACGTATTCGACCGCACCGAATCCGGAATCCCGGTCATCGCAAGACAATCCGACTGCCAGACCTGCTTCATGTGCGAGGCCTACTGCCCGACCGACGCCCTCTATGTCGACCCCGAATCGACCCCACTGCCTCCCGGCAGCCCGATCGCCCAGGATCAGATCGGCCGCTACCGCGAGAAGATCGGCTGGGGCAAGGGGCGCACCGCGGGCAGCCTGCTCGCCATCGGCCCCCGGCTCCCCCACGGCGCGCCCCCGCCCCGCCTGCGGCACTAATCGCGGTAGCCGAGTTGTTCGAGGAGACCGTCGAGTTGGAGTTCGAACAGTTCGGCGCGGTCGGTGAAGGTGTCGGTGCCGTACTGATCGAAGACGTCGAATGTTACGGCGCCGAACAGGCCGACCCACATGGTGATGCCGCGTGCGACGAGCCAGTCCGGTAGGTCGTGGTCGAATGCGGCTCTGATATCCGCGAAATTCGCCGCGAGCGCGGAGGATAACCCGCGCTCCTTGACCGGAGCGGTGAGCATGCCTTCGCGGTAGGCGCGGGCGAAGAGGGTTTGCATTGTCGCGATGACCCGCGTGCCGGGGACGGTGGTCTCCTCGGCGGGGGCGTCGTAGCCCGGCACCGGTGTGCCGAATAAAAGTCCGTAGCGGGCCGGTTCCGCCAGTGCCCAACCGCGGACAGTACGGCCGACGATGCGCAGGCCCTCGATCGGATCGTCGGGGGCATCGGCCAGCGCCGCGTCGACCGCGTCGCCGAGTGCGTTGTAGCCGTCGATCACGAGCAGTGTAAGCAGTTCATCGCGACTGCGGACGTAGCGGTATACCGCCGACGACACCACACCGAGATCGCGGGCGACCGCGCGCAGCGAGAGGGCCGCCGCGCCATCAGTGGCCAGATGTTCGCGGCCGATCCGGACGATATCGTTCATGGTCTGGGCCCTGGCCCGGGCACGTGGTGTCGTCGCCATACCGATCACCATGCGCGCTTCAGAGAGCGATGTCAACTAATGCGAGCACTGCTCTTGACTTTGGTTCGCGACGATTGCATGCTTGTGCACAACAGAGAGCACCGCTCACCAAAGTAGACAAGGAATCACCGTGTCGGAGTTGCACATCGTCACCGGAGCCGGGCCCACCGGAACCACCATCGCCGAGCAATTGGCCGCGGCAGGCAAACAGGTCCGGGTACTCACTCGCTCCGGGAGCGGTCCCGATCATCCACTCGTCGAGCGACGCAAGATCAATGCGACCCTGCCCGAACAGCTTTCGGGTGAGTTCGATGGCGCTACGGCCGTCTACCACTGCCTCGGAGGCTCCGAATACACGGCGAAGGTCTGGCGCGCGGAGCTGCCGCCGGCCGAGCGCACCGTACTCGATGAGGCCGAAAAGGCCGGCACTGTAGTGGTTTTCGCGGAAAACATCTATTCATACGGCAAGGTCGACGGTCCGATCACCGAAACCCTGCCCCGCAATGCCGATTTCGGCAAACCCAGCGTCCGCACACAGCTGGTGCGTGCTCGTGAGGCACACGCCGCCGCGACGGTGAGCGTCGCCGCCGCGGACTTCCTCGGCCCGTATGTGCGGGCTTCGCTGGCCGGGGAACAGGTCTTCGTCCCGATCCTCACCGGCAAGCGGGTTCAGGCATTGGGCAAGCTGAACCTGCCGCACTCCTACACCTATATGCCCGACCTCGCCGCCGCCATGATCCGCGCGGCCGCCGACGAATCGGTCTGGAATTCCTTCCTGCACGCCCCGACCGCGCCGCCGATCACCCAGCAGCAACTCTTCGACGCGATCGCCGCCGCCGCGGGTGTCGCGGCCCCCAAGGTCTTCGCCGCACCGGCCGCCCTGCTGCGCATGATGGGCTTCACCAATGAGACGATGCGCGAACTCGCCGAGATGAGTTACCAGGTCACGCGGCCGTTCGTGCTGGACTCGTCCGCCAGCGAGCAGCGCCTCGGCCTGCATCCGACGCCGATCGACGAGGCCATCGCGGCCACTGTCGCCTGGTGGCAGACCCAGCTCTGAGCGTTTGCTACTCGGTAGTAATGTTACCAGTGTCACTGGCGACACGGATCGAGGAGCACCACATGGACCAGCGAGAAACGGATTTCGACGTACTCGTGGTCGGGTCGGGATTCGGCGGCAGCGTCACGGCGCTGCGCCTGATCGAGAAGGGCTACCGGGTCGGTGTGCTCGAGGCCGGTCGGCGCTATGCCGATGACGAGCTGCCCGAAACCAGCTGGGACCTGCGCAAATTCCTGTGGGCGCCCAAGCTCGGCTGCTACGGCATCCAGCGCATCCACCCGCTGCGCAACGTGTTGATCCTCGGCGGTGCGGGTGTCGGCGGCGGTTCGCTCAACTACGCCAATACGCTCTATGTGCCACCGGAGCCGTTCTTCCAGGACCTGCAGTGGCGCGATATCACCGACTGGCGCGCCGAGCTCACTCCGTACTACGAGCGCGCGAAGAAGATGCTCGGCGTGGTGCAGAACCCGCATCTGACACCGGCGGACGAGGTGTTCAAGAAGGTCGCCGACGATATGGGCTGCGGTGAGACCTTCGTGCAGACCCCGGTCGGCGTCTTCTTCGGCGAGCCGGGAAAGACCGTCGCGGATCCGTACTTCGGTGGTGTCGGCCCGGACCGCACTGGCTGCCTCGAATGCGGCGAATGCATGACCGGCTGCCGCCACGGCGCGAAGAACACCCTGGTGAAGAATTACCTGTACCTCGCGGAAAAGGCTGGTGCGCAGGTGATTCCTATGACGACGGTGACCTCGATCCGCCCACTGCCCGACGGCACCTGGGATATCTCCACCGAACGCACCGGCGCGTGGTTCCGCAAGCGCCCGCAGACCTACACCGCGGGCCAGGTCGTACTCGCCGCAGGCACCCTCGGCACCCAGAAGTTGTTGCACGCCATGCGGGATCGGGGTGTGCTCCCCGAATTGTCCGACCGACTCGGCCAACTCACACGCACCAACTCCGAATCCATTGTGGGCGCGGCGACCCGCAAGGTGAATCCGGACGTCGACTTCACCCGTGGCGTCGCGATCACGTCATCGATCCACCCGACCCACGACACCCATATCGAGCCGGTGCGCTACGGCAAGGGCTCGAACGCGATGGGGCTGATGCAGACCCTGATGGTCGACGGCGGCGGCCGGATACCGCGCTGGCTGCGCTTCCTCGGCCAGGTGGTGCGAAACCCGTTCACGCTCATCAGTTTCCTGAGCGTGAAGAACTGGAGTGAGCGCACCATCATCTCGCTGGTGATGCAGCACCTCGACAATTCGATCACCACCTACACCAAGCGCACCCTGTTCGGTCGCAAGCTCACCAGCAAACAGGGCCACGGCGAACCCAATCCGACCTGGATTCCGGCGGGCAACGAGGTGACCCGCAAGGTCGCAGAGGAAATCGGTGGCGTCGCGGGCGGCAGCTGGGGCGAAGTCTTCAATATCCCGCTCACCGCCCACTTCCTCGGCGGCGCACCCATCGGCGCGGACCGCGGCACCGGCGTAATCGACGCCTACCACCGAGTTTTCGGCTACCCGACCCTCAGCGTCGTCGACGGCGCAGCCGTCTCCGCGAACCTCGGCGTCAACCCGTCACTCACCATCACCGCTCAAGCCGAGCGCTGTGCCGCCTACTGGCCCAACAAGGGCGAACAGGACAAGCGTCCCCCGCAGGGCGTTGCCTACCAACGGATTCAGCCCATCGCCCCCGATCACCCCGTCGTCCCCGCCGATGCCCCGGCCGCCCTGGTCCTCCCGATCGTCGAAATCCGCACCCACAAGTCCGCCGCCAGCTGATCGCGGGCGTTCCAACTGCGCCGATCGCTCACATTGCCGGATCGGTCGCCCCGTCTTCGAACAGGGGCACCCTATGACCAGATCGCCGCCGAGTTGGCGTCACCCGCCCCACCACCTACCGATACCTCGACAAGACGACCCGGTAGCCTCGCCACCCCGATCACCTGCGGGCTAGGCCATGAACTCAGCATCTCTTATCAGCTAAAAAGTATGCGCAACAACACGTTTAGACTGTTTTCAGCTTCAAGTAGCCGGTTTCGATTGTATGCTTCCCCCTCGAGCGAATTGGCCTAACCGGGGGGCTGGGGAACAAGACAACACCAACTCAGCGCCGAATCATTCTGCGAGCAGACCGATCTCGTGACACGCGCGCATCTTGCTTTTGAATTCCCTCCACCAATGTCGTCATGCGGCACGCGGATGGGATTCCTTGTCGTGCAACCAAGTGGAACCAAGATGCCAAGACACGCGCGCCGAATCGGCATGTGATGCTGCGCCGAGGAAGTCCTTGCCTGCCCGACCGGCAACACCCAGCCGTCAAGGAGGACAATCATGACGCGGTTGATCGATTTCTCCGCAGCTCTCATCGAGCCCGGCAACATCCAGACCGCGGGGTTTGCCGGGGTCATCGGATACTTTTCCGAGTCGAGACCCGGAACGAATTTCGCCGCCAAACCACTGCGGCGCGACTATTGCGACCGGCTGCGCGCCGCAGGCCTCGAGATCGTCACCAACTACCAGTACGGCAAAGCGGACACGGCCGACTGGCGTGGCGGCTACGACGACGGCGCCCGGCATGCCGAGACGGCGTTGCGCCTGCACGTCGAGGCGGGCGGTCCCGGCTACCGTCCGCTCTACGCTCCCATCGACGACAACCCCGGCCTCGACGACTGGAACAACCTCATCACTCCGTTCCTGCGCGGCTGGGCATCGGTGGTCGGCGCCGAGTGGACCGGCATCTACTGCAATGCCCGCTGCATCGACTGGGCTTTGGAAGATGGTGTCGCCCAATGGTTCTGGCAGCACAACTGGTCCGGTGATCCTGCCCTCAACGGTGATCACCCCAGGGCACACCTGCACCAGATCGAGATCGACCACCGCGAGATCGACGGCGTCGGAATCGACGTCAGCGATGTCCTGAAACCCGACTACGGACAATGGTCGGCCGCCACCAACACCCGATAACCCGAGGGGGAACACCATGGCGACATCACCTATCACCAAGCAGGACGACCAGACCGGCGTCAGTCCCAACTGCGACTCCCGCGACGGCGCGCAGGTGATCTGGTTCCTGCTGCACACCCAGGAAGGTGACGGCGATGCCCAGTCGCTGGCGCACTACCTGCAGAATGCCGATTCGGGCGTGTCCTACCACTACACCGTGGACAACTCCGGGACGGTGATCGACGTGGTCGACACCGACAAGTCCGCGTGGGCCGTGCTCAGCGGTAATCCACGTTCGATCAATCTGTGCTTCGCGGGCTCGCGCGTGGCCTGGACGCGGGAGGAGTGGTTCTCGAACATGCAGGCCGGAATCGACTGTGCCGCATGGATCGCCGTGCAGGACGCCCGCAAGTACGGGATCCCGATTCGCACGATCACACCCGAACAACTCGGCAACGACGAGGCCGGGATCGCCGACCACAACGCCTACACCATCGGCAAGCACAAGGGCACGCACACCGATGTCGGCCCCAATTTCCCATGGGACTACCTGAACTCGAAGCTTGCCGAGTACAACGAGCTCTGACCGAGACCCTGCCCGGCGTCGTTTGAGGCCGGCCACAGGGCTACTTTGGGGCAATCGTCCGTTTTCGCGCGAGCACACTTCTCGTTCCGGTTGGCCACCCGGTGCAGAGAAGTAGGTCTGGTGCGCACTGAATCGAAGGCGCTCGTTTAGGGTGTGGGGGCGGCTTGGCCGCATAGTCAGTAATGCGTGAACAGCGGTACGTTCCGTGGTCGGTTCCACCGAATCGAAAGGCGCTGCATGACAGAGGACTTGACGCAACTTCAACTGCTAACGGAGCTGGAGCCAGTTGTCGGTGCCAACATCGACCGGCATCTGGCCACAGTCAAGGACTGGTATCCGCACGATTATGTGCCCTGGGACGAGGGCCGCAACTTTGCAGCAATGGGTGGCAAGGATTGGGATCCCGAGCAGTCACGGCTCTCGGAAGTCGCCAAAGTCGCGATGATCACGAATCTGCTCACCGAAGACAATTTGCCTTCCTACCACCGCGTGATCTCCGACAATTTCACCAACGACGGGGCGTGGGGTACCTGGATCGGCCGCTGGACCGCCGAGGAAAACCGCCACGCCATCGCCATGCGCGACTACCTCGTATGCACCCGCGCTGTCGATCCCGTCGCCCTGGAGAACGACCGGATGGTGCATTTGACCCGCGGTGTGCACGCACCGGAAGGATTTGTCGGCGTGCTCGATCAGGTCGCGTATGTGACTTTCCAGGAGTTGGCCACCCGAATCAGCCACCGCACCACCGCACGAGTCTGCGAGGACCCGATCGCCGATCGGATGTTGCAACGCATCGCAGCCGACGAGAATCTGCACATGATGTTCTATCGCAACATCACCGGCGCCGCCTTCGACATCGCTCCGGACCAGACGATCGAGTCGGTGACCAAGATCCTGAAAACGTTTTCCATGCCCGGCACCGGAATGCCGAACTGGCGTCGCAATGGCGTGTTGATGGTCAAGCACGGGATCTACGACCTGCGTCAGCATCTGGACGAGGTCGTACTGCCGGTCCTGCGGATCTGGAAAGTCTTCAACCGCACGGACTTCACCGCACGCGGCGAACGCAGCCGCGAAGAACTCGGCGAGTACCTCGAGAAACTCACTCGCGACGTCATCAAGTTCGAAGAACAGCGCGCCCGCATCCTCGCCCGCGAAGCGGCGCGCGTCGGGTAGCGCACCCCTGGATGCCACAGTCGCGCACAAACATTCACGCGACTGTGACATCCGGCCCGATGCCGATCAGGGGCGGTCGAGGTCGACATCGACGCCGAACTCGCTCAGCTCGGCCCCACCGGCTAGCGGCCGCTACGAGTACGCGACACCCTGTCCTGACCACGCCTCCGCTGCCGACACCCTGGACTGCGACTCGCAGCGTCGAGTGGCGGTGTTTTCGCGTTGCCAGATGGCGCCGAGGATGAACGCTCGATATGCGGGCTACTTCGAGAGACTGGTGTCGGGGCCAGTCCGGTCAACCGCAGGTAGTCGTGCAGGGGCTCGAGACTCGGTCAGGTGGCGCCTGTTGTGCGCGGGTTGGTGAATGCGCCGCCGGATGCGGCGAGTGCGGCGCTGACGGCGGCGTCGTGGGGGAGGTGCGGGTCGGGTGGGGTGCGAAGCAGTACCAACTGGTGGTAGAGCGGTGCGGTAGCGGCGATGAGCACGGCGCGTGCATCGGTGGTGGGCGGGATTTCTCCGCGCCGGACCGCTCGCTCGATGATGATTTCGCACTGTGCGTACCGATCCTCCCAGAATTGTCGTAGGGCGCGGGCGGCCTCTTCGGAGCGGAACGAGACCGCGATCAGCGCCACCGCGATCGACGCCTCCTCGGTCAGCGAGTCTTGGATCTCCTGGTTGAGTGCCGCCAGGTCGCCGCGCAGGGAACCGATGTCGCGGGGGTGCCATTCCATATCGCTCGCCGCGGCGATCAGGTCGGTGATCAGGCCGCCGACATCGTGCCAGCGGCGGTACACCGTAGTCCGGTGTACCCCCGCGCGGGCGGCGACTGTGTCCACGGTGAGCGCGTCGTAGCCACACTCGGTCAGCTCCGCGTGGACTGCTTCGAGGACCTGGGCGCGAATGCGGGCGGTTCGGCCGCCCGGCCGAGGCCGGGCGGGGGTGGTCGGCCGGGGATTGTCCGGTGGCGGTGCGGAATTCATCTCGGTTGTCCGATTGCTTGACGGGGTAGGACGGTGTCGCTATCTTAGTGCAACAGTTGTCGCACTAGTGAGGTTGTCTGATGCTCTTCGGAAGTGTTCACCCGGCCCTGCGGTCCTCGATGGCCGCGCAGTTCTCGAACACTTCGGAGTGTGCATATGCCTACGCAGATCACCGCGCTCGCGGTCAGCAAGTCCTTCCACGGCCGACGTGTTCTCGATGAGGTGACCTGTTCGCTCGCCGCTGGTGAGTGCACCGGGATCATCGGTGAGAACGGATCCGGCAAGTCCACCTTGTTGCGTCTGTTCGCCGGGCGGGAGCGGCCCGACCGGGGTGAGATCGTCGTCCATGCCGACGGTGGCGTCGATTACCTCGCCCAGGACGAGCAATTACCGCCACAGCTGACGGTTCAGCAGGTCATCGACCGGGCGCTGAGTGAGCTGCGCGCAATCGAGCGCCGGATGCGCCGCCTGGAGGTCGCGATGGCCGCGGGCGACGAGTCCGGGATGGTCGAA
Source organism: Nocardia sp. NPDC049526 (assembly GCF_044465765.1). Taxonomy (NCBI): domain Bacteria; kingdom Bacillati; phylum Actinomycetota; class Actinomycetes; order Mycobacteriales; family Nocardiaceae; genus Nocardia; species Nocardia sp. NPDC049526. The sequence goes on along the minus strand of NZ_JBITMA010000013.1, from coordinate 85,753 downwards.
TACGCCGATCTGACAACGGTGTTCGAACTACGCGGGGGCTACGAGGCCGATGTCCGGGTGGACCGGGCGCTGCACGGTTTGGGATTGGCTGTGGTGGACCGCAGCCGTGCGGTCGGCGGGCTGTCCGGCGGCGAGCAGGTCCGGCTGCGCCTGGCGGCGGTGCTGGCCGCCGGGTCCGAGGTGCTGTTTCTGGACGAGCCGACTAATCATCTCGATGATGATGCCCTGACCTGGCTGGAAGATCACCTGCGTACCCGTCGCGGCACAACGGTGACGGTATCCCACGACCGGGTCTTCCTCGATCGAGTCGCGACCGTCCTGCTGGAGGTCGATGCGGACCGGCAACGTGTCGTCCGCTACGGCAACGGCTACGCGGGCTTTTGCGCCGAGAAGGCAGCGGCGCGAGCGCGGTGGGCCCAAGCCCATGAGCGATGGAAAGCCGAGGCCGACCGGCTCGGTGAGGTCGCCGACACCACCGCGCGGCGGGTAGCCCCGGGCCGGGCAATGAAGGACAACAACAAAATGGCCTACGACCGGGCGGGCGGACGAGTGCAGCAGTCGCTGGCCAGTCGGGTCCGTAACGCCGAGGAACGGCTCCGCCGCCTGCTCGCGGACCCGGTGCCACCACCGCCGGAACCGCTGCGCTTCACTCCCGCCCTGACGGCTGGCCCGATGCGCGGCACCGTGCTCGAGGCCACCGATATCGCCGTCGCGGGTCAGCTCGACCGGACCAGCGTCACGGTCGCCGTCGGTGAGCGCCTGCTGATCACCGGTCCGAACGGCGCAGGCAAGACCACCCTGCTGCGAGTGCTGGCCGGCGTGCTCGCGCCGCACGGTGGCACCGTTACCCGCCGCGGCAGGATCGGTTATCTCGCGCAGCAGCTGCCCTCCGCCGGCCCCGGGGACACGGTGCTGGACGCCTTCGCTCGCGGTCGCGCGGGACAGCCCGAACAGCACGCCGAACGGCTGTTGTCGCTGGGCTTGTTCGACCGCGACCGGCTTACGACGCGTGTCGAGAACTTGTCCACCGGCCAACGGCAGCGCCTCGCCTTGGCGCGGCTGGTCAGCGAGCCCGTCGATGTGCTGCTGCTCGACGAGCCCACCAATCACCTGTCCCCCGGCCTGATCGAGGAGTTGGAAACCGCCCTGGCCGATTATCGAGGCGCCCTCGTGATCGTCAGCCACGACCGCCGGCTGCGTGCGCGCTGGAACGGGGCCAACCTCGACCTGCGGGCGTCGGCATCCGTCTGACGTTGGCCGAATATCCACACTCCGAAGGAGTTTCGCTGTGCCCGACAACCCTGCCTTGGTTCCCGCCGACCCGGCCGTGCTCCACCCCATGCCGGGTCAGCCGCGGGTGGTGCTGCTGAAGCCGTTGATCACCTCACCCCTGATCGAGGTCGGAGAGTTCTCCTATTACGACGACCCGGACGATCCGGCCGCGTTCGAAACCCGCAACGTGCTGTACCACTACGGGCCGGAGAAGCTGATCATCGGGAAGTTCTGTGCACTGGCCACTGGCGTGCGGTTCATCATGAACGGCGCCAACCACCGCATGGACGGCCCCTCGACCTTCCCCTTCCCCACCATGGGCGGCTCGTGGTCCGACCACTTCGACCTGATCACCGGTCTGCCGAGCCGCGGGAACACCGTCGTCGGCAACGACGTCTGGTTCGGCAACGGCGTGACGGTGATGCCCGGCGTACGGATCGGCCACGGGGCGATCATCAGCACCGGCTCCGTGGTCACCGGCGACGTACCCGACTACGGCATCGTCGGCGGCAATCCGGCCCGCCTGCTTCGCACCCGCTACAACGACTCCGACATCTCCCGGCTGCTGGCGGTGGCCTGGTGGGACTGGAGTGTCGAGCACATCACCGCACACGTGCGAACGATCATGTCGGGCAGCATCGCCGACCTCGAAGCCGCCGCCGAAGAACGGAACTGAGGGAAACCGCTATGCCTGCTCGTCCTGCCCACATCGCGATGGTCGGCATCCCCATCGTCAGCCACGTCCTGCCCAGCCTCGAGATCATTCGCGAACTGGTGGCTCGCGGCCATCGCGTGACCTACGCCAACGACCCGGCCGTGGCCGACCTGATCACCGCCACCGGCGCCGAATTCGTCTCCTGCACTTCGGTATTGCCCGTTGCCGATAACAACTGGCCCGACGACCCCGTCGCCGTGATGAATCTGTTCCTCGACAACGCCATCCAGGCACTCGCGCAATTGCGCGCTGCCTACGAACACGACCCCGCAGACCTCTACCTGTACGACATCGGCGCCTACGCCGCGCGTGCCCTCGCCGAAAGCCAGCACCGCCCTGTCCTGCAACTGTCCCCGACGTTCGTAGCCTGGAAAGGCTACGAACAGGACGTCGCAGCACCGCTACGGCACCTGCCGGGTGCCGACGCCTACCGGACGAAATTCGCACAATGGCTCGCCGACAGCGGCGCGGCCACCACCGATGTGGATGCCTTCTCCGGCCTGCCCGACCGGGCCCTGGCCCTGATACCGCGGGCAATGCAACCACACGCCGACCAGGTCGACACCGGCACGGTGACATTCATCGGTCCCTGCTTCGGTACGCGCGAGGAAGGGCAGAGCTGGGTCCGCCCGGCCGACGCGGAGAAAGTCCTGCTGATCTCCCTGGGTTCGGCGTACACCCGCCAACCGGAGTTCTACCGCCAATGCCTGGCGGCCTACGGCAACCTGTCCGGCTGGCACGTCGTCCTGCAAATCGGCAGACACACCTACCCACAGGAACTCGGCGCGATCCCGCCCAACGTCGAAGTGCACTCCTGGGTCCCGCAGCGGGCGATCCTGGACCAGGCGGACGCCTTCGTCACCCACGCCGGCATGGGCGGCTGCGGGGAAGGACTACTGGCAGGTGTCCCGATGATCGCGGTGCCACAAGCCGCCGAACAGTTCATCAACGCCGATCGCCTCGTAGAACTGGGCGTGGCCCGCCGCATCGACACTGCGGAAGCCACCGTCGAGATGTTGCGAAACACCTTGAACGAACTCGTCACCGACGCTGAAGTCACCCGCCGCTCGGCGCGACTGCGCGCCGACACGCAGGCCGAGGGCGGGACCGAGCGCGCCGCCGACCTGATCGAGAACATCATTGTCAACAGAACATGAACATGGTGCCGCGCATGCCGTTGCCAGTCGCCGGCCCTGAGAGACATTCGAGTTGTTCGGGTAAGTGCGCCGGGCCGGGTAGCAGCAGCGTCCGCGAACATTCGTTCGTGAGACCAGATGCAGCCGGCCCGGCAGATGTACGACGAACACGGAAAGATCAGTGAAGACCCGCCCGGCAGTCTGCCCGGCGGGTCTACCCGATCGAGCCCGTCAGTTGCGGACGATCAGGACCGCGCCCGCGACCACCAGAGCCAGCACGATGGCGGCAATGCCGAAAACGAGGCGGTGGTTGCGCAGCGCCGGGATCATGCGGTCGACGGCGTTCCGGCCCGGACCGGTGAGGGCGAGCGATGCGGCGGCCAGGGTGAGGAGCAGTTCGTATTCGATGCCCTTCGGGGCGAAGAAGCCGCCGCCCCATTTGACGGCGATCGCATTGAGCAGAGTTCCGACCAGTGCCGCGGCGGCGAGCGGGGTGAGCAGGCCGACGGCGAGGGCGAGCCCGCCGAGTGTTTCACTCAGACCGGCGACCACGGCCATCGCCTTGCCCGACGGGTAGCCGCTCATCGTGAAGAATGCGCCGGTGCCATCGAGGCCGCCGCCGTTGAACCAGCCGAACAATTTCTGCGCGCCGTGTGCGGCCATGGTGAGTCCGACGGCCAGCCGCAGGACAAGTAGGCCGAGGTCGTAAGTATGTGTGGGCGTTGCGGTTTCGGTGTTCACGGCGGGTGCGGTGATGGTCGCGGTCATTGGACGCCTTTCGTTGTGGGGTGGATCAGCCGAGTTGGATGGAGCGCCGGGCCATGCCCAGCCAGAACCCGTCGATGACGGTGCGTTGGTTGGTGAAATCGTCGGCGCCCGCACCGAGGGCGACGAACAGCGGTGCGAAATGGTCGGTGCGTGGATGCGCGAGATGTGCAGCGGGGGCCTTGTTTTCGAAGTCGAGCAGGGCGTCGAGATCGTGCGCGGCGAGCGTTTCGCGGCCCCAGTCGTCGAATTCGGCAGTGAAGTTGTAGACGTGCTCGTCATCGGTGGTGAGGGCGCGCAGGTTGTGGGTGAAGAAGCCGCTGCCGACGATCAGCACGCCCTCTGCGCGCAGCGGCGCGAGCCGACGGCCCACCTCCATCAGCCGCTGCGGGTCCAGCGTCGGCATCGACAGCTGCAATACCGGGACATCGGCCTCGGGATACATCTCCTTCAGCGGCACATAGGCCCCGTGGTCCAGCCCACGATCCGGTACATCGACGACACCGCCGCCGAGCAATCTGCGCACCTTGCCGGCCAGTTCCGGCGCACCCGGCGCGGCATATTGCACGCGGTAGTAGCGCTCCGGGAAACCGCCGAAGTCATAGATCAGCGGCACCGTCGTGGTGGCGCCGAGTGCGATCGGCGCGGCCTCCCAATGCGCGGAAATCATCAAAATCGCGGTGGGACGCGGCAATTCGCCCGACCACGCGGCCAACTCACCGGGCCACCGCGGGTGATCGGCCAGCGGCGGCGCGCCATGTGAGAGGTAGAGCACCGGCATCTGTCCGGCCATCGGTGTCCTCCATCCAACTAGTTCAAATTTGAACTCGCTCGAAACTATAGCGTGTTGTTCAAATTTGAACAACAACGGTAGGATGACTATCGTGGCTGACGCGAAATGGCTGAACGAGCGGGAGATGCGCGCCTGGCAGGGTTTCCTGGCGGCGGGTGCGCTCGTCGGCCGTCAGGTCGAACAGCACCTCAAACAGGAGGGGCTTTCGCACACCCAATACGAGGTTTTGGTCCGCCTCGCCGCGGCACCGAAGGGCCAACTACGCATGACCGAATTGGCCGATGCCCTCTACACATCGAAAAGCGGTCTGAATTACCAGGTCACCCAAATGGAGAAGACCGGTCTGGTACGCCGCGAAGCCTGCCCCACCGATGTTCGCGGCGTGATCGCCAACCTCACCGCGGCCGGACGCGATCTCCTCGAACAGATCGCCCCCGGCCATGTCGAAACGGTCCGCCGCGTGCTCATCGATGTGCTGACCCCCGAACAACAACAGGCCATCGCTATCGGGCTCGGCGAGGTCGCCCGACGACTCGCCTAGCTCTGGGCTCGCCGGGACACGAACACGGTGCAGCACACCGAGACGACGCCGACCGCCAGCAGGACCGCGACGGGCAGGATGAGCGCACCATCGATGCCGGTGTGGGCGGCGTCGCCGAGGGCGGTCACGGCGTAGCTGCTCGGCAGCAGGCGGCGCACGAAATCGGAATCGGATGCGAGATCGCGGTAGCCGCCGCCGAAGATCGCGGCAGCACCCACCAGCACCGCCATCACCACCATGCCCGCACGTCCGGCCAACTGGCCCAGCGCGACCGCGAGTGCGGTGCAGGCCAGCGAAGTCAACGTGAGAATCGCGAAAACAGCTGCGACGTGGTCTGATTCATCGAGCAGAAGGGCACCGACCAGGCCGACCCCTCCGGCGACGAGCGCCGCCGGCACGTTGGGCAGCAGACCCGCACGTGGCCGCCGTTCGACCCACCAGGCTCGCACCGCCGCGATGGCCATTGCCGCCAGCAGCACCCAGACGACCGCGTGCACCAGATCCTCGGAGGTCAGCCCATCTGACTCCCCCAGCCGGACGGAATCGGACACCGCCCGCGCGGTGACATCCGATCGGGTGGGCAGTCCGCGCACGCCATTGTCGAGGGTGGTAACCAATTGCGCCGTAACCTGTTTGAACTGAGTGAGCTGGGTGGTGATCTGATCCTGCATCCCGGGCAGCTGGTCCTGCGCCTGCCCCAACTGACCCAGCACATCGGTGATGGTCCGCTCACCGTCGCGCAGCAGGGCGCTCACCATGCGCAGCCGATTCACCGCCAGGGTCAGCACATCGGATATGCGGCACTGTCCGGATACCGGAACTCCCAGCAGGCCGGACAGATCAGCCAGTTGTGTCGAGAGCAGTTCAGCACCGACCCGCAACCCACGCAAGCCCGCGGTAGCCTGCTCGTCGGCGGCCCCACCGGCCACGGCTACCAGACCGGTCAACTGATCGGCCATCCGCTGCGCGTCCGGAATTCCGCTGGCCCGCAACGCATCCGCGATCGGCAGGAGTACCGTGTGCAGTTGACCGCGCACCGCCGCCGTTGCGGTGACCGCCTCCCCCGCCGCGTCCAGTCCCGCACCGCCCTGGTCCAATCCGGCCCGCAGGTCGGTGAGCGTGACGTCGACACCGCGCATACCCGCCGCGAATACCTCCAGCTGGCCGGCGATATCGTCGACAACGCCGACATTGTCCTGAATGGCACCGAGCAGTGTCTGCGCGCTCGCCATCAGCGGACCCGCCTGTGTCATCAGTTGATTCACGCTCGCCAGCGCATCGGTGAATGTGGCGTCGGCCTGTTCGGCGGCGGAGCGGATGCCCGCAGCGGTAACCGAGGCGATGTCGAGATTGGTGCGCGCCCGCGATACCGAGACCAGTAGATCGTTCACCCCGACCCTGCTCGCACCGGCCGAAACACTCTGCACCAGTGCGGCATACGTCGCGGCATCCAATTCCGCGTGGCCTGGTGTCACCAGCACCGTCCGATCGGCCGAATTCTCCCGCGCCGCAGGCGTATCGAAGGCAGCGGGCACATGCACCGCCGCGACCAATTCGCCGTCGGTCAGATCGGCTGCCACCTCGTCGGCGGTGCCGACCCGCCAGTCGAAGTCGGGAGCCGCGGTCAATTCGGCGACGAAACGGGCGCCGGCGGAGCCGGGTTTGCCCGATCCGGCGTCCTGAACGACCGCGACGCTGGGTTTACGCTCCCCCCGGTCCGAGGTCGGATAGGCCGCACCGGCGAGCACCGGGAGCGTCAGGACCAGCAGCAACAGGACCCGAGTGCGCCACCCGGAGCTCGATAAAGGCATGAGCGAAAGGGCCTTTCGCCGTCAGTGGCACGCGGGCGAGGTCTGACCGAGACTTGCCACCATCCCGCAGCCCCAGGCCTGATCGAGTTTCCAGCGGCCGTCCTCGGCGACCAGCGGAATCTGGGCGTCGTTGGGCGTGCCGTTGAAGGTGAGGGTGGCTTCCGCGATGGCGGTACCGTCGCAGTAGTCGGTCACCTTGTTTATCCGTGCGGTGAAGTTCATCTGACGCAAAGTGTCCTGCATCCGGTTGAACAGCTCGGGATCCTCGCGCCCGCCCTGCACCAGGTCGACCTTCTCGGCGGACGGCACATTCGGGTCCAGCCCCTTGCGCAACAACTCGTCGAGGGTGGCGACCGTGGGTGAGGCCGGATACTTGCCGGTGGCCGGACAGTTTCCGGGCGTCACCGCGGAAATGCTGGAACTCGTCGCCTTCTTACTGTTTTCGGTGCTGTCGGAACCGCAGGCAGTCACGGTGAGCGCGACCGCCGCGAGGCTCGCCAGCAGTGTCATCGGGCCCACATATCTGCGCGATGTCATGGTCTCCCCTTCATTTTTCGTTCAGCTGTGCCGAGGCGGCGCCGTTGCCGCTCTGCGGAAATGCCCGCCAGATGTCCTTGACCACGTCATCGGTCGGATCGGGTTGGGCCGCTTGTAATTCCACGAAACGGTCGAGATTGCGTCTTGCCGTCGAGACCGAGGTGGTGGCGATCAGGCTCGCGGCTTCCATTCGACTGGCGCGGCGGAACGACCGGGTGCCGGCGTCGTACACCGCGCGTTTGATCTCTCGGTTGATCAGTGGCGAGCGGGCCGCCAAGCGCTGTGCCAGGCGCATGGTCTCGGCCTGCACCTGCGATTGCGGTACCACCCGATGTACCAGGCCGAGGTCGGCGGCCTCGGTGGCATCGAGCCAGCGTCCCGCCAAAAGCAATTCCAGCGCGCGGGCGGTGCCGAGCATGCGCACCAGCCGCTGGGTGCCGCCGCCCGCGGCCAGCATCGCGATGGCGGACTCGGGCATCCCGATCTCCTTGTCCGCGGCCAATACTCGGATATCGCAGGCGAGTGCGAAGACACAGCCCATGCCGAGTGCGAGGCCGTTGATCGCGGTGAGGAATACCTTGTCCATCCGGTTCATCCGGTCCAGGACGGCGTAGAGGCGGGCCATCAGCAGCAGTCCGCGCAGCGGAGACCGGCGCAATACCCGGTCCACGGCTCTGGTGCGTCCGGCGAATCCGCTGACAGCCGCGAGTAACCGAGCCGGGCCGACCGGGATCGGCAGCACCGCCATCCGCGCGCCACGCACCAGATCCGGAACGTGGAATCCGGTCATGTAGACCTCGTCCGTTCCGGTGAAGACGACCGCGCCGACTGTGTCGTCGTGTTCGAGCTCGCGGGTCAGTTCATCGAGTTCGATGCTCATCCGTTCGTCGAAGAAGTGCCGCGGCGGATTGTCGAAGGTTACCACCAGCACCCGTCCGGTGCGGCTGGTGCGCAATCGCTGGAAAGCCATGTGCGGCTTACGCTTCCGGACGACGGGCCACGGTATGGGTGACCCCGGTGAGTCCCATCTCGCAGCTGACCACCGAGATCGCGGTGAACATGCGCCAGGCGCGGGCCCGCTGCAGACCGATCTCGGCGACCACCGCGTCCCAATTCTGTTCGAGATTGCGCAGCCAGGCCCGATGGCTGGCGGCGAAGTGCATGCGCAGGTTCTCCACGCTGTCGATCTCCAGTCCGGCGCGCTCGAGCTGCTGGGTGAGCGCACTCAGCGTGGGAATATCGATCTCCGGAAAGATATAAGAGGTCAGAAACTCCGAAACACGCTGGTAGAACTGGCCTTTCCGAGATGCGTTGACATCGTGGACGAACGCCCGCCCACCCGGTGCGAGCAGCCCGTACAACGTATCGGCGTGCTCACGCAGACCGCGGCGGGTGAGGTGGAAGGTCATCTCGATGCTGGAAACCGCATCGAAGGGACCGTCGGTGACATCGCGGAAATCGCTCTGCCGGATCTCGACCCGATCGGCCACGCCCGACCGCTCGGCGAATTCCCGCGCGTAGGCGACCTGTTCACCCGCGAGGGTGACCCCGAGCGCGTCGACGCCATAATGCTGCGCCGCATGCACCACGAGTGCGCCCCAGCCGCAACCGATATCGAGCAGCCGCATCCCGGGCCGCAATTGCAACCGTTGGCAGATCCGATCGAGCTTGGCCCGCTGCGCCTCGTCCAGATCCGCGGGGTCGTCGGTATCGGCCCATACCGCACACGAATACACCATGGACGGGCCGAGCATCAGCCGGTAGAACTCATTGCTCAGGTCGTAGTGGTGCCGCACCGCCTGCGCGCCGCGCAACCCACGGCGCGACACCTCCGCACCGGGTGGATGCAGCGGCATCCCGAACAGTCCGGACCGCATCATCCAACCCGCCGTGCCGAGTCCGGCCGCGATTCGCCCGATCGTCGGACGCACCCGCATGGCACGGATATCGTCGAGCGAGCGATCGGCGGCGCGCAGCACCTCGCGCAGGAATTCGATGAGGCTGCCGTCGATATCGAGATCGCCATTGACGTAGGCGCGGGCGATGCCGAGATCGGTGGGGCGGTACAGCAGCCAGCGCAGCGCCTCCGGACGCTCCAGCACGGCGACCGGCCCGGGTCGTCCCGCGGTGGTGCCGTCCCACAGCCGGACCTGGGCGGCGACGGGTCCGCCCGCCATGCGTTCGACGGCGTCGAACAGGTGCTGGGCGGTGGCGTCGTCGGATGCGGTCGAGATCAATGCCATTGCTTATCTCCTCGGATATCAGCTGTGCGTGGCGGCGCGCAGGAACGGCAGCACCAACTCGGCGACGCGATCGGGGGAATCGAGATGGGTGTAGTGGCCGGAGTTTTCGAGCACGTGCACGTGGGCGTGCGGGAAGCTCTCCAACTGACGCTGCGCCTGTACCGCAGGGACGAAGTGGTTGTTCGCGCCCCAGATCACCAGGGCGGGACGGTCGAGTTCGCGCAGTTCGGGTGCGAGTCGGCCCAACCCGGAAGCGGCGGTCCCGCGGTAGTACCGCCACAGTGAGCGCCGCGCGGACCAGACGTATCCGGCTCGCCAGTCCCGTATCTGTTGCGCGGACAGTCGCGGTTCGTAGAGGCGCAGGATGATCCCGATGCCGAGGCGACCGGTCAGCGCCGTCAGATAGCCCAGGACCGGTATCCGGTGCAGCCGGGCGATCAGGTGCCAGTGGAAATCGCGCAGCGCTCCGGTATTGATCAGCACCGCGCTGGCGAACCGGTCGGGCTGGGCGACGGCCCAGCCGAGCCCGACCTCACCGCCCATATCGTGCAGCACCAGATGTGCCCGCTCGATGCCGAGGCGGTCCAGCACCGCGGTGAGGTAGTGCGCCCAGCCCGCGGTGCCGAAGCCCGACCAGTCGCGGGCCTCGTCGGCCGCGCCGAAGCCGGGTAAGTCGATCGCGACGGCCCTGGCGAACGCGCCGACGCGGGGCAGCAGATCGAGCCAGTCGTCGGCCGAGCGCGCACCGCCGTGCACCAGTACCACGGCCTCGTTCACATCGGCGGGTCCGGCCTGCAGCACCCTGGTGCGCAGCCCGAGTACTCGCAATTCGCTATGGCGCACACCGGTTTCGGCCGGTGTTGCCGCTACCGCCTCATCCCGTGCCTCGATCATGATCCGACTCCCGTCTGCTGTGGTTGCGCGGTATGCGGTGCGTCTTCTTCGATCGGCTCGGGCGGTTGCGCGGGCTCGTCGTCCTCGCTGATCGCCCATTTCTCATGCCAGCCGGACAGTCGGGCCGGCCCCCACCAATTCGCCCGCCCGAGCAGGCGCATGAACGCGGGCAGCAGCACCACCCGCATCAGGAATGCGTCCAACAGCACCGTGATGGTGAGCGCCGTGCCGAGCATCCGCATGGTCGACAGTTGGGATGCGATCAGGGCGCTGAACACAATGGCCATCACCACGGCCGCGGCCGTCACGATCCGTCCGGTGCGGGCCAGGCCCATGGCCACCGCACGCTGATTGTCCGCCGAGGTGCGTCCGGTCTTCAACCATTCCTCGCGCATACGCGAGATCACGAAGATCTCGTAGTCCATCGACAGGCCGTAGGCCAGGCAGAAAATCAGCGGGACGAAGGAGGCGGTGAGGTAGCCGGTGGTGGTCACCCCGAAGCCGCCGAGGTGGCCGTCCTGGAAGATCCAGACCAGCGCGCCGAATGCCGCGCTGATCGACAGCAGATTCATTACCAGCGCCTTGATCGGTAGCAGCACGCTGCCGGTCAGCAGGAACATCAGCCCGAAGGTGGCCAGCGCGACCAGGGCCAAGGCCAGCGGCGCGCGATCGGTGATACCGCCGATATGGTCGCGGCTACGCTGGGCCAATCCGTCGAAATACGCTGTGGCGGGCGGTGTCACGTCCTTCAGGGCGGTGAGCTGGTCTTGTCCTGCCGTCGAGAACGGGTCCTCGGTCGTCGAGACGGTGAGGTAGGAGTCGTCGCCGGAACGGCCCGCACCGGCCGCGACCGGGCTGATCAGCGAACCGTTGGCGTAGACGCCGCCCGGGGCGGCCACGGTCACGACGTGCGGCACCCGAGACAGCGCGGCCGCATACTCGTTGACTGCGCGCAGGCTCGGATTGCCGCCCACCAGCACGATCCGCGCGGTGCCCGCGTAGTTCTGTGTGAAGCCTTGGCGCAGTAGATCACCCGTCTGCCGCGACTGTTCGGAGGTCGGCAGCACCCGGTCGTCCGGGTAGCCGAGCCGCACCCCGAGGAACGGCAGACCCAGCACCAGGAACAGCGCGGTCACGATGATCGTCACCGGTATCGCGCGGCGCATCGCGAATATCGCGAGCCGGTAGAAGGCCGACTGCTCCGGTTCGGGTGTGCGCGGTTCGGCGCGGCCGAGCCAGCGCCGCACCGGCTTGCGCAGATCGAAGCTGTCGATGCGATCGCCGAGCAGCACGATCAATGCGGGTGCGACCACCAGGGTGCTCAGCAGGGCCAGTGCCGCACCCGCGACACCGGCATAGGCCAGGGAGCGCAGAAAGTACATCGGGAAGACCGCCATGGCGGCGGCCATCAGCGCGACCGTCAGTGCGGAGTAGGTGACGGCGCGGCCGGTGGTGGCGAGGGTGCGCCGCAGAGCGTGTTGCCGATCCGCGCCCGCGGTGACCTGTTCCCGATATCGATTGATCACCAGCAGCGTGTAGTCGATCGCCAAGGCCATACACATCGCCGTCGCGAGATTGAGCGCGAAGACCGACACATCGGTGAGCTTCGACAGAATCTCCAATACCGCAACCGTTCCCACGATCGAGATGCCCGCGACCGCCAGCGGCAGCATGGCCGCGACAGCACTGCCGAAGATCCACACCAGCGCGATGAAGGTGAACGGCACCGCGATGATCTCGACCCGGATGAGGTCCATGCGCGATTCGCGATTCAGATCGTCCTGCACGATCGCCTGGCCGCCCGCACTCACCCGCACACCATCGCGCTCACCGAGCAGCGGTCGCACCAGATCCCTGGCGCGCACCGGCGCGTCATTGTCCGAGCCGGCCACTTCGGCCGCGATCAAGCCGGTCTTATGATCCGCGGTCACGAAGTAGGTCGAAAGGCCAGGGGGCACTTCCCAATACGAGACGATCTGCCCGGCGTGCGGCGATGCGTGCAGTGCCGCCGATATCTGCTGTGCCCGCGCACGTGCCGCGGGTGCCTCCACCCCGGCATCGCTATCGACGCGCAGCACCAGCGTCATGCCACCGGCGTGGAACTGTTCGGCGAGAATCCGCTCGGCCTTCGCGGATTCGGCATCGGCGGGGCCGTAGCCACCGGTCGGCAGCCCGATCAGCGCGGGCGCTCCGATGATTCCGGCGATGGCGAAGAACACCACGGCCCCGATTGCGATCGCCCACGGCCGTCGCAGTGCCAGTGCGGCCAGCCTGTCGTAGATCATGAATTCCCCCCTGCTCGCAGGTGTCCGCGAATATCCGCGGGCATGGTGAGTTCGGCCGATGCCGGTGTGGCATCGCGATGGTGGTCACGCAGAATCGCGCCGGTCTCCGGAACGACCCGGTCGAAAATCGGGATCAGCACCCTATTGGCCCGCAGCACCCGCATTTCCGCGCGCACCAACGGCACCACGCTGCGTTGCTTGGCCGCGGACTGTTCGAATCCGCCTAGTGCCCGCATCCAGCGCGGCAGCGTCGCGATCACCGCAGGGGCATGCCATCTGGTCACGGCGGACAAGACGAATCCAGCGCGGGCGCGCGGGGTGCGCAGTACGAAATGGATGCCCTCGCGGGCGCGTTCGGTCACGCACAATCGCGGTCGCACCGAGGCGAGATATTCGCGCACGCCGTCGCGTGACAGCGGCACATCGGCGCGTCGGCAGGTCTGCAGCTCCGCCGCGGTCGCGCATTCGGCCCAGAACTGCCGCTCCCGCTTCGGCGGTAGTGGGCCGGGACCGAACATTTCGTAGCATTTGAGCACCGAATGCCACACCGTCACATGGGTATACAGCTGCGCGTCGGGGCTGTTGCCGTTGTATCGCCGCCCGGTCACCGGCTCTATCCCCACCGATTTGGCATGGATCCGCAACAGCCGATCCGAGGCGGCCACCGCGGTGCGCCCGTCACCGATGGCGATGCGCAGACCGTAGGCGAGGGTGCGGTCGGCACGTCCGCGCGGATCGCGGAAGATCTCTCCCGCGTCGGCGAGTCCGGCGGTGACGAACGGGTCGAAATGATGCACCACCGACCAGCGCTGAAACGCTAGGATCGTGGTCGGGCTGGTCCAGACCCGCCAGCTCGGCGAGTCCGGGCCGAAGAACCCGTAGTCCTCGGTGCGAATCGGAATCGGGGCGGGCGCGGACAGCGCCTCGACGGTGGCCATGGTCAACTCCGCAGTTCGGTCGAGTATTTGTCCAGGTAGCCCGCCAACCCCTTGGAGATGGATTCGACGGCGAGGCGCTGCACCACCCGCACCATGAAGCCGGGCACCGGAAGTCGGGGTTGGATGTAGTACCGGAAGATCACCCGGGTGCCCGCGGGGTCCGGGCACACCAGATACGATCCGCGCTGCTGGGCCAGGTGCGCGCTGCGCGTTGTGTCCCAACGCATTTCGTCGTCGCCCCACTCGTAGACGTACTCGTGATGGTCGGTGCGGCCGAACAGCGACACCTCGGCGTGCGCCCGCAGCGGACGGTCCTGGTCGTCGACCTCGTCGACCACCACCTTGCGGTGCACGGATGACCATTCGGGTAGTCGTTCCAGCGCAGCGAGCGCGCGCAGCACCGAGGCCGCGTCCACCGCGGTCGTAATGCTCGTTTCGACTTCCAGATTCGACATGCCGTCCTCATTCCTGTCGACTTGCACCGGTCGCGGTGAGCGCCGCACCGGGTCGGCGGCCCGGCGCGCGCAGCCGCGGTAGCACCACCGTCCGCAGTGCCGGGAAAAGCAGCGTGCGTGGCGTGTAGCGCCCGCCGAATGCCTGTGCCTTGGCCACCGTTCCCGGCACCACCACGCGGCGGCCACGCTCCAGACCGTCGAGTGCGTTGCGGGCCACCCGTAGCGGCCGCTGCCAGGCGAACCAGCGGTGCCGCTCGGTATCGGCGATCCCACCGACGCGATAGAACTCGGTGCGTACCGGACCTGGGGCGAGCAACGTGCAACTCACTCCGGTACCACGCAATTCGACGTGCAGTGCTTCGGCGAAGCTGTTGACGAAGGCCTTGCCCGCCGCATAGACCGCCCCCGTCGGCACCGGCTGCATACCTGCGGTGGAACCGGTGAACAACAGCGCGCCGGACCCCCGGGCCACCATGGCGGGCAGCACACTCAGCGTGAGCTCTTGTACCGCGACGACATTCACTTCGAGCTCGGCCGCGAGTGCGGCCGGGTCCGTGCCGGCGACCGGCCCACACACCGGGAATCCGGCGTTGTTGCAAAGGATTTCGACCTCGCGCTCACGCAGGTCCGCGCACAGCAGGGCGCGTTGGTCACGGTCGGCGAGATCGTAAGCAGCGATGTCGACTTCGGCCTGGTAGCGCTCCTTCAACCCGGTGGCGAGCTCGGCCAGCCGATCCACGCGCCGGGCCACCAGCATCAGCCGGTGGCCGCGCCGTGCCAGCTCCTCCGCCAGCGCGGCGCCGATCCCGGAGGAGGCGCCGGTGACCACCGCCCACGCCGACCGATTAGGACTCATGCCGGTACCACCGCACGCTCGAGATAGTCGGTGAGCGCGGCCGCGGCCGCGGCGCCGGATCGGCTGCACGCCTCCAGGTTCACGCCGAACAGATAGTCGCCGCACAGTGCGAGACCGGGCGTATCCGTCAGCTGCCGTCGCACGTCGGTGAGCAGATCCGCGTAGTACGGGCCGTAGGCGCAGTAGGCGGCGGGCCAGTGCCGGCTGATCGAGCGGATGCGCTTGCCCGGTGCGCTGTGCAGATATCCGGCGACATCCTGTTCGGCCTGATCCACCCAGGCGGACAGCAACTCCGGTGTCGGTTCGAGCCTGCCGTCGCGTCCGCTGAAGGTGTAGCGCACGATATGCCGGTCGTCGGCACCGTAGGCGCCCACATTGGTGCACGGCCCCTCGTCCAGGACCAGGGCCCGCACCCGGGACTCGAAGAACGGCCGATCGTATTCCACCAGCACGACCGTGGACGGGAAGTAGCGCACCTGCGTCAGCCGCTCGGCCAGCGCCGGGCGCGATTCGGACAGCAATTCGGCCGCCGCGTAGGCGGGTGTGGCCAGTACGACGCCGTCGTAGTCACGCTCGACGGTTTCCCCGCTGATCTCGACGTGCACCCCGCGCACCCGCCCGGCCTCGACGACGAGTCCGCGTACCGTCGCGCCGGTCACCACCGGGATCCGTGATTCGAATTCGCGCAGCACCGGTTGGATGCCGTCGGTCAGTTGTTCATAGGTATCCAGCATCAGCGACAGATTGGTGCCGAAGGTGCCCAGGTAGACCTCATCGGGCTCGGCACCGTTCATTCGAATTGTCATGGGGCGCAGCATGTTCTGGACCAGCTTGGCGCCGAAGTGCGCACTGAGCGGTGCCACGTCGCGGCGGCGGCCGAGTGCGCTGAAATACGGCGAACCGAGGAAGGCATTGGCCCGGTCGGCGCGGATCCGGGCCGCCATCACCCCGAGACGGCCGAGGTCCACCGGCGATGCGACCTCGAAGGTGTGCCGCAGGCTGCGCGCCAGATGCGAGGTATCGAGGGTGCGGATCTCGCCGCCGATTACTCGGGAGGAATTGATGCCGAATGGTTCCCACGGATGGTCACCCAATTCCGCGACCACACTGCGGAATTGGCTGTAGCCGCGACCGATATTCTTGCCGCCGGTCATGACCGGCCGATCGCCGAGATGATCGATGCCGAAGCGCCCGCCGAGCCGGTCGTCGCGCTCGAGCACCTCGACGGCGAAGCCCGCCCGGCGAAGCCCGAGCGCGGCGGTGATGCCGGCGATACCGCTGCCGACCACGGCCACCCGCGGGGCGGCTGAGCTGCTGGTTTCCATATGCTTTCCTCCTCTGGATGCGTCGCGTCTGCCTCAGCCGGGCAGCAGCGTCAGCGTCCCCTCGGCGATGGACTTGCCGAATTGGTGCAGTCCGACGGTGGTTTCGATTTCGCCGTCCGGCCCTACCTCGTCGATGACAACCGAACATGCGGCGGGCGAGTCGATTTCGGCGAAATCGGTGAAGACGGCCGATGCCGCCGTGACGAAGGCAGCGGCCGGATCCGGAAGGTGTCCGGCCGCCCCGGCCACGACAATCGAGGCTTGGCGGAATGCCTCGACACACAGCGGTCCGGGCAGGTGGTCGTAGTCGTGGTCGAAGTAGGACGGGTGACTGCGATCGACAATGATCGGAAAATGCTGCGGCCAAGCAGAATTCGATTCACCAATGACGACATTGCGGCCATCGGTGCGTCCGACCGCTGTCGCGGAGACCGGGACCGGTGCTGGCGCGGCCTCGACCACTGGTCGCCGCGAACGCTGGTAGCTCCGCAGCGCCTGGTAGTCCGCCGCGGCGAGGAAGACCACCTCACCCGCGAACGACATGGCCGGTTCGCCGCCGATCAGCGCGATACCCTCGAACGAGAGATCACCCTGATTCGCACCACGGTTCGTGGATCTGGCCACCCGATACTGGAACACCCCCTCCAGCGCGGTGCGGCGGTCGTCGCGAAATGCCGCGGGCTCCTCGGCCTCGAACCGGAACGAATGCATCGTGAACGGCGTGCCGACCGGAATCTCCAGGTGCCGGTGTATCACCACGAAGCAGGCCTGCCTGGCCGCCTCGGCCGCGGCGAAGGCGTCGTGGCGATGCGGAATTCGGTCCGCCCAGAGCAGATGTGCGCGTGGCACCTGGAAGGCGACGACGAATTCGTCCGCGCCGAGCCGCGCGGAGTCTGCGACCAGTACCTCCCCCAGATTCGCGCGATGAGCCAGCGTGCGCGGCACCGTCTGTTCGAAGCTCAGGCCCGCGTCGGCGGCGAGCCGGGTCTGTCTATTCATGCGGTTCGCACCCCCGGCGAAATCGGTTCCGGCTCATCGGCGAAGATCGGATTGCGGGCCCGCACCCGCCGCCGCAATTCCTGTTCGAGCAGCCGCGCGATATCGCCGACCACCGCGGTGCGGCGTTGGGTCGAATTCGAGATCAGCCGGGCGATCGCGGCGGCCAGCGTCGGCGAGAGCATGAGCTGGGTCGGGCTGCGTCGATGGCTGAACACCTCGAGGTAGCGATCGATGCGACCGCGCCGCGACAACTCCTGTAGTACCTGCGGGAAAAGTTCGGGAACCGGTCCGGCACAGGCGATATCGGCGGCGATCCAGTAATAGTCGGAATAGACACGGTCGCGTTTACGGCCCCACGCCGCCACCGCGCGATCCAATTTGGCCGGGCCGCGCCCCAGATGCGCGGTGATGGTCGCGGCCAGGGTCCGGGCCTGGTAGAAGGCATCGCCCATGCCGCGTCCGACGCCGGGATCCTTGAAATGCCCTGCGTCACCGATCAATGCCCAGCCGGGTCCGGCGGGCTCGCGGAAGTAGCCGTCGAACCTGGTGAATCCGTACATCTTGTCCGCGCGCCGCGCATGCGCCAGCACCTCGGCCACCGGGTCACAGCTGGCAACGTGTGCGCGCAGCATCCCCTCCGGGTCGCGACGGAACCGGTCCACCTCACCGATTTCCGGGGAGACGCTCACGATGTAGAGCCCGTGGTCGGCGGGTGCTGCGTACACGTGCCGATCCGCCCAGCGGTGGAATACGAAGGTGGGCACACTCCATTGCGCGCCCTCGAAATAGGTCCAGTAGTAAGAGCGTTCGTTCGGCACTACGTTGTATTGGCGTGAACCGACCAGGCGCGCGACGGTCGAGCGACGGCCGTCGGCACCGACCACCAGATCGGCGTGGAATTCGGTCTCCCGGCCGTCCCGCTCGGCCCGCACCCCGACCACCCGACCGTCGACGCGGATGAGGTCGATCGCGCGTGTCCCCATCTGAAGATCGGCACCGGCTCGGACCGCCGCATCGGCCAGGATCGGATCGAGTGCCTCGCGCCGTACGCAGGCGCCGCCGCCGACATCGCCGCGCTCGAGCGGAAAGTCCAGTACCGCACGGAATTCGTCCATCCGGGTATCGACTCTGGTCAGATAGGGCGCACCGGTCGCGCGGACCCGTTCGGTGACACCGAGCCGGTCCAGGAAGGTCAGCGAATCGGTCTGCATCATGTGCCCGGACAGCGTTGTCCGCAGCACCGGCGCCTTCTCCAGGACGGTGACCCGCAGTCCTGCCTCGGCCAGCAGGGCCGCGAGCGGGGATCCGGCGCAGCGCGCGCCGACGATGACTACATCAGACCGCTGTGGCACGACTCCCCCGATCGGCTCGGTCGCGGCCCGATGCGTCCTCGTCCAACAGGTCCGCGACGGCGTCGAGCACCGACTGTTCGTGATCACGCAGATAGAAATGGCCGCCGGGAAAGGTGCGCTCGGTGAACCGCGCCGTGGTCTCGAAGGCCCAGGGCCGCAACCGTTCCGGCGCGGCATCGGGATCGGATTCGCCGATCCAGCTGGCTATCGGACACGGCAGCGGAGCGGCGGGCCGATAGCGATAGCCGCGCAGCAGCTCCAGATCCGCCCGCGCGATCGGCAGGAAATGCGCGAGCAGTTCCGGCAGCGCGCGCACCTGATCCGGCACACCGCCGTAGTGCACGTCGAGCAGTTCCACCAGGTCCCGGTCGTCGCCGGGCACCGCGGGCGGCACGATGGTGCGGGTCGGCGCGACCCGGCCCGAGGCAACGAGATGTCGTGGTGGAGTCCCGTTCCGGGTCAGTGCACGGGCTACCTCGAAGGCGAGCAGCGCGCCGAGACTGTGCCCGAAAAGTACCAGCGGTGCGCTCACCTGTCCCGCTAGTACCTCGGCGATCTCCTCGACCAAAGGTGGCCAGTCCGTGGCGAACGGTTCGCGCACCCGACCGGCGCGGCCGGGCAATGTCACCGTCCACACCTCGGCGTCCGGCGCCAGCGCGGCGGGCCAGTTCCGGAATGCGGCCGGGCTGCCCCCGGCATGGGCGAAGCACACCAGCCGAATCGGGGCCTGCGGCTGGATCCGGGTGCAGGTCAGCCCGGCGGGTAGTCGGCGTGCGCCACCGGCGCGGATCGGATTCGGGTTCACGATGCCCTCTCCATCGGCTCGGAGTCGGATACCGGTCCTTCGGGTTGCTCCAGCGCGTCGACAATGGCGCGTGCCAGGTCACCGGGCGGCCCACCCGCGAGCAGTGCCGCGAGTGGTACCGGCACGCCGAGATCGGCCTCCGCCTGATTCTTGAGTTCGACGATGACCAGCGAATCCAGTCCGAGGTCCTGTACCGGAAGGTGTTCGGGGACCTCCGACGGATCGGTCAAGCCGAGTGCGGTCGCCAATCGCTCCCGGATGTAGGCGGTGAGCACGCTGATGCGCTCTGCCCTCGGCAGTGCGACGACAGCGACCGGCGCCGCTGCCGCGACGTCGACCGGCTCATCGGCCAGCCATTCCAGCCAGTGCCTGCGGTGCTGCCACGGGTACTTCGGCAGGGCGACCCAATTCTTCGGTGCTGGCACCACGGCCGACCAGCGCACCGCGGCACCGTCCTCGTAGAGTGCGGCCAGTGCGTCGAAGCGTTGGCGTGGCCGGTCACGGTGCAGACTTGCCACCGAACGGTGCGGGATGTCGAGTGCGTCGAGGGTTTCGCCGATACTGCGCAGCAGTGCCGGATGCGGCCCCAGTTCGAGGAAGGTGGTGATCCCGGCGCGCGCGGCAGATTCGACGGCGGTCCGGAACTGCACGCGATCGCGCAGATTCCGCACCCAGTGGTCGGTGGTGAGACCCGCCAGGTCGAGCCGGTCGCCGGTGACCGTCGAATAGACCGGTACCTCGGCTCGATCTGGCAGTGGCAGTCCCGCGCCGAGCCGGTCCGCCGCGTCTTGCAGCAGCGGACTGTGGAAGGCGTATTCCGTTGCCAGTCTTCGGCTCTCGGCACCGAGCGATTCGGCGACCGCTACCACCTTCGCCACCGCGTCCGCCGCACCGGATACCACCGTGGCGCGCGGACCGTTGACCGCGGCGATATCGACCTCGGCCGCCAGCGGCCGCACGATCTCCTCGACCTGCGCGACGGGAAGACTCAGACTTACCATGGCGCCGCCACTCGCCAGTTCCTCGCATACCGCCGCTCTGGCAGACAGCAATTCGAACATGGCCCGGGTGCTCAATGCCCCGGCGCTGCGCAGCGCCACGATCTCACCGAGGCTGTGTCCGAGCACGGCATGCGGTTGCACACCCCAAGAACGCCACAGTGCGTCGAGGCCGAGTTGTACTGCGGCGATGCAGGTTTGGGCGACTTCGGTGCGTGCCAGCCGGTTCTGTTCCGCTGGTGCCTCGAGCTCCGCGAGCAGCGACCAACCCGCCACTTGCCGCACAATGTCGTCGCATTCGGTCAACACGGTGCGCACCACCGGTTCGGTCGCCAACAGTTCCCGTGCCATTCCCGGCCACTGAGTGCCCTGCCCGCTGAAGACGAAGGCGACTCGCGGTGTCGACCGGCGAACTTCGGTATCGCCGAACAGCATTGGCCGGCGCAGTATGCGAACCAGTTCGCGCGGTGTCGCACCGACGGCGGCCCGGCGCACCGGATGATGGTCGCGGTGTAGCGCCGCCGCCGCGCACAGCTCTGCCGCGGTCGCGGTATCGACGCCGGTCAGCCGCTCGGCGTAGTCGGCGGCGAGTGCGCGCAAGGCGTCGGTGCCGCGTGCCGAGATGGGCAGTATCAGTGGCTGGTCCGATTCGTCGCGGGGCTCGACGGCGGCGGATCGCGCCTCCTCGAGTACCACATGCGCGTTGGCCCCGCCGAAGCCGAACGAACTCACCGCCGCGCAGACCGGGTCTTCGTCGGCGGTCAATGGCGTCGGTACCGTCGGAATCGTCAAACGTGTTCCGGTCAAGGAGATTTCGGGGTTGAGTCGGCGCAGGTGCAGATGCGGCGGCACCTCCCGGTGTTCGAGCACCAGTATCGATTTGATCAGGCCGATGATGCCCGCGGCCGCCTCCTGATGCCCGAAGTTCGTCTTGACCGATCCCATCGCGCACGGATGCTCGCCGTGTCCGTACACCGCCCGAATGCCCTCGACCTCGATCGGGTCGCCGAGTGCGGTACCGGTGCCGTGCGCCTCGACGTAGCGCACCCGGGTCTCGGCCACCGCGCCGTCGGTCAGCGCGGCGCGCAGTAATCCGGCCTGGGCCAAGGGATTCGGGGCGGTGAGTCCATTGGTTCGTCCGTTGTGGCCGATCGCGGTGCCGCGGATCCAGGCCCGCGCTCGGCGACCGGGGGTCTCGGCATCGGCGGCCCGGCCGAGCAGCAGCACGCCCGCGCCTTCGGCGCGCACGATGCCGTCGGCGTCGCTGTCGAAGGTGCGGCAGCGCCCGCTCGGCGACAGCGGCAGCACCTTCTCGGTGACCAGGGTGGACAGTGGCGACAGCAGCACATTCACCCCGCCGATCAGCGCCAGATCGCAGTCACCCGCGCGCAGCGCGCGCACCGCGAGATGCACCGCGACCAGTGACGACGAACACGCGGTATCGACCGCCACACTCGGCCCACGCAGATCCAGCAGGTAGGACAGTCGGTTGGCGGCCACGCTGTGCGCACCACCCGGTGCGGTATAGGCCGTGATCCGTTGCGGATCCTGCGATTGCAGGCCGAGATAATCGGTGCCGTAGATACCGAGGAACACCCCGACCCGGCGCTCGCGCAGCTCCACCGCCGTGAGGCCCGCGTCTTCCATTGCCTCCCAGGCGAGTTCGAGCACGATCCGGTGCTGCGGATCGATATGGTCGGCCTCGGCCGCGCCGATACCGAAGAATTCGGCGTCGAAACCGTCGACCTCGGGTAGCAGTCCGGCCCACTTTCCGGGCTGGGTGGCGACCGTGGTCGCGCCATCGCGTCGACCGTCGACGGTATTGACCAGTGGCGCAACGGTATCCACGCCGTCGCGCAGCAGCTGCCAGAACTGTTCGGTATCCCGGGCTCCGCCGGGTGTGCGCACACCGGCGCCGAGTACCGCGATCGGCTCGCGGCGGGCCTGCTCCACCGATTCCAGGCGACGCCGCGCCGCGCGCAATTCACGCAGCGCCTGCTCCAGCAGGTTTCGCTGATCTGTTCCGGTCGTCATTTGTCCCCCATCTCCCGCAGCGCCTGGATCTCGGCGGCCAGCAGCTCGGTCAGCTCGTCGTCGGCCAGTTCGCTCAGCTCCGTGTCGTCGATCAGAGATGTGTTGTCCGACTCCGTGTTCGGCTCCGCCGCCACAGACGACGGTTCGCAAAGCCGGATCTGTAATTCGGCCGCGAAGGCCTCGACCGTCGGATGTGCGAAGAACAGCGCGGCCGATAGCTCCATATCGAAGCCGGTCTGCAGCCGGTCGCGCAGTTCGATGGCGGTCAGCGAGTCCAGCCCCGATTCCTGGAAAGGCAGCTGCGGATCGATCTGATCTGGCTGCGTACCGAGTACCTCCGCCACCAGACCGAGCAGAATCCGCTCGAGTTCGGCGCACTGCGCGGTACGGGAGTCCAGGGCGAGCACGGCGGCACGGGCCGCACCACGCGCGACGGGTTGGCCCGTATCGACCGTTCCGGCCACCGGAGCGAGCAGTGTGCGCAGCGGCGGCGGCAGCACTGTCAACGTGCGACGCAGCGGCTCCGGATCGAAGGCAGCGGCCACCACCGTGGGTGCGCCCGCCCCGAGCGCCGACTCCAGTAGTTCCAGTCCGGCCTCCGGTGCCAACGGTGGCAGGCCACGACCCGCGATCCGTTCGACACCGCCCGCCTGCACGGCGAGCCCGGCTCCGCCCCAGGTTCCCCACTGAATGCTCAATGCGGGCATGCCTGCCGCGGCCCGATGCTCGGCGAGCGCGTCGAGGAAGGTGTTCGAGGCCGCGTAGGCAGCCTGTCCCGGTGAGCCGGTCAGCCCGGCCAGGGACGAGAACAAGACGAAGTGCTCGATCGGTAGATCGCGAGTCGCGTGGTGCAAATGCCAAGCGCCCATGGCCTTTCCATCGAGCGCGGCGGTGAGTTCCGCGGTGCCCACCGACGGCAGAAGTGCGTCGGCGAGGACACCGGCGGCATGGAATACGCCCGCGAGCGGATACTCGGTCGCCTGAATCGCCGCGATCAGCGCGTGAACCTGATCGGCGTCGGATACCTCGAGCGCTGCGGCCCGTACATCGACGCCCGGTGCGGCCAGCTCCGCGCGCAACGAATCCGTCGACGGGGTGGGCCCGGTTCGGCTCGCCAGCACCACATGCCGGGCACCGTGGCTGATCAGCCAGCGCGCGACATGCCTGCCGAGGACACCGAAGCCACCGGTGATCAAATAGGTCCGGTCGGCGCGCACGGATGGTCGCCGGTGTGCGGCGGCACCGGTCAGCCGGCTCAGCACCGGTTCGAATACCGTGCCATCGCGCACGATCGCCTGATCCACGGCATCACCACCCCGGATCAGCTCGCCCAGCGCCGCGATATCGCGGTCCGCGACGGACCAGCAGTCGGTGCCGCCGGTGGTCTCGAGATCGACCAGGCCGAAGATCAGCTTCGGCAGCTCGAGTGCGACGCTGCGCCCGAGCCCCCACAGCACCGCGCCGAACAGGGTCGAAGCATAGGCATCAAGACTCGGTTGCTGAGTATCGGCAGTGGCGAACCACAGTGCGGGCGTCGCGGGCAGATCCGCGACCGCGCGCGTCAGTTGCAGCGCTCGGCTCGCCGCGTCGCGGAGGTTGTCGAGCGCGGGGGCTTTCGGGCCCGCCACCGTCGCCCGCAGGTCGATAATGCCCTGCGGGACACCGATTTCGGCGGTGGCCTCGGCCAGTAGCTCGGCATAGTCGGCGGCCGTCGCCAGACGCCGCACAATCGTGGTCACGGCGCTGTCGTCGAGCTGCGGCGCCGGGACTCGGCGGTCCGATCGGGCCGCGGTGTCCAGGTCGAGATCGATTACCGCCAGCGTCCGGATGCCGGGCGCGGTGAGCCGCGGTGCTACGCGGCTCACCGCCGCATGATCGCCGAGTACCACCCACGGGCCCGGCGCGGACGCGGTTTGCCGCGCATCGCGCGGTTCCCAGCGCACGCCATACAGCCGCCCGTGCTCGGGTCCACGCACTGGATTCGCGTAGCGAACGGTGAATCCTGTTGCCTGCCAGCGGATAACACCGGACTCATCGGTAATCGTGACGTCGGCGATCAGTTCACGACCGGTGACCGCGCGGACCTCGGCGTGGCACCAGCCCGCGCTCACCGTCGCCTCGGGCGCGGTGACCGTGATCAGTTCCACGCCGACCGGCAGCGGTAGCGAACCCGCCGAATCATGCCGGGCGGCAGCGGCGATCGTATGCAGACAGGAATCCAGTAGCGCCGGATGCAGTGGACGAGCATCGGCACCGAGACCGTCAGGGCGGGCGAAGCGTCCGAGCGCCGCATTCGGGCCGGTCCAGACCTCGGTCAGCGCGCGGAAGGCGGGCCCGTAGCGCAGTCCGACCGCCGCAAGTCCGTCATAGAGCGTCGTCACCGGCATCGGGTCGACACAGTGCCGGCGAATGGCGTCGAGATCGAACCCCTGCGACATGACGGCCGCGGATTCTGTCGCGGTGCCGATGATTCCGGATGCGTGCCGGATCGCTGCCCGGTTCGTGGGCACCGACACGATATCGAATCGTCGCTCGCCGTCCGGATGTTTGCGCACCGAAAGTTGCAGGACGTCACCGCCCCGCTCGGCCGGACAGTACGGCGCGGTGAACTCCACCTGCCGCAGCACGACCGGTCCCGCCGGCGCCGCGGCGGTCTGCGCGGCCGCGAGCCAGTACGCGCCGGGCACCACCGACTGCTCCTCGACCTGATGTTCGGCCAGTTCGGGACGTGCGGTGCGATCGAAGGTCAACGGCCACAACTGCATCGACGGATCCACCCCGATCGGGATGCTCGGTCCCAGCAGTGCGCCGCTGCGCCCCGGCCGCATGGCCGAGTCCAGGGCGTCGACGGCACGGATCGCCGGGTAGCGCCGATGCGCCCAGACCGGACGCGGCAGGGTGCGATGCGGTACCGGACCCGGATGCCGTGCATGCCAATCCACCGGCACACCAGCGGTATAGGCAGTCGCGACGCCGCGCAGCAGTCCGGCGAGTTCGTCCTCGTCACGGCGCATTGATGCCAGTACCGAGGCCTGATGCCCGCCCGCCGCGACGATGTCGGTCAGCGCATGCCCTAGCACCGGATGCGGCGATATCTCGATCAGCACCCGATGCCCATCCGCGAGCAGCCGATCGGCCGCCGGGAAGAAACGCACCGGCGCACGCAGATTGCGCACCCAGTAGTCCGCACCGAGTTCCGCGCCGGACACGGGTTCACCGAAAACGGTCGAGTAGAAGGGAATTTCGCTGTGCTCCGGCCGCAGTCCGGTCAGTGCCGCGGCCAGGCGCGGCTGCAGCGGTTCGACCTCCGGACTGTGTGCGGCGAAGGCGACCGCGATGCGGCGCACGAAAACCCGTCGCCGCTCCAACTCGGTGACCAGCTCCTCGATCGCGCCGACGGTGCCCGACATGACCGTCGCGCGTGGGCCGTTGAGCGCCGCGACCGACAGTACGTCCGTGCGACCGCGAGTCAGCTCCGCCGCCTCCTCGGCACCCAGCTCGACCAACGCCAACGCCCCGCGCCCGGAGATCTCCGCGGCCAATTCACTGCGTGCGCATACCACGCGGGCAGCTTGTTCCAAGCTCAGCGCACCCGCGATATGGGCGGCCGCGATCTCGCCCATACTGTGCCCGATCACCGCGGCGGGCCGGATGCCCCAGGCCTGCCAGGTCCGCGCGAGCGCCACCTGCACAGCGAACAGCGCGGGTTGGATATGTTCGGTGCCATCGGCGACCAGACCGTCCGCATCCGCCCACAGGGAGGTGCCGATCAGCTCGGCGATGACGGCATCGCATTCCGCCAGCGCCGCCCGGAATTCCGGCACCGCGGCGGCCAGGCGGCGTCCCATACCCAGCCACTGCGGCCCCTGCCCGGGAAATACGAAGGCGACCCGTGGGGTGCGGCCCGGCCGGTCGCGTGGACCGACCAGTTGCGGCGTCGATTCCCCGCGCCCGAGTGCCGCCATGGCCGAGCTGAGTTCGCCCGTATCGGCGGCGATCACCGCGAGCCGATGCCGATGGTGGTCGCCACGCACGGCGGCAGCAGCGGCCGTAGCGGCGAGTTCGGCCGGATCTTCGTCCAGTCGCTGCGCGAATTCCTGCCAGTCCACGGCGGTTTCACGGAGTTGCTGCGCGGAGACAACCGAAATGGGCACCAGTACAGGCAGTTCCGCCGGCCGGGTGTCGACTCGAGCACGCGGTGCGGTTCCGGACATCACGATATGGGCGTTGGTACCGCCGAATCCGAAGGAACTCACCGCGGCCAGCGGAATATCGCCCGCCGTCGGCCAGGGCTCCAGGTCGGTCTGCACGGTGACCGGGATGCGCTCCAGCCCGAGTAGCGGATTCGGTTGCTGGAAGTGCACGATCGGTGGCAACGTCCGATGATGCAGGGCCAGTGCGGTTTTGATCAGCCCGGCGACGCCGGCGGCGGCTTCCAGATGCCCGATATTCGTTTTGCCGGAGCCGATCCGCAGGACGCGGTCGCGTCCTGGACCGAGCACCGTCGCGAGCGCACCGACCTCGATCGGATCACCCACCGCGGTGCCGGTCCCGTGCGCTTCGACATAGTCGACCACGGCCGGCGATATCCCGGCATCCCGGTACGCGGCGGTCAGCAGCGCCTGCTGCGCGATGCGGCTCGGCGCGGTGAGCCCATTGGTCTTGCCATCGTGATTGGTCGCGCCGCCGAGGACCGTGGCGTAGATGCGGTCGCGGTCGGCCAGCGCCCGCGACAGCGGTTTCAGCACAACGAAACCCGCGCCTTCGCCGCGAACATATCCATCGGCACGGTGGTCGAAGGCCTTGCACCGGCCGTCCGGCGCCATCAGTCCGCCCTGGCTGAAAATGATCGCGATCCCGGGACTGGTGATGACATTCACCCCGCCCGCCACCGCGATATCGACCTCACCGCGCTGAATCGCCTGTGCCGCAAGGTGAATCGCGACCAATGAGGACGAACATGCGGTATCGACCGTCAGACTCGGCCCGCGCAGATCCAGGCAGTAGGAGATGCGGTTGGCGATAATGCTGAGTGCGCTGCCGGTGCCGTCATAGATACCGGGCGCACCGCCGGAGGCCTGCAATGCCGCGCCGTGGTCATAGGTGGACGCGCCGACATAGATCCCGACCGACCGCTCGGCCAACGACGCCATGGGAATGCCCGCGTCGGCCAGCGCCTCATAACTCACCTCCAGCGCCAACCGCTGTTGCGGATCCATCCGCTCGGCCTCGCGCTGGGAGATGCCGAAGAATCCGGCGTCGAAGGAATCGATATCGGAAAGGAAGCCACCCCAGCGGGTATTCATCCGCCCCGGGGTGCGCGGCTGATCGTCATAGAAATCCTCGACCGGCCAGCGGTCACGTGGCACCTCGCTGATCGCGTCGACACCGTCGAGCAGCAGCCGCCAGTACTCGTTCGGCCCGGTCGCTCCCGGAAATCGGCAGCCGATGCCGACAATCGCAATAGGATCGGTCATGGCAGCTCAGCCCGCCGCCGGCGCGCCCGGACGCCCGAGCTCGTCGACGATATATCCCGCAATCGCATCGATCGACGGATAGTCGTAGGCCAGCGTCGGCGGCAGCTCCAGTCCGACCCAGCGCGAGAGCCGGTCCGATATCTCGACCGCCTGCACCGAGGTAAGGCCCAATTCGACAAAGGGTGCGTCACATTCGACGGCCGTCGGATCGTCATCGATATATTCGGCGACCGCGGCGGCGATCCACTCCATGATCAGATCGTGGGCTCGCTCGCGTCCGTACCGTGCCGGATCCGGTACCGCAACGTCAGGATAGGGCTGAATCGACATCGTGACCTCCTCGCTCAGTCGCGAGCACCGCTACTGGGTTGTTCAACCGGACCAGTTCGCCGCGCTGGAATGCGGTTCGGCAGGCACTGCGCCGGGGCTTGCCGCTGGATGTGCGCGGCACCGAATTCGGCTTCACGAGCACGATCCGATGCGCCCGCAGACCGTGATTCGCGCTGACCGCACTGCGGATCAGTCGCTCGATGCGGACCTGTTCCTCCGGTTTGCGGGTGGTGGTTTCGGCCACCACCGCGAGCTTCTCCGCGCCGTCGGCACCGAAGGTGAAGACGATGCTGCTGCGGACATTCGGATGGATCGCCTCCACGGTCGCCTCGATATCCTGCGGATAGTGATTGCGGCCGGCGATGATGATGAGATCCTTCAGGCGCCCGGTCACGAACAGTTCGCCCGCGCGCAGGACACCGAGATCCCCGGTGCGTAGGAAGGGACCCTCCCCGGTATCGGCGAGATGCGCACCGAAGACGTGCTCGCTTTCCTCCGGGCGCCCCCAATAGCCGCGGCCGATATCCGGCCCGGCCGCCCAGATCTCGCCGACTTCGCCGTCCGCACAGCGCCGCAATGTCACCGGGTCGGCGATGACAATGCTGCGATGCAGTCGCGCGGTGCCGCAGCCGACCATCTCGGTGTAATCAGCATCCGCCGTCTCTTCGAAACGTCCCTGTGCCAGTGCGTCTTTCGCCACGCGACGGCGAACAGCGCCGAGCGATGGACCGCCCGCACCGCTGACCATGACGGTGCTCTCGGCCAATCCGTAGCAGGGGTACCACGCGCGCGGATCGAAACCGTAGGGGCCGAAGGCCCGCGCGAATGCGTCGAGCGTTTCCGCGCGTACCGGTTCGGCCCCGCTGAATGCCAATTTCCAACTGCTCAGATCGAGTTCGGCTCGCTCCTGTTCGGAGATCCGGCGTACACACAGGTCGTAGGCGAAGTTGGGCGCACCCGATATGGTCGCCCGGTACTTGGTGATCGCCTGCAGCCAGCGGGCGGGCCGGTGCAGAAAGGCCATCGGCGACATGAAGACTCCCGGTGTCGCGGTGTACACGACGCCGAGCAGGTTCCCGATCAACCCCATATCGTGGTACAGCGGCAGCCAGGACACTCCGATATCGGCCTCGGACAGATCCGCACCCGATGCGATCAGGCGCTCGTTGTGCATCAGCGCATCATGGGTGATCACCACCCCCTTGGGTTCCGAAGTCGACCCGGACGTGTACTGCAGAAACGAAATATCCTCCGGCACAACGGTTGTCGGCACAAAGCGGGTTGCGTCGCCGGGCACCACCCGATCGACCACCAGCCAGCGCGCCGTCGCGAGTTCGGGCACCACCGCGACAACCGCATCCCGATCCGCCGCTGCACCGGCGGCGAGCACCACCCTGGGGCGGCAGTTGCGCGCGATCGACCGCAGGGTCTGCACGCGCTGCCCGGAACCGGCCGGAAATGGCGGATATGCCGGTACCGCAATAACATTCGCATATTGGCAGGCCACAAAGGCTCGGCAGAAGTCGTATCCGTCGGGTGCCAGGATCAGCGCCCGATCACCCCGCTCGGCCGACTCCTGGATATGCGCACCGATTGCCCTTCCGTAGCAATCCAATTCGGCGAACGTGAGGCTCTCGCCCTCGTCCGATCCGTCGGCCAGGAATCGATAGGCGATCGACGAACCCTGTCGTTCCCCCCGGTGTTCCAGCAGAGATAGGAATGTAGCGGCCCTGGTTTGCACAGAATCTCACCCCATGCGCAAAAAGTGATTCTGGCGATCGGGTCACGACAGCATCCGTTGGTGCCGTCCCAATAGCCCCCGTCGACCGACGCCGTGCGCCGGCCCAGTGATACCCCAGCAATCCACGCGACACGATCGTCGACTCGCGGTGGCGACTCGGCGAATTACATGCTGTGCGAATCTATGCTGTGCGTATGAATCTTAAGACTCCGCGCCGTCCGCCGCAACCGTCGCTGTAGGCTCAGTTATGTGGACCCACTGTTCGAGTTCGGCTTACTCACCAAGGCAATTGGGCGTGAGCTGGAGCGTGGGGGGAACCAGACCATGCAGCGCTTCGGATTGACCAATGCGCAAGCCGATGCCCTGGTGGTCATCGGCGAGGCGCAACCGGTCTCACTGAAGAAGCTGGGGGGATTGCTCATTGCCGAGGGCGGTCATCCGAGCCGCCTGGTCGATCGACTTGTCGAATCAGGGCTGGTCGTCCGGGGCGTCGCCGAAGACGATCGCCGTGTCATCCAATTGTCGTTGACCGAGCGCGGTACCGAATTGGCGCGCTCGATCACTGAAGTGCGCCAACGATTTCTCGATGCCACACGCCGGCTGCTCGGGGATCTGGACATGGAGCCGGGCCTGGCACTGCTTCGTGCCGTGGCCCAGCACACATCGTATGCGAATTTGATCGAAGATCGACGGGCAATATCGCACTATTCCCCTAGAGCGCAGCGCGACCGTCAGAACGCGCGCTAGCGGGAGGGCTCCGTTCCATCCTCGGCGGGCGCGGTCGCGCTGAGCCGGCGACGGCGGTCCAGGAACTCCCGATAGGGAGTATGCATCAGAAAACTCTCGATCAATTCCTGTGCGCCCGCGATATCACGATCGCCCAGCAAGCCCCGGGCGAAGTCCAGGACGGTCGTGCGAATCCGCTCGATCTCGACCACCCGCTCCCGGCCGCGCGATGTCAGGGTCAACACCACATGTCGGCGATCCTCCGGGAGCGGCTCGCGCGCAACCAGTCCCGCCTCGACGAGCCGGTCGACCAGCCGGCTCGGATGTCCGGCCTCCGCGATGAGCAGATCGCCGAGATCCTTCAGCGACAGCGGTCCCGCCTGGCCGATGACCACCAGCGCGTCCGCCTGCACATCGGTGACGCCCAACGGCTCGAGCGCATCGTTCATGAGGCGTTCGAGAGCTCGGTGCGCAGCCTTCATTGCCAGCGCAAGTTCGAACAACGGATTCACCCGATGAGCGTATGACACCGGCCAGCGCCCCACCTCGCCCCGAAAAATACCGGACCGACGGAGTGACGGACCCCACAGCGAGATGTATGATCAGCCATCTAATGACACGCCACTCATTTTTGGAGCAGGCATGAACAGTCGCCAGGGTCGAATCCTCCCCTTCATCAGATCCGCCGATCAGCACCCGCTACCGGTCATCGAATGGCCGGATAGCGTGCAGACCATCCTCGACGCCGACCAGGCCGTCGCGCTCGCCACCACCACCCCGGCACGCGGTGTGGTGATCGCCCCGCTGACCAATTTCGCCGCCAACGACCGCGCCCGCGGCACCGTGACGGTGAACAGCTCGGTCGGCATGTGGCGCAAACTGCAACGCATCCAACAGAATCCGAGCGTCACGGTCGCCTTCCACACCCGCGCGCACGCCGCGACGGCGCGGCCGGAGTTCGTCCTCATGCAGGGCGATGCGACGATCGGACCGCTGGACCGGCCGCACCAGTGGTACGACGAACTCGGTGACCGCTGGGAGCGCTTCGGCGGTCAGTCGCGCGGGGTCGGACCGCTCTGGGAGCGCTGGATGCGTGCTTATCACTGGCGGGTCAATATCACCATATGCGTTGCACGCGTGCTTATTTGGTCCGATCTGCGATGCACCGAGGCGCCGACGGTACTCGGTGTTCCGCTGCCCGCACCGCCACTGTGCCAGCACCCGCCCACGGGTGGCACTCGTCCTCGGGTCGACCAGCGCGTGGCGGCCGCCCATGCCCGGCGATACCCGAACGTGCTGCTCGGCTATGTCGGCAGCGACGGATTCCCGATGGTGTTGCCGGTGCAGGTCACCGGATCCGATCCCGACGGTCTCGAACTGGACTGTGCGCAAATACTTCCCGGCGGCGGACGGCGGGCGGGCATGCTCGCGCATTCGTTCAGCCGCTATGTGGTCGGACAGCGCCAGCAGAGCCATACCGGCTGGCTCGATGTCACGGCGGATCGCGCCGTCTACAGCCCGCATACCCAGCACGGCTACCATCTCCCGCCGTCGCGCTCGATGTACAACCTGTCCGCGGGTTACGTCACCCGGCGCGGTGTCCGTTCCGGCCAGCGCGCCGGATTCCTGCCCCGCACAACACCTTCCGGTGGCGGTCGATGATCACCATCGCGCAGAGCACGATAATCCCGGCATCGACGGATCGGGTGTGGCAGTTCTTCACCGAACTCGACGACCGCTATCGCGACTGGCATCCCGAACACGTCGAATGGCGCACGCTGCAGGGACCCCCGTTGACACCGGGTGCGATCTGGTACGCGCACGAGTGGGTCGGCCGGGTCGAGATCAGCAGTCGGGCATTCGTCACGGCGGCCGATCCCGGCCGATACTTCGCCTATCGCATCGGATTTCCCAGCGCCCTGGTCAATGCCCGCGGTTCGTTCCATCTCACGCCGCTCGACGAGCACCGGTGCCGACTCGACGAGACGGCCACCCTGGGCTTCGCCCTCCCCATAGTCGGGGCCATATTCGATGTACTGCTGCGGGTCCTGCTGCCGATCGCCGATATGCGTAGGCACGTCCGGGAGGAAGGGACCAATCTCGCAGCGCTGTTCGCCCACGCAGCCGAGAGCTGACCCGCCGCACCACCGACTCGGTGTGCGGGTCCGACCAAAGGAGGACAGCGTACGCGACCTCGAGCTGATGTCACCGGCACTGGGAACGCCGCACAATCAGGGCCGTAAGAAATCTGTTGGGAAACTCTAAGCCCGGACAGATTTGATGCCCAGGTACGGATGTGACGCTGATGGTCGCAGATTTGAGCCGAGAACGGAGAAGATAGTGCCGACGACGTTTCCGAGTTCCGTCACCGAGGCCACATCGGATACGGTGCAGGACTGCCGCCGACGTGGTTGGACGGTCGCGGAAACGACCAATGGTGTCTGCCTGATCACCGATGCGCGGATTTCGGCCATCGAACTCACCGGGGCACTGGCCGCCACCGTGCGCCGGTACCTTCGGGCCAACAACCTGTCCGGTCCGGTGATCGAAATCCCAGGCCCGCAGCGCCGCGAGATCCACCTCGTCGTCGGCGCGGCCAAGGCGGCCATGGCGATCGGCGCACTGCGCGGTCTCGGCGCGATCGTGCACACCGACGGTGCGAGCATCCCGCTTCCACCGACCCGCCTGTCGGCCGGTTCGGCCTGCTGGGGCATTTCCCCGAGTGAGGCCCGTTGGGTACCGCCCGTGGTCGCGATCGCCGCCGCGGTGCGGGCCGCCGAATCCGGCCGCAAGCGCCATCTCGACGATCTGGCGAGCTGAGCAGCATCAAACCGACGACGGGTCCGATTCCGCTCGTCGGTCGGGTGTCGGCATCGCGTCCGTGCCGTCGGTAATCGGTTCGCGGACAATGACTTTTCGCTGGATGCGCCGCAGCCAGGCCGGAGCCCACCAGCACGCGTCACCGAGCAGCTTCATGGTCGCAGGGACCAGCAGCATTCGCAGCACGGTGGCATCGATGAACAGCGCGGTGACCATGCCGAGGGCGATGTACTGCATCATCAGCAGATCGGACAGGGCGAAGACACCGGTCACCACGATCAAGATCAGTGCGGCGGCGGAAATGATCCGGCCGGTGCGCGCGACTCCGGTGCGGACCGCCTCGGTCGTGGACGCGCCCGCCCTGCGCGCCTCGACGATGCGGGCGAGCAGGAAAACCTCGTAATCGGTGGACAGGCCGTAGATCACCGACACGATCAGCATCAGCACCAGCGACATGATCGGCTGCGGCGTGAAAACCCAGCAGTCCGGCCCCGTGCCCGTCGACGAAGATCCAGGTCAGCACGCCGATGGTGGCACCGAGGCCGAGCAGGTTCAGCACAGCGGTCTCGAGTGGCAACACGATTGAGCCGAAGGTGAGGAACAGCAGTGCGGAGGTGGCGATGAAGACGAACGTGAGCATCAGCGGCAGCCCGTGGAACTGGGCGCCCGCGTCACCAAAGCCCTCGGCATCGATCTGATGTCACTGCAGATGGGACGATCGTTCAGCCTGGAACAGGCCGGTCCGAAGGTGGCCGACTTGATTCTCGCTGCCGAACCCGGTCAGCCACAACCGATTCCGGATCCGCCGACGACCGATGGGGCCGCACACGGTTCGGGGGCCGCGAACGAATCGAGCACCGTGGCAACAACGGCCGTACCGCAGCACTGACCACCCTTATCGAATCGAGGTATCGCTGTGGTCGATTTCGGTCTCATCGATGAGTGGAACCCGCCCCCTGGTCGGCTGGTCACCTGGGTTGCCGCACCGGAATCGGTGGCGCGAGCCGCGCAGGCGCCTGTCCATCTCGCGCCGCCGTCGCACCAGCAGGAGCAGTATCTGCGCTGGCCGATCGGCACACTGCCGCCGACTTCCGCTACTCCGGATTATGTCTGGTCACCGCCGAGATACCGATGGGTGATCTCGACCAGGATGCAATGACGCGCGTCATCAATCCATTCCTCCTGCGCCACGACACCTTTCGGACCTGGTTCGCCATCGATTCCGATGGAACGGTGCGGCGGCGCCTGGTCGCACCGGATGTGGTCGACTTCGTGCCGATCGACTACGGCCGCCTCGACGACGCCGAAGCCATCCGCGGACATGTGCAGAAGACGACCCCCGGTCCGTTCCAATGGGATTGCTTCACTTTCGGCGCGATCGAGCACGGTGAGTCGACCACGGTCTACCTGGCCGTCGACCGCTTCCTTGCCCCGCAACAGTTCCGGACTCTCGCTTCGCACCACACTGGATCCTGCGGTGACGATCGGGACCGGTCGGCGCGATAAGCGCTCGCACAACGCGGCTCTGGACAGCTCACAACGCGAGCCGGAATCCGCTCGGCGGGCACCCTGTGCCCGGTGCCGTCTGACCATCCCCTCCGCGGTCAGACGGCGGCAACTGACGCGCGAGGACATCGGCAGTCGAGATGTTGTTACCATTTGGATGATAGACGCATCCGAATGTGCATGACAACGCCGAACAGGGCACGATCGCCGCGCCACCAGCTACATCTCGGCCATTCGTAGCGCCGCGCGCGAGTATCGAACCGGTACGCTGCGCGGTGCCGCAGGAAGCAAGGGAACAGCGAAGGGACCGATGGTTCGTCTGACGAGGGCACAGCAGCAGGACGCCACCCGCAGAAAGGTGTTGGCCGCGGCCAAGTCCGAGTTCGCGCAGCGTGGATTCCGCGGCGCGACGGTGGACGGCATCGCCGATCGCGCCGATATGACGCGGGGCGCGGTCTACTCCAACTTTCCGGGCAAGCGGGCGCTATATCTCGCGGTGCTGGCACACGAAGCCGAACAGGCTCCCGCGCCCGCCGGCGGCACGAAGGCCGATACACCAGCCGCCGCGCTCGGCGCGTTCGCCAGCACCTGGCTCGAGCAACTTCCGCAGTCGAGCCAGTACGAGTACGGCGAAGACGAGCAGTTCACCTCCCCCGCACTCAGCGTCGATTTCGTACCCGAAGTCCTGATGAGCGAACAGATCCGGCGGCCGTTCGCACAGCTGCTCGCGCTCGACGCACTGCTGCTCGCCGTATCGCTGCGGGCCATCAGCCAACCGACGTCCGCGCCGCTGGAAAGTTTCATCGCCAGTGCCGAATCCGTGCTGACGATCCTGTACGGGACCACCCAGCTGTCCTACGTCGCGCCCGAATTCACCGATCCGGCACGGGCCATCGCGCTGTGCGAACAGGTCGCACTACTCGGCGGCGTGAAGACGCCGAGCCCGGCGTTCCCGACCGACGCGCGCGTCACTCGGGTCGACGAGCCTTGGGAACCGCCGAGCTGCATCGATCGTGTACGCGCGGACTCGGCCCAGCTCGACGGCGACAGCCTGATCGCCGTCGTCGGCATGCACCGGATCGCCACCGTCGAAGCGGCGCTGTCGATCTGGCCCGAGCACACCGATATCACGCTGGCGCTGGTGAGCGATCGTCCCGCGGAACTCGCACCGTTGGCGCGGCTGGCGATCGCGGATATCTGCCGGTCATTGCGTCATGCGTTTCCGGCGGCGGCGCTACCGCGGCTGCAGGTGGTCGTCGATGATGCCGGGACACTCGCGGCCGCATGTGGATTCGACCGGGTCGACGACAATTCCGAGTTCGCGGTCCTCGTCGAGAACGGCCGCATCACGACGCGGGCCGAGGGGCGGGGCGCAGGCAAGGCCGCCGCAACCGAATACGCCAGTTCATCGGCTTCGGACCGAGCGTAAGTCTTCGAGGGTGCCGAACGTTTTCGCCAGCGCCTGACAGGCACCCGCGCCCGTCACCCGCGCCAGCACCCGTTCGCCGTCGACGAAGACAGCACTCTCGGTGTCGTCATCGACGATATCCACCCCGCACGCCCGTGCGAGTTTGCCGGATTCGTCGAGAACCACCTGCATGCCGGGAACCGCGGGGCACGGAAATGCGGCGCGCAGCGACCGGCTGATATCGCTGACCGCGAGGCGAGCC
Organism: Nocardia sp. NPDC049526; assembly: GCF_044465765.1. Classification (NCBI taxonomy): domain Bacteria; kingdom Bacillati; phylum Actinomycetota; class Actinomycetes; order Mycobacteriales; family Nocardiaceae; genus Nocardia; species Nocardia sp. NPDC049526. The sequence continues at coordinate 48,729 of NZ_JBITMA010000013.1, read as the reverse complement.
AGCTGTGCCACCTCCGTCCCGTCGGCGGTGGCCATCGCGATCGTGGTGCGACCTCCGCTGGGCTGGTCACGCAGGATATCCGCGACGGCGCCGAGCTTGTTCATCCCGAGTACGGCAACTACGTTCGCGCCCGAAAGATCCGCGGCCACCGTATGGACGAGGTCGCGGCATGGTGGTGGCTTCCACGGTTCGTCGACGCCCGCGACCGTGACGGTATCCGCCGTAGCCCGCGTGGTGTCGTCGATCCGGTGGTGCACCATCTGCTCGCATGCGGCGATCACTTTCGCCCGGTCCACGAATTCCGGTGCGACGAAAGACAATTGGGTCGCACCGTAGAGCAGGGTGATCACCGATTCGGCGATGCCGAGCCAACGGCCGGGCAGTACGGACCCGCCACCGCCGTCGAGGCCCGCCAGCGCCAAGCCCAGAAGGATGGCATCGAGTTTGATCAGCTGCACGAACGAGCCGCGCAGACATTCGTCGACGACGAGTTCGGGAATGAGGTCGTGCGCCAGCATCGGTGAGTGCAGCTGCGAGACCCCGGCCACCGGACAGTTTGCCGAACCGGGGAGCCGTTCGACCCAGGTCCGGGCGAATCGGCCGATGGCCGCCACCGGGGTCCGCGCCGGGCGACCATCCAGCAGTTCCGGCGCCCCCTCGGCCTCCGCGGCCAACACCGCCAGGTACAACGCCCGCTTACCAGCGAAGTTGGAGTACACCGCGCCGCGAGTGAGCTCCGCGCGCTCGGCGATGTCATCCACCGTCGCGCCCCGAAAACCGCGTTCGGCGAATTCCGCCTTGGCCGCCGCTAGGACCCGGTCGCGATTGCGTTGCTGCAATGCGGCTCTGCTCTGACGACTCATCGGTTCTCCACCAACCGTTCTGTTCGTTTACAGATGCGCATACCATCCAAATGTTGATACCATCTCAATGCTACGTGCGACTGAGTACGAGCAGGCGGGCATCGAAGGACGGGTAGTGGGCATCACCAGGTACGAATCCGGGTCGCGAACCGCGGCCACGGTGCTCGATGAGGCCAGGCGTCTGGTCGAGCCCGCATACCGCTCCTCCCTGGACCGCATTGCCCCACCGATTCGAATGATCGTCGGTTACCACGCCGGCTGGCTGGACGCCACGGGTCGGCCCAGCAAACAGGTCGGCAAGTCGATCCGTCCGGCGCTGGTACTGGCATCGGCGAAAGCCGTGGCGGCCGCGGAGCCACCGCAGGGCGTCACCGAGGCCGTCGCGGTCGAGCTCGTGCACGATTTTTCACTACTGCACGACGACCTGACCGACGCCGACGAGCAGCGGCGCAACCGCCGAACGGCCTGGTCGGTGTTCGGCGAACGCGGCGCCCAGCTCGCAGGAGATGCGCTACTGGCCATGGCGATCAACGAGATGGTCGGCCGCCCCGGCATCACGCTGCTGTCGAAAGCCCTCGATGCCCTATGCAACGGACAGGCCGCAGATATCGAGTTGGAGCACCGCGAGACCGGCGGGCTCGACGAATCCCTCGCCATGATCGAGTCGAAGACCGCGGCGCTGTTGTCCTGCGCCTGCGAGATGGGCGCGATCGCCGGTGGCGCCGACCAGGAACAAGCCAGAGCGCTGGCCGAATTCGGACACCATCTCGGCATCGCATTCCAATTGATCGATGACATGCTCGGCATCTGGGGCAATCCGAGCGTGACCGGTAAGCCGCTGTACCCCGACCTCGCCAACCGCAAGAAGTCCCCGCCGATCGCGCGCGCATTGGATTCGACCGGGCCCACCGCGGACGCGCTGCGCGAGTTGTATCGAGACGTCGGGCGAGATACCGAAACGCTGCACCGGATCGCCTGCCTGATCGAACTCACCGGAGCACGCGAGTGGGCGGAACGGGAAGCCCGGCGGGAGCTCGACGCCGCGTTGGACTGCCTGGCCGGCGTATCCGCCGACGATGCCACCGAGGATCTTCGACTACTCGCCGCGATGATGACGAGCAGGTCCGCATGAAGAACCCGATCGAGTCGATCCCGCTAGCTCCGAACACTGTCCCGATTCTCGGTCACGGCATCCGTTTTCTCACCGACCCGATCGGATTTCTATCGTCACTCCCCACGCACGGCCGCCTCAGCCGAGTCCAATTGGGCCCGTTGCCGGTCGTCGTGGTCTGCGATCCCGAGTTGGCCCGAGTGGTGCTCCTCGACGACCGCACCTTCGATCGCGGCGGACCACTCTACGATCGCTCCCGCGAGGTCGCGGGTGACGGCATCGGAACCTGCCCGCACAGCAGGCACCGCCGACAGCGCCGCCTGAGCCAACCCGCCTTCCAACCAGGACGTATCCCCGGATACTCCGAGGCCATGGTCGACTCGATCGAAAACGTGATCGGTTCCTGGCAGGACGGACAGCAAATCCAGCTCGGCGCGGAAATGTCGAAACTCACTGTCCGAGTGGCGGTTCGGACAATGTTCTCCTCGTCGTTTCCGGAGACCTCGGTTCAGCAGGTCGCCGACGACTTCACGACCATTGCCGGGAGCATATTCCGGCGAATGGTGCTGCCACCGGCCGTCAATCGACTGCCCACACCGGCCAACCGGCGCTATTACCAGGCTCGGAACCGGCTGCGGGCAGTGGCCGCCGAACTGATCGACCAGCGGCGCACCGACAATCGAGACCACGGCGATCTGCTGTCCTCCCTCATGCGTGCCCGCGATCCGGACTCCACCGGCGCGCAGGTCGCGATGAGCGACGAGGAGCTGATCGACCAGGTATTCACCTTTCTGTTCGCGGGTGCGGAAACCACCGCGAGCACGTTGACCTGGGCGCTGTATCTGCTCGGACGAAATCCGGAGCTACGACGGCAGGTGCAGCAAGAGGTCGATACCGTACTGAGCGATAAAACCGCCCGCTACCAGGACCTGGCGAATCTACCGGTCGTCAATCGGGTGGTGACCGAAACGCTGCGGTTGTATCCGGCCGGATGGTTGCTCACCAGGGTGGTTTCGGCCGACACCACCCTCGACGGCGTCCCGCTCCCTGCGGGCACGACCATTGCGGTGAGTCCGCATGTCATTCATCGGCGCGATGAAATCTATGAGCGGGCAGGCGAATTCGTGCCCGATCGGTGGATCGGTGCGGAACCGGACCGAACGCTGTTCATATCCTTCGGCGCCGGTGCGCGAAGGTGCATAGGTGACCAGTTCGGACTGGTCGAGGCCAGTTTGGCACTGGCGACGATCGCGGCACGCTGGCGCGTCGCTCCGCTGTCGACTCGGCCCGTACCCGTATCGCTCGCCCATCTGCCCGCACCGACGAAACTCGGTATGCGGGTGTGGCGTCGAGATCCGGTGGCCGTCAATGCCTCCGCATCGGAGTCGGGGTAGGTAGGTATGGCCGCACTCCCCGAAGCGGCCGCGCGCCGCAGGGTCGGCGTGCTGACCAGCGGCTTACTGCGTGAGTTCCACATCTGCTGGTCGTTCAGCGCAGGCGACCTGACGGCAACCGTTGTACCCGCGACGACCTTCGCCGTCGCCGCATGGGCGAGCACCCATGCGGGTGTCGCTGCACTACCGCTGGTGTTGGCCGAATGTCTGGTCTATTTCTGGCTTTACATCTACACGTTCAACCTGTCCAACCAGCTGACCGGGATCGAGGAGGATCGCCACAATAAGCCGAACCGGCCGCTCGTCGTCGGGCTCGTCACCCCGCAGGGCGCCAAGTGGCGGCTGGTCTGGGTCACTGCCGCCTTCCTCGCGCTGGGTGCGGTGCTGCAGGTCCTGGAATGGACGGTGCTCTGGATAGTGGCGTGGGCCTTCCACAATCATTTCGGCGGCGCCCGCGCGCTGTGGGGTAAGAATGCCGCCATGGTCGCGGGCACGATCGCCCAACTCGCGGCGGCCTGGCAAATCGTGACTCCCCTGACGCCGGCGGCCTGGACCTGGATCGCGGCGATCGCCATACCCCTGAGTGTGCTGGTATCCCTGCAAGATCTGCGCGATATCGACGGTGATGTGGCGGTCGGAAGACGCACCGCCGTAGTGGTTTTCGGGGAGCCGGCCTGCCGCCGGTTCTTCGCGGCGGCATTCGTGAGCTATCCGGTTGCCATGCATTTCCTCGTCTATCGGGACGCACCGGCCCCCGCGGCACTGGTCGGCGTGGCCGCAGCGCTGCTGTCCTTCGTCATCGCCTACCGCGTGCTTCGGCGGCGGGATCGCCGTGCCGACCACACCACCTACCTCCTCTATACCTATTGGTACTGCCTGACTCTGGCCAGTGCGGTCCTCGCCTTCGGAACGTAATCCTCGGCAGGACGCGCCCACACAGATCCGGGGAGGGATCGGCTTACCCGAACCAGATGAGCGCGGCCTGCCCTCGAACACCACTACGCCGGCGCCACCGACTGCGGCCTCGGTGTCGCGCCTTCGGGTATTCGAGACACGGTGTCGGCGACGGTGCCCGGTGATCACCATGTGTTCCCAGCTTAGGTTCGCCTGAACATGTGGGCAATCTGATTGGGGCACAACATTATTGAGCCACGTGTGCATTGTGATCGATCCCAGGGTGGGTGCGCGAGGCCCGACGGGTGGATTCCGTCGATTGTTGGGGTCATTCACATCGGTCCCGGTTGACGGTTGGGCGCGGCCCCAACTTCGCAGTGAATGGTGGGCAACACGGGTAGGGCCTCGCATACTTGCGTCTATAGGGGTTTCCTGCCGACCCGAGCTGTTCGAACCGGCCGACGAGAAGTGCATGAGTTGGTTACCGACATCATCGATGTGGGCGCGGAATTCGCGATCGCCCGGCAAGCGCTCTGGGATCTGCTGCTCGAACCGCAGACCTATCCACGGTTATTCGCCAGCATCGGCGGCTGCGAACGCGTGGAATCCCGTACCGACACCGGCATTCTGGAGGTGCGGGTAGGCACCCCAGAGTTCGGAATACGCACTCATCAGGTGCGGTTCCGGGTGTGTCGCTGGTACGAGAGCTTCGAATTGGAATGCCTCGGCACCGGTAGTTTCGCCTCGGTTCGCCTGCGCGGCGACGAGGAGCGCACCAAGATCGTCATCACCCTGTTCGCACCGGGCCGGATGCATCCGCTGCTGCCGGAGCAGTCCAATGCCGCAGTGGTGGCGTGGGTCGACAGCGGATTGCGGCGCGCGGTCGACGTCATCCGCGGCGCGCACACCTCGGTGGTGGTCAATGCCGAGAATTCACCGCTGCGGCGGCAGGTGGGTGTGGCCAAGCAGATCATGAGTACCGGTGTCGCGCGGCCCACCAACCCCGCGACCAGCATCAAACAGGTTCGCTCCCTGTCGAAATGGGGTTTCAATCTGGCGGGCGGGTACGCGGCGGGGTCCGCGCATTCGCCGGATCGGATCGCTGTCGTCGACGACTCCGGTACCCGCACCTTCGCTCAGATGCATGAGCGCACGAATGCGCTGGCCGGAGCCATGGCGGCCCTGGGCCTCGCGTCCGGTGACGCGGTGGGATTGCTGTCGCGCAACCATGCGGGCATGGTCGAAACCATGGTCGCCGCCGGGAAACTCGGGGTCGACGTGGCGCTGTTGAATGCGGGGCTGTCCGGGCGGCGCATCGAGGAAATCGTGCAGCGCCACCGGCTTTCGGCGCTATTCGTCGACGGTGAGCTGGAACAGCTGGTCCGCTATCTGCATACCGATCTGCCGCGGTTCAATACCGACGGTCGCCCGCCGGTACCCGGGCGTTCCACCATCGACGACCTGATCGCCATGGGGCAGTCCGAATTTCGCATCCCGACACAGCCAGGCAGGCTGATCGTGCTGACCTCGGGAACCAGCGGCACACCGAAGGGTGCGCGCCGCCCCCATCCGAAGGGTTTCGGCACCATCGCCGCCCTGCTGTCGCGGATTCCGCTCGCAATGGATGCGGCGATGCTGATCCCGGCCCCGCTGTTCCACACCTGGGGTCTGGCCGGGCTGCAGCTCAGCACGGCGCTGCGTGCAACGGTCGTGCTGCCGGAGCGGTTCGACGCGGAGGAATGTCTGCGCTTGGTCGCCGAACACCAGGTCGAGAGCATGATCGTGGTGCCGACGATGGTGAATCGCGTCCTCGATCTGCCCACCGCCGTACGTGCTCGCTACGACACATCCAGTCTGCGCACCGTGATCAGCTGCGGCGCACCGCTGGCCGGGGCGACCGTGCTGCGATTCATGGACACCTATGGCGAGATCCTCTACAACGTCTACGGTTCCACCGAGGTGTCCTGGGCCACCATCGCGACTCCCGACGATCTGCGCACCGCACCGACCACTGCGGGCCGACCGCCGCTCGGCACCAGGGTCGCGGTGCTCGGTCCGGATCAGCGCCCGGTTCCGATCGGCGTCACCGGGCATATCTTCGTCGGCAACCACATGCTGTTCGACGGCTATGTCAATTCCGCGCCACCCGCCGAGGCCGACGGCATGCTCGACACCGGTGACCTCGGCTATCTCGATGTCGCGGGCCGGATGTTCATTGCCGGGCGCGACGACGAGATGATCATCTCGGGCGGTGAGAATGTGTTCCCGCGTCCGGTCGAGGAGGCCCTCGCGCATCTGCCGCAGGTCAGTGAGGTCGCCGTGGTCGGCGTGCCGGATACCGAGTTCGGGCAGCGTCTGGCGGCTTTCGTGGTGAAACGCGAAGGCGCGGGACTGGATTCGGATATGATCCGGTCCTACATTCGCAATCGGCTCAGCCGCTTCTCCGTACCGCGCGATGTCACCTTCCTCAATGCGCTCCCCCGCGGCGAAACCGGAAAGATTCTCAAGCGGCTGCTCATCGGATCCGAGCCCGGCGAATCGTCTCCACTGGGCACCACCGGCTCTGCCTGACCTTATGTGGGTTCCTGCGACGGTGCGGGCAACGCCAGGGTCGGCACCGCCATGGCAATGGCGAGGACCGCGATTGCCGCCAGCATGACAATGCTGCCGTCCAGGGTGTGCGTGCGGAAGAACACGACGCTGAGCAGTGCAAGCCCGACCGCATTGCCGATCTGCTCGATGGTGGGCACCTGCCCGGATGCTTCGGCCATTTGGCGCTGCGCCAAACCCGCCAGCATCAGCGGTTGCACCTGCACACCGAACAGGCCGACCCCGAATCCGGCGATGAAGACCGGGCCGAGCGCCAACGCGAGATTCACCTCGCCTGCGGTGAGCCGCAGATATGCCGCGCCGATCGCCACGCAGCATCCATACATCGCAATTCCGAACGCGAGTGCCCTTACCCCCCAACGCTTTACCGGCAACATCGAGGCAAGGGCACCGGTGCCCGCACCGAGTGCGAATGGTGTCATCGCCACACCGGTGCGCAGTGCGGACCACTGCAATTCGTCCTGCAGGGTGATCGATACGGTGAAGACGAATGCGGTGAACAGGCCGAAGAAACTTGCCACCAGCGCCGCACCGATGGCGAAGCCGCGATCGGCGAACAAATCCAGGCGCACCAGCGGAGTGCCGCCGCGCCGGACCAGCCTGCGCTCGTAGCCGAAGAACACCGCACCCAGCGCGAACGCCGCAGCGATTACACCGAAAGGCCATGGTCGCCAACCATTCTGCTGAATGTCCGCGAGAGCGGCGAGTAAGGCGAACAGGCTCACGGTGGACAACGCCACGCCGCCCAGGTCGAGGCGATCGCGTTCCAGTGGCCTGCCGAGGTGCAGATATTTGAAGCCGAGGACGAAGGCGAGCACGCCGATGGGCAGATTCATCAGGAATATCGAATGCCAACCGAGTCCGCCGATATCGGCGGTGACCAGCGCACCGCCGAGGATCGGCCCGAGCATTCCGGCGAATCCGGCGGTCGCACCGTACAGCGCGAAGACCTGTTGATGTCGATTCGGCGGGAAGCTCGCGATGAGGATGGCAATGGTCTGCGCCGCCATCCCGGCACCCGCGACCCCCTGGGCGATTCTCGCGATTACCAGTTCGGCTGCACTGGTGGATATTCCGCACCACGCCGAGGCCGCGGTGAATGCCGTGACCGAGACCAGGAATACGGTGCGGCGGCCGAAGATGGCGCCGATGCGCGCCGCGGTCAGCAGCGTGCACGCGAAGGCCAGCGAATAGCCGCAGACAACGAGCACCTGCGCCGATTGCGAGGCCCGCAGGTCTGCGGTGAGATTCGGAAGTGCGGTATTGACGATGGTCACGTCGATCATCTGCATGAATACCGCGATGAGGCAGCCGGCGAAGGCGAGCCACGCGCCGAAGTCACCGCCCGCCCGCTCGCCGGATCGTCGTGTCCCGATCTCCGTCACAGCTGATCCTCCCGAACGCGGGCAATCGAACGCGATGACGGTAACGAACAAGCCGGTAGCTACCGCAGGTCAGCGATAAAAGACTTTGTCAACACACAAGCCGACCGTCACCCGTCTTGTGAACCGGGCCAAGTCGAGGCTCGCCCTTCGGCCCCGATCAGGCCGACAGGTCGGTCGACTCGGCTCGCGCCATCTTCACCAGCATGTCGTGCAACTCCTTCGCCAACTTCCCCGCCCGATCCCCGTGCAGCGCGAAATCGGTGAAAGCATCGAGCAGGGCCAGGCTCGGATCCAGCGGGTTGTACGTGAGATCCGCACTGCCACGCAGTGATTCGGTAATCAGTCGGCGCTGCGCCTCGTGCCGGGCCCGAAAGTCCCCCGCGACATCGAGCGCACAACCGAACTCACGCACGACCGCGGCGTACACCGGCCGATCGGCATTGCGCCGCCGTCGCAACCACCTGCGTGGCCGCGCACTCCCGGCCGCCGGAACCAAGGTCGCCAAGGCACCCCCATCGAGCACCATCCAGATCGCCGACGCATCCGATTGCGGTAATGCCGGAGACGCCCCACGCACATCGGGCGCGTTATCGTCAGGATCGGTAATCCGTATGCCGCGCAAGGCAATCGGATACCTGGTGAGCATATCGTCCACCGCTGCCGTCACCTCCCGGACAAGATAGGTGTCGATATTCGGCCCATCGAACCCGACGATGTCCAGACCGTGCTGCGCCGCCAACTCGACAGCGGTCGTCGGTGTCGCCGAATCGTCGGATTCCCCATGGGAGCGCGGCATCTCGATGTCGGGATACATCGGAAGTTGTACCGTCTCGGAATCCTGAGCATAGACCGGCAGCGGTACAGTCTTCGGCTCCACGTCCGCCGCGGGCGGCCACCCCACCTCGGGCCCTCGCACGTAGACCGGCAACGGAACCGACTCGGGTTGTCGCGCGTAGACCGGCAGCGATGCCAAGTCGGGCTCCTGAACGTCCGCTGGTACCGACACAGCCTCCGGCCCCTGAACATCCGCCGATAGCGCCCCTCCCGCGGGCTCGGCAACAGCAGCGGACGACGGCACCACCTCGGGCGCCCCAACATCCACCAGCGGGCGTGCCATCTCGGGCTCCGACATGTAGGCCGGTAGCGGCAGCTCCCGAACATCTGCCGGCAACGCCCCGGGCGCCTCGATCTCCACCGGCGCACGTTCCGACTCGGTAGTCGAAACGTCAGCTGGTAGCAAAACTTCGTCCGAACCACTGACATCCACCAAAAGCGAAAGAGTTTCGGGGTTGCGAACGTCCTCAGATAGTGCGTCCGCCACAGGCGCCGCAACATCGACGGGTAGCGGCACTGCACGCAATTCGCGATCGTCTGCCGGTAGCGCTTTCGCCACTGGCTCCGCGACATCAGCAGGCAACAGCACCGACTCGGAATCACGAATATCTGCCGGTAGCGCGACCGCGGTGGGCTCAGCAGCGTCCGCCAGGAACGGCACAGCCGCAGGGGCCGCAATTTCCATCGGCGGGCGCACCGACTCGGGATCCGAAACGTCGACCGGTAGAGGTGGAGCCGGGCGTTCTCCGACATTCATCGGCACGAGTTCCGCGATATCCACGGACAACGGTGGGGGATTTGGCGGCCGAACATCCTCCGTCGGCGAAACTGCCTCCGGCGCTTGAACATCCGTCGATGGTCGAACCGCCTCCGGGCTCGCGTTCTCGCCGAGCGGACCACTCGGTACCAACACAGCTTCCGGTTCCCGAATATCTCCCGGTGACGCCGCGGACGCGGGCAGCGCGGGATCCGGCGGCAACGACAGAGCTGCACGCGCCTCGACATCCGCCAACGGCGCGGGTATCGACTCGCGTTCCGAAACATCCACCCGAAGCGACAGAGCCTCGGGTTCGCGAACATCCTCCGGTAGTGCCTCCGCGACATCAGCCGACAACGGCACCTGGTCCGGCGCCCCGACATCCACCGGCGGGCGTACCGTCTCGGGTTCCGCAACATCAGTCGGCCGCGGCCCTGCCTCCGGCTCCCGAACGTCTGCCGGTAGCGCGACGGCCGCGGGCACGGCAGCATTCAGCATGTGCGCGCCGTCCGGCTCGCCGACATCCACAGGCTGCGGTCGTGCCGTCTCAGGTTCTCGAACATCGACTGGCAGAGATGGAGTTGGGCGTGCCCCGACATCCACCGGCCCGGCCACCGCGACGGGCTCCGCGACATTTACCGACGGCGGCACAGGATCTGGCGGCCGGACATTCACCGGTGGCGGAACTACCTTCGGCGCTCGGACATCCGCCGACAGTCGAATCGCCTCCGGTTTCGCGGTCTCGCGCAGTGAACCGGTCGGTGCCGATACGGCGGGCTCGGGGCCCATGTGTGCCGCGCCGGCTTGTCGAGACGGCGTTCGCTGGATTATCGGTGGAGCTGCGACTGGGATCGGTTCCGGTGCAGGAGATGTGGAGGGTTCGGTGGGTGTGTTCGATCTCGCCGGGCGCGGACGGACGGTGCGTTGTGACCACGGGGTGTCCACTGTCCGGCGGGACCACGGAGTTGGTGCGGGCTCGCGCACGAGTGGGCGGTGTCGACTCGCGGTGGGTTGGTCTGTCGTCGGTCGACCTGATGCGGTTTCCGGCTGCATTGCCGCAGATGCGACATCCGAATGCACCGCAACAGGCGGAACGTCCGAGTGCACCGCAGCAGACGCGACATTCGACTGTACCGTCGCGAAGGCCACATCCGACCGCACATCTCCGGATGCGCCGACCGAACGCGCCTCCACAGACGCCGCGCCCGACTGCACCCCCACGGGTGCGCCGTCCGACCACACCTCCGCAGATGCGCCTGCCACCTGCCGTTCCAAGTATGCCGCATCCGAACGCATTTCTTCGGACACCGCGGCCGATTCCACCTCCGCGAATTCGATCGCGGCCTTCAGCTCGACGACGGTTCGGTTGGCTTCGGCGATGAGGCGTTCCAGCCTCGCCACCATCGCCCGCAGTTCGCCCGGGTCGAACCGCGACCGCTGCATCACCGAGGTCTCCTGCTGTGTCGTTACCGCGGTCACCTGCAACCGGGTGTGCTGACCCGTAACCACGGCCCGATTCGCATGAACCCGAGTACGGACAGTGGCACAGTCAATTTTCACTCAGGTCGTCAAACCTCCCGAGGTTGGGAAGTCCACACCTTGCCCGGCTCGGCCGCTTCGGGCAGGGTTCATCGTTCGAACTCAGAGGGCACCGCCACCTCCGATCAACCATGGGTTGAAGCTGCAGTCCAGATTCGAATGGTGCGCGGGATCCAGGGCCTCGAGCGCGATGGAGGCCGAGCGCGGTGAATACATCATGGTCAGGTGGTCGGACAGATCCTGTTCGCAGCCGTCCTGCAGCGTGATGTTGTCGACCGTGGCGTCCGGCCCGGCCTGCAGGAATGTCCAGCTGTAGGGGTTGGTGACCTCGTCGTACCGCGACCCGACGACCGTGTAATCGACACCGGGCACCGTATCCCCGTTCGCGTTGAGCCGCGCATAGAACGAAGACCCCACCGCCTGTTCGATATTCGACAGCCCGACGATCGGCTCGTAGAAACCGAGGATATTCACACCGAGGTTATTGATGGCCCGCCCCAGCAACGCGATGCCCATCAACGACGTGCCGTGGTGGGTGGCACCGAAAGTGACCAGCTTGCCGACCTTATCGGCACCCCCGTCGAATTTCAGATACTGATTCGCCACCGTCCCACCCTGCGAATGACCAACGATATCGACCTTCTCCGCTCCTGTGGCCCCCCGTACCCGCTCCACGAAATCCGCCAGCTGGCGTGCGGATTCGGCCATCGGCCCGACTCCGTAGCGACCGGGCAGCATCGCACCGATCCCACCGCCCTCCATCAGCCCCGATCGCCCGAAATTGAAGGCGAATACGCAGAATCCCGCCCGCGCCAACTGCGGCGAGAGATAGGCAAACGTATCGAAGGCATTGAGCCAGGTGCCGTGCAACAGCACCACCGGGTTCGGATGTTCGGCACTCGGCTTGCAGTCCCACCGGTTCGCACCCGCAGGCGCGGCATCCGGGTGCGCGAGACCGTAGGCGAAAGCCGCAAGGGCCGCGGTCATTTCGGGACCTTCACCGACGGTATTGGATGCGATGCTCTTCGCCCAGCCCGATCCACTTCCGGTGTCCACGATCGCCTGTGGCTGCCTCCCGTCCGGAGCCGGGGCCAGCCCCGCGTTGATCTGTTCGACGAGGAATTGCTGATCGGATTCGGCGGGCTCCGCGCCCGCCACACCGATTCCGAGCCCATGTGCCACGGACAGTCCAGCGATGAGGGCGGCACCCGCGAAGGCGCGGCAGCCGCGTTGCTTCATTGCAAACATCTCGTACTTCCCATTCCGATCGGTTCCGCCCCACGCCGGTCGCTATGCCACAGATCACAGATCACACGAAATGTGATGGCCGCCATTGTGATTAAGCGGTATTCGAAATCTAGAACGGTCATCAGCTGACGTCACTGCACGCCATGACGAATAAAGTCCGCACCGGTTTGTCGTCGACGACAAAGTTCTGGTTGATAAAACCGAAACGTTGAACCGCCCACTGTCGTGGGCAACAATCGGCGCATGGCAATCGCTACGACCTCGGCCATCCGAGACGCCCCATTGGTGACCCGGTTACTGACCCGGTGGCCGCAGATCTCCGAGCGCATGCTCGCCGAGGGCCTCGGTGCGACGCCGCCAGCGACCGATCTGCCCGAGGGCCATTTCACCGCGGAGGTGCTGCCCGCCATCTACGCCTGCGGCCGCGCCGTACTGCACGCCATCGGCGAAGACCGCGAATTCACCGGAGCCGAGGTCGCGGCCTTCGTGGCACCGGTCGCCGAGCGGCATGCCGAAGACCGCTTCCCGCTGTCGATCCTGATCGAGGCAATCCACGGTTCGGCGCAATCGGTGCTCGCCGAAGCCGCCGCACTCGCGACACCCGAAGAGATGGCCGATCTGGTCCAGGTCGGCTCCCGCCTGCTCGATCTGCTCAAGCACATCAATATCATCGTCGTCGAGACCTACACGGCGGTCGAACAATCCATCTACAACGCCGAGCGGGAAGCTCGCCGCGAACTGTGTTCGGCACTGCTGCGCGGCCAACCCGCCGATGAACAGGCCGCCCGCGCCGACACCCCGCTCAGCGACCGCTACACGGTGCTCGGCATCCATATCGATTCCGACGACCAGCCCACCTCCGTCGCCGATCTACTGGCCCGGCGGCGGATACGGATCCTGCACCGCACCCTCGACACGATCAGCAACGGCACCGCCCTGGTGACCTTCGACGGATCCACCGGAATCGCCCTGCTCCCAAGGCATTCCGACGAACCCGAGTCGACGCGTTACGCCGGGCTGGCGGCCGAGCTGGCCGAACAATTCGGCACGTCGGCACATCTGGCCGAATGCCCGGCGGTTCCGCGCGCCGAACTGCCCGAGGCCGCGGCGGAAGTCGCCGAACTCGCAACGCTCGCACGCCTTCTCGGTCGCCCGACCGGAACCTACCGACTCGACGATCTGCTGCTCGAATACCAACTCACCCGACCGGGCCACGCCCGCGATCGGCTGGCCGAGCGGATCACCCCGCTGCTGAGCAACCCCCATCTCCTGGAGGCGCTGGAGGCGCATCTGCGCTACGGCTCCGACCGTAAAGCCGCGGCGGCACGACTTCATGTGCACCCCAACACCTTCAGCTATCGACTGCGCCGCATTGCCGAACTCACTGGTATCGATCCCACCGACCCGAACAACTCACGCATGCTCGCCGCATCACTCACGATCCAGCGCACAAACCGGCCGTCCGAACCGGGCAGGTAGGCCGCTCAGGCGCCGATGCGAGCGACCGTTTCGGCGACGCGCTCCAGGTGATCGGTCATCGCCGTACGCGCGGCCTCCGGCGCACCGGCCTCGATGGCCCGGACGATGGCCTCGTGCTCGCGGTCGGAATCGGTGCGGCGGTCCTGGGTCAGGTTCAAGAATTCCGATTGCAGGTCCAGCGCGCGGCGAGTGTCGGCCACCATGGCGGTCAGCATCGTATTACCGCTCGCGGCCGCGATCGCGGTGTGCAGTTCGCCGTCGTAGCGCACCCATTCGTGCGCATCCGGGGCCGCCGCGAGCTTGTCCAGGATCTCGAACAGCCGCCGCACCTGCTCCGGCGTGCGGCGCTCTGCGGCGAATCCGGCGGCCGGTATTTCGACGAGCCGGCGCGCCTCGATCAGATCGCCGGCACCGACACCCGCGAAGGTCGGCTGGGTATCGGCATTCTTGGAGACGATGAAAGTGCCTCGGCCGGTGTGGGTTTCGGTGAGTCCGAGGATGGCGCAGGCATGTAGCGCCTCGCGGACCACCGGCCGACTCACCCCGAACTGCTTGGCCAGCGCCAACTCCGCGGGTAGGCGATCGCCCACCGCGTAATCGTCGCTCTGAATGAGGCTCTTCAGCCGACGAAAGACCGCTTCGGTGGCGCCGATGCGCTGCACGTACCCTTCCTCGACCGTCACGCGACCCAGTATGGCATTGACAGCCGCTGTGACCCCCATTACAGTCAACCTGTCTTACAGCCTGACAGCCTTACTTCTTGAGGGCTGGATCCGGCCCATGGAAGGTTTTCGATGCAACATCACGACCAACAGTCGACCGCCGCCACCACGCCCGCACCGCGGATCGATATCGGGGACCTCGGCTACCAAAAGCGGCTACGCAAGCGCCATATGCAGATGATCGCGATCGGCGGATCGATCGGCACCGGGCTTTTCCTGGGCGCCAGCGGCCGGATGTCGCTCGCCGGACCGTCCCTCGCCCTCGTCTACATCGTGTGCGGGATTTTCACGTTCATGGTGGTGCGCGCACTCGGCGAACTTGTGATGTATCGGCCTTCGTCCGGCGCGTTCGTGTCCTATGCGCGCGAATTCCTCGGTGAACGCGGCGCGTATTCGGTGGGCTGGCTGTACTTCCTGAACTGGTCGACGACCCTCGTCGCCGACATCACAGCGGTCGCGCTCTACGCGCACTTCTGGTCGTTCTTCGTGCCCGTGCCGCAGTGGGTACTGGCGCTCATCGCGCTGACAGTCGTCGTCGCACTCAATGTGATGTCGGTGCGACTGTTCGGCGAACTCGAATTCTGGTTCGCGCTGGTCAAGGTCGGAACCATCGTCGTATTCATGGTGCTGGCCATCGGATTCATCGTCACCGGTACCTCGGTCGGCGCAAACGCCCCCGGCATCTCGACGATCACCGATCACGGCGGACTGTTCCCCCGCGGCCTAGCACCCATGCTCACCATCGCGCTCGGTGTGGTGTTCGCCTTCGGCGGCACCGAGATGATCGGCGTCGCCGCGGGCGAAGCCGACAATCCCAGACTGGTGGTGCCACGCGCGGTCAACTCCATCATGTGGCGGATCATCCTGTTCTACGCGGGCTCGGTCATCCTGTTCACGCTGTTACTGCCGTGGACGGCGTACTCCCCCAGTGAAAGTCCGTTCGTCACGGTGATGAGTTCGATCGGCATCCCACACGCCGCCGACGTCATGAATCTGGTGGTGCTCACCGCCGCGATGTCGAGCCTGAACGCCGGGCTCTACGCGACCGGTCGCACCCTGCGCTCGATGGCGGTGGCCGGTGCGGCACCACGTTTCGCCCAGCGCATGAACCGCAATGGCGCACCGTACGGCGGGATCCTGATCACCAGCGTGGTCGGTATCGCGGGCGTGGTGCTCAATCTGGTCATGCCGCACAAGGCCTTCGAGATCGTGCTGAATCTGGCCGGACTCGGCATCGTCGGCACCTGGGCGTCGATCATGATCTGCCACTGGATCTTCGTGCGCCGAGCCGAGCAGGGGCACTACCGCAGACCGGCCTTCCGGCTGCCATTCGCGCCGGTGCTCAATATCCTCACGCTCGGCTTCCTGCTCGCCGTCATTCTGCTGATGTTCTTCGACGACGAGATCGGGCGCATCACGCTGGCGGCATTCCTGCTGGTCGTCGTCGCGATGGTGGTGGGTTGGTTCCGGGTCCGGGGTCGACTGGATTCGGACGTGCTCGCTCCGATGTCGGAACCCGGATCGGAGACCTCGTGACTTCGATCACCACCGTCCCGCACCGTCTTTCGCAGATCAGTGTCGACATCCTCTACACCGGTGGCACATTCGGGATGGTCGATCACGGTGACGGACTGCGGCCCCGCCGGGGTCTGGGCAGCGAAATCGCAGACACCATCGCCCGATTCGAGCGCGCGAACGGCGTCGCGGTTCGGTTCGACTACACCGAACTCGAGCAAGTCATCGATAGTGCCGATGCCGGGCCCGACACCGCCTGCCGGATCGCCGCACGGGTCCGGTCCGGTATAGCGGAGCGGCAACCGGATGGGGTCGTCGTTGTGCACGGCACCGACACGATGGCCTATGTGGGCGCTCGGATGGCATTCGAGCTGCGCGGAATCGAGGTGCCCGTCGTGCTGACAGGAGCGCAGATCCCGCTGGGCAGTCCCGGTAGCGACGCGCGGAGCAACCTGGCGCTTGCGCTGAACAGCATTGCCGCCCAGGCAGTCCCCGCAACATTTATCGCCTTCGGCCAGTCGCTGCATCCGACCGTGCGGGCCAGTAAACGCGCCTGCGACGACTACGACGGATTCATCACGGTCCGCGAATGCACACCGCCGCTCGCACCACCTCGACTGCCCGAGACGCGACCGCGCATCGATAGCCCACCCGTCGGCCTGTTCACCGTCTTTCCCGGAATGCATCCGGACCTGCTCGATACGGCACTGCGCCACTACCAGGGCGGACTCGTACTCGAGTGCTACGGCTCAGGCACACTGCCGCTGCACGGTTCGGCAACGGTCGAGGCCATCCGCGCGGCCACCGCTCGGGGAACACCGGTAGTCGTCATCACCCACTGTGACAGCGGCACAGTCGATCTCGACCGCTATCACCCCGGCCGGGCCATGCGCGATGCCGGTGCCATCGGTGCCGGCGATATGACCAGGGAGGCCGCACTCGCGAAACTCGGCTACCTGGTCGACTTCGGCCTGTCCGGTAGCGAGCTGCGCCGGTGGATGACGACGAACCTGCTCGGCGAGCTCTCGAATCACCCAGCGACACAGCCGTTCCCGCACACATCCAACTGAACAGGAATCCGATGACCGAAAGCACTCGTACCGAACGCGATTCCCTCGGCACCCGCGCGGTACCGCGGGAGGCCTACTGGGGCGTCCACACTGCCCGCGCGCTGGATAATTTCGCCATTACGGGCGACCGCATCGGCAATTATCCGGCCCTGATCACCGCGCTCGCCGCGGTCAAACAGGCCGCCTGCCGGGCCAACCGGGACCTCGGCCTGCTCGATTCGCGCCGTGCCGATGCTATCGATGCGGCCTGCGACGAGATCCGCGGTGGTGCACTGCACGACCAGTTCCCCATCGATCCCGTCCAGGGCGGGGCCGGGACCTCGACGAATATGAATGCCAACGAGGTCATCGCCAACCGGGCGCTGGAGTTGCTCGGCCACGACCGCGGCAGCTACACCGAGCTGGACCCGCTCGACCAGGTGAATCTGGGCCAGTCCACCAACGACGTCTACCCGACCGCGGTGAAACTCGCCATCGTGCACCACATCCACGATCTGGTCGCCGCACTGGGCCGGCTGGCGACCGAATTCGACGGCAAGGCAATCGAATTCGCCGACGTCATCAAGATGGGCCGCACCCAGCTCCAGGATGCCGTACCCATGACGCTCGGGCAGGAGTTCGGCACCTTCGCGATCATGGTGCGCGAGGACTGCGCCCGCCTCGACGAGGGCACCGCACTGTTGCGCGAATGCAATCTCGGCGGTACCGCGATCGGCACCGGGATCAACGGCCATCCGGATTATCCGGCGCTGGCCTGTACCCATCTCGCCGATATCACTGGGATTCCGGTGACCTCGGCCGCCGACCTCATCGAAGCCACCCAGGACTGCGGTGCGTTCGTACAGATCTCCGGCATCGTCAAGCGCGTCGCGGTCAAACTGTCCAAGATCTGCAACGACCTGCGGCTCATGTCCTCGGGACCGACGACCGGTCTGGGGGAAATCTCGCTTCCCCCAGTGCAAGCCGGATCATCGATCATGCCCGGCAAGGTCAATCCGGTCATCCCGGAGGTCGTCAATCAGGTCGCATTCGCGGCTGTCGGCAACGATATGACCGTCACCATGGCCGCCGAAGCGGGCCAGCTCCAGCTCAATGCCTTCGAGCCGATCATCGCCTACAGCCTGCTCCGCACCACCGCTCACCTCACCGCCGCGATCGACGCCCTGGCAACCAGATGCGTCGCGGGCATCACTCCCCACCGCGACCATCTGGAACAGGGCGTCCGCCGCTCCATCGGCATCGTCACCGCTCTCACTCCCCACATCGGCTACGCCGCCAGCGCCCGAATCGCCAAGCAGGCCTTGCACACCGGCCGCCCCGTCGACGAAATCGCCACCGAGCTCGGCCTGCTGCCCGCCGAAACCGTGAAATCCCTACTGGCGCCGCACCGCCTCGCCGGACTGCCGGCCCCCGCAACCGAACCTGCTGCGGCGCAGTAGTTACCGCGGTCGCGCTGCACTGCCGGCTTCATGCCCCGGTCGCGGGCGGTAGCCAGGTGCGTACGGTCTACGCTTCGGCTTCGAACACACCGAACACGCCGACATCGGCGTGGCGACATAGATCTGCGGGCCGGTTGGGCTAGCATGGCAGCGCTGTGCGACGTGGCGGCGTTCGCGCAGCGAACGGGGAAGGAACCCGCCCGGCGGCACTCTGTGTCGCCGGGCGGGTCAAAAACTCCTCGTGCCATGCTCCACACATGGCCCCTGTGCCGATCCCAGAGGCCAAGCGCGCACTGAATCGCCGCATTCCTGGTGAGTATCGGTGCACGGTAGTCGAAACCTTCTCTCCCCGAGGGCACCTCGCTTCACGACGTGGTCGACGAAGTTCGCTCGATGCTCGCCGACGAATTGCTGGGCACCGCGGGTCTTTTCGTGCATGACGCCGCCGGCAGGGCTCGAGTATTACGACGCAGCAGACTCCAGTCGCGGCCATTGGCGGCGGAACAGCGCGATTCCGGCGAAGGCCGCAGGAGGATGCCGGATCGCAACACGCCCACGAAAGGTGCTGCGGGAACCGCTATTCGGACAAATCGGCGTGTGCTACTCCCAGCCGGAAGGACTGTCGCGCACGTGCAAGAATCGTCCGCGATGATCACCTATCTTGAAGCGACTGTCATCGGTGCGGTGCAGGGGGTCACCGAGCTGTTTCCGATCTCCAGCCTCGGTCACTCCGTGCTTATCGCCGCATGGGTGGGCGGTGACTGGCGGAAGTTGTTGGTCCAGAACGAGTCCGGCGCGGGTAATCCCTATCTGGCATTCGTGGTCGCGCTACACGTGGCGACAGCCGTGGCGTTGCTCGGGTATTACTGGCGCGACTGGTGCGCGATAATCGCCGGTTTCGTCACGACGCTGCGCACCAGGCGGGTCGATACCGTTCCGCAGCGATTGGCGTGGCTGATCGTGATCGCGTCCACTCCGGTCGCCATCCTCGGGCCGCTGCTCGTCCATCCGCTGCACGCACTGTTCGAGGGGCCCATCGATGCGGCCATCTTCCTGACTCTCAATGGCGTCGTGTTGGTGATCGGTGAGGGGCTGCGCCGACGCAACGAACCGACGCTCGCGCAATACGGGCGACGTTTCGCCCTCACCGCCGCGTCGCATCCGTCCCGCCAATCCGACCGGCCGCTGGCCGCCCTCGGGACGCGCGACGCCGTAGGCATCGGATTCGCGCAAGCCGGCGCCCTGCTGGCCGGGTTCAGCCGCGCGGGTCTGACCATGGTCGGCGGATTGTGGCGCGGTCTCGAACACACCCACGCGGCCAAATTCGCCTTCCTGCTTGCTACTCCGGCAATCCTGGGGGCCGGGATCGTGGAATTGCCGGAACTGTTCGGACCGGAAACCGACGGCATCCGCGGGCCGATACTCCTCGGCGCCATCGTGTCCGGGACGTCGTCCTGGCTGGCCGTGCGCTACCTGGAGCGACACTTCCAAACTCGCACCCTGCTACCGTTCGCAACATACTCACTGATCGTCGGACTGCTCTCGATCGTCCACTTCAGCTGAATCCATCTTCGACAAACAGGGTTTCGTGCTCAGATGACAACACCGGACTATCACGAATTCGGACTGTTCGCCGAGAATGCGGCCGAGGCCGGGCTGCCCTGGTCCGGTCCGCCCGAGGTGCAACGGTTTTCGATCGACATCGGCTCCGGTCGCCACATCAGTGGTCTGCGCTGGGGTGCGAGCGAGCCGGAGTTGGTGCTCCTGCACGGTGGCGCGCAGAACGCGCACACCTGGGACACCGTGGCGCTTGCGCTGAACCGCCCACTCATCGCTCTGGACCTGCCCGGCCACGGCCATTCCGACTGGTGGCCCGACCATCTGTACACACCACACCGGCTGGCCGATGCGGTCGCCGCCGCCGTCGATACCGTCGCGCCGCAGGCGAAGGCGGTCGTCGGCATGTCCCTCGGTGGACTGACCGCAATGCGACTGGCCGCGCGGCGCCCGGACCTGGTGCGCCGCCTGATCATCGTGGACGTCACCCCCGGCACCGGCGACAACCCGAACAAGACCGCGGCGATAGTCGCATTCGTCAACGGCCCCACCGACTTCGGATCCTTCGACGAGATCCTGGAGCGCACCGTCGCGCACAATCCGGGCCGGTCGGTCCAGTCGCTGCGGCGCGGAGTCCTACACAACGCACGCCCACGCGACGACGGACGCTGGATCTGGCGCTACGACCGACTGCGCCCCACCGCCGACGGCTCGCTCGACTTCAGCCCACTGTGGGACGACGTATCCGCCGTACAAGCACCCCTACTGCTCGTACGCGGCGCACGGTCACCGGTCGTCGACGACGCCGACGTCGCGGAACTGCTCCGCCGCCGCCCCGGCGCCCGGGTCGCGATCGTCGACGGCGCCGGACACTCGGTCCAGGGCGACCGCCCCCTCGAACTCGCGGCACTCATCCGCGACTTCGCCTTTCCCGCCGAATGATCGCTATGACTTCGGCGCGTTCGGATTGAACTTATTGGTGAAGAATTTCGACGGCTCGAAGGCACCGGTGATCCCGCCGGTATCCCGCAACCAACTCTCCCAGCGCAGGAAATCGGTGTCGGCGATTGCCCCGCTGGGCGCGGGCACCCCGACCGACTGCCAGAACTTCACCGACGAAGCATCCTCGCCCGGACGTTGCCGCTTCTCGATGACTTGAGTGAACCTGGCGATGACCTCATCACGCGGTGTGGTCTTCTGCCATTCGATCGCCTTGGCGACTCCGCTCACGAATGCCTCGACACTGGCCTGGTTCTTGGCGAGGAAGTCATTGCGAAAGACGTACTGACCGCCGTTGAACGGACCGAATTCCTCGTAGTCGGTGAATACCGCACGAAGTCCGCCGTTCGCGATTGCCCGCTGCTGGAACTGTCCGCTCAAGGCAGCGACGTCGACCTGTCCGCGCCGGAGGGCGTCCTCGGTATTCGGCGGCGGTAAGACCACCAACTGAACCGACCTGATCTGTTCTTCGTCGAAACCGCTCTTCTTCAGCGCATCGTGGATATCCGCCTCGGACTGGCCGCCAAGCGTATTCACGCCGATCTTCTTGTTCAGCAGGTCTTTCGGTGTCGAGATCGGGCTGTTGTCGGGAACGTAGAACCCGGTGAAAGTCTTGTCGTCCGAGCCGTAGTAGTTCAGCACCGCGGTAATCGGCGCACCGGCGTGGGCCAGCTTCGCCACCGCACCGCCGAAAGCGCCCCCGAAGTCGACCTGGCCGGTGGCCGCCGACTGGATATCCTGTGGACCGCTGATGGTGTTTCCCTGCCAGTCCAGCTTCACCTTGCCTTCGAAAAAGCCGAGATCCTCGGCGAGTTCCGGAATCGTGACCTGCGAGGCCCAGCCTTGATAGCGAAAGAGTGGGACGCCACCGGATTTGCGAACATCGCCACCGCCACAGGCGCTCGACACCATCGCGACGGTTACGGCAACTACCGCGGCTATGAAGAGCCTGCTACGTATTCTCGCACTCATTGTGCGGCCACCTTTCGGTCGATCTGGTTGGGCCAGGGGATGTAGACGGGGATGTATCGACCCATGACGACGGCGCCGAGCGCCGATACGGCGCCGATAGTCAGGACCGCGACAGCCAGTGGACCGACCGCCGCCAATCCGCTGATCGCCAACGGGCCGGCGAAAAAGCCGCCGTCATGGGTTAGTCGCCATGCGGCAAGGAATTCGGCACGGGTGGCGGCAGGGGCGATGTCGGCGCCGATGGTCATGATGACGCCGTTGCCGATCCCGTTCCCGATCCCCATGACCACTGCGATGGTGCCGAGAGTCAGCGCCGAATCGGTCAGCGGCACAGCGAAATACGTGAGGGCCAGGATGGTCAGCGACGGTACGGTGATGAATCGTCTGCCGTACCGGTCCATCAGATGGCCCGCCGGGTACGCGCACAGCACATCCAGGCCGGCCCCGATGCCGAAGATCAGACTGGCCGTGGCGGCGGTGGTGCCGAGATGATCGGCCCACAACGGCAGCACGGCTTCCCGCGACGAACGCGCGGCACCCATCAGCAACGAACCCGCGCCGAGGGTCAGCAATAGTTTGCGATGAGCTCTGCCGACGCCCAGTAGGGACAGCGGCGGTTGCCGGATCGTCTCGACGGCTGAGGTCCGCGGGTCCGGAAGCCGAGCCATCAGCGATCCGGCCACCGCGATCGCAATCAATTGGACGACGAATCCGCCGCGCGTGCCGATTCCGGTGATCGCGGCAGCGCCGAGAAATGGACCGACGAAGAAACCGAATCGCATGGAACCGCCGAATAGCGACATTGCCCGCGCTCTGCGTTCGAATGGCACGGCCTCCGACAAATAGCTCATCCGAGCCAGGCCCCAGATCGCATTGGACAGCCCGACGATCACCAGTCCCCCGCACAAGATCGGCACCGTTGTCGCGAGCAGGCACAATAGGACACCGATGATGCCCACGGTGCTCGCGCCGATGATCGACACCCGCTCGCCGAGCCGGGATACGACCTGACCAGCGGGAATATCGCCGATTATCTGTCCGAGACCGACCAGCGCGACACATAATCCGGCTACCGCCACCGATGCGCCCAAGTCGAGCGCTGTCAATGTCATGACCGGCGCCGCAGCCCCCATACCGATGCCGTAGGCCGCCGCGGGTACATAAACGGTGAACAACAGCGGCCGCAGCGAGCTCAGTTCAACCGATATCTCATCTTGTCGGCAGGCCGTCATGCTTTTCGATAACCCGCATTTCTCTCGGTGGACGACTCGCCGGAATACAACTACGCCGGGCGAATATTTCGACTCACTGTGCGGACGCATGCGGAAATAAGCAATACCTTTTCCACATCGTGAAAATCACGGTGATTCGAATTCGGCCCGGCCCTTCGGGCATTTCGCTGCCGCCGATATCGCTATCGGCGTAGCGCCGATCGGGTGAACGCCGCGTTCAAACGCTTCAGAAAGGGGCTGCCCGGCCGGGTCTCGTGGAGGGCCTCGGTGAGTAGGGCGATGGGTTCGGTGCAGGTGGTATAGCGGGCGCTCGGATCCTTTGCGAGCGAACGGTGCACGATCGAGTCGACCTCGGTTGGGATCCAGTGTCGGCGCGCGGAGATATCGGGGGGCGGATCGTGCAGGTGGGCCTGCGCGGTGGCCATGAGATTTCCGCGAGGAAACGGCGGGCGACCGGTGAGCACTTCGATGGCCGTGGAGATCAGCGCGTACTGGTCCGTCGCCGGGCAGACAGCGCCTGCCTGCAGCAGTTCGGGCGCGGCGTACGGCACCGAGACGACGACGAAACCATTTGTGGCCAGGGGCGGTTCGGGCCGGTGCAGCCATCGGGCCTGGTCGAAATCCGAAAGTTTCACCGTCGCAGGGTCGTCCGTGCCCACCAACAGATTCGCCGGTTTGACGTCGAGATGGACGATGTCGTTGGCGTGCACGAAATCCAGACCCGCCGCGACCCGAGCCAGCACGTGCAGCACCCGCCGCAGGTCCGGCTGTCGGTGCGGCGTCGGCACCAAAGTCGCCCCTGTTGTACCTGCCACGTACTCGTGCGCCGACCACAGCCTGCCGTCGGTTTCACCGTGCGTGTACATCCGCACGATATTGGGATGCCGCAGCACGGACAGGATGTCGAACTCGTGCACGAATCGCGCACGCGCCTCGGGCGACCGACTGTCCTCGGGACCCAGAATCTTCAGCGATACCGGCCGCGCCCGTTCAACATCCTCGGCCAGATACACATCACTGCTACCGCCATGACCAAGCCGAGCCTGCACAACGAATCCAGCAAACCGGTCATTCGGTTCCACTACCACCGCCACACCGTAGTTCGCTGACGCCCGGCATCGGCGGCGCAACCTCTCGCTGCTGGGAAATCGGGTGCGGTCAGTCCTTGGGTATGCGTTCGTGGAGAGTCAGCAAAATGTGATCGAAGGTGGCGACGATCGCGGGTTCGGGCGCTGGGACCGTGGCCAATTCGGCGATCAGTTGTTCGGCCAGCACACGCAGCTTGATATTGGTTTCCTGCGAGCGCCAGATCAGAACCTTGAACGCCTGCTCGGCACTGATGCCGTACAGCCGCATCAGCACACCCTTGGCTTGTTCGATCACCGCACGCGACTCGATAAGTTCCGGCAAACGCACCTCTAGCGCTTCACGTTCGGCTTCGGCGAGGGTGGCGCTGAGGTCGATATAGAAACCGGTCGTGCCCACCGGTTGGCCGTCATCGTCGAGAATCCGGTCGGCGACCACCATGACATTGTGTTCGACACCGGAGGTGTCGATGAATCGGTGGCGGCTCGAGAACGGCTCGCCGCTGTCGACGGAACGGGCGATGCGTTCGGCGACGGGTTCGCGGTCGTCGGGATGTTTGTGGGCCAGCAGCAGTTCGGTGGTCGGCTCGATTTCCCCGGGCCGGTAACCGTGCATCCGGTAGACCTCCGGAGACCACTCCCAGCGGCGGCTGGCGAACCAGAAGCGGAAACTACCGACCGCGGACCGCGCACCCGACTGTCCGGGCGACGCAACCGCGGTATCGACGATCGGAGATCCGGGCGAAGACGTCACCAACCAATTATGGCCCTTGCGCCGCCGCCGGCCCGCCTGGGACGACAGATTTCTTTCCGGAAAGCTGCTGGTCAAGCTCGCTCGTCGAGTAGCCGCCACGCCGTGAGCGCGAGCCTGGCCCGCAACAGTCCGGTGGACTCGCCGAGTTCGATACCCGTCATCTTTTCGATCTGTTCGAGGCGACGGGCGACGCTGCTGTGGTGCAGGTGCAGCAGTTCGGCCGCCCGGCGCAGCGAGCCGGTTGCGCAGTAGGCGTCGAGCGTCTCCAGATCCTCCGGAGTACTTGTCATTCGGGCGATCGCGGCCACATCGGCGTTGTCGCGCGCAGCGTCCTGAGGTACCTGCGCGAGCAAGGCCAGCGCGCCGAGGTCGTCGTAGCGGACGATCGGGCTGCGCGCGGTGGCGAAGCGCAGGGCGGTGCGGGCTTCCCGCCAGGACCGATCGGGGCGATCGGCGGCGCCGATGCCCGCGCGTACGCCTGCCGGAAATCGGGCTGGGTCCACAGTGCTGGCGAGGATGACGCCCACGTCGGCCAGTGGTGCCGCCTTCACCGGGCGAGCTGGGCAGATCAGGCTGCCGACCTGGTCGAGTGGAAGCTGAGATCGAACGGCCACGACGCGCACCGGCAGATCGGCGGCAAAACCCAAGAGCCGCAATGCGCGAGCCCTGGCCGCCTCGTCGCTGTCAGCACTGATCACCAGTTCGACCAGGGCCGGGTCGGCCATAGTGGTGCGTGCCGGGCCGTATCTCTCGACGACCGCCGCGGCCGCGATGGCGAGCCGCTCCAACAGCAGTTCGTCGAGCGAGCGGGAGGTGCCGGTGCGCTCCAGCCAGACCGTGCCGATCTCCTCCTCGTCGAGGATGATCGGCCCAGTGGTGGACGCGGACGGCGGCGGACCCGGCACTTCCCGCCCATCGGGTGCGAATCGGATCACTCGTCCCGTGCCGTGCAGTCGAATCCCGGTCACGCACTCGGCCAGGACCGCCGAGGCGCGAGCCAGCGCTGGGAGATCCACCCGCCGGCGCATCAGGGTGTCGTAGAACATCACGACACGCAGCGCGCCTTCCGCTTCCACATCCAACTGCGATAATCGGACCACCAAGGCATCCATGCCCTGGAGGATATGAGCAATTCGGCGTCGAACCCCTGTTACGGCAGGGTGAATCGGAGTTCTGGGTTCGGCTTCCCGGACCGTGTTCTGTCGTGGATCGGGTTGCGAGGATCGGGTAGTCGGGAGTTCTGTATAGCGCGGACACCTTAGCGAGTAGTGCTCGACGCGCTGAATCGCAGGGGACGGCGTTGTCGGGGAAGTGCACACCTGCCGTGGTCGCCGACGAACATCCGGCTGTCAGCCTGTCGCACCGATCCGAAGGAATCCGTCATGGCAACAGCTGTAGGTATCGATCTGGGAACGACGAACTCCGTGATCGCGAGCTGGCAAGGCGGTGAGCCGGTGGTGATCGCAAACGCCGAGGGAGCGCGCACGACACCGTCGGTGGTCGCGTTCACCGAGAGCGGCGAGCGCCTGGTCGGGCAACTTGCCCGCAGGCAGTCGATCCTGAACCCGAAGGGCACCATCTATTCGGCGAAGCGATTCATCGGCCGCCGCTTCGACGAGATATCGCAGGAAGCTAAAGCGGTGAGCTTCGATGTCGTCGCGGGAGAGGGCGGCGCGGCCCGCTTCGACGTCCGCGGCAAGTTGTACGCGCCGGAGGAGATCAGCGCGCTGGTGCTGCGCAAGCTGGTCGACGACGCAAGCAAATTCCTGGGCGAACGGGTCAAGGAAGCAGTCATCACCGTGCCCGCCTACTTCAATGACGCCCAGCGCAATGCCACCAAAGACGCAGGTCGCATCGCCGGGCTCGACGTGCTGCGCATCATCAACGAGCCGACCGCGGCCGCGCTGGCCTACGGCTTGGACAAACAGACCCATGAGACCGTGCTGGTCTTCGACCTCGGTGGTGGCACCTTCGACGTGAGCCTGCTCGACGTCGGTGACAGCGTGGTCGAGGTGCGCGCCACCGCAGGCGACTCCCATCTCGGCGGCGACGATTTCGACCGTCGCCTGGTCGACTATCTGGCCGACGAATTCCAGCGTGACCAGCACATCGACCTGCGTGCCGACCCGCAAGCGCTGCAACGACTCTTCGAGGCGGCCGAGAAGGCCAAGGTCGAACTGTCGTCGGTGGCGCAGACTCAGGTGAATCTGCCGTTCGTGACGGCCGACGCGAACGGTCCCAAGCACCTCACCACCACGATCATGCGGTCGAAATTCGAGGACCTGACCGCGGATCTGGTGCAACGCTGCCTCGACCCGGTGGAGCAGGCGATGAGCGACGCCAAGGTGACCGCCAACGACATCGACGAGGTGATCCTGGTCGGCGGCTCCACTCGCATCCCGGCGGTGCAGGCGCTGGTCCGCAGGCTCACCGGCGGCAAGGACCCGAACATGAGCGTCAACCCCGACGAGGTCGTCGCGCTCGGCGCGGCCGTCCAGGCGGGTGTGCTCAAG
The DNA here is from genome assembly GCF_044465765.1 of Nocardia sp. NPDC049526. Lineage (NCBI taxonomy): Bacteria > Bacillati > Actinomycetota > Actinomycetes > Mycobacteriales > Nocardiaceae > Nocardia > Nocardia sp. NPDC049526. The sequence goes on along the minus strand of NZ_JBITMA010000013.1, from coordinate 20,757 downwards.
GGCGAGGTCTCCGACGTGCTGCTGCTCGACGTGACACCACTGTCGCTTGGCGTGGAAACCCAGGGTGGGGTGATGACGAAAATCATCGAACGCAACACCACCATCCCAGCCCGGCGCACCGAGGCATTCGCCACCGCGGAGGACAATCAGCCCGCCGTCGATATCGTGGTACTGCAAGGCGAACGGGAGCGCGCCGCCGACAATCGCGTGCTCGGCCGGTTCCGGCTGGAGGACATTCGCCCCGCCCCGCGCGGCGAGGCACACATCGAGGTCACCTTCGATATCGACGCGAACGGCATCCTCAATGTCACCGCCCGCGACAAGGACACCGGCCGCGAGCAGAGCATCACCATCAGCGAGCAGTCCAATCTGGACCCGAGCGAGGTCGAACGCATGCTCGCCGAAGCCGAACGCCACCGCCGCGAGGACGAGGAGTTGCGCAAGGCCGTCGATGCCCGTAATGAACTCGATTCGGTCGCCTACCAAGTGGAGCGGCGCCTCGCCGAACTCGGCGACACCGCCGCCCCGCACGATCGGGCCCGCGCCGAGATGCTCATCGCCGATGCCAGGCAGTTGGTCAAGGAAGATGCCCCGTTGGAGCGCGTGCAACCGCTCACCGCGGAACTGCAGCAGCTGCTGTACGGACTCGCACCCGCCCGGACCGGAGGCGATGGCGGACAACCGAGCGGCGCCGCGCCATCGCCGGGCGACGACGATGTGATCGACGCCGAGTTCGACCGGAGCTGAGGCACGCTGATGGACAGTTCCGCCGACCAGTCGACCGACGACGCGAAGACCGACGACACGGACCAAGATCAGTCGCCCCCAGGCCGGCCCGACTCGGCTGTCGCGCAGCTAGAGGACCGCTGGCGCCGTGCCGCCGCCGACTTGGACAACCTACGCAAGCGGTATGCACGTGACCTGGACCGCGAACGTGCCGCCGAAAGGTCCAAGGTGGCCGCCGCCTGGCTGCCCGTACTGGACAATCTGGAACTGGCGCTGGCCCACGCGGGCAGCGAGCCGGACGCGATAGTGCAAGGCGTGCAATCGATCCGAGACCAAGCGGTGCAACTGCTCGAGCAACTCGGCTACGCACGATATGCCGAGACCGGAGTTCCGTTCTCGCCCACTGTGCACGAGGTGGTGGGGGTGGTCGAGGCGCCGGATGTCCCACCTGGCACCGTGCTCGAGGTCGTGCGCCCCGGATACGGCGAGAACGGCGGGCAGCTGCGGCCCGCAGCAGTGGTCGTCAGCAGGGGGGAGGGGTGAGCGCCGATGGCACGCGACTTCTACGAAGTCCTCGGGGTGCCCCGTGACGCCGATAAGGACCAGATCCAGCAGGCATATCGCAAGCTCGCCCGCCGCTACCACCCGGACGTGAATTCCGAGCCCGCGGCGGCGGATCGGTTCAAGGAGATCGGTGAGGCGTATCAGGTACTGTCCGACCCGTCGACCAGGCGCCGCTACGACCGATTCGGCGCCGACTTCCGGCAGATACCGGAGGACTACGACGAACGGGTTGCCGCGGCCGGTGGCGGTTTCGGGCGTGGCCGCGGCGGCACCCGGGTCCAGTACGGCGAGGGATTCGGTGCCGGTGGGCCCGTCGATCTCGAGGACCTCTTCAGCGGAATGTTCAGCGGCCGTGGTGGATTCGGCCCGATTCCGGGCGCCGACCAGGAGGCCGAGTTCGAGCTCACCCTCGAGGAGGCCTACCGCGGTGGCAAGCGGACCCTCCACTTGGACGGGCGCAGCTTCACCGTCGACATTCCGGCCGGGGTAATCGACGGACAGCGAATCCGGCTGGCCGGGCAGGGCGGCCGCGGCAGCGGTGACGGGCCCGCCGGGGACCTGTACCTCGTCGTGCGGATCAAGCCACATCGGCGATTCCGGCTGCATGGCCGCGACATCCACCTCGACCTCCCGATCTCCCCGTGGGAGGCGGTGCTCGGAGCCACCGTCGCCGTCCCTACCCCGAACGGTGAGGCGAAGGTCAAGGTGGTGCCGGGGTCGTCTACCGGACGGAAGCTGCGGTTGCGTGGCGAAGGCATGCCCAACCCGCGCGGCGCGAACGGCGACCTGTACGCCGAGGTCAAGGTGATGGTGCCCGCGAAGCCGACCGAGAAGGAACGAAAACTGTTCGAGCAGTTGGCGGCCGAATCGGCCTTCGACCCGAGGAGGGGCACATGAACACCTTTGTCCCGGCCAACCGGTACGTCATGGTGCGCCCAGCGCCGCTTCGGCTGGAAACCTTCGCACGGCGGGCCGGGTTGCACCCCGAGCTCGTGCGCAGGCTGACCGCGCTCGGCCTGCTCGATTGCACCCGCGACAGCACAGGAGAGCTGCGTTTCGAACCATCCGAGGTGGCTGTCGCCGCCCGGATCCAACGGTTGCGGACGGGCCTCGGCCTGAACTATGCGGCGATCGGGTTGGTGCTCGATCTGCTGGACCGAATCGAGAAGCTCGAAGCCGATCCTCGCCGAAGGAGGACCTCCACATGGACACCAACCGACTGACCGAAAAGTCTCGGGAGGCCCTGCACGAAGGGCAGAACATAGCAACTCGGTTGGGGCACACCGAAGTCGACGGTGAGCATCTGCTGCTGGCGTTGATCGATCAGCCGGAGGGCTTGGTGCCCCGGCTGCTCGACCAGGCAGGTGCGGATGTCGATATGCTGCGCGCCGATCTGGAGTTGGAGTTGTCTCGTCGGCCGAAGGTCGCCGGCCCCGGCGCATCGCCTGGTCAGGTGATGATCACCAAGAGATTGGGCGGACTGCTCGAGTCCGCCGAACGAGAAGCCAAGCGCCTCAAGGATTCCTATGTGTCGGTGGAACATCTGATGCTTGCCCTCGCCGAGGAGGGGACAGCTGGTGCCGCGGGGCGGCTGCTCGCTCGCGAGGGTGTCAGCAGGGAATCGTTTCTCACGGCGCTCACGAAGGTCCGCGGCAATCAGCGGGTCACCTCGGCAACCCCGGAGGGCGCGTACGAGGCGCTGGAAAAGTACGGCCGCGACCTCGTCGCCGAAGCTCGCACGGGCAAGCTCGACCCGGTCATCGGTCGAGACGCCGAGATTCGCAGAGTGACCCAGATTCTGAGTCGCAAGACGAAGAACAACCCGGTGCTGATCGGGGATCCGGGTGTCGGCAAGACGGCGATCGTGGAGGGTCTGGCCCAGCGCATCGTTCGCGGGGATGTTCCGGAAGGTTTGCGGGACAAGACGATCTTCGCGCTGGATATGGGTTCGTTGGTCGCCGGTGCGAAATATCGGGGGGAGTTCGAGGAGCGGCTCCAAGCCGTGCTGGGAGAAGTGAAGGCGGCGGAGGGCGCCATCCTGTTGTTCGTCGACGAGTTACACACGGTGGTCGGCGCCGGATCGGTCGGCGGCGAGGGTTCGCTCGACGCGGGCAACATGCTGAAGCCCATGCTCGCACGCGGCGAACTGCACATGATCGGCGCCACCACCCTCGACGAATACCGCAAGCACATCGAGCCGGACGCGGCACTGGAGCGCCGGTTCCAGACGGTACTGGTGGACGAACCGACCGTGGAAGACACCATTTCGATCCTGCGTGGCCTGCGCGACCGCCTCGAGGTGTTCCACGGCGTGAAGATTCAGGACGGGTCTCTGGTCGCTGCCGCAACCCTGTCGCACCGCTACATCACCGACCGCTTCCTGCCCGACAAGGCGATCGACCTCGTCGACGAGGCATGCGCCCGGCTGCGCACCGAAATCGACTCCATGCCAGCCGAACTCGACGAGCTCACCAGGAAGGTGACCCGCCTGGAAATCGAAGAGGCCGCACTGTCGAAGGAAACCGACGCCGCCAGCAAGGCCCGCCTCGAGGAACTGCGCAAGGAGTTGGCCGACGTACGCGCCGAGGCCGACGCCAGGCACGCCCAGTGGGACGCCGAACGGCAGGCGATCCGCCGGGTCCAGGAACTACGCGGCCGACTCGAACAGCTGCGCCACGAAGCCGAAGAGGCCGAGCGCAATTACGACCTCAACCGCGCGGCCGAACTGCGGTACGGCGAAATCACCAAACTCGAGCGAAACCTGCAGGCCGCGGAGGAACAGCTGACCTCCAAGCAGGGCAAGCAACCGCTGCTGCGGGAGGTGGTCACCGAAGACGAGATCGCCCAGATCGTCGCGGCATGGACCGGTATTCCGGTCGCTCGGCTGCAAGAAGGCGAGCGGGAGAAGCTGCTGCGGCTCGACGAAATCCTGCACGAGCGTGTCATCGGCCAAGACGAGGCGGTGCAGGTTGTCGCCGACGCGGTGATCCGGGCCCGGTCCGGGATCCGCGATCCGCGCAGGCCGATCGGTTCCTTCATATTCCTGGGTCCCACCGGCGTCGGCAAGACCGAGCTGGCGAAAACGCTGGCCGCCGCACTGTTCGACAGCGAAGACAACATGGTGCGCCTGGACATGAGCGAATATCAGGAACGGCACACCGTCAGCAGGCTGATCGGCGCACCACCCGGCTACGTCGGCTACGACGAAGGTGGTCAGCTCACCGAAGCCGTGCGCCGCAAGCCGTACTCGGTGGTGTTGTTCGACGAGATCGAAAAGGCGCACGCGGACGTCTTCAACACTCTGCTGCAGGTGCTCGACGACGGCCGAATCACCGATTCGCAAGGCAGGCAGGTGGATTTCCGCAACACGGTGATCATCATGACCTCCAACATCGGCTCCCAGTACCTGCTCGAAGGGGTCACCGGTCATGGCGAGATCAAGCCGGACGCCCGGGACCGGGTGCTTGCCGAACTACGCGCGCACTTCCGTCCGGAGTTCCTCAATCGAGTCGACGACATCGTGCTGTTCACTCCGCTGACGCTGCCGCAGCTCGAACAAATCGTCGAACTCCAGACCGCCGAGCTGCGCGAACGGTTGGCGCAGCGGCAGATCCACCTGGAAATCACGCCGGAAGCGCGCAGGCTGATGGCACGGCACGGTTTCGACCCTGTCTACGGTGCGCGACCGTTGCGCCGCTATATCGCCCACGAAGTGGAAACCAAGATCGGGCGGGCCTTGTTGCGCGGCGACATCGACCAGGGCGGCACCGTCACCGTGACCGTGCACGGCGACGAACTGGCGGTCGCCTACACGCAACAGCCGGCTGCGGCGTGAGAAAGCGGGAGGGCCATGGAAAAGACACAGGTCAAGTGTCCACATTGCGGCAAGACCAACCGGGTGCCTGCCGCGGCGGCCACCGGAACCCCGCGCTGCGGCAACTGTCATGAGCCGCTGCCGTGGATCGTCGCGGCGGACGACGATGATTTCGGCGCGGTGGCCGAGGATGGCGCGGTGCCGGTGCTGGTCGACCTGTGGGCGACTTGGTGCCGTCCCTGTCTGATGGTCAGCCCGGCGCTCGAGCAGCTCGCCACCGAACGCGCAGGCCAGCTGAAACTGGTCAAGGTCGACGTAGACGCCGCACCGCGCACCGCCCAACGGTTCGCCGTACGTGCGGTGCCGACGCTGCTCGTGCTGCAGCACGGGGAGGTCTTGGCCCGGCAGGCGGGCGCCGCGCAGGTGCCCGAACTGCGGCGATGGCTCGACCAAGCACTCGCCGAGGGCCGAAAGAAGGAGACGACGGCATGACTTCTGTGCACACCGACCCGCACGCAGCCGCGATCCGGCCGGTAACCCCCCGAACTCCCCAAGGTTGTGAAGAGTGCCTCCGGCTCGGGACGCCGTGGGTCCACCTGCGGCTCTGCCTGACCTGCGGGCACGTCGGCTGCTGCGACTCCTCGCCGATGCGGCACGCGCGTTCGCATGCGGGCGGGGCAGGCCATCCCATCGTCCAATCGATGGAACCGGGCGAAAATTGGCGCTGGTGCTACGTCCACCAGAACTTTGTCTGAGAACCCCGCGTCGGGCGTGACGCCGAACGAAACATCCGACATCGTAGGGGCATTCCCACGATTGTCGGACGAGCAGGTGGCGACGCTCGCCGTCGGCGGAACCCGCAGGCGGGTGCGCGCTGGCGAGACGCTGGTGCGGGCCGGCGAGCCGAGCGATACCTTCTTCGTGATCCTGTCGGGCAAGGTCGGGATCGTCGGCGACGAGCAGACGCACCAGATCGTGCGCGTGCACGGCCCCGGCCGATTCCTCGGCGAGCTGGGTCTGCTGGAGGGCCAGGTCGCGTTCTACACCGCGGAAATGGTCCAGGATGGCGAGATACTTGCCGTCCCGACGCAGCGGGTCCGAGCGCTGGTCGAACACGATCCGGTGCTCAGCGATCTGATCCTGCGCGCGTATCTGATCCGCCGCAGTTTGCTGATCGGACTCGGTTCCGGCTTCCGGATCATCGGCTCCTCTTACTCACCCGACACCCGGCGGTTGCGCGAATTCGCGGTGCGAAACCGATTGCCGCACCGATGGATCGACCTCGAGCGCGATAGCCGCGCCGAACAGTTGTTGCGCAGTCTGGGGGTCCGACCGGAGGACACCCCGGTGGTGATATGGCGGGGCGAGCGGGTCCTGCGCAACCCGACCAATGCCGAACTGGCGCGGGCAATCGGACTTGCCGTTCCGGACACCGGCCACGACACCTGCGATCTCCTCATCGTCGGCGCGGGTCCAGCGGGGCTGGCCGCTGCGGTGTATGGCGCCTCTGATGGGCTCGACACGGCGGTGCTGGAGGTGATCGCGTCCGGCGGGCAGGCGGGTACTTCCTCCCGGATCGAGAACTATCTGGGCTTCCCCGCCGGGATATCTGGCGCCGAGCTGGCCGAGCGGGCGGTACTGCAGGCCGAAAAGTTCGGCGCCCGGATTCTGGTGTCGGCCGAGGTGACCGGTCTCGAATCCGAAGGCGGCTATCATCGGCTCCGTCTTTCCGACGGCGGCATGCTGGTCGGCCGCGCCGTCGTTCTCGCCACCGGCGCCCGATACCGCAAGCTGGCGGTGCCTGGCATCGAGTTCTTCGAGGGCACCGGTGTGCACTACGCCGCGACGCACCAGGAGGCGGCCGCGTGCGGCCTCGGTCCGGTGGCGATCGTCGGAGGCGGCAACTCCGCCGGACAGGCAACGGTGTTCCTCGCCGAGCATGTCGAGCGTGTCTACCTGCTTATTCGGGGCGGCGACCTCGGCAAGAGCATGTCCCGATATCTGGTGGACCAGATCGAGCGGCATCCGCGCGTGACGATACTTCGGCATAGTGAGGTCCGCAGGGTGCACGGCACGAGTGATCTCGAAGAGATCGTGGCCGAGGACAATCGCACCGGAGAGCAGGCGACACTCGCGGTGAGTGCCCTTTTCGTGTTCATCGGCGCCACACCGTGTAGCGCCTGGTTGGCAGGCGCCCTCGGGCTGGACGATCACGGATTCGTCCGCACCGGCCCGGATGCGGTGTACCGGACCCGCGACGAGGACGCCCGCCATCCCGAATGGCGACCGGTGCCGCTGGAAACAACCGTGCCCGGCGTCTTCGCGGCGGGCGACGTCCGCAGCGGCTCGGTTAAGCGGGTTGCCTCCGCGGTGGGTGAGGGCGGGACAGCGGTGCGGCAGGTTCACGAATACTTCGAAAGGCGCTGATCGGTATGCGGTGCCGGGCGACAGCAGATGTCGACGGTTCTGCACCGACGAGTGAGCACCCAGCACACTCGATTGCCGGATCGGCACACGCGCGACACGCCGATCGGTGTAGCATCAGGGATCGACGCCCGCAGCATCGCATCGGCACGTGGGACACCAACGATCTAAGCAGGTCACGGGCTCGCAGTAGACCGACGCGATCGGTCAGAATTCGGGATTGGGCACCGAAGCCGCCGCGGTTTCGAGGTCGGCGCGGCCTCGACCGCCTAACCTCACGGACTCGATCCGCATGAACCAGCAACTGTTGAGTTCACACGTCAATGACTCGCTCGCCCGCGCCCAATTGTCGTCGATGCACGCCCTGTGCACCCTGTCGATGGTGCTCTTCGCCGAGCATCAGGACCTGGACATCCTGCGGATCGCCGCGGAGGCGGTGCCCTCGCTCGGGTGCTGCCGCACGCTGGCGAGTTATCACACCGTCGACGGCGAATTTCTGCCCTACCCACCGCTACCTGCGCGGCCCGACCTCGACACCCAGATCCGCGCGCAGGACGGTGCAGGCAAAGTCGACCTGTCCGACGGCCAGTGGGGCTGGGCGTTCACCCTGTCGAGCGTGACCGGAGCACGCGGCTCGCTGATTGTCGCTGCCGACCACGAACCACGGGCGGACGAGATCTTCCTGCTCACCGTGCTGGCTCAGTTGACCGGTGCGGCGCTGGCGAATGCCGCACTGCGTGAACGGTCGGTCGCCCACGCCATCCAATTGACCGAGACCAACCAGCACCTATCCGCCAGTGTGGTCCGACTGGAGAGCCAGATGCGGGTACACGAAGTGCTCGCCGGCGCTGCGGCGTACGGCGGCGGGGAGCACGGGATCGCGGACGCCCTCGCTCAGGTGTCCGGGCTACCCGTAGCGATCGAAGACCCCTTCGGCAACCTGAGGGCCTGGTCCGGGCCGGGTCTGCCGGACCGTTACCCGAAACCCTCACCGCAGCAACGTGAGCAATTGCTGTACCGCCTCGCCACGGCCAACGCGCCTCTGCGCATACACGACCGGGTAATCACCCTGGTGAAACCGCGCGCCGAAATCCTCGGCACACTCGCGCTGGTCGACCCTGACCATCGGGTGACCGACGAGAACCTCTTCGCCCTCAGCTACGGCAGTACCGTTCTCGCGCTCGAACTCTCGCATCAACGCAATGTCGCCGAGATCGAGCTGCGACTGCGCCGCGACCTGGTCGACGATCTGCTGTCCGGTACCGACAACGACAGCGCCTTCGCAAGGGCCGAGGCATTGGGACACGACCTGCACGGTCAGCAATACCTCGTCCTGGTGCACAGCACTGACAGCGCGGTCGCCGAGGCGGTAGGCCGCGCCGCGACCGCTCTGGACCTGCACTACATTCCGGGACGTCACGCCGGGGTGATGGTGCTGATCACCGACCGCCGACCCGATCCGGTCGCCCTGCACCACGCGATCCGCCAACACCTCGACACGACACCGGTGGCCATCGGTATCAGCGGCCGCTGCGACCAGCCGAGCCATTTCGCCGGTGCCTTCGCCGACGCGCACCGCGCCATCAATATCCGGCTGCGATCCCGAATACCCGACGGCGCGACCGCATTCGACGAACTCGGCTTCTACCGCCTGGTCGACGCCGCCCATACCGACGGCCAAGTCGAAGAATTCATGCGTGAATGGCTCGGCGCGCTCCTCGACTATGACCGAACCCGCAACACCGACCTCGTCCACACCTTGAGCCAATACCTCGAATGTGGCGGCAGCTACGACGATTCCGCCGCCGCACTGCACATCCACCGCAGCACCCTGCGCTATCGCCTCGGGCGCATCAGGGAACTCACCGGCTTCGACCTGCGCGACGTCAACACCCGCTTCAACCTGCATGCCGCGACCCGCGTCTGGCAATTCCTGTCCGCCGTACACCTCCCAGGCGAGACCTGATATCAGCGCGGCAGACTCGGAGTCGGATCCGATGTCGCCCGGTCGGCTCCCGGCCGGGCGGTCATGCCGAGGCGATGATCGAGGCCGATTGGCGGCGCGGAGGTCGGCCAATTCGAGCGTGAGTTCGTTGTCGGCAGTGCCGTGGTCGCTCAGGATCTCGTCGAGGACCATTCCGTTCACCGCCTGCTCGCGTGTCAATGCGATATTCGCCAGCCAGCTGAGTTCCCAGCTGCCGCCGGCGAAGTCGGGCACGTAGCGCGATTTCCGGAGTGATGTCGCTGGTGATGAATAGGTCGATCGTGTCGAGTGCCATGATCGCTCTCATTCACTCTGTTCGGGATGACCCGGACAGCGGTTCGCGGGATGGCGGTGGCCGTGCTCGCTCACGGCCCGAACGCGCTGGTGTCGGGTACCTCCTCACCCTCTCCAGTGTCGACAAGTTCCAGTCCTACGCACCGGAAGCGTTCCTGCATCGCGTGTCTCCGACACCGCTGCTGATGGTGATCGCGGATCAGGACCGCCAGAGACCCGGCGCCCGATCTCGCCAACCAGATGACCGAAGTCACGCTGTGTACAGGTGTTCCGTGCCCGGCAGTCACTGTGGTGGCTACCTCTCGAGTGCATTGATGACCAGGTCCCAGGCACATGCTTGTTCGAAGGTCAGCGGTCCGTCGATGATCGGCAGGCCGGCCTGGTGGGAAAGCAGCCAGCCGCACCGGAATTCGCTCCTCGGCGTTGGCGCCGAACTCCGGCCAATACTTGGCCACCGGGCCGTCCAGATCTGTCCTGGCCACCAACCCATCGGCAGTACACGCCCTTCCCCGACTGAACGCAGTCGGCGGCAACATCCTCAGCTGGTTCTTCACTCCTATCGCACAAGAAATCATCGTCGGTTAGCGGTTACCAGCGGATACCTGGAGGATGTGCGGCACTCGTCGCGGAACGAGGCGGGAATGTCCGACGGTTGGCGGATGACCTTCGATCGGCCGATCGCGAGGATAACTGTCATGGATCCCGAACTCGAACCATTCCTCTCGCTGTTCCCGCCGTCCGACCTGTCCGACCCGCCCACCGCGCGTAAACAGCTCGCCGAGCTGGCCGCCGCGATACCGGTTACCGATACCGCGAACTTGGACATCGAAACCCGAACGGTCCCAGCCGATCCCGATGTGCCGGTACGGATCTATCGCCCACACCAGGCCCAGGGCGCCATCGTGTGGCTGCACGGCGGCGGATTCGTGATGGGTGATCTCGATACCGAACATCCGTGGGCCACCATGCTCGCCAACGGCTCCGGCGCGACCGTGATCTCTGTGGCCTACCGACTGGCCCCCGAAAATCCGTTCCCCGCCGCACACGATGACATCTACACGGTGCTGAACTGGACCGCCGAGCACGCATCCGAACTCGGCATCGACCCGACGTGCATCGCGATCGGCGGCCACAGCGCGGGCGCGGGTCTCGCGGCCGCGGTGGCGTTGCGGGCGCGCGACGAGCAGGGGCCGCCGATCCGTTTCCAACTGCTCCACCAGGCCGGGCTCGACGACCGGCAGGAGACGTGGTCGCAGCGGAATTTCACCGATACGCCGTTCGTGACTCGCGACAAGGTCGCGCAAATGTGGGGGCACTACCTGGGCTCCACGCCCGCCACGCCGTACGCGGCCCCGGCGCGGGCGACCGATCTGTCGGGCCTGCCACCCGCTTACATCGCCGCCGCGGAGTTCTGCCCGAATCGCGACGAAGACATCGACTACGCATTGCGCCTGATGGCGGCCGGGGTGTCGGTCGAGTTGCACCAGTGGCCCGGCACGTTCCATGGCTCCCAGGCGATCCTGTCCGCGGAGGTGTCACAGCGGCAGAACGCCGAACTGGCCGGAGCTCTGCGCCGTGCCTTGGCCGAGTGATCCGAAATCCTCGGCCAGGTGCGGGTAGCGCTGGTCCTGAGGCAGGGACCAGCGTTGCCCAGTCCGGCACGGAATGAATCGCATGCAAGGCTGTCACGATTGGGCTACGCGATACGGCGTCCTCGGCGACGATGCAATCCCATCGTCGCCGCGGCGACACGTGGATCGAAGATGTGCAGTGGGGATTTCGTCATATTCAGCACATCGAGGAATTTCGCCGCGGTAGCCGGGTCGTCCGCCGCTGCTCGGAACATCCTGTTCAAGCCTGAATGCGCAAGTGATTTCACCCCTGGCGAGCCGAGTTCGACGGGGGGCATCGTCATATCGCTGACCTTTGTCAGCCACCATGGGGTGCGCAGCATGCGGCCGACGCGGCGATAGTAGCGGCGTGGCAGATCATCGGTCCCCTGCTGGAGTACCTCATCCAGTAGATCCGCCGCTATGGCCGCGACCGTCATTCCGCTGCCGTAGATCGGATTGAAACTGCACACCGCATCGCCGATCGAAAGTATTCCGCCCGGAACACGATCCAGCAGTTCGTGCCGGCGCCATACCGCCGTGCGGAACCGGTAGGTCGCTACCTCGTCGACAGGTATCGCGCGGCGAATTACGGTAGCAACATCCTCGGGTGCGCACTCGGCGGCGTAGTCCAGCAGTGCGTCCGGACTCGCCGGTGGGTGATTTTCCTTCCCGACGCCGAACGCCGAGAGCACCCACAAATCCCCCTCCTGTGCCGCGAACCCGAACCCGCGAGGTCGGCTCGGCATCGGTCCCACCAGGACGATCCGATCGCCGCCGACGGCGTCCAGCGGCAGGCGGAAATGGCAAGTGGCATAGCCGATATCGACGGGCACCTGATCTTCGCGTGGCCGTGGGTACCCCAGCGACTCGAGCCAGGTACCGGCTCGTGAACCACGGCCCATCGCGTCGACCACCAGATCGGCATGGACAGGCTCCGGTTCGCCGTCGGTCTCCCGGCGCATCACCCGCACTCCGCCGACGCCGGTATCGGAGGCGACCAGCTCGGCTACGACAGCGTCGTCCCATATCGTCACATTCGGCAGCGCCGATACCCGGGCACGCACATGCGATTCCAGAAATGGCCGGCTGGCGGCAACGGATGTTCTGCCCAATTCAGCGCGATACAAGACGTTTCCGAAGAAGATCGCCCGGAAATCGTCGAATGCGCTGACGGCCTTCGCGCCATCGGTGATCAGCTCGTCGATCAGGCCGGGAAACCGGGACTCGGCGATATCGGCGGCGCGCATCAGCAAGCCGTGGGAATGTTGCGATTGCGGAGTGCCGCGGCGTTTGGTTTCCGCGGCCGACAACCGATCTCGCTCGACGACGGTCACCGCCGCATAGTGGTCAGCCAGAATACGGGCCGCGAACAGACCCGCGATCCCGCCACCGAGTACGACCGCATGGTCCCCGGCGCGGCGGTTACCCCTTCGAGTCAGCGGATCCTCCTCGTCGGTGTGACGGCGCCGACGATATCCGGAAGATCGGTCGATCGCGGGCAGGGCACGGCGACCCTACCCCGATGCGGCGTGGTCGTGCATGTCCTAGACGTGGCGTCAGCGGCCGGATCGGTGGATGACCTCGCGGGCCAACGCCCGATATTGCTCCGCGCCGGCGGATCGAGGCGCCCAGGTAGTGATGGGTTCACCGGCAACGCTGGCGTCGGGGAAGCGGACCGTCCGCGAGATCACCGTGTCGTAGACCTGGTCGCCGAAGACCTCGGCAACCCGCGCCAGTACTTGACGCGAATGCAGCAGGCGCTGGTCGAACATCGTGACCACGATGCCGAACAGGCTCAGGCCCGGATTCAGCCGGTCCCGGACCTTGTCCATGGTGTCGGTGAGCAGCGCGACCCCGCGCAGCGAGAAGAACTCGCACTCCATCGGGACGATCACGCCGTCCGCGCAGGCCAGCGCATTCACAGTGAGCAGGCTCAAGGATGGCTGACAGTCGATGAGTATGTAGTCGTAGCGATCCCGAATCGGGTCGAGTACCCGCCGCAACGAATGTTCCCGGCCGACCTCGTTGACCAACCGTATCTCCGCCGCAGACAGATCGATATTGCTCGGCAGGAGATCGACATTGTCGACGTGAGTCCTGATCAGCACCTCGTCGATCAGCCTTCCCGATCCCCCGAGCAGGTCGTATACCGTGGACGGCAGATCATTCAGCACGGCACCCAACCCGGCGGACAACGCGCCCTGCGGATCGAGGTCGACCAGCAGCACCCGCCGCCCGCATTCGGCTAGCGCAGCGCCCAGATTGATGGTCGAGGTGGTCTTCCCGACGCCGCCTTTCTGATTGCACAGGGCAATGACCTGCGCGTCAGTACGAGGCACCGACTGCTCGGATGCATTGACTGCACTCACGATTCGCAAACGCTTCGGCTCGTGTCCGACCCTGAGCCACTCCGATTGCCAGGCAGATCAACTCGCAGGTAGTTTGCCAACATGTCGCCAGGGTAGCCGTTCACCCACGGTACTGAACAACAAACCCCGCATGAGTCCTTGCTCATCAACAATCAGAGCGTCGATCGCTGACAATTCACTGAACCGACCGCTTGGTCGAAACCGCATCGCCGGGAATGAATCCCAGGAACTGCACAGGTCCGGGTTCGATTCGGGGCAGCTTCGATCGTTGTGCGGCCGCTCGTTATGATCACGATCCTCTGCTTACGATCCTCTGCCCGCTGTCCACCCACGAAAAGGAATGCCCATGGCACGCAAGGTCGTTGTGACGCTCGTCGATGACTTCGACGGCAAATCCGCTGCCGAGGAAACAGTGGCCTTCGCCCTCGACGGCGTCGAATACGAGATCGACCTATCCACCGGAAACGCCGGCCAACTGCGTGGCATCTTCGAGCCCTGGACCTCGAGCGCTCGCAGAATCGGCCGCGCACCCCGGGGCAAGAGCCACACCTCGCGCACGGCGAACGACCGCGCCCGCACCGTTGCCATCCGCGACTGGGCCCGCGCCAAAGGCATCGCGGTGTCGGCCCGCGGACGGATTTCAGCAGAAGTAGCCCAAGCGTACGAGAAGGCCAACGCCTGAGCGCTGTGCAGCCCGGCGCTGATTAACACGTCGTCAATCGGCGGGATGCAGTGTCCCGGTAGCGGTTTGCCGTCCGAAACCGTCCCGCGCGACGGTCACCAACGCACCGTCGCGCGGGGTCGCCGAGACGACCAGCCCTTGGTGGTCGAATAGCGGCGACCGCAGCCGATAGTCGAAGACCTGGTCACCGGTACAGCCGCGGGCCCGGGCGGCCTCGACCATGGCCAGCGCCTGCAACGGTCCGTGCACGAGCAGACCGGGATAGCCCTCGACATCGCGGGCGTAGTCGCGGTCGTAGTGGATGCGATGGCCGTTGTAGGTGAGCGCGGAGTATCGGAACAGCAGGGTCGGGGATGTGTCGATGACCCATTCGTCTTCGGTGGGAGGCACTTTCGCGGCCTGGCCCGGCTCCGGTTCGCTGGATCCTCCGCTCGCCTCGACGGCGTCGCGGTAGACGATATCCTGCCGTTCGTCCACGACGATCCGATCGCCCTGCAGAATCTGGTGGCCGACAACGACGAAGGTCAACGCGCCGCTGCGCCCCTGTTTCTCTTGTGTGGACAGCACGGTCGTTCGTTTCGTCGCCGATTCGCCGCACACCAGCGCACCGCGGGTGCGTACCTGCCCGCCGGCCCACATCCGGCGTCGTCCAGGCCCCGGCGGCGCCGGAACGGTATTGCGAATCGGATGACCATCGGGTCCCAGATCCGCCTGTGCGGGGCGTTCCAGCAAGTAGATCCAGTGCCACAGCAGCGGAAGTCCCTTGTCCAGATCGGGCAGTGGCACGCCGAGCAGCCCGCTCAGCGCCTCCGCCGGACCGGGCACCAGCAATTCGGTGCGTTCGACCACATCGGTCATGCCGGCGGCTCCTTCGAAACATGTTCTGCCGATACGAATTCCGCGCGCAGGGCTGCGGTGTGCTCACCCATCCGAGGTACGGCACCCATCGCCGGTTCCCAGCCGCCGACCACTGGCGGCAGCATGGCCTGCATTACCCCACCGGGTGTATCCACCGGCCGCCAACGGTCGCGGGCCGCGAGCTGCGGGTGCTCGGTGAACTCGGCCGGTGTACGCAACCGCGCATTCGCGATACCAGCCTGTTCCAGTAGCTCGATGACCTCATCGGTGCCGAATGCGGCAAATGCCTGCTCCAACAGCACGGTCAACTCGCCGTCATGTTCCACCCGATCGGTATTGGTCGCGAACCGCGGATCCTCGATCATGTCGTTGCGTCCCAGCACCGCGTCACACAGCGCAGTCCACTCGCGCTCGTTCTGGATACCGAGGAATACGGTGCCGTCGGCGGTGCGGAACGGACCGTACGGCGAGATCGATGGATGTTTCGCCGCGGTGCGGCGCGGTGGTTCGTCGCCGTAGCGGGAGAAATAGGCGGGCTGGCTCATCCACTCCCCGAGCGCATCGATCATCGCGACGTGCAGACTCGCCCCGACACCGGTGCGCGCCCGGTCGTAGAGCGCGGTGAGGATGCCGCTGTAGGCATACATACCGGTGGCGATATCGGCGATCGAGAAGCCCGCCTTGGCGGGCACTTCCGGTGTGCCCGTTGACATCACCAGCCCGGTCTCGCACTGCAATAGCAGGTCGTAGGCCTTTTTCGACCGGTACGGACCGTCGGGTCCATACCCGGAGATCGAGCAGTGGATCAGTTCGGGCCCGGCCGCGCGCAGCGTTTCGGCGTCGAGTCCGAGCCGTTCGGCGGCGCCGGGCACCAGGTTCTGCACGAATACATCGGCCCGGGCGATCATCGCATCGAGCAGCCTGCGGTCGGCTCGATCCTTGACGTCGAGTTCGACGCTCTCCTTGCCTCGATTGAGCCACACGAAATAGCTCGACTCCCCGTGGACGGTTTGGTCGTAGCGTCGGGCGAAATCGCCGCCACCAGGGCGTTCGATCTTGATCACGCGGGCACCGAGATCGGCGAGCTGACGGGTGGCGAACGGTGCGGCAACGGCCTGTTCGACTGCGACGACGGTGATGTCTTCGAGAGGGCGGCGCATGCGGTGCCTTCCGGGAAAGTCGGTGCCGGACAACTCAGTTGATCCGATTCCGGCTGATCAGCTGGCGGGCGATCACACCGCGCTGAATCTCGTTGGTCCCCTCACCGACGATCATCAGCGGCGCGTCGCGGAAGTAGCGTTCCACATCGAATTCGGTGGAATACCCGTAGCCACCGTGCACGCGCACGGCATTGAGCGCGATCTCCATGGCGGTCTCGGAGGCGAACAGTTTCGCCATACCGGCCTCCATATCGGCGCGCTCGCCCGAGTCGTAGCGACGCGCCGCGTACTGCACCAACTGGCGTGCGGCGGTCAGTTTCGTCGCCATATCGGCGAGATAGTTGCCGACGGACTGGTGCTGCCAGATGGGTTTGCCGAAGCTCTCCCGTTGCTGGGCGTAGCGAATCGAATCCTCCAGCGCGGCCCGACCAACGCCGAGCGCGCGCGATGCCACCTGAATCCGCCCGACCTCCAGACCGCGCATCATCTGCGCGAATCCAGCGCCCTCGACCGCGCCGAGCAGCGCCGACGCGGGCACCCGCATATCGTCGAAGGTCAGCTCACAGCTCTCGACACCCTTGTAGCCGAGTTTGGGTAGATCCCGCGACACCGTGAAACCGGGCCCCTTCTCCACCAGCAGAATGCTGATCCCCCGATGCGCGGGTTCCGCGGCCGGATCGGTCTTGCACAGCAGGGCGACCAGATCCGACCGGCGGGCATTGCTGATCCAGGTCTTGGACCCGTTGACGATGTATTCCTCGCCGACCCGGTGGGCCGTCGTGCGCATCGCCTGCAGATCCGATCCGCCGCCCGGTTCGGTGAGCGCCATGGTCGCGCGCAGCTCGCCGGTCGCCATCCGAGGCAGGTAACGATCCTTCTGCTGCTGAGTTCCGTAGTCCAGCAACAGTTTTGCGACTACCGTGTGACCACCCATCGCCCCAGCCAGGCTCATCCAGCCGCGCGAGAGCTCCTCGGTGACGGCGGCGTAGCACGGTGTGGACACCTTGGCCTCGCCCCACGGTTCCGGGATGGCCAGCCCATAGATCCCGAGCTGTTTCATCTGGTCGATCAGCTTCTCCGGGTAGGTGTTCGTGTGGTCGAGCTCCTGCGCGACCGGTTTGACCTCCCGGTCCACGAAGTCACGCACCACCGCGACGATCGCGCTTTCTTCCTCGTTGAGCTCGTCCACGACGACTTCCTCTCGACCCTCGGCGATACGCCCCCGCACTACCATCATGAGAGTTAATACATACCTGGGTAAAATGCCGAGTTCTGATACCACTATGCCGGTTCGCGATGTACAGGAGGAGCGGATGGACTTCAAGCAGTTGAAGGCCATGGTCACGGTGGCCGAGGTCGGCAGCGTCACCAAGGCCGCGGAGTTGCTGCACCTGGTCCAACCGGCCGTCACCCGGCAGATACGGATGCTCGAACAGGAACTCGGCGTCGCGCTGTTCGAGCGCACCCGGCAGGGTATGCGCCCGACCGAGGCCGGGACGGTCATGGTCGAGCGGGCGAGGCGGGCCCTGCACGAACTGGATCGTGCCCGCGCCGAACTCCGCCCGGCACCTGGTGTCGTCACCGGGGTGGTCACCGTCGGCCTGCTGGAGAGCGCCGCCGACCTCTTGGCCGAACCACTGGTATCGGCGCTCGCCCACCATCATCCCGGCATCGAATTGCGCGTGCTCACCGGCTATTCCGGACATTTGCAGCGCTGGCTCGACGACGGCGACCTGGATCTGAGCCTGCTGTACAACCTGACCAGCACACCGTCGCTCAATGTCGAACCGCTTGCGCGGGAACGGCTCTGGGTGGTCGCGCCACCGAGCGACAACTTGCACGCCGACCGTCCTGTCACCTTGGCCGAGGTCGCGACCCATCCGATGGTGATGCCCGCGCCGGGGCATGCGCTGCGCGCCCTCATCGACGGCGCCTCCGCCCGGACGCAGGTGAATTTCGACGTGACCGTCCAGACCAATTCACTGCGGCTACAGAAACTGCTGGTGCTCGGCGGGCACGGCTGGACGATCCTGCCCGGTGTCGGCATTGCCGACGATGTCGCCAGCGGAACGCTCAGCGCCGCACCGGTATGCGAGCCGGAGGTCTGGCGACTGATCGTTCTCGGCATACCGCGCACCGGCCGCGTACCCGCGGCCGCCGAAGTCGTTGCGGCCGAACTCATCCGGCAGGTTCGCACCGCGGTCGCCGAGGGGCGCTGGCCCTCGGCCCGACTCGTCGACCGCAGCGAAACCACCGCGGATTGACCAGTCCGCCGAGCCGATTGCCATCGAACGGTTCGGCTCGATTCGACGCCCATCGCGTCACGCACCGGCGTCCTATGCCATCCGGAAATATGGGCATCAATTCTTTCTATTTTTCAACTGTCTGAATCATCACTCATGATCGGTCGCAGAGTCTTCTGATACCGAGGTTCGCCATGCAGCAGTACCCGATGTTCATCGACGGGCAGGACCATCAGCCGATCGGCGGCGAGTGGTTCCCCACCGACAACCCGTATCTCGGCGAACCATGGGCCCGAATCGCCAGAGGCGGCGCCGAGGATGTCGACGTCGCGGTGCAGGCCGCCCACCGGGCCTCGACCTCCGGTCCCTGGCCGGAACTCACCGCGAGCGCTCGCGGCGCACTGCTGCGCCGCCTCGGCGATGCCCTCGCCGAACATGCGCACCGGCTGGCCGAGCTAGAGGTCCGCGACAACGGCAAGTTGTTCGCCGAGATGTATGGCCAGCTCAGCTATCTGCCGCAGTGGTTCTACTACTACGGCGGACTGGCCGACAAGATCGAGGGGACGGTGCTGCCGCTGGACAAGAAGGGCTACTTCGCCTACACGCGCCAAGAGCCCGTCGGTGTCGTCGGCATCATCACGCCGTGGAATTCACCGCTGATGCTGCTGACCTGGAAGCTGGCCCCGGCCCTTGCCGCAGGCTGCACAGTGGTGATCAAACCGTCAGAATTCACCTCCGCCTCCACGATCGAGCTGGTCAGGCTGTTCCATGCGGCCGGATTGCCGCCGGGCGTAATCAATGTGGTGACCGGCTTCGGCGCCGACGTCGGCACTGCCCTCGTCGAGCATCCACTGGTCCGCAAGATCACCTTCACCGGATCCGATTTCACCGGACGCGGAATCAACGAGGCCGCGGCCCGCGACCTCAAGCATGTGAGTCTCGAACTGGGCGGTAAATCCCCGAATATCGTATTCGCCGACGCCGATCTCGACGCCGCCGTCAACGGAGTCGTTTCCGGCATCTTCGCCGCCACCGGCCAGACCTGTATCGCCGGATCGCGACTGCTGGTCCAAGACAGCATTCACGACGAATTCGTCGCCCGCGTAGTGGAACTCGCGCGCACAGCCCGCATGGGCGACCCCATGTCCGAGCACACCCAGGTCGGCCCGATCACCACACCGGCGCAGTACACGAAGGTGCTGGACTATCTTCGGATCGCCGAAAAGGATGGCGCCACACTGGCTTTGGGCGGAGCGCCCGCGACGCGCCCGGAATGCGGTAACGGCTGGTTCATCGAACCGACCATCTTCACCGGCGTAGACAATCGGATGCGCATCGCCCAAGAGGAAGTCTTCGGACCGGTGCTCGCCGTCATTCCGTTTCGCGCCGAGGACGACGCCGTCGCCCTCGCCAACGATGTCCGCTTCGGCCTCGGTGCGGGCGTCTGGACCAGTGACATCGGCCGTGCACTACGCATGGCCGAACGCATTCGCTCCGGCACCGTATGGGTGAACACCTATCGCGCCGTCAGTTTCATGGCACCGTTCGGTGGATTCAAGGATTCCGGCATCGGCAGGGAAAACGGAATAGACGCCATCCGGGAATACCTCGAAACCAAGACAGTCTGGATCAATTCCGGTGCGCCCGTGGGGAATCCATTCGTAATCCGCTGACCCGCCGAGGTGTGTCGCCGCACGGATCCGACATGGCGTCGCACTAGAGCTGAGCTGCGAGCATCTGGGCGACGTGCCGATCAACCTCAGACTTGCACGCGCGGGATCCGGGAAGTATCACGGCGTCACCCATCGGTAAATTCGGGAGGTACGTCCACCGTGAACGAACGCGACCACTCAGATGGGAACGTGCGTCCCCAAGGACCCGTCGTTCGGCAGCGGCAAGGTGGGCCTAACGCTCCACAACCCGAACCCCCTTGAGCGGTCCCCGATGACGAGACCACCCGGAATTGAGTCCAGGTGATTTCGTTCCGTGTTCAGTTGGTCCCGCAGGCCACCGGGTGGTGGGTGCA
>NZ_JBITMA010000012.1:81664-241684 GCF_044465765.1 Nocardia sp. NPDC049526 | reverse complement strand
CCCAAACGGGGGTTTGAGGAGCCGGAACCAAAATAATATTTGGCACTGACATTCATCGACACACTATTGAGTTCTCAAAGAACACACGCACACACCATCTAGCGGGTTTGACCCCGGTCGATCGGTGAGGCAACTTATCCAGCTTAGCTCAGCCGTGAACCTGATTCAAAATCGGGGTCTCGTTCGAGCTAGTGTGATCGCCAGGCGCTCAACGTCCTACCTCGTTTCCCTGGTCCTTCGCCCAGCCTTTCGGCTCAGCGCGTGGGCCCCGGGTCGGTGTCCGTGTCGCTCTGACTCGAATAAAGTTACGTGTCGGTGTGCACGATGTCAAATCGCCTGGTCAGGAACGGTTTTCGGCAAGAGGTGATCGTCGCCTTCCGTTCACATGATCAATCCGCGGCGCCGACTCGCTCCACCTGACCACCCAACGCCTGCAGCTGCTCGACGAAATTCGGGTAGCCGCGGTCGATATGGAAGACGTCGTGCACCTCGGTGGTGCCATCGGCAACCAGACCGGCGAGTACCAATCCGGCGCCGGCCCGAATATCCGACGACCACACCGGCGCACTCGACAGCCGCGGAATTCCGCGCACCACCGCATGATGCCCATCCGTCCGCGCGTCGGCGCCGAGCCGGATCATCTCCTCCACGAAACGGAACCGTGCCTCGAAGATGTTCTCGGTGATCATCGAGGTGCCGTCCGCAATCGCCGCCAGACCGATCGCCATCGGCTGCAGATCGGTCGGGAATCCGGGGAAAGGCAGCGTCGAGAAATTCACCGCGCGCGGCCGATCAGCCTGGATCACCCGGAAACCGTCCGGTTCGAACGAAATACGCGCACCGGCCGAACGCAGCTTGTCCAGCACAAGGGACAGATGCTTGGGGTTCACACCGGTGACCCGGACATCGCCCATGGTCATCACGGCGGCGATCCCCCAAGTCGCGGCCACGATTCGGTCGCCGATCACCTGGTGCGTCGTCGGCTCGAGCCGCTCGACCCCTTGAATGGTGAGCACCGAGGTACCCGCGCCGCTGATCCGCGCACCCATCCGAACGAGCATGTTGCACAGATCGACAATGTCGGGTTCACGGGCCGCGTTATCGATGACCGTCTCCCCCTCGGCCAGCACGGCCGCCATGAGGATGTTCTCGGTCGCGCCCACCGAGGGAAAGTCCAGCCTGATCCGCGCACCCTGTAGTTCGTCCGCGCGCGCGACCACACAACCGTGCTCGATTTCGCTGGTCGCGCCGAGCAGACGCAGACCCGCCTGATGCATATCCAATGGCCGCGAACCGATCGCGTCACCGCCGGGCAGGGCGACAACGGCGCGCTTACACCGCGCCATCAGCGGACCGAGCACACAGACCGAAGCGCGGAACTGCGTAACCGCCGGAAAATCGGCGTGGTACTTGGGCTCCGCAGGCGTGTTGATCGTGACGACCGACCCGTCGATCGTGACGTCGCAGCCGAGGCCGCGCAGCACATCACCCATCAACGGCACATCGAGGATGTCCGGGCAGTTCGTAATGGTGGTCATGCCTTCGGCCAGCAATGCAGCCGCCATCAACTTGAGGACGCTGTTCTTCGCACCCCCGACCGCGACCTCACCGACGAGTCGATTCCCGCCAGTAACCAAAAACCGTTCCATGCCGCCTCTCCGCGTATTCGGCGCACTGTTGGTGCAAAGGATAGTTGCGTTGCGGGCCGGTGGTAGCAGTGCCGGGGTTATATCCAGGTAGCTGGGACGACTTTCGGGGTGTCCAGCAACTTTTGCGCGTGTCGGTGCGGATCGGACAGTTCACGAACCACCTTGTTCGCCACCAGGCTTCCACAACACGTCACCGCCTGGGTTGGCGACACGGCTGAGGATGAACAGCAGGTCGGAGAGGCGGTTCAGGTACTTCGCCGGAAGGATATTCGTATCGTCCGGCTGCGCCTGCACCGCGGCCCATGCCGAACGCTCCGCCCGCCGCGCCACTGTACGGGCAGTGTGCAGCAGGGCGGCCAGCGGCGTACCGCCGGGCAGAATGAACGAATTCAGTGCGGGCAGATCGGCATTGAATTCGTCGCACCATGCTTCGAGACGGTCGATATAGGGCTGGGTGATGCGCAGCGGCGGATACTTCGGCTCCTCGACCACCGGGGTCGAAAGATCCGCGCCCGCATCGAACAGATCGTTCTGCACTTGGCGCAATACCTTCAGCAACTCCGGGGCAAGGTCACCGAGCGCGACGGCTACACCGATGGCGGCGTTCGTTTCGTCACAGTCGGCATAGGCGACCAGCCGCGGATCGGTTTTGGCCACCCGCGAGAAATCGCTGAGACCGGTCGTCCCGTCGTCGCCGGTCCGCGTATAGATCCGCGTCAGGTGCACATTCACGAGTTCAGCCTAGAGTCCGGGCAGCCGACGGGTGCGATCCGAGGGCCGGGATTCGACCCAGGAGAGGAAGGCGGCCAGTGAGCCGCGGTCCAAGGCCAATTCGTAATTGCCGTCATTATCGGAAACCGCGGTCACCGCGATCTCGTCGGTCATGATGTCGTATTCATCGCCACGCGGGCCGCGCCGATCACCGATCTCGATGCCCTGGCGTCGAATGGTGGAGTCTGGGCCCAGTTTCAGACTGGAGAGCTTGTAGAAGACGAGTCGATCCTCGTCATATCGAATCAGGCCGTGCCGCCACCCCTGACCGCCGCGCGCGGGCAGCACCCGCAGAATCGCGGCGGTGCCGCCGCGGCGCAACATGATCAGCCGATAGGTGGAGGCCAACGCCAATAGAACGAGCGTGAGCACCAGAATGATCAGGAGAACCATCCCGGTCTGCAATGCCGTTCGTCCCTTCGTTCCGCCGCCGTGTCGACGACACGGTATTCGATTGGCGGTGTTCGCAGGCCCTCCGTGGTTACGCAGGCTACCGCCTCCGGGCCTGATGCTCACACCGCGTGCGGCCATTCAACCACGGCCCCGAGTTTACAAATGGCCGGGCCTTGTCTTTGAACGTTCGAAGCCGGAAACGGCGCTGTCGGCGGCGAATAACTTCGCCGCCGACAGCGCCGTGCTATCGGGTCGTACCCAATCCTGGTGCGGTACTACGCCTTCGCCTCTTCGACCGCGCGCACCTGGCCCTGGGCCGCGATCCTCGCCTCTTCGGAGGCATCGGCGTCGGCCAGCACCCGTCGGGCCGCCTCGACGTCGATCTCATCGGCGAACTCCGCGGATTCGGCCAGCACCCGGACCGAGGTGGCGGTCACCGAGAAGAACCCACCGTGCACCGCCGCGGTGATCCGCTCACCCTCGGTGGGCACGATGCTCACGATGCCGCCCTCGACCAGCTGGCCGAGCAGCGGCTCGTGACCCGCCATGATGCCGATCTGACCTTCGGTGGTCTGCGCGCTGACGAACGTGGCCTGGCCGGACCAGAGCAAACGTTCGACGGCGACCAGATCAACTGACATCTCCGCCATGGGTGACTACTTTCCGGCGATCTTCTTCGCGGCCGCCTCGACGTCGTCGAGACCACCGCAGGAGTTGAACGCCTGCTCCGGGAAGTGGTCGAACTCGCCCTTGCAGACGCGGTCGAACGCCTCGATGGTGTCGGTCAGCGGCACCACGGAGCCCGGCTGGCCGGTGAACTTCTCGGCCACGATGAAGTTCTGGCCGAGGAACTTCTCCAGACGACGGGCCCGGCCGACGAGGACCTTGTCCTCTTCGGAGAGCTCGTCCATGCCGAGAATGGCGATGATGTCCTGCAGTTCCTTGTACTTCTGCAGGATCCGCTTCACCTCGTTGGCGACCCGGAAGTGCTCCGCACCGACGATCGAGGCCTCCAGGATGCGGGAGGTCGAGGTCAGCGGGTCGACGGCCGGGTAGATGCCCTTCTGCGAGATCGGGCGGGAGAGCTCGGTCGTCGCATCGAGGTGGGCGAAGGTGGTCGCCGGGGCCGGGTCGGTGTAGTCGTCGGCGGGCACGTAGATGGCCTGCAGCGAGGTGATGGACCGACCACGGGTCGAGGTGATGCGCTCCTGCAGCTCACCCATCTCGTCGGCCAGCGTCGGCTGGTAACCGACGGCCGAGGGCATGCGGCCGAGCAGGGTCGATACCTCGGAACCGGCCTGGGTGAACCGGAAGATGTTGTCGATGAACAGCAGCACGTCCTGGTGCTGCACGTCGCGGAAGTACTCGGCCATGGTCAGGGCCGAGAGCGCGACGCGCATACGGGTGCCCGGCGGCTCGTCCATCTGGCCGAAGACGAGGGCGGTGTCCTGGAGGACGCCCATCTCTTCCATTTCCAGGTGCAGGTCGGTGCCCTCACGGGTGCGCTCACCGACGCCCGCGAACACCGAGGTGCCGGAGAACTCCCGCGCGATACGGGTGATCATCTCCTGGATCAGAACGGTCTTGCCGACACCGGCACCACCGAACAGACCGATCTTGCCGCCCTTCACGTACGGGGTCAGCAGGTCGATGACCTTGATGCCCGTCTCCAGGATCTCGGTCTTACCCTCGAGCTGGTCGAATGACGGAGGCTTGCGGTGGATGCCCCACTGCTCGCCGTCGCGGCCGAGACCCGGGGTGTCGAGGCAGTCGCCGAGGGCGTTGAACACGTGGCCCTTGGTGATGTCGCCGACGGGCACCGAGATCGGCTTGCCGGTGTCGGTGACGGTGGCGCCACGGACCAGACCGTCGGTGGGCTGCATCGAGATGGTGCGCACGATGTTGTCACCGAGGTGCTGGGCGACCTCGAGGGTCAGGGTCTTGGCCACCGAGGTCAGGGTGATCTCGGCGTGCAGAGCGTTGAACAGCTCGGGGATGGAACCCCGCGGGAACTCGACGTCCACGACGGGGCCGATGACGCGGACGACGCGACCTGTTTTCGCGCCGGTCCGGCTCTCTTGTGTGACTGCTGCGGTCATTTTTCTCTTCCTGCGCCTTTAGTCGCGGTCCGAGCTCGAAGCCAGCGCGTTCACGCCGCCGACGATTTCGCTGATTTCCTGCGTGATCTGGGCCTGCCGCACCGAATTCGCCTGCCGGGTAAGCACATTGGCCAGTTCGTTGGCGTTGTCGGTGGCTGCCTTCATTGCGGTGCGCCGAGCCGCGGACTCGGATGCCGCTGCCTCGAGCAACGATGAGTAGATGCGCGTGTTGATGTACTTGGGCAGCAACGCCGCCAGCAGCACATCGGCATCGGGCTCGAACTCGTACTGCGCGGTGAGTTCCGCGGTCGGCGAGTCGGTGAAGCTGTCCTCACCCATGTCGTAGTCTTCGTCGACATAGCTGACCTGGATCGGCGCCAGGCGACGCACCTCGGGGGTCTGGGTCAGCATCGAGACGAAACGGGTGTACACGATGTGCAACTCGTCGACGCCCTCGATATTGCCCGCCCCGTTCGGGGCCGGAACCTCAGCCTCGGAGCCCGCCATGAACGCGTCCACCAGGTGGTGGCACGCGGCCGTGGCATCGTTGTACTTCGGCTGCTGGGAGAACCCGGTCCACGCGTTGACCACCGGCCGATTCCGGAAGGTGTAGTACGTGAGGCCCTTATTGCCCATCACGTACAGCACCGGCTCCTTGCCCTCGCCACGCAGGGTGACCATGAGCTCCTCGGCGCGCTTGAGCACGTTGGAGTTGTAGCCACCGCACATGCCGCTGTCACTGGTGATCACCAGGACGGCGGCGCGGCGCGGGTTGGCCCGCTCGGTCAGCAGCGGGTGCGACAGATTCGTCGACGCACTCGCGAGTTCGCCGAGAACCTTGGTGATCTCCTCGGCGAACGGCTTCGCGGCCGCAACCCTGGCCTGGGCCTTGGAGATTCGCGAGGTCGCGATCAGCTCCTGTGCCTTGGTGATCTTCTTGATCGAACTCACACCACGAATGCGGGAGCGCAATTCACGCAAGCTTGCCATCAGCGGTTCACACTCCCTTCATTCACCAGAATCGAATAGCGCATCAGCTAGCTCTCGATTACTTCTCGACGTGCTTGCGGGTCACCGACAGCGATTCGACCTCTTCGTGGTCGAGCTCACCGGCGGCGGCCTCGTTCACGACGCGCGAGCCGTCGGAAGCGAGGAAGCCCTGCTTGAACTTGTCGGTGGCCGCCTTGATGGCATCGCCGTTCTCGTTGTCGAGAACCTTGCCGCCCTGGATCGACTTGAAGGCGTCGGCCGCGCTGCGGTGCAGATCCTCGAGCAGTTCCACGTTGAAGCGCCGGATGTCGGCGACCGGAACCGAGTCGAAGTAGCCGGCGTCGACCAGGAAGATCGAGACGATCTGGTCCTCGACCGGAACCGGCGAGTACTGGTCCTGCTTGAGCAGCTCGACCCAGCGGGCACCGCGCTCCAGCTGTGCCAGCGACGCGGCGTCGAGGTCGGAGGCGAAGGCGGAGAACGCCTCCAGCTCGCGGTACTGCGCCATTTCCAGACGCAGCGAACCGGCGACCTTCTTCATGCCCTTGGTCTGGGCGGCGCCACCGACACGGGAGACCGAGGTACCGACATTGATCGCCGGACGGACACCCTTGTTGAACAGGTCGGACTCGAGGAAGACCTGGCCGTCGGTGATCGAGATGACGTTGGTCGGGATGAACGCCGAGATGTCGTTGGCCTTGGTCTCGATGATCGGCAGACCAGTCATCGAGCCGGCGCCCATCTCGTCGGACAGCTTCGCGCAACGCTCCAGCAGACGCGAGTGCAGGTAGAAGACGTCACCCGGGTAGGCCTCGCGGCCCGGCGGACGACGCAGCAGCAGCGAGATGGCGCGGTACGCCTCGGCCTGCTTGGTCAGGTCGTCGAACACGATCAGGACGTGCTTGCCCTGGTACATCCAGTGCTGGCCGATCGCCGAACCGGTGTAGGGCGCAAGCCATTTGAAGCCGGCCGAGTCCGAGGCGGGGGCCGCGACGATGGTGGTGTACTCCATCGCACCGTGCGATTCCAGCGCGGTCTTCACGCCCGCGATGGTGGAACCCTTCTGGCCGATCGCGACGTAGATGCAGCGAACCTGCTTGTTCGGGTCGCCGGTTTCCCAGTTCGCCTTCTGCGCCAGGATCGCGTCGATGCAGACCGCGGTCTTACCGGTCTTGCGGTCGCCGATGATCAGCTGACGCTGACCACGACCGATCGCGGTCAGGGCGTCGATGGCGGTGATACCGGTGGCCAGCGGCTCCTCGACCGGCTGACGCTGCAGCACGGTCGCGGCCTGCAGCTCCAGCACGCGCTGCTCTTCGGCCTCGATCTCGCCCAGGCCGTCGATCGGCTGGCCGAGCGGGTTGACCACGCGGCCGAGGAACTTGTCACCGACGGGGACCGAGAGCACGTCGCCGGTGCGGCGAACCTGCTGGCCCTCTTCGATTTCCGCGAACTCGCCGAGGATGACCGCACCGATCGCACGGTCCTCGAGGTTCAGCGCGACGCCGAGCACACCA
Organism: Nocardia sp. NPDC049526; assembly: GCF_044465765.1. Classification (NCBI taxonomy): domain Bacteria; kingdom Bacillati; phylum Actinomycetota; class Actinomycetes; order Mycobacteriales; family Nocardiaceae; genus Nocardia; species Nocardia sp. NPDC049526. The sequence continues at coordinate 234,265 of NZ_JBITMA010000012.1, read as the reverse complement.
CCCGGGAATTCGAGCAGTTCATTGGCCATCGCCGAGGGCAGGCCGCTGACGTGCGCGATGCCGTCACTGCAGTCGGTGACAACACCGACTTCTTCGATGGAGGTTTCCGGGGTGTAGCTCTGGGTGTAGCTCTCGATCGCGCTACGGATCTCATCGGTGGAGATCGTCAGCTCCGCCATAGTCTTCCTGCTCTCGCTGTCTGGTCTGGATGTCGGGGGAGGTGGATCGTCAGGCCAGAGCCCGACGCAGCCGTGCCAAGCGGCCGGTGGCGCTGCCGTCGATCAGGTCGTCGCCGACCTGCACCACGACGCCGGTCAGCAGACTCGGATCGACCTGCACGTGCACCGTGACCGGCTTGCCGTAGATGCGCTGCAACGACGCCCCGAGGTGGTCGCGCTGCTGGTCGGTCAGCGCGACCGCGGCACGCACATGCGCGACGATCTGATCGCGCCGCGCGGCCGCGAGATCGGACAGCTCGCCGAACGCGCCGCCGATATTCGTCGACCGGGTGACCACCTGATCCGCCAGGGTCTGGGTGATGGTCTCGGTCTTGCCCGCGAGCAGCCGGTCGATCAGTTCACGCTTGGCCGCTGCGGGCTTCGCACGATCCGAAAGTGCCTGCTCGAGTTCGGGATTGTCGCCGATGATCCGGCCGAGCCGGAACAATTCGTCCTCGACCGCCCCGAGTCGTCCGCTGTCGGCGGCGGACTCCAGCAACGCCTCCTGGCCGAGCAACACCAGGGTGTCGACCAAATCGGCGGTGCGCGACCAGTTCTGGGCCACCGCGGTGGTCAGCACCGCCAAGGTGGCGGGGCTGACCTTGCCGCTGAAGACCCGCTCGCTGAGTTCGGCGCGCACCGAGCCGGGCACCGACACGTCCGCGAGCGCAACACGCAGCGAACGCTGGTCATCCAGCACGGCGACAACGGCGAACAGTTCCGACCCCGTCGTGGCCGCAACACTGTCGCTTCCGGTCAGAGCGGCCCGAAGTGCCTCCCGTGCCCGGGAGCTTGCCTCGCGGCTCGCTGCGTACATGCTTCTCACTTTCGCGTCGCTACCTTCCGACCCCGATGCCGGCATCCGACTGATCGAGTTCGGACAGGAACCGGTCGATCGATGCCGCTTGCTTAGCTTCGTCCGAAACCGACTGTCCGATAATCTTTTCGGCCAAATCGACGGCAGTTTTGCCGACTTCGGCGCGCAGCTCGGTCAGGATCTGCTGGCGCTGTGCTTCCAGCTGGCTGTGACCGGCAGCGACGATGCGGTCGCTTTCGGCCTGTGCTTCCGCGCGCATCTGCGCGAGGATCTGCTGGCCCTGGGTGCGTGCGTCCTCACGGATGCGCGCGGCCTCGAGCCTGGCGTCGGCCAACTGCTGCTGGTACTGCTGCAGCGTCAGCTGGGCTTCTTCCTGCGCGGCCTCGGCCCGCTGGATTCCACCCTCGATCTTGTCCGCACGTTCATCCAACACCTTGATGAGGCGCGGGATGACGTACTTGTAGAAAATGACGCCGATGATCGCAATGCAGACCACCGACCAGACGATGTCGTAGGTCTCGGGGATAAGGGGATTGATGTCCTCCCCTGTCTCCGCCGCGAGCAAAGAAAGCGTGCTCATAGCAATCTCAGAAGATGAAGCCGGCCACAAGGCCGATCAGGGCGAGGGCCTCGGTGAACGCGATACCGAGGAACATGTTGGTGCGGATGGTGCCCTGCAGCTCGGGCTGACGGGCAATACCCTCGATGGCCTTACCGACGACGATGCCCACGCCGATGCCCGGGCCGATGGCGGCCAGGCCGTAGCCGATGGCGCCGAAGCCCTTGAACTTCTCCGACGTGGTCGCGGCTTCCTGGGCCAGGTACGCGAGGCTCATGAGTCTTCCATTCCCTTTCTTTTGCTCACCCGCCGGTCGGCGAGGTGTAGCAGATATCCGGTAGGTGTTCGGTCAGTGCGAATCAGCGTGTTGTGCGAGTCCGATGTAGACGGCGGTCAGCAGGGCGAAAACGTAGGCCTGCAGGAAGATGACCAGCATCTCGAACAGCGTGAACCCGAGTCCGGCCAGCAGCGAGAACGGCGAGAACACCTTCATCCAGGCCGCGGCGTCGAACAGGAAGAACCAGGTGGCGCTGAAGAACAGCACCAGCATGATGTGGCCGGCCAGCATATTCGCCATGAGTCGCACGGTCAGCGTGAACGGACGCAGGATGAACGTCGAGACGAACTCGATCGGAATCAGCAACACGTGCAATGCGGGCGGAACATTCGGAACGACGATGCTGCTGCGCATGTAGGTGACGAACCCGTACTTCTTGATACCCACGAAGTTGAACGCGAGATACGCGATGAGGGCCAGCACCAGCGGCATGCCGATTCGGGCGTTCGACGAGATGTTCAGCCCCGGAATGATGCCGGAGAAGTTGAGAAAGAGAACCGTGAAGAAGATCGTCGCGATCAACGGGAGGTACTTGCGACCGGATTCTTTACCGAGCACCTCTTCGGCAATCTGATCCTTGACGAAGACCAGACCGGTTTCGGCGATGTTCTGCAGACCGCGCGGGACGATGCGAGGATTGCGGAATGCCAGCACCATGACGAGCACCAGAACGGCGGTCATCAACAGCCGGATCAGCATCAAACGGTCGAGTTCGAACGGCGTACCCTCGAACAGCACTGCTGGAGGGAAGAAGTCGGACAGCGATGGCGCGTGGAACTCGCCCGCCAAAGTGGTGACGCTCAGCGTTCTCTCCCGTGTTCGGGCCGCGGGTACGGTCATTCCCGCGGTTCGATCGGACATTGACGATCAATTGGGTCGACTCAGGTCGGCTCGAAAATTCGTCAGCAGCTGTGCGGCAATCCGCATGGGCGTCTGTACGTAGTGTCGGCGACATTCGTCGACATGCAGAACCGGAACCCCTCGGAGCCCGGCACGGCAGTAAGCATAGCTGCCACTCGGCGAGATCTCGGTGATCCCCCCTCGCTTGGTCGCTTGCTTACCAACACTTTACCAAGTTATCTACGACAGCGTGTAGGTGGGGGCGATTATTGCTGCGCAGAGGGCAAATCGGACTCACCGGTCGGTATGTTTACGTACGGAACCTTCTGTCGCAGAACGCCATACGTCTCCGCGCCGAGAACGATGAGCAAGGACCCGACCACGGTCAGGAACAGTGCCATCCGGTCGTAGAAGTCGAACCGCTGCAGCACCGCGATCACGATCATCGCGACCAGCAGCTTGCCCACCCAACTCACCAGCATGACCAGGCCCGCGGTGCTCGCCGGCAGCTTCGCGCCGAACAGCACGACGGCCGCGGTGGTCAGAATGAAGCCGCCACCGATGGCCGCGCCGAGCAGTGCGCCCCAGAGTCCGGACAGGCCAGCGACGGCCGAGGCGATGGCCATCGAAACCACCACCAACACGGCCAAACCGATTACGCCGTAGCGCAGCGCCGCCTTCAGCGGGGCGTCGGGACCGGGGACGGGGTTAGTGAGACTCACGACTCGAACTTTACCTGGGCCTTGCTTTACGAATCCGCGGGCTCCTTGCGCCGCAGGCCCGGTATGGCGGTCACCACCAGCGCGAAAACCAGTCCGCCCGCCATCATCAACACCACAATCCGGCGATCATGGATCAACGAAGTGCCGACAGCGCCGAAGGCGAGCACACCGACCCACAAATAGATCACCAGCACAACGCGACGGTGCGAATGTCCGATCTGCAACAGCCGGTGATGCAAGTGCATTTTGTCCGGTGTCGAGAAACTCACACCGGCCCGAACGCGGCGCACGATCGCCAACAGCAGATCCAATACCGGAATGAACATCACCGCACCGACGAGCAGCAGCGGCGAAAGCAGACCGACGATATCGCGAGGTCCGTAGCCCGCCAAATTGATTCGGCCCGAGGCGCCCGTCGACACCGCGGCCAACATGAGCCCGATCAACATCGAACCGGAATCACCCATGAATATCCGGGCGGGCGAAAAGTTGTGTGGCAGAAATCCCATGCACGCGCCCGCAAGCGCGGCGGCGAGCAGGGCAGGCGGATATGTGTCGACCGAACCGCCCTGGCTGTAGAGCAGGCCGACGGTGAATACGAAGACCGCACCCGCGCAGATCAGACCCAATCCGGCCGCGAGACCGTCGAGTCCGTCGACGAAATTCATCGCGTTGACCAGCGTCACCGTGATGCCGACCGTGACCAGGCCGCCCTGGAGCGCGTCCAGCACCACTGTCGTGTCGTTGAACGGGTTGTAGATGACGTACCAGCTCAGGCCCATCACCGCCATCACACCGGCGGCGGTGACCTGACCTGCGAATTTTGTCAGCGCGTCCAATCCCCAGCGGTCATCGACGATGCCGACGAGCACGATGAGGGTGGCCGCCACCAGTACCGCCGGAATATCCGGCGCGTAATCGAAACCCCTTCGCAGCGCGGGCAATTGGTGCGCGAACAGTACCGCTGCGACCACCCCGACGTACATGCCGACGCCGCCCATTCGCGGAATCGGTTTGACGTGCACATCCCGCTCGCGCGGCACCGCCACCGCGCCGAAGGCGATGGCGAGCACCCGAATTCCGCCGGTGGCCAGGAAGGTCACCGTGCCCGAGATGAGAAGCACGAGCAGCAGCTCGCGCAAAGGAACTACCGCACCCGAACCGATCATCCGTTTATCTGATCCGCCATACGATCACTGCGTCCCGAGGTCACCGCGTCGCGACGCTGGTCAGCGCCTCCGGGGACATTCCGAGCACATCGGCGATATCGCCGACCGGTACCGCGCCCGCGCGCAGGATCCGCGGCTGATCGGCGGTGAGGTCGACGATGGTGGACGCGACCGCGTGTTCGGCCGGGCCGCCGTCGAGATAGACGCCGACCAGATCGCCGAGCTGATCGCGCGCCTCGGCGGCGGTCTTGGCGGGCGGCTGTCCGGAGACATTGGCGCTGGAGACCGCAAGCGGTCCGACCTCGCGCAGCAGTTCCAGCGCGACCGGGTGCAGCGGCATCCGCAGCATGACCGTGCCACGGGTGTCACCGAGGTCCCAAGCGAGCGAAGGCGCCTGTTGCACAACAAGACTCAGCCCACCGGGCCAGAATGCCCGGATCAGCTCGCGAGCCTGCGGGCGCACCGAGAACACCAGACCGTCGATGGTGTGCCAGGAGCCGACCAGCACCGGTACCGGCATATCGCGACCACGCCGCTTGGCGGCGAGCAGATCGCTCACCGCGGTGGAATCGAACGCGTCGGCGGCCAGGCCGTACAGGGTATCGGTCGGCAATACGACCAGCCGACCGGATTTCAGGGCACTGGTGGCCGCGGTCAGTCCGGCGGCGCGCGAGTCGGGATCCGCGCAGTCGTAGACGGTACTCACGGCCACCATCCTGTCACGCGTGCCACTCGATGCCACCATCGGCGGGGTTGGTTCGATCCGACGGTCACCGGGTCAAGCACGCGTCGCGGCGACGAAGCGGGGCTTACCCGCGAGGTCCGGATGCTCGACGATGTCGGTGAAGTCACCCTGTTCGGCCAGCAGAGCGGCGAGAACGGAGCCGTTGGTGTCGTCGTGTTCGATGGCGCAGGAGCCGCCGGGACGCAGCAGACGGGTGATGGTGGGGATCATCCGACGGATGACGTCCAGCCCGTCCGGACCGCCGAAGAGGGCCAGATGCGGATCGTGATCGGCGACCTCGGGATCGAGTTCGGCGCCTTCGGGAATGTACGGCGGATTGGCGACGACGAGATCGACCGCACCGTTCAATTCGGTGAGCAGATTCGGGTCGGTGACATCGTCGGCGTACAGGGTGATCGGGGTGTCGCCTTCGGCAATGCGCAGGTCGGCATTGCGTCGCGCCCATTGCAGGGCCGCGGGATCGATTTCGATCGCGTGCACGTCCGCATCCGGGCGGGCCTGGGCAATGGCAAGCGCCAGCGCACCGGAACCGGTGCACAGATCGGCGACGACCGGTGTGTGATCGTGCGGCAGCGCCTCCAATTGCGCCAATGCCCAGGCGAACAGCAACTCGGTCTCGGGACGCGGCACGAAGACGCCGGGGCCGACCGCGAGTTCGATTTCGCCGATCGCCGCGGTGCCGGTCAGGTGCTGCAGCGGAATACGCTGCGCGCGCCGGTCCACCAGGGCTCGATAGTCCTCGAGGAGTTCCGGCGCGACCAGCGGGGTGAGCGCCAGCCTGGTCCGCTCGACACCGAGCAGGTGGGCGGCCAGATGTTCGGCGTCGGCCTGCGGACTGTGCACACCCGCCGTCCGCAGAGTTTCCACTGCCTTGTTGATGGCGGGGCGCAAAGCAACTCGCGTCATGGGCTCGTCAGCCTCTTCTTTTGCCGGTCGTAGGTGCTCGAAGACTCGCATCGCGGGCCGCGGATCGAAGATCCAGGGGTCAGGACTCGATTACTCCGCGGCCATTCGGGCTTCGCGATCCGCCTTGCCCAGGGCATCCAGGAGTGCGTCCATATCACCGTCGAGTACGGCGTCGAGGTTGTGCGCCTTGAAGCCGATGCGGTGATCGGTGATGCGGTTCTCCGGGAAGTTGTAGGTGCGGATGCGCTCGGAACGGTCCACGGTGCGGATCTGGGAGGCCCGGCCGGCCGCGGCTTCCTGATCGGCCTGCTCCTCGGCGAGCGCCTGCAGTCGAGCCGCGAGCACCTGCATGGCACGGGCTTTGTTCTGCAACTGGGAGCGCTCGTTCTGGCAGGTCACGACGATGCCCGAGGGCAGATGGGTGATGCGGACCGCCGAGTCGGTGGTGTTGACGCCCTGGCCCCCCTTGCCGGAGGAGCGGTAGACGTCGATGCGCAGATCCGATTCGTCGATCTGCACCTCTTGGACCTCGTCGGGCTCCGGGTAGATCAGTACACCGGCCGCCGAGGTATGGATGCGGCCCTGCGATTCGGTCACCGGAACCCGCTGGACGCGGTGCACGCCGCCCTCGAATTTGAAGCGAGACCAGACACCGTCGCGCGCGGCGTCGCGGCTTTTGATGGAGATGGTCGCGTCCTTGTAGCCGCCCAGGTCGGAGATGTTCACATCGAGAATCTCGACCTTCCAGCCATGCCGCTCGGCATAGCGGACGTACATCCGGGCCAGATCCGAGGCGAACAGCGCCGATTCCTCGCCGCCCTCACCGGATTTCACCTCGAGCACCACATCGTCGCCGTCGTGCGGGTCGCGCGGGGCGAGCAGGTCCGCGAGGGTCTGCTCCAGCTCGGTGACCTGTTGTTCCAGATCCGGCACCTCGGCGGCGAAGGACGCGTCGTCGGCCGCGAGTTCCTGCGCGGCGGCGAGATCCTCGCGGGCGGACTTCAGCTTGTTGTAGGTGGCCATGATCGGAGCCAGCTCGGCGAACCGCTTGCCGACCCGGCGCGCGGCACCCGGATCGTTGTGCAGCGCCGGATCGGCGAGCTGCGTCTCCAGGCCCGCGTGCTCGGCCAGAATGTCATCGATCGCGGACGGTTGCGTCACGGTGCTTCCTCTCGTTATCCGTACTGGCCCCACAAAAGCGCCGACGCCCGGCCTGCAGTGCAGGACCGGGCGTCGGCGAGGAAGCTACTTTGCGTCGGCCTTCTTGCCGGCACGCTTGCCGTAGCGAGCCTCGAAGCGGGCCACGCGACCACCGGTGTCGAGGATCTTCTGCTTGCCGGTGTAGAACGGGTGGCACTGCGAGCAGACCTCGACGGTGATGTGTCCCGACTCCTTGGTGCTGCGAGTCTGGAAGGTGTTGCCGCAACCACAGACGACCGTGGTCTCGACATACGCCGGGTGAATTCCTGCCTTCATGGGTGTCCTCTCGATATTGGCCGCCGGGTCGCCCGCGCAGATCGCGAGGACGTGAACCGGAGCCGACTTAGGCGGGAGGCCTGCTCGTCGGAGCAGACGCAACGACCGCTCAGTATGCCAGAACGGCGGTTACGCTCCCAAAACGCCTCCGGCCCCCGGTTTTGTTCCCGCCCCTAGGTAGTCCCCGAGTCTTATTGCCAGTTGAACTAGCGGCACGCGTTGATCGTGTTCTTACGGAACCCTTAATTCGGGTAGTCCGCTACTCGTGGATACGAACATCACTGTTCATAGAATTTAGGCCTGATGCACATCGGCGTGCCGAGACAGAAAGGAGAACCCTGTGAACAGCCGCGTTGCACTGGCGGTATTCGTTTCGTTGATTCTCACTGTCGCGGTCGGCTGGTTTACCACTCCGGATCGCCCGGACACCTACGCATACACGAAGCCCACTGCCGCCCAGTTCGACCCGGCCACTACCGCCGCGAACAGCGGTAGCCCGGCCGTCACGACCGCGATCATCCTGGCCTTCATGATCACGGGCGCGGCAGGCATAGGTCTCGCATTCTTCAGCCCGAGAACGCCGAACGGGCGCTCGCCCGCCCCCGCGCGCCTTTTGCCGGACGTCATGTACGTGGAGACCACCACGGCGGACCGGCGGCGGGCAGTGAACCTCAGTTCTCGGCGTACCCGGCGAGTTACCCATGTGCCCGCGAAATCAGCTGCGACGTTTGCGCAAAAAGCACGGGGACCCCGCCTCCGCGGAGTCCCCGTTCACTCATTCGTCGAGCGCGCCCGGCGCGGTCTTGCTGACCTGCATCAGGAACTCGAGGTTGTTCTTGGACTTCTTCAGACGGTCGATCAGCAGATCGATCGCCTGGTGCGAGTCCAGGCCGGACAGTACGCGGCGCAGCTTGTGCAGCACCGCCGCCTCGTCTGGGCTGAGCAGTAGCTCGTCCTTACGAGTACCGGACGGATTGACGTCGACGGCCGGGAACACGCGCCGTTCCGCGATCTTGCGGTCCAGCTTGAGCTCGGCATTGCCGGTGCCCTTGAACTCCTCGAAGATCACCGTGTCACCGGTCGAGCCGGTCTCCACCATCGCGGTCGCGATGATCGTCAGCGAGCCGCCGTTCTCGATATTGCGCGCCGCCCCGAGGAACCGCTTGGGCGGGTACAGCGCAGTGGAATCGACACCACCGGACAGGATTCGGCCCGAAGCGGGCGAGGAGTTGTTGTACGCACGGCCCAATCGGGTGATCGAGTCGAGCAGCACCACAACATCTTTGCCCATTTCCACCAGGCGCTTGGCGCGCTCGATGGCGAGTTCGGCGACCGAGGTGTGATCTGACGGCGGACGGTCGAAGGTGGAGGCGATGACCTCACCCTTCACCGAACGCTGCATATCGGTGACCTCTTCCGGACGCTCGTCGACCAGCACGACCATGAGGTACACCTCGGGGTTGTTGATGGCGATGGCGTTCGCGATGTCCTGCATGATCGTCGTCTTACCGGCCTTCGGCGGGGAGACGATCAGGGCGCGCTGGCCCTTACCGATCGGCATGATCAGGTCGATGACGCGGGTGGTCAGCTTGTTCTGCTGGGTCTCCAGCCGCAGGCGCTGGTTCGGGTACAGCGGGGTGAGCTTGCTGAACTCGGGGCGCCGCTTGGCGGCGTCGACCTCACCACCGTTGACCGTATCCAGCCGCACCAGCGGATCGAACTTCTGGCGCTGGTTGCTCTGCTCGCCGTCGCGTGGGGCGCGCACCGCACCGGTGATCGCGTCACCGCGGCGCAGGCCGTTCTTGCGGACCAGGTTCATCGACACATAGACGTCGTTCGGTCCGGCCAGATAACCCGAGGTGCGTACGAAGGCGTAGTTGTCCAGTACGTCGAGGATGCCCGCGACCGGCTGCAAGACGTCGTCCTCGCGGATCTCGAGCTCGCGGGCCTCACCGCCACCGGCGCCACCCTCGCGGTCGCGACCACGACGACGTTCCCGGAAGCGACGTCCCCGCCGTCCGCGACCGCCCTCGTCCTCGTCACCGCCACGGTTGGCATCGCTGCGGCCACCGCCCTCGCCGCCACGGCCGCCATTGGCACTGCCGTTCTGGTTGTTGCGCTCGCCCTGGTTGCGCTCGCCGCCCTGGCTGCGCTCGCCGCCCTGGCTGCGCTCGCGGCGACGTTCGCCCTGCTCCTGGTCCGACTTGGGCTCGTCAGCACGGGCCTCGCCCACAGCGGCCTCGCCACCGGCGCGCGCCTGGTCACGACCGCGACGCTGCCTGCCGCGACCGCGCTGACCTGCCTCGCGACCGGAATCCTCGGTGGTCTCCGACGCCGCGGCCTCGGCCTGTGCCTGCCCGGACTTGGGCTCCGCCGACTTCTCGGCAGCTTTCGGCGCGGCGGATTCGGCGACGGTCTCCTTCGCGGGCGCTTCCTTCGCCTGGGCGGGAGCCTCCTTCACCGGCGCGGAAGCAACGGGCGCCACGTCGAGGGTGCCCTGCTCGGCCTTTACCGGCGCCGCCTTGGCGGCGCCCGCATCGGACTTCACCTCGCCTCGCGCGGACTTTTCCGCCTTCGCCGACTTTCCGGCCTGATTTTCCTTGATGGCGGCGATCAAATCGCCTTTGCGCATTCCAGAGGTGCCTCGGATACCGAGCTCCCCCGCGAGCGCGCGCAATTGCGGCAACAGCATTCCAGTCAGCCCCGATCGTGCGACGTCGGTTTGTTCGCTCATCTTCGAAATCTGTCCGGAGTCACTTTCGCGGTCCCCTGCCGGGTTGGAATCCACCCCGGGTGTCGCGAGCAGGTCCGTATCTGTCACGGAAATCCTTTCCTTCCCTCGATTGCCGTGTGCTGTTTCGAGGGTTTCGTCCCGCAGTCCGCGCGTTCTGCCGGACTCGGATGCGAGGGCCGAGCACAAAGCTCGGACCGGCGCTTTTGCCGTATCACCTGCCCCGCCGGACCGGCGGCTTCGCCACCAGTTCCCGAAAGGTGGGAAAGATCATTCCAGTTGCGCAGCTACGCAGCACCCCCATGGCCTGGAGGCTCGAGCCTGGAGCCTGCTGGAGCGATTGCCCTGATGAAGCACCGGCGTCTGATGCGCACGATGTACGGACGTGCTCAGGATAGCTGGCAACCTGGAACCTCGGCAAGGCAGACGCGCCGTCAGTCGACCTGGACGCCTTCCGCAAGTCCCGGCTCGACGACGCGGAGCCCGTCGATGGCCGCGAGTTCACGGAGTTCGGCGGGGAATTCGCTGGTACCCAAGGCCAGTACGGTCGGCCCCGCGCCGGATACCGTGGCCGCGATCCCGGCCGCACGCAGCCGGGCGATCCATTCGGTGGTCAGCGGCAGTGCGGGCGCACGCTGGGTCTGATGCAGACGATCGGCCGTCGCGGGCAGGAGCAGGTCGGTACGTTGCGTCAGGGCGACCACCGCGAGCGCGGCACGGCTGACGTTGAACGCGGCATCGCCATGCGGCACGACCTCGGGCAACAGGCCGCGGGTATGCGCGGTCGAAGAGCGCTCTTCGGGAATCAGCACCACCGGACGCAGCGTGGGATGCGGATCGAGGCGCACCGCACGGTAGACGCGGCCGTGATCGGGCGCCGCAGCACCGTCGCTTGCGGCGTCCGCGGCGGTTTCGGTCCAGGACACCACGATTCCGCCGAGCACGCTGGCCGCGGCATTGTCGGGATGACCTTCGAATTCCGATGCGAGCTGGACCAATTGGTCACTGCCGATGGCCAATGCCGGATCCAATTTCGCGGCGAGACCACAGCCCGCGGCGAGACCTCCGACCACCGCCGAGGCCGACGAACCGAGACCACGCGAATGCGGAATTACGTTGCGGCACACCACATCGAGACCATCGGCCCAGACGCCCACCGCCTCCAGGCCGCGCTCGATCGCGCGTACCACGAGATGTGAAGGGCCCCATGGCACATCGTCGGCACCCTCACCCTCCACTCGGATGGTAAGGCCGGAATCGGTAGTGCGCACCTCGATCTCGTCGTAGATGCCCAAAGCCATACCGAGCGAATCGAATCCGGGGCCGAGATTGGCACTGGACGCGGGCACCCGCGCGGTCACGGACAGACCGGCGGGCAGCGTCCTCGTCATCAGTTGGCTTTCGCGCGAATTCAACTCAGGCCAGCTCGAGTTCGTGGGCGACCGCGATCGGGTCGACTTGAATCGCCTGCACCTGCGGCATTCCCGCGAGTGCGTTATCCGGATCCTTGAGGCCGTTGCCGGTCACCGTGCACACGACGGTCAGCCCGGCATCCAGCCAACCCTCCTTGCGCGCGGCGAGCAGGCCGGCGATGCTGGCCGCCGACGCGGGCTCGACGAAAACACCCTCGGTCGCGGCGACCAGCCGGTACGCCTCGAGGATCTCCTCGTCGGTGGCGGCGCGGAAGGCGCCGCCGGACTGCTCCTTGGCCTCCACCGCACCGTTCCAGGACGCGGGCGCGCCGATCCGGATCGCGGTGGCGATGGTCTCCGGATCCTTGACCGGGGCACCGTTGACCAGCGGCGCGGCGCCCGCGGCCTGCACACCGAGCATGCGCGGCAGGCCGGTGGTGATGCCGTCGGCGTAGTACTCGCGGTAACCGCGCCAGTAGGCGGTTATATTGCCCGCATTGCCGACCGGAAGGGCGTGCACGTCGGGCGCCTTGCCGAGCACGTCGCAGATCTCGAACGAGGCGGTCTTCTGGCCCTCGATGCGGGCCGGATTCACCGAATTCACCAGACCGACGGTCGGGAATTCCGCGGTGACCTTGCGCGCCAGCTCGAGACAGTCGTCGAAATTGCCGTCGACCTGGATGATCTTCGCGCCGAGCATGACGGCCTGGGCCAGCTTGCCCATGGCGATTTTGCCCTGCGGAATCAGCACCGCACAGCTCATCCCGGCCCGGGTCGCGTACGCGGCGGCCGATGCCGAGGTGTTGCCGGTGGACGCGCACAGCACGGCCTTCTGCCCGCGGTACTTCGCGTCGGTGATGGCCATGGTCATGCCGCGGTCCTTGAAGGACCCGGTCGGATTCAGGCCCTCGACCTTGAGATACACATCACAGCCGGTCAGCTGCGAGAGGTGCGGTGCAGGCACCAGCGGGGTGCCGCCCTCGTACAGGGTGACCGGGTCCCAATCGGCGGCGCCGGCCAGCCGATCGCGATACGCGGCGATCAGGCCCGGCCACCGCGAGTGCACACCTGCCTGCGGCGCAATGGCTGTACTCACCCACCCCGCCGGCTCCGCCGTCTGCCGTCCCCTGGTCGTACTCATTCGTTGGTGCCTTCCAATCTCAGAACGCTGGTCACGGATGTGACGGATTCCATATCCGCCAGGGCGGCGACGGTGTCCGCGAGCGCCGACTCCGAAGCGTGGTGGGTGACCACGACCAGGCGCGCACCCTCGCCGTGTCCTTCCTGACGGACCGTGGAGATACTCACCTCGTGGTTGGCGAATTCGCCCGCCACCTTGGCCAGCACCCCGGGTCGGTCCGCGACCTGCAGGTTCACGTGGTAACGCGTGGGCGTATCGCCGATCGGCGCGATCGGTAGCTCAGCATAAACCGACTCGCCCGGAGCGCGGCCACCGAAGAACTTATTGCGCGCCGCCATCACCAGATCGCCGAGTACCGCCGACGCCGTCGGGGCACCGCCCGCGCCCTGGCCGTAGAACATCAGCCGACCGGCGTTCTCCGCCTCGACGACCACCGCGTTGAACGCGCCGGTGACCGCGGCCAGTGGGTGCTTGCGCGGAATGAGGGCCGGGTAGACGCGCACCGAGACGCGCTCCTTGCCGCCCTCTTCCGGGCTCGGTTCGCCCGGACCCGCGCCGACCCGCTCGCAGATGGCGAGCAATTTGACCGTGCAGTCCAGTGCGGAGGCGGTCTCCAGATCCTCGGCGGTGATCTTGGAAATGCCCTCGCGGTACACATCGGCCGCGGTCACGCGGGTGTGGAAGGCCAGCGAGGCCAGAATCGCGGCCTTGGCGGCGGCGTCGTAACCCTCGACGTCGGCGGTCGGATCGGCCTCCGCATAGCCGAGGCGGGTCGCCTCTTTGAGGGTTACCGCGTAGTCCGCGCCGGTCTCGTCCATCGCGGAGAGGATGAAGTTGGTGGTGCCGTTGACGATGCCGACGACCTTGTTCACCCGGTCACCGGACAGCGACTGGATCAGCGGGCGCACCACCGGAATCGCGCCGGCGACCGCGGCCTCGAAATACAGGTCGGCGCGGTTGCGCTCGGCGGCGGCGGCGAGCTCGCCGGTGTAGTCGGCCAGCAGTGCCTTATTGGCGGTCACCACGGATTTGCCCGCGTTGAGCGCGGCCAGAATGAGGCGGCGGGCCGGATCGATGCCGCCGACGACCTCGACCACCAGATCGACATCCTCGCGGGCGACCAGCGAGTCGGCGTCGGTGGTCAGCAATTCGGCCGGGATACCGCGGTCGACTTCCAGGTTGCGCACGGCGACACCGCGCAGCACCACCGGCGCGCCGACGCGCGCACGCAGGTCATCGGCGTGGTCGCGCAGAATCCGCACCACCTCGGTGCCGACATTGCCCATCCCGAGGACCGCGACTCCGATCGGACGATCAGTTCCCCATACACCGAACTTCGCTGCGTCCGTCATGATTCCACCTCCAGGCTGAGCAGATCCGCCACCGTTTCCCGGCGCAGAATGAGACGCGGCACACCGCCCCGCACCGCGACGACCGCCGGCCGAGTCAGCTGGTTGTACCGGCTGGACATCGAGTAGCAGTACGCGCCGGTCGCGGCGACGGCGACCAGATCGCCGGGGCCGACATCGGCGGGCATCCATGTATCGCGGATGACGATATCCCCACTCTCGCAATGCTTTCCGACGACCCGCGCGACCACGGGCGCGGCGTCGGAGGAGCGCGAAACCAGGCGGCAGTCGTAGTCGGCCTGATACAGCGCGGGGCGGATATTATCGCTCATGCCGCCGTCGACGCTGACATAGCGCCTGCGCAGTCCGCCGTCGAGCGAGACGTCTTTGATGGTGCCGACCTCGTAGAGGGTGACGGTGCCCGGTCCGGCGATGGCGCGGCCGGGTTCGACGGCGATCTTGGGCTCGGGCAGTCCGGCGCGGCTCGCCTCGGTGGCGACCAGCTTGCGCAGGTTCGCGGCGAATTCGTCGAGCGGCGGCGGATCGTCATTGGGCAGGTACGAAATGCCAAGTCCGCCACCGAGATCCAGTGTGGCGATCTGCGCGGTGCGCTCGATTCCGAACTTGTCGATGGCCTCGCGCAGCAGGCCGAGCATGCGGCGCGCGGCGATCTCGAAGCCATCGATTTCGAAGATCTGCGAACCGATGTGGCTGTGCAGACCGACGAGCCGGAGATTATCGGCCTCGAAGACGCGAGCGAGCGCTTCCATGGCGTCGCCGCCCGCGATCGAGAAGCCGAACTTCTGATCCTCGTGTGCGGTCGAAATATATTCGTGGGTATGGGCTTCCACGCCGACGGTGACGCGGACGAGCACATCCTGGACGACTCCCGCGTGGCCCGCGATGGCCTCCAGGCGCTCGATCTCGATCAGCGAGTCGACCACCACATGCCCGACGCCGGCCTCGACCGCGGTCGCCAGTTCGGCGACCGATTTGTTGTTGCCGTGCAATGCGATTCGGTTCGCGGGGAAGCCCGCGTGCAGTGCGACGGCCAGTTCGCCGCCGGAGCAGACATCGAGGGAAAGGCCCTCGTCGCGGATCCAGCGGGCGATCTCACCGCACAGGAATGCCTTGGAGGCGTAGTGAACTCGCGCGTCCGGGCCGAAGGCGGCGACCATATCGCGGCAGCGGGAACGGAAGTCGTCCTCGTCGACCACGAACAGTGGAGTGCCGAACTGCTCGGCGAGCTCGTGCACCGGCACACCGGCCAGGTGCACGACGCCCTCGGCATCGCGAGAAGCGTTGCGCGGCCATACATTCGCGGGCAGATCGATCATCTGCTCGGGATCGCTCGGACGCTCCGCAAGGCTGGGTGCGTGTGGAATATCTGCATGCCGAGGACCGGCCGGGTGAACACTCACATTCGCTCCGGTGCACTAACGCCGAGCAGCTCGAGGCCGTTGCTCAGCACCTGACGGGTGGCATTGGCCAGGGCCAGCCTGGCGGCATTGGTCGGCGTGACGGGTTCGTCGCCGAGGGGCAGTACGCGCAGGTTCTTATTGGTCTGGAACCGGTGGTAGGCACCGGCCAGTTCCTCCAGATACCGTGCGACGCGGTGCGGTTCGCGCAGGCTCGCGGCGCTGGCGACGGCGCGCGGGTATTCGCCGATGGTGCGGATGAGTTCACCCTCTTCATCGGCGGTGAGCAGACCGAAATCCGGTGTCACCGTGTCGTATTCGAATTCGGCGGCGTTGCGCGCGATGGACGCCGTCCTGGCGTGCGCGTATTGCACGTAGTAGACCGGGTTTTCGTTGCTCTGGTTGGTCCACAGGTTCAGGTCGATATCGATGCTCGAGTTCACCGAGCTGCGCACCAGCGAGTACCGGGAGGCGTCGACGCCGATGGCCTCGACCAGATCGTCGAGGGTCACGACGGTGCCCGCACGCTTGGACATGCGCACGGCCACACCGTCTTTGACGAGATTCACCATCTGTCCGATGAGTACCTCGACGGTGGCCGGATCATCGCCGAAGGCGGCCGCGGCGGCCTTCAAACGGCCGATATAGCCGTGATGGTCCGCACCGAGCATGTAGATGCACAAATCGAAGCCGCGCGAGCGTTTGTTCTGGAAGTAGGCGATATCACCGGCGATATAGGCGGCATTGCCGTCGCTCTTGAGAACGACGCGGTCCTGATCGTCACCGTATTCGGAGCTGGCGATCCACCAGGCCCCGTCCTTTTGGTAGAGATCGCCGGAATTCTTGAGCTTGGTGACGGCCTGTTCGACCGCACCGGATTCGAAAAGCGAACTCTCGTTGAAGTACACGTCGAAATCGGTGCCGAATTCGTGCAGCGATTCCTTGATATGGGCGAACATCAACTCGACGCCCTCGGCACGGAAAAGTTCGAGCTGCTCGTTTTCCGGCAGGGTCGCCGCCTCGGGGTGCCCGGCCACGATCTCGGCGGCGATCTCGCCGATGTATTCACCCGCGTAGCCGTTCTCCGGGGTCGGCGCGCCGGTAGCGGCGGCGACCAGGGATTTCGCGAAGCGGTCGATCTGCGCGCCGTGGTCGTTGAAGTAGTACTCGCGGGTCACCTCGGCGCCCTGCGCGGCAAGAATGCGGCCGAGCGCATCACCGACGGAGGCCCAGCGGGTGCCCCCGAGATGCACCGGACCGGTCGGATTGGCCGACACGAATTCCAGATTGATCCGGGTGCCCTTCAGGGTGTCCGAGGTGCCGTAGGCGGCACCCGCGGTCAATACCTGTTGCAGGATCGCGCCCTGAGCGGAGGCGGCGAGCCGGATGTTGAGGAAGCCGGGACCGGCGACCTCGGCGACATCGATGGCGTCCGTGGTGGCCAGTGCCTCGGCCAGCCAGGTCGCCAACTCGCGCGGATTCGTTCCGGCCTTCTTACCTACCTGCATGGCCACATTCGTGGCATAGTCGCCATGTTCCGGATTACGGGGGCGCTCCACGTTGACCTCGTCGGGCAGGACCGCAGGGTCCAGTCCACGTTCGACAAGCACCTTCGCCGCGGTCGCGCGAAGGAGATCTGCAAGGTCAGCTGGAGTCACGAGTCTCTATCCTATGGTCTGGGCAGGTGTACGCCTCGAGTGGGCACCTCGGCGGAGCCCTCCGCAACCACCCAGCACCGTGGATCAATACGTGGAAAGAGCACAGCGAGCTATGCCGAGCAGCACGAGCGCCAAATCGGCCAAGGCCGTCCGGGCCGCAGGGAAGGTCGCACCGTCGCGGAAGAAAGGCGGCGGCAAGGTTCCCATGGGCAAGGGCCCGTTGAAGAAGCGCCAGATCCCCTGGTTGGTCATCGGAGCCGCCTTGGTGATCATCGCATTGATCGGTGCGCTCGCGTTCAGCCTGGTGCCGAAGTATCGGGACAAGGCCGAACTCGAGAAATTCACGCCGAGTGCGCAGAAGAAGGATCCGTCGGATCAGATCGCCGGGGTGACCAAGAAGGACTACCCGGCGGGACTGCACGTCGCGGGAACTCAGCGCGTCGCGTACGACCAGACCCCGCCGTTCGGTGGTCCGCACGATCAGGTCTGGGCGAACTGCATGGGCGTGGTCTACAGCAAGCCGGTCCGGGTCGAGAACGCGGTGCATTCGCTCGAGCACGGTGCAGTGTGGATCGCCTACAACCCCGACAAGGTCGACGCGGCGGGCATCGACACGCTGAAGCAGAAGGTCGAAGGTAAGCCGTTCACGTTGATGTCGCCGTTCCCCGGACTGACCTCGGCGATATCGCTGCAGTCGTGGGGGCATCAGCTGAAGCTGGACAGCGCCGACGACAAGCGGGTCAACCAGTTCATCACAGCCTTGCGCGCGAACCAATACGCCTACCCCGAGGTGGGCGCGAGCTGCTCGAACCCCGCGTTCGACGCGAACAACCCGACGCCGTACGACCCGACGCCGCCCGGACCGGATGCGGTGCCGATGGACGGCAAGGGCCTGTCGCAGGACCAGACCGAACTCGGCGGCGCCTCGGGTGGTCTGCCCGGTATGCCGAGCAT
Source organism: Nocardia sp. NPDC049526 (assembly GCF_044465765.1). Classification (NCBI taxonomy): domain Bacteria; kingdom Bacillati; phylum Actinomycetota; class Actinomycetes; order Mycobacteriales; family Nocardiaceae; genus Nocardia; species Nocardia sp. NPDC049526. Next base: position 215,813 of record NZ_JBITMA010000012.1, on the reverse strand, counting down.
TCCGGGCGTGCCGAATATCCCCGGCGTGCCAACCGGAATTCCGACCCAGCCGACGGAAGGTCAGTAGATGCCCGTGGATACCGAAATCGAGCCGGACTTGGCGAACGATTCCACGGGTTTGGCCGCGCAGGCGCGGCGGCAGCGCACTCCGCTGCTGGTGCTCGGTGCGATCGGCATCCTGCTGATCGGCTTCGCGGTCGGCGTGCTGGCCCGGCTGCCGCTGGACGGCAATAGCGAACCCGATCCCGGCGCGGTCGATATCGGATTCAGCCAGGACATGTCGGCACACCACGCGCAGGCCATAGAAATGGCCGGTATCGCGCTCATCGGTTCCACCGACAACGATGTGCGCAGGCTGGCCTACGACATTCTGACCACCCAGCAGGAACAGATCGGCCGGATGCAGGGCTGGCTGCAGATGTGGGGTAAACCGAACCAGAATGTGGACGGATATATGGGCTGGATGACCGAACAGCCGGGCCATTCGCATTCCGGCGCTACCACCGACCACACAATGTCCGGCCCGTCGGCTTCCATGCCGGGCATGGCGACCACCGCGGAGGTGACCGCGCTACGCCAGGCCACCGGTCCCACACTGGACACGATGTTCCTGCAACTGATGCTGCGCCACCATCAGGGCGGACTCTCGATGACCGAATACGCCGCCCAGCACGCCGAAACCACCGCGGTGCGCACACTCGCGGCCGCCATGGCGACCACCCAGCAGGGCGAAGCACAACTCATAACCACCATGCTGACCGCCCGCAACGCGAAACCACTGCCGCAGAACTGATCCATCGTGTCGGGCCGGGACCCGAAACTCCCCGGCCCGACACACTTTTTGGCGGACGCCCCGCAATGCGATACGCTTGGCCCCGCCCGAACGGCCGCCGCCACCGGCACCGTTCGAAACCTATCCCGCCCTCGTAGCTCAGGGGATAGAGCGTCTGCCTCCGGAGCAGAAGGCCGCAGGTTCGAATCCTGCCGAGGGCACCGATGCAAAGGCTCTGACCAGTACATTCCGGTCAGAGCCTTTTTTCATGCCGCCAAGTCAGCTCGCATGGATGACATCCGATGACACGACTTCGTGTCTTTGCCGCATCCCGCGGGGCATCGTCTTGCGAATAGGCGTAGATCCTCGCTGTGACACTGGCATCAGCGTGCCTCAGCCATGCCGCAATCACCGCCGGCGATACCTCGGGGAGTCTGGGCGGTAGTGCTCGAATGTCGTGTCGGATTACGTCGCTGTGGTCGACGGCCAGGCTCGGTCGTCGATTGTGAGCCAGGGTTCGGTGGCTGCGGAAGTGGGGGGTGCGCCGGTGAATTCGCGGATGTCGCGGTGGAGGTGGGATTGGTCGGCGTAGCCGGTGTCTGCTGCTACTCGGGAGGGGGAGTGCCCTTGGACGAGGCGGTGGACGGCGTGGTCGAAGCGGACCAGTTTGGCGGCGCGTTTGGGGGTCAGGCCGATTTGGGTGCCGAAGCGTGACCACAGTCGTTGGCGGCTCCAGCCCAGCTCGGCGGCGAGGTGCTCGACGCGGAATCGGCCGTGGCTGAGCTTGATTTGGCGCCATGCCCAGGCGACCTCCGGGTCGACGCGGTGGTCGTGCCTGGACCGCGTGGACAGCGCGGCGTCGACCAGGGCGAATCGGTCGGCCCACCTCGGTGTCTCGTGCAGGCGCTCGCGCAGCCACACTGCCTCGCGACCCCAGAGCTCGTCCAGGCCGATGATGGTTGCGCCCAGGTCGCTGGGCGGGAGGCCGAGGATGGCCTGGGCGACAACCGGTTCCAGGCGGATCTGGACGCATTCGACGGCGTCGACGCGGACCGGAAGCGCGGTGCCGGCGAGGCCGAGGGTCAGGCTGCCCGAATGGCTGCGGCCCGTCGAGTCGCGGACCTCGAAGCTGCACTCGCCGAACTCGACGATCACTGTGACCGCCGGATGCGGAATGACACGCACCTGCTCCGGGCCGTCCCCGTGAACATGAAATCCGGCCATGTCGACGCCGCGCAGGGCGGGTGGCCGCGCCGGTCGCGCGATGTCCCAAGGCACACGTCGATTGTATGAGCAGCCGCGGACGCTGACATTTCTTCAATACGCGACCCGTTGTCGTGCCCGAACGTGGTGGCGTACCAACCAATCGAAGGAGGAACCGTGGACGAAACCACTGCCGCCGCAGGACCGAATCGGTGGCGGAATATCGGGCTGCTGATCGCCACCGTCCTGGTCGCCGTGCTCACCGGCAATACGACGGGCGCAGCGAACGCCGAGACCGACGGCTCGCACGAGCACATGGTGCACCTGCCGGGCGGAGACATCCACGTCGTCGCCGACGGAACACCCGGCGCTCGCGCGCTGGTGCTGCTGCACGGGCTCGGCGCATCGACCGCCTACTGGGATGCGGTGCTGCCCGCCTTGCGGGACCTGTACGTCGTGCGCATCGACCTGCTCGGCCACGGCAAGTCCGATAAACCCGACAGCGGCTACAGCACATCCGAACAGGCGAGCCGAGTCGGGGCCGTGCTCGACCAGCTGGGCGTGCGCCAGGCGGTCGTCGTCGGGCATTCCTCCGGCGGCTACGTGGCCACCTCGCTGGCCGAACAGCGCCACGGCCTGGTGTCGGCGATCATGCTGATCGACTCCGGACCGCGCCTGGACGCCGTCACCGACAACGGTCCGGTCGGTAACCTGCTGTTCGTTCCGGCGATCGGGCAGCCGCTGTGGCCGCTGCTCCCGGACGTCGTTCTCCGGCAAGCCATGAGCTCCGCGTTCACCCGGGACGTGCGGATCCCCGACCAGTTCGTCGCCGACCTGCGCGGCATGACCTACCGCAGTCTCACCGCGACCTCCACCGCGTCGGATGACTACCTGCGGGAACGGACCGAACCGGACCGGCTCACCGACCTCGGCGTGCCGGCCATGGTGCTCTACGGCGCTCAGGACAAGCGTTGGCAGCCGAACTCTTTCGAGGACTACCGCCGCGTCCCGGGCATTCGGATCGAGAGCCTCGACTGTGGCCACACGCCGATGGTCGAAGAGCCCGACAGCACCGGCGCACTCATCCGTGAGTTCGCCGGTCAGCACTGAATTACCGGCAGCCGCCCGGTCTTTCGCGGAACTCAGTTTTCGTAGTGCCCGTTGATCGACGGATGGTGGCTCGGCCGGATACATGATCAGATCTACGAAAACCGATACTGATCGGTGTCCGGTCGTGGTGGTCCGAGTTGCCGTAATCTCACACACAGTTGGGGTGAGCGGGAGGACGGGACGATGACATATCCACCGGGTGGGCAACCGCCGTTCGGAGAGCCGCCGCAGGGGCCGGGGCAGCAGCCGTATGGCTATCCGCAGCAGGGTGGGTCGGGATATCCGCAGCAGGGTGGTTATCCGCCGCCGGGTGGTCCGGGATATGGACCGCAGCAGGGGTATCCGCCGCCTGGCGGTTATCAGCAGCCGGGGTATCCGCCGCCGAAGAAGCGCAGGACCGGGCTGATCATCGGCCTGTTGGTACTGGTGCTCGTCATAGCGGGTGCGGTCGCCGCGGGCGTGGTGCTGACCGTGCAGGGCAAGACGCCGCTCGCCTCGGACGAGAAGAAGATCGAGGTGGCCATCCACGACTTCTACGACACGCTCGGGTCGCACGGGTTCGCCGCCGCGGCCGCCAAGACGTGCGCGGCCGACCGTGCCGAATTCGACACGCTGTCCGAGGAGCAGAGGAAGGAATTCGATACCGCCAAGGTCGAGGTCGATATCGACAAGATCGATGACATCGTCATCACTGGTGACCGTGCGACGGCCCGGATCACCGGCAAACTCACGCTGACCCTCCCGGGTGAGACCCCGGATACCGATACGGGCACCACCGAACACCTACGCAAGGAAGACGGGACGTGGAAGGTCTGCTCGGCGGAGTCGGGTAAGAACTGACGTAATCTCGTCGGATGAGCTGCTGCGGACCGTCGCGCCGGACCTTCCTCAGCGCCATCGGGCTGGCCACGCTCGCGAGCCTCGCGGACCCGGGTTCGGTTCGGGCCCAACCGAATCCGCTCTTCGCGACCGATCTGGAGGTCGTCACGGTCACCGATCGATCGGTGATTCTCACCTGGACGACGGTGGCCCCGGATCCGAGCGGCCGACTGCTGCCGGTCGACACGGACGCCGAAGTGCGCCTGGGTCCTGCCGATTCATCGCCGGCCACCTGTTATGCCGAGGACGAGCGCACCCCGTTCCACTATGCGGAGATCGACGGTCTCGAACCAGGCCGTCCCTACCGATTCGAGGCATGGTCGAACGGCGTCCGCGCTGTCCCCGCGCTCTCGCTGGCCACTCGCATTCCCGGAAGTCCGGAATCCAGCGGCGAATTCACCACCCTGACACCGCCGCCCGGCCGTCCGCTGCGCACCGTCGCACTCGCCAATGACGTGCACTACGGCGAGCAGGTCAGCGGCCTCGTCGTCGACAACCTGCCGCCGGGTTTCCGGCAGGAGCCCGGCCTGCCGCCCTACCCGGAGGTAATGCTCGCGGCCATGCTCGATGACCTGCGCCGCCCCGACCGCGCCGCCGACGTCCTGCTCATCGCGGGCGATCTCACCGCCGAGGCAAAGCCGGAGCAATCGCGCTCGGTTCGCAGGCACCTGGACGCCTGGGGCGCACAGGGCCGCGACTACCTCGCCGTGCGTGGCAATCACGACCGTCCGCACATGGGCTCGGAATATCAGAGCTGCATCCCCGCACCTGCGGATCGTTACGATTGCTGGGCAGAGCAATTCAATCCGCGCCAGCAATTGATCGGGCACGAGTTGGGCGGCCTGCGGCTGATCGGCCTGGACACCAGCGAACTCGACGGTTCGGGCGGCAGCATCGAACGCCCGCAATTCGACCGGCTCGGCGAGCTGCTTCGCGAAGATCCGGACCGCCCGACGCTGGTCTTCGGACATCACCCGGTGACCATCGAATCCGGTCTGACCAATACCGCCGGACCGGGTTTCGTCCTCAACCGCCCGGACAGCATCGAACTCCAGACGCTCTACGAGCGCGTCCCCGGCGTATTCCTGCAGCACAGTGGCCATACCCACCGCAACCGTCGCACCCGGCCCGACACCGGTGCCGCGGTGGAATTCCTCGAAGTCGCCGCGGTCAAGGAGTATCCGGGCGGCTACAGCCTGCTGCGCCTGTTCGAGGGCGGGTACATGATCAACTTCTATAAGACCCGCACCGCGGCCGCCCGCCGCTGGAGTGCGACCACCCGGGGCGAATACTTCGGCCTGCTGCCGGACTACACGCTCGGCACCTTCACCGACCGCAATCACGTTGTGCTGCGGGACTTCTCGGGCCTGTCCTGACCGGGCCGCCGTCGCAGCCGTACCGATACCGTCGCCCCAGTTCGGACGCGGTATCTTGCTTAGGTAAGCCTCATCATATGAAGTGGAACCTTGCACGTCGGAAGGACTCGAACATGTCGATCAGATGGAAAGCGATTTCCGCAGCGCTGGCTGTCGCTGTCGCGGCGCTCGGCGTGACGGCCTGTTCGAATTCCTCGGACGACAAGAACGAGATCACCGTCTACAACGCCCAGCACGAATCCCTGACCAAGGAATGGGTGGACGCGTTCACCAAGGAGACCGGCATCAAGGTCACGCTGCGTCAGGGCGGTGACACCGCACTCGGCAACCAGTTGGTCGCCGAGGGCGCGGCCTCCCCCGCCGATGTCTTCCTGACCGAGAACTCCCCCGCCATGGCGCTGGTGGAGAATGCCGGACTGTTCGCCGATGTCGATAAGAAGACGCTGGACCAGGTGCCCGCGCAGTTCCGCCCATCCACCGGGAAGTGGACCGGGATCGCCGCCCGCTCAACGGTTTTCGTCTATAACAAGGATAGGATCGCGGCCGACCAGCTGCCCGCGTCGCTGCTCGATCTGGCGCAGCCGCAGTGGAAGGGCCGCTGGGGCGCGGGCGTTTCCGGCGCCGACTTCCAGGCCATCGTGGCGGCGCTGCTCGCGCTCGAGGGCGAGGACGCCACCAAGGCATGGCTCAAGGGCATGAAGGACAACGCCACCGCATTCCCGAACAATGTCGCCACCATGAAGGCGGTCGACTCCGGTCAGCCCGACGGCGGCGTGATCTACCACTACTACTGGTACCGCGATCAGGCCAACACCAAGGAGAGCAGCGGCCACACCGCGCTGCACTACTTCAAGAACCAGGATCCGGGCGCCTTCGTCTCGGTTTCCGGTGGCGGCGTGCTGAAGTCGAGCAAAAAGCAGGAGTCGGCGCAGAAGTTCCTGGAGTTCATCACCTCCAAGGCCGGCCAGGAGATCCTGCGCGACGGCACCTCGTTGGAGTACCCGGTCGCCAGTGATGTCGCGGCCAATCCGGCACTGCCGTCGCTGGCCTCGTTGCAGGCGCCGGCCGTCGATCCGAGCAAGCTCGATGCCAAGAAGGTGACGGCGCTGATGACCGAGGCGGGTCTGCTCTAGTCATGGCCGTCCGGACCGCTGTCGCCGCACCCCGGGTCGGAAGACCCGGGCCACTCGTCACGACCGTCGCGCTGCTATTGGTGGCGGCGACGTTCGTGCCGCTCGGCTACATCGTGTCCACCGTCTTCTCCACCGGTCTGCACGAGGCGGCGGAATTGGTTTTCCGCCCGAGAGTCGGTGATCTGCTGCGCAATACGGTCGGGCTGGTGATCGTCACCGTCCCGATCTGTGTGGTGCTGGGAGTCGGACTGGCCTGGGTGGTGGAGCGGACGAATGTGCCGGGCGCGGCGTGGTGGGGGCCGGTATTCGCGGCACCACTCGCTGTGCCCGCATTCGTGAACAGCTACGGCTGGGTCAGCGTCTTCCCGACCATGCACGGGCTGTGGGCGGGTGTGGTGATCTCCACCATGTCGTATTTCCCGCTGGTGTATCTGCCCGCGGCGGCCACACTGCGCCGTCTCGATCCGGCAGTGGAGGAATCGGCGCGTGCGCTGGGTTCCGGTCCGGTCGCGGTCTTCAGCCGAATCGTCCTGCCGCAGTTGCGATTGGCGATTCTCGGCGGCGGACTGCTCATCTCGCTGCATCTGCTCGCCGAATACGGCGCATTCGTGATGATCCGGTTCGACACCTTCACGACCGCGATCTTCGAGCAGTATCAATCCAGTTTCGCCGGTCCGGCGGGCAGCATGCTGGCCGGTGTGCTGGTGCTGTGCTGTCTGGTGTTGCTCGCGGCCGAGGCGGGGGCACGCGGTAAGGCGCGTTACGCCAGGATCGGCAGCGGTGCGCCTCGGGCGGCTGCCCGGATTGCGTTGGGGCCCAGCATGATTCCGGTTCTGGTTGCTTTGGCCGCGGTGGTCGTCGGCTCGATCGGCGTGCCGCTGTGGACCATAGTGCGCTGGCTGCGCATCGGCGGTGCGCAGGTCTGGGATTACACCGAGATCGGCACGGCGCTCGGACAGACCATCGCCCTTGCGGCGATGGCCGCGCTGCTCACCACGCTGTGCGCATTCCCGGTGGCCTGGATTGCGGTGCGCTCGACATCGGCCTTCGCCCGAATGGTGGAGGGCGCCAATTACATTACGAGTTCGCTGCCGGGCATTGTGATCGCGCTGGCCATGGTGACGGTCACCATTCGGTGGGCGCCGCCGCTCTATCAGACGGTGACCATGGTCGTAGCCGCCTATGTGCTGATGTTTCTGCCGCGGGCGCTGGTCAGCGTGCGGGCCGGGCTGGCGCAGGTGCCGGTCGGGCTGGAGGAAGTGTCGCGCTCGCTCGGTCAGTCGGGGCCGATCACCTTCCTGCGTGTCACGCTGCGGTTGACCGCGCCCGCCGCGGCCTCCGCCGGTGCGCTGGTATTCGTTGCGGTGGCGACCGAATTGACCGCGACATTGCTGTTGGCGCCCAGCGGAACTCGCACACTGGCGATGCGATTCTGGTCGCTGTCGGGCGAATTGGACTACGCCGCGGCCGCGCCCTATGCACTCATCATGATCGTCGCGGCCGTGCCGGTGACGTATCTGCTGTTCACCCAATCCAGGAAGGCGGCCGGGTTATGAGTCGGCTTGTCGTGGCGGACGTTTCGAAGACATTCGGCCACCACCGGGTACTCGGCGGGATCGATCTCGAAGTGCCGAACGGCAGTTCGACCGCGGTGGTCGGCTCATCGGGGTGCGGAAAGACCACGCTCTTGCGGGTGATCGCCGGATTCGAGGCGCCGGATACGGGTTCGGTCGCGATCGGTACGGAAACCGTGACCCGCGACCGGTTTTCGGTGCCGCCGCAGCGGCGCAATGTCGGTTACGTCGCGCAGGACGGCGCGCTGTTCCCGCATCTGACCGTCGGTCAGAACATCGCCTACGGTCTGCACAACGGATTCTGCGGACGGCGGCGCGGTCGGAATCGGGTGAACGAGCTGCTGGAGATGGTCTCGCTCGATCCGTCCTACGCCGACCGGCGCCCCCATCAGCTCTCCGGCGGCCAGCAGCAGCGCGTGGCGCTCGCGCGTGCTCTTGCCCGCAAACCCGATGTGATGCTGCTGGACGAGCCGTTCAGCGCACTCGATGCCGGGCTACGAGCCACCACCAGGCAGGCCGTTGCCGAGACGCTGCGGGCGGCAGGCATGACCAGCATCTTGGTCACTCACGACCAGGAGGAAGCGCTCTGCTTCGCCGAACAGGTCGCGGTCATGCGCGAGGGGGTATTCACCCAGGTCGGCGCACCGGAAGAGGTCTACGCCGCGCCCACCGATCTGTTCACCGCCAAATTCCTCGGTGATTGTGTGCTGCTCGATGCGGTGGTCGACGGCGATGTGGCCAAATGCGCGCTCGGCCGGGTTCCGGTACAGAAGTCCGCGCCGACCGGGTCGACGACCATCATGATCCGTCCGGAACAGCTTGTAGCGCAGGTGGTTTCGGATAGCGAGGCGAGTAGTGGGATCGTGCACGATGTGGAGTTCCGCGGGGCGGATGTGATGCTGACCATCGCGCTCGACGGCGATGTCGATCCGGTGCGGGTACGCCGGGCCAGCGTTGCGGCGCCTACCGCGGGCGAGCGCGTCCGTCTGGAGGTGCTCGGCAACGCCGTGGCCTATGACGCGGCCTGAACCACGGACACCCGACCCGGCGGTGGCGTGTCACCGGGCCGGGCACCATGGCAGACCATTGCGAGCGACCAGCAAGCAGTCGCCGGCGAAGGCACCCTCATTTTTGGAGCGAGCGGCGGGAATTGAACCCGCGTAAACGGCTTTGCAGACCGTTGCCTCAACCACTCAGCCACGCCCGCCTCACAATGAATATTGCCGTCGCCGCATCGGAATGCCCACGTTTGCACTCAGTGTGATCCGAACTGATGACGCCCGAATCTCCGGAATGTGACTGCTGCGGCGCTCACCCATCGGGAGAAGATCCGGAGCGGCGGCGGAACGTGGAATGATCAAGACCATGTCGCGGCCACGTCCACTTCCGATTGATCCGATCGAGGAGGCCCATCGTCAATGGGTCGGCCACGGCTGGGGCGATTTCGCCGACGGAATGGCGACGGTGACCTCACTGGTTCGCGCCCAGCAAATCGTGATGGCTCGGGTGGACGAAGCCCTGAAACCGACCGGTCTGACATTCTCTCGCTATGAACTTCTCATGCTGCTTGCTTTCAGCAAGACGGGTGCACTGCCCATGGCGAAGGCCAGTGCGCGACTGCAAGTGCACCCGACCAGCGTGACGAATACCGTCGATCGACTCGAAGCAGCCGAGCTCGTCGAGCGGGTGCCGCACCCCAGCGATCGACGTGCCACTCTGATCGAAATCACCTCCGCCGGAAGGGAATTGGTCGCCGAGGCAACCAAGGAACTCAACGCGAAAGTCTTCTCGATTCCCGGCCTTCCGCCGGATCGGCTGCACACGCTGCTGCAGCTGCTCGCGGAATTTCGCCATGCCGCAGGGGACTTCGACACCGGCGATGAGCCGGCCCGATGGTCGGCGCACGAGCAGTAGCCAAAAACCCCAACCGGTCGGTCTTTACACTGCGCGGACGATCGCCCGGTAACGGTCTGGCATCCAACTAGCGAATTTCCCGCCCCGTCTTCTTGGCAGCAGAGGCGAAAGGGTCCACCATGGAATCCATGGTGCTGGTCTTGGGGGTATCGGCGGGCGCTGGTGGTGCCCGCGCGATGCTGACGCATTCCGATCAGCCGCATCTCCCCCCGATCGATCGATGCCAGGTGCCGCGTCGGGCGGGTGGTGGGGTCGAGGAACCGGTCTTCGAGGCGATCCGCCAGATGCGCGCGGCCGCCGACCGGCGCGACGAACTCATCACCGGAACCGCCGTGACCTGCCGCTGCCCGCTGCACGCCGACGTCATCCGCACCACCGCGGGCCGCACTCGGCTCACCATCGTCGACGAACCACTGGCCCAGCTGCGCTACCTGCGCTTCACCGGATGCCTGCCCACCACCGGCTCGGTCATCCTCTACGACCTCGGCAGCTCCGGCCTGACCATCACCCACGCCGACTGCCGCACCGACACCATCCTGTCCAGCAAACACAGCACGGTACTCGGCGGCGACGGCTACGACGCACTGCTGCGCTGGCAATTGGCCCGCGGCGGTGTACTCACCGACAAACTCACCAGCCGCAGGCATCGCGAAGAACTCAGCAGCGCTCGGGTAATCACCGCCATGGACACCAGTTCCGGCGGACGCGCCGTAGTCACCCGCAGCGACCTAGCCGAACTGTGCGCCGCGGGCATCCACCACTCCGCATCATTCGTCCGCCAACTGATCGAGGAAACCGGCATCCAACCGGAAGCTCTGATCTTGCTGGGCGGCTGCACCCGCAACCCCGATATCCGCGAAGAATTGTCCGAAATGATCGAACTCCCGGTCATCTACGACGAGGAGCCCGAATACGTTTCGGCCCGCGGGGCGGTATTGCTTGCCGCGGAACGTCCCAACGGCGATGTGCGCATGGCGCGCTTACGCAGCGGAGCGCTGACCGGTTCATTGGTGCCGACCACCACCGGCCGCCGCAAACTCATTGCCGCCGTTGCGGTTACGATCGCATTGGGCGCGACGATCGCCGGACTGCTCGCCATGGACCACAGTGCCGCTCAGCCACCCGGTGGTGTCAACGCGCCGACCCCCGTCGAAGTCGCGGGAATCCCAGTGACGTCCTTCAACTGAACCTGGTTGCGAGCGCCCTGGAGAATCTCCTCGGGCTGCGCCACGTCATAGCCTCCTACTCGCTGATCGCCTGCCGCTGACGGTCACGCATATCGCACAGAACGTGCAACCTGGGCGAGGTCGTGACCTGGAATGCGAGGACTGACGGCGCCTTTTAAGGAGTCAGCAAGGGGTTCTTAGGGGGCTCGACCGATTGTGGACGCAATCGATCGGATGGTCTTGGAGGTAGGAATGGCGTTCGCAACCTCGTGGCAGATGTTCAAGACGTCGGCTGCGGTACTGAAGTCACGTAAAGAATTGGCGGTTTTTCCGGTGTTCTCGGCGGTCGCGAGCGTCCTGGTGGCCGCGACATTCATTGTGCCGATCATTGCCAATGATGTCTGGCACAAGTCATCGACGATGACCTATGTGCTGTTCGGGCTGATGTATCTGGTCTCTGCGTTCGTCACGATTTTCTTCAATGCGGCATTGATCTCGCAGGCGAATGTTGCGTTGCAGGGTGGGGACCCCGATGTGGCCGAGGGGCTGCGGGCGGCGGGGGCGCGATCGCCGCAGATTCTGGTGTGGGCGGTGATTTCGGCTACGGTGTCGCAGGCGTTGCGGTGGCTGCAGGATCGGGTGCCGTTTCTCGGGATGATCTTGGCCGCTATCGCTGGGACGGCATGGCAGGTGGTGACGTTCTTGGTGTTGCCGAAGATTGTGCTGGAGGATCGTAATGTGGTTGCGGCGGTGAAGGATTCGTCGGCGGCTCTGAAGCGGACCTGGGGGGAGAATCTGGCAGGCAATGCCGGGCTCGGATTGTTCGGCTTGCTGTTCGCCCTGCCGGGCATTCTGGTGATGTTCGTCGGATTCCTGATGCTCGGTACGGGTACGGATGCGGTCGCCGGGCTGGCAGTGATCGCGCTCGGCATCGCATGGCTCATGGCGACCGGGGTTATCGTGTCCGCGCTGTCGGGCATCTACCAGACGGCGCTGTACCGGTACAGCGTCGATGGCAGCGCGCCGGTCGCGTTCGCCACGGCGGATCTGTCGCAGTCGTTCCGGCGACGTGGCCGCCGCTGATCGAATACACCTGTGCCCGGCCGAGATTCACTCGGCCGGGCACAGTGCTATGCGTCAGCGCTGGCAACGCTAGCTGTTGGTGAACTTCGCCGGACGCTTCTCGACGAAGGCGCTCATACCTTCCTTCTGATCGTCGATTGCGAAGAGCGAGTGGAAGACTCGGCGTTCGAAGCGCAGGCCCTCGGCGAGGGTGGTTTCGAAGGAGCGGTCCACGGCTTCCTTGGCGATCATGGTGACCGGCAACGACATCGAGGCGATGGTTTCGGCGACCTCGAGTGCGGTATCGAGCAGTTCTGCGGCGGGCACGATGCGGGATACGAGGCCGGCGCGCTCTGCCTCCTCGGCATCCATATTTCGACCGGTGAGCACCAGATCCATGGCCTTGGCCTTGCCGATGGCGCGGGTCAGGCGCTGCGAGCCGCCGATGCCCGGGATGACGCCGAGCTTGATTTCGGGCTGACCGAATTTCGCGTTGTCGGCGGCGAGCAGGATGTCGCAGATCATGGCCAGCTCACAGCCACCGCCGAGGGCGTAACCGGCGACGGCGGCGATGGTGGGCTTGCGGAACTGTGCCAGCCGGTCCCAGCGGGCGAAGTAGTCGTTCATGAACATGTCCATGTACGACTTGGGCTGCATCTCCTTGATATCGGCACCGGCCGCGAAGGCCCGCTCCGAACCGGTGATGACGACGGCGCCGATCGCGTCATCGTGCTCGAGTTCGTCGAGCGCGGCGATGACATCGTCGAGGACCTGCGCGTTCAGCGCGTTCAGCGCCTTCGGGCGGTTCAGCGTGATCCAGCCGACCCGGCCCTTGCGCTCCAGCAGAATCGTCTCGAAGTCGGGTTCTCCCGCCGCCCGACCACCACTGCCCACGGAATCGCTTCGCGATGCATCCATTTTTCAGACACCCTCTTGATCGGAACGGTCACGGATATCGGTGACGATAGCGGAGAAGTCCTTACCGGCCTGCGACTGGTTGAACCGGGTGTAGATCTCGGCGGCGAGCACGCCGAGCTGGCCGTCGACGTCGTTATCGCGCAGGGCATTCGCGGCCAGGCCCAGGTCCTTGGTCATCAATGCGGTGGCGAAACCGGGCTGGTAGTCGTTGTTCGCGGGGCTGGTCGGCACGGGACCCGGAACCGGACAGTAGCTGGTCAGCGCCCAACTCTGGCCGGATGCGGTCGAGACCACATCGAAGAACGACTGGTGACTCAGGCCCAGCTTCTCGCCCAGCACCAAGGCCTCGGACAGGCCGATCATCGAAATGCCGAGCAGCATGTTGTTGCAGATCTTCGCGGCCTGGCCGACACCGGAGCCACCACAGTGCACGACCTTGCCGCCCATCACCTCGAGCACGTCGAACGCATCGGCGAAGTCGGCCTCGGTGCCGCCGACCATGAAGGTGAGCGTGCCCGCCGCGGCACCCGCGACACCACCGGAGACCGGGGCGTCCAGTGCACGATGACCCGCATCGACGGCACGGGCAGCGGCCACCTTGGCGTCGGCGACATCGATGGTGGAGCAGTCGATGAACAGGGTGCCCGGATCCGCGGCGGAGAGCAGATCGGCGTAGACGTCGAGGACGAGCTTGCCATTGGGCAGCATGGTGATCACGACATCGCGCCCCGCGGCGGCCGCAGTGGCCGAATCCACCACGGTGGCACCGTCTTTGCGCGCCTGCTCCTGTGCGGCGGGGACCGGATCGAACGCCAGCACGTCATATCCGGCCTCGACCAGATTCGCGGCCATCGGCCCGCCCATATGGCCGAGGCCGAGGAAACCGATCTTCTTCGTCACTTGTTTGCCTCCAAACCCAGTTCCTTATCGCCCAATTCGACGAAGTACGCGTCGACCTGCTCGGCGGTGACATCGGCGAGCGTCGCGGGCGACCACCGCGGATTGCGGTCCTTATCGATCACCTGCGCGCGGATGCCTTCGACCAGATCGTGCGAGGCCAGCGCGGCGATGGACACCCGGTACTCCTCGTTCAGCACCGCCTCGAGGCTGTTCGCGGCACGGGCCGCACGCAGCGAACGCAACGTCACCTTCAGTGCCACGGGCGATTTAGCGAGCAGTTCGGTCGCCGCCTTGGCAGCCTCCGGCGACCCGTGCGTCCGCAACCGATCGACGATCTCCTCGACGGTGTCGGCGCTGTAGCAGCCATCGATCCAGTCCTGCTGGGCGACCAGCTCGGATTCCGGTGCGTCCGTGGCGAATTTGGCGATGGCGATCTCGGCGGACTCGGTCCGCAGCGTTTCCAGCAGTGCCGGAATATGTTCCGAGGCCACGTAGTAATCGGCGAAACCCGCGGCAATGGCGTCACCGGCGCTCATCCGCGCGGTGGTCAGTGCGACGTGCGTGCCGATTTCGCCCGGCGTGCGGGCGAGCAGGTAGGTGCCACCGACATCCGGAATGAAGCCGATGCCGACCTCCGGCATACCGATCTTGGAGCGCTCGGTGACGATACGGTGGCTGCCGTGGCCGGAAAGACCTACGCCGCCACCCATCACGATGCCGTCCATGACCACCACATACGGCTTCGGGTAGCGGCCGATCAGGGCATTGAGGATGTACTCGTCGCGCCAGAACATGCCGGTGGCCGAATCCGCATCGGCGGCACCGGCCGGGGAGCCACCATTCAGTGCGGTCGCGTCACGGTGGATGGCGACAATATCGCCGCCCGCGCAGAGCCCGCGCTCCCCCGCGCCGGTGACGACGACGGTGCGCACCTCGTCGTCATCCGCCCACACCTGCAGTGCGGCGGAAATAGCAAGGGCCATCGGATGATTCAGCGCATTGATGGCCTTGGGCCGGTTCAACGTGATCAGACCGAGTCCGTCGCGCTTATCGATGAGAACTTCGGATTCGGTCATGCTGCTCCTACCACCGAGCGGGCGACGACCACCCGCATGATTTCGTTGGTGCCCTCCAGGATCTGGTGCACCCGCAGATCGCGGACGATCTTTTCCACGCCGTATTCGGCCAGGTATCCGTAACCGCCGTGCATTTGCAGCGCCTTATTCGCGACTTCGAATCCGGCGTCGGTCGTGAATCGCTTTGCCATGGCGCACAATTCGACCTTGTCGTCGGCATCGGCATCCAGCGCGGCCGCGGCCCGCCACAGCAGGGTCCGCGCCGCCTCCAGCGAGGTACGCATATCCGCGAGCTGGAATTGCAATGCCGGGTTGTCCAGCAGTCGGCTGTTGAATGCCTTGCGCTGAGCCAGGTACGCCACGGATTTCTCGAGCGCCGCCTGGCCGCCACCCAACGAGCAGGCGGCGATATTGAGTCGCCCGCCGTTGAGCCCGTTCATGGCAATGCGGAAGCCATTGCCCTCGACGCCGAGCATATTGGCGGCGGGCACCCTGGCGTTTTCCAGAATCACCTGACGAGTGGGCTGGGCATTCCAGCCCATCTTCTTCTCGTTGGCACCGAAGGAAATTCCCGGGGTGTCGGCCGGAACGACGAATGCCGAAATCCCGCGCGCACCCGCATCGCCGGTGCGAGCCATGATGACGTACACGTCGGTGCTGCCCGCGCCGGAGATGAATTGCTTTACCCCGGTGAGCAAGTAGTCGTCACCGTCGCGAACGGCCTTGGTACTCAAGGCTGCCGCATCCGATCCGACGCCCGGCTCGGTGAGCGCGTAGCTGCCGAGCCATTCCATCGAGGTCAGCCGGGGCAGCCAATGGTTGCGCTGCTCGGCATTGCCGTAGTTATCGATCATCCAGGCAACCATGTTGTGGATGGAGATATACGCCGCGATGGCGGGGCAGCCGGTGGCCAGTTGTTCGAAGATGCGCACGGCATCGAGCCTGCGCAGTCCGGAGCCACCGACATCCTCGCCGATATAGATGCCCCCCATGCCGAGCGAACCCGCCTTGCGCAGCACATCCACTGGAAAGTGCTTCTGCTCATCCCATTCCAGGGCGTTCGGGGCGAGGTACTCGTCGGCGAAGTCGCGCGCCATTTCGGTAATGGCGCGCTCGTCGTCATTCAGCGCGAACACGATCGTCGACCTCCCGTCCGTGGGCTATTCAGTCCATCGTCGGAATGACGAAGTGGTTGCTGTCCTTCAGCCCGGACGGCCAGCGCTGGGTAACGGTCTTGGTCTTGGTGTAGAAGCGAATCGAATCCGGACCGTGCTGGTTCAGATCGCCGAATCCGGAGCGCTTCCAGCCGCCGAAGGTGTGATACGCGATCGGCACCGGAATCGGCACATTGATGCCGACCATGCCGACCTGTACGCGGGCGGCGAAATCCCGTGCGGTATCGCCGTCGCGGGTGAAGATCGCGACACCATTGCCGTATTCGTGCTCGTTGGGCAGGGCCAGCGCTTCGTCGTAATCCTTGGCCCGCACGATCGCAAGCACCGGGCCGAAGATCTCTTCCTTGTAGATCCGCATTTCCCGGGTGACATTGTCGAAAAGCGTTGCGCCGGTGAAGTACCCGCCTTCGCCGCCGTCGACCGCGAGGCCGCGGCCATCGATGACCAGATCGGCCCCCTCATCGACGCCGATCTGGACGTAATTCTCGACCCGGCCGAGCGCATCCTTGGTGACCAGTGGGCCGAAATCGGCACCGGCATCGTCGGAGCGCCCGACATTCAGCTTGGCGATCCGCTCGATCAGCTTCTCGCGCAGGCGATCCGCGGTCTCCTGGCCGACCGGCACGGCAACCGAGATGGCCATACAGCGCTCGCCCGCCGAGCCGTAGCCCGCGCCGATGAGCTGGTCGGCGACATCGTCGAGGTCGGCGTCCGGCATCACGATCGCGTGGTTCTTGGCACCGCCGAAGCACTGTGCGCGCTTGCCATTCGCGGTCGCGGTCTCGTAGATGTACTGCGCGATCGGGGTGGAGCCGACGAAGCCGACGGCCTTGACGGTCGGCGAGTGCAGAATCGCGTCGACGGCTTCCTTATCGCCGTTGACCACATTGAACACGCCCGCGGGCAGACCCGCCTCGAGGAACAGTTCGGCCAGCCGCAGCGGCACCGAGGGGTCGCGCTCGGACGGCTTGAGCACGAAGGCATTTCCGCACGCCAGCGCCGGTCCGGCCTTCCACAGCGGAATCATGGCCGGGAAGTTGAACGGGGTGATGCCCGCGACTACACCGAGCGGCTGACGCATCGAGTAGACGTCGATGCCGGTGCCCGCGCTCTCGGTGTACTCACCCTTGAGCAGATGCGGAATACCCGCCGCGAATTCGATGACCTCGATACCGCGCTGGATATCACCCTTGGCGTCGGGGATGGTCTTGCCGTGTTCGGCAGACAGCAGCGCTGCAAGGGAATCCATCTCGTCCTGCACGAGCGTCAGGAACTTCATCAGCACCCTGGCCCGCTTCTGCGGGTTGAACGCGGCCCACACCTGCTGCGCCTCGGCCGCATTCGCGATGACGGCATCGACCTCGGACTTACTCGCCAGCGGCACCCGCGCCTGCACCTGGCCGGTATTCGGATCGAAGACATCGGCGAAGTTGCCCGAGGCCCCGGCGACATGTTGTCCGCCGATGTAGTGAGTGAGTTCGCGAACCATGCCAGTCCTGTTCTTGTAGTGGACGCCGCGCATCGCGCGATCTATAGACATCCTATAGTTGGATGTCCAAGTAAATATAGGCAGTGTGACTCATCCCACGGCAACCACCGAGCAATCAGCCGGACCGGCTGCGGTCAGGCGGAGGACTCCGTGAGCAGTGGGCAGTCACCGACGGCGCGATGCGGCGGGCGCAATTCATGCAGCTCAGCCCTTGGTACGCACCAGCCTGCGGGTCCAGCGATGGACGGCATGTCAGGCGGAGGGCTTCGAGGAGCGGGTGAGCAGTAGTGCGCCGACGGCGAGCACCACCGCGCCACCAATCACGATCGCGACCATTACCCCGACTTCGCCATCGAACCGAGTGGCGACCGCCATGCCGACGGCGAGCGCGAACGTCGCGCTGCCGCCGATCACCAGGATCGTCGAACGTTGGGTCGCATACAGGACAAAACAAACGACGGCTACCAGCGCGGTCGGTACGAACCCCCAGTGCCCCGGACTGGTGTCGAGGGTCACCGCACCCGCGTCCGCGATGAGGATCGCGACGACATATCCCGACCAGTTTTCGACGATCAAGCCGAACCCGGTGAGCGCGAACCAGATCCCGCCGAGGGCGAGCAGGCCGACGCCGACCCAGACCTCCTCGACATCGAAGACCTCGTCGAGCACCACCAGGACCAGAACAACGCTGTACCAGGCCGCGGCGAAGATGCCGATGACCGATGGCAAGGCCGAGTAACCGAGTACGGCCACCACAAGACCCGCGATACATGCGCAGACGAAGGCATTGTCGGAGTTGCCGCCTTCGAAGATCGACCCCACCGTCACGGCAACCGATACGGATGCGAGCGCGAAGAGCACCGTGGCGAGCCGCGAGCGGGATGTGCGCGCAACCGTTGTACGCGTGAACAATCCGGCGATGCCACCGGCCAGCGCGATCCCGCCGAGAGCGAGACCGACCGACACCAGCCCGAAGATGACGATGCGGCCGATCCGCTGCAGGTCATCCCAGGAAGACGCGAGTAATAGGGCGAGCCCGCCCAACATCGAACCAGCGCCGATATAGGCGGCGATCTCGGCGAGTAGCCTGCCCGGCGACTCGGGCTTCGTCCGCTCAGCCGCCAGTGCCTTCGCGACCGCATCGCGCTGGTCTTCGGTCAATATGCCTTCGTCGACCAGCCGCCGTAAGGCCGCCCCCGACCGATCTTGAATCCCCATGTATCGAGTATGGCCGGTACATCGGCAGTCGTTAACTGCTCCATGCCAACTCAGCGCTCCGGGCCGAGTTCCACCACCGTGCCGGGATGCGCAAGTGAGGCGACCTCGATCGGGCCGCCTTTGGCCTGCTCGATGATCTGACCCTGCCAGGCGACGAAGCAGGAGGCGATTTCGCCGTTGTAGATATTGGTCAGGATCGGGGTGAGTGCCTTGGCCAGGTCGCCTTCGGCGGCGATGAGCTGATCGCGGTAGGGGCCGTAGTAGGGCAGGATTGCTTGCAGCACAACGGCTTCCACACCCTGCACCTGGGTGATCAACGGATCGATGAGTGGCTGGTATTGCGCTATCACCGGTGCGATTTCGGCGAGGACGGGGCCGACCAATTGCAGTATCGGCTGGTAGACCGAGCCGAGCGCGAAGGCTTCGGAGGAAAACGGGCCGGCCAAGGGGGCGAGGCCGATGAGCGAGGCGAGGCCGCCCTGTTGTTTCGGCGCGGGCCAGCCGAGCGGGCAGGCGGGTTGGGTATTGACGGCGGGGGCCGCGAACGGACTGCCTGCGCCCAGTGGGATCGACGTTGCCGGTCCGACTCCGGGAGTGTCACCGAGCGGGACCGAGGCCGCGGGGCCGGATGCCGGGGCATTGCCTGCGGGACCGATCGCGACCGCGGCGGGTACGCCTGCCGCGCCGAGTGGAACCGCTGCCGCGGGGGCACCGACGGCTGCTGGCGCAGCAGCAGGTGCGGCGGATGTCGACGGCGCCGCCGATGTCGGCGCAGGGGTGGCCGCAGATCGACCCGCGGCGGGCTGTTCCTGCTGGACCACCACCGTGGCGACCTCATCGTCATCGCGCACCGTCAATGCGGTCACCGCGACAGCGCTACCGATTACGGTCAGTGCGGCGACCGCCCGGATGGCAGTGGCGACCGCAGGCCGGGTCGTGCTGCGAGAAGTCATCGGACCGTGCTCCTGTCGTATCTAATGTGTCGGCGCCGCAGGCGAAGTCGATTCCGATGAAGCCGGCGGGGCGGGCGAGACCAATGTTGCGGGCGCGGTCGGCGAAACTGGTGTCGACGGCGCGTTTGCTGTGGGCGGTGCTCCCGGTGCCGCGGCGTCGGGTTCGAAGACGCCTTCGAGGTGCCAGACACCCGTGAAACCGTTGAACGGACCGCCAACGATCAAGCTCGTCCACTGCAGGGTGTATTTGCGAGTGCCCGGGTCGTAGGTGCCGGTGGCGGGCGGGCCTTGGGCCGCATCGGATTTCGGCCGGTCGAACCACTGCTGACCGACCCAGTCCCACACCTTCTGCACCTGCTGCGCCCCCGCGACTTGGGCCCCCTGCTTCTCCGGCGGCTTCGGCGCCCCCTGGTTGAACTCCTGGTCGTTCCAGGAGGCGGCCCACGAGGACAGATTCGCGGTCAGTTTCCCGCCGTCGTTCACCACCGACGGCGGCGATACCTCGCGCTGGGTCTGCGGATCGACGGGATTGGTGGAGATGCCGAATTCGACGGCGAAGAATTTGGTGGGCTTGGTAATCGATGCAGATAGCGAATGTCCCTGCGCGAAACCGGGTTTGGGCTCGCTCTGGTATCCGCCGGTGCGCAGACCACCTGCCGTGCCCGGCTGGAGCAGTGTGGTCGCACCGCCCTGCGCCGGGGAGTCGCCGTTGGGCATATAGGGGCCGCGCTCGGGCGTCCCACCCGGCTGCACCATCCGGAACCAGGTGCCTGTCACGGTGTCACCGGCAACCGAACCCGGTGTGAGGCGCAGCAATCCGACCAACTGCTCCGGCCCGGACGACTTCGGAGCGTCACCGTCGGAGCAACCCGACAGCACTGTCAGCGCGGCGAATGCGGCCGCGATGGTCATCGCGCGAGTCTTCACAGTCGGCCACCGCCATTCGGTTCACTCGGCGAACCGAATTCGGTGACGGCCGCGACCATGACCGCATCGCGCATCCCGGTCGCGACAGCCGGGGCTTCGACCGCGGCCCAAGCTCCAGCACTGATTTCGCACCACCGCGAGATCCGATCGACACCTGCCGTGCACCACTGCCGGACGGCCTGCGAGTTCATTTCGACTCACCACCAATCGCATTCGCGCGGTGTGCGCGATCTCCACTCGGACGCGCGATGCTGATCACCGCGAAAATCAAAACCCCTGGAATGACGTAGCACCAGCCGATTCCACGAAAGGCCGTGAAGCCGAGCGGTTTTGTCGAATCATTCAGCGCGACGACAGCATCGAAATTCACGACATTGTCGTTCATCGCACCGATCAATGCGGCGAAGCGGGATGTCATCGGCTGCCACCGCGATTCGAGCGCGGATATGCCGGTCAGATCGGCATCCGGATGGGCGCTGCGGACCGCACCGGTGTATCGGCTGTCGAGTTCGCCGTCCGCCGCGACGAGGGTGACGAAGTAGCCCTGTACCTTTCGCACCTCATCGTGAGTGAGAATCGGCTGGAAGCCATCGATCAGCGGTTGCGCCGCCGGGGCGGCCGGAAACAGTGCGCCGACCACAGGTGTCGCGATCAAAGCGATGCCCGCGAGTGCCGCCGCCGCGCGCCAGACCACAGCGCGCTGTCCGGCTTGTGCCCGCCGAAAACCGAATACCCCCGCGGCGATCAGGATTACGCCCGGCAGTGCGAGCAACCATGGCAATGATCCGAACGGCGTTGCGGCGGCGAGCTTTTCGTAGTTACCGCGGTTGACATCAATCGCGTCGATCATCGTGGACATATCGGATCGGATGCCCGGATAGTCGCGAACGAATTGATCGATCCGCTCGTAGCTTCCCGGCTGTTGACCCGCCGCCCGCAGCGCCAGCACATTGGTCCTGGCATCCTCGAGCACCTGCAGATCGGATCGATAGCCATCGATACTCGACTGCGTCACGTAGGGCGCGAACGAGTCGATCATGGCCTCCCCCTTGACCGCTCGCGGGAACATCCCCGTGACAATGGGCGCGAGGAGTAGCAGCGCACCCACCACGATCAGCACCACGAACGGCCACCGCCGCCCCGGTGGCGGCGGCGCGACATCCGGATTCGAGACGAAATCCGAATATGCCGGCAGTCCGGAGCTTTGCGACACAGTGTCGGTCGGAGCGGGGGTCATTGCCGGTTCCGGCCCGCTATGCGGTCCGCATTGAAGAACACCCCGGCCGCGACGATGGCGAGCACGAGCAGTGCCGGCACCAGCCATACCGGATCGCGTTGTCCGCGTGGCACTTCGACGGTCTTGGTCGCGAGCACGGTATCGGTGTGGGTTTGCTGCGCCAGCGCGACCGGCACGGATTCGGCGACCGGCGGAGCGTCCGCCGGAGCCGGTGCACCCGGGCCGGGCGGAGCTGCTGC
The DNA here is from genome assembly GCF_044465765.1 of Nocardia sp. NPDC049526. Classification (NCBI taxonomy): domain Bacteria; kingdom Bacillati; phylum Actinomycetota; class Actinomycetes; order Mycobacteriales; family Nocardiaceae; genus Nocardia; species Nocardia sp. NPDC049526. The sequence goes on along the minus strand of NZ_JBITMA010000012.1, from coordinate 193,492 downwards.
TGGTGCCTCCGGCGACAACGGCGCGGCCGCCGGAGCGGCCTGCGGCACCGCCCCACCGCGATACTGACCCGCCAGATGCCAAAGTCCGGTGAAATTGTTGAACGGGCCGCCGACGATCTGACTGGTCCACTCGATCACGAAATTGCCCGCACCGTCGATGCTCCCGGAGATCGGACTCGTCTTTCCGGACAGCCCGCCGCCCGGCTTGGGCGAGCCCTGATTGAAGACCTGGTTGTTCCAGGTCACCCCGAGGCTGCTCAAATCACCCGACAACTGCCCACCATCGGCGAAGAGCTGTGGCAGCCCGGTGGCACCGCTCGTCTGCGGATCGGTCGGGTTGGTCGCGGTGGCGAAATCGACGCCGTAGAAGCGGACCGGTGTGGTCACCCGCCCGGACTGGGCATTGCCCGCCGCGTCGAAGGCGGCCGCGGGTTGTGGTTGGTAGCTACCGCTCACCAGCCCGCCATCAGTGCCGGCGGATAGCGGCGTCACCGTCTGGTCGCTGCATTGCGAATCGCTGTTCTGCAAATATGGCCCACCGGCAGCACCCGTCGGCAGGATCATCCGGAAGAAACTGCCGGTCACCGCGCCGTTCGAGCACACGCCGGGAGCAAGCGCGAACAGTCCGTTCAACGGCGCGGGCTCGGCGGATGCGGGCGGTGCGACAATCGCCGACAGGCCGAGGGCGGCGAACACGGCGAATAGCCGATACGAGTTCGGTCCCATGGATAGTCCTTGGCTCGAGGTGCGGTCCTGCCAGCGGAAATGGTCGCTATTCGGCAGCTGCCTCCATCGGAACTCGAGTCGGGGTGGATGTCGCGGGTTGCGGTCACGGTGAGCCGAATCCCGCGGCAATCATTCGGCCAACTATCTGGGCGGGTTCACCTGGCGCAGTGACCGCCATCACCGTAAGATTAGTTTGACGTCCTAGTATCGGGCGCCAAACAGGATCTCCCCCGGAGGACCCAGTGGCCGACAGCACCGCGCTCTACACGCCCACCCATCCCGTCCGATTCGTGACCTCGGCCGCGCTCTTCGACGGGCACGATGCGGCGATCAACATCATGCGACGGATCCTGCAGGCGCAGGGCGCCGAGGTCATCCACCTCGGACACAATCGCGCGGTCAGTGAGGTCGTGGACGCGGTGCTCACCGAGGATGCCCAGGGCGTCGCGGTGAGTTCGTATCAGGGCGGACATGTCGAGTACTTCGAATATCTCGCCGACGCACTGAAAAAGGCCGGCGCCGACCATGTCCGGATCTTCGGCGGTGGCGGCGGGGTAATCGTCGCCGAGGAGATCGCGCGCCTCGCCGAATCCGGGGTGACCATCTTCTCCCCCGAGGACGGCCAGCGGCTCGGCCTGCCCGGCATGATCAATCAGCTGATCCGGACCTGCGATTTCGATCTCGCCGCCGAGCCGCCGGTGCTGGACGCGGTACTCGCCGGTGAACGGGCCGCGCTCGCCCGCGCGATCACCTGCCTGCAGCAGGACACACTGTCGAAGTCCGATCGCCAGACCCTGGCCTCGGCCGCCGCCGCCCGCACGGTGCCGGTGCTCGGCATCACCGGCACAGGTGGTTCCGGAAAGTCTTCACTCACCGACGAATTGGTGCGCCGTCTGCGCTCGGATCAGCAGGACAAGTTGCGCGTCGCGATTCTCGCGGTGGATCCGACCCGGCGACGCGGCGGCGGTGCGCTGCTCGGCGACCGCATCCGGATGAACGCCCTCGACGGCGATCACACCTTCTTCCGCTCACTGGCCACCCGCGGCGGCCACGAACTGCCGCAGAATATCGACGTCATCGTGACGGCCTGCAAGGCAGCGGGATACGACCTGGTCATCCTGGAAACCCCCGGCATCGGCCAGGGCGATGCCGCGGTCACCGACCACGTCGACGTGTCGATGTATGTGATGACACCGGAATTCGGCGCGGCCTCCCAGCTGGAGAAGATCGACATGCTGGATTACGCGGATGTGGTGGCGATCAATAAGTTCGAGCGCCGCGGCGCCGAGGATGCGCTGCGGGATGTCTCGCGACAGTTGATTCGCAATCGCGAGGAATTCACCAAGTCTCCCGAGGAGATGCCGGTATTCGGTACCAGCGCAGCCACTTTCAACGATGACGGGGTAACGGCGCTCTACCAGCACCTCACCGGACTGCTCGCCGAGCACGGCCTGCACCTCGAGCCCGGCGTACTTCCGAAGGTGGATACCCGCTCCTCAACCAGGTTCGCGCAGATCATTCCGCCCGCCCGGGTGCGCTATCTTGCCGAGATCGCCGATACGGTCCGCGACTACCACGCCGATACGGCCACGCAAATCGTCGCGGCACAGCGTCTGCAACGGCTCGAGCAGGTGGCGGCCGAACTGCCCGATGACGTCGCGGTGGCCGAACTCGCCGAAAAAGCCCGCGATGCACTGCATGCCGACAATGCCGAACTGCTCGCTGGGTGGCCCGAACTGGCCGAGTCCTACCGGGGTGCGGAGCAGGTGGTTCGGGTTCGTGATCGCGAAATCCATACCCCGCTGCGCCGGGAGACGCTGTCCGGCAATTCCATTCCCCGCGTCGCGCTGCCGCGCTTCACCGATCACGGTGAGCTGCTGCGATTCCTGCGCGCGGAGAATCTGCCCGGACGGTTCCCGTTCACCGCGGGCGTCTTTCCATTCAAACGCGATAACGAGGATCCGGCACGGATGTTCGCCGGCGAGGGCGATCCGTTCCGTACCAACCGGCGATTCAAGGTACTCAGCGAACATGCCGAGGCGACACGGCTTTCCACCGCCTTCGATTCGGTGACGCTCTACGGTCACGATCCCGCCGAGCGCCCGGATATCTACGGCAAGGTCGGCACCTCCGGTGTCTCGATCGCCTCGCTCGACGATATGAAGGCGCTCTACGACGGCTTCGACCTGATCGCGCCGACCACCTCGGTTTCGATGACCATCAATGGCCCGGCCCCGACCATCCTGGCCTACTTCCTCAATACCGCCATCGACCAAGCGCTGGAACGGTTCTCGGCCGCCGAAGGCCGCGAACCCAATATCGAGGAAGCTGCCGATATCACGGCACGCACCCTGGCGACAGTGCGCGGCACCGTTCAGGCCGACATCCTCAAGGAGGATCAGGGCCAGAACACCTGCATCTTCTCCACCGAATTCAGCCTGCGCATGATGGCTGATATCCAGGAATGGTTCGTGCGCAAGGGTGTTCGCAACTTCTACTCGGTCTCGATTTCCGGCTATCACATCGCCGAGGCCGGTGCGAATCCGATCAGTCAGCTAGCTTTCACCCTCGCCAACGGATTCACCTATGTCGAGGCATATCTCGCACGCGGCATGCAGATCGATGACTTCGCACCGAATCTGTCGTTCTTCTTCTCCAACGGCATGGATCCGGAATATTCGGTGATCGGCCGGGTGGCGCGGCGTATCTGGGCCGTCGCCATGCGAGATCGCTACGGCGCCAACGAGCGTTCGCAGAAGCTGAAGTACCACGTGCAGACTTCGGGCCGGTCGCTGCACGCACAGGAGATGAGCTTCAACGACATTCGCACCACCCTGCAGGCGCTCATCGCCATCTACGACAACTGCAACAGCCTGCACACCAATGCCTATGACGAGGCGGTGACCACACCCACCGAGGAATCGGTGCGCCGCGCGCTGGCCATTCAGCTCATCATCAACCGCGAGTGGGGCATCGCGATGAACGAAAACCCGCTCCAGGGTAGCTTTCTCATCGATGAGCTCACCGATCTCGTCGAGGAGGCCGTGCTCGCCGAATTCGATCGCATCAGCGAGCGCGGCGGGGTCCTCGGGGCCATGGAGACCGGCTATCAGCGGGGCAAGATCCAAGACGAATCGATGCGCTACGAGCACCGCAAACACGATGGCTCGCTGCCGATCATCGGTGTCAATACCTTCCGCAATCCACACGGCGAACCACATCGGGTCATCGAATTGGCTCGCGGCACCGAGGCGGAGAAGCAGTCACAGCTGCAGCGCGTGCGCCAGTTCCAGAACGACCATCGCGATGCCGCGCATGCCGCCCTCGCCCGCCTGGACGCGGTGGCCCGCACCGACGAAAACATCTTCGAGGTCCTGATGGACGCCGCCCGGGTCTGCACCCTGCAACAGATCACCGACACCTTTTTCACCGTCGGCGGTCAGTACCGCCGCAACGTGTGAAATAGGTTGGGCCCTCAGAAGATTCGCACCTCCGGAATCCTATCCATCTGACGCGCCCACTCCGGGTATTTCGCCAGCTTGGCCTGATGCAGGGCCATGATCTTGTCGCGCAGTTCGGGATCCCGCTCATCCGATACGTCGGGTCCGATGGCGATCTTCTGGAAGTGCGGGATGATCTGCGGATCACCTGCCAGGTGGACCGGATCGTGCATATAGCGCTCCATCGCCGCCAGATCCTCGATGCCCACGCAATAGGCATGGGTCAGCCCTTCGCTCACGTCGCCGAGATTCTGGCCGACGGTTGCGAACGACACCGATTCGACCGCTGCGGTGCGCTTCATCAGCGCGAGTACCTCGGCCTTCTGCGCCTCGGTGGTCTCTTCGCGGAAGCCGAAGCGCAACAGATGAACGATCATGGATACCTCCTCGTTTTGAACTGACAAGTTCAATCTAGATAACTGACTGGTAGATACACAAGAGTGAACCAACAAGTTCAACCGGGGAGCTAATATGCAGGGGTGACGGGTACGACGGCGCCGCGCGGGCGCATCGATAAGCGGCAGGCGATCCTGGACGTCGCATTCACCGTCTTCGCGCGGCGCGGCTACGACAAGGCCTGTGTGCAGGAGATCGCGGACGAGGCGGGCGTCGCCAAGCCGACGGTCTACAACCACCTCAATGACAAGCAGACCCTGTTCCGGCACGCCGTGCTGGCCGCCGCCGACACGGTGGCCGCCGAAACCCTCGCGATCGTCGATCGCCTGCGCGAGCCGGGCGACGATCTGTCCGCCGCCCTCACCACGACGGCGCGCGCGCTGCTCGCGGAATGCTCCGGCGCGCGTGCCCGTTCGCTGCGTGCGCTGACCTACGCGCAGCTCGCCGCCTTTCCGGACCTGGCCGACACCGTGCTGGAACGCACCTCGCGACACATAGCCGAGGCGCTGGCCGATCGACTTGCGCGACTCGCTCTTGCGGGTCGGCTGCAGACCAGCGATCCGGCGCAGGCCGCCGAACAGCTGCTCGCCCTGCTCACCGCGCCACTGGAGGCCCGATCCCGGCTCGGCACCCGCGAGGTGAGCGACGCCGAACAGCGCGATATCGCCGATGCGGCGGTGCGGACATTCCTGTCCGCATACGGTTCCCGCTGAACCCGAACGCGCCCGCCCGCGCGCGTGTGACAATCGCGATGTCAGGGCCTTCAGCATGGTTGGGACGGCGGACATGGATCTCTCGAATATCCGGATTATCGACAGCCATATTCATCAGTGGGATCCGTTCCGCACGCCGCGCGAATTCAGCCGGACGGCGAAGTTGCTCCGGATGCTGCCCATTCCGATCGATTGGGCCAAGCGGGTGGCACCACGCCGGGATCGGGAATTCGTCGGGGATCCGACCGCTTATGCGAATCCATATCTGCCCACGAATTACCGCGCGGATGCCGATGGTGTCCCGGTCGAGTCGATCGTGCATATCGAGGTCGGATGGACCGGAAAGGGGGCACTCGCCGGGGCCGATGAGACGAAGTGGGTGTCCGGGCTGCCATTCGGCGGCGACAATCCGGCACTCGGCGCAATCATCGGGAATGCCGATCCGGCGGCACCGGATTTCGCGGCGCTGCTCGATGCCCATGTGGCCGCATCGCCGCTGGTGCGCGGCATTCGCGCGCATGTCGCGCACCATCCCGATCCGGATGTCCGGCCGTATACCGAGCACGAGAGCGCACTCACCACCAAGGAATTCCTCAACGGCTACGCGGCACTTGCCGAGCGCGGGCTGTCTTTCGAGGCCTGGGTGTATTCGCATGCGCTACCCGATGTGACGGCGCTTGCCGAACGTTATCCGGAAGTCCCGATCGTGCTCGACCATCTCGCCACGCCCGCAGGGATTTTCGGCCCGGTCGGCAAACACACCGGAACGAATCCGAGCCTGCGCCGGGAACTATTCGTCCGCTGGCGCGACGATCTCACCGTGCTGGCCGAAAACCCCAATGTGGTCGCGAAAGTCAGCGGTTTGATGATGCCGATCCTCGGCCACCCGGTACCACCACGTGGCACGTCGACACCGATTCCGGTGCTGCTGGATCGAATTCGCCCGCTCATCGCACATGCCTACGAAGTCTTCGGCGCGGACCGCCTGCTGTGGGGCTCCAATTTCCCAGTGGACAAGCCGATTACGAGCATCGCCGACAGCGCCGAGCTCATCGCCACCGCAATCACCGAGCACGGCGGCGGCCGCGACGAGCTCGGGCAGATCTTCCGAACCAACGCCCAACGGACCTACCGAATCGAATCCTGAACCGGGTCGAAACGCAGCAGGGTGCGCGGCCCGGTCGGCCGGAGGGCCGGCCCCGGCTGGGCGGGTACCGCTCGATCAAGGGACGAAGGCTGCGGCGATTTGGCGGGTCAAGGTGTCGCGGGCGGTGGCCAGGGATGGGCCGTACCAGGTGAGGCTGCGGCCTTCGACCAAAGCGACAGGCAAGCCCGGGAATGCCTCGGGACCATCGGATCTGGTGAATACGTACGGCTCGTCGGGGAGCAGGACGAGTTCGACATCGCGAGTCAGCTCGTCCTCGGAGACGTGCGGATAGCGCTCGGCGCGGTCCATGTGCACAAGTCGGAGGCCGAGGCGCGCCGCTAGGTCACCGGTGAAGGTGTTGTGGCCGACCACCATCCAGGGGTTGCGCCAGATCGGAATGACCGTATTGCGTGGCGGTGCGGGAGATGGTGCAGCCCAGGACATTTCGGCTTCGACGAGCGAGTCGGGCACCGGACCGTCCAGCGCTTCGGTGAAAAGTCGGCGCAGCGAGGCAAAGCCTTCGTCCAACGTTTCGATTCTGGTGACCCACACCGGGATTCCCGCATCGCGTAGCCGCTCCACATCGATGCGGCGATTCTCTTCCTGATTGCACAGCACCAGATCGGGTGCGAGCTCGATGATTCGGCGCACATTCGGGTTCTTGGTGCCACGCACCCGCTCGACGTCCAGGTCCGCGGGATGTGTGCACCAATCCGTGGCCGCGACAAGGACTTCGGGGCGACTCACCGCAACGGCCTCGGTCAGCGACGGAACCAGCGACACCACCCGTCGCGCCGGGCGGTCGATGTGCACGGCCGCGCCCAGATCGTCGATCATGACAGCACCCGACGGCCCGGGACACGCAATTCGGATGGTCGTGTGCATCTCCTCGAATTGACGTCCTCTCCCACCAGAAGCTGAAGGCGGGAGATCCCGTACTGTGCGGGTTGTGCCGCGTTTCCGGTGGGTTCCTGCTTCGATGCCGGTCGCTCGGCCGAGGCCGAGTCTGACACCAGCTCCACAGGCGTTGGGCTGTCCGCACGTCCTGCGGCCAGAATGTTCTTCGCGGCGTTCGCATCCCGATCGTGGATGGTGCCGCACGTGCACGTCCACTGGCGGACATGCAGCGGTTTGCGGCCGGTCAGTGCACCGCAGGATGAGCACAGTTGGGTAGATGCGAACCAGCGGTCCACCTTGCCGAAGCGTCGCCCATACCGCGCGGCCTTCTCTTCGAGCATGCGAGTGAACATGCCCCACCCGGCATCGTGAACCGACTTCGCCAACCTCGTGCGCGCCAAACCTTTGACGCACAGGTCCTCGACATACACCGCTTGGTTATCGCGGATGATCGTCGTGGACTGTTTATGCGCCCAGTCCCGACGCGTGTCGGAGACCTTGGCGTGCGCCTTCGCGACCTTCAGTCGCGCCTTGGCTCGGTTGTTGGAGCCCTTCTGCTTGCGTGACAATGACTGTTGCGCTTTGCGGAGCTTGCGTTCGGCACGGCGCAGGAACCTCGGGTTCTCGATCACGATGCCGTTGGACAACACCGCGAACGACGTCAACCCCAAGTCGATACCGACCTCGGAATCCGACAGCGGCAGCGGCCCGGACTCGACTTCCACCACGAACGACGCGAAATACCTGCCCGCAGCATCTTTCACGACCGTCACACTCGACGGGGCCGAGGGCAGCTCTCGTGACCAGCGAACCGATACGTCCCCGATCTTCGGCAACCGCAGCTTCCCGCCGGAGGTGACCGCGAACCAGGAGTTCTTCGTGAACCGGATCGACTGCCTGCTGTCCTTGCAGGATCGGTACCTCGGCGGCGCGACCTTGGCACCTGTGCGCTTGCCCGTTACCGAGGTGAAGAAGTTGCGGTAGGCGGTGTTCAGATCGGCGAGCGCCTGTTGAAGAACGACCGACGACACTTCGGTCAGCCACTCCCGTTCCGGCGTGCGTTTGGCCTCGGTGAGTCGCTTCGACAATTCGCGTTGCTGATCCGCTGCCCGGCTTCGAACGCTTCGCGCCGGGCCCGTAACGCGTCGTTGAACACCACGCGAGCGCACCCGAACGCCTTCGCCAACGACCGCTGTTGCCCCACAGTGGGATACAAGCGGAAGTTGTACCGAAGCTGCACACCCCGACACTACCAACTGAACCGAGATCAGCGATCTAAAGCTTCGTACAGTGCGCGGATGTCGCGCAGTCCGGCTGCGGCCATCGGTTCGTCCTCGGCGATCATGCGCAGTGCGCGGCGCAGCAGGGTTGGGTCGAGGTCGTCGATGGCGGGGCGGAATTCGAGCTTCGGGAGGTCGGGCAGTTGGATTCGGTCGCCGTAGGGGTCGTCGGAAACTGTCGGCGCTGTGTCGCGTTCGATGCCGACAATGAGGGTGTCCAGGTCCAGGCCGCGCAGGGTGAGGATTTCGCGAGGACGCTCATCCAGACGTTCGGCAAGCAGATAGCAGACCGCGGCCACATGTTTGCACGGCCAGCCGGGATCCGGGCAGGTGCAGGAGAAGTCGAGATCGGCGGCCGTTGTCGGGAGCAGATGTTCGCCGAGGCTCGTCGGTAGAGCGCCGGAGGCGATTTCGGCCAGTACGCCCGGCGTGGTCCGGATGGTCTCGATGAACAGTTCGAGTTCCTCGTCGCGCAGGGGACGGATGGCGAATACCGAGGTGAACGGGCGCGGCTGGCTCCCTTGAACTTCCGCGGTGACCGCACCGGGTTCGATCCGATAGCTCACGACCTGTCCGGCACGGGCGTAGGTGCGGCCGCGGGCGAGCCGACCGGGTTCGGCCATTTGCTCGACCGCCTCGATCAGCGCCTTGCCCCACCAGGTGCGTCCGAATCCGCCACGGCGACTGCGTGCTTCGACCCCGCCGCGCACCGGGCGGCGTTTGCCGTACTTGCTGTAATCCTCGAAGGGACTCAATCGCCCACCGCCTCCGCGCCGAGGGCGAAGAGCCGGTGCAGTTCGTCCGTGCTCAATTCGGTGATCCAGCTCTCGCCCGCACCGATGGCCAGATCGGCGAGCTGGCGTTTGCCGCTGATCATTTCGTCGATCTTCTCCTCGATGGTGTCGACGCAGATCAGTTTGCGCACCTGCACATTGCGCTGCTGACCGATCCGGAAGGCGCGGTCGGTGGCTTGGTTCTCGACGGCCGGATTCCACCAACGATCCAGGTGCACAACATGGTTCGCCGCCGTCAGGTTCAGGCCGGTGCCACCGGCCTTGAGCGACAACAGCATCAGCGGTGGGCCAGCCGGTTCCTGGAAGCGCTCGACCATGGTGTCGCGGTGCTTCTTCGGCACGCCACCGTGCAGGAACGGGATCTTCGTACCGAAGCGCTCGGTCAGATAGGGCGCGATGAGCTGGCCGAACTCGCGGAACTGGGTGAACAGCAATGCCTTCTCGCCTTCTGCCAGCACCGCATCGAGGACGTCCTCCACCAGGGCGAGTTTGCCGGAGCGGTGACTGCCGCGGTGCAGCACGCCGGAGCCGTCGCCGAGGAAATGCGCGGGATGGTTGCAGACCTGTTTGAGCCGGGTCAGCGCGCCGAGGACCGCGCCCTTGCGCGCCAGACCTTTCGCATCCTTCAGTTTGGCCATCATGTCGTCGACGACCGCCTGGTACAGCGCCGCCTGCTCCACGGTCAGGTTGGCACGCACCGTCATCTCGAGCTTCTCCGGCAGATCGCTGATGACGGCGGGATCGGTTTTCACCCGGCGCAGCACGAACGGCTGCGTGACGGTGCGCAGCCGGCTGATGGCGTTCTCGTCCCGATCGCGTTCGATCGGAACGGCGAACCGGGCACGGAAAGTCTGTGCGCTACCGAGCACCTTCGGCATCGTGAAGTCCAGAATCGAGCGCAATTCTTCGAGGCGGTTCTCCACCGGAGTTCCGGTGAGCGCCAACCGTTGTCGGGCGGGTAGCGCCCGCGCCGCCTTCGCCTGTCTGGTACCCGCGTTCTTGATGTGCTGCGCCTCGTCGAGCACCACGCGATCCCACTGCTGCCGCACCAATTCGGCTGCGTCCCTTGCCAGGAGCGAATAGGTGGTGATCACCAGATCCGCGTCCGCGACGGCTTCGTCCAGATCCGTACCTGACTTGCGGCCGACACCGTGGTGCACCAAAATCCGCAGATCAGGGGCGAATCGCTCCGCCTCGCGCTGCCAGTTGCCGACGACCGACATCGGGCTCACAAGTAGCGTCGGTCCGCAGCTGTCGGTCCCCTCGCGCTCGTGCACGAGGAGGGCCAAGACCTGCACTGTCTTACCCAGGCCCATATCATCGGCGAGGATTCCGCCCACCCCGTAGCGACTCATGGTGGTGAGCCAGGCCAACCCACGTTCCTGATACGGCCGCAACTGCGCCTTCAAACCGACCGGCGGACTCACCGGTACCGGCTCGCGGGTCTGATCCAAAAGGTCCGCGGCCCAACCGGTTGCGCTGACCTCGGTGATCGGGACCTTCTCGACATGGCCGGTGACGAGTTCGCCGACCAGATCGGCGAAGGTGATTTCGGTGTCATCGAGATGGGCGGCGACATAGCGGGCGGCGGCGGCCAGCACCTTGTGGTCGGCCTGCACCCATTCGCCGCGCAGCTGCACCAGATCCGATTTCGAGCGGACCAGCCGTTCCATCTCGGCCTTGGTCAGCACGGTATCGCCGAGGGCGAGTTCCCAGCGGTAGGAGACGAGTCCGCGCATGCCGACGGTGCTCTCGGCGGCGGGCACGGCGCTTTCCACACGCAGCCGCATGGTCGGGGCGCTGATATTCCAGGCGCGCGGCAGCAACAGCCGCACACCCGCCGCCTGCAGCGCATGTGCGCCGTGCTCGACCAGATCCGCGACCACCTCGGTCGGCAGCAGCAGGTCCATCGATTGCGGATCGTTCGGCAGGTCGCGCAGTCGCGGATAGGCCCGCGTCGCCTCGCCCAGCTTCTCGATGGCGGTGCGGACCAGCACCGGATCACCGAGCAGCGGAACCGGATTCGGCGCTTCACCATCGGCGCGCAGGCAGACCTGCAGTCGCCACAGCGCCACCACGTCATCGGCATCGGTATCGGCCGCGCCGAGCGCGATATCGCCCTCGGGCTCCAGCAGCCGCAGCACCAACTCGGGTTCGTCCCCGGTCAGACTCGCCCGCCAGCGTTCCAGCACCTCGGCCAGCTGATGGCTGCCGCCATCCAGGGCGACGTCATCGTTGAGTGCGGCCACCAGCGGATGCGCCGACGGCGGCGGATCCATCAACTCCCGGACGATCGGATCGGCCAGTTCGGTGACCATATCCTCGAGCAGCATCCCCGGCTTCCCCGCGACGCGAAGTGCGGGCGGCATCGCCACCGCCAACTCCGCCAGCCAGGCACGCTGACGCTCGCCACCGACCAAACGCCAGCGCACCCACCACTGCCCGTCGTCGCGGCGCAGCTCGGGCACCACCCGCCCGGCCCGCACCCACCGCTCGACGCCGTGCGCCACATGCGCGAGAAACCGCAGATCCCCCGAAACCGCATCGACCGGCAGCCGCTGTCGCAGCGCGACCGCGGCCGCCGCTGGCACCATCGCATGTGCCCTGACCTGCGCGGTCGCCCCCTGCGACCCACTCACCAGCACCTGCGCCCGATGCCGGAACTTCGATGCCGCCAGCACCCCGCCCAACGGTTCGGGTAGCGCGACCGGGGCCTCCTGCCAGAGCAGCAAGCCCGATCCCGGCGACCACAGACCGTGCAGCATCACCCCATCCAATCAGGCCGGCCCGACAGACGCTGCGGCCATCCTCGCCCGTTGCTCAGTCGAGTTCGTAATCGAACCAGATGTGGTGCACACCGTCGGTGTCGACGGTGAGACCGCCGGTGCCGGTGATACCGGCCAGCTCACCGGTGCCGCTGGTCGGCACGATGGTGAAGAACTCGGCCGTGCGGTCGGCGCCGAGGGTGGTCGCCGAATGCGCGAAGTTGAAGCTGCCCGCGCGATCGTGCAGCGCGCCCTCGAACGATTCCATGGCGACATACGTCCCCGCACCCGTCGCCTGGTCGAAGGCGGCGGTGAACAGCGTCGCGGACCGACCGGTGATCTCACCCGCGAATTCCTTCTCGATGTGCGCGATGCCGACCGGCAGCGCGGTGGCGATGGCCGGATCCGGCACGACATCGGTTGGGGTGAAGGAGGCGACAGCGAACGTGCCGATTGCTTTCATGCGGCGGAGCGTATCGGCGGGTACCGACAACTTCTCACGAGTCTTGGCGATGGGCGAGGACCTCGCGCACGACAAGACCCACGACCAATGCCCAGAAGGCCGCACCGATGCCGAGGAACCCGACACCGGACGCGGCGATCAGAAAGGTGATAACACCGGCCTCACGGTGCTGCTCGGATTTCAGGGCTCCGGCAAGGGCGGCCGCGAGCGTCGCCAACAGGGCAAGTCCCGCAACGGTTTCCAGCGTGCCCTTGGGCGCGGTAGCGATCAGGGTGACCAGCGCCGCCGAGCCGAGGGCGAGAATCAGATAGGAGGCACCCGCGGTGAAGGCCGCGATCCAGCGGCGCTTCGGATCCGGATGGGCGGCGGGGGCGGCCGAGAGCGCGGCACTGATCGCGGCCAGGTTGATGGCGTGCCCACCTGCCGGTGCACCCAGAATTGTGCCGATACCGGTGACGGACATCGAAGCGCGCCAAGGGACTTGGTAATCGAAGGACTTCATCACGGCGGTGCCCGGAATGTTCTGCGAGGCCATGGTGACGATGTAGAGCGGAATGGCGATACCGATCATCGCCTGCCAACTCCAGTGCGGCACTGTCAGTTCGAGCGAGGGGCGCATCGCCGCCAGTTCGAGATGCTTGTGCTGCACTACGATACTGATCCCCGCCCCGACCGCCGCTGTCGCGAAGGCCGCGATCACCGCCCAGCGCTTGGCGAATCGCTGCAGCACCAGCCAGACCACGATCACCGGCACCACTACCGCCGGACTGGCCTGCACGGCCTTCACCGGCGCGAGACACAGCGGTAGTAGCACACCGGCGAGCATGGCCTGCGCGATCTCCACCGGAATCGCGGCCACCAGATTGCCGAGCCGCTGCCACAGTCCGGTGATCACGATCAGCACACCGGTTATCGCGAACGCCCCGACGGCCGCGGCCCAGCCACCGGCGACCGCACCGGTGCCGGCGAGCAGTGCCGCACCCGGCGTCGACCAAGCCAGTGTGATCGGCAACCGATACCGATAACTGAGCAGCATCATCCCGATGGCCAGCGTGAGGCAGAGCACGAGCAGTCCCGACGCCGCCTGTGCCGGGGTGGCCCCGACCGCCGTCAACCCGCTCAGCACCACCGCGAATGAGCTGGTGAATCCGACCAGCGCGGTGACGATACCGGCCCCGACCGGCTGTGCGAGCCGCGCCTCACGGTGGACCGGTGTCGGGGTGTCGGCGAGCGCCGGGGAAAGCCTGGACATTTCTGGAATCCTCCCCGGTCATCAGTCCAGTTGTCACAGCCAGTCCCCGGAAACTGGACTGAATTGCGCGGCATCCAGCTAGGGTGAATCGCCGAACCCACATCCGGACCTGCCACCTGATTTTGTGCGTACATGGGTAACTCAACGGGTACGCCCAAAACTGATGCGGCACATGATGTAGAACCTGTACCCAGGCATAGTGGCGCTTACTAGTATGGCCTGAATATTCGGAGAGGCGGAACAGAGCTTTGTTGAGCGCGGTACTGATCTCGGCGGATGAACTTCGGGAAGTATTGGCGGACAAGCGGGCTCGTCTTCTCGATGTGCGGTGGGCGCTCGGCGATCCGGACGGCCCGCAGCATTATCTGGACGGACATATTCCCGGCGCGGTCTTCGTCGATCTGGAGACCGAACTGGCCGCACCCCCGTCGCCCGCGCGCGGGCGGCATCCGCTGCCCGATCCCGCGCAGCTCGAAAAATGCGCACGCAGCTGGGGTTTGCGAACCGGCGATCCGGTGGTCGTCTACGACGCGACGGGCGGTATGGCGGCGGCGCGGGCCTGGTGGCTACTGCGCTGGGCCGGGATCGCGGACGTGCGGATTCTCGACGGCGGTCTGCCCGCGTGGACCGGTTCGGGCGGTGAAATCGCCTCCGGCGAGGAGGACGACCCCGAACTCGGTGACATCGAGCTGAACCCGGGTCAGCTGCCGGTCATCAATGCCGATGCGGTCGCCAAATGGTCCGGCGTACTGCTCGACGCACGCGCCGGCGAACGCTACCGCGGCGAGGTGGAGCCGGTCGATCCTCAGGCGGGTCACATTCCGGGCGCGATCAGCGCACCGACCGCGGAGAACCTCGACGCCGACGGGCGGTTCCGCAGCGTGGACGTTTTGCAAGATCGCTTCGCCGCATTCGGGTCCGGGCCGGTCGCGGTCTATTGCGGATCCGGTGTGACCGCCGCCCACCAGATTGCCGCACTCGCCGCCGTAGGCATCGAGGCGGCACTGTATCCGGGCTCGTGGTCGCAATGGTCGAACGATCCGAAACGCCCGGTCGCCACCGGGGCATAGCTCGCTACGGGCACGAGCGGGCAATGTCGTTCAGCACGGCATTGTCCGCAGCGGTGACCGGTAGGTCGTACTGGACCGCGACCGTCAGGTATTTGCCCGCATAGAAACATCGGTTCGTGCGCGGCGTCCATTCGGACGGTGTGCTGTCACCCTTGGCCTGGTTGGCACTCGCTGCGGTGGCCAGCAGATTCACGTCGATATCGTTGGCGAAACGCATCCTCCGCTCGAGCGGCCAGGACACCGCACCCATATCCCAGGCCGCGGCCAGCGGATAAATATGGTCGATCTGGATATCGCCCGCATCGGCCTTGCTGAAGGTGATCCGCTTGCCGGTGTACGGATCGTCGAGCGTGCCTGCGGTGACCACGCAGTCGTGGGTGCCCGCTCGCAAGCTCGCCCCGGTCAGCTGCGCGCTCAGTACGTTGTTGCGGGTATCGCAGCCGTCGTGACCGCCGGGGCCGTCGTAGTCATCGCTCCATGACGGTCCGAATACGCACCGCTGCCCTTGCTTGCAACCGCGCTCATAACCGCCGGGATGTCCCCGCGCGGCAACGACTCGCACCGACGTCAACAGCTGCTCCAGCTGAACTCTGGTCAGGCCGAGTTCACCCACCCCGCCGGCCGCCGTCACCCCGCCGGGTGCGGGCGCGACTGGTTCACCGCCCAGCTCGGTGCATCCGAGCAGGGCGCACAGCGCCGCGATCAGGGCAGGCAACCATCGTCGGATGTCGGCACGCACGGTGCCAGATGTACCCGTATGGACCGACATTCGTAGAACCCGGCTGGAGCGCCTCGGAACCGGTCAGGACTTACAGCCAGGCGCGAGCCAGCAGATCGTCATTGGCGACTTCACTGGACCGGGGTGGGAATCTGGTGGCCACAATGGACTCGGTGTGCGCGCCGTCGTGTCCGATCAGCCACGAACCACCGCGCTCCTCGCACTCGGCGATCTTCGCGAAGGTGGTGAGCAGGAACGTGACGGCGTCACGCGGGTCCAGGGTTCGGGCCAGGCGCTGTGATTCACCGGGCCGGGACAGGTCCAGCCAGACGCCGGACTGTCCGTCCAGTCGCATGCCGACGATCTTGTCGGCATTGACAAAGGTGAATTTGCGCCGCTCCCACGGCGTGGTCGGCGTGAAGCTCTGCTCGAGTACCTGGAGCAGAATCGTCATGCTTTGCCCTCCGCTTTCCGTAGACGCCCAACTGCGGTTCTCATGCGATGACCAGCGGATATACCAGTATGTTCCGAAAATGGTGCCAAGGGGTAGTAACTGGTCCATCTCGGCGAGTTGAGGGATTTTTCCGGCGACCGATTAGTTCGGTGACCGGGCCGCGTCTATATCTGCAAACACAACGTGATCAGGGAGGACTCTCATGAGCGAGCGCAGAATCAACACAGCGCCTGGAGCGGTCATGACGGAGCCGAGCGCCGGCGAGGCGCAGTCATGAATACCCTGCCGCCCGTCGTCGATGCCGACACCTGGCAGCGCCAACTCGATGAGCTGCGTATCCGGGAGAAGGCAGCGACCCGCGAACTCGATGCGATCGCCGCCCAGCGGCGCCGCCTGCCGATGGTCGAAATGCCCGATTACACCCTCGAGGGCGAGGAGGGATCGGTCCGGCTGGCGGATATCTTCGACGGTAAGTCACAGCTGATCGTCTACAACCACATGTGGTTCCCGGGCGAGAAGTGGCAGTGCGGTGGTTGTACCGGGTTCACCTCGCAATTCACCCGGTTGGAGTTCCTGAACAACTACGATGCCCGGTTCGTCATCGTCACCCAGGGGCCGATCGATGAGGCACTCGCTTACAAACGGCGGGTCGGGAACAAAATGGCCTGGTATTCCACGGCGAACAGTCCATTCGGCAACGACGTCGGCGCACCGCCCGGCGGGGGGTTCGCGGTCAACGTATTCCTGCGTGACGGCGATACCGTCTACCGCACCTGGCACACCAACGGCCGTGGCACCGAGCAGCTCAGTCACAGCTTCGCGCTGATCGACGTGCTGCCCTACGGACGGCAGGAGCAGTGGCAGGACTCGCCCGAGGGGTGGCCGCAGTCCCCGACCTACAGTCGATGGAGCGGCTCCGAAGACATCGCCGCACACTACGGCGACCCGGGGGCGTGACTACATCCGGCCCAACAGCGTCAGCGGATCCTCGAGCAATCCGGCGACGGTCGCGAGGAAGCGCGCCGCCAGCTCACCGTCGATCATCCGGTGGTCGAAACTGATGCCGATGGTGGTGACCCACCGGATGGCGAGTTCGTCGCGGAATACCCACGGGCGCTTGCGAATCGAGCCGAGGCATAGGATCGCGGCCTCACCCGGATTGACCAGCGGAACACCGGCATCGACTCCGAAGACGCCGACATTGGTGATGGTGAAGGTGCCGCCGCGCAGGTCGGTCGGGGTGGCGCTGCCTGAACGCGCTGTCTCCGCGAGCCAGCCGATCTCCCGGCACAGGTCGCGCAGGCTCAACGCCTGGGCTTCCTTCAGATTGGGCACCAGCAGGCCGCGTTCGGTGGCGACCGCGATGCCGAGATTCACATAGTGCTTGGTGACGATCTGCTGATTCGCCTCGTCCCAGAATGCGTTCATGCCGGGATATTCCGCGAGGGCGGCGAGTACGGATTTGGCGACCAGGGCCAGCGGTGTGAGCGTCAGCCCCTCGAAGGTTTTGGTGGTGCGCAGGTGGTCGAGCAGTTCCATCGATGCGGTGAAGTCGATGGTGACGAAGGTGCCGGCCTGCGGGATGGTGCGCGCGCTCGCCACCATCGCCGCCGCGGTGCGTTTGCGGATGCCGCTGATCGGCGTGCGTTCCTCGCGGGATGCGGGGCGGATGTTGCCCGCATTCGGATCGGTGACCGATGGCGTCGGCGCGGCCGGGCCGTCGGCGCGGGTCGCCGCAGCGCGCGGCTGCGATACCGGGACCGCGCCGCGCACGTCCTCCACCGTGACCGCACCGTCGGGGCCCGAACCCGCGACGTACCAGAGGTCGATGCCGAGTTCCTTGGCGAGTTTGCGCGCACCGGGGGTCGCGGCCGCCCTGTCCATTCCCGAATCGACCGGCTCGGCGGCCGAACTCTCCTGCGGCGCAGTCAGTTCCGTGATCTTTCTGCGCCGCCGGGACGCCGTCTCTCCTTCGGGGCCGTATCCGACCAGCACCGACGTCCGCCCGTTCGCACCCTCCGGCACGACCGCCAGATCATTGCGCACCCGGATCAGCGGCGCCCCCACCGCAATCGTCTCGCCGGGCCGAGCGAGCAATTCGATCACCGTGCCCGAGAACGGCGACGGCAGCGATACCACCGCCTTGGCCGTCTCCACGTCGGCGATCGTCTGATTCAGCTGCACGGTATCGCCGACACCCACCGACCACGACACCAACTCCGCATCGGTCAGTCCCTCGCCGAGATCGGGTAGCCGGAATTCCAGGATATTGCCCTGATCTTCCTCGGGGGCACGATCTTCCACTGGGGCACCTCTCAGTGAGCGGTAGTCAGGCGGCGAGTGAGCGATCGACCGCGGCGAGGATGCGGTCCGGATCGGGCAGGTGGTGCTTTTCGAGCTTAGCCGGGGGGTAGGGGATGTCGAAGCCACCGACGCGCAGCACCGGAGCCTCCAGGTAGTAGAAGCAGCGCTCGGTGATTCGCGCGGCGATCTCGGCGCCGAGCCCGCCGAAGACCGGCGCTTCATGCGTCACGATCAACCTGCCGGTCTTGGTCACCGAGGCCTCGATGGTGTCGAAATCGAGCGGCGACAAACTGCGCAGATCGATCACCTCGAGCGAATGCCCTTCCTCGGCAGCGATTTTCGCGGCGGCAATAGCCGAGGCCACGGTGCCGCCGTAGGCGACCACGGTCGCATCGGTACCGCTGACGCAGACGCGGGCCCGGTCCAGCGGCATGGCCTCGGCATCGAAATCGACCTCGGCCTTATCCCAGTAACGCCGCTTGGGTTCGAAGAAGATCACCGGATCATCGAGCGCGATCGCCTGGCGGATCATGAAATACGCGTCGGCGGGATTGCTCGGCGTCATGACCCGCAGTCCCGCGGTGTGGGCGAAATACGCCTCCGGTGACTCCGAGTGATGCTCCACCGAACCGATCCCACCACCGAACGGAATGCGAATCGTGATGGGCGCGACGACTTTTCCCTGCGTCCGGTAGTGGATCTTGGCGATGTGCGAAACGATCTGGTCGAAGGCCGGATAGACGAAGCCGTCGAATTGAATCTCGCAGACCGGTCGGTAGCCGCGCAGCGCCATACCGAAAGCCGTTCCGACAATGCCGGATTCAGCCAGCGGCGTATCGATGACGCGGTTGTTTCCGAAATCCTTTTGCAGCGTGTCGGTGACCCGGAAGACCCCGCCGAGGCGGCCGATATCCTCGCCCATCAGAACGACTTTCGGATCGTCGTCCATGGCCCGCCGCAGCCCGGCATTGAGCGCTGCGGCAAAGGTCGTGATCATGTGGGGACTCCTTCCGGTCGCGCGGCGGTCTCGCCGGGATCGCCGGCCAGATACTCCGCATACTCGCTCCGCTCCTGGGTGATCAGCGGATGCGGGGTGGCGTAGACGTGATCGAACAGCTGGGTCGGCGCCGGATCCGGCATATCGATGGTCGCGGTGCGCACCTGTTGCGCGACTTCGTCGGCGCGCGCATCAACGTGACGCTCGAATGCGTTGTCCCACAGTGACTCTCGTTCCAGCAGCTTACGCAGCCGCGCGATCGGATCGCGGCGCGCCCACTCCTCGGTCTCGGCGGCGGAGCGGTAGCGCGTCGGGTCATCGGCTGTGGTGTGCGGACCCATCCGATAGGTGAGCGCCTCGATGAACGACGGTCCGCCACCGGTGCGGGCGCGAACGGCGGCCTGCCTGGTGACCGCGAGGACGGCGAGCACATCATTGCCGTCGACCTGGAGGCCGGGAATGCCATAACCGTAGGCGCGCCGCGCGATCGGGGTGGCGCTCTGGATGCGGACAGGGGAACTGATCGCCCAGTGGTTGTTCTGGCAGAAGAAGACGACCGGTGCGCTCCAGCTCGCGGCGAAGCCCAATGCCTCGGCGAGATCGCCCTGGCTCGAGGCGCCGTCACCGAAGTAGGCGATGGTCGCGATCTCCGCGCCGTCGAGGTGGGCGGCGTAGGCGTAACCGGTCGCGTGCAGGCCCTGCGAGCCGACGATGATATTCGGGTTGGTCATATTGACCGCTTCGGGATCCCAGCAGGAGTGTGCGACCCCGCGCCACATCCGGGTGAGTTCGGTGGGATGGACGCCGCGGCAGTAGGCGACGGCGTGCTCGCGATAGCTGCAGAAGACGTAGTCGTCGGGGCGCAATGCGTATGCCGAGCCGACCTGGGCGGCCTCCTGCCCGATCATCGGCGCCCACAGTCCGAGTTGGCCCTGGCGTTGCAGAGCGGTTGCCTCGGTGTCGATCCGGCGGGTCACGACCAGGTCCGTGTACATCGCGCGCAACTGCGCGGGTCCGATGTCGGCGACCAGGGCCGCGTGTTCTCGGTCGAATACACGGCGGCCGTCGGGTTGTACCAACTGAACCGGATAGTCGGATTTGTTCGTCATTCGGGATCGCCTCCTGACCACGAGCGCAGGGCTGGTGTGCCCTATATCACACTAGCATCCACGAGTTGGCGAAGTGCGCAAGTGATCGACACGCGAGTAAGCAGAATGCCCATATCTGACGGTCGAAATGGTGTCATACTGCGTTGTATGACCAGTAGAGAACCCGCCGACGTGACCCTGGACGCCACCGACGCGCGGCTGTTGCTCGAGCTGGTCGCCAACCCGCGCGCGACCGGTGTCGAGCTGGCGACCCGGCTCGGACTGTCCCGCAATACCGTGCAGGCGCGGTTGTCGCGCTGGGAGGCGAGCGGTGTGCTCGCCAGCTTCGAACGTCGAGTGCAACCGCAGGCGCTGGGCTACCCGCTGGCGGCTTTCGTCGCCGTCGTCGTCGATCAGCACCGGTTGGATTCGGTGGTCGCCGAACTCGCCCGGGTGCCGGAGGTGACCGAGGTGTGCGGCATGACCGGGCTGACCGATCTCACCGTGCGCGTGGTGGCACAGGATGCGGACGATCTGTACCGGATCGCCGGGCAAATACTGAAGATTCCCGGGGTGGAACGCACCAATATGGCATTGGTGATGCAGCAATTCGTCGGACCACGCACGGCTCCACTACTGGATCGCCTGGCCGGATCCGCCGATCGTTCGCTACGAGCCTGATCCGGCGGCGTGGTCGGCAAGTTTTCCGATGGAGACAGTGTCCCACAATGTCTTCGGCGCCCGGCATGTTCAGTCGGTGACCAGGGCTGTTGCGGCAGCGCGGATCATTTCCGGGATTTCTACTGGTTTGCGGGTTTCGTTGTCTACGTAGACGTGGACGAAGGTGCCGGTGGCGGCTAGTTCCAAACCATCTTCGGATTCGCGGAAGATGGCCAGGTCGTAGGTGATGCTGGAGCGGCCGAGGCGGGAGATGCGCAGGCCTACCTGGAGTTGGTCGGGGAAGCTGAGCGAGCCGTGGTACTGACAGGAGGTTTGGGCCACCACGCCGAGGGCGGGCAGTTCGCGGATATCCGAGCCGGTGGCGTGCATGAGCCAGGCATTGACCGCGGTGTCGAAGTACGAGTAGTACGTCACGTTGTTCACGTGGCCGTAGTGGTCGTTATCGGCCCACCGGGTCGGCATCGGCCAAAGGACTGGATACTGCTGCGTCACCCGGCCGACGATAGCTCAGCCGGGGTGCTGCCCTGCCGGTGGTCGCGCGGACTCACACCGAAGTGGCGCTTGAACGCTGTGCTCAGTGCGAACGCGCTGCCGTAACCGACCTGGCGGGCAATGGATTCGATGGTGGCATCGGATTCCTGCAGCAGATCGGCGGCCAGGGCCAGCCGCCATTCGGTGAGGAAGGCCATCGGCGGCTCACCGACCAGATCGGTGAACCGGCGGGCCAGCGCGGCGCGCGAAACCCCCACCGCCTCCGCCAAACTTGCGACCGTCCAGCCGTGCGCCGGATTGTGCTGCAACAGCCGCAGCGCCTTGCCGACCAGCGGATCGCTGTAGGCGTGATACCAGGCGGGCGCGTCATTGTGAGCGAACCAGGCGCGCAGAGCCGCGATCAGCACCATATCGAGCAGCCGGTCCAGGACGACACCCTGTGCGGGCTCGTCCTTGGTGGCCTCGTCGACCAGAATGTCGAGCAGCCGGGTGTCGAAATCGCCGCGCTGCAAGATGATCACGGGCGGCAGGGCACGCAGCAACCGCTGACTCGCCGCGCCCGCGGACTCATAGGTACCGGTCACCATCAGGGTGGCGCCGTTCGCATCGGTCCCCCATTGGCGCACACCGAGACTCAATGTCTCGCAGAGGATTTCACCGTCGGCCGTCTTCGTGATGTTGCCTGGATCGATGAAGATCTGCGGTGCGGTGGCCGGATCGTCGGCGACCGTATACGGATCGGGACCGCGGAAAATAGCGATATCGCCCGCGCCCACTTGCCGCGGCTTACTACCCGCCGCATCGGTCATGATCCAGGCCGTGCCGCGGATCATCGACACCACCGTCAGCGGCGCCCGATCCTGGATACGCAGCGACCACGGCGGATCGAGCAGTGAACACATGACGAACGCACCTCGGGCGCGTGGACCTTCGAGCAGACTGGCGAGCGCATCCACACAACAAACAGTAGACGCTGACGCATGATGACGAGTCGCTGAACTATGTTTCGTCGCGCGCCGCGTCGATGTACTGGAAACATGACAAACAGCACCTCCCACCAGCGCCTCATCCTCGTCACCGGCGGTACGGGCAAGACCGGCAGCCGCGTCGCGACCCGGCTCCGGCAGGCCGGCCATCCGATCCGGATCGGTTCCCGCGCGGCCGAGATCCCCTTCGACTGGGCCGACCGCAGCACGTGGACACCGGCACTGTTCGGCGTGGACGCGGTGTACATCGCCTTCCAGCCGGATCTGGCGGTGCCGGGGGCGCCCGAGACCATCCGCGCATTCACCAATGCGGCCAAGGTCAACGGTGTGCGCAAACTCGTGCTGCTCTCCGGTCGCGGCGAACCGGAGGCCGTGGCGTGTGAGCAGATCGTGCAGGGTTCGGGGCTCGACTGGACCATCGTGCGCTGCAGCTTCTTCGCACAGAACTTCAGCGAAGGCGCATTCCTGGAGTACGTGCTCGCGGGTGAGGTGGCGCTGCCCAATGGCGATGTGCCGGAACCGTTCGTGCACGCCGATGATATCGCCGATGTCGCGGTAGCCGCGTTGACCGAGGACGGGCACAGCGGCGAACTCTACGAATTGACCGGACCAAGGTCGTTGACGTTCGCCGAGGCCGTCGCGGAAATCGCCGCGGCGACCGGACGCGAGATCGCCTTCATCCCGATCTCCCGCACGGATTTCGTTGCGGCACTGACCGAGTACCAGGTTCCCGCCGACGTCGTCAGCCTGCTCGACTACCTGTTCGGCACGATCCTGGACGGCAGGAACTCCAAGACCGCGGACGGCGTCCAGCATGCGCTCGGCCGCGAACCGAAAGACTTCCGGGACTACGCCGACGAGACTGCGGCCGCCGGAATTTGGAACATCTCGAGCGAGTAGGTGGTTGTAGGGAATAAGACCGCCGCACGGACACCCGATCTCAATGGCAAGATCCGCGGAGCCGGGCCTTCGGCCGATGATGTCCCGGACCGGCTCCCCGTGCGGCCGCGAGATCGCGACCGAAGCGGTACCGTCGAATCGGTGGCGACCACGACGATCGATCCGCAGATCCGGATAGCACGCGCCGCGGTATTCGTGGTGTTCGCGTTGAACGGGTTCCTGCTGGCCATGTGGGTGGTGCACATCCCGGCCATTACCGACCGGACCGGCATCGCGCATTCCACGCTCGGCATGTTCATTCTCATGCTGGCCGGTGCGGGCATCGTCGGCATGCGCATCGCGGGCCCGCTCGCCGACCGATTCGGCAGCCGGACCGTGGTCGCGGCCGCCGCGGCGATCGCCTCGATATCGGTGCTCGGCCCCGGATTCGCGACCGGACCGGTCAGCCTGGCGATCGCGTTGGCCTGCTTCGGCTTCGGCAATGGTGCGCTCGACGTTTCGATGAATACCCAAGCGGTGCATGTCGAGCGGGCGTATGACCGACCGATCATGTCGGCGTTCCACGCATTGTTCTCCGGTGGCGGATTCCTCGGCTCACTGCTGGGGGCGGCTGCTCAGGGCGCGGGATGGGATGTGCGCCTGAGCCTGTCGCTCGCGGCCGTGGCGGGGTTGGCGATTACCGCCGCGCTGGTGCCACGTCTGCTGGCCGACACCGGATCGGCGGCGCGAGAAGTGAATTCGGATGCACCACCGGAAAGTAGCCCGCACGACCATATTCCGGAAAGCACGGGCCACGGTGGTGAGTCCGAAACAACACCGCAGAATGGCGGAAAAGCCCGGTCGACAACCGCACCGAACCGCTCCCGAAAAGTCTTGGCGCTGGCAGCGATCGCCTTCGCCCTACTCCTCACCGAGGGTGTCGCCGCCGACTGGAGCGCCCTGCAGGTCCGCGACCACCTCGATGTCGACGATGCCACCGCCGCACTGGCATTCGCCGCATTCTCCTGCACCATGACCGCGGGCCGCTTCACCGCCGACCGCGTGGCGGGCGCCTTCGGCCGAGTCGCCGTCGTCCGTTACGGCACTTTGATCGCCGCTTTCGGATTGGTTCTGATCATGGCTTCGGGCTGGATGCCGCTGACGCTCCTCGGCTGGGCGATGTGCGGCCTCGGCCTCTCCGGCGGCATACCGCAGATCTTCACCGCCGCAGGCAATCTCGGCTCGACCACGGCGGCTACCGATATGTCGCGGGTATTCAGCCTCGGTTACCTCGGCCTGCTCGCGGGCCCCTCCATCATCGGCTGGCTGACCGCCCTGGTCCCACTCACCGCCGCAATGTTCGTCCCCCTCATCGCCGTCCTGCTCTGCTGCCGATACGCGGGTGCGGTTGCCCCACAACAGGTCACCGGATAGCGGCTGCCGCGAAGGACGTATCCCGGGCAAGCGCGGCAAGCTCAGGCCTCGACGGACCGACCACCGACCCGCTGACCGCCGAGTCCGAGCAGATTGCGACCAGGGAACGCCTCGCCGAGCGCGCGCTCGGCGGTGGTCATCGGCTCACGCAGTGCCGCATTGGCAATGCCCGTGCCAGGGCACAGCAGGGTGGCGGCGTCTGTGCAGATGTCGGCATCGAGGATGTGATCCAACTGGTCGCCGGGATAGCACTGGCAGCACGTCACAGCACCGATCCGGACCAGCCGGATCGACTGCGCCAGCTGGTCACGGATGCTCTGCGCAGTCCGACCGAATAGCGCCTGCATCGGTAAGTTCGAGAGATGTTCGACAACAACAGACTCGAGCGCCGGATCGATAACCTCGAGCGCAAGCTCGACATGATCATCAAGCACCTCGGTCTGCCCAGCCCGGACCCGGCGACACCCTATGACGAAATCGACGAACTCATTCGGCAGGGCAAGAAGATCCACGCGATCAAGCTCTATCGCAACCTGACGGGCAGAAGTCTGAGGGATGCCAAGGCCGCGGTCGAAGCGCGCGAACGGCACCTGCAATGACGAAAGCCCGCTTCCATTTCGCGGAAGCGGGCTTTCATGCAGAGGTGCTTACAGTGCCTTCAGTTCCTCGGTGACTGCACCGACGGACTTCTTGGCGTCGCCGAACAGCATGGAGGTGTGGTCGGCGTAGAACAGGGGGTTGTCGATACCGGCGAAACCACTGTTCATGGAACGCTTCAACACGATCACACTCTTGGCCTGGTCGACATTCAAAACAGGCATGCCGTAGATCGGGGACGAGGAGTCCTCGCGGGCGGCGGGGTTGGTGACGTCGTTGGCGCCGATCACCAAAGCCACATCGGTGCGCGAGAATTCGCCGTTGATGTCGTCCATTTCCTTGAGCGCGTCATAAGAGACTTCTGCCTCGGCGAGCAAGACGTTCATGTGGCCGGGCATACGACCGGCGACGGGGTGAATCGCATACTTGACCTCGACACCCTTGGCCTCCAACAGCGCTGCCATTTCCTTGACCGCGTGCTGGGCCTGGGCGACGGCCATACCGTAGCCGGGGACCACGATGACCTGGTTGGCGTAGGCCATCTGGATCGCGGCATCCGCGGCCGAGGTGGCCTTGGCCTGCTTGGCCTCACCGTCGCCGGAGGCCCCGGGAGCGGTGCCGCCGCCACCGAATCCACCCGCGACGATCGCGGGGATGGAGCGGTTCATGGCCTTGGCCATCAGGTTGGTCAGGATGGTGCCGGACGCGCCGACGATCATGCCCGCCACGATCATGGCGGTGTTGTTCAACGCCAAACCCGCGGCGGCAGCGGACAAACCGGTCAACGCGTTGAGCAGCGAGATGACGACCGGCATGTCCGCGCCGCCGATGGGTAGCACCACCATCAGGCCGAGCACACCGGCCAGCACGAGCACCGCGATCATCCAGTACTGGGGCACACCATCTTTGGTGGCGCCGATACCGATCACCACGGCGGCCGCGATCGCGCCGACGAGTAGCAGCAGGTTCAGTGGCTGCTGTAGTTTGCCGATCCCGATCGGCTTGCCGGGCAGGATCTCCTGCAGTTTGCCGAACGCGATCAACGAACCCCAGAACGACACCGACCCGATGATCGCCGCGAACAGCGATCCGACCACGATGTGCACGGTCGGCTCTTCATCGAAGTGCGAGAAGCCTTGGGAATTGATGAATTCCGACCAGGCGATCAGAGCGACGGTGCCGCCACCGACACCGTTGAACGCGGCCACCAACTGCGGCATCGCGGTCATCTTGGTGAACTTCGCCGGCGGCACACCAAGGGCGATACCGACCACGAGGCCCGCGATGATCAGGATCCAGCTGCTGGTGTGGCGCACCGAGATCAGTGTCGCGACGACCGCGATGAACATGCCGACCGCGGCGATCAGGTTGCCGCGTACCGCGGTCTTCGGCCCGGTCAACCCCATCAGACCGTAGATGAACATGCCGAAGGCGATGATGTAGAGCCCGTTGACCAGATAGGTCACATTGTCGAAGGTATGCATCACGCTGCTCCCTCTGACCGCTCCGCTGTGGCAGCCTTCACCGGTGCGGCCTTCTTACCCTTGAACATTCCCAGCATCCGGTCGGTCACCACGAAACCGCCGATGACGTTCAGGGTTCCGAACACGACCGCGACGAACAGAATGATCTGGGTCAGGATCGAGGGATCCTGCACGTTCCCGAGAGTGACCAGCGCACCCAGCACGACGATGCCGTGAATGGCGTTGGTACCCGACATCAACGGCGTATGCAGGGTGTTGGGGACCTTGGAGATGACGGCGAACCCGACGAACCCGGACAACACCAGGATCGCGATATTCGCCAGCAGTTCGGTGTACATCAGGCATCCACCTCACGAGTAACACAGGAGTCCGCGAGCACCTGATCACCGAAGTCGGGCGACAGCTTCCCGTCGACCAACATCAGCTCCAACAGCGCCGCAATATTTTTCGAGTACAACTCCGAGGCATGCTCGGGCATCGTCGCGGGCAGGTTCAACGGCGAAGCGATCGTCACCTCGTGCTTGACCACGATCTCACCGGGCTCGGTCAACTCGCAGTTGCCGCCGGTCTCACCGGCCAGATCCACGATCACACTGCCCGGCTTCATGCCTTCGACCGCGGCGGCGGTGACCAAGCGGGGCGCGGGGCGCCCGGGTACCAGCGCGGTGGTGATCACCACGTCGAAGCCCTTGATCGCATCCTCGAGCGCCTGCTGCTGCTTGGCCTTTTCCTCATCGGTGAGCTCGCGGGCATAACCACCCGCACCGGCGGCGTCGATCCCCAGATCGAGCCACTGCGCACCGACCGACCGCACCTGGTCTGCGACCTCGGGCCGCACGTCGTAGCCGGTGGTCCGGCCACCCAGACGCTTCGCTGTCGCCAGCGCCTGCAGACCCGCAACACCCACACCGAGCACGAGCACGGTCGCGGGCTTCACAGTGCCTGCGGCGGTGGTCAGCATCGGGAAGAAGCGGGTGGATTCCGACGCCGCCAGCAGCACAGCCTTGTACCCGGAGACGTTGGCCTGCGAGGACAGCGCGTCCATCACCTGAGCCCGCGAAATACGCGGAATCGCCTCCACGGCAAAGGCCTGCACCCCGGCCGATTTCAGCGCGGGAATCTGGTTGTCGGCATTGCGCGGGGCGAGGAAGCCGATCAGGGTCTGCCCGCTGTGCAGCTTCGCCACCTCGGCGTCACTGGGCGGAGCGACCTTCACGACCACATCGGCCGACCACGGATCACCGATGGTCGCGCCCGCATCCACATAGGCCGCGTCCGGAATGAGCGCGCCGAGCCCGGCACCCGCCTCGACCACCACCTCCACGCCCTGCTTCAACAGGCTCGGGATGATCTTGGGCACCAATGCGACACGCCGCTCGCCCGCGTTTGCCTCGCGAACGACTCCGACACGCGCTCCGCGCGGCGACTGGTCGCCTACGCTCTGCGTTGTCTCCACTTGTCAGACTTCCTTCTCTGGCTGAGCTTCAAGCAACCGGTCGACGGCCGGACGATGTTACTTTGGAGTAAGTTCGTCCAAATCCTCGCAACTGTACCCGGCTCGCTGACCTTTGCGAGCGATGTGGCAAG
This sequence comes from Nocardia sp. NPDC049526, assembly GCF_044465765.1. Classification (NCBI taxonomy): domain Bacteria; kingdom Bacillati; phylum Actinomycetota; class Actinomycetes; order Mycobacteriales; family Nocardiaceae; genus Nocardia; species Nocardia sp. NPDC049526. The sequence continues at coordinate 164,788 of NZ_JBITMA010000012.1, read as the reverse complement.
CAATCGCTAGCGGCGAGCGTAGCTGAGATGGTGGTCACAAGTTGCGGCCGGATTCCGCCGTTATGTCGGATTCGCGACCAACATCAAGGTTCGAATCCTGGTCGGTGCGGCGCAATACCTCCGCATAGTGACGTGCGTCATGCTGAGTATTTTCCCGGTGAGCGGTACGCCGTATGGTCGGCGGTGTGAACGACTGCGTCTTCTGCCGCATCGCGGCGGGGCAGGCCCCGGCGACCAAGGTCTACGAGGACGACATGCTGTGCGCGTTCCTGGACATTCGTCCGATCACCCGCGGCCACACCCTGGTCATCCCGAAACGACACGCATCCGAATTGGCGGATCTGGACGCCGAATCGGGAGCGCACATCTTCCGCGCCGGACACCGGCTCGCGCTGGCGGTCAGGCGCAGCAACCTGGCCGCGGACGGCGCGAATCTCGTCCTCAATGACGGCACCGCAGCCTTCCAGACCGTCCCGCACGTCCACCTGCACGTGATACCGCGCCGGCACGGCGACAAACTGAGCTTCGCCGCCGGACTGCTGCTGCGGCGTCCGCACGATCCGGAATCCACCGCGGCCGCCATCCGCGCCGGAATATCGGCATTGGCACACGAAGACGAGACCAACGCCGAGGAGCGCGAATGACCGACCCGACCCAGGACCGGAACGAGCTGACCGGCCTGCTGTCCGAGCAATGGGAGACGATCGCGGCCCTGGTCGCCGATCTCGACGAAGAGCGTTGGCGCACGCCGTCTCCGCTTCCGGGCTGGTCGCTGTTCGATGTGGTCGCACACGTCGTCGGGACGGAATCCTGGTTGCTCGGCGAGACCCCGCCCGCGCACGATCCGATCCGGCCCAAAACCGATGTGACCACGCTGCCGCATGTGCGCAACGAGAGCGGCGTGCTCAACGAGATCTGGGTCGACCGGCTGCGGCCACTGTCGGGTAAGCGACTGTTAGCGCTGTACCGCGAGGTCACCGACCGCAGGCGCGCGGCGCTCGCATCCCTCGATGATGCGCAATGGCACGCCGAGACCGTATCGCCGATCGGCAAGGTCAGCTATGGCCGATTCATGCGGGTGCGGCTGTTCGACTGCTGGATGCATGAACTCGATATCGCCGATGGGCTCGGCATATCCGTCGACGAGGGCGGACCGCGGGCCGAGCGGGCTTTCGGCGAACTCACCTCCACCATCGGGCGGGCGGTGGCGAAGGGCGCGCAGGCGCCGGACGGATCGCGCATCACCTTCGAGCTGACCGGCCCGTTACCGCAGACGCTGTACGTCGCGGTGGACGGCCGCGCCAATATCGTCGATGAACTCGACGCGCCCGCCACCGTGGTAGTTCGGATGGGCTCCGGCCTGTTCGCCCGGCTGCGCGGCGGACGCACCACCGCGGATGCGCACGAAGGCGAGTTCCGCATCTCCGGCGATGCGGAACTCGGCGACCGACTGGTGCGCAGCCTGGCCTTCACCATCTGAGCCGCGGTGCGACTTTTCCTGTCCAGCTACCGATTCGGCGCACACTACGACCGGCTCGCCGCACTCGTCGGCGAGCCGGGCCGAGTCGCGGTGATTCCCAACGCATGTGACGCCTGGCCCGCGGCCTGGGCGGGTGCGGTCACCAGTGACGTGACCCCGCTGCGCAAGCTCGGCTACTCCCCCGATGTGCTGGATCTGCGCGAATTCGTCGGCCGCGCAACCGAACTGGAAGCCACTCTGGCGAAATACCCACTGGTGTGGGTGCGCGGCGGCAATACTTTCGTCTTGCGCGCCCAATTCGCCCGCAGCGGAGCCGATTTCGTACTGCCGAAGCTGCTCGCCGCCGATGCGCTGGTATATGCCGGGTACAGCGCGGGCGCCTGTCTGCTGACCCCGGATCTGCACGGTCTGGAATCCACCGACGACCCGGCCGAGGTCGAACCGGCATGCGGTATCGAACCACGGTGGGACGGACTGGGTCTGGTCGACCATCGCATCGTGCCGCATCTGGACTCCGCGACCGATCCGGACGGTGAGTCTGCGCTACTCGCCGCCCGCTACCGGGCCGAGGGCATCGCGCACTGGGCGCTCACCGACGATGATGTCGTCGTGGTCGACGGCAGTGATATCGAGATCTTGCGATAGCCCGCGGAACACCACCCAGCGCATCGCGCAGTACATGTAGACCGCCTCGCATGCCCCCGCCAGCAGCCGCGACAGATGGTATTCCAATCCCAGCGCGGCCAGCCCGCCGCCGACGCCGAGGATGAAGGCGAGGTAGTTGATCACGACCACCACCACGTACACCACGGCCTGTCTGCCGACCGGTGCGTGCGAGTGGAAGTTGAACGTGCGATTGAGCACGAAGCTGAGCCCGAATGCGCAGATATAGGCCATCGTGACCGATAGCCATACCGGCAGTCCCAGCCAGCCGTGCAGCACCGTGAGCAGCGCCAGATCGACACCGAAGGTGAAGCCGTTGATCAGCGCGAAGCCGAGAAACGTCGGGGCGACAAGGCGATTCAGCCCCGCGGGCAGCCGCGCGACGACGGCCTCGCACCAGTGGGAAAAGCCCGCCACCAGGGACTCGGTGCTCGTCACGCCGCCAGCATGCCAGCGGCAGGTGTCCATCAGGTGATCGTCCAGGAAACAAGATCGGGTGGCACCCGATCCCGATCATCCGATCTGTGTGAGGGGCGAACGGCGGTCCAGCGCGGACCAGGCGACGAGGCAGCGGCGGCGAGTGACGTCGTCGACGTCTTCCAGGAGGGCCTCGAGCAGGAGGCGGGGTTTGCGCTGCCACTGGTCGGACAGGGTGGCGATCACGGTCTTGCCGAACATGCCCGAGCGATCCAGTGCCGTGACCCATTCGGCGATATCGCCCGCGTGGATGCGGCGCAAAGAATCCGGGTCGATACCCCCGTCGACAACTTCGTAGGAGAACACCGCAGCGACCAAATCACGATAATCCGGCGACTCGACCTGCATGAGACCTCCTCGGCGCGCCTGCGCGCCTACTGGAATCGGACAGCGCCCCGAACGGGCGCCTTGCCCGGAATTCTTATCGGCGTACGGACCCGGCACCACTGGACCGGCCCACATCCCGCCGGGCTCCGCGTTGTAGCAAACCTCCAGGGAGAACCGGACGCGCGGCTGTTACAGTCGGGCACTCACCCTGGCCCGTACCCGCCGTATAGCGTAAGTCGTGTGGACTTGCACGAGCTGATCTCCGGCCTGCCCGACGGCGCGGTACTCACCGATCCCGACCTGCTGGCGGGCTATCGGCAGGACTGGGCGCGCGATCCGAGCGCAGGCACACCGCTGGCCGTGGTCCGCGCGACCGGTACCGATGATGTCGCGGCGACGTTGCGGTGGGCGCACGAACACCAGGTCGCGGTGGTGCCCCGCGGGGCCGGATCCGGACTGTCCGGCGGTGCGACGGCCGTCGACGGCGGCATCGTGCTCAGCACCGAACGCATGCGCGCGATCACCGTCGACCCGGTCACCCGCACCGCGGTGGTCCAGCCCGGCCTGCTCAATGCGGAGGTCAAACGTGCGGTCGCCGAGCACGGCCTGTGGTATCCGCCGGACCCGTCCTCCTTCGAAATTTGCTCGATCGGCGGCAATGCGGCCACCAATGCGGGCGGCCTGTGCTGTGTGAAATACGGCGTGACCACCGATTACGTGCTCGGCATGGAGGTAGTGCTCGCCGACGGCACGGTGGTGCGGCTCGGCGGGCCACGACTCAAGGATTCGGCGGGCCTGTCGCTGACCAAGATGTTCGTCGGCAGCGAGGGCACGCTCGGGGTGATCACCGAACTCACCCTGCGGCTGCTGCCCGCCCAACCGCCGCAATCCACCGTGGTCGCGACCTTCGCGACGCTGACCGCCGCCACCGAGGCCATCCTCTGCATCACCGGCACCCTGCGGCCCGCCATGCTCGAGTTCATGGATGCCGTGGCGATCAATGCGGTCGAGGACGAGATGCGGATGGGTCTGGATCGCGAGGCCGCCGCGCTGCTGGTCGCCCGCTCCGACGCACCGGGCGAATTCGCCAGGCACGAAGCCGAAATCATGGTCGGCATCTGTGAAAAGGCCGGTGCCACCGAGGTTTTCCACACCGAGGATCCAGAGGAAGGCGAAGCCTTCACCGCCGCACGGCGTTTCGCCATTCCGGCGGTGGAGAAGATCGGGTCACTGCTGCTCGAGGATGTCGGTGTTCCGCTGCCACGGCTCGCCGATCTGGTCAACGGTATCGCCGCCATCGGCGCACGCAATGACGTGCTGGTTTCGGTTATCGCGCACGCCGGGGACGGCAATACGCACCCGCTCATCGTGCACGATCCGACCGATGCGGCTATGACCGAACGCGCGCACCACGCCTTCGGCGAGATCATGGATCTGGCCATCGAGCTCGGCGGCACCATTACCGGCGAACACGGCGTGGGCCGATTGAAGAAGGCATGGCTGCCCGATCAACTCGGCCCCGATGTGATGACACTCACTCGACGGATCAAGGATGCGCTCGACCCGCATGGCATTCTCAACCCAGGCGCGATTCTGTAGACGGAACATTCCCGGCCGCTGAGGAGTTTGACCCGATCATGACCACCAGGCTCGAGCACAATGTCGCCGATACCCGATTCGAGATCTATCTCGACGACACCCTTGCCGGGTACGCCGACTACGCCGAACGCGAAGACGCTGATCTCACCCGCCCCGCCGGCTCGGCCGACAACCATCCTCCGAAGGTCCGCGACTTCCACCACACCATGACCTTCCCGGAGTTCCGCGGCCGTGGCGTGGCCGCCCAGGTGGTCGAATACGCGCTGCAGGATTCGCGCGCCGCGGGCTTCGCCATCATCCCGACCTGCTGGTACGTCGAGCAGTACATCGCGGAGCACCGCGAGTACGCCGATCTGGTCGCCTAACGCAGGTAGTCGGCGACGATCGGACCGATCACCGCCAGGGCTTCTGGGCTGGTGAGCTTGTTGTGTTCGTGCTGTACCTGATGGTCGGCAATGGTTCCGGTGACATAGGGCCGCCAGGTTTCGGCATTGGGGATGTACCCGGCTCGGCTGTTGGTGCTGCTGAAGAAGAGCACGTCGCCGTCGAAGACGGCCGGGTGGTAGCCGGCGCTTTCGCGGATCAGCTGCTGGTAGTCGATGTAGAGGTGCTCGAGATCGGTGGGTGTCAGGGCCGCGAAGGTGCCGACGGCAGCGCCCAGGAGTTCGGCGGCGCGCTCGGCGAGCGCCGTATCCCCGTCGAGGTTGTCGAGCAGCGCGGGATCGATTCCGCCGAATTCGGCGAGCAACGCCTCCGGAGCCGGCATCTCGACGGCGCTTTCCGGTTCGACATCGGCGCGGCCATCCATGAGGACCAGGGCCGACACCTGGGCGCCGCGGCATTGGAGTTCGACGGCGACCGCATGGGCGAGCGGACCGCCCGCCGAGTAGCCGAGCAGCCGGTAGGGGCCCGCGGGCTGGGTCAGCAGAATCTGGTCGGCGTAGCGGGCGGCGCGTTCGGTGAGGGTGCTGCCCGGTTGGTTGCCATCGGCCACCGCCGGTGACTGCAGGCCGTAGATCGGGTGATCCCCGTCGAGGTATTGCACCAAACCGGCGTAGCACCAGGCCAATCCGATTGCGGGATGGATGCAGAACAGTCCGGGACCCGTGCCGCCCGGGCGCAGGGCCAGGACAGTGCGCAAGGCCGGATCGACGCCTGACAAATCACCCTCGATGATGCGTTGCGCCAGGACAGCGGGAGTCGGTTCGCCGAACATCCACTGGACCGGTAGATCGAAGCCGCTGCGCGCGCGGATTTCGGTAACCAGGCGAATGGCGACCATGGAGGTGCCGCCGAGTTCGAAGAAGTTGTCGTCCAGCCCGATTCGGTCCGCGCCGAGCACGGCTTCGAAGGCGCCGACCACGAGGCGTTCGGTGCTGGTGACCGGCGGACGGTAGGGCAAATCCTTGCGGCGCACGGTCGTTGGCGGCGGCTGGTGCACGACCATGCCCGGCGGGGCGGTGACATCGAGGTCGTCGATGACGACCGCCGGGTCCGCGGTGACCTCTTCGAGCACCTGAACGAATCGCTGTGTCAACGTTTCCGCGGTCTTCTGTTCGAAGAGATCGCGGGCGAAGGTAAGGATTCCGGCGATACCGGCGGGCGCGCCGTCGGCATCGAATTCCTCGGCCAGCATCCATTCCAGATCGTATTCGGCCCCGACCGCCGCGAGCGATACCGGCGTGATCTCCAGGCCGGGCAACAGAACCGGTTCACGATCGAAGTTCTGGAACACCAGAATCACTTGGAACAGTGGCGAATGCGCGGTCGACCTGGCCGGTGCGAGCACCTCGACCAGCCGCTCGAACGGCAGATCGGCATTGCCGAAGGCGTCGAGATCGGCGTCTTTGGTAGTGGCGAGGATGTTTTCGAAGGTCGCGTCGTGCTCGATCCGGGTGCGCAGGACCAGGGTATTGACGAACATCCCGACAAGATCGTCGAGTTCGCCGTCGCCACGACCCGAGGTGACCGAACCGATCGCCACATCCGTCGCACCGGACAGCCTGGCCAGCAGCACCGCGAGCGCGGCGTGCGCCACCATGAAGACACTCACGCCGTGCCAGCGCGCGATCTCGCGCATCCGTCGCTGCAACGCGCTACCGATGTCGAACTCCACCATGCCGGCACGATGCGTGGCCACCGTTGGCCGCGGATGATCGGTCGGCAGCGCCGATATCTCCGGCAGTCCTTCGAGTGCACCGCACCAGTACTCCAGCTGACTGTGCGCCGCGCTGTCGGGATCGTCATCGGCGCCGAGCAATTCGTGCTGCCACAGTGCGTAATCGGCGTACTGCAACGGCAAGGGCGCGAACTGCGGTGCGGTACCGGCCCGGCGCGCGGCGTAGGCCAGCAGCACGTCACGGGTCAGCGGCGCCGATGACCAGCCGTCCGAGGCGATGTGGTGCATGACGACGATGAGCACCCAGCGCTCGGGTTCGAGGCGCAGCAGCCACACGCGCATCGGAAGTTCTCTGGTCAGATCGAAGCCTTGCCCGCTGGCACGCATGGCGAACTCAGCCGCGAGCTCCGCACCGATATCGGAGACCACCACCGGGACAATGGCTTCGGCTGCCGGTAAGACTTTCTGATACGGATCGCCCGCGGCATCCATCGGATAAACGGTGCGCAGTGATTCGTGCCGGGCGACCAGATCGGGGACGGCGGCGCGCAGCACCTCCGGATCGAGGTCGCCGCGGACCTCGACCGCGATGGGCACATTGTGCGCGGGTGAGGCCGGGTCGTAGCGGTTGAGGAACCACATGCGCCGCTGGGCCGCCGAGAGCGGGATGTGGCTCGGTCGCTCGCGCGGTCCGGGGCGGGGTCCGGGTGGGGCGGCCGCTGTCCGGACCGCCTCCGCGAGGTCGGTGACGGTGGGCGCATCGAAGACGGTGCGCACCGGGATTCGGGTATCGAGTGCGGCACCGAGCCGGGCGACGATACGGGTGGCGATCAGCGAATTGCCGCCGAGAGCGAAGAAGTTGTCGTCGAGTCCGACGCGGGGGACACCGAGCAGATCGCCGAAGGTTTCGGCGATCACCCGTTCGGTGGGTGTCTCCGGGGCGCGATATCGGCCGGCGCGCAGATCGGGTGCGGGCAGCGCCGTGCGGTCCAGCTTTCCGCTCGTGGTACGCGGCAGTTCGGTGAGCGGGATTATGACCGAGGGGACCATATAAGACGGAAGTCGCTGTGCTACAGCGCTCTCGAGCAGATCGGGCGCGAATTCGACACCGGGTACCACGTAGGCGACGAGCACTTCACCGACGGTGGCATCGGTGTACACGCTGACCGCCGCCTGGTCCACGGCCGGGTCGGCGAGCAGCGCCGATTCGACTTCCCCGAGTTCGATGCGCAGGCCGCGCAACTTGATCTGCAGGTCCGAGCGGCCCAGGTATTCGAGGTCGCGCCCGCGCCAGCGCACCAGGTCGCCAGTGCGGTACATGCGTTCACCCGGTCGGCCGTACAGGTCGGCGACGAAGCGCGTTGCGGTCTGGCCGCCGCGGCCGTGATACCCACGGGCCAGTGCGATGCCCGCCAGATACAGCTCACCGGCGACGCCTTCGGGCACCGGATGCAACCGATCGTCGAGCACGAGTGCGGACATGCCCGCGATGGGGCCGCCGATGTTGACCTCGTCGCCCACTCGCAGCGGGCTGCTCTCCGTTGCCCAGATGGTGGTTTCGGTCGGGCCGTAATCGTTGAAATGCAGGCGGTCCGGCGCGGACCAGCGGGCGACCAATTCGGGCGGACAGCGTTCACCGCCGGTGATGATGACGCGCACCGCGTCGCATCCGGCCGGATCGACCGAGGCCAGGGCCGCAGGGCTGATGGCGATGTGCGAAACCTGTTCGCGTATCAGCAGTTCCGCGAGTTCCGGGCCGCCGAATGCGGTCGGGTTCGCGATGACCAGGGTCGCCGCCGGACCCACCGCAATCAGGAGTTCGAGTACCGCGGCGTCGAAACTCGGTGAGGCAACGTGCAGGACGCGGGAGGTGCTGGTGGTCCCGCCGCGTTTCTGTTGTGCTGCCGCGAGGTTGGCGAGTCCGGTGTGGGTGACGACGACGCCTTTGGGTCTGCCGGTCGATCCGGAGGTGAACAGGACGTAGGCGGGGTTTTCGGGCCGCACGTTCCGCAGCTCGATCGGTGAACTGGCTGTGGCATCTAGTGATTCGATGACGTCCGGGTCATCGAGGGCGAGCCACCTCATCGAATCCGGCAGACTCGGCTCGATCGAACTCCGGGTGATGCCGAACTCGGCACCCGAGTCCGCGATGATCTGTTGGATCCGCTCGGCCGGGTAGCCGGGATCGACCGGGACGAAGGCCGCTCCGGTCTTCGTCACCGCCCACAGGGCGAGCACCGACTCGAGTGAGCGGCGCAGGGCCACCGCGACCAGCGTCTCGGGACGCGCACCCGCGCGGATCAGTAAGCGAGCCAGTCGATTCGAGCGCTCGTCGAGCTCGGCATAGGTCAGCGTCGCGGTGCCATCGACCACCGCTGTGCCGTCCGGGTTCGCGGAGACCGCCGCTGCGAGCAGCTCGGCCAGCACGCGCGGCGGCCGCTCGATCCGCGCCCGCCGGGACAGCAGATCTCGGCGATCGGCAGGCGCAAGCAATTCGATATCCCCAACGGGTACTTCGGGATTCGCCGCTACCGCGCTCAGCACGCGCAGCCAGCGCTCGGCCATATGCGCGACGGTCGCGCGGTCGAACAGGTCGGTGGCGTATGCGATCCGGACCGACAGGCCGGAGGAATCGGTCTCCGCCACCGTGAGGCTCAGATCGAAACGAATGCTCGGCTGGTCGAGCTCCAGCGCTTCGGCGCGCAGGTCCGGCAGCGCGAGTTCGACCGGGGCGAGGTTCTGCATCACCAGCATTGTCTGGATCAAGGGGTGCCGGGAGGCCGAGCGGGTCGGTTCGAGCAGGTCGACGAGCCGCTCGAAGGGCACGTCGGCGTGGGCGAGTGCGTCGAGGTCGGTGCGCCGAACCGCGGCGAGCAGTTCAGTGAACGTTTCCGCGGCACGAATTTCGGTGCGCAGCACCAGGGTATTGACGAACATGCCGACCACATCGTCGAGTTCGGCGACGCCACGGCCCGCCACGGGGGTGCCGACGGCGATATCGGTGGTGCCGCTCAGTCGGGCGAACAGCACCGCGAGTGCACTGTGCAGCACCTGGAATCGCGTGCATCGGTTCGCGGAGGCGAGTTCGTCGAGGCGTGCGGTGAGTGCGGCATCGAATTCGCGGTAGACCGTGCCTGCCCGCATTGATGCGGTCGGCGGGCGAGGGCGATCGACGGGCAGTGGGAGTTGATCGGGCAATCCGGTGAGTGTGTCTTTCCAGTACTGAATCTGCTGTGCCAGTGGTGATTCCGAATCGTGCTCGGAGCCCAGACGCTCGTGCTGCCACAGGGTGTAGTCGGCGTACTGCACCGGAAGCGGGGTCCAGTCGGGTACCGCGCCGTCTCGCCGGGCCGTGTAGGCAGTCATGACATCGCGGGCAAGTGGGCCCATCGAGAACCCGTCGGTGCTGATGTGGTGGATTACCAGCACCAGTACGTGTGTGTTCTCGGCGAGCCGGAACAGGCGCAGCCGCCATGGCACCGTGGCGGTCACGTCGAATCCCGCACCGACGCAGTCCATGATCGCGCCTGGCAGTTGCGCATCGGTGACAGTGATCGGATCAAGTTCCGGGACAACAGAATCCGTTGGCAGCATCATTTGATATCCGACACCGTCGCGGGCCGGATATACCGTGCGCAGCGACTCGTGCCGCTCGAGCACATCGCGCACGGCCGCCTCGAGTGCTGCCGGGTCCAGCCTTCCGGTGAGCCGCAGCACGATCGGCACGTTGTAAGCGCCGGAATCGGGATCGTATCGGTTGACGAACCACATCCGCTGCTGCGCGGGTGAAAGCGGGATCCGTTCTGGCCGTGGCCCGCGCCGAGGACCGGTGCGATCCATGGTGGCCGTGGTGCTCAGCCGCGCGCCGAGCGCGCGGACGGTCGGCGCTTCGAAGATCACGCGGACCGGCACCGAAATCGCGAGGGCCGAGCCGAGCCGAGCGGCGACTCGGATCGCCGAAAGCGAATCACCGCCGAGTGCGAAGAAGTCGTCGGCCGCACCGACCTTTTCACGGTCGAGCACCGTACCGAAGACATCGGCGACCAGGCGCTCTCGCCCGACCGGTTCGACGTATTCGGCCACCGCCAGTTCGGGTTCGGGCAGTGCGCGCCGATCGACCTTGCCGTTTCCGGTCAGCGGCAGCTCGGTCAGTACGGTGATCGTCGCGGGTACCAGATGTCTCGGCAGGCGCTGGGACAGGTAGTCCCGCAACTCGTTCGCTTTCAGGACCGCATCCTCGGTCGGCACCACATAGCTGGCCAGCACATGGACCCCGGCCGGACCCTGGCGCGGCACGGTGATCGTCATCTCGACACCGTGACACTTGCGCAGCACTGCATCGACTTCACCCGGCTCGACTCTGATGCCGTGCAACTTCACCTGGAAGTCATTGCGCCTCAGGTACTCCAGTCGCCGCCGGGACATACGGCGAACCAGATCGCCGGTGCGGTACATCCGCTCCCCCTGCGTTCCGAACGGGTTCGCCACGAACCGCGCCACCGTCAGTCCCGGCTGCCCGACGTAGCCACGGGCAAGTCCGGGTCCCATGACATACAGCTCGCCGGTCGCACCGATCGGTACCGGACGCAACCACGAATCCAATACGGCCAGACCGGTTCCCGGCAGCGGTGCTCCGAGATCCGCGGGTTCTCCCGGACGCAGTGGGCCACTGAACGTCGCTGCCACTGAGGCTTCGGCGGGGCCATAGGAATTCAGCAGCACCCGGCCCTCAGCGAGGCGGGCGATCAGCTCCGGCGGGCACGCCTCGCTGCCGGAGACCAGCACTCGCACGCCCGCAAATGCGGTCGCGGGCACCGTGGCCAGTACGGCGGGAGTCGAGGTCAAGTGGGTCGCATCGGATTCGGTGAGAGCCGCGCACAGCTCGGCACCGGCATTCGCCTCCGGCGGCGCGATCAGCAGGGTCGCACCGGTTTCGAAGGCGGACAACCACACCAGAATGGACGCATCGAAACTCGGATTCAGACAGTGCAATACGCGATCACCCGGCCCGGCTCCGATGGCGGCGGCGGTACCGCCCACGAGACCGCTCAGACCGGCATGGGTGACGACTACGCCCTTCGGTGTTCCGGTCGAGCCGGAGGTGTACACGATGTAGGCCGGGTGTGCGCCATGCAATGGCCTGCGTCGATCCGCGGCTGTCAGCGGCGCCGTGGTCACCTCCGGACCGTCTAGCACCTGCCACGGCACCTCGTCCGGCAGTTGATCCCGCACCGTCGCGACAGTCACCCCGAATAGCGCACCGCAGTCGGCGGCGATATTGATGATCCGCTGCGCAGGCTGGGCCGGATCGACCGGTACAAAGGCGGCCCCGGACTTCGCGATCGCCCACACCGCGACCATCCACTCCGGTGATCGCGGCATTGCGAGCAACACAGCCGTTTCCGGTTCCGCGCCGGCCTCGATCAACACTCCGGCGAGCCGATTCGACTGCTCGTCCAGTTCTCGATAGGTCAATTCCGTTGGACCGTAACGGATTGCGATCCGGTCGGGGTGGATACCACCCGCCAGGATCTCGGGGAGCAACCGCAGTGGCTGTGGATGTGCGCGCAGCACCTCCCCGGGGTCTGCTCCGTTTACGGCCATGACCAGCTGTTTCGGATCCTCGCCGAGCCGCGTGAGAAGGCGGGCCAGCCGCCCCGCCAGGGCTTCCGCCTCGGTGGTGTCGAAGTACTCGGCCGAGTAGCTCATGGTCAGACGTAGACCGCCGTGGCCGTGTGCAGCCAGTGCGAGTGGATAGTGGGTGCTGTCGTAGGCACGGAATCCGCTGACGCGCAATGCCGCCCGCTCGGCCACCGCCGTGAGCGCCGCGACATCCACCGGATACGACTCGAACACGAGCGCGGTGTCGAAAAGTGGCCCGATACCGGCCGCGGCCTGAATATCGTTGAGCCCCAAAGTGTGATGGTCGAGCAAGCGCGCCTGCTCACGATGTACGCGCCCGAGCAGGTCCGCCACCGACTCGGCTGGTTCGAGGGTGATCCGCACCGGAATGGTGTTCACCAGCATGCCGACAATGCGTTCGGCCCCGGGCAATTCGGGCGGACGGCCGGATACGATGGAACCGAATACGATGTCGTGTTCCCCGGTCAGCTCCGTCAGCAGCAATGCCCACGCGACCTGCACAATCGTGTTGAGGGTGACACCGTGCTCAGCGGTAATCCCCTGGAGTGCGGATACATTCGGTTGCCCCAAAGGGACATCGATGGTCCGAACGGGTTTCGACACTCGCTCGTCCGCCGACCGGTTCGCGCTTGCGGCGGCCATGGCCGGAGCCCGCCCAGCGGTCACCAAGGTCGGACCTGGTAGGTCGGCCAATGCGGCGGACCATGCGGCTCGGGCAGCAGTGCGGTCTCGGTCCGCCAGCCACTCCAGGTAGCGCCGATACGAAACAGCTGGGGCGAATCCCGCACTGTCACCGTCGGTTTCGTACAGCATGAGCAGCTCGCCGAAGAGCAGCGGCATGGACCAGCCGTCGAGGATCAGGTGATGGTTCGTGATCACCAACCGGACATCGCGCGCGCCGCAACGCACGCAGCGCAAGCGCAGCAGTGGTGGCCGATCCGGGGCAAAGGGTGTCGCGAGTTCCGCGTCGGCGAGGCGGTCGCATTCCGTCGCGTCCGCTTCGATGTAGCTCCATGGCACGGTTACCTGCTCGAGTACCAGCTGAACCGGCGCATCATCGCCGGACAGGAAGGCCGTGCGAAGCGCCTGGTGTCGCTCGACGAGCGCGCAGGCAGCCCGCTGCAGCCGTGCGACATCCACCTCGCCGTCGAATTGGATTACCGCCTGTACCGAGTACCCGTCTGCGCGTCCGGCGGCCAGTTGGGTGTGGAACAACAGACCTTGCTGCAGTGGCGCGAGCGGCCAGACATCCTCGAATGCCGGGTACCGCGACTCCCATTCGTCGATCTGCTGTTGCGTCACTGATACCAGCGGCAGATCCGACGGAGTAGAACCACGCGCATCCGGTGCACGCAGCAGTTCGGCAAGCGAGGTGAGTTCCGATGTCCACCGCTGCGCGATATCTTCCAGATCCGAGGCCGAGGACCTGGTATGCCAGACCGCCTGCAGAACAGGGCCCTCAACGGTCTCCAGTGCCACGGCGTCGATCGTGATATCCCCTGCCGCAGGCAAGTCCGGGCCGCCTGCCAACGACGTCACAACCGAATCCGGCAGCCACGGCTCACCCACATCGACAGCAGGCACCTGCCCGAGGTAGTTGAATCCGATCCGCGGCCGCACGGACGATAACCGCTCGCGCCCGATCGGATTCAGATACCGCAACAGCCCGAACCCGGACCCGCCCCGGGGCACCGCGCGCTCTTGTTCCTTGACGGCCTTCAATGCCGTCAACGGATCGGCCGACCCGACATACAACCGCACCGGGAACTGACTGGTGAACCACCCGACCGTCCGGGAAAGGTCCGCCCCCGGCACCAATCCTTCATCCCGACCATGCCGCTCGACACTCACCAGCACTGGGCTTCGGTCCCCTCGCAGCCGCGTGACCGCGCACGCCAAGGCACTCAACAGCGCCTCCTCCACCCCACACCGCAACGCCACCGGCAAACGCTCGAGCAGCGTCTTCGTCACCTCGGCGGGCAGCCGAACCTCGATCTGCTCACGGACTCGCCGTGTTTCGTCAGCCACGCTCTCCGGCCCCATCTCGAGGACATCCGGCGCATCAACGGCAATGTCACTGCGTCCCGTCGGCACCTCGATCGCATCGCCGCGATCTCCCTGGCCGCCACGCTCCCCCGGCGAGAGCGCTGCCTCGCGGCGACGTCGCAACGGCGGATCCGGCGTGGCGAGGACCTCGGACCAGTAATCCAGCTCCTCGACCACCGAATCATCGGCGGCGGCCACGGCCAAAGCGTGCGCCCACGTTCGCATAGACGTGCCGACCGGCGGCAGTACCGGCTCATCTCCCGCCGCGATCTGGGTCCATGCGGTGATCAAATCGGCGAGCACGATCCGCCAGGACACCGCGTCGATGACCAGGTGATGCGCCACGATGACGAGGTGACCGGCCCGCGTCGGCCCGGCATCGAGCCACACCATGGCCAGCATTCGGCCGCGGTCCGGGGCGAGACGATCCGTCGCATCCGCGATAGCCCGAACGGGCGCGTCCGACGAAATCTCGGAACATACGGCCAGCAGCGTGTCCGCGTCGACCGTCCCGACCGGGCGAACCTCGAGTTCCCCATCCACCAAGGCCGCACGCAAGATGTCGTGCCCGTCAATGATGGCTTGTATGGTGCGCACCAACGGGTTTCGCTCGATACCGACGGGCAGGGTGAGCACCATCGACTGGGCGAAGCCGCGCGCATCGGTCGACTGTTCGAGCAGCCAGGAAACGATGGGAGTGCGGGGTATCCGGCCGATGCCCGCACCCGGCAGTTCACGCAATAGCGGGCGACCTGTGGGTGCCGCAACGAATCGGGTCAGGTCGGCAGGTGTCGGATGCTCGAAAACATCACGGGCCGTGAAGATCAGCGCTTCGGCGCGGGCCCTGGATACCAGCTGAATAGCCATGATCGAATCGCCGCCGAGGGCGAAGAACGACGATTCCGCGTCAACGGTCTGCGCGCCGAGGATCTCGGCGAATATCGCGCACAGTGCGCGTTCGGTTTCCGTACCCGCCGCATGCACCGGCTCGGTCGCCATGGGCTCGGGTTCCGGCAGGGCGCGGCGATCGATTTTGCCGTTGCCGGTCAACGGCAGCGCGTCGAGCACGGTGATCGATCCGGGTACCAGATGTCTGGGCAGCCGATGCGCACAGAAGTCACGTATGTCCGAAACATCCAGGTGCACAGGCGGTTCCCTATGATTGATCGGAACCACATACGACGCCAACATCGATCCGCCCGCAGCAGTGCGCCGCAGTACCGTCACCGCGATCTCGACACCGGGATGCATGTCCAGCACGGCATCGACTTCACCCGGCTCGACCCGCATTCCGTGCAACTTGACCTGGAAATCCGTGCGGCCCAGATATTCCAGTACCGGATCCGACGCCCCATCGTGCTCCGCATCGATCGGATGCTGCATTCGCCAGCGGACCAGATCACCGGTCCGATACATCCGAGATCCGCTCGGCCCGAAGGGGTTCGCCACGAAACGTTCGGCGGTTACGCCCATTCGTCCCGCATAGCCCCTGGCAAGCCCGGACCCGACGATGTACAGCTCCCCCGCAACCCCGATCGGCACCGGCCGCAACCAGCGATCCAGCACCAACAGACCGGCCCCTGGCACCGGACGCCCCAACCCCGATGGCCGAGCCGGTGTCAACCGATCCGTGAAGGTGACCGCGACCGTAGTCTCGGTCGGCCCATAAGAATTCAGCAATGTCCGCCCGGCCCCGAACCGTGCCACCAACTCCGGCGGGCAACTCTCGCCACCGGATGACACCGCATGCACCCCGTCCAACGCATCGGTGGGCAGAGTCGCCAAAACCGCGGGCGTCGAATAAAACTGCGTCACGCCGAAGTCCTGGATCACCCGCGCCAACTCACTCCCGGCCGCCTGATCCCCCTCCGCGACAACCAAGGTCGCGCCCGCCGAGAACGCCAGCAGTAGCTCCAGTAGCGACGCATCGAAACTCGGGTTCAAACAGTGCAATACCCGTGCCCACGGCCCCGAATAGAACGAATAACGCTCCGCCGCAACCAGTCCCGCCAAGCCGACATGCGAAACCACAACCCCTTTCGGCACGCCGGTCGACCCGGAAGTGAATATGACATAGGCCGCGTGCTCCGCCCGCAAGATCTCGCGCACTTCCGAACCCGCCGCGGCATCGGCATCGGCATCGGCATCGGCATCGGCATCGGCATCGGCATCGGCATCGGCATCGGCATCGGCATCGGCATCGGCATCGGCATCGGCATCGAGCACAATCCAGGTCACATCACCGGGCAGTCCCGGAACCAGGTCCGACGTCGTAATCCCCAGCTGTGCACCACATTCCGCTGCCATCCGCGCCACCCGCCCACTCGGATTCCCGCGCCCGATCGGCACGAACGCCGCGCCCGATCGAGCCACACCCCAGAAGGCCAGCACCGATTCGATCGATCGAGGCAACGCGCTCAACACCGGAATATCCGGTCCCGCGCCGAGACTGATCAGCTTGCGCGCCAACGAATTCGAGAGCCGGTCCAGTTGCGCATACGACAACGTCCGGTCACCACATATCACCGCGGGTGCGTCGGCCTCCGCTGCCCGCAACCCCGCCTCCAGCACCTCGGGCAATAGTCGTACCGCCGAAACCTTCGGCCCATGTACCCCACGAAGCAGATGGCGCTCGTCGTCGAGGAAGTATTCGAGCTCCCGGACCGGCGTATCCGGCTTCGCGGCGAGCATCGACTCGAACAATCCGATGAATCGGTAATGGTGCCGGGCAAGGGAATCCGCGTCGTACAACTGCGGATTGGCGGTGAAGTCGACGTGGATCGGACTGTTCGCGCCGTGCTGATACAGGTTGACGAACAGATCCTCGATCGGCCCCGACGTCAGTACGTGCAGTGCGGTTCGAACACCGGTGAAAACGACTTCTGTCGGGAACAACATGATGTTGAATACCGGCCCGACGAGCCCCCGTCCCGGCATCGCGGCATCGGAATCGTCCGCACCGTGCCGGATTTCCTCATGCCGGTACCGCTGGTGCCGCAGTGCACCGGACACCTCGAGCCGCACCGCCGCGACGATATCGGCGACCGTGCTGTCCGCGGTGACCGCGATCCGCAACGGCACCACATTGGCCAGCATGCCGCCCGAACGCCGCAGCATCGCAGTGGTCCGCCCGGATACCGGCAGGCTCAGCACCACCTCCTGCTCACCGGTCATCCGCGCGTAATACAGCGCGAGCGCCGCTATCGCCAATGCCGCCGAACCGACACCGAAGCACGCCGCCGCGGTTTCCATCCGCTCGATCGTCAGCTCCGAGAGCTCGATCCGATGCTGACGCCCCAGCGCGTGTGCGGGTGCCGGCGCATCCACCAGACTGCACCGCTGCGGCATGTCCGCCATCCGCTCGGACCAATACGCCGCATCGGCCGCGAATCGCGTCGACGAGCGATAGCTCATCTCGGATTCGTGCACCTCCCGCAGGCTCGCCGCCGTCGCGGGCGGCGGCTCGACACCTGCCAGCGCTGAGTTGTACAGCTCGGCGACCCGGTACAGCCCGGTCACCGACCCGAAGCCGTCCAGCACAATGTGATGGGCCCGCGAGTACATCAACACCCGGTCGGCACCGACCCGCAGCACCGCCGATATCGCGAGCCGATCCCGCAGCAGATCGATCGGCGCCGCCACATCGGCGCGCATCCAGCGCAGTGCCTCGGCATCCGGATCCGACGCGGCGCGGAAATCCAGGTACCGGGCCTCCGTCTCGATCCGATGGTCGACCACTTGATACGGCAGACCATCCTTCTCGATCAACCGCAGCACGCCCGATTCGAACTCGTGCGCGGCCTGGCGACCGACCCGGATCAGCAGGTCGAGATCGAGCGGTCCGGACATCTCGATGTACTGCGCCTCGTAGAGCGGCACATCGGGATCCAGCCGCTGGGCGTACCACATCCCCAGCTGCGCGGGTGAGAGCGGAAAAACCTGAGTGTCAGCGGCAAGCGATGGCCGTGCCGATGACAGGCCGTGCGACATGAGCAACCACCCGGATCAGTTACCTCGATGCCGTCCGACGGGCACCGGTTTACCGTTGGTCCGTGCGTGCGTCGCGTCGACCGTAACCTCCTCGGGCTCGAGGTCGCGGACAAGCTCCGGATCTTCCGCCGCCATGTGCTCCTCGGCCCACGTTCGGACCATGTCCATCACGGATCTCGTGAACGGACATGGCATCTCGGTCATGGACAGCGAGATCCAATTCATCCCCGACCGCGGTCCAAATGCAATCTTGGTCATATCCCCACCTCGTTATGTTTACGAAGTCGAGTATCCACCCTTTGCGGGCATCTTTAATAGTCAACGAGCGATCTGACCTAATTAATTCGGCTGGCGTTCGAAATGATGTTCGGCAATATGTAACGCGCGACCGCGCAAGGGCGACACACCTGTGAAGACCGTTCCCGGCGCGACCTCGTCGATCGAGGTGCGCAGTATTTATTTGCGCCTTCTACCAGGCGAATCAGTATCGGACCTCTTGCGCAACATCAATGTGCTGCGCAATGTATCGAAGTACTCCTGTCAAGGACACGAATAAACAACCGATCGGCTTCGGAATTATTTCGCCGAACATTCGTGCCCCAAAAATGAGGGTAACCCGGGCACAAAAAGACCGGGTGTTCACACCGCTCGGCGCAGCGGCGTAAACACCCGGTCGGTACTGCGTTATCAGCCCCGCAGCAGTGCGCGCGACATGACGACGCGCTGAATCTGGTTGGTGCCCTCGTAGATCTGAGTGATCTTGGCGTCGCGCATCATTCGCTCCACCGGGAAGTCGGTGGTGTAGCCCGCGCCACCGAAGAGCTGCACGGCGTTGGTGGTGACCTCCATGGCCACATCGGAGGCGAAGCACTTGGCGGCGGCGGAGATGAAGCCGAGGTTCTTCTCGCCGCGCTCGGCGCGGGCCGCGGAGGTGTAGACCATGAGGCGGGCGGCCTCGATCTTCATCGCCATATCGGCGAGCATGAACTGGGTGTTCTGGAAGTCGGCGATCGCGGTGCCGAACTGCTTGCGGTCCTTGGTGTAGGCGATCGCGGCGTCCAGCGCGCCCTGCGCGATGCCGACGGCCTGTGCGCCGATGGTCGGTCGGGTGTGGTCGAGGGTCTGCAGCGCGGTCTTGAAGCCGGTACCCGGCGCGCCGACGATGCGGTCACCCGGCACCCGGCAGTTCTCGAAATACAGTTCGGCGGTGGGCGATCCCTTGATGCCGAGCTTGTGCTCGAGCGGGCCGACCACGAAGCCCTCGTCGTCCTTGTGCACCAGGAATGCGGAGATGCCGTTGGCGCCCTTCTCCGCATCGGTCACCGCCATGACGGTGTACCAGGAAGATTTGCCGCCGTTGGTGATCCAGCACTTGGAGCCGTTGATGATCCAGTCGTCGCCGTCCTGCTTGGCGCGGGTGCGCATGCCGGCGGCGTCGGAGCCGGCCTCACGCTCGGACAGCGCGTAGGAGGCCATCTCGCCGTTGACGATATCCGGCAGCACCTTCTGCTTGAGCTCCTCGGAACCGTTGAGGATCAGGCCCATGGTGCCGAGCTTGTTGACCGCGGGGATCAGCGACGACGAACCGCAGACGCGGGCGACCTCTTCGATCACGATGCAGGTGGCGACCGAGTCCGCGCCCTGGCCGCCGTAGGCCTCGGGCACGTGCACCGCGTTGAAGCCCGCGGCGTTCAGCGCGGTGAGCGCCTCCTCCGGGAAGCGGGCGTTGCCGTCGACGTCCTTGGCGTACGGAGCGATTTCCTTCTCTGCCAGTCCGCGGATGGCCGCACGCAGTTCGTCGTGGAAGTCCTCGAGCTGGAAAAGGTTGAAATCGGGGTTTCCCGCCATGGGACACACTCCTGGGGTTTGTCGGTCGTGATTTTGCTGGATCGGAGTTCCAACAGTCGGCACTCAGTGCCATTCTACGATGAAGTATACGCCCAAGTAGCTTCGTCAAGTGCGGTTACAGCATGGCACTGAGTGTCAGATACTGCATACTATGACTCCGGTCACAGACTACCGAGCTGCCGCGTCACCAGATCCGCCACCTGCCGCGGCGGCATATCCCTCGGGAACACCGCGACCACCATTTCCGCCGCCCCCGATCCGCGACCACGCGGAATCGCCGCCAACTCCTCGCGCAGATCCGCCGCACCCGCATCCGATTCGCCGCGCACCATCCGGCGCAGCAGGTAGTTGTGCGTGGCCGTCACCGCGGCGGTGAACTGCACTCGCGCAAGATCCGGCACCTCCGGCAGCCGATCACGCAGGTAGTCGGTGAACAACCGCTCGTACCGGAACACGGTCACGATCTCGCGCTCGCGCAGTGCGGGCACCTTGCGCACCACCCGATACCGCCGCTCGGCGATCTCGCGCCACTGGGTGAACCGTTCGAACACCTGCACCACCGCGGCACATACCGCCTCCCACGGATCCCCCTGCGCCGCCGTCAAGAACTCCGCCGCCTGCGCCAACTGCGACTCGTGATCGGCGAAGATCACATCCTCCTTCGACCGGAACTGCCGAAAGAACGTCCGCCGCGAAATCCCCGCCGCCTCCGCGATCTCATCGACGGTCGTCGCCTCATACCCCTGCTCGGCGAACAACCGCAGCGCCTGATCCACGACGGTCAGCCGAAACCTGGCCGCATCATCCCCATTACGCCCCCGAACGGTTTCCTCAATCGCCACCGCATCACCGTACTGACCCCGGCCGATGCGTGATCCGCATGGCCGAAAATCGACGAAAGCACTCAGCTGTGGCCGAGGAGTTTGCTGCGGAGCGCATCGTCCTTCTCCAGGACCATGGCTTCCAGGCCGGCCTGGAACTGCTCCATCCGAGCGCGCAGGGCCGGGTCGGCGGTGGCGAGGATGCGGGCGGCGAGCAGGCCGGCGTTGCGGGCACCGCCGATGGAGACGGTGGCCACCGGGACGCCCGCAGGCATCTGGACGATGGACAGCAGGGAGTCCATGCCGTCGAGATATTTGAGCGGGACGGGGACGCCGATGACCGGGAGCGGGGTGGCGGAGGCGACCATGCCCGGCAGGTGGGCGGCGCCGCCCGCTCCCGCGATGATGACCTTCAGGCCGCGGCCCGCCGCCTCGCGGGCGTAGTCGAGCATGCGCTGGGGTGTGCGGTGCGCCGAGACGACGCCGACTTCGAAGCGAATATCGAACTCCGCCAAGGCGATTGCGGCGGCCTCCATGGTCGGCCAGTCGGAGTCGCTGCCCATGATCAGGCCAACTTGCGCATTACTCACCGTGGGGATCCCATCCGTCGGTCCAAATCGCGTGCGACATCCAGTGCGCCGCGCGCTCCGCTTGCTCGCGCACCACGGCGACATCGTCGCCGAGCACGTTGATATGCCCGATCTTGCGATCCGGACGTTCGCCCTTGCCGTACAGGTGCACCTTCGCCTGCGGCAGTCTGGCGAAGAGGTGGTGCAGCCGCTCGTCCATCGACATGGTCGGCGCCTCGGCCGCGCCGAGAATATTCGCCATCACCGTGACCGGCGCCAACGGACTGGTGTCGCCGAGCGGGTAGTCGAGCACCGCGCGCAGATGCTGTTCGAACTGGCCGGTGCACGCGCCGTCCATGCCCCAGTGGCCGGAGTTGTGTGGGCGCATGGCCAGTTCGTTGATCAGGATGGCGCCGTCATCGGTCTCGAAGAGTTCGACGGCCATCGCACCGACCACACCGAGTTCCTTGGCCAGGTTCAGCGCGAGCGTCTCGGCCTGCGCGGCCAATTCGTCACTCAGGTCCGGCGCGGGCGCGATCACCACAGCGCACTGGCCGTTGCGCTGCACCGTCTCCACCACCGGCCAGGTCGCGGCCTGACCGAATGGCGAACGCGCGACCATTGCCGACAGTTCGCGCTTCAGATCCACCTTGGCCTCGGCGAGCAGCTGCACACCGTGCGCGAGCTGATCGGAAACGATCGTCTCGGCCTCGCTCGCTGATTCCGGCATCCAGACACCGCGCCCGTCGTAACCGCCGCGCACTGCCTTCAGCACGATCCGCCAGTCGTGCTCGTCACCGAATCGCACCGCATCGGCCGCCGAAGTAACGGGCACGAAGGCGGGCACGGGCAACCCCAGCTCGGACAGCTTGGTCCGCATGGCCAGCTTGTCCTGCGCGAAAACCAGCGCGCGCGGCGGCGGCTGCACATTCACGCCCTCGGCGACCAGCGCCTCCAGATGTTCGGTCGGCACGTGCTCGTGATCGAAGGTGAGGGCATGCGAGCCGACGGCGGCCTTACGCAGCGCGGTCAGATCGGTGTGGCTGCCCAGTACGACCTCGGGGCTCACCTGTGCGGCCGGGTCATCCGGATTCTCCGCCAGCACCCGCAGCCGCTGACCGAGCGCGATGGCGGCCTGGTGCGTCATGCGCGCGAGCTGGCCACCACCGATCATCGTGACGGTGGGCATAGCGGCAGGATCGAATGAACGACGGGGGGTCACGTCGTGCAATCTTGTCATGTCCGGGCACCGTGACCCCTACCGGTACACTCGGGCCTTGTGTCTTTCGTCGACGACGTGGTCAACGTCCTCCCCAAGCCCCTGCGGGAGATCGCTTACCGCCACCACGAACTGATCAAATTCGCGATCGTCGGCGCGACCACCTTCATCATCGACTCGGGCATCTTCTATGTGCTCAAGTGGACCGTGCTGGAGACCAAGCCGGTCACCGCGAAGATCATCTCCGGCGTGATCGCGGTCATCTGCTCCTACATCCTCAACCGCGAGTGGTCGTTCAAGAACCGCGGCGGGCGCGAGAAGCACCACGAGGCGCTGCTGTTCTTCGGCGTCAGCGGCGTCGGTGTCGTGCTGAGCTTCATCCCGCTGTGGATCTCCAGCTACGTCTTCGACCTACGCCAGCCCGATGTGAGCTTCACCGTCGAGAACATCGCGGACTTCATCAGCGCCTTCATCATCGGCAACCTGCTGCAGATGGCGTTCCGTTTCTGGTCGATGCGCCGCTGGGTGTTCCCGGACGAGATCAGCGAGCTCGTCGAGGAAATCGAGGAACTGCTCGAGGAAGAGCAGCTCGGCCGCAGTTAGCGCGGCTCGGGCGCCTGCGCGCCGTTGGGTGTGCGTTGCGACGCACTCGATCCGAGGAACATCGCGAACAGCGCAGGGCGGCGACGCTGCAATTCCAACCGTCCACCATCGGCCTCGATGAGCGCTCGAGCGAGGGCGAGTCCGACACCGGTCGAGCCGCCGGCGGAGAAGCCGCGGTCGAAGATGTGCGGTGCGAGTTCGTCACGGACGCCGTCGCCCTCGTCGGCGACCTCGACCACCACCAAGGGCTCCCGATCGCTGACGGTGCGCACGGTGCGCACCGATACCGTGCAGGTGCCGCCGCCGTGCATCAGCGCATTGTCGACCAGCACGGCGAGTGCTTCACGCAGCCGCGAACCGGTGATCGGGGCGCGCAACGATTCGTCGCCGATCAGCCGCAGGATCCGGCCCGCCTCGGTGAACGGATGCGACCACTCCTCGACAACGCCGCGCAATTCGTCCATCACCGGCACCGGATCGCGATCGGCGGCATCCTCGTCGCGCGAGGCCCGGACCAGATCGTCGATCGCGTCGGTCAGCCGGTCGACCTGCGCCATGGCTTCCTCGGCCTCGTGCACCACGGCCGGATCGGAATGCGCGGACAACTCGTCCAGCCGCAATCGCACCGCGGTCAGGCGACTGCGCAGCTGATGCGAAACGTCCGCGACCAGCGCGTGCTCGCGCTGCAGTCGCCCGGCGATCTCGACGGTCGCCGAATCCAGCACATCGGAAACCCGGTCGAGTTCGGAAATCCCGTGCCGCCGCGGATCCGGCCGGAAGTCCCCCATCGCCAGCCGGGCGGCGCGGGCCGCCACGTCGCGGAGCGGATCGGCGACCCGGCGCGCGGTGATCATCGCCACCGATACCGCCGCGCCCAGTGAGGCGAGCACCGCGAACGCGACCACCGCAACAGCCTGGATCTGCCGCGCGTGCATCGGCCCCGACGGCACCTCGAGGCGCAACGAACCCTTGGTGCCCATCGCCAGCGATTCCACCACCGGATCGTGGACCTGCTCCGCGCCGATATCGAGCCGGGACGCATTGTCCTGCGGCGCCGGATAGATGATGGTCAGCTTGCCGTCCTTGGGGATCAGCGGCCGCACCAGTCGGGTGTCGAGTTCGCCGAGCACCGCGCCGTCGCCGTGTTCCTGGGCAATGATCTCCGCGGCGATCCGCTCGAGCCGGTTCTCCAGATCGTTGCGGGTGATGTCCTCGACCCACAGCCACGCGGTGTAGATCAGCGGGACGCCGAGCACCACCGTGGTGATGGTCAGCACGGTGAGTATCGATCGCAGAATTCTGCGTCTCATATCAGTTGGGCCGCACCATCAATCGGTGTTCAACCGGAAGCCGACACCGCGCACGGTGACGATGCGTCGCTCGGCCATCGGGCCCTCGTCACCGATCTTGCGGCGCAACCAGGACATGTGCATATCCAAGGTTTTCGAACCGCGCAGCTCGGCGTCGCCCCACACCTCGCGCAGAATCGTCTCGCGCGGCACCACCTGGCCCGCCCGATCGATCAAAACCTTGAGCAGCTCGTATTCCTTGTTGGCCAAACCGACTTCGACGCCGTTCACCAGTACCCGGCGCGCCGCCGGCTCCAGCCGGATACCGCCGACCTCGACCGCCTCGTCGCCGATTCCGCTGCGCCGCAACAAAGCTCGCACCCGAGCGAGCAATTCGGCCAACCGGAACGGTTTGCCGACGTAGTCGTCCGCGCCCGCGTCCAGCCCGACGACGAAGTCCACCTCATCGGTGCGCGCGGTGAGCATCAGGACGGCCAGATCGGCACCCCGGGCGCGCACCTGGCGGCACACCTCGAGCCCGTCCATACCGGGCAGGCCGAGATCGAGGATGAGCAGATCATGATCGCCCTCCAGTGCGCGTTCGAGTACCGCGGGCCCGAAGCGTTCCACGGTGACCGAATAGCCCTCGCGCCCAAGCGCACGCGACAGCGGTGCGGCGATGGCCTCATCGTCTTCGGCCAGCAGTACGGCGGTCATTGACCCAGATTATCCCGGGATTCCTCGAACACCTGCCGGTACAGCAGTGCGTGCACCTTCTGCACCTGCGGGATGTCGTCGTATTCGAGCGGTTCCTCCGAGGACGATCCGATGATCAGGGTGCCGGTGCCGAGCATCCGGTCGAACAGCCCGTGCCGGAACTGCACACTCGAAATCCGGCTCATCGGAATATCGATGCCGGTGTGGGTGATCACGCCCTGCCGGATGAGCACCCGGCGGTCGGTCACGATGAAATGTGTCGACTGCCAGCTGATAATCCTTGCGACACAACGCCATACGATGATGCCGAGCCAGACGACCAGTACCACGATCAGCAGTACCGAGCGGGTCGTGCCCTCGGTCCTGCGCCAGATCAGTCCCCCGGCGAATCCGGCCAGCGCGGTCGCGATGATGAGCGTCACGATCGGCCAGAACAGCATTTTCCAATGCGGATGACGATGGAGTATCAACTGCTCGTCCGGGGCGAGCACCTCCTCCGGATAACCCATGCCGGAACCCTACCGCGAGAACACGCCGGGAGAGCGTGGACAGCGACGCGCGCCGTGCTGCACAATCAGCAACTTGCGCCGTCGCCACCTCGAGAGTCTCTCGAGTAACCTCGAGATTCCGCACAGGATCGCTCCATAGCCTCGATCCGACGGCAGCCGATCGACCCGGCTGTGCCGTTCGACCAGCTCTCGTTTTGTTCTGCTCAACGCTCTGCCTGTGAAAAGACAAGTCCGGCTTGACAAGACGTCGAAAACGAACCGTGGAGGCGTGTGTGACCAAGGATCTGACCCAGCTGGAAATCCTGGCCGAACTCGAACCGGTGGCCGAACAGAATCTCAACCGCCACCTGTCGATGGCCAAGGACTGGCACCCGCACGACTACGTTCCGTGGGACGAGGGTCGCAACTTCGCCGCGATGGGCGGGACGGACTGGGCGCAGGAGCAGTCCAAGCTGAACGAGGTCGCCAAAGCCTCGATGATCACCAACCTGCTCACCGAGGACAACCTGCCCTCCTACCACCGACTGATCGCCGAGAACTTCTCCCTGGACGGCGCGTGGGGCACCTGGGTCGGGCGCTGGACGGCCGAGGAGAACCGACACGGCATCGTCATGCGTGACTATCTCGTGGTCACCCGTGGTGTCGATCCGGTCGCGCTCGAACAGGCCCGCATGATCCATATGACCCGCGGCATACCCTCGCCCGAGGGCTGGGGTGGATTCCTGCTCAACGTCGCGTACGTGACCTTCCAGGAGCTGGCCACCCGGGTCAGCCACCGCAATACCGGCCGGGTCTGCAACGACCCCATCGCCGACCGCATGCTGCAGCGCGTCGCCGCCGACGAGAACCTGCACATGATCTTCTATCGCAACATGTGCGGCGCGGGCTTGGATCTGGTCCCCGACCAGGCCATGGCGGCGATCACCACGATCCTCACCAACTTCATCATGCCCGGCTTCGGTATGCCCGACTTCCGCCGCAACGGCGCGCTGATGGCCAAGCACGGCATCTACGATCTGCGCCAGCACCTCGAAGAGGTGGTGCAGCCGGTGTTGAAGAAGTGGAATGTCTTCGACCGCACCGACTTCGGCCCGCGCGGCGAACAGGCGCGGCAGGTACTCGGCGAGTTCCTGGAGAAGCTGGGGAAAGACGTGCTCAAGTTCGAGGAACAGCGCGACCGCTTGCTCGCCCGCGAGGCGGCGCGCGGCGTGATGCAACCGGTCTGATCCCCTAACCCCGGAATCCCTTGTCGAGTGCCTCCGCAAGGGATTTCAGGTCAGTAGTCGGCGCGCAGGTGGGTTACATCGGCGGCGGAAACGACGTGCTCGCCGATGCGCAGGCGGCCCGCGCTGTCGACATCGGTGGCAATGCCCTCGAGGGTCTGGCCGCCGGGCAGTTCGGCGCGCACCGGTGCGCCGAGGGTGGCGCAGCGGTCGCGGTAGAGGCCGATCAGGTCGGTGGTGGCCCAACCGGCGTCACGCCACGCGGTGAAGCGGAGGGCGAATTCGGCCAGCAGTGACCGCACGAGCTCGGTGCGGTCGGTGACCTTCGCCCCCGCCAGCGTGAGCGAAGTGGCATGCGGCACCGGCAGTTCCGCCTCGGTGAGACCGACGTTCAGGCCGATCCCGACGACGACGGCGGGCGCCCCACCACCGGAGGCGACTTCGGCCAGGATGCCCGCGACTTTGCGGCCATCGATCAGCACATCGTTGGGCCACTTCAGATTCGCGTCCACACCGGCGGTCGCGCGCAGTGCGTCCACCACGGCGACGCCGGTGAGCAGCGGCAGCCAGCCGAGCACGGCAGGCTCGATGCCGGGCAGCCGCACCAACACCGACATCGCTATCTGTGCGCGCGGCGGGCTGATCCAGCTCCGGGCATGCCGACCCCGGCCCTGCTCCTGGGTTTCGGCGAGCAGTACCGCGCGATCGGCGCCGGCCTCCCCGGCCCGAGCGATCAGGTCCGCATTGGTCGACCCGGTCGACTCCACCACGGCGATGTGGGAGAAGAACGACAGCTCGGGCGACTCGATGAGACTGCGCCGCAACTGCTCTGCATCCAACGGTGGCCTGTGCACACCGGCAGGCTATCCGACGAGGTCGTACTCGCGAATCGGCACCGCGACGGACATGCCGTCATCGGATTCCGCTTCGACCTCGGCCCACTCCTGCGGATCCACGACGGTCGGCTCGATTTCCACGGTCTGCCAGCTGGTCCACGAGGTCGCCGCGGCGTGCTCGGCGACTCTGCTGCTCCATCCCCACATGACTTGCTCCTCAGCTAGGTGTGCGTTGTCCTCCCAGGCACCTCACTGGCCCCCTTATCTCGAGCTGAAATGCGAACGTCCTCAGGGTATCCGGGCACCGTCGCGCCGCTCCACTGATTTTCCGGCCTCTAGCTCCGAGTTCGGGTCGGCAATCGACCAGGAAGTTTGCCGCCATTCGCATGTTGGAACATGATCTAGCTGCGGTTTTCTACTGACCGGTAAGCGACACTCGGTTACCGAGAGGCACTGGCACTGGTTACACTCCGGAGCCATGACGAGTGTCCAGCACCAGCCCGCATCGGAATCGGCGGGCGCCCCCGATATCCACACCACTGCTGGGAAGCTGGCTGATCTGCGGAATCGGCTGGAAGAGGCCAAGCACCCGATGGGTGAAGCCGCGGTCGACAAGGTGCACGCCAAGGGCAAGATGACCGCCCGCGAGCGCATCCTGGCACTACTGGACGAGGGCTCCTTCGTGGAACTGGACGCGCTGGCCCGCCACCGCAGCGTGAACTTCGGCCTGGAGAACAACCGGCCGCTCGGCGACGGCGTGGTGACCGGCTACGGCACCATCGACGGCCGCGACGTCTGCATCTTCAGCCAGGACGTCACCGTCTTCGGCGGCAGCCTCGGCGAGGTCTACGGCGAGAAGATCGTCAAGGTGATGGATCTGGCGCTCAAGACCGGCCGTCCGCTGATCGGCATCAACGAGGGCGCGGGCGCGCGCATCCAGGAAGGCGTCGTCTCGCTGGGCCTCTACGGCGAGATCTTCCACCGCAATATCCAGGCCTCCGGCGTGATCCCGCAGATCTCGCTGATCATGGGTCCGGCCGCCGGTGGGCACGTCTACTCGCCCGCGCTGACCGACTTCGTCGTCATGGTCGACGGCACCAGCCAGATGTTCGTCACCGGACCGGATGTCATCAAGACGGTCACCGGTGAGGACGTCACCATGGAAGACCTCGGCGGCGCGCACACCCACATGACGAAATCCGGTGTCGCGCACTACGTCGCCTCCGGCGAGCAGGACGCGCTGGACTACGTCAAGGATCTGCTGAGCTACCTGCCGAGCAACAACCGCGCCGAGGCCCCGCGCTTCCCGGCCACCGACCCGATCACCGGCGCCATCGAGGATTCGCTCACCGACGAGGACCTCGAGCTGGACACGATCATCCCGGATTCGCCGAACCAGCCCTATGACATGCACGAGGTCATCCGTCGCCTGCTCGACGACGACGAATTCCTCGAGGTGCAGGCCGAGCGCGCGATGAACATCATCGTCGGCTTCGGCCGGATCGACGGCCGCAGCGTCGGCATCGTCGCCAACCAGCCGACCCAGTTCGCGGGCTGCCTCGATATCGACGCCTCGGAGAAGGCCGCGCGCTTCGTGCGCACCTGCGACGCCTTCAATATCCCGATCATCACCCTCGTCGATGTTCCTGGCTTCCTGCCCGGCACCGGCCAGGAGTACAACGGCATCATCCGGCGCGGTGCGAAGCTGCTCTACGCCTACGGTGAGGCCACTGTGGGCAAAATCACGATCATCACTCGCAAGGCCTACGGCGGCGCCTACGACGTCATGGGTTCCAAGCACATGGGCGCCGATGTGAACCTCGCGTGGCCGAGTGCTCAGATCGCGGTGATGGGCGCCTCGGGCGCCGTCGGTTTCGTCTATCGCAAACAGCTGCAAGAGGCCGCGAAGAGCGGAAACGATGTCGATGCGCTGCGTCTCGAGCTGCAGAACGAGTACGAGGACACCCTCGTGAACCCCTACGTGGCCGCCGAGCGCGGGTACGTCGACGCGGTCATCCCGCCCTCGCACACCCGCGGCCAGATCGTCTCGGCACTGCGTTTGCTCGAGCGCAAAATGGTCACCCTGCCGCCGAAGAAGCACGGCAACATTCCGCTGTGATCAAGCGATAACCTCGATGGGCCGCGCACACTGGTTGCAGAGACGCAATGAGTCGATTCGAGGATGATGATCGCTTGATCCATATGTCCTTCGAGTTGGGCATGGGCTCGATCGAAATAGAGAGAGGATCTGGCACTGTGACGACCGTGGCAGATGAAGATGTGTTGACCGCCGTCGAACTGGATCTCACAGTCGACCCGATCGCGGACGCGGTCGAGGCGGCCACACCGGCGGCAGCACCGGCCCACGTGGTGGCCGAGCAGCCGTTCATCCGAGTCATCAAGGGTGCGCCGTCCGACGAGGAAGTCGCGGCGCTGGTATGTGTGCTGTCGGCGGCCGCGAACGGGGCCGCGAGTAACGGACCGGTCGGTCCGTCCGACTCCTGGGGTCGCCCGACCCTGATGCACCGCGGCACCTCGCCGTTCTCTCCGTACTCGTTCCCGCAACTGTCACACCTGCGCGACTGATCGGATGACGAGACTCGTTCTCGCCTCCGCGTCGCCCGCCCGCCGCGCGGTATTGCGCTCGGCGGGCATCGAACCCGTCGTCCGGATCTCCGATGTCGACGAGGACGCCGTTGCCGCGGCACTGCCGCCCGGCACGGCCCCCGACGTCGTCGTGGTAGAGCTCGCGCGGGCCAAGGCACGGTCGGTGGCCGCCACAATTCCGGAATTCGCCGCGGATTGCATTGTGGTCGGCTGTGATTCGATGCTGCTCGTCGACGGCGAACTACAGGGCAAGCCGCACACGCCCGAGGTCGCGCGGGCCCGGTGGTCCGAAATGGCCGGGCGCAGTGCGGATCTCATTACCGGCCACTGCGTCCTGCGCATGCGCGACGGTGAAATCGTCGCCCAATCCGTCGACTGCAGTTCCACCACAGTGCATTTCGCCAAGCCCGAGCCCGAGGAGCTGGACGCCTACATCGCGACCGGTGAGCCGTTGCAGGTCGCCGGTGCTTTCACCCTCGATGGCATGGGCGGTTGGTTCGTCGATCGCATCGATGGCGATCCGTCGAGCGTCATCGGGATCGGACTACCACTGCTGCGCCGACTGCTTGGCGACATTGGGGTCGGCATTGCGCAGCTGTGGCGCCACTCGCCCAGCTGACGGCGGCGCGATCCGTGGCTCCGCCCCGGCCTCCGCGCCGATCGGCACCGGTGTCGCGTCGCGCTCCGGCTCCCGCCGTGCCATGAGTTCCAATCGAACCACGCAGAGCTCCGGCTCGACGAACGGTTGCAGCCGGACATTCACCTCGCCGCGCACGCCGTTCCGGTCGAGCACCTCTTTGATCAAGCCCAGGTGCACGCCGCACACCACCTCGGAATGGGTGCGCGCGAGTTCGCGCAGCGGGCAGGCGGTGAGCCGGATCAGGACCTGCTCATCGGTTTCGGCGGCCGCGTCACGCTCCGGCGCGAAACCCAGTTCGGACATCAGCGTCATGGTGACGTCCCTGGCGTCCTCCAGCGATTCGACCGCATGGTCACCCGCGTCGAGTTTGGCGCCCCAGGCGCGTCCGGCGGCAATGGCCGCCTCGGAGCGACGCCGCGGATCGGGGCCGAGCTGATCGGCTAGGACCTGAGCCAGTTCCTGATAGCCAACCGATCGCTGGACCGCGCTGTAGCCGATGCGCGGGCGCCCACGGCCGCGCGGCGGTTGTTGGAACTGCCGCACCAGCGATTCCCTGGTAAGCACATCCAGATGGAACCGAACAGTGGTGACGTGCTGTCCGGTGATTCTGGCCAGTTCTTGGGCGTCGAGAGGTTCGCTGGCGCCACGTAGGATCGCGAGCAGTCGACGCCTCGGCCAAGAATCGGACATAGCTCACCCCTCCTCCCGGGAGACTTTATCGGATGAGGGTGCGATTTATTCGCCCAATCAGCCGATTTGTGATCTGAAACGAGTTTCACTAACGCCTCACACCTAACATCGGCGTGAGACCCGAACCGCTGTAACCACCCGTCTACCTCGTGTGAAGGACCCATATCGTGCCCGTTGCCCCGGACTCTCATCCTGCCTTCGGTTCGTACGCACATCCTCACCGACTAGTAACCACAGAGTGGCTATCGGCAAACATCGGCACACCGGGGCTGAAGATCATCGAATCCAACGAGGACATCCTGCTCTATGACATCGGTCACGTTCCCGGCGCCACCAAGGTCGATTGGCGGGGCGACCTCAACGACCCGGTTACGCGTGACTATATCGACGGTGCCCGGTTCACCGAGTTGATGCGCACCAAAGGAATCGAGCGCGACGATACCGTGGTGATCTACGGCGATCGCGGCAACGCGCAGGCCGCGCATACGTTCTGGGTCTTCACCCTGTTCGGGCATCCGGATGTGCGGCTGCTCGACGGCGGACGGGACGCGTGGATCTCCGAGGCGCGCGACACCACCTTCGACCCGCCGTACCTGCGGCGCAGCGAGTATCCGACGGTCCAGCGCGACGACAGTTCGGTGCGCGCGTTCCGCGAGGATGTACTCGCCCACCTCGGCAAGCCGCTGATCGACGTGCGCTCCCCCGAGGAGTACTCCGGCGAGCTGATCCAGCCGCCGGCCAATCCAGAGGACGCGGCGCTGCGCGGCGGACATATTCCGACCGCAGTGAACATTCCATGGACCGAGGCCTTCCACAGCGACGGCCGCTTGCGTTCCCGCGCCGAATTGGACGATATCTATGGCGCGCTGGCGGCCGCGGACGATCTGGTCGTCTACAGCCGGGTCGGCGAGCGGTCCAGCCACACCTGGTTCGTGCTGACCTATCTGCTGGGGTTCGAAAGCGTGCGCAATTACGACGGGTCCTGGACCGAATGGGGCAATTCGGTTCGGATGCCGATTGCCAAGGGGTATGAACCGGGTGACGCACCGACGGCCGCTACCCGCAAGGCGCGCGCCCGATAGCCGTGATCTGGGCGCATCACAGCCGACGGCCCATTGTGATGTGCGACCTACTGTGGAGTAGGCCTATCCGAGTGCGGCGGTTGTTGGCAGACTGCCTACACTCGCCCGAGACGGAAGTATGTCGACCACGGGGCGACCAAGAAGATTGCTAACAGGAGGCTCAGTGCCCAGCCATGCCAGCGCGCGGATATCGAAGGTACTCGTAGCTAACCGAGGCGAGATCGCCGTTCGCGTGATCCGGGCGGCCAAGGATGCCGGTATCGGCAGTGTCGCGGTGTACGCGGAGCCGGATGCCGATGCCCCCTTCGTGAAACTCGCCGACGAGGCGTTCGCCCTCGGCGGGCAGACCTCGGCCGAGTCCTACCTCGTCTTCGACAAGATCCTCGACGCCGCGGCCAAGTCCGGCGCCGACGCAATCCACCCCGGCTACGGTTTCCTTTCCGAGAACGCCGACTTCGCCCAGGCCGTCATCGACGCCGGGCTGATCTGGATCGGCCCCTCCCCGCAGTCCATCCGCGACCTCGGTGACAAGGTCACCGCGCGCCACATCGCCGAGCGCGCGAAGGCACCGATGGCGGCGGGCACCAAGGATCCGGTCAAGAACGCGGGCGAGGTGGTGGAGTTCGCCAAGGAGTACGGCGTGCCCGTCGCGATCAAGGCCGCCTTCGGTGGTGGCGGTCGCGGTATGAAGGTCGCGCACACTATCGAGGAGATTCCGGAGCTGTTCGACTCCGCCGTCCGCGAAGCCACCGCGGCGTTCGGTCGCGGCGAATGCTTCGTCGAGCAGTACCTGGACAAGGCCCGCCACGTCGAGGCGCAGGTCATCGCCGACAAGCACGGCAACGTGGTGGTCGCCGGTACCCGCGACTGCTCGCTGCAGCGCCGGTTCCAGAAGCTGGTCGAGGAGGCGCCCGCGCCGTTCCTGACCGATGATCAGCGCGCCCGAATCCACGCTTCGGCCAAGGCCATCTGCAAGGAGGCCGGTTACTACGGTGCGGGCACGGTGGAGTACCTGGTGCAGGGCGACACCGTGTCGTTCCTCGAGGTCAACACCCGCCTGCAGGTCGAGCACCCGGTCACCGAGGAGACCGCCGGAATCGACCTGGTGCGTCAGCAGTTCCGCATCGCCGAGGGCCACGAGCTGGCGATCAAAGAGGATCCGACGCCGCGCGGGCACGCCTTCGAGTTCCGGATCAACGGTGAGGACGCCGGCCGCGGCTTCCTGCCCGCGCCGGGTCCGGTGGCGGTGTACCAGGAGCCCAGCGGCCCCGGTGTGCGCGTCGACTCCGGTGTGGTGCAGGGCAGTGTGATCGGCGGCCAGTTCGACTCGATGCTGGCCAAGCTGATCGTCACCGGCGAGAACCGGGAGCAGGCGCTGCAGCGGGCCCGGCGCGCGCTGGCCGAATTCCACGTCGAGGGGCTGGCGACGGTCATCCCGTTCCACCGCGCGATCGTCGAGGATCCGGCGTTCATCGGTGACGGCGAGAAGTTCGACGTCTACACCAAGTGGATCGAGACCGAGTGGGCCAACACCGTCGAGCCGTACAGCCCGGCCGGTGCCGCCGCTGACGAGGACGAGGATCTGCCGCGGCAGAAGGTCGTCGTCGAGGTCGGTGGGCGTCGGGTCGAGGTGTCGCTGCCGGGCAACTTCACCGTCGGCGCGGGCGCCGCGGGTGCGGGCAGCAATGGCGCCGGGGTGATCCGCAAGAAGCCCAAGCCTCGTAAGCGTGGCGGCGCAGGCGGCGGTGCGGCCTCCGGTGACGCGGTCACCGCGCCGATGCAGGGCACCGTGGTCAAGGTCGCGGTCGAAGAGGGCCAGTCGGTCGAGGCGGGCGATCTGATCGTGGTCCTCGAGGCCATGAAGATGGAGAACCCGGTCAACGCGCACAAGGCCGGTGTGGTCACCGGACTGTCCGTGGAGGCGGGAGCGGCCATCACCCAGGGCACCGTGCTGGCAGAGATCAAGTAAACAGCTGGCGAAGACAGTCTCGGAGCGGGCGCTGGACAACGACGTCCGCGCCCGCTCTGTCGTATCGTGGATCGGTGACCAGCTCTGCCGTCGTGCCCACCGCCGCGGAGGTCATCCGCGGCCGACGTGAATCAGCCAGCCGCGCCGACGGATATCGCCTCGCCTTGGTCGTCGAGGGTGGTGGCAGCCGCGGCGTCTACTCCAGTGGGATGGTGCAGGCGCTCGAGGAACTCGGGCTCGCCTCGATCTTCGATGCCGTATACGGCACTTCGGCGGGTGCGATCAACGCGGCGTGGTTCTTGTGCGGGCGGGCACTGTCGGGCATGCGGTCCTGGACCGATCCGGTGATCATGCGGCGTGCGGTCGATCCGGCCCGGCTGCTGCGCGGGCGGCCCGCCTTCGACCTGGACTATCTGGTGAACCAGGTGTACGACGGCATCGAGCCGATGGATTTTCCGGCAATTCTGGCCAATACCACCACCTTTCATCCGATCGGCACCGATATCCGCACCGGGCACGCGGTCGATCTGCGCCGGCACATCGTCGACAAGCCCACGCTGATGACCGCGCTGCGGGCCTCGGCGGGGCTGCCGATACTCGCGGGTCCGCCGGTGCCGCTCGGGGGTGCCGAATATCTGGACGGCGGGCTGTCCGAAACGGTGCCGATCCGCACCGCGGTGCGCGACGGCGCGACGCACGCCTTGGTGCTGCGCACTCGACGCACCGATGAAAACCGCCCACCCGCGCCGCGATTGCACCAGGTCGTCGGGGGTAGCTATCTGCGGGTCAGGGCACCGGGGGCTTACCGTGCCTGGCTGCAGCGGCCGCATCAGCAAGCCGTCGAGGACAACTTCCTGGCGGGTCTCGGGGACGCGGCTCTGCAGATCCACCCGCCCCTCGGCTCCCCGAATGTGGACAGCGCCGCGCGTGACACCGCGCTGCTCTCCGAGGCGTTGACGATCGGACGGCAAGCCGTGCATGCGGCCCTTGCCGCGCTAGTTCAGCTCGACGGTGGCGCCGTTGGAGAGCATGAAGTCGTGTAGTTCGAGCCGACTCGGGGTGGCGTCCGGCCCGACGTCGAAAACCAACTGGGTGGTGGCCGATTGGCCGGGCTGGAGTTCGAACGAGTAGCCGTAGCGGCGCTGGGTGGTCTGCCACATTGTCGCGATCGCGTTGTGGTCGACCTGGCGGCCCTGGGTGTCTACGAGACGTTGACCGACGGGCAGGAACCACTTCGGCTCATCGGAGATATTGCGAACGGCGACCGTAACGACAGAGTAGGAGCCGCTCGCATTCTGCAATCCGATCCGCGGGACACCGGAATCCACCGAGGTGACCACGAATTCGAACTTGCCGTCGCGTACTGGGCTGTTCAAGCCGGCAGATACCGGCGCCGGCGGCTCGGCTGATTGCGCGGTATCGCCGTCGCGCACCGCAACCGATGGATCGGCCGTGCGCGTGCCGCCGCCGCTGCCGGTATTACCGAAGGCGATCAGTGCGGCACAGCCCGCAGCCAGCATGAACGGGGTCAGGAATATGACGACGAGTGCGCCGATCAGCCTGGACAGGAAGGACTTACGGCGCCGGCGCTGATACTTGCGTGGGGGTGGTGCGATCCATGGGCGGCGCTGTGAGACCGACCAGCGAGGGGCGAGCGGAGCCCGCTTCGGTTGTGGTGCAGCTCGTTTGACTGGAGTGAGTTGACCGATGACCGGTGTCGGTTGGACCGCAGCACGATTCGGTGACCATGGTGAATGCTGTTGTGGGTCGACGGTAGGCGGTGCCAGTCGGGTTGCCACGAGTGTCGGCGTTGGGCCTGGCTCGGGCAGGACCTTGGTGGGATCGAGTGGCTTCGGCGACTTGACCAGCGGCTCTGGGGATTCTGCCGATGGGGTCGGCGCGGGTGTCTCTGCTCGCGTTGGCGGGCGCGTTTCCACTCGCGTTGGTGTCGGCTGCTCATCCGCTGCCAGCCGTCGCGTCCCCGGTAACTGCGTGTTCGGCTGCGGCGCATCCGGGAGCGGGGGCAGCGGTGGTGCCGTCCGCGGTAGCGGCACGTGGGTCTCCACTCGCGTCCGGGCGTGCGTCTGCAACCGTGTCGGTGTCGGCTGCTCATCTGCTACCGGACGTCGCTGCGGTAATAACGTGTGCGGCTGCGCCGCGGCCGAGAGCGAAGACTGCGGCTGTGACGCGGGCAGCTGCGGTACAGCCGGGAGCGGAGGCCGTGCGGCCGGCTCGGCTGGTGGCCGGGCTGATGCAGGCGGCGACTTGGGTGTCGAGTGCTGGGCCGAGGATGCGGCCGCGCCGGGAGTAGATGATTGCGGGACGGCGTGTGGGAGGCGCGCGAAGGCGGTGGCTGTGTAGGCGGCGGCGGCGAATTCGCGGGCGGTGGGATAGCGGTGGGTCTGGTCCTTGGCCATGCCGCGGGCGATTACCGCGTCCAATTCCGGTGGGACAGCGGGGTTCACGGTTGATACGCGGGGCGGGTCGGTCATCAGGTGGCCGTGCATCTGGCGGGCCGGGTCGGTGTCGCCGTAGGGACGGCGGCCGGTCAGGCATTCGTAGAGGACGCAGGCCAGGGAGTAGACGTCGGAGCGGGCGTCGACGGTGCCGTTGAAACGTTCCGGCGCCATATAGGCCCAGCTGCCGATGGCCATGCCGGTGGCGGTGACGGCTGTCTGGCCCAGGCTCTGCGCGATGCCGAAATCGATGAGATATGCGTGCCCGCCGGTGCCGACCAGGATGTTCGACGGTTTGACGTCACGGTGGATCAGCCCGGCTCGATGCGCCGCATCCAGACCCGAGGCCGCCTGCGTCACGAAGTCGACGGCCGCGGTGGGTGTCAAAGTGCCCACCCTGGTCAGCATTTCGGCCAGATCGATGCCATCGATGTACTCCATATCGATGTACAACCGGCCGTCGAGTTCCCCGAAACCGTGAATCGGCACGATATGCGGATGTCGCAGACTCGATCCGAGCCGCGCCTCCCGCTGGAACCGCTTTCGATAGTCCGCATCGGCGGCCACCTGCTCCGCCAACACCTTCAGCGCGACCGTGCGCCCGGTTTCGCTGTCATGCGCCAGCCATACCGCCCCCATACCGCCCCGCCCGAGCAAACGGTCGAGCCGGTACTTCCCGAACTGTTCCCCCATCACTTACCTCCCGGTGGCCGCGCCATTGCGGAGTGGGGCGGCAACCCGATCGAAACCGCATCGCCCGAACCTATCCCCGACCCTAGCCCGGCCACCCATCCTCGAACAGTGTGAGCTCCCCTACGTATTCCTACTCAATCGGCGACACACGACCGCCGCAAACACCGAGGTGTACCACTCGGCGCTGCTTACTTGCCCGGCTTGGCGCGGCCGCCGCCATGGCCGGGCTTGCCCTTGTTCGGCTTATCGTTGCCATTAGCCGAGCTGTTCACATGCGGATTTCCGTTGCCGACGACCGTGGGGTCGTCGGGCATCTCCCCCAAAGTCTGCGCAGGTACCCAATTTGCGATGCCGCCATCTACGGTGCGGCATACGAGCGGGGTGCCGTCCGCCGCAACGGTATCGCCGTCGACATCCGGATTGCACAGCTGCCCGAGACCCGGAATCAGCACATTCGGCGAAGCAGCCTGCGCTGATTCGGTCGGCACCAGCGAGCCGGGGACAGCGGGCGTCGTCCGAGCAGCCGACGGCGCCGCAGAACTCGTTTCGCCTCCGGGCCGCCCCAACCACAGCGCCAACCCGATCACAGCAACCAACGCAGCAATAGCAACAGCCGCATGCCCCGGCCCAACTCCCCACCAACTCTCACCCTCCCCCCGCAACTCGACATCTCGCCCCGACTCCCACGCACCCCCACCAACCCACGTCGACTCACCCGAAGTCCCAACATCCCGCGTCCGCTCAGCTACGGCCGCCCCGCCCAGCACCGGCTGACCCTCAGACCGGCCGCCCCGCATCGAATCACGCACACCACCGACATCACGCATTCCCTGCCCCGTGGCCGCACCGGCCCGCATCGACCCGCCCGCAGCCCCTGCGCCCCTCGTCGGCTCAGGCACAGCCCCGGCATCCCCCATACCGGCAACTTCCACCCCACCGGCCCACATCGTCTCCGGCACAGGTTGAACAGGCCGCACCCTCGCGCCTTCAGACGAGCCGCCTCGCATCCCCGCACCCACAACCGCACCGCCCCACGCCGACTCCGGCACAGCCCCGGCATCCCCCATACCGGCAACTTCCACCCCACCGGCCCACATCGTCTCCGGCACAGGTTGAACAGGCCGCACCCTCTCGCCTTCAGACGAGCCGCCTCGCATCAGCTCATCGGCAGGTCGAGCGGCCCGAATCTCCGCGCCCTCGGACGGGCCGCCCTGCATCGCAGCACACGCAGACCCAGCGTCTCGCACCTGCTCCCCTGCGGCCCCGAGGGCCAACATCGAGGCAGCCGCAGACTCAGCGACCTGCATCTGCTCGACTCCGCCTGCCCGCATCGGCTCACCGGCAGACCCGGCGACGCATGGCCCGGCACCGACGCCGACCGACTCGGCCGCGCGCCATGGCTCGGGCACGCCTGTCGGCACTGTCGACGCGGCGATCTCGACTGTCGAGGCCTCGCGGCCGGTCACCGCGACATATGCTGCGCAGGCGAATTCGCCTGCGCTGGAATAGCGTTGGCGGGGATCCTTGGCCATGGCGCGGGTGATGACGGCGTCCAGGGTCGCTGGTACAGCGGGGTTCTGGGTAGCGGCGCTGGGTGGGGCGGTCAGCAGGTGGGCGCGCAGTTGCTGTGGGGAGTCGACATTGCCGAAAGGTCTTTGGCCGGTGAGGCATTCGTACAGGACGCAGGCCAGCGAGTATTGGTCGGCGCGCGCGTCGGCGATGCCGTCGAAGCGTTCCGGCGCCATATATGCCAGGGTGCCGACCACATTGCCGTGGGCCGTGATCGCGGGCTGATCGATGCGATGTGCGATACCGAAGTCGATCAGATGGACGAAACCGGTCGGGCCCACCATGATGTTGGACGGTTTGACGTCGCGGTGCACCAGGCCGACCCGGTGCATGGCATCGAGCGCCATCGCGGTCTGCGCGATGATCGCGACGGCCCGCGCCGGATCCAGCGGCCCGGTGTCCCGCAGTAATGCGCTGACATCGGTGCCCTCGATGAACTCCATATCGATATAGAGGCGGCCGTCGAGTTCGCCGAAGGTGTGGATCGGAACCCGGTGCGGTCCCGGGGCCTGGGCCGCCAGGCGGGCCTCCCTGGTGAACCGCAGTCGGCAGGTCGGATCGGCGGCGTGCGAGCAGGCCAGTACCTTCAGGGCGACGGCACGGTCGGCGACGGTGTCCCGGGCGAGCCAGACCTGCCCGGTTCCACCGGTGCCGAGCAACCGATCGAGGCGGTAGTGGCCGAACCACGTCTTGCCCATGTCGAACCTCCTACTACCTTCCGTTCGTCTCTTAGCTACCCGAAATCCACACCGGCATCACAGAATCCGCGAATCGGTTTCCGCGGCAGAGGCGATCATGACGCAACCGGCCCGCTCGGCGTCGCGAAATTCGACGAGCACGACGTCGATGCGGTAGCGCGGGAGCCTTCGGTAAAAGCCGCTAGCCTTGCTGTTATGAGTGACCTGCCCGAGATTCGCATCGGCACCGCGGAGCGCGAGCAAGCGATGCAGCGCCTGTCCGATCATTTCGCCGCCGGGCGGCTCAGCGTTGCGGAGTTCGACGAGCGCAGTGCCGTGGTCGCGGCCGCGCTGACCCGCGGCGACCTCGAGAAAGTCTTCGTCGACCTGCCCGAACCCGCGCCCGTCGCCGCAGCGCCCGCCAAGCGCGACTCCGGGTTCATCGCCGAGTGGCCGGAGCGGGCGATGGCGGTGATCCCGATCCTCGCCGTCATCCTCTTCTTCGTCACCGGCAGCTGGCTCTGGTTCCTCGCCATCCCGCTCGCGGGCGCACTGCTGTTCGGTGGTCGGCACGAGCACCAACGCCGCCGCCCGCGCGACCGTCGCCGCCGCCGGCAGCTGGAGGACTGATGGAGCCCGTCGAAATCAATGCGGGCAGCTGGTACCTGCGTGCCCTGCGCGCCGACGACCGCATCGATGACCGCCCCGCCCTCGCCGACGGCGGTATCACCGATCCGAACTACGTCACCCTCCGCACCGAGCAGTGGGATGACGAATCCCACTTCTCCTGGGCCGTCTGCGAACCGACCACTGCCGAACTGGTCGCCGAAATCGTCGTGACGCCCGGGGCCGGCAACACCGCCGAACTCACCGGCTGGGCCCGGCCCGGTTACGAGCCCGCCCTCGAAACCGGCACCACCGCGGTCCGCCGCTTCGTAGAAGGCGGCCTCGGCCTCCGGCTCCCTTGAGCCGGCAGCCGACTCAGCGCATCACACCGGTGTGTCCGGTGGAGTAGCGGCCCGGCTGCGGCCAGATGGTGAGTCCGTGCGCCCCACGCCCAACGGGTATGCGCGCCAACAGGTTCCAGTTCTCGATATCGATGGCGTACACCTCACCGTGGTGTCGGCCCGATACCCAGAAAACGCGCCCGTCCGCGGAGATGTTGCCCATATCCGGACTGCCGCCGCCCGGTATGAACCACTTGCGCACCAGTGCATTCGCGGCGAAATCCCAGACGGAGATGCTGCCCTCGTGCCGGTTGGTGATGAGCATCTGTTTGGAGTCGCGAGTGACATACAGGCCGTGCGTACCTTTGCCGGTCGGCACGAAACCGGTGTTCTCCCAAGATGATGCGTCAATGGTGTAGATGC
Source organism: Nocardia sp. NPDC049526 (assembly GCF_044465765.1). Lineage (NCBI taxonomy): Bacteria > Bacillati > Actinomycetota > Actinomycetes > Mycobacteriales > Nocardiaceae > Nocardia > Nocardia sp. NPDC049526. The sequence continues at coordinate 123,057 of NZ_JBITMA010000012.1, read as the reverse complement.
CGTCCGCGACCATATCGGCGATGAAGAAGGTGCGCCCGTCCGGGGACAGCTTGACGTCCTGCGGCTTGCCACCCCGACCGCCCGGCAGGTCGATCATCTTGACCACCTTGCGCTCGGCCACATCGAAAACCAGCATCCGGCCGATGAATTCACAACTGGCCAGGGCGAATCGACCGTCGGCGGTGAAGTCCATATGGTCGACACCGGCGCAGTCGGGCACCGCGAGGGCGTGCACCTTCTGCCAGGTGTGCGGATCGTAGAAGTCCAGCGACTTATCCGCCTCGGCGACGACCAGCGCGTATCGGCCATCCGGCGTGTAGTACATGTTGTACGGGTCGCGCACCGGGAACGGCTCGCCGGGTTTGCCGGTGCGCGGATCGATCGGCAGCAAGGTGCCCCCGCCGATCGGGAGATCATTGGTGACATACAGCGTCTGCATGTCATAGGACGGCACCACATGCTGGGGCTCCCGACCACCGGCCGGGAAATTGTCGATCACCTGAAAGGTTGCCGGGTCGATCACCGAAACCGAATGCGATTCGCTGTTCGGTACGTAGACCAGGGGCCGGTGATCGGCCACCGCCGGACTCAACTCCCGGTTCGCGGCATAGACGTCGGTCGGCGACAACGGCGGCGGCATACCTGGTAGCAAATTCTCTAGATGCGGCGATGCCGCGCTGGTCGGGGCGGCGACGGTGGTGGGCGGCGGAGTCGTCACACCCACCGATCCGGCCTCACTCGGGACGCACCCCGCGACCGTCACGAGGACGGTCAGCGAGGCGAGCAGTGGTGCGCAGGTTCGGTGCTTGCGCTGTCGGTTCACGCGCTGCACCGTGCCAGGAGGTGGTGAAGACGAGATGACATGGGTGCGAAGCCTAGGCGCTGCCGCCCGGATTCCACAGCAATCCCCGCCACGGCGCAACGGATTGCCCGAATCATCCGGAGATACGTACTCGGACAGTCAAATTTCCGTTTGCGGTCGGATAACTATCCGGCGTCGTCGAGTACCCGATCGAGCGCGTCGACCACGGTGTCCAGCTCCGATTCGGTAACGGTGAGCGGCGGCCGGAACCGGATGCCGCGTTCGCCGGTGCCGAGAATCAGCACATGCTCGCGTTCCCGCAGCGTGGTCAGCACCTCGTCCCGCAGTTCGGCCGAGGCCAGCGTGATGGCACACATCAGCCCGCGTCCGCGCGGTTCGGTAACCCGAGGGTGGTCGGCCGCAAGCTGTTCCAGACGCCGCAGCAGATGCGCGCCGAGCGGCCGTGACCGCTCGATCAGCTCATCGCGCTCGAACACCTCGAGGATGCGCCGGGTCCGCACCATATCGGTGAGATTGCCGCCCCAGGTGGAATTGAGCCGAGAGCTGACCACGAAGACGTTGTCGGGCACCTCGTCCACGCGCCCGCCCGCCATGACGCCGCAGACCTGGGTCTTCTTGCCGAACGCGACAATATCGGGCTCGAGCCCGAGTTGTTGGTAGGCCCAAGTGGTTCCGGTCATGCCGACACCGGTTTGTACCTCGTCGAGAATGAACAGCGCGTCGTTCTCGTGACAGAGTCGCTGTACGGCCTGCAGAAACTCCGGACGCAGATGCCGGTCACCGCCCTCGCCCTGGATCGGCTCGGCGATGAAACACGCAATGTCGTGCGGGTTTTCGGCGAAGGCGCGGCGCGCCTGGTCGAGTGCGTGCGCTTCTGCGGCGTCGATATCGACACCGCTGGCCAGGAACGGCGCATCGATGCGCGGCCAATCGAATTTGGGGAAGCGGGCCGTCTTCACCGGGTCGGTGTTGGTCAGCGACATGGTGTAACCGGTGCGGCCGTGGAACGCTCCGGTCAGATGCAGCACCTTGGTGCCGAGTTCCGGTGCGCGCCCGTGGGATTCGTTATGCCTGCTCTTCCAGTCGAACGCGACCTTGAGCGCGTTCTCCACCGCCAGTCCGCCGCCGTCGATGAAGAACAGGTGTGGTAGCCGGGGATCGCCCAGCACCCGCACGAAAGTGTCGACGAAGCGGGCCATCTCGACGGTGTACATGTCGGAGTTGCTCGGCTTGTTGAGCGCCGCGACGCTCAGTTCGGCGCGGAACTCTTCGTCCTCGGCCAGGGCGGGATGGTTCATGCCGAGGGCATTGGAGGCGAAGAAGCCGAACATGTCGAGGTAGGAGCTGCCGTCTCGTTCATCGACGATCAGGCAGCCACGGGATTTCCGTAGATCCAGCACCAGCTCGAATCCGTCGGCGAGGATGTGCGCCGACAGGATCTCGTGTACCCGGGAGGCGGGGGTGACCGGTGCAGTGCCACTCCCCGCGCGGGTGCGCTCCAGTTCGATGGTCACACCCGTAGGGTACGTAAATCTTTACGAAAGTTCTACGGAATAACGGAGTAATTACGGTCAGAGGCTACCTGTCGTAGAATGTCTGCAAGATGATGGTGCTTCGAGTTCGCACGTTGGCGGTCGCCCTGATCTCCTGTAGCAACTGCTCGAGGTGCCGAGGAGAGGCCACCCGCACCAGCAACACGTAACTCTCGTCACCAGCCACCGAGTGGCATGCCTCGATTCCCGGGATATGTTGCAGCACGGCAGGCGCGTCATCGGGTTGCGAGGGGTCGAGAGGAGTGATGGCGACGAATGCCGACAACAGTTGCCCGAGCGCCTCTGGATCGACATGTGCGGTGTAGCCACGGATCACCCCGCGCGCCTCTAGTCTGCGGACCCGCGATTGCACGGCCGAGACCGATAAGCTCGCCTTTTCGGCCAGATTCGACAGGGTGGCGCGACCATCGGCCATCAGTTCACGAATCAGCAGGCGATCGATGTCATCGAGTACGGGTCTTGCCGGTGTATCCGCCATCAGCGAAGGCTAACCCAGCGGAGGCTACTCGTGGCGAAAACTTTTGCTCGTCAACGCACCGTACCCATCCGATATTGTTCGCCGACCCAAAGCTAAAGCGGAGCAACCGATGACAGACATACTCGACGACCACCTGACCAAGGACCTGGCAACCCGCGCGGCCGAACTGCTGCACACACTTGGCGCGCCGACACCGGTCGCGGGCGAGCTGCCCGCACGGACGCCGATCACCGGTGGCACGCTGATGACCCTGCCCGCCGATTCCCTCGACGATGCGGACGCGGCGATCGGGCGGGCGGCGGCAGCCTTCCGCGGCTGGCGCACCGTACCCGCGCCGGTGCGGGCGGGAGTGGTGCGGCGACTGGCCGAACTACTCACCGCGCACAAGGCCGAACTCGGCGAGTTGGTCACCCTGGAGGCAGGGAAGATCGGCGCGGAGGCCGTCGGCGAGGTGCAGGAGATGATCGATATCTGCGAATTCGCGATCGGGCTGTCGCGCCAGCTCTACGGCAAGACCATGCCCTCGGAGCGGCCCGGACATCGGCTGATGGAGACCTGGCATCCGCTCGGTGTGGTCGGGGTTATCTCGGCATTCAACTTCCCGGTCGCGGTGTGGGCGTGGAATACCGCCCTCGCGCTGGTCTGTGGTGACACGGTGGTGTGGAAGCCGTCGGAGACGACACCGCTGACGGCGCTGGCCTGCCATACGCTGCTGCGCCGCGCGGTGGCCGATATGGGCGCGGATCCCGAAGTGCATCAACTGATTCAAGGTGGCGCGGAGGTCGGGGCCCGGCTGGTCGAGGACGAGCGGGTGGCGCTGGTGAGCGCGACAGGTTCGGTGCGGATGGGCCGTACGGTAGCGCCGCGGGTGGCCGCTCGGTTCGGGCGATGTCTGCTGGAGTTGGGCGGTAACAACGGCGCGATCGTCACGCCCACAGCGGATCTGGAGCTGGCGGCGCGCGGCATCGTATTCGCGGCGGCGGGTACGGCCGGGCAGCGCTGTACGACCTTGCGTCGGTTGATCGTGCACGCCGATGTCGTCGGGCCGCTGCTGGATCGCGTGGCCGGGGCGTATCGACAACTGCGCGTCGGCAATCCGCTCGATGACGGTGTGCTCGTCGGCCCGCTGATCAACGGCCGCGCCTACCAAGGAATGCGTGCGGCGATCGAGCGCGCGTTGGCCGACGGCGGCGAATTGGTCTGCGGCGGTGAGCGAGTCGACGGCTTCGGCGACGACGCCTTTTACGTGCGCCCCGCGATCGTGCGCATGCCCGCCCAGACCGCCGTGGTCCGCGAGGAAACCTTCGCACCGATCCTGTATGTGCTCACCTACCGCGACTTCGACGCCGCCATCGACCTGCACAACGGTGTTCCGCAAGGCCTTTCCTCGGCCGTCTTCACCGCCGACCAGCGCGAGGCCGAACGCTTCCTCGCCGCCGACGGCTCCGACTGCGGCATCGCCAACGTCAATATCGGCACCTCCGGCGCGGAGATCGGCGGCGCGTTCGGCGGGGAGAAACAGACCGGCGGCGGGCGGGAATCCGGGTCGGACTCCTGGAAGGCATACATGCGGCGGGCGACCAACACCGTCAACTACTCCGATCAGCTGCCACTGGCGCAGGGCATCCAATTCGGCTGAGCCACAACATGCCCCGTTGCCACTGCATGCCCCGTAGCTGCTGCATGTAGCAACGGATCGATTTCCAAGTCGCTCGGCGCCCATAGCAGGTACGAAACGCGGCTATCGGCAACCGGTTCGGCCCTACACGGAGTTACTCGCCGCCGACCCTCAGATCCTGCTGCCCGGTCGCCACAATCGCCTGAATCTGATCGACGATGTCGGCTATCCCGGCTGCGTCCGACTGCACAGCCGATAATCTGCGTTCTCGCCGGACCACGCGGAGTGTGCGCCCTCGCGCAGCACATCGCATAGATCGAACTTCGCGATGCCGAAGACGACCGCCGACATCCGCGAACAATGGTCTGCGGTCGGAGCGCCGCATCAGGCCGCAAGAACGCGGACGGCATGGTTCGAATGGACCGGACGGGATACTCTGGCTGGTGCCCGCTGGGCAGATCACGAGTAGCCGATGGTCGAGAGCGATCCGTTCAAGACGCAGCGTGACGTCAGCGTTGATGTCGTCACGGAGTTGCGAGCTGCCGGTTTCGAGGACGCCGAGGAGATCGAGCGAGGCGGTTTCGCGGAGGTGTTCCGGTGTACCCAACCGGCCGTGGGTCGCACGGTGGCGGTGAAGGTGCTGACCGGCGAACTCCACGAGAATCGGAAGCGTTTCTTTCGCGAGCAACATGCGATGGGGCGACTGACCGGGCACCCGAATATCGTCGACATGCTGGAGGTCGGTGAGACCGGAAGCGGTCATCCGTATCTGGTCATGCCTTATTACGCTCGTGGCTCCCTCGATGCGCGCCTGCGCCGCGACGGTCCGTTGTCGCTGGCAGAAGTGCTGCATCTGGGGGTGAAGATCGCGGGGGCGCTGGAAACCTCACACCAGGCGCAGGTGCTGCACCGCGATATCAAGCCGGGAAATATCCTGCTCACCGACTACGGCGAGCCCGCACTGACGGACTTCGGAATCGCCCATATCACTGGTGGATTCGAAACAGCGACCGGCACGATCACCGGATCACCGGCATTCACCGCACCGGAGGTACTCGGTGGCGACGCCCCGAGCCGGGCCTCGGACCTGTATGGGCTGGGAGCCACATTATTCTGTGCTCTGACCGGGCATGCGGCCTTCGAGCGCCGCAGCGGCGAGCAGGTGGTCGCTCAGTTCCTGCGGATCACGCAGCAACCGATACCGGATCTGCGTGAGCGGGGCATCCCCGAAGACGTGTGCGCGGTGATCGAGGCGGCGATGTCACGCGAGCCACAAGACCGCCCCACCGCCGTGGCATTGGGCGAGCAACTGCGGCAGGTGGAGCGCAATCATGGTTTCGCGGTCGACGAGATGGCGTTGCGGGCCGAACCGCGTGCCGAACATGCATCGGTCGTGACCTCGGCGCGGAGTGCCGTTCCAAACCTGCCGCTCGAGCTGACCAGCTTTGTCGACCGGCGGACCCAGGTGGCCGAGGTCAAGAATCTGCTGGCGGGGTCGCGTCTGGTGACGCTGACCGGTATCGGCGGGGTCGGCAAGTCACGGCTCGCGCTGCGAGTCGCACACAAGCTGAAGCAGGATTTCACCGACGGTGTGTGGCTGGTCGAGTTGAGCGATCTGCGGGATCCGACATTGGTGGTCGACGTCGTGGCCGCCACCCTCGGTCTACGGAACCAGAGTGCCCGACCGATGCTCGAGGCGCTGGTGGAATTCTTGTCCACGCACAACCTGCTGCTGATGCTGGACAACTGCGAACACATGATCGAAACAGTCGCGGACTTGGCCGAATCGCTGCTGCGGGCCTGCCCGGAGGTGCGAATTCTGGCGACCAGTCGCGAGTCTCTCGGCGTCGGCGGGGAATCAGTGTTCGCGGTGCCCCCACTGGGGATTCCCGCTCCGGACAGCGATCTGTCGGTGCGGAATCTGGCCCGCTATGACGCGGTGGCTCTGTTCACGGAACGGGCCGCTGCGGCGGTGCCGGGTTTCGCGCCGACCGAGGACAACAAACTCGCCATGGCCGGGATCTGCGCTCGACTGGACGGGCTGCCATTGGCGATCGAACTGGCCGCGGCCCGGCTGCGGACAATGTCGCCCGCACAGATCCTGACCCGGCTGGACGACCGGTACGCCCTGCTGACTCGCGGAAGTCGTGGTGCTCCGATGCGGCAGCAGACCCTACGGTGGTGCATCGGCTGGAGCTATGACCTGTGCACGCCGGTCGAGCAACGGTTGTGGGACCAGCTGTCGGTGTTCGCCGGCGGTTTCGAGCTCGATGCCGCCGAGCAGGTGTGCGGCACCGACCTGACCGAGGCGGAATTGCTCGATGCATTGGGTGCGCTGGTCGACAAGTCGATCCTGATCCGCGAGGAAACCGATGGCCCGGTCCGCTTCCGGATGCTCGAGACCGTTCAGGAATACGGCAGGGATAGCGCCACGGTAGGCGGTCGATACCCGGAATACGTTCGGCGGCATCGCGATTGGTGCGTGCGGTTGGCATTCGACGCACACGCGGAATGGATCGGTCCGCACCAGTTGCAGTGGGTTGCCCGGTTGGAGCGGGAGCTGCCGAATCTACGAAAAGCGCTGGAATCGAGCCTGTCCGAGTCGGGCGAGGCCGCGTTGCGGATCGCCACCGACCTGTACATGTTCTGGACATTGCGTGGGCGGCTCAGCGAGGGACGCCGCTGGTGCGAGCGCGCGGCCCGATCGACCGATGCCCAGCCCCTGGATCGGGCCAAAGCCCGCTACTCGGCCTGCACGATAGCCGCCATGCAGGGTGACCCACCGGGCGCCGCCGAAAATGTGGCACAGCTAGAGACCCTGGCCGAGCAGACGGCCGACCCACTGGTCGCAGCCCTGCTCGCCCACGCCAAAGGAAACTATTGCCTCGCGGGCGGCGATGACGATCTGGCTCGCGCGGCCACCCTCCTGGCCGGTGCCCTCGACACCTACGAGGCATCCGGTGACCTCAGATCGCAGGTGGACGCCCGGATTTCGCTCGGATGGGCTTACGCACTGCAGGGCGATACGCCGCGCGCCCTCGCTTGTCACGAAAGAAACGTAGCAATCACCGAATCCGCAGGTGAAACGATGCTGCGGGCGTGGGGTCTATGGGGGATGGGATTTGCCGAGTGGCGAAGCGGTGCGCCCGACCGCGCCGCACACCTGTTGCAGGAGGGAATTCGAGCGGCCCGGCTGGTATCCGATCCGCTCGTCCCTACGGCCTGTGTGGAGATACTGGCCTGGATCGCGGCCGGGCAGCATCATGCCCGCCGCGCCGCTACCCTGCTGGGCGCCGCCGATGCGCTGAACCGCATCGTCGGCGGCGTCACCTTCATGTTTCCGATTCTCATCGGCAACCACGAGGAATTCACCCGCGACAGCCGCAAGATACTCGGCGCAAGAGCATTCGAGCAGGCCCACCAGCAAGGCGCCGCGATGAGTGTCGATGCCGCGATGAGCTTCGCGCTCGGCGAGCAAACCGAAGACACCGCACCGACTGCCGGTGCAGCGGGACACCTGACCAAGCGTGAGCGCCAGGTCGCGGATCTCGTTGCGCGCGGCCTGCCCAACAAGGCGATCGCGACACGGCTGGTGATTTCACAGCGCACCGCCGAGGGACACGTGGAACACATCCTGAGCAAACTGGGGTTCACTTCGCGCGCACAGATTGCGGCATGGGCCGCCGAGCAGCCCGAACTCTGATCCCTTCGTCAACTACTCCGATCAGCTGCCACTGGCGCAGCGCATCCAATTCGGCTGAGCCACAACCTGTCCTGCCTTCCGGCGCGTGCCTCGGGATGCCGTCGCAGCGAACGGTGACCGCACCGAATAGCGCGAGGCGCGGGCTTTGCGCACCGCTCACGCATGTGCGGCAGCGCGAATAATCGCTCGCGCGGACCACCGGCATCGACGTAACGTTGCTCCTACGACGCGGGTGGAGCAGCCGGGTAGCTCGCTGGGCTCATAATCCAGAGGTCGCAGGTTCGAATCCTGCCCCTGCCACTGATGGTCCAGGCCGGTCAGTTCCAAACCGACTGGCCTGGACCTTTTTTCGTCGATGAGCGCTCTCCGGCGAGTCGCCGGGAGTGTCGGTAACGGGATGTATGCCAGGCCGATTGAGCGAGTAGTCCAGGCACCCAAACCTTTAGACCGGCCTGGCAGCGTCTCAGTAGGGGAACATGAGTAACCGCTTCAACACCTTCGTCGGCACCGGGCTCGCATTCGCGGGTGCGCTCACACTGTTGCTCAGCGGCTGCGCGCCGCAATCGAGCGGCCCCGGGCTCAGCGCCGCGACGGCGTCGATCACCACGTCCAAGGTCACCTCGACACCGGTTGCGACAACGTCGCCGCAGCCGACCACGACCACCGCAGCTCCGACGACCACACCGCCGACCACCTCGGTGGCACCACCCGCGGCGGCCCCCGCACCGCCCGCACCGATCGCCTCGGCACCGCCCACCACATACCAGCCACCCGTAGCAGCCGCCCCACTGGCACAATCCCAGCAGACCTGCGGCAACGACTCATACCTCAACTCGGACAACCAATGTGTCCATCGCCCCCAGTCCGCTCCCGCCGCCCCGCCAGGAGCCACCGCCCGCTGCACCGACGGCACCTACAGCTATAGCCAGCACCGCTCGGGCACCTGCTCCCACCACGGTGGCGTCGCCGCCTGGTTGTAACTCCCGGCCACCACTGCGGCGCCCCTGCAGATGCGGCACTTCCGCACACCAAGATGGGCGTATCGGAAACCTCGATCTTGTAACTGAGCACCCCGTATAAGGGGTGCCCAGTTCCGACACGGGGCCCGAGGTTTCCGGTGGCATGACGCAGCTCATTCCGGGCTTGCGTGGCCGGGGTCACATTCCACCTCGCATCCTGCACAGCACGTGCCCACCAAGCGAGCTTCAGTTTGAGCAGTCTGCTCAGCGTGTCGCGTATCAGTTGTGCGTTCAGCTCTTCAAGTACAGGATGGCGGCAAGAAATGCTCAACGAAGCGAAGCGCCCGATCGGCGCCTCGCGGACGGGTGGACTACATGACCGAGCTCGCGGACCGCGAACTGATCCCAGCCCCCTATGACCTGGCCGACCGCTACCGCGTCGGCGCGGGCACCGTTGTCCTCACCGGCGTCCAGGCGATCGCTCGACAGCTGGTCGAGCAGCATGTTCGTGATCTGCGCGCCGGACGCCGGGTCGGCACCTTCGTATCCGGATATCAAGGCAGTCCGCTGGGCGGTGTCGACAAGATGCTCAACGGGATGCCGAATGTATTGGCCGAGCACGATATTTCGTTCGTCCCCGGGTTGAACGAGGAACTCGCGGCGACCTCGGTGTGGGGCAGCCAAGCGGATCTGCCCGCGGGCGAGGCGACGCATGACGGCGTTGTCGGAGTCTGGTACGGCAAGGGCCCCGGTCTCGATCGCGCGACGGACGCGTTGCGGCACGCCAATATGTACGGCGCGAATGCCCGTGGCGGTGTCCTGCTGCTGGTCGGCGATGATCCCGCCTCCAAGTCCTCGACGGTGCCTGCGGTGAGTGAGCGTTCGCTGGCCGCGATGGGCATTCCGGTGCTGTTTCCGCGTAACGCCCGCGAGGTCATCACGATGGGGCTGCACGGTGTCGCGCTCTCGCGGGCATCGGGATGCCTGGTCGCGTTGAAGATCGTCGCCGATGTCGCCGACGGCGCGTGGACAGTCGACGGCTCGGTCGGCGATATCGATATCACCGTCCCCGAGATCGAATGGGAGGGAAGCCCGTTCACCTACCTCCAGCGCCCGATGGCCGCGCCGACGGACAGCGTGCTGGCCGAGGCCGATCTGTACGGGCCGCGCTGGAAAATGGTGCAGGCCTACAGCGCACTCAATGAACTCGACGTCATCGAGGTGAATCCGGCGCGCGCCCACATCGGCATCGCCGCCACCGGAACCACATTCGATGCCGTGCGCCAGGCCCTGATCGATCTCGGCGTCGACGATGACGCACTGCATCGCGCCGGGGTTCGACTGCTGCGCATCGGCATGCCGTATCCCATTGCACCCGAGCGGGTCCGACAGTTCGCCGACGGGCTCGAGCGGATCGTTGTCGTCGAGGACAAGACCGCGTTCATCGAAACACAGATCCGCGAAATCCTGTACGGCACTGCCGATGCGCCGCAGATAATCGGCAAACGTGATGCGGAGAACCGGCCACTGTTCGCGCAGGACGGCGAGCTCACTTCAGGTCGGATCGTGGCTCCGCTGCGCCGCGCGCTGCAGGGTCGGCTGGAGATGAAACGTCAGTTGCCGCAACCACTGTCGCTTGCGGTTCTGCCTGCGAAGCGGGCCGCCTACTTCTGTAGCGGCTGCCCGCACAACCGGTCCACCGCCGTGCCGGAAGGGTCGATCGCCGGTGGCGGCATCGGCTGCCACACCATGGTGACTCTGTCCGGCCGCGAAGACAGCAAGGTGACCGGGCTGACCCAGATGGGCGGCGAGGGTGCACAGTGGATCGGTCAGGCCCCGTTCACCTCGGTACCGCATCTGTTCCAGAACATCGGCGACGGAACGTATTTCCACTCCGGACAACTCGCGGTGCAGGCGTGTATCGCCGCGGGCGTGAATATCACCTACAAGCTGCTCTACAACGATGTCGTCGCGATGACCGGTGCGCAGGACGCCGAGGGCGCACTCGCGGTACCCATGCTGACCCACAAACTCACCACCGAGGGCGTGCGACAGATCATCATCTGCGCCGATGAACCCAAGAAGTACCGCAAGCGCGAGCTCGCCGCCGGCACCCTGCTCTGGCACCGGGATCGGCTCGACGAAGCCCAGCGCACCCTGCGCGAGATTCCGGGCGTGACCGTGCTCATCTATGACCAGCACTGCGCCGCCGACGCGCGCCGTCAGCGCAAGCGGGGCACGCTGCCGGTCCGGCGGACCCGGGTGGTCATCAACGAGGCGGTCTGCGAGGGCTGCGGCGACTGCGGTGTCAAGAGCAACTGCCTCTCGGTACAGCCGGTCGATACCGAATTCGGCCGCAAAACCCGTATCGATCAGACCTCGTGCAATACCGATTACAGCTGTATGGACGGCGATTGCCCCTCGTTCGTAACGGTCGAGCTTCCTGCGAAAGCCGAGAAGCGCAAGGCAACTCGACGCCCCGAGCCGCCGGTACTGCCCGACCTGCCGAACGGCGCTCCGGCGACGACCCAGAACGTATTCCTGGCCGGTATCGGCGGCACCGGAATCGTGACGGTCAACCAGGTGCTTGCGACCGCGGCGTTGCGCGCCGGGTACGAGGTGGCGAGCCTGGATCAGATCGGCCTGAGTCAGAAGGCCGGACCGGTGGTATCGCACCTGCGGTTCGCGACCGGCGAACTGGAACCGGCGAACCGCCTGACGCCGGGTTCGGCCGACTGCATCGTCGCGTTCGACCTGCTCGCCGCCACCGATAACAAGAATCTGGCCTACGGGTCGAAGCAGACCACCTTGTCCGTCGCATCGACCAGCAAAACCGCGACCGGAGAAATGGTCTACGACAAGTCCGTCGCGTATCCCGAAGAGCGCGAACTGCTTTCCCGGCTCGAGCGGGTGTCGCGTTCGGTGCGATCGTTCGACGCGCTGGCCGCAGCCGAGGTGCTGTTCGGGAATACCGCGGCCGCCAACTTCCTGCTCGTCGGCGCCGCCTACCAGATCGGCGGCCTGCGCATACCCGCGTCGGCGATCGAGGAGGCCATCGAAATCAACGGTGTTGCGGTGCATGCCAATATCGCGGCATTCCGATGGGGTCGGGTGGCGATTGCGCGGCCGGACGAATTCGCCGGTGTCACCGCGCGAAAGACGCACAAGCGCGCCGAGATCGCCATTCCGGCAGACCTTTTCGACGGCGTGACCGCGACAGGTGAGACCAGGCGGCTGCTCGAACTGCGTGCCGTCGAGCTGATCGGTTTCCAGGGCGTACGCGTCGCGCGCGACTATATCCGCACCGTGCAACGCATTTGGGAGGCAGAGCAACGCGTCACCGATCGCACCGAGTTCAGCGAGCAGGTGGCCCGCGGCCTCTATAAGTTCACCGCCTACAAGGACGAGTACGAAGTTGCCCGCCGCTTGACCGACCCGGCCTTCCTCGACCAGGTCAGCGAGCAACTCCCCGACGGCGCCAACCTCACCTACCGCCTGCACCCGCCGATCCTGCGCGCTATGGGCCGCAAGAAGAAGATCGGCCTCGGCCCCCGCAGTCACCTCGCCCTGCGTATCCTCGCCAAGGGAAAGCGCTTGCGCGGCACCAAATTCGACCCCTTCGGCTACGCCCGCGTCCGCCGCGTCGAACGCGCCTTGCTCGCCCACTACACGGAAATGGTGACCACCCTGGCCACCGACCTCGCCCCGGCCGACTACGACCGCGCCACCCGGGCCGCCGCACTCCCCGACATGGTCCGCGGCTACGAGGACATCAAACTGGCCAATGTCGAGCTCTACCGAAACGGTCTCCACGACCTCGGCATCGAACCACCGCAGCTCTGAACAGAGAGGGGCCCCGTCTCGGCACCGGCCGCACCCCGTATGCGGGATGCCCGGTCGTGGGACGGGGCCCGGTCGATTCAGATACGTGGAGCCCAGGTGCCGAGGCGTAGGGTGCAGGCGATTTCGGCTGCGGAGCGCAGGCGGCGCAACCAAGGGGCGGGCTGGTCAAGGTCTCGCCAGATGAAATCCGGCTATTCGGTGATCGAACGGACCTGCTGTTCGTACTTCGCGCGGGTTTCGGAGTCGTCGGGGTGGAGGGCGCGGTTGCCGTCGAGGAGCCGGCGAACGAGGCGGACCGCGCGTTCCGGGGCGGCGGCCAGGGCTATGTCGATGGGGCCCAGGTAGTTCGGGACGGCTACCTCGGCCTTGCGGGTTTCGCAGGTTTGCAGGATGGCGGCGGCGACGTCTTCGGGTTCAACGGTGGGCATGCCCTTGCCGAGGGTCAGGCCGGAGGACAGGCGGGTGCGGACGGCCGAGGGCATGACGCAGCTGACGCTGACGCCCTGCGGTGCGAACTCCAAACGTGTTGCGGCGGACAACCCTACAGCGGCGAATTTGCTCGCGTTGTAGACGGCGAGGCCCGCGACCGGGATCTTGCCCGCGAGCGAGGCGACATTGACGACGTGGCCGCGGCGGCGCTCGATCATGCCGGGCACCACGGCGCGCATGCCATGGATGAGGCCCCAGAGGTTGATATCGATGGTGGCGCGGCCGACCGCGTCGGGTTCGTCGAGGAACGCGCCCGCGGGCATGACACCCGCGTTGTTGACGAGGATATCCACCGTGCCGAAGTCGGCGACGACCTTGTCCCATTGGTCGCGGGCACGGACGTCGAGCTCATAGGGACGAGCACCTATCGCGGCAGCGGCGGATTCGGCTGCGGCAGTATCGACATCGGCAATGGCGATTTCAGCGCCCTTGGCCGCGAACAGTTCCGCGGTCGACTGTCCGATGCCGCGGCCCGCGCCGGTGATCAGCACCCGCGCGCCCTTCAGGTCGATATCCGGATAACCGTGACCGAGAATATTCATGCGAAGACTCCTTGTTCCAGCGCTCGGCGAGTGCTGCGCAGACTGTGTTCGAAGGTTTCGAGACGGCGGCGACCGTCCATGAAATTCGGGCCCATCACCGCGAGATCGGCTGCGGTGGCACCGATCACGAGGACGCGCGTACCCGCCGCACGCAACACCCCGACCTCGGCGGCGAGCTGGGTGCTCATGCGACTGCGCAGCTGCCGCTCCAGGAAATGACCGGGACCGGTCGCGGGGACTTCTTCGACGGAGGCCATCGGCGCGAGCACCAGCACCTGGTCGAGTTGTTGTGCGGCAAGCAGATCCACCGATGCGGTCGAGCCCGCACCGCCATCGATGAAGCGGCGTCCGCCAATAGAAACGGGCGGGAACCAGCCGGGTACCGCCCACGATGCGCGCAGCGCCGCACCCAAGCTCGCCGACGGCGCGTCGGGCGCACCGAACGGAACCCGTTCTCCCGTCGCGTAATCCATGCCGACCAGCCAGGTGGCGGGATGAGATACCCAGGAGCGGCCGGGATTCAGGCGATCGGCCAGATGTTGCAACCAGCTCGCATCACCACCGCCGATCGGCAGTAGGCCGCTGCCCGCGGTGAGCAACCGCTGTCCGGTCGCGGGCGCACGCAGACTCAATGCCAACTCACCCAGCCGCGGGCGAGGCAACGGCGGGAAGCGTCCGGGTTCGGAACGCATATGCGCCAACAGAATCGGATTCGTCGAAGTGCCGCGCTGCATTGCAACGAGTTCATCTACGCCGATACCGCTGCCGAGCAGGGTGACCGTCTCGGCACCCGCCGACGTGCCGAGCAGCACATCCGCCTCGCGCGGATCCCAGTCGAGCACCTCGCGGGTGGCGGCCAGCGCGGCGACGATCCAGGCGAACCCGAGCGTGCCGCCGCAGCCGATGGCCAAGCCGCACCGTTGCGACCGGTTTTTGTTACCCATGGTTTCAAACACTAGCAGAATTCAAATACCTCCGGTATCTGAAATCCAACGGTACGTAGAATCGGCGGTATGGCACGTCTGACCCGGTCCGAGAGTCAGGCCCGTACCAGGGCCGACCTGATCGCGACCGCACGCGATCTCTTCCTGACCGAGGGCTATGCGAAAACCAGCCTGGAGCGGGTCGCCGAGGAGGCGGGCTACTCGAAGGGCGCGGTCTACTCGAACTTCCGTACCAAGAAGGAGCTCTGCCTGGAGGTACTCGGGCTGATCCACGCGACGAAGTTCGGCGAGGTGGCCGATCTGATCGCGGCGGGCGAGACGCTCGACGATCAGCTGGCGCGATTCCACGAATGGGCCGAGCACACCATCGGCGATGTCGGCTGGACCATGCTCGAATTCGAATTCGCCACGGTCGCCCGCGACGATCCGGAACTGCAGGCCGCGCTGGTCTCCGGCCTCGCCATGATGCGCGGCGCCGTCGCGGCGCAGGTGCAGACGCTTTCGGACACGATCGGAATCCCACTGCCGATGCCCGCAGAGGATGCCGCGACGGCAATCCTGAGTATGGGCATCGGGCTCGGCATGCAGCGGGCCGTCGATCCGTCGATTCCGGTACGGCTGATCACCGATGCCGTACGACTGCTCGTGACGATGGGCGATGGACCGCTGCGCGCAATGAGCCCGGGTCTCACGCCGTGAAGTGCAACGTCCATTCGCCGCGGTAGTGCAGCCGGGTGACGCTGCCCGGCGGAATGTCGATCCGCCAGAACGATTTCGGCGGCGCGTCCAGGGTCACCAGCAGCGCCGCGCGGATCACCGCCGGATGGGTGACCGCGATGGTGGACATGCCCTCGGATGCGATTTCGGCCATCCAGTACCTGGTCCGCTCGACCACATCGGTCACGGATTCGCCACCGTGACCACGGAACTGCGGGTCCGTCAGCCAGGCATACAGCTCATCCTGCGGCACCGACATCAGTTCGCCGCCGCGCCACGCGCCGGCATCCAGATCGCGCAGCCGGGCGTCCTCCGCGCCCGGAAGTCCCATCAGCGCAGCCGTTTCCACGGTCCGGCGTTCGGGTCCGGTGAGCACGCGCGCCGCGGTCAGGCGGCCACACGCCGCGATTGCTCGGCGACCGGCCTCGGTCAGCGATTCGTCTACTGGAAAACGTGCCTTTCGCATCGCCTCGGTCATGCCATGGCTGACCAGGTCGAGTCTGAGCACCTTTTGCACGGTTGGAAGCGTACGGCGCGACGCTGGCGGCCGTACTTCGATTGCCACCCCTTCGCTCGGGCCGCGAGCCATTTGCCGGACTCGGGGGATTCCGGCCGCACCTGCCGGTTGTCGGTGCCCGGGTGCACACTGATGCCATGGCCCAGTTCTCCACCGCGACCCAGGAGTGGTTCGACGGCGCATTTCCCGCGCCCACGGCCGCTCAGCTGGGCGCGTGGCAGGCCATTGCCGCAGGTGAGCACACCTTGGTCGTCGCGCCGACCGGTTCGGGTAAGACGCTGTCGGCCTTTCTGTGGGCCATCGATCAACTCGCGACCCGGCCGAAGCCCGAGGGCAAGGTCGGCACCTCGGTGCTCTATGTGTCACCGCTGAAGGCATTGGCGGTGGACGTCGAGCGGAATCTGCGCGCACCGCTGGTCGGGGTCACCCAGACCGCGAAGCGGCTCGGCCTGGACCCGCCGACGATCACCGTCGGCGTTCGGTCCGGCGACACCAGTCCGGCGGACCGGCGATCGATGCAGCGGACACCGCCCGACATTCTGATCACCACGCCCGAATCGCTGTTCCTGATGCTCACCTCCGCGGCCAGGGAGACGCTGAGCGATGTCGGCACGGTGATCGTGGACGAGGTGCACGCCATCGCGGGTGGTAAGCGCGGTGCGCATCTGGCGCTGTCGCTGGCCCGATTGGATCTGCTGACCGAGCGGCCCGCGCAGCGGATCGGGCTCTCGGCGACGGTGCGGCCACCCGAAGAAGTCGGGCGGTTCCTGGTCGGAAATGCGGCGATCACGATCGTTTCGCCGCCCGCGCCGAAAACCTTCGATCTGTCCGTGCGTGTGCCGATCGCGGATATGACCGAGCCGGGCGACTCCGATCAGCCAGGGTCGATCTGGCCGCATGTGGACGAGGCGATCGTGGATCTGGTGCTGGACCACCGGTCTTCGATCGTCTTCGCGAATTCGCGCAGGTTGGCCGAGCGGTTGACCGCGCGGCTCAATGAGGCCTACGCCGCGCGGCTGGGAGAATCCGTCGCGGCCGTGTCCGATACGCCGCGCGCGGGGCCCTCCGTGGTTACCCGAGCTGCCTCCTCCGGGCCTGACGCGCGCGGCGGGCACAAACCGCCCGCCCAACTCGGTGCGTCCACCGAAGTAACCCACGGCGCGGATCCGCTGCTGGCCCGGGCGCACCACGGTTCGGTGAGCAAGGAGCAGCGGGCGCTGATCGAGGACGATCTCAAGAGCGGACGGCTGCGTTGCGTTGTCGCCACCAGCAGTCTCGAACTCGGAATCGATATGGGCGCAGTCGATTTGGTGGTGCAGGTGGAGGCGCCACCGTCGGTGGCGAGTGGGTTGCAGCGGGTCGGGCGGGCCGGGCACCAGGTCGGTGAGATCTCGCGCGGAGTGCTGTTCCCGAAGCACCGCACCGATGTCATCCACTGCGCGGTCGCGTCACAACGGATGACGGCGGGCCAGATCGAGGCGCTGCAAGTTCCCGCGCACCCCTTGGACATCCTGGCCCAGCAGACCGTCGCGGCCTGCGCGCTCGAACCCATCGATGTCGACGCGTGGTTCGAAACCGTGCGCGGCACCGGCAATTACGCCTCGCTGCCCAGGTCGGCGTATGAATCGGTGCTCGATCTGCTCGCCGGTCGCTATCCGTCGGACGAGTTCGCCGAATTGCGGCCCCGGCTCGTGTGGGACCGCGACGCGGGCACACTCACCGGTCGGCCAGGGGCACAGCGCCTGGCCGTGACCTCGGGTGGCGCGATCCCGGATCGTGGCCTGTTCGCGGTCTACATGGTCGGTGAAAAGGCCTCGCGGGTAGGCGAACTCGATGAGGAGATGGTGTACGAGTCGCGGGTCGGCGATGTATTCGCCCTCGGCGCGACCAGCTGGCGCATCGAGGAGATCACCTTCGACCGGGTGCTGGTCACACCCGCATTCGGGCAGCCGGGGCGGTTGCCGTTCTGGCATGGTGACGGACTCGGTCGCCCCGCCGAACTCGGTGCGGCGCTCGGCGAATTCATTCGCAAGGCCGGCGCGCACGCACCGAAGGGTACGGACCCCGGAACCGATGGAAAGAAAAGCTCCCCAACGGATCCGGCAGTCGACACACTCCTACGTGGCGCGGGCCTCGACGACAATGCCACCACGAATCTGGTGACGCTGCTCGATGAACAACGCACTGCCACCGGACAATTGCCCACCGACAAGACCCTGATCGTCGAGCGCTTCCGCGACGAGCTCGGCGATTGGCGGCTGGTGCTGCATTCGCCGTACGGCTTGCCGGTGCACGCGCCGTGGGCATTGGCGATCGGTGCGCGGCTGCGGGAGCGGTTCGGCGTGGACGTCGCGCCGAACGCCTCCGACGACGGAATTGTCGTGCGACTGCCCGATACCACCGACGATCCGCCCGGCGCCGAGCTTTTCGTGTTCGAGCCCGATGAGATCGACGACATCGTCACCGAGCAGGTCGGTGGATCGGCGCTGTTCGCATCGCGATTCCGGGAGTGCGCGGCACGGGCACTGCTCCTGCCCCGACGCGATCCGGGTAAGCGTGCGCCGCTGTGGCAGCAGCGGCAGCGGTCGGCGCAATTGCTCGATGTGGCGCGGAAGTTTCCGGACTTTCCGATCCTGTTGGAGACGGTCCGCGAATGTCTGCGTGACGTTTACGATCTACCGTCGCTGCGGGATCTGCTCGGACGGGTAGCGCGTCGCCAGGTGCGACTGGTCGAAGTCGAGACCGCGACGCCGTCACCGTTCGCGAATTCGCTGCTGTTCGATTACATCGGACAGTTCATGTACGACGGGGACAGTCCGCTGGCCGAACGTCGGGCCGCCGCACTGTCACTCGATTCGAGTCTGCTCGCCGAACTGCTCGGACGGGTGGAACTGCGGGAACTGTTGGATGCCACCGTTATCGAGCAGACCGAGCGGGAATTGCAGCGGCTCACACCCGAACGGCTGGCGCGGGATGCGGAGGGGTTGGCCGATCTGTTGCGGCTGCTCGGACCGCTCACTGCCGAGGAAGCCGCGCAGCGGTGCGTCGGCGTTCAACTCGACGATACAGAGCCCACCGGTGATCCGGCGGAATGGTTCGCCGGCTTGCTGAAATCCAAGCGCGCACTCGAGGTCACCTTCGCCGGACGAACCTGGTGGGTCGCGGTGGAGGATGCCGCGCGCCTGCGCGACGCGCTCGGCGTACCGCTCCCGATCGGCACCCCGGCCGCGTTCATCGAACCGGTCGCCGATCCGCTCGGAGACCTGGTCGGGCGCTATGCCCGCACGCACGGACCGTTCACCACCGAGGCCGTCGCCGCCCGTTTCGGACTGGGCGCCGCGGTCGCCGCGACGGCACTGCATCGGCTGGTCGCGGAAAAACGCGTGGTAGAGGGCGAATTCACACCTGCGGCCAGCGGCTCGGAGTGGTGCGACAGCCAGGTGCTGCGCCGCTTGCGCCGTCGGTCGCTCGCGGCGGCCCGGCACGAGGTCGAGCCGGTCGCCACCGCCGCGTTCGGCCGGTTCCTGCCGTCCTGGCAGCACATCGACACCGGTGAATTGCGCGGCGTCGACGGGGTCGCGGCGGTGGTGGAACAGCTTGCGGGAGTGCCGATTCCCGCTTCCGCATGGGAATCGCTGGTTTTGCCCGCGCGGGTGCGCGACTACTCACCTGCCATGCTGGACGAGTTGACGGCCACCGGTGAGGTCATCTGGTCCGGGCACGGCGCAATCACCGCGAAGGACGGCTGGATTGCCCTGCACCTGGCCGATCAGGCCCCGTTCACTCTGACGCCCGCCGACGAGATCGAACTGTCCGAGGTACACCTGCGCCTGCTCAACGCGTTGGGCGCATCGATCACCCCGTGGACGCCCATCGACGCCGATGCGGAGTCCAGCGCGGGATCAGGCCAGGTCGTATCACTGGACGATGATGCAGCACAGGATATTTCAGCGATGTGGGGCAATTCGGCGACTCCAGGCAGCTCGGTGAGCACCAACGGCTCAGCGGGGCGAGACGGGTCGCCGCTGCGACTTCCCCCGGTCCTGCACGGCGGCGGCGCGTACTTCTTCCGGCAACTCTCCGACGCCACCGGACTACTCGACGACACCAAAGTCGCGAATGCGTTGTGGGAGCTCGTCTGGGCAGGCGTGGTCTCAGGTGACACCTTCGCTCCCGTTCGCGCCCTGCTCTCGGGTACCGCACGGACCTCCACCGCCCATCGCACACCACGGCGCGCACCGCGTGGGCGGGCCTACCTCCCACGACCGAATATGCCCACCAGATCCGGACCGCCCGCCGTCGCCGGCCGCTGGTCGCTGCTGCCGGAACGGGTGGCCGACAACACCCTGCGCGCCCACGCAACGGCGGACACCCTGCTGGAGCGGTACGGCGTGCTGACCCGCGGCTCGGTGCAGAACGAGGGCGTGCCGGGCGGATTCGCGCTCATGTACCGCGTGCTCACCGAATTCGAGGATCGCGGCCGTTGCCGCCGTGGCTATTTCATCGATTCGCTGGGCGGCGCACAATTCTCCACCACCGATGTGGTGGACCGACTGCGCTCCTTCGACACCGAGCGCACCCGCCCCGGCACCGGTGGACAACGCCGGAGCACCGCACTCGCTTTGGCGGCAAGCGATCCCGCAAAC
This sequence comes from Nocardia sp. NPDC049526, assembly GCF_044465765.1. Classification (NCBI taxonomy): domain Bacteria; kingdom Bacillati; phylum Actinomycetota; class Actinomycetes; order Mycobacteriales; family Nocardiaceae; genus Nocardia; species Nocardia sp. NPDC049526. The sequence continues at coordinate 102,225 of NZ_JBITMA010000012.1, read as the reverse complement.
CCCTACGGTGCGGCTCTGCCCTGGCCGAAGGGACCGTCCGAGGGCGCGGGCCACCGTCCCGGACGCAAGGCCGGCGCCATCGTCGTGCTGGTCGACGGCGAACTCGCGCTGTATCTGGAGCGCGGCGGTAAAACGCTGCTCACCTTCACAGAGGATCCGAACGTCCGCCAGGCCGCGGCCACCGCCCTGGCCGATCTGGTGCGCGACCGTCGCGTCGACTCACTCGTGATCGACCGGGTCGACGGAGAAACCGTGCACGGCAACACCTTCGCCGGTTTCCTCACCGAGGCCGGATTCTCCGCGACCCCACGCGGCCTCCGATTGCGGAGCAAGCCGTGATCCGACGACGAAGCCGCGCATCACGACACCGCTCCGGCAAGCGCGGCGACAGCGACTCGCACACCGCAAAGCGAGGCCGGATTCTCCGCAACACCACGCGGCCCCGACTACGGAGCAAGCCGGACGAACCCGCGCACGGCGACACCGCTCCGGCAAGCGCGGCGTCGGCCACTCGCACTCTGCAGCGCAAGAACTGGGCAGCGACGGCCACTCGCACTCTGCAAGGCAGGGAATTGCGCGGGGAAAAGCGGACCCACACTGCGGAGCCAATAGTGACCCCGCTCCCATTCAACCTATGGTCGAGCCATGCCTGAAGGCGACACCGTATTCTTGACCGCGGCCAGGCTGCGGCTCGCACTGGAGGGAAAGACGCTGATCCGCAGCGATTTCCGGGTGCCGCGCTATGCCACGGTCGATCTGGTCGGGCAGCGGGTCGAGGGGGTCGCCAGCTATGGCAAGCATCTGTTCGTCCGAACCGACGAGGTCAGCGTCCACACGCATTTGAAGATGGAGGGCGAATGGCGGACCTACTGCGCCGGTGAACGGTGGACGCGACCGCCGGTGACCGCCCGGCTGGTGCTCGGCACCGATGACACCGAGGCGGTGGGCTTTTCGCTCGGCACCGTCGAGGTGCTGCGACGCGCGGACGAGCACACCGCCACCGACCATCTCGGGCCGGACCTGCTCGGCGCGAACTGGGATGTGACCGAGGCGGTGCGACGACTGGCACGGCATCCGGCCCAACCGATCGGCCTCGCGCTACTCGACCAGCGCAACCTGGCCGGTATCGGCAATATCTACCGCAGCGAAATCTGCTTCCTGCGCCGCGTCCATCCGGCCACACCGGTCGGCGGCGTCCCCGACCTGCTCGCCCTCGTGCACGAGGCGCATCGCGTACTCACCAAGGCCGCGACCGAACCACCGTGGCGGCCACTTGCCTATGGCCGCGCCCGTCGCCCGTGTCAGCGTTGCGGCACCCGCATGGTCGTCCATCTACTCGGCGAGACCGAACCCAATCCCGGCCGAACGGCCCGAAACCCCCAGTCCGACCGCATCATCCAGCGCGAACGCGGCATCTACTTCTGCCCACGCTGCCAGCCAGAACCCGCCTGATCACAGGCTGATTGCCGTTCAGTTGCTAACACTTGCGCACTTTTGCACGACTAGCTTCCGTGAGCATGGATGAGCAGGTAGGAGCTGGCAAGAGTGATGGCACTGGACACAGTAACGCGACGTCCGATTGCGATAGCCAGCCGACTACTCGCCGCCCTCCTCGCCCTCATCGCCACGGCGGTCTTCAGTTATCTACTCCTGCACACTCTTTCCACCACTGGCGACCCAAGCGTCCCGAATCCACCACCATCCACCTCGAATATTCGCCAGTTTTCCGAAACTAACTAGACCGGTCGTCATAGTTCACGTACCGTAAAAGCGTGGCACCTCGCACCGACTCCCGCCAACGCTTCATCGACGCCGCGGCCGACCTGTTCCACACCCAGGGCTATCACGCCACCGGCCTGAATCAACTCGTCGGCGCCGGCGGCGCACCCAAGGGCTCGCTCTACTTCCACTTCCCCGGCGGCAAAGAGCAACTCGCTGCCGAGGCCCTCACCCAATCGAGCAGGCAACTGCGCGACCAACTGGACGCCATCCTGGCCGATGGCGGCGATATCGCCACCGTCTTCGACGTCCTCACCGCACTGCTCGTCGATTCCGATTTCGAACGCGGCTGCCCCATCGCGACCATCGCGCTCGACGCGGGGCGCGAGAGCGAAACGATCAGGCAGGCTTGCGTCACCGGTTTCGAATCCTGGCGCGAGTCGATTGAAAAGTACCTGCGGGACAAGGGAATCGACCAGGAGCGCGCCACCGAACTTTCGACTGTCGCCCTCGCCACGATCGAGGGTGCCCTCATGCTCGCCAAGACCAAACGTGATGTCGCGCCACTGCGCGCGGTCGCCACCCATCTGCGTACCACTTTCGAACGGGAGCTCTCCTGATGCGCGTGCACCACCTCGATTGCGGCACCATGCGCCCACTCGGCGGCCGACTCCTGGACGGCACCGGCAGCATTTTCCGCCGCGCCGAAATGGTCTGCCACTGCCTACTTCTCGAACTCGACTCCGGACTCGTCCTGGTGGAGACCGGCGTCGGCGAGCAGGCGGTGCAACGACCCGAGGAATGGCTCGGCCGCCGCTTCCTCCGGCTGACCAATCCGGTACTCGATCTCGCTCAGACCGCGGTGAGCCAGATCGAGGCGCTGGGTTACCGGCGCGAGGATGTCCGCGATATCGTGCTCACCCATCTCGATCTCGACCATGCGGGCGGGCTCGCCGACTTTCCGCACGCGCGGGTGCACGTATACGCCGAGGAACTGCGTGCCCTACAGGGCGGGCATACGCGGGAAGAACGCTTGCGCTACAAGGAACCTCAGTTCCGGCACGGCCCGCGCTGGGAGTCGTACACGGATACCGGTGACAGCTGGTTCGGTTTCGACGCTGTGCGCGAATTGACCGGTCTGCCACCGGAAATCCTGATCATCCCGCTCGCCGGACATACCCGCGGTCATGCGGGCGTCGCCGTCGATACCGGGAACGGCTGGCTACTGTCCGCGGGCGACTCCTATTACCACCCCGGTGTCCTCGACCCGATTCGTCCGCGACAACCGCTCGGAACAGCCATGTTCGAGAAGAAGGTGCAGACACTTCCGGCCGCGCGCATCGAGAATCAGCGGCGGCTGCGCGAACTGGTGCGCGACCACGGTGACGAGGTCACGGTGTTCTCCGCGCACAGTTCGATCGAATTCCATGCCATGAAGCAGATCGGCGTTCGACCAAACCCTTGACGGCTCAGGCACTTCCGATTAACTTGCAGAATGTAAGTTAACATAGGGAGTGCAACGTGAACGATCCGCGGCGGTACGTGGTCATCGGGGGCGGACTGGCCGGGCTCGCGTCCGCGGTCTGGTTGGCCGAGGCGGGTAAGCGGGTGACCCTGCTGGAACGCCGCGGCCGACTCGGCGGCCGGACGCATGCGATGAAAGTCGAAGCGGCCGACGACCTTCCCGATAACGGCCAGCATGTGATCGCCAGCGGTTACGACCACCTGTTCCGCTACCTGACCAGCGTCGGCACTCGCCAGTACGTCGCCTTTCCACAGGGCGGCACATTGCGCTGGCCGGGCGGAAGCAGCACCCCCATAGTGACGAAGGGCTGGGGTGCTCGGCGCACCCTGTTCGGCGCACATCCCGACGCGAGCCTGCTCGATCGGCTGCGCGCGGCCCGCGCCACGGTGCGCCTCGGCTGGCAGAGCCTGCACCAGCCCGCCGACCTCGCCGACCTCACCACCGAACAGTGGTTCAACCGGGTCGGCATGCCCGCTCCGGCGCGAGAAGCGTTGTGGGACTGGCTCGCTCTCGGACTCGCGGCCGAGCCGGTGCAGCAGGAATCGGCCAAGATCCTCGCCGATTTGCTGGCCACCGGCATTCGACTCGGGATCAAACACCGTCGGGCGGTCACCATCGGCTATCCGACCACCGACCTCGATACGCTCTACATCACCGGGGCCCAAAAGGTTTTCGAGAAATACGGTGTCGAGGTCCGGCACCGCGCGGTGGCTCGCCGGATCAATATCGAGAACGGCGCGGTGACCGAGGTGGTGCTCGCCGACGGTTCGGTCGTCCCGGCCGATGCCGTCGTCTGCGCGGTACCGAATTCGAACATCGGCGGACTGCTCGACGACCTGCCCGAACATTCCGAAATCTACGCCGCCGCAGATAAATTGGGCGTTACACCGATCGTCAGCACCAACCTGTACCTGGACCGCCCACTCGGCACCGAGGCCGAGTTCGAGGCGCTGATCGGCGGCACCGGCGTCATCGACGAGGTCTTCGACCGGCAGCGGATGACCGGGCGGAGCACCGATCAAGCCTGGCTGTACTGCCTGACCACCAGCGGCGCGTACGAGCAGATCCACAAGACCAACGAGCAGATCATCGACGAGCAGATGCACCTGCTGCGCCGCTACTATCCAGCCGCCGAAAACGCGAAAGTCGTTCAGGGACACGTGGTTCGGATGCCGAAGGCGACCTTCTCCCAGGTGCTCGGCACGCACGGCCTGCGCCCGGATCAGCGCACCTCGGTGCCGACGCTGGTGCTGGCCGGCGATTGGACCGCGACCGACTGGTCGGCCACCATGGAGAGCGCGGTGCAGAGCGCTGCCAAGGCGGTGGAGCTGTTACTTGCGCTACCGTCGTTGCCGTGACCACGGAGCGCTCGACGTCCGAGCACCCCACCGCGAAGCCCTGTCCCACGCCCAAGCGCCGCATGTCCGCGGCCGAGCGGCGCACACAACTACTCGATGTGGCGCGCGACATCGTCGCCGTCGACGGCTTCGGCGCGGTGAGCATCGACCGGGTCGCACGCGAGGGCGAGGTCGCACGGGCACTGGTGTATCAGCAGTTCACCGATCTGTCCGGACTGATGACCGCGCTGGTGGATCGCGAATCGGCCATCGCACTGGCCGGCATCGGCACCCTCGACTGGTCCGACACCGATGACGATGCGGATCGGATCGGCCGCGGCATCCTCGCCTATCTGCATGCCGCGCCGACCAGTTGGCGGATCATCCTCAGCCCACCCGACGGCGGACCGCCGGATCTACGCGACCGGCTCGAACTCGGCCGGGCCTACGCGCGGGCGATCGGCGCGCGACATCTGTCGCGCCATGCCGGAGTCACCGTCGATCCGGATGGCGCGACCGAGCGAATCATGCTCGCGGCATTGGAGGAATTGGCCCGACTGCATCTAGGCGACCCACAGCGGTACCCGGATGAGCTGGTACTGCGCTACATTCGGTCGATCCTGGCCTGGGCCACCCATGTCGAAACCCCGAAAAAGGAGCACTGAACAGCGGTTTCAGCGTCATCACGAAATTCTCACGGACGCATTGGTTTTCTTGTCCCGACGCGGGAACAACCCGCGCGAAAGAGAGGAAAACCATGAAGATCCGCTCCGCGATCGCCGCCGGAATATTCACCCTCGGCGCCGTCGCCGCAGCCGGTGCCGCCTCGGCCGCGCCCACCCCGATGCACACCCCCTTCATCGGCAACTACGCGACCTACGACGCCTGCGCCGCCGACGGCAACTCCCCGAAGACCGGTGGCACGCAGTGGGAGTGCCGCGAGGTCGCCGACGGCTGGGATCTGTACACCTACTGAGCACTCGGACACCAGTCTGCGCACCAGGTGTGAAATGCCTTATTCTCTGACCTCGTGCGAGTGCTGGTGATCGAGGACGACGAAGGTCTCGGCATGGAAGTCGCCGCGGGACTGCGCTCGGCCGGTTTCGCGGTTGACCTTGCCCCCAACCTCGCGGATGCCGATTTCAAGATCTCCGTCAATGGCTACGACGTGCTCGTCGTGGATCGCGGCCTGCCCGACGGCGACGGTCTGCAGTTGGTCGCGGCGCACCGCGCGCGGGGTCAGCGGGTGCCGGTCCTGATGCTCACCGCCCGCGACGCATTGGCCGATCGCATAGCCGGATTCGAGCACGGCGCCGACGACTACCTGGTCAAACCGTTCGCACTACCGGAACTCGCCGCGCGCGTGCGCGCGCTGTCGCGGCGGCGCGAACATCCGGCGCCGGCCCGGATCGTGCTCGGCGATATCGATATCGACCTACCGCGTCGCCGGGTGCAGCGCGCGGGCATTCTGCGCTCGCTGACTCCGAAGGAATTCGCCGTACTCGAACTGCTCGCCACTCGCGCGGGCAGCGTCGTGTCGCGTTCGGAACTCATCGAATGCTGCTGGGACGAAATGGCCGAACCCGCATCGAATGTCGTCGACGCCGTCATAGCGCAGCTGCGGCGCAAACTCGGCGCACCGCCGGTGATCGAGACTGTGCGCGGCACCGGTTTCATGATCGGAAGTGACTCATTCGCACCTTGATTTCCACGGCGGATGCCCGCCCCGCCGTGGCCCGTCTGCGCCGCACCCGCTGGCTGCTCACCGCACTGATCACCGCCATCACCGCGACCTGTCTGATCGTTCTCGGCATCGTCGCGGCGACCATCGATACCCGCTCGCGGGAGGCGGCCCTCGACGATTCCCTCGATCGAGTGGTGAGCGGGTTGTTCCGCACCGTCGACCTGCCCGAGGGCGAGGAAACCATCGACGTGAGCCAGCTCGAGAACGACGCCCTGGCCAACGGCGAAGTCGCAGTGGTGGTGCTCAGCGCGCCCGGGAATGGCAGGTGGCAGGAGAATTTCGCGCACCTGCGCTCCTGGCTGCCCAAGGACGACGGCGTCGCGGGACTCGCCGATGACGCCGATCTGGCCGGGGAGACCGTCTTCCGCGACGGATACGACGGTGCGGGCCGCCCGGTCCGCATCGCGGCGACACCGATCACCTGGGAGGACTCCGAGACCAAAGCGGTGGTCATCGCGGGCACGAATCCCGGTGCGTTCGACCGTGATCGGGCGCTGCTGATCTGGGGACTCGTCGTCGGCGGGCTCACGTTGGTCGCGCTGTCCGCGGTGGCCGGACATCTGCTCTCGGGCCGGAGCATGCGGCAGGCCATTGTGCTGCTCGAAGAGCAGGAACGTTTTCTCGGCGACGCCGCACACGAATTGCGCACGCCGCTCACGACTCTCGGTTTGGTCACCGCGCCGCGCCGCCGCAATCCGCACGAGGTCGAGCGGGCATTGATCGATGCCAGGGCATTGGGCGGTCGGATGGAGCGGATCGTCTCGGGATTGTTGGCGCGTGCCCGGATGCAGGCGGGCGTCACCACCATGGAGAAGGTGCAGCTTTTGCTTGATCAGCTCACCGAATCGGTGGTCGAGGAATTCCCGCAGGGCAATATCGTGCTGCAGGCGAATCCCAGTGTGGTGATCGGTGATCCGAACCTGCTGAGCCTTGCAGTACGCAATCTCATCGAGAATGCGATCACGCACGGGGCGGTCAATCGCGGTGCGCCCGTGGAGGTGCATGTGGCCGATGGCCGGGTCAGTGTGCGTGACCATGGTGCGGGTTTGACTCCGCAATTGTCGAGCAGTCCGTTCGCGCGCGGGGTGAGCGGTGGGCGTGGCAGCGGAATCGGGCTGGCCTTGGTGGCTTGGATCGCCGAATTGCATGGCGGCACTGCGACAATGGAACCGGCTGCGGGTGGCGGCACCATCACCTCGATCGTGCTGCCGCCGCCGGCTGTCTAGTTCTCAGGTGTCCGACGGGACCGGTTCCAGGATCTCCGGCCGCGGTTCCGGGGCCGCGATGCGCAGAGCATCGGCGGAGGGATCGTCCGGCTGGGTCTGGGAGCGGATCTCCGCCTCGACGCGGGCCTGGTAAGTGCTTACCTCCCGGTCGATTTCGTCGTCGTCCCAACCGAGTATCGGTGCGACCAGGTGGGCCACCTGTTCGGCGCAGTTCGTGCCGCGGTGCGAGTATTCGATGGAGATCCTGGTCCGGCGGGCCAGAATGTCGTCCAGATGCAGCGCGCCCTCCGCGGCGGCCGCGTAGACGGCCTCCACCTGCAGATACGACGGCGCGTCCATAATCGGTTGCAGCAGTTCGGGTTTGCCGTCGGCCATGGCCATGACCTCGTCGATGAGCGAACCGTAGCGATCGAGCAGGTGCTTGATCCGGTACGGATGCACGCCATAGGCCTCGGCGAGTTGCACCGTCTGATTGATCAGCGCGAAGTACCCGTCGGCGCCGAGCAGCGGAACCTTCTCGGTGATGGACGGTGAGACGCGCGCCGGAATATCCTGTGCCGCTTCGTCGACCGCGTCATAGGCCATCACCCGGTAGGTGGTGTATTTGCCACCCGCGATGCCGACCAACCCCGGCGCAACCCGGGCGACGGCGTGTTCTCGCGAAAGCTTGGACGTCGAATCGCTTTCTCCCGCAAGCAAAGGCCGCAGACCCGCGTAGACACCGTCGATATCGGCGGGCGTGAGCGGGGTGACCAGCACCTGGTTGACCCGATCCAACAGATAATCGATATCGGCCTTGGTCGCCGCCGGATGAGCGAGATCCAGATTCCAATCGGTATCGGTGGTGCCGATGATCCAGTGTGCGCCCCACGGGACGACGAACAGCACCGAGCTCGCGGTGCGCAGGATGATCGCGGCATCGCTGACTACGCGGTCGCGCGGCACCACGATGTGCACGCCCTTGGACGCACGCACGTGGAAGCGGCCGCGATTATGCGAAAGCGCCTGGACCTCGTCGGTCCACACGCCTGTCGCATTGATCACCACGTGAGCGCGGATTTCGCCGGTGCGACCGTCCTCGCTGTCGCGCACCTTCACCCCGACGACCCGGTCCGCCTCGCGCAGAAAGCCGACGACCTGCGTGGAGGTGCGGATCACCGCGCCGTAGTGCGCGGCGGTACGGGCGACGGTCATGGTGTGACGGGCATCGTCGACGACCGTGTCGTAGTAGCTGACGCCGCCGATCAGCGAGTCGGGGCGCAAACCCGGAGCCAGTCGCAGTGCGCCGGCCCGGGATAGATGATGTTGGCCGGGAACGGATTTCGCGCCGCCCATGGTGTCGTAGAGCACCAGTCCGGCGGCGACATACGGGCGTTCCCAGCCGCGGCGGGTCAGCGGGTAGAGGAAGCGCAGCGGCTTCACCAGATGCGGTGCGAGCCTGGCGAGTGCGAGTTCGCGTTCCCGCAGCGCCTCGCGCACCAGCCCGAATTCCAGTTGCTCCAGGTAGCGCAGTCCGCCGTGGAACATCTTCGAGGACCGGCTGGAGGTGCCGGAGGCGAGATCGCGCGCCTCGACCAGCGCAACCTTCAGACCGCGCGTGGCCGCGTCGAGGGCGATGCCCGAGCCGACCACACCGCCCCCGACGACGACCACGTCGAAGTGGTCCTTGCCGAAGCGCTCCCATGCCGTCGCGCGCTGCTCTGGTCCGAGGAACTGCGATTGCGGTTGCTTGGTCATGCTCGACTCCTCCAGCCGACCCCGGCGTCGGGGTTCAGACGACGTTTGTGGTCTTTCGGGCACACGATCGAGCTGCTCAGTCGGGGGGCGGTCTTCTGTTGTACAGGCTAAGGGAATCGGCGACGATCCCGTGTCGGGGCCGAAGCCGTGTCGCCCGCGGCCGATAATCAGCACTACTCGCCGGTAACCGAACCCAACACTAGTCCGATAACCTGCTGGTCGCGATGTTGTGCGCGGCGCACTCCGTCGTTTTCCCCGCCGGCCACGTCGGTTTTAGTAGCCTGCACAAATGCGTCGCTATGTGGCCGCCATTGATCAGGGCACGACCTCGAGTCGGTGCATCATCTTCGACCGGCAGGGCCGCGTCGTCGGTGTCGCGCAGCGCGAGCACGAGCAGATGTTCCCGCGGCCGGGCTGGGTCGAGCACGATCCGGAAACCATTTGGCGCGATACCGAATTCGTCCTCGGCGAGGTGCTGCGGAACACCGGTATCGCCGCCGAGGAGATCAACGCGGTCGGCGTCACCAATCAGCGCGAGACGACCGTGGTGTGGGATCGCGCCAGCGGCCAGCCGATTCATAACGCGATCGTCTGGCAGGACACCCGCACCGACCGTCTGGTCACCGAACTGAGCGGGGAATTCGGCGCGACGCGCTATCAGGACCGCACCGGTCTGCCGCTGTCCACCTACTTCGCCGGTCCGAAACTGCGCTGGATTCTGGACAATGTCGAGGGCGCGCGAGCCAGGGCCGAGGCCGGTGAGCTGTGTTTCGGCACCATCGACAGCTGGGTGCTGTGGAAGCTCACCGGTCAGCACATCACCGATGTGACCAATGCGTCGCGCACCATGCTGATGGATCTGCGTACGCTGCAATGGGATTCGCGGATCTGCGCGGAATTCGGGGTACCGCAGTCGATGCTGCCCGAGATCCGCAGCTCCTCGGAGATCTACGCGGAGATCGGCTCCGGTCCGTTGGCGGGCATACCCGTAGCGGGCATTCTCGGCGACCAGCAGGCGGCGACCTTCGGCCAGGCCTGTCTGTCCCCTGGCGAGGCCAAGAACACCTATGGCACAGGCAATTTCATGCTGCTCAATACCGGAACCACACCGGTATTCAGCAAACACGGTCTGCTCACCACGGTCTGCTACCAACTCGGCGGCGAGGCGCCGGTCTACGCGCTGGAGGGCTCCATCGCGGTGACCGGCTCACTGGTGCAATGGTTCCGGGACAATCTCGGCATCATTTCCGCCGCCGACGAGATCGAACCGCTGGCGCGCAGCGTCGCGGACAATGGCGGCGCTTACATCGTCCCCGCGTTCTCCGGTCTCTTCGCGCCGCGCTGGCGCCCGGATGCGCGCGGCGTGATCGCGGGCCTGACCCGCTTCGTCAACAAGGCGCATCTGGCGCGAGCGGTATTGGAGTCCACCGCATTTCAGACGCGCGAGGTCATGGACGCGATGCGCGCCGACGCCGAATCCCAGCAGCTGCGACTGGAACTGACCACCCTCAAGGTCGACGGCGGCATGGTCGGCAACGATCTGCTCATGCAGTTCCAGTCCGACATCCTCGATGTGCCGGTGGTCCGCCCGGTCGTCAATGAAACCACCGCGCTGGGTGCGGCTTATGCGGCCGGGCTCGCCGTCGGGCTATGGAAGAGCACCGATGACATCCGCGCCAACTGGACCGCGGACAAGACCTGGCAGCCCGCGATGTCGGCGAGGGACCGCGAAACCCACCTCGCCGCGTGGAACAAGGCCGTGGAGCGCACCTACAACTGGGCGGATTGACGACTATTCGGCCGCGCGAGCCAGCCGGTCGATCGCTTCCGCCAATGTCGCCGCGTCCGAAGTGGTGAAGCACATGCGCATGGAGTGGCGGTAGTCGGTGTCGACGGCGAAGGCCGAGCCGGGGACGAAGGCGACGCCGCGCTCCAGGGCTCGGGGCAGCAGCCGATCAGTATCGGTCCCGTCGGTGAAATCGGCCCACACGAACATGCCACCGGCGGCATCGGTGCAGGTGACGCGGTCGCCGAAGCGAGTTCGCACGGCGTGCACGAGCGCTTTGGCGCGGTCGCCGTAGGCGCTGCGGACGGTGTCGACATGGCCGGTCAGCCAGGTTTCGTCGGTGAGCAGGTCGGCGGCGATCTGGTGGGTCAGCGCCGAACCGCAGAGGTCCGCGCCCTGTTTCAGCAATTCGACCGCGCGACAGATCCGCTCCTGCGCCACCATCCAGCCGACCCGCAGCGCGGGCGCGAGGATCTTCGAGGCACTGGACAGCCGAATCACGTTGCGGGAGTACGTTGCCACGGGATCGGGCGAGGGCCGGTCGAACCAGAGCTCACCGTACGGATCGTCCTCGATCACCCAGAAGCCGTAGGTATCGGCGAGTTCGGCCAACTCACGACGACGCGGCGGACTCATCGTGACGCCACCCGGATTATGGAAATTGCTCACCGTGTGCACGACCGTCGGACGCTCACCGCGTGCCAGCAGTTCCTTCAGCACATCGAGCCGCATGCCTTCGGAATCCAAGGGCACCGCCACAATTCGCGCACCGGCGGCCCGGAACACTTGCAGCGCACCGACATACGCCGGATCCTCGACGACCACCAGCGCACCCGGATCCAGCAGCACCTCGGCGAGCAGCGAAAGCGCCTGCTGCGAACCATGAGTCACGAACACCTCGTCGAGCCCGACCGTGCGGCCGAGCTTTGCCGACTCCCGTTGGCGCAGCACATCGCGCAGCGGAGGCCACCCGCGCGACCCGGTGTACTGCAATACCGCGGAACCGCTCAGCGCCGCATCGGCCGCTGCGACGAGCCGCTCCCGGGGCATCAACTCCGAATCCGGCAAACCGCCCGCGAGGCTGATCACCTCTTCGCGCGTGGTCAGCTCGAGCAGGTCACGAATCGCCGAACTCTTCAGTCCGCCCAGTTTGGTTGCGAGCGGTGGATTGATCGGCGACATGGAAACCTCCGAGGGGACGCGAAACCCCACTGTCCCATATCGCTACCAAATTGTGAAATATTCATCCCATGATCTGAGAGCTCAGGCGCGCTCCCGGATGGCGAAGATCACGGTCTTGCCGTCCCGGACCACCGTGATGATGGTCTGCCGGTAGACATTGGTCGTGCCGTCGGGGCGATGTTCGGTCAGGTCCACCTCGAACGTGTCGGCCGCCGACTCGGCAATCCGCAGGCAATGCGTGGTGCCGACCGGAATCTGTTCATTGATGGCCTGCTGGATGACCTCGGCCGTCGACACATTCTCGGCATCCGGCGCGACGAATCTGCGCGCCCGCTCACCATTGCGGTCGACGTAGAACTCGTACTGGAAGCCGAGGATCGCACCGGGGCCGGTCGAGGTGTCGCCCTGCCCGTTGCCGCGGGTCACCTTGCCGTCTTTACTCGCGGGGCAGCTCAGCGCGGCCGAAGTGCTCGGCGGTGCTGGTGGCGCCGCCTTCGGACTGCCGTTGTCGTCGCGGCGGACCGCGACGAAGGTCACAACCAGCGCCAAGACCACCACGATCGCGGCGAGCACACCGAGCGCTATCCATCGACCGCGCGAACTGTGCCGGGTCGGGGTCGCGGTGATGGTGTCCGAGATCAGCTTCGGCGCAAGGCGTTTGGCGATCGGATCGTCAACCCAGGACAGGCCCGGCGGCTCGGACGGCGGCGTCGGTATCCCGCCGGATTCGGTGGGGCTGTTCCACCAGGTATCGCGCTGGCCTGTCGCGGGGGTCGCATGCCGGACGGTGGCCTCGTTGGGGTCCGGTTCGACCGGAGGCTCGGGTCGGCGCGTAGGCGGCTCCGGTCGCCGGGGCGGCGGTGGCGGCGCGTCGCCGAACACCGTCGTATCCGGCGCGCGGTACTGCGGGGGTGGCGGCGGCACCGTCGGCGGTTCGTCGGCGGGACGCCAGATCAGCTCGGGATGATCGGTGCCGGGCTCGGGCACCGACCACTGTGGTCGAACCTGCTCACCCGTCGGCGGCCCGAATTCGCCGACCGGCGGTCCGAATTCGGAGACCGGCGGGCCGAAATCGTCCAACGGGGGTCCGAATTCCGACCGGGTCCGGTCGGATTCGTTGTCCCTGCCATCACCCTCGGAGCCCACACCAAATCCTTTCCCCAGGACACACGTGTGGGGCGGTCGAGAACGACCGCCCCACCCGTCGAATCAGCTCGTGTCAGTACTGGAGTGACCCACCCCATTGGGTGGTGACCCCGGCAACGTTGACCGTCTGCGGAGCCAGTTCGCCTGGCGGCACCGGAAGTTTAACTTGCGCGGCGGCCTCGAGGGCAGCCGCGCCGCCCGGCTGTTCCCGAATCCAGTGCTCGACAGCGGCCTTGGCCATGTTGGCCTGGGTGGTGTCGAGGATGACCTCGGTCTTGTTGTCGGCCAGACCCTCACCACCGGTGTAGGAGGTGACCTTGACGGTGTTGGCGCCGATGTATTCGACCGACACACCGGCCTCGCCCTGACCGGTCGGGGTGCGGTACCCGATGGTGCCGACGTAGCCCGCGGCATTGTTGAAGTGGTGGGTGTTGGCCACGTAGCCGGGCGCCAGCGAGCCACCGTCGATATTGGCGCCGATCTCCTGGTGCGGCCCGTCCATCTCGACGACCGGCGCGGCCGGCGCCTGCTGGAAGCGTGGAGCCTCCCAGCGCGGCTGCTGCACCAGCGTGTCGGTATCCGGCTGCTGCGGGGTCCGGGCGTTCGGACCGCTCGGGGTGTTCGCACCCGGCGCGGTGGTACCGGGCTGCGCGGGCTTCGGAGCCTCCGCGCCGGGGGCCGTCTCCGGCACCACGGCCGGGATCGCGGGTCCGGTCTGCCCCGGAACCGGCAGCGGCGCGACGCGCGGGGTGGTGACACCCGGCTGGGTCGGCGTCGACAGCTTCGGATCCCTGGGCTGATTCGGCATGACCTGGTTCGGATCCGGCGTGGTGACACCCGGCTGGCTCGGCGTCGGCGACGGCTTGGTGTCCGGCTTACCCGGATCCGGCTTGGTGGTCTCCGGCTGGCCCTGATCCGTCGGTGCGGTGCTGCCCGGATCGGCGGGCGCCGGCGCCGGCGTGGTCGGTGTACTCGGCTGATCCGGAACTGCCCCCGCCGGCGCCGCGAAGAGCGTGGCCACGGCCGCCGCAGTAGCCAGTGGCAACGATGTGCTCGCCATCGCTCGCTGCGCCCGACTCGGCTTACGATGTTTCACTTTTCGCAATCCCTTTCCCGTGTGCGACCGAGTGGGTCGCACCCAGTTATCCCTGGTGAGACGCTTGGTCCACGAATGAGGACCGCCGAACGACCAAGCGGCCGTTCGCCGTTCCCGCTGGAAAGGATCGATCCCCCCACACAGAACCCTCGCGATCGCCCGCCGATCGCATCTCTGCGGGAAGTGAACCACATGCGCGCCTTACTGGCAACGCGATGAAAATCGCCACAAGACAGTAAGTCTCGGGGCGCTGGGTTCAGTGGCGGTTAATCCAGGTCGTCGTGACGCATCAGCAGCCGGGCGGCCTCGGTGACCGAGCCGGTGAGCGACGGGTACACCGAGAAGGTCTGGGCGAGATCGTTGACGGTCAGATTGTTCTGGACCGCGAGCGCGATCGGCAGGATGAGCTCCGAGGCGATCGGGGCAACGACCACACCGCCGATGACCACACCGGTCGCGGGCCGACAGAAGATCTTGACGAAACCCCTGCGCAGACCCGACATCTTGGCGCGCGGGTTGGTATTCAGCGGCAGCATCACCGTGCGCGCGGGCACCTCGCCGTTATCGATGGCGGTCTGGCTCACGCCGACGGTCGCGATTTCCGGACGGGTGAAAATGGCCGACGCGACCGTCTTCAGCCGGATCGGGATGACGCCCTCACCCAGCGCGTGGTACATCGCGATGCGGCCCTGCATGGCGGCCACCGAGGCCAGCGGCAGCAGACCGGTGCAATCGCCCGCCGCGTAGATACCGGGCGCCGAGGTGCGCGACACCCGGTCCACCCGCAGGTAGCCACCTCGGTCGAGTTCGATGCCGACCCGCTCCAGGCCGAGGTCGTCGGTATTGGGGGTCGAGCCGACGGTCATCAGCGCATGCGTACCCGTGACGGTGCGGCCGTCCGAGAGCTTGACCACGATTCCCGCGGCGGTGCGCTCCACCGCATCGGCGCGCGCGTGCTTGACCAGTTCGACACCGCGTTCGGCGAGCGCGTCCTCGAGCACGAGCGCGGCATCGGCATCCTCACCCGGCAGCACCCGGTCGCGGCTCGAGACCAACTTCACCCGCACACCCATTTCGGTATACGCGGAGACGAATTCGGCGCCGGTCACACCGGAGCCGACCACGACCAGGGTCTCCGGGAGTTCCTCCAGGTCGTAGAGCTGACGCCAGTTCAGGATGCGTTCGCCGTCGGGCTCGGCGCCGGGCAACACGCGCGGGCTCGCACCCGTGGCGATCAACACCACTTCGGCCTCGACGGCCTCCTCGGTGCCATCGGCCAACAGCGCGCGCACCCGGTGCGCGGCCATCCCGGTGGCCGGATCGCTGAGCTGTCCGCGTCCGGCGAGCACCGTCACGCCCGCGGCCTGCACCTTGGATCGGATATCGGAGGACTGCGCCAGCGCCAGCGCCTTCACACGCGCGTTCACTTCGCCCAATTCGATCTGGGCCTGGCTCGGATCGAGGGTAATGCCCAGGTCACGGGCGCGACGCAGATCGGTGCGCACGCCCGTCGAGGCAATAAAAGTCTTCGACGGCACGCAGTCCCACAGGACGCACGCCCCGCCGATGCCGTCGCTATCGATCAGGGTGACCGTGGCCCCGTGTTGGGCCGCCACCAGTGCCGCTTCATAACCGGCCGGTCCGCCACCGATGATCGCTATGCGGGTCATGGATACCTCCGCTGGAGCTGTTCGACCGGGATCTCCGGTGCCGGTAAACAACGTTAGCTGGCGAACACACGGTCATCTCGCCGGGATAGAGACGATGCGCGCAGGTTATTGGATACCCTTGCGTCGTGCCGATCTACGCCGCCTACGGGTCCAACATGGACTCGTCCCAGATGCTCGAGCGCTGTCCGCACTCCCCCATGTACGGGACGGGCTGGTTGGAGGGCTGGCGCCTCACCTTCAGCGGTGACGACATCGGCTGGGAGGGCCCGCTGGCCACCGTCGTCGAGGAGCCGGGCTCGCGGGTATTCGTGGTGCTCTACGACGTATCCCCCGAGGACGAGCAGCGCCTCGACCGCTGGGAGGGTTCCGATTTCGGTATCCACCGCAAGATCCGGCTGCGCGTGACGCCGAGCGCGGGCAGCGGTTCCGAACCCATCCTGGCGTGGCTGTACGTACTCGATGCGTACGAGGGCGGGCTACCGTCGGCGCGCTATATCGGCGTGATGGCCGACGCGGCCGAAAAGGCCGGCGCGCCGGCGGAATACGTGCACGCGCTGCGCACTCGCAACAGCAAGAACGTCGGTCCCGGATTCTTCGGTAGCTGAACAAACGCGGAAGCGGCCGACCCCCTTTTCGAGGTCGGCCGCTTCCTTGGCTTCGTCAGCTCGCGTTCAACACGATGTTGCTGAGCACCCGGACACCGACGGCGAGCGCGCGCTCATCGAGATCGAAGGTCGGCTGGTGCAGATCCAGCTGTTCGCCGTGCCCGGACCAAACGCCGAGGCGGGCCATCGCGCCCGGCACTTCCTCCTGGTACCAGGAGAAGTCCTCACCGCCACCGGACTGCAAGGTGTCGGCGAGCGCGTCCGGGCCGAGCATGCGGATCGCGTCCTCGAACATCCTGGTCGAGTGCTCGTCATTGACCACCGGCGGTACGCCGCGGCGGTAGTTCAACTGGTAGCGCACCCCGGTCGGTGCGAGCAGGCCGTCCACGATCTCGCGCACCATCGGCTCCAGCAGCGACCAGGTCGCGTGATCGCCGGTGCGGACGGTGCCGGTGAGCATGCCGGTCTGCGGTATCGCATTGGGCGCCTTCCCCGCGCTGACCGCGCCCCAGACCATCACCGTGCTGGTGCGCGGGTCGATGCGGCGGCTGAGCAGACCGGGCAGGCCGGTGATCACGGTGCCGATGGCGTAGACCAGGTCGCTGGTCAGATGCGGACGCGAGGTGTGCCCGCCCGGCGAATCGAGGACCAATTCGATGGTGTCGGCCGCCGAGGTGATCGCACCGACCCGGATGCCGACCCGACCGACCTCGAGGCGCGGATCGCAATGCAGTGCGAAGATCCGGTCGACGCCCTCCATCGCCCCGGCGGCGACCATATCGATGGCACCGCCCGGCATCACCTCTTCGGCGGGCTGGAAGACGAATCGCACGCCGACCGGCAGTTCCTGATCGGCCAGCGCGAGCGCGGTGCCGAGCAGGATCGTGGTGTGCGCGTCGTGCCCACAGGCATGCGATACGCCGGGCACGGTCGAGGCGAAGCTGAGTCCGGTGAATTCCTGCAGTGGGAGCGCGTCCATATCGGCGCGCAGTCCGATGCGCGGTGCGTCCACCGGACCGATGTCACAGAGCACTCCGGTGCCGTTGGGCATCTTCTGCGGCGTCATCCCCGCCTTGGTCAGCCAGGCCGAGACGAACTCGGTGGTGGCGAATTCGGTGCGGGAGAGCTCCGGGTTCGCGTGGATGTGCCGACGCCACTGGACGAGATCGACCGTGTGCTCTGCCAGCCAGGAATCGACCGCATCCGGTCCGGTTTCCGCGATATCCGATGCAGCGATGCCCCCTGGGCCCCCCGTGGTCACGCGCACCGTCCTACTCGTGTGTGTCGCGCGCGCCGCGGAGCGGCCGGTAGTGCTCACCGAATGTCCTCCTGTCGTTGAACGAGCCGTTGCAACAACCTGTCCCTATGTGTTTGATCGCGGGCTACGGCGATAGCGGTACGCGCGAGCGCGATCGCACCGTCGGTTACCGCACGATCGGCCGAGGCGTTGACACTCGCCGCGGCGAAGCCGGGCTGATGCGTCACCGCCCCACCGGCATCTATGCCGATGACCGGATGTATGCCCGGTACGACGTTGGTGACGTTGCCCATATCCGTACTCCCGAGCGGTCGCTGCGCCTCGAGTTCCGGTGCGATCGGCACCCGGCCCAAGTCCACGATCTGCTCGCGATAGGCAAACAGTAATCCTGAATCGGGCGTCAGCTCGGTATATGTCGGCGCAACCGTCCGGATTTCGTGAGTGCAGCCGGTCGCCAGCGCACCCGCCTCGAAACAAGCCGACGCTCGTCGCATCAGATCGTCGAGGGATGCGGAGTCGACTGCGCGTAGGTAATACAGCAGTTCCGCACGTCCGGGAACGATGTTGGGGGCTACGCCACCGTCGCTGACTATACCGTGCAGTTGCTGTCCGGGTCGGAGATGTTGCCGCAGCAATCCCAGAGCAACCTGCGTGACGGTCACCGCGTCGCCCGCATTTCGGCCCAATTCCGGGGCGGCGCTGGCATGCGCCTCGCGGCCGTGGAAGACCACCGACAAATCCGCCAGCGCCAGCGAGCGCGCGTCGACGATATCGATGGGTCCGGGGTGCACCATCATCGCCATCGCGACACCGTCGAAGACACCGCGCTCGACCATCAGCACCTTGCCGCCGCCGCTCTCCTCGGCGGGCGTTCCGAAGACGACGACGGTGATGCCGAGCGCGTCGGCCACCTCGGCGAGGCCGAGCCCGGCGCCGACCGCGGAAGCCGCGATGATGTTGTGCCCGCAGGCGTGCCCGATCTCGGGCAGCGCGTCGTATTCGGCGCAGATACCCACCGTGAGCTCGCCGGATCCGTAGGTCGCACGGAATGCGGTGGGCAGGTCGGCGATGCCGCTCTCGATCGCGAAACCCCGCTCAGCCAGGGGCGCGATGGTCTTGGCGACGCTGCGGGTTTCCTCGAACGCCAACTCCGGTTCGTCGTGGATCGAATGCGATAACGCGATCAGTTCGGGCGCGGCGGCCAGGATCGCGGCATCCGCCGCCGCACCCGGGTGCGCGTGGTGGTCCGTGCGTGATTCGGGGTGCCCGCTGCGCGGTGGTGGCATGGCACACAGTCTGGCACTGCGCCGACGATCGGGCGCACCCTGCGTCACGGGGCGATGCCGCCGCGTGGCGCAAGGTTTGTGATCAGCTTGCGGTTATCCCGGGGCGAACGCCAGATTCTCCGGGGTGGTGGGGGTCGCGAGCCCGGCCAGCGCCTTGGCGTGCAGCGACCGCTTGATCACCGGCAGATTGGGCTTGCGATTTGCCGCGAGGGCGCCCGCGCGCTCGATCGCGGACTTCAGCAACACATCAGCATCCGCCTTCGTGTCGACAATTCCCGCGGTAATGGCCTCGTCGGCGGCGAAGCGGTGCCCGGCGGTCATGGCCTGTACGCAGACCTGATTGGCGAGACGCTCGGTGAGCAGCGCGTTCATGCCGACCGTGAACGGCATGCCGAGGTGCACCTCGGGCAGACACCAGAAGCCGCGGTCGGCGCGCATCACCCGGAAATCGTGCGAGGTGGCGAGCATGGCGCCGGCGCCGAAGGCATGACCGTTGACGGCTGCGACCGTGGGCAGCGGGAAGGTCAGCAGCCGGGTGTAGATACTGTGCACGCGATCGAGGTAGCCGTGCATCTTGTCCAGGTTGCCGAACAGCCAATCGGTATCGAGCCCGTTGCTGTAGAACTTCCCACTCGCCGTGGTCACCAGCGCCGCCGGTCCCTCGGACGCCTCGACCTGGTCCAACAGCCCGTGGAACGCATCGATCCAATCCGGATGGAAACGGTTCTCGCTGTCCGTCTGCCCCTCGCTCCCGAGGTAGACGACGAACACATCCCCTTCACGTTCGAGATACGGCATGCGTGCAGCGTAACGGGCGCACGCCGGAATACCTACTCGCGGGTAGCAAATTATCGGCAGGTCAGCAGCCGTGAGCGTCGCCGCTCCACCACACGACGAAACGAGCCGCACAAGCGACGTTCGCGGCCCGTCTCGCGTCCGCGCAGGGGGCGGCCCTCGACGCGGCCAAGTCGTCCCACAGCGCGCCCCCACCGCTGAGCGCGCGAACATACGAGGCCGAACGACCCGCTCATACGTTCACAACGGAGCGAGTCCCATGAGCGAGGAGGCCGCTCCTCGTCTCGCGTTCAAACCGTCGAAGTGCATGCAACAGGCACGGGCCCCGCCCACCCGGCACGTACCCATCAGGCGCCAAGCGATCCACCATCAGCGACCACCACGAAGCGAGTCTTACGAGCAACCATTCGCGGCCCGTCTCGCGTCCGAGCCGTCCAAGCGCATGCGCC